>CAVYPG010000005.1:0-327963 GCA_963770335.1 uncultured Alphaproteobacteria bacterium
CTTGTTATGTTAGTTGTACTTCGTTGAGTTACATCTTATATGCTCTTAAAATTAGTAATAATTCATGACAATTCAAACTTGTTTTTATCTCTTTTTCCGAACCGTAATACACCTCAAAGATGGATTGAATTTTACCGCTGTGACGTGATGCACGGTTAGCGTTTTCATATCCAGCGCCAAGGTCAGGCTCCCGCAAGTCATACTTGAGTCGCCATAGAGCTTCGGCGTCGAAGAGCAGCCAGATCGGGTCGGGAACCAATTTTCTTTTTAGCCTTCCTGCTCTGTTGGGGCCGCTTCCTCAAATACCAATATTCTTTCCTCCATCCGTCCTCAGTGTTGTGCCCGGTGTGTCGCCCTGATACCCTCTACCTTTGCGGGAATATCGATGGGCGAAACAAGTGCTGCTTGTGAAACAACATGACGTTGACGCCGCCGTCTAAAACCCTGGGCGGAAGGGTACAGTATTCCATCAAGCGCGGGCTCGGTTCGAGTTGCCAGGTAGTCAGCAATTTTACCGTGCGTACTCTAACGGTTCGTCGTCTGGCATCACGGGCGCTGTGATGCGGTCACTCACGCGCTGGAGGAATTTCCTGACGTTCCAGACGATTGGTGTAGCTACCAATCAAGATCTGCCTCTTCCACATAAACAGCCACTCAATACGTTCACATCGAGTAGCCGTACTGTACCAGAAGAATCGAACCGTCCTGACTGGCTACCGACAGGAGGCGAACTTCGCCAATCGCGACACTGGGTGGTCGCTCCGTAAAAAACAGAAATACCTCACGCGTTCATGCGCCCTGCGACGGCTGCAACGGCTGGCGGTGATGCCCGATATCTCTTATCGGGCAGCTCAGCGCTTGTTCCAATTTTGATTCAGACTGAAATATCCTCGCCAAACAGAGCCGGTAGATCAGTTCCTGGGCCTGCTTCAACGATGGCCGCTTTTCCATCATGTGTTTTGTGGTCCGTCACGCCTTCGAAAACGTTTTCCAAGGTGGCTTCCGCCGCAGCGCTACGAGAGCGCGCTCTCCGTTTTCAGGCTCTTCAAAATAACGCCAATTTTCGCGGTACTCGTAATCGTCGACGTCCTTAGAGGTGTAATGAGCAGCCTCATCGAACGGGTCTTCCTCGCCGATATGGTCGCTGTCCAGTACAGAAGTTCTATCGTCAAGCACCTGCCTGATATCTTCGGCGGCCTCATCGATCTCCACGCTTCGCTAATCACGTACACGACAGGCTCGCCCTCGCGTTCCCAGTCATACCTGCTTTCAGGGTCGGCTCTTCATGGCGTATTGATTGAAGTCTGCGGTGGTGGGAGTGCGCATTAATGACTCTCAAACGCGGGATTCAATGTGATCTGCCATATCCTCGATTGAGAAGGTCTTGCAGACCTTGTCCCGATAATTCCTTGGCGTCTCGACTACCCCGTCCTTCTCGATCTCTGCGCGCAGGGTCGGTCTCGCTAACGCAGTTTGAACACAGCCGCCGGTCTTCAATTTCGGTGTCGTCATCGGAAATTGCATCGACCTTGCTCATACCGCCCCGATCCCCGCCTCTGCCACCGGCGTTGATATCCATTTGCAGTGATGCCCCGGGCCGGCAACGCTCTCGACGCGTCGGGCTGCCCCCTGATCAGGATTCACGGGATCGACGACTTCGGCAGGACCTGTGGGCGGTTGCCGTTTACCCTCATCAGGCGTTTCGCCCTGTTGCTGATTATGAAGCCGCAACGCATTATGTACTGGGCGTCCAACGTTGCGGCATCGAGTAGCCGAGAAAGACAACCTTCTTTGCTGTGCTCAGCGCAGCGGTGCAATTGTTCCAAAGTGCACGAAACACCGGTTTGTCGAAATTCTTGAGATATACCGGCGGCACTATCAGGGGCGTGTAAATTCTCTATCTGACTTGGTAATTGGTGTTCTGAATTCTCGGAATGCGTATATCGCGTTCTCACTATTACTTGTTCCAAAGTGGTTGCGCCTGCTATCCGTTAAGTAGGAACCCAGCTCGTTTTCGAGTTGTCAGTTAGTGAACCATGAGGTTTGAGCAAAATTGGACTGTCTTCGTCCTTGAGGAACACCGTAGTTCGCGCTTTTAATGTCGTCTCCGAATAGCAGTTCGTCCAGGATCAAATCCAAATTGAACGATATGATTGCCGCGTTCTCCTTCTGACCGATCGCGAAATTCCTTCAGCCATTCATTGCGGGGAGCGCTCGGCTTCACTTATTCGATAACTAATGGAACCAGTCCGCTATCTTCAGCAGAAGGTCTCTTTGAAGGTTCCTCAATTTCTCTTTCGTGAATTTTCCTTCGTATTGGCGACTCACGTGGATGAGCTATCAGTCGACCGGCGCATTTCTGACAAAAGCTGCTCGACGTTGGGAAATGACGTAAACCGATTGGGATCGAAACCTGGATGGTGAAACCTGATCACATGCTCTAATTGTTTTTTAAATTTTCCATCGATGCGGTCCCATAAGCGCATAAAGTAGGTCGCTGGTCAGCGGGTATCCGAGGCCGGCGGAAAATCCCGCACCGATTACGTATACGCATTTTCTTGGCCATCATTGTACCTTAGCCCGTCTTCTCTGGAAACAATCCCGGCATCCAGCGCGAGGCGAGCGCTGCGGGGAAGGCCAGACGCAGCGGGGCGCGCGTGCTCTCCGAGGTGAGCACGCCGCGCTCGAGCAGGGCACGAGACGACGCGGCGTGCTGCTGCGTTCGCTGGCGTCGACGATCGTCGGGCGTGTCGGCGCGCGGAAGTTCGCCGCGATAGAGCACCGCTTCGAGGATGGCGCCGGATTTCGGCGGCAGCTTGTCCGAGGCGGATTTCCTCTTCCGCCCACAGCAGGATGCGCGCGCGCAGTCGGTCGGGCTGCATCAGGCTTTCCATGAAGGTGACCTGATCGATGCAGGTGGTCAGGAAGAAGCGCGTGAATTCCGCCAGGGTCTCTTCGCTCAGGTTGCCCGCTGCCGTCGAGATCGTTGCGCCGTGGCAGGTCGCAGGCGGCGAGGTGGCCCTTGTAGGCATCGACGTTGCGGGCGAGGCCGCGCGCGATCGACCAGACGGCGCCGGTATCGAGCGCTTCCAGCAGCGTGGCGTGCGACATCAGCCGCGCGACGCGGCCGTTGCCGTCGAGGAACGGGTGAATCCAGGCGAGGCGGTGATGTGCCGCCGCCGCCGCAAGGATCGTCTCGGTCTTGCCGAGCTTGCTGTAGACCTCTTCGAAGCGCTTCAGAAAGCGCGGCACGGCGGGCGGGCTGACGGGGACGTGCCTGCCGACCGCGACATCGCGGTCGCGCAGTTCGCCGGGGATGACCTCGATCTTTTCTTTCGTCGCCGGGTCTTCGACCCAGAGCAGATCTTCGGGCAGCAGTTCGCAGAAGCGGCGATGGATTTCGCGGATGGCGTCCGCCGTGACGGCGCGGCCCTTGAGACCGCCGCTGTCGATCCATTGCTGGACCGCGATGTGCGCTTTGGCCTCGAGCTGGAGGTCGCGCTTCTTGCGGTCCTTGCTGTAGTCGTCCTTGAGGGCGCGCTCGATATCGATCGGGTGCGTGTCGTGCCCTTCGATCAGGTTGCTGTAGTAGCAGTTCATCGAGCGCACGAGATCGGCGAGTGAGGACAGCAGGCTTTCGGGCAGGGAGCGGCGGAAGCCGGCGCTCTTCTGTCGCCAGCTCCAGGGCGAGATCGGTCAGGGCTCCGCGATGGCGCGAGCCTTCGCTGATCAGCAGCGGCTCCATCAGGCTGATGGATTCGCCTCGGTCTTTGGCCGGTTTTTTGGCCGGTTCTTTGTCTGGTTTCTTAGTGCCCATATCTCATTATATATCAAAGTATTACAGTTTTGAACGGGGTAAATTTGGCGAGTTATTTGGCGGGTTGTTTGGCGGGTTGTTTGGCGGGTTTATTGGCGGGTTGATGGGTATTCTTCGGCTGCTTCAAGCTCTTGGGTGTACCGAATTCCCCTGCCCAAGGCTCGCCCGCGACCCTTTCGGGTATCGGCCTATGCGGCTGACGATCCTTTGCGCGGCCTCTTCGGCCCTTCTCCGTCAAGGCCAAGCCCTGCGGGCGAAAATCGCGTGACCGTGCCTGGCCCGAAAGGGCTGCAGGGCCGCACCACTCCCGTCGATTTTCGGCCAATGACCGATTTCCCCCGCTTTTTAGGCGCACTGATCGGGGGCTTCGCGCCCCGTCCCGTTGCACCACCGAGCCAGACAGGCTCAAATGATGAACGGACTCTACTCATCATTGGATGAGAGTATGGGGCTCAGGTCACCCGGCCGGGATGATTCCGACTCGAGTAGCACTTGCGATCTGCAATCCTCTCCTTGTAATTCGCCCCCCCGTTGGCTGCCGATGGCGAGGACTGACTGATACTCATTCAGAAAAATCGTTGTATTCCAGTGCCCATCTTTGTTAGGCAGGGTGCGCCGGTTCTCCGCCACGATGGGATTTGGCTTCTCCGAAGCTTCGGCCGGCTACCGTCTCAGTTGATAGCGCATCGCTACCGCCCCCGAAGCGAACTCCAGCCGGCTCACGAGCTTCAAGTCAATGCGCTTCGATAGCCCAGCGAACAACGTCGGCGCGTGACCCGCTAGCCTCGGCTGCACGACGAACTCGTACTCATCGATCAATCCCAGCTCCGCCAATGCCAGCGGCAGCGTCACGCCTCCCACCAACAATCCCTTGCCCGATTCCCGCTTGAGCTGTTGAACGGCCTTGCCCAGGTCCCCGCGCACGAGTTCTGCGTTCCAATCGACCCGCTCCAGGGTGCTCGACACGACGTACTTCTTTGCCGCGTTGATCGACCGGGCGAAGGGTTCCATCCAGTCAGGCCTCACGCCGGCCGGTGCCGGCGGCCGCCACGCTGCCTCCATCATTTCGTAGGTCACCCGGCCAAAGAGAAGGGCATCGGCCTGGTTGAGGTTCTCGGCCGCGTGACGATGCAAGTCTTGGTCCGGGAGCATTGCGCGGTGATCGCAGCACCCGTCCAAAGTGACGTTGATGTAATACCTAAGGGGTCGCATTTTCGAAGAGTACCATCGCTGCGGCGCCTTTGCGCCGTTCGGGCGGCCTATTCCTCAGAGCGGCTCGTGGCGTCTCGATCGCGCACGTATCGTCTCTTGAGCGGAAACTGCGGCAACCAGGATTTGCGGCGGATTGTAAAGAGTTCGTAGGTCGGCTTGAACTGGTCGGTGGCGTCGAGCGATCCCAGATTTACCTCGATTTCGTCAGCGCTGCGTGAGAAGACCGACGAGCCGCAGCGGGGGCAGAAACACCGCCCCTCGTAGTCGTGCGTTTCACCCGTGATCGTCACCGCATCCTGGGGAAAAATCGCGGACGCGTGAAAAAGCGCGCCGTGATGCTTGCGGCAGTCGAGACAGTGGCAAAGGCCGACCCGGTATGGGCGTCCCGTTGCCACAATTCGAACGTCGCCGCAGAGGCAACCGCCGGTTACTTGATCCATGCTTCGTCTCCTCTAACCCGGCGCCCGGAAAAGCGCCTCAGCCTCCGGCCCCGTCTTGCGCGAGCAACTCCTTCATCGCTGCCACGCCGGGAGCAGGCTCGGAATACCGCCGGCCCCAGATGACGCCGCCGTCGATCACCAGGTCTTCGCCGGTGATGAAACCGGCCTCGTCGCTGGCGAGAAAAAGGCAGGCATGGGCGATGTCATCCACGATTCCAGGCCGGGGAATGGCCTGCATGCCGGCGAATGGCACCTTGATCCGGTCGACGGTTTTTTCGGCTTCGGCGTGATCGAGCCCCATTGCCTTGCCGAAGATGCCCGTGGCAATCGCACCCGGCGAAATGGAATTGACCCGAACCCCGTCTTCGCCCAGCTCCATGGCGACGCAACGGGTCATGTGGATCACAGCCGCCTTGGCCGTCGCATAGATCAGCGACGATGAATAACCGGCGCGATGGCCGGCAATGGAACCGATATTGACGATGCTGCCGCTGCGCTGGGCACGCATGATCGGTGCTGCATATTTCATATGCGCCAGTGTGCCGCGGACATGCACGGCCATGGCCCCGTCGAACGCCTCCAGCGAAATGTCTTCGACGCGGCCGCCCTTGGCTGGGCCGCCGGCATTGTTGACCAGGATGTCCAGCCGCCCGAAGCGTTTCTGCACCGCCTCCACGCTCTTGCGCGCATCGGATTCGTCCGCGACATCGGCTTCCATGAACACGCCGCCGCTGGCCCGGGCGACTTCTTCGCCCAGGCTGCGCCGGCGCCCGCTGAAGGCGACCTTCGCGCCCTCCTCGATAAACCGTTCGACGATGCGCCGGCCGATGCCGCTGGTGCCCCCGGTGACGAGAGCAACCCTGTCTTGGAGTTTTTTAGCCATCGTTTCCTTGCCCCTGCTGTCTCAATAGAACGCCAAAACTGGAATATCCTGCTGCAGGCACTGAAGCAACGTTTCCGGCTTTGCGGCCCCTGCCATGGCATTGCCCTTCGCTATGTGGCGATCGGAAACATCGCTATCCTGAGCGGCGATACGACACCGGCAGCTTAGGCTTGGCGCATGATGTCATCACTGACCCTATTCCTGAAAAGCCTTGCCGCAGCTTTTGGCGAGGAGCCGCGCGCCGCGGCGATGTCCCGTCTGATCGAGCACGGTGACTCGTCCTGGTACGAACCCGGCATTGGCGGGACGTTTCACAACGAGCCGAACATAAGACACGCCATGATGTCGGGCGGCTCGCCGTTGCTAGCCATATGGTGTCTCTGGGAAGAATCTGCCGCGACAGCACGGTCCACTACGTAGCGTTCGCTATTGGTACCAGCGTGTCGAGGGCTCGGAGAGCGCGCGATAAGTGATTCTCGATATCCCTGATGCGAGGTTGCGGAAAAAGATCACGTTTCCGCGATCCTCTGCGCACTGCCCCGCCCGCAAGGTTCGTTCGAAGCTGGATCCGACCTTGATGACAACCGAGCCGGTGCTCTTGAGGTCGTTGCAGACACGCATATCGCGAAAGGTCGGCCCGATCGAGATTTGGCGGGTTTCGCCTTGCCCGAGCGTGACCGTGCCGAAGGTCTGGGCATGGGCATTGCCCGAGAACAGGCCTGCAAGCACGATGATCGCAAGGCCGGCAAAAGCGAGGCGCGCAAGTCTCATGCAACGAGGCTCCCGATCAGCGCGCTGCACGACCCAGATCGTGAAAGCGGATCATTTTTCCCGCATCCTCATCCCATAGGGAGAGGGTAATGCAAGCCAGGCTTTGTCTCACCGTCAGCGCTTGGGTTGCTTTCAGCTGGGGGGTCCGATCCAGGACTTCCTGCAGGCGGTAGTTCGGGATCCGGCTGGAGAGGTGATGCACGTGATGCAGCCCGATGCTGGCGGTCATCCACTGCAAGATCTTCGGAAGCCGATAGTAGGAACTGCCGCCAAGGGCGGCCTGACGGAAATCCCAGTCCTTTTCGCGCTGCCAATAGGCGGCTTCAAACTGGTGCTGAACGAAGAACAGCCAGATACCAGCAGAGGAGGCCAGCACGACAAGCGGCAGCTGGATCTTGATGAACGCAGCCGGCCCCACAAGCCACACCATCCCGGCCACCAGCAGCAAAATCGCCAGATTCGTCCCCAGCACGCTCTGCCACGCCTGCCCCTGGGTCAGAGGAAGATCGAAAGGCAGGCGATGCTTGAACATGAAGAGATAAATCGGGCCGATGATGAACAGAACAACCGGGTGGCGATAAAGGCGGTAGGCGATCTGCTTCATCCGCGGGAGAACCCGGTATTCGGCGACCGTCAGCATCTCGATATCGCCAATGCCGCGGCGATCGAGATTTCCGGAATTGGCATGATGAACGGCGTGAAGCCGCCGCCAGTATTTATAGGGCGTCAGCGTCATCACACCCAGCGTTCGCCCGACAAGATCGTTCAACCACCGCGATTTGAAGAAGGCGCCATGGCCGCAATCATGTTGAATGGCAAACAGGCGCAGCAGGAAGCCGCCCGCCGGAAAAGCCAGAAGCAGCGTGATCCAGTATCCCTGATCGCGACACAGCCACATGAGGAGCCAGGTCAGCACGAACCCGGTGCTGGTTATGAGCAGCTGGATCGTGCTTCGCGTTGTATCGCAGCGAAAATTTTTGAGCGCGGCGGCCGGTGAATGAGCTTCGCGAATACGCACAGTACCGCGCCCCTGATCAGACAGCATGTCTCTCTCTAGCCATTTGCGGAAATACGCCGCCCAGTAGATAGCACGCCTTGCGCATAAACTGTCCGAAATCGGACAATTGGCTGCCAGGGGTGTCACAATCCGGGAATGCGCCGAACTTAAGGCCGGCCGGCAAGCCGCCTGATCAGCGAGGAATAGGCCGTGGCATAACGCCGTGAATTGTGATCGCGGGCGATGGCCTCATTTGCCGCCAGGCCCATTGTGCGGCGTTGCGCCTGCGACAGGCCGATCAGCTTTTCAAGGGCTCCAACCGCGGCGGATAGCGAATTCGGTGGGATGAGAAGGCCAGTACGTCCGTCCTCGATCAATTCCGGAATGCCATAGACGTTGGTGGCCAGAGCCGGAAGGCCGAACGCCATCGCCTCCATCAGGGCGCGCGGCATGGATTCGACGTCGGACAGCAGCACGAAGGCATCGGCGATGCCATACCAGGGGAATGTCTCCGGCGTTGCGGGAATCAGGCGGATCGTCGCATCGATCCCGCGTTCCTGGATGTAGTGCCGCAGGATGGCGGAATAGAGCGAGGGCAATTCGCCGACCAGCACCAGGACTGTCTCAGGATGGCGCCTGGATATCTCGGCGAAAGCCTGCGCCAGCAGGATCTGTTGTTTTCTCTTCTCGAAATTTCCAACGAACAGCAGGACGAAGCTGTCCGGGTCGATCGCCAGGCGCACGCGCATCGCAGCACGATCGAAGGTGGCGAGATACTGTTCGATCGCGCTGACGTCGATGCCATAGGGGATGTTCAGGAACCGCTCCGCTCGCGCTTGTCCCAGATAGGGCCGGCGTGTCGCTTCGGCGACAAAGGTAACGGCCGAGGCCTGTTCCAGAGCGCTGTCGAGCCTGCGACGAATGAAGCCCCGGCCCGGCCCCCAGCCGGCATAGATCGCCGACCATACCGGCAGGGAAAAGCTTTCATGGACGGCCCAGATCGACGGGATCGCAGCGCCGGCCGCGGCATTCACCGCGAAAAAAGCGGAGAGGGTATTGGCCAGGACGCAATCGAAGCCGCCATCGGCCAGCCGGCGACCGAGTGCCGCACTCTCCAGATCGTGACGGACCTCCCGGGTTTTCGACGGCCTTCGGAAGAGTTCCACGCTCAGGCCCAGCGCTTCGAGATCGCGCCGAAGCGGACCATCCGTCGGGGAAAACACCACGAACTCCAGCCCCTCGTCCCCCGCGGCCTGGCGCAGGAATTCCGCCAGAAACAGCTGCGCCCCGCCGTATTCGAGATCATGGGTGAAACAGGCAACACGGATCTTGCCACGGGCATCGCGCCGCGCCCGCCCGCCGGCGAGCGATGCGACCCGGTGATCGCCGGGCGCCTTATCGGCGGCGCGCGATGCCAGGCGTATTTCCTGCGCCGCGAACGGGTAGGCCCGGCCCGAGAGGCCGTAGGCCACGAAGCCGACGCCAGAACTGTCGCGTTCCTGCGGAATGGTCCCTGCCGGCAGATAGATTCGAAACCCGCAAACCGCGGCATCCGGCGCTCCGGCACAGATAGTCCCATGGGGAAGGGCAATACTCGCATCGCCCACGGATTTCCCATCGACGAGGATTTCGACCCGATCGATGGGTTCGCGCCTCGCCAGCACCCAGCCCTCGACAAGGCCGGTCTCGCGATCGAGAAGGCCGTCCCGGGGCATATCCAGGCCGCCGGCAACCTCCTCGCCAGCGGCAAAGGCGATGTTGCGCGGAAATATGAGCGCCAGCAGGACGTGGAGCGGGGGAAGCTTGCGCAGGAAGGCGATCAGGCCCCGGCGCCGGATAATGCCGAGCGCCACTTTGAGCGACAAGCTGACGGTGCCTAGCATGAAACCGGAAATGGCATCGCGGCGCCCCTCGCGCCAGATTGTGATTTGCCCACCCCGACGTGATGGTAGTTTGCAACCGGCGGGAGCGCCACCAGAGCCGGTGCTGGCTCGCCCAGGGCCCGACTGGGTTTCACCGCCGAGGTGGATCTGGCGCAAGGGCTGCGCGATCTCGTCAGCTGGTGGCGGCGCTCGCCCGGCACTCCGCAATAGCCATGCCAGGCGCCGGGCCGGTCCGCGGGGCTCGCGAAGTTCTTGTCGGCGCAGCGGCTACGATGCATAAACGCCGTCTTACTCTTCAGGCGCCATCATGATCTCTGCCGACACCATCCGCGCCGCCATTCCCGGCGTGCTGACCGAGGCGGAGTTTCCCGATCTCCCCGGCTATTACCGCGGCAAGGTGCGCGAGAATTACGACCTGCCCGACGGCCGCCGAATCCTGATCTCGACCGATCGGCAGAGTGCCTTCGACCACATCCTGGCGGCCGTGCCCTTCAAGGGCGAACTCTTGACCCAGATCGCGCGGTTCTGGTTCGAGGCAACGGCCGATATCGCCGCCAACCACGTGCTCGACTATCCCGATCCCAATGTGGTGGTCGGCCGCAGGCTGGCCATGCTGCCGGTGGAGATGGTGGTGCGCGATTATCTGACCGGCTCGACCGAAACCTCGATCTGGCCCATGTATCGCGACGGGCGTCGCGCCATGTATGGCCTGCATCTGCCCGATGGCCTGCGCAAGAACGACAAGCTGCCCGGCACCGTGATCACGCCCACGACCAAGGCCGCGGCCGGCAGCCATGATGCGCCCATCAGCCCGGCTGACATCGTCGAGCGTGGCCTGCTGAGCCAGGCCCAATGGGATGAGGTCGCGGCCCTCTCCTTGAAACTCTTTGAGCGCGGCCGCGCCATGGCCGCCAAACGCGGCCTGATCCTCGTCGATACAAAATTCGAGTTCGGTCTCGATGAAGGCGGTCGCATCACGCTCGCCGACGAGATCCTGACCCCCGACAGCAGCCGCTACTGGAAGGCGTCAAGCTATGGCCAGCGCCATGGCCGGAGCGAGGAGCCGGAAAACCTGGACAAGGAATTTCTGCGCTTGTGGATCGCGGCGCGCTGCGATCCCTATCGCGAGCCGATCCCGGCCATACCGGAAGCAACCCTGATCGAGTTCACCGGCAAATACATCGCGCTTTATGAAAGCGTGACCGGCAAGGAATTCAGGGCACCGGCGCCGGGCGAGCCGGTCAAGGCCCGCATCCGGCGCAACCTCGCGCCGTTCTTCCCTGGCGCTCTTAACGATTGACGGCTGCCATGTCCGAATAGCGGCCGCCGGCCGCGGCACCCTGCGGCAAAGCGCGGTCAATGCGCGCCAGATCCTGCTTGCTCAGCACGAGATCCAGTGCGCCGAGATTTTCGTCAAGATAGTTGCGCCGCTTGGTGCCGGGAATGGGAACGATGTCGTTGCCCTGCGCCAAAACCCAGGCCAGCGCGAGCTGGGCCGGGGTACATTTCTTGCTGGCCGCAATTGCCGCGATCTCGCCGATGAGGGCGAGATTCTTCTGAAAATTTGCGTCCTGAAAGCGCGGGCTGTTGCGGCGATAGTCATCGGCCGCCAAATCCTCGGGCTTTTGAATCTGCCCGGTCAGGAAGCCTCGCCCCAGCGGGCTATATGGCACGAAGCCGATCCCGAGATCGCGAATAGTGGGCAGGATTTCGTCCTCTGGATCGCGGCTCCACAGGGAATATTCAGTCTGCAGCGCGCTGATCGGATGTACCGCATGGGCGCGGCGGATCGTCCGGGGTGCTGCTTCCGACAGGCCGAGATACTTGACCTTGCCGGCCTTCACCAGCTCGGCCATGGCCCCAACCGTCTCCTCGATCGGAACATTCGCGTCCACGCGATGCTGATAGTATAGATCGATCTGCTCGACGCCCAAGCGCCGCAGGCTGGCATCGCAGGCCTGGTGCACATAGTCGGGCCGCCCACTGACGCCGCGAAAGCTGCCATCCTCGCCGCGGACACTGCCGAATTTGGTTGCCAGCACGACATCTTTGCGCCGCCGGCGCATGACGCGGCCAATCAGCTCCTCATTGCGGCCGACGCCGTACATATCGGCGGTATCGAGGAACGTGACGCCGCGATCGATCGCATGCTCGATCGTCGCCTCGGATTCGACATCGTCACGGCCGGCATAGAACTCGGACATGCCCATGCAGCCGAGACCGAGCGCAGAGACTTCGAGTCCCTGCGTACCGAGCTTGCGCTTATCCATGTGCTTGTCTCCGCTGCAAAGGGAAGGTGGCTTTTGGATATGTTGGCTGTCCCGCCGTATGGCAAGGGGCTATTCTCGCCACTGCCTGCGCAATTTTTTCACCGCCGAGGCGAAGCCCCGTGAATTTGTCGAACCGTTACCGCATCGCCTCGATCGTCACAGCATTTCTCATGCTGGCGGCTGTTTTCGCGACATCGCCGGCCGGGGCCAAGGTCCAGCCCTTCCCGGCCGGCTTCCACCCGCGCAACATCCCGACCAACGGCACGACGCTCTATGTGCGCATCGGCGGCCAGGGTCCCGCCGTGCTGCTGATCCACGGGTTCGGCGATACCGGCGATATGTGGGCGCCGCTGGCGGCAGAGCTGATGAAGGATCACACCGTCATCGTTCCCGATCTGCGCGGTATGGGACTCTCGGCCCATCCGGCCGAAGGCTATACAAAGAAAAACCAGGCCGCCGACATCGCGGGCATGCTGGATTACTCTGAAGATCGACAAGGTCGCTCTGGTGACCCACGACATCGGCAATATGGTGGGCTACGCCTTTGTCGTGCAGCACCAGGCGCGGGTGACCCGCTGGGTGGTGATGGATGCACCGCTGCCCGGCATCGGCGATTGGGACATCATCATCCGCGACCCCCATCTCTGGCACTTCAATTTCCGCGGGCCAGATGTGGAGCGCCTGGTCGCCGGCCGCGAGCGGATCTATCTCGACCGTTTCTATAACGAGCTGTCGGCCAATCCGAAGGCGATCGACGAGCAGACGCGCAACCACTACGCCACCCTCTATGCCCGGCCCCATGCCATGCATGATGCCTTCGAACAGTTCGCCGCTTTCACCCAGGACGCCGCCGACAACAAGGCGATGCTGGCGCAATACGGCAAGCTGACCATGCCGGTGCTGGCCATCGGCGGCGGAGAAATCCTTCAATATCGCCATGGCAGCCGACATGCGCTTCGTGGCCAGCGATGTGACGGGCGACGTCATCGCCAATTCCGGCCATTGGCTGATGGAAGAGCAGCCGGCGGCAACGATGGCCGCGATCCTGGCCTTCCTGCACTGAACGTTGCGCGCAAAGTGCCGCCCGATCAGAGCCTGATCCAGCGGCGCTTCAAGGCGTGATAGACGGCAAGTCCGATCACGAAGGCGATGCCGACATTCCACAGCGAAAGCCCGGCAGTCAGCACGGTCGCGAAGCGTTCGCCCTTGTCCTTGCTGAAGTCGCAGGAGCCGAGTGCGAGCTGCGCGCCGGCGAGAAACAGGATCACGCCGAGGATTTCCGGCGGCACCATCTGAAAGAACAAGCCAACGGAACGGCCGAAGAACAACGCCAGCACAAGCAACAGGCCGCCCAGCATGATCGTGGCCCCACCGGTGCGCGCGCCAAAAGCCACATGTCCTGCCATGCCGCCGGCACCGTGGCACATGGGCACGCCGCCGATCGCACCACCCAGAAGATTTATGAGACCGGTTGAAACGGCGATCTTGCGTTCGCTCACCCTATGATCGGGGAACAGGCGATTGTTCTCGTCCGTGATAGCCAGGACGGCATTGCCCAGGGTCAGCGGCACTTGAGGAATTGCCAAAAACACTGTCCCGATCAGCAGATCATGCCAACTGATCGCGCCAAGGGCGATGGCCGGCAGACGCGGCGTCGGATGCACATCGCCCAGGGCAGCCAGCAGTCCGGGATCGCGCATAAGTGCGATGGCCACGCCGGCGGCCAGCAACAAAAACATGGCGGGAATTATTCGGTTGCGCAGCAAAAGCAGCGTGAAGAACAAAGCGAGCGCGCTCAGCCACCAACCGCTCGCCATCAACCTAGCGCCATCGAGCATGAAGCTGAGCCCCAGGCCGAGGACGATGCCGATCATGATCGGCCGGCTCATGATGCGTGCAACCCGCTTGGCCGTGCCTGTTGCGCCCAGCACCAGCCAGATCAACCCGGTCGCGAGTGCCGCGCCATAGACTGCACCGGCCGTGATTACCGCTGTCTGCGCGGCCTGGGTGGTGGCGATGGCGCCGATGGCTTTCATCGGTTGCACCGGCATTGGCGTCTTGTAGTAGAGCCCGACGACAATCATCGAGAGGCCGAAGGCGAGCAGCAATCCGACCGGATCGACCCCCAGCATCTTGGTATAGGCGACAGTGAAGGGAATGAGTGTTCCCAGATCGCCGAATGCGCCTGCCAGTTCAGCGAGATTGAATTGATTACCGCTGCCACTGGGCATGGCGAGAGACGCGCTCTCGTTATCCGGCTGCTCGAGCGGCCGCCTCATTGTCGCGATTTCCGCAAAACTTTGCGCGCCGCGCGGCCGATGCCGATCCCGGGCTCGATGACGCGGCGAATCTGGCGCAGATAGACCGGCAACCGCGCAAATCCGTCCAGCAGGCGCTGGCGGCGCTCATCGGCTGTCAGATTTCCGATCGGCAGGCGTTCGATCCCGGTCGAGCGGGCGGAGCCGTTGAGCGCCTTGGCAAAGTCGGAGAAGGAGGATTTGCTGGAGCCCAGCACATAGTCGCAGCTCGCCAGCACCAGCAGGTCGGCATAATCCTCGATCGTTTCCGTGAGGTTCAAAGGCCGCGGCCAGCGTTTTCTCATGGCCGGGTTCTTGGGGTACATCAGCAGCTTGCCGGCGAAGCGGGCGATCATCCGCTGTTCGGTGCGGCGGTTGTCGGTGGCGAGGTAAAGCCAGGCGCCTGACTCGACGATGGCGCGAGCCTGGTGAAAGAACCGCCAGTTCGGCGAATCGAGGATTGGATGCTCGCTATCGGTGCGCCGCATATGCAGGCCAACGACCTCACCGGCGGGAAACATCTGCTCCCGGAACAGGCCGGCCTTCTCCCTGATGGCGGCTTGCGGCTGCGGCAACCAGGGCAGCAATTCGCCCATCGCGAGGTAGTGGGGATCGGCCGTGCTGCCGAAGGGATGACAGGTGGTGATCGCAATGCAGGCAGGCCCATCGAGAGGGAGGCGCTGATGCAGTGCCGTGCGCCGGTCGAGCCGTGGCTCCAGGCGCAGATGGCCGGCGGGCAAATCGGGAAACCGGCTGACGATCTCGATTGTTGGATCGGGCTCGAACAAAGTTTCGTAATCGGGCCAGTCCCAGACGATGGTGCAGCGGGCCCCGCTGAGCGCAGACAGGCGCTTGGCGGCGGCAATCACCCGAATCCGGTTGCATAGACCGTTATAGGGCTCAACGACGAGATGCTGGAGCGAACGAGCGGCCATTGCCGGTCAATTGAGCCCTGGGGCTCGATTGGGTCAAGCAGCACCCGGCGTGCTCGTCTCAGGCAACGTCAGACCGGGATAGCGGCGAGCAAATCGGCGAGGGCGACGACTGCCGCCTGGCGGGGAAAGACCTTTTCCATCAGCACGCGATGGACCTCGTCATCGCGATCGGAACAGCAATCGCGGACGATGGTGATCCGGTAATCGGCATCGGCGGCATGGCGCGTGGTGGAGAGCACCACACCGCTGGTGGCGATGCCCGCAAGCAGAAGGTGCTCGATCCCTTTGGCGCGCAGGATCATCTCGAGATCCGTGCCGGCAAAGGCGCTGACCCGATGCTTGGTGATGACGATGTCGTCTTCGGCGGGGGTTACGGCTAGGTGGATCGCCGTGCCCGGGTCGCTTGCCAGGAACCGGCCCGACTGGCGGATGGCGCCGAAGGAGAGATTGCGCGGGCTGACCTCGGCATAGCCCGGGCGGAAGCCGACGACGATATAGATGATTGTCACGCCGGCCTTGCGCGCCGCCGCCAGCAGGCTGGCTGTGCGGCCGAGCAGATCGTGTTGATCGCTCGCATAGCCGGCGACGATGCCGGCCTGATAATCCATGACCAGCAGGGCTGTCTTCGCCGGCTCGATTGCGAGTTTATCGCTCATGGCCCACCTGAATGAAAAGCGTGCCTCAAGCGAAAAATTTATTCCTTGGTCCAGATGCCGTCGCCGGCTGTGCGCAGGCGCTGGGCAAAGCGCTGATAGAGCAGGGCGCGCAATTTCTGGCGATCGGCCTTGCGCTGATCGGAAGATCGCTCAGCCTTGATCCGGGCGCGCATGGCGCGGATGGCAAAGCTCGTGGCCAGAGGCTTGGTCGGGCTAGGGCTGCCGGTATCGCTGTAGGCCATAATCCAAGTGTAACAATCCGACCGCAAAACTCAATCGACGAGCCGTGGCAATTCCCAGTCAGTCTTCCTTTGCGCTCGCAACGAGCGTGACCCAATCGGCGAAGGCGCCCATGAATTTCATGAAAAATTTGCGACTGGCCTCGACTTTCACTTCGCCCGCGTCGTCGAACAAAGTATCGGCTTGCGCAATATAGGCTTCGGGCATCTGCAAGGTGGGCATGTTGAGGAAGATAAGCGCGCTGCGCAGCGCGATATTCGCTGCCATTCCGCCCAGCGCGTAGGGCGTGACGCTGACCACGCCCGCGGCCTTGCCGTTGAAGACGTTCTTGCCCCCGGGCCGCGAGCCTACATCGATGGCGTTCTTCAGCACGCCGGGAATCGAGCGATTGTATTCCGGCGTCACGAACAGCACCCCATCATGGGGCGTGATGGCGGCGCGGAATTGCGCCCAGGGCGCCGGTACCTGGCTTTCCAGATCCTCGTTATAGGCGGCAATATCGCCGATCTCGACGATGCCGCAGGCAAGGCTGGGCGGCGACAGCTTGATCAGGGCATTGGCGACCTTGCGGCTGAGGGATTCCCTGCGCAGGCTGCCGATCACCACCGCGGCACTCGCTTGCTTGGCCATCTCTTATCTCCCGTGGTTAGCCGTCCAAAACGTGGCGTTTGTTCTCAAATCGAGCGTCTGATGCCCCAATAACCAGACATCGCTTCCGAGTCGGGGTCTAGGGCTTGGGAATCGGTCGGTATTTGTTCCAGCGTTCTTTTCGCACTGCAACAAAGCGCGAACAGGCATAGCCGCAGAAGAGGTTGCGCAGCAGAGACCATCGCCCTCTCTTTTGCTGCCCGATGAGTAACGCAAACGCATTTGTCAGGCATAGCGTTCGCCGGTGGGGCCGGGGCGTTCGCCGGGTAGAAGCCGCCAGGGCGGTTTTTTGCCTCAGATTAAATCTTCGCAAGGTCGGCTGGGGGCCGAACAATTCACAAAATTGCTGCCTATACCTATGACCGATCGCGACTCGATCGCGGCGCCTTCACGAAAAGGAGTTTGCCATGCGTCTGACCTTCATCCTGCCGGTAGCACTGCTGGGCCTCGTCTCGGCAGCACCGTTTGCTTCCGCCGATATGCTGTCGGTGCCCTCGCCCAAGCTGCCATCCGCCACCCAGCCAAACGCCATGCAGCCCAATGGCATCCAA
Organism: uncultured Alphaproteobacteria bacterium; assembly: GCA_963770335.1. Taxonomy (GTDB): domain Bacteria; phylum Pseudomonadota; class Alphaproteobacteria; order Dongiales; family Dongiaceae; genus DASXQK01. Next base: position 17,601 of record CAVYPG010000005.1, read on the forward strand.
ATGGTGGCCGACAAGCAGATGCAGACCGCGGCCAATGACGTGCATCTGCGCTCGAAGCCGACCACCAGCTCGACGCGGCTTGCCACCCTCAAGATCGGCACCAGCGTCGACGTGCTGCAACTGGTCGACAACAACACCTGGGCGCAGGTGAAGTACGGCAGCAAGACCGGCTACATCCGCGCCGATCTGCTGAAGTAATCCTGACCCTGAAAGGCCGCGGTCCTGTCGGGCCGCGGCTTTTTCTTTTTCAGAATATGTCGGTATAGGCGAACAGCGCCGGCGCGCCGCCGGTATGGATGAAGACGATCGTCTCGTCCCTGGTGAACCGGCCCTTGCGGATCATGTCGATCAACCCCGCCATCGCCTTGCCGGAATAGACCGGATCGAGAAAAATTCCCTCCAGGGTCGCCAGCAGCTTGATCGCCTCGATGGTGCCGGGGTTGGGCAGGCCATAGCCCGGTGCGGCGTAATCGCTGACGAGGTCGAAACTGCTTTCGTCCGGAGCGGCTATATCAAGGCGCCGGCTGCAATCGGCGGCGATCGCCATCAATTGCCGGCGCAGTTCGCTCGACTTGCCGTCGACATCGATACCGGTGACAGGCGGGGCGATCATGGCGAGGCTGGCCCCGACGGCGAGCCCGGCTTGCGTGCCGCCGGAACTGCTGGCGACGACGATGCGATCGATCGCCAGGCGTTGTGCGTTCGCCTGGTCGCGCAATTCCAGCATCAGCGCGGCATAGCCGAGCGCCCCCACGCCGTTGGACCCGCCCACGGGAATGAAATACGGATTCTCGCCCGTGGCCCGGAGCTCGGCCATCACCGCCTCGGCCTTTTCCAGCCGCGTCTCATTAGGTGCACAGATATGCACCGTGGCGCCGAGCAGCCGGTCGAGAAACAAATTGCCGTTGGTTTGATAGATCGCCGTTTCGATGGGCACGTTCCTGGCCAGCACCAGATGACAGGCCAATCCCGCTTTTGCCGCCGCCGCTGCCGTCTGGCGCACATGGTTCGATTGCAGCCCGCCGGCCGAGACAAGCGCCGTGGCACGCTCAGCCATCGCCTCGCCCAGCAGGAATTCCAGCTTGCGCGCCTTGTTGCCGCCGAAGGCAAGGCCGGTGCAGTCGTCGCGCTTGATATAGAGGCGAGGCCCCGCGAGATGCTGCTGCAGCCGGTTAAGCGGCTCCAGTGCCGTAGGCGCATGGATCAGCGGAAATCTGGGAAATTCGTCGAACCGCATGCGCCGAACACCTGTCTTATGAAACCGTGAACCGCTCCAGCACCATCGCGCCCAGAATGATGGCGATGGGCAGCGCACAAGCTATCGTCGGCTTGCCTGCCGGACGGTTCTTGACCAGGGCCACGATCAGCAAAATGAGGTTGATGACGAAGAACAGCGAGGTGCCGATCCCGCCCAGCATTAGTGCAGCGGTCAATCCGCCGCCGCGATCCGGCCCGCCGGGCCCGCTCGCTTCCAGCGCCATGCCGAAGGGAACCAGCAGGGCGACGAAGGCGAGATAGCCCCAGTTGCGCAGGCCAAATAGCCGCCACCAGCTTTCCTTGACCGCCGCCGCCTGCCCGATGATCTCGCTCATCGGGCAAGCTTAGCCCAGAAATTCTGGGCCAGAAATTCAGATCTTTCGCTTTTCCGATTCGGCGCGCAGCCGCGTCTCCTGCTGGCGCAGTTCCGGCGTCATCGCCTCGCCGAAATCCTCCATCTCGAACACCTGGCGGATTTCGATCTCGTCGCCGGCTGCAAACGGCGCGCGTTTCATCCACTGGATCGCCTCATCGCGCGACTTTACGGTGATAAGCCAGAATCCGGCGACCAGCTCCTTGGTCTCGGTGAACGGGCCCGTCGATCACCTGGGGCGCCTTGCCGGTGAAGCGGATGCGTGCCCCCTTGGAACTGGGCTGCAGGCCTTCGCCCGCCTGCATGACGCCTGCCTTGATCAGTTCCTCGTTGAACTTACCCATGGCAGCCAGCAGCTCCGTGCTGGGCATGATTCCGGCCTCGCTATCCTTGCTCGCCTTCACGATCACCATGAAACGCATGGATGTTCTCCCGATGTTTGCGTTGCTGTTCGATTGAAAGACGCGTGAGCTGGCCCGGCTCCGACATTTTTCCGGAGTATTTTTCGCCCCCAGCCATACCCGCCAGTCACGCCCGGCGCAGCGCCGTTCTGGCAAGCGGGGCTGATTCCTCCAGTGCTGCGAGGAAGGTTTCGCACCACGTATCGATGGTATTGGCGGAAACGACATCCATCAGCACCCGCCAGCGGGCGATGCGCTGCTCTCTCGGCATGGCAAGCGCCTGGTGCAATGCCATGGCCACTTCCTCGATATCGAAGGGATTGACGATCAGCGCGTCGCGCAACTCGCGCGCCGCGCCGGCGAAGCGCGAGAGCACCAGCACGCCGGGATCGGCCGGGTCCTGGGCCGCGACGAATTCCTTGGCCACGAGGTTCATTCCGTCGCGCGCCGGGGTCACCAGCCCGACCCGCGCCAGACGCAGATATCCTGCCAGAACGCGCCGGCTGAAAGGGCGGTTGAGATAGCGCACCGGCGTCCAGTCGGCCTCGGCGAATTTGCCGTTGATGCGTCCGGCAAGACCCTCGACCTCGCGGCGCAGCTGACGATACTGCGCTACTTCACCGCGCGATACGGGAGAAATCTGCAGCAGCGTGGCGCGGGAACGGTGTTCCGGCCATTCGCTCAGCAGATGCTGAAAGGCCTCCAGCCGCTGGGGAAGGCCCTTGCTGTAGTCGAGCCGGTCAACGCCGATGACGAGATCGCGCCCCACCAGGCTTTCGCGCAGCCGCTGTGCCTCCGCCCGCTCGCTGGCGTTCTGCGCGAGCGCAGCAAAGCGTGCGGTATCGATGCCGATGGGAAATGCCGCGACCCGGCTCGTCTGTCCCAGGGCCTCGACCATGCCATGGCCGCCCAGCCGCCCCTTGACCTCTTCGGCGATGTAGCGGGCCAGCGATCGCACATCGTCGGTGGTTTGCAGGCCGATCAAGTCATAACAGAGCAGATCGGCCATCAGCGATTTATGCACCGGCAGGCTGACCAGCAGCTCCGGCGGCGGGAAGGGGATATGCAGGAAAAAACCGATCCGGTTGCGCACGCCCAGCCGGCGCAATTCTGCGGCCAGCGGTATGAAGTGATAGTCATGCACCCAGATGAGGTCGTCGGGGCGCAGCAAGGGCTGCAGACGCCGGGCAAAAGCTTCGTTTACCCGCGTATACCCCTCAAAGGCGGCGCGCCGATAAACGCTGAGTCCAGGGCGCAGGTGAAACAGAGGCCAGAGCACGCCGTTGGCGAAGCCGCCGTAGAACTCGTGGTAATCGGCGACATTCAGATCGAGGGTCGCATAGCGAATGCGATTGTCCCGGCTGTCCTCCTGAAGGCGGACCTCGCCTGTCTCGCCCTCGACGGTCTCGCCGCTCCAGCCGAACCAGAGCCCGCCGCGCTTGGCCAGCGCCTCGCGCAGTGCGACGGCAAGACCGCCCGCCCGCGCGGCAGCATCGCCGGGCAGCGCTACCCGATTGGATATGACTACCAGCCGCGCCAAAACGCTTCCTCCCAGCTCTGCGACAAGCGCATGGCGCAGAGGATCAGCCCCACCAGCGAATAGGTCTGCGGATAGTTGCCCCACAACTCGCCGCTCACGGGGTCGATATCTTCGGAAAGCAATCCCAGGTGGTTGCGCCGGGCCAGCACGCTTTCGAACAGGCCGCGCGCCTCCTCGCGCCGGCCGGATGCCGCGAGCGCGTCGATGTACCAGAAGGTGCAGATGATAAACGAGGTCTTGGGCAGGCCGAAATCATCGGCCACCGCATAGCGGAACAGGTGATCGCCATGGCGCAATTCGCGGGTGATCCGCGCCAGGGTCGCGATGAAGCGCGGATCGTTGGCCGATACCAGGCCCAGCTCCTGCAGCAGCAAAAGGCTCGCATCCACATCCTTGCCGCCCGGCACACTGACGAAGGATTTTGTTTCTTCGTCCCAGGCCTCCTTCAGCAGCCGCGCGCGGATGGCTTCGGCTTCGCCGTGCCAATACTGGGCGCGCTCCTTCTGGCTCAATACCTGGGCGATCTTCGAGAGGCGATCGCAGGCCGCCCAGCAGAGCGCCACGGAATGGGTATGAACCTCGAGCCGGGTGCGGAATTCCCAGATGCCGGCGTCGGGCGCAAAGGCTTTTTCGACGGCCTTGGCGCCGAGTTTCTCAAGCCGCATGAACAGGTCGAGATCGCCCTGTTTGGGCAATCGCCGGTCGAAGAACATCTGGGCGGCGGCCAGGATGACGCTGCCATAGCTATCATGCTGGATCTGCTGCTGGGCGAGATTGCCGATCCTGACCGGCCCCATGCCGCGATAGCCCAGCAGCGTCGGATCCTCGACTTCGTCCAGCGGAAAATCGGGCAGAATTCCATAGACCGGCTTCAACTCGCCATTGGTGCCGCGCGCGGCCACGGTGGTGATGTAGCTGAGGTAATCCTCCATGGTGCGTGTGGCGCCCAGCCGGTTCAGGGTCTGCACGGCGTGATAGGCATCGCGCAGCCAGCAGGCGCGATAATCCCAGTTGCGCGATGTGCCGGCTGCTTCCGGTATCGACGTGGTGAGGGCGGCCACGATCGCGCCGGTATCCTCGAAGCTGCAGAGCTTCAGCGTGATCGCCGCGCGAATCACCGCGTCCTGCCATTCGAAGGGCACGGAGAGATAGCGGGTCCACTCGACCCAGTAGTCGAAGGTGCGTTCCTGGAAATCACGCACGGTATGCGGGATGGATGCGGGCAGGGTCTCATCGGGCCCGAAGATGAGATTCAGCGGGCTTGTCAGCGCGAAGGCGGATTCCGATTCGAGATAGGAGAGCGGCGCATCGGTGGTCAGCCGCAGGACAAGCTCGCCCGCGACATAGCGGATATGGTTGCTGCCGACCGTGCGCTGCGGGCGAAGCCCGCCGTAATGGGACAGCGGCCGGATGCGAAGCCGGATGACGGGAAGGCCTGACACCGGTTCGATGCGCCGCACCACCATCGAGGGCCGATAGATGCGGTCGAACTGCTTGAAACGCGGGCAGAAATCGGTGATGCGAACCGATGCCCCTTTGCTGTCGGTGGCCGTCGTGACGAGAATCGCCGAATTGCCGAGATAGGCCTGCTGCGTATCGGCAAGGTTTTCCAGCACGACATCGGCATACCCCGCCTCGGGATCGTCGCCGTTCAACAGGCTGCAAAACACGGGATCGCCGTCGAAGCGCGGCAAGCATTGCCAGACGATCCGCCCGCGACGGTCGATCAGCGCGGCAACGACCCCGTTGCCGATAACGCCCAGATCGAGATTCGGCATGGCTATAGGCCGGCCCGCAGGCGATGCGGCAAATCCTTCAGCCAATCGCGAACCTCGCTGGGGCTCGCAAACGCGGGCTCGCGCAGGCTGTCATGGGTGCGCCCGACCGGCAAAGCGAGGCCGCCCTTGGTCTCGACGGCGGTGAAGCCGTCCTCGTCGGTGCGGTCATCGCCCAGGAAAATGGGCCGTCGGCCGGCAAAGGGCTGCACCGCCATGAAGGCGGATACGGCACTGGCTTTTGAATGACGGAGATCGCGCACCTCTAGCACCATCTTGCCCTGCAGCAGGGAAAGACCGTCGCCGCAATCGGCGATCAAACGCCGAAGTGCCTGGCTCAAGAGCGGACCGGCCGCGGGCCGCGCGCGATAATGCAGGGCCAGCGCATGGCCCTTGTCTTCCAGGCGGACGCCGTGATGGGCTTCGACGATCCCGTTGATCGCCTGGCGCAGCGCCGGGGCAATCGGCGCGCAGTCGAGATATTCAGTTTGGCCCCGGGCACTGCGGCGGATCTCGGCGCCGTGCAATCCGGCGGCCGGCAGGCGTAGCGGCCGGAATAGCCGGTCAAGATCGTCGATCAGGCGGCCGCTGACGAGCGCCAGCGCGCCATCGAGCGAGGCGGCGACGGCATCGAGAGAGCGCGTCAAATCCGCCGGGACGCGAACCGTCGCCGGCGTCGGCGCAATGTCGAGCAATGTTCCGTCAACATCAAGAAACAGCGCGCAATTCTGGCTCGCCATGGTGAACATGTGAGACCCAGCCGTTGAGATCACAACGACTGAAGTCCGGAGCCACAAAATTGCTTCACCCCGATAACCCCATGCGCAACAGGGTTCCCGAGCAACAAGGTTGCGGCGCTCAGAACAACCGCTCGATGTCCTTCTGGGAACCCATGGTGACGTTCAGGTCCTTTATCAGCCCGTTGGCGAGCGAATAGACCCAGCCATGGACATGCAGCGCCTGGCCCCGCGCCCAGGCATCCTGCACGAACACGTCGGAGGCGACATTGCGGACCTGGCGCATCACGTTCAGCTCGCATAAGCGGTCCAGGCGCTCGCGCCGTTCGGCAATCGCGTCCAGCTCGTGGCGGTGTTCGTGATTCACTCTCGCGGATGGGATGCAGCCAGTGATCGACCAGGCCGCGGCGCTGGCCATCCACCGCGGCGGCAACGCCGCCGCAGCCATAATGGCCGACCACCATGACATGCTTGACCTTCAGCACATCGACGGCGAATTGCAGCACCGAAAGATAATTGGCGTCCTGGGGCGGGGCCAGATTGGCGACATTGCGATGGACGAACAGCTCGCCGGGATCCAGATCGACGATCTCATTGGCCGGCACGCGGCTGTCGGAGCAGCCGATCCAGAGATATTCCGGGGCCTGCTGGCGCGCCAGCCGGCGGAAGAAATCCGCATCCGCCCCGACGACGCGCGCGGCCCAGGCCCGGTTTCTCGCTTTCAGATTCTCGAGCATGCCTGTGCCCTTAGAGGGAGCGTGGCCGCAGGTCAAGCCTGGGAAGAGCCCGAGCGGAGCTCGATTTCGTCATATCGCTTGAGGCGATAGATCACGCTGGCGACCAGCCAGCTCGCGGCGAAGATGCCGATAATGAGATAGCCAATCGCGCCGAAATTGCCGTTCAGGTCGCCGATCAGGTCCCAGAAGCCGCCGGCGAGATCAAATTTTTCGGCGATCAGGCCCAGCACCTCGATCCCGCCGACCAGCAATGCCACCACCACCGATACCGCGGTGATGGTCATGTTGTAGTAGAGCTTGCGGATCGGTTTGATGAAGGCCCAGCCATAGGCGCCCAGCATCAAAATGCCATCGGCCGTGTCGACCAGCGCCATGCCGGCGGTAAAGAGCACCGGGAAAACCAGGATCGACCAGACCGGCAAACCTTTGGAGGCCTCGGCCGCCGAGATGCCGAGCAGGCCGATCTCGGTTGCCGTATCGAAGCCAAGACCGAAGAGCAGGCCCAGCGGATACATCTGCCAGCTGTGGCGGATCATGGCGAAGAGCGGGCGGAACAATCGGGCCAGCAGGCCGCGGCCGGCCAGCAGCGCGTTCAGGTCTTCCTCGACATAGCCGCCGCCGGCCTTGACGCGACGGAAGCTGCGCACGACCCCGCCCAGGATCGCGATGTTCATCACCGCGATCGCCAGCAGGAACAGGGCGGATATCAATGTGCCCACCGTGCCGCCCCATTGATGGACGGAATCGAATTCAGCCTTGAAGGCGAGTGCGCCAGCCGCCACCGCGATGGAAGCCAGTACAACGATGGTGGAGTGGCCTAGGGAGAAGTAGAAGCCGGCCATGACGGGCCGCTTGCCCTCGGCCATCAGCTTGCGCGTCACATTGTCGATGGCCGCGATGTGGTCGGCGTCTACCGCATGGCGCAGGCCGAAGCTGTAGGCGAGAAGGGCGGTGCCCAGAAGCACGGGATGATCGTGAAAGGCGCTGAGCGCCCAAAGCCAGGCGACGGCATTGAAGCCGATCAGCAATCCGCCGATGCCGAAAATCCGCGCCGGCAGCCTGTCTGTTCTCTCGTTGAAAATCTCGCGCACCACACCCAGCATCGAACGCCCCTCGAGTCAATTTTCCTGGGTCAAACTTCTTGGGCCAATTTTGCCGATTTTAGTTTCGATGATTTTCCGGCGGTATGTCTTTCAGCGGAGCGACCCTGATACCTCAAAACGCGCCAAAGGGTTAAGGGCGATTAACGGTGCCGTCCGGCATACCTTGGGCAGGAGAATATTCCGGCCTTCCCGGCCGTTGTATGGTGGGAAGAGGGGAAGCGATCATGAAATCTCTAGCAGCAGTAATCCTGGTGTCGGCGCTTGCCCTGACGGGCGTGGCGTGGGCTCAGGGAAACAGCAATGGCAAGTCCAATGGCAACAAGAATTCCGCGCCAGCCCCGGCGGGGTCAGGAACGACGCTCACCATTTCCCTGATCACCGCCTTTGAACGGACGACGATCCTGGGCTACGTCCAGAATCACCAGGCGGCCTTTCCCGGTACGCAGCCGTTGCCGCCGGGGATCGCCAAGAAGCTCGCGCGCGGCGGCAGCCTGCCACCCGGAATCGCCAAGCGCTATTTCCCCAACGATCTGATCGGCCGGTTGCCGCCGCGTCCCGGCCAGCAATGGCTGGTGATGGGAACCGACGTTGTGTTGCTGGATGCGGCGACCCAGATCATTCTCGATGTGCTGCATCTATAACGCTTCTTCAGCGGGACGGCTGATCCATCTCTCGGCTTGAATCAACTTGAGCCGATCGGACACCTTGCCCGGCTGACCGGGTCAGCCATGCACCCCGCCGCCATTGACCACGATGGTCTCGCCGCTGACATAGCCTGCACCGGCGAGCAGGAAAAAGATGACCTCGGCATAATCCTCAGGCCGGCCGGCGCGGCGCAGCGGAATGTGCTGCGATCGTCTCGGCGACATCCTCGGGCTTCCATTGGCAATCCCAGCCGGAGCCTTCCACCAGATGCGGTGCGATGGCGTTGACGCGCACCTCCGGCCCCAGTGCTCGCGACCATTCCTTGGTCAGCAGGATCAGCGCCGCCTTGGTTGCGGCATAGACGCTGGAGGAGGCGCCGTGGCCGAGGCCCGCCGTTGAGGCGACGTTGACGACCGCGCCATGGGACTTGCGCAGGAAGGGTGATGCTGCGGCCACGCAGCGATAAGGACCGATCTGATTGACGGAGACGAGCTTCTGCCAAAAGGCCTCGTCCATGCGCGCGAAATCGTCAACGGCGATGGGCGCGCTCGTGCCCGGCGTCGCCGCGTTATTGACCAGATAATCGAGGCCGCCAAGCTTTTCGGCGGCATCCTTCACCATGCGCGCCGTATCGGGGCCGTCGCCGACATTGCCGGGACAGGCATGCACTTCACGGCCCAATCGGTGCAGGCGCGCGACCTCGCGAGCCAGCTTCTCGCTATTCGGCAGATCGTTGATGGCGACCCGCGCCCCACAGCTTGCGAGCTTCTCCACCGTGGCGAGCCCGATACCCGAGGCGCCACCCGTCACCAATGCTGATTTGCCGCGCAGATCGGCCGTGATCATCGTTCCCCCTCCAGCGTTTCAGGCGTGAATCAGCCGCTGATTTAAAGACTACGCCGGCAGGCCCGCTTTCAACAACGCGTCGCGGTGATGCTCGGCATCCTGCGGCCGTTTATAGGGCAGGGTCGCCAGATACTTCGTCACCGTGAAGCCGGGCTGGCGCTTCAACACCTCGGCGGCGTGGATCTTTGCCTGAATTTCCTCGCCGAGTTCGGCGTGGCAGGCGGCGAGGAAGGCGTGCTGGAATTGATCGGGCGCCGACAGTTTCTTCAGCGATTCGATCGCCTCGGGATAGTGCCGGCCGGTGAAATAGGCACGGCCCAGATGACTCCAGAAGCGTTCAGGGTGATAGGGGTTGAGGCGCATCGCCTTCCTGATCCACTCCACCCCCTCATCGGCCTGGCCGAGCCAGGTGAGCAGTTCACCTTGTTGAACCACGATCAGATCATCGTTCGGGTTCAGCACCAGCGCGCGGTCCTGGTGATATTCCGCCTTGTCCAGTTTGCGCATATTGACGTTGATCGCCGCCAGGATGCGGTGAACGTCGCTGTCGTTGTCGTCGAGCTTGAGCGCGGTCGCGAGCTCGTTGGTCATCGTATTCCAGGCGGCGTCGCGATCCTTGGCAAAGCCATTCACCCAGGATTGCCCCAGCGTGCAGCCATACCAGGCATGGGCATGGGCGTAGTTCGGGTCGAGTTCGATGGCGCGTTCCAGCAGGCGCAGCGCCGTACCGTTGTCCTCTGGCGTCGAACGGTGGTGGTGCAGTTTGCCCGCCAGCACGCATTCATAAGCGGCCATGCTGTCGGTCGGCTTCTTCGCCACGCGGTCGCGCATGGCGGCCTCCACCCGTCCCGGCAATGTCGCGACGATGGACGTCGTGATCTCGTCCTGGATGGCGAAGATATCGGAGAGATCGCGGTCATAGCGCTCGGCCCAGATGTGGCGGTCGCTCTCCGTATCGATCAGCTGGACATTGACCCGCACGCGATTTCCCGCCTTGCGCACGCTGCCTTCCACGAGATAGTGCACGGCGAGTTCGCGGGCGATCTTCTTCACATCGACCGGCTTGCCTTTGTAGCGGCTGGAGGTGTTGCGCGAGATGACCAGCAGGTCGCGAAAGCGCGAGAGCTCGGTCAGGATGTCCTCGGTGAGGCCATCGGCGAAAAACTCCTGCTCCGCATCGCCGCTCATATTGGCAAAGGGCAACACCACGATGGCGGGCTTGTCGCGCCCCGACAGCGATTCGGCGTGGGATGCACTGGGGGGGCCGCCAGGAACCGCGGGGGACCCCTCGCCGGCGATGCTGTAGACCCGGACCGATTTAGCGAAATTCTTGACGGATTGTTCGCCCATGTCGCGGAAGGCGAGCTGCAGCTTGTTGCCAACATGCTGGTGCGCGGTATCGGACAGGCATATGCCGCCCGGCTCCGCCAACCCCTCCAGCCTTGCGGCCAGGTTCACCCCGTCGCCGTAAAGATCGCCGCCTTCGACGATGACGTCGCCCAGATTGACGCCGATGCGCAGGACGATTTGGCGCTCTGCCGGCAGGCCGGCATTGGCCGCCAGCATGCCCTTTTGCACCTCGACGGCGCATTGCACCGCGTTCACCACGCTGGGGAATTCCACCAGCACGCCGTCGCCCATCAGTTTGAAGATTCGCCCGCCATGCTGTTTGACCAGGGGTGCCAGTACGTCGTGGCGCCGCTGCTTGAGGGCGGCCAGCGTGCCGGCCTCGTCCTCGCCCATCATCCGGCTATAGCCGACGACATCGGCGGCAAGAATGGTGGTCAGGCGACGCTCGGAATTCATCGTTTACCTTTGCCGTCTTGGCCCAGCGCCCCCCGCCGACAGAAGTTTAGGCCGGGCTTCGGCCAAAGGCGAGGGCGACGGCGAAAATGTATGCCGACAACGCCTGCCGCATGGCAGCCAATCGCAACCTGCGGCGCTTTTGCCGGGAGAGGATGATAGCTTGCGCGCCGGGCAAGGTGCGAGTGCAGTACGGTGAGTGAGATTTTTGTCGATGGCGATGCTTGTCCGGTACGCGAGGAGGTCTATCGCGTGTCCGGCCGCCTGTCGCTGCAGGTCGTCGTCGTCTCCAACGGTTCGCGGCCGATCCGCCCACCGGGCCTCGACAATGTCAGGATGATCACCGTCGGACGACAAGGCCGATGCGGCGGATGACTGGATCGCCGAAAAGATCACGGATGCGGATATCTGCGTGACCGCCGACATCCCGCTGGCTTCGCGCTGCCTGGCGAAGGGCGCGCGGGCCATTGCGCCCACAGGCAAAATCTGGAACAGCGACAATATCGGCCATGCACTCGCCGGCCGCGAGGTCGCGCGCCATCTGCGCGAGTTGGGCGCCGGCGGCGGCGGTCCGGCGCCGTTCAGCAAGGCCGACCGGTCGAAGTTTCTGAGCGCGCTCGATACGCTGGTTCAGGCGGCCCTGCGCGATCAGCGGCAGAAGGTGGCGCCCCGATCATGACGCTCGCCGTTACCCGCGATCATCCGGTTGGCGTGGCCATGGGCGGTGCAATCGCCCTTGCTTCCGCCATGGGCATCGGCCGTTTTGTCTACACGCCGATCCTGCCCTTCATGGCCGATGGGCTGGGCCTCAGCAAGGGCGAGGCGGGTCTGATCGCTTCGGCCAATTTCCTCGGCTACATGCTGGGCGCACTCGCTGCATCCAGCCCGCGCGCTACGCGGCAGCCGCCGCAATTGGGCGATCGCAGCACTTGCCTTCAGCGCGGTTTCGACCGGTGCGATGGGGCTGTTCACAGATCTACCCATCTTTCTCGCACTGCGCTTCATCGGCGGCGTGGCCAGCGCCTTTGCCCTCGTCTTCTCTTCGGCTCTGGTGATGGACCGCCTGGCCTCGGCAAAGCGCCCGGCGCTGATCGCGCTCTATTTTGCCGGCGTGGGCAGCGGCATCGTCACCTCAGCCCTGCTGGTCGCGGGACTGGCCGCGGCCGGTTATGACTGGCGCTGCTTCTGGTTTGCCAGCGGGGCTCTCGCTCTGTTCGGCCTCGGCATCTTCGTCGGTCTGGTGCCGGGCAGTGGCGATGCGCCGCCAAAGCCTGTCGAGACCGGTGCCGGCGGCCGCGACCGGCGCCTCGTCGCGCTGATCGTCTCCTACGGCCTGTTCGGCTTTGGCTATGTCATCACCGCTACCTTCATCTCGGCCATCGTGAGATCCGAACCGACATTGAAATTGTTGGAGCCGGCGATCTGGCTGATCGTGGGCATCGGGGCAATTCCGTCCGTCGCCATTTGGGCGGCGATTGGCCGGCGCATCGGCAATGGCCGGGCCTATGCGATCGCCTGCCTGGTCGAAGCGGCGGCGGTGACCCTCAGCGTCGTCTCGCTCTCGCCCTTGGCCGTCGCCCTTTCCGCCCTGCTGCTGGGCGGCACCTTCGTCGGCATCACAGCGACAGGGCTGGTCAACGCCCGCGAACTCTCGCGGGTCGATCCCCGGCGCAACCTCGCCTTGATGACCGCCATCTTCGGCATCGGCCAGATGATCGGCCCCACCTTCGGCGGCTTCCTGCACGACATGAGCGGCAGTTTCCGCCTGCCCACATTGGCCGCGGCCGGCGTGCTGGTGATCGCCGGCTTGATCGTCGGCCTGACTGCCACGGCTAGACCGGCGCCGCGCTGAGAGTGCTATTCTGGCTGCGCAGCCGACGGGAGGGCGCCATGCCGAGTTTCGATATTGTTTCCAAGACCGACCTGACCGAAGTGGATAACGCGCTGCGCAATATCGAGCGCGAGATCGCCACCCGCTTCGATTTCAAGGGCTCGCAATGCAAGATCGAGCGCCAGGAATCGACTTTGACAGTGCTGGCCGACGATCAGCCCAAGATGAAGCAGATGCATGAGCTGCTGAAGCAGCATCTGACGCGGCGCAAGGTCGACGCCAACGCCCTCGACTTCAAGGAGCCCGAGCGCGCCGCCGGCGACAAGGTGCGCCAGGTGGTGATCGTGAAGCAGGGTATCGACCGCGAACTCGCCAAAAAGATCGTCGTGGGGCTGAAGGACAGCAAGCTGAAGGTTCAGACCTCCATCCAGGGCGACGAGCTTCGCGTCACCGGCAAGAAGCGCGACGATCTGCAGGATGCCATTGCCGCGGTGCGCGGAATGAAGATCGAACAGCCGCTGCAATATGTGAATTTCCGCGACTGATCGTCAGAAGACGGCGGCGAAGTCTTCCTTCGGCTTCTCGCGCAGGAACTGGACCATCGCCACGAACGCGCCAGCGCGCAGCATCAGGTGCAGTGCCAGCGCATGGCTCTCGACGCTGGCGAAGGGTGCTTCGACAATCTGCAGGCAATTAATTATGAGGCCGACAACCTGATAGGCCATCAGCAGGATGGCGATCCATTTCGCTTGACGCCAGACGAGCACCAAAAGCAGGAGCGTGTAAGCGCCAACCTCGACGAAGAAGCCGATCCCTTGTGCCACGACCATGGCCCCCACCCACATCCAGGTGACATGTGCCGCCTGGAAAGCGATCGCCGCCGTCAGGTTCTTGCTTTTGACGAACCCTGTTTTCTTCATCAGCCAGAGGCTGACGCCGCCCGCTATCGCCGGCACGACCACATTGAGGCCGGCATAAGCGCCAGCTGCGATACCTGCGGCGGATCCCGCCAATTCGAGGATTCTTCGGCCGGCTGATTTTGCCGGTTTCGGTGCATCGGAAACTGTCATGCCAACCCCCAAGGCGCTCCCCAGCGCCCATCCATGCTCGCTCAGGTGGAGCTGGCGGGTCAACCGCCGGCGTAGCGCCTGATCCATTCTTTCTGGATGCGCGCCATCCAGGATTCATGCGGCTCGAGCAATTGCGTGCCGAGCTCTGAATTCGTCGGCACCGCCGGGTTGGGCGGGATCGCGGCGAAGGCCGCGCGCTGTTCGGCGCTCAGCCTGGTGAGATCGAGCACGCTGAAGGCGCCGAGATAGCGGGGGTCCTGGGCGCGGGCCTGGGCCTGCGGCGACAGCAGGAAATTCGCCACCACCATCGCGCCTTCCTTCGCCGCGGCGTTGAACGGAATGGCGACGAAGTTCGTATTGCCGATGGTGCCACCATCCAGCACATAGACGCGCGATGTAGCCGGCAACAGGCCCTGGGCGATGCTGGTGGCGGCCTCGAACGGCGTGAAGCTGAGGGCAATATCGACCTCGCCATCGCTCAGCAATTGGCGCTGATCCGGCCCGCTCTTGGGATAGCTCTTGCCCTGGCGCCAGAGATAGGGGCGCAGCGCGTCCATATACGTCCACAAGGGTGCGGTGACGGTGTCGAAATTCGCATCGCTTGCCGGTTGCTGCAGCACCGACTTATTCGCACTCAGATCCACCAGCACCTGTTTCAGGAAGGTGAGGCCGAAAAAATCCGGCGGTTCGGGATAGGTGAAGCGGCCGGGATGGGCCTTGGCCCAATTCAGCAGCGCCAGCACGGTCTTGGGCGGCGCCGGCGTTTTCGCGCCGTCATGTACGAAGACGAACTGCGCCATTTCCCAGGGCGATTCCATGCCATCGACCGGCACGGAGAAATCGGTCGTGGTCGTCGGCTTGCCCGCAACATCGACCAGGCCGTAATTCGGCAGGCCCTGGCTGAAGGGGCCAAACAAAAGGCCCTTGCGCTTCATGGCGGCGAAATTGGCGCCGTTGATCCAGATCAGATCGACGGTGCCGCCGCTGTTGCGGCCAGCGGTCTTTTCCGCCAGCACGCGGGTGACCGCGTCCGCCGTGTCGCCCAGCTTCACCTGCACGACTTTCACGCCATAGTCCTTCAGCACCGATTGGCCGACCCAGGCGATGAAATCATTGGTGGTCGGATCGCCGCCCCAGGCATTCCAGTAGACGGTCTGGCCGCGGGCCTTGGCGAGGATGTCGTCCCATGGTCCGGCCAAAGCGGAAGCACTGCCCGCCAGCAGCAGGGCGAGAGCGACGATGAACTTGCGCATGAGCGTCCGCGAGATGTGTCGCAGCGGCCAAGGTTAGTGTGCCCGCGCGGCCCAGACAATCAGCGGAATCCCGCCAGGCGGTCACATCTGCGCGATATCAAAGTCCTTGCTGGCTAGGGTCCTTCCGCAAGCCTAAGCGCCTTGAACGGAATGGGATCATGGCGCGGCCTGCCTTCGGCAAGGGTTCGATGCCACCAGCCGAGATCGTGGAATTGCCCATGTTTGAATCCGATCTCGGGGAATGTCCCGAGATACACGAATCCCATGGCTTCATGCAGGCCGACGCTGCCTTCGTTGGGCGGAACGATGCCGGCGAATGCCGCGTGAAAGCCTTGGCGGATGAGCAGGTCGATAAGTCTGGTGTACAGCGCTCGGCCTACCCCGCGGCGGTGAAGGTGCCGGGCCGTATAGACCGTGGTTTCGGCGGACCAACGATAAGCAGGCTTTGCACGGTGAATGCTCCCATAGGCGTAGCCGGTTACCCCTTGGCCGTCGTCGAAGACAAGAAAGGGATATGCTTCCAGGGTTGATGTCAGGCGCCGTGCCATTTCGGCCGGTGTCGGCGGCTCTTCGTCAAACGAGATTGCCGTCTCACGGACGTAGGGCGCGTAGATGGCAGCTATCGCCGCGGCATCGGCTTCGGTGGCTATCCGAACAGCGTCCATTTGCGTTCCTCTTGCCGGCAACGGCGGCACATCATTTCGAGGATTATAGAAATATCATTTGACTCTGGTGGGCGGATATCGTTCCATATTTCCAGTTTCATCGAATTGATGGAGTGGGGCAAGTCATGAAAACCAAACAGGCGATTGCCGCTCTCGGCGCCCTGGCGCAGGAAACCAGGCTCGCCGCGTTCCGGCTGCTGGTCCAGGCGGGGCCGGAAGGTCTGCCGGCGGGCGAGATCGCCGAAAAGCTTGGTCTGCCTGCTTCTTCCCTGTCGTTCCACCTCGCCCAGCTGACACAGGCCGGGATGGTCGTTCAGCTGCGGGCCGGGCGCTCCCTGATCTATTCCATCGATTTCCAGTCGATGAACGGGCTCATGGCCTATCTGACCGAGAATTGCTGCGGCGGCAACGCTTCCGTCTGCACGCCCGTCTGCGAGCCCGCAACCAAATCCGTCAAAACCAGGAGGATCGCATGAAGCGCTTCCATGTCCATGTCACGGTCGAGGATCTCGACCAGTCGATCCGCTTCTATTCCACCCTGTTCGCCGCCGAGCCCGCGGTGGTCAAGGCTGACTATGCGAAGTGGATGCTCGAGGATCCCCGGGTCAATTTCGCGATCTCGCGCCGTGGCGAGCAGCGCGGCGTCGATCACCTGGGGCTTCAGGTCGACGATCCGAGCGAGTTAAGGGAAATCAGCGACCGGCTGGATGGCGCCGGGCGCGAGCTCTATGACCGCGGCGAAGCCCATTGCTGCTACGCCCGCTCTGACAAGGCGTGGGTACAAGACCCTCAAGGCGTGAGTTGGGAAACCTTCTTCACCTTCGGCCAGGAGACCACCTATGGCGAAGGAACGGTGGAGCAAGCCGAGAGTGTATCCGCCTGTTGCGGAGCGTCCGCCTGCGGGAGCGCCGAACCGGAACCGGCGAAAGACCAAGCAACCGCCTGCTGCGCGGCCTAGGAGTGCGCTGTGAACAAAATCTACAACGTCCTCTTCCTCTGCACGGGCAACTCGGCCCGCAGCGTGATGGCCGAGACCCTGCTCAATCATTGGGGAAAGGGACTCTTTCAGGCTCATAGCGCCGGCAGCCATCCGGCAGGCCGCGTCCATCCCCTGACGCTCGACCTGCTGGCTCGGCTCAACTTTCCGGTAACAGGGCTTCGCAGCAAAAACTGGGACGAGTTCGCAGCACCCGGCGCGCCGGTGATGGATTTCGTGTTTACAGTCTGCGACCAGGCGGCGGGCGAGGTCTGTCCGATCTGGCCGGGGCAGCCGCTCACAGCTCATTGGGGCTTTCCCGACCCCGCATCGTTCTCGGGCACGGAAGCGGAGAAACGCGCCTTCTTCGCCGAAACATTCCGGCAAATCGAAAGCCGCATAAAGGCCTTCGCCGCCTTGCCGATGGAGAAGCTGGACCGCCTGTCCCTGCAGCGGGAAGTCCGCAGGCTCGGCATGCTTCAGCTGGTAAAGACGTGAGCCGGCCTGCCGCCATCGGGATTGGGCAACGCCTGGCAGCCGAGGCCTTGGGTACGGCGCTGCTCGTCGCCGTCGTAATCGGCTCCGGCATCATGGCGGAGCGGCTGGCGGCGGGTAACGCCGCCGTTGCGCTGCTGGGTAATACGCTCGCGACCGGCGCGGCACTGGTGGTTCTGATCAGTATCTTCGGACCGATCTCGGGCGCGCATTTCAATCCGGCGGTGACGCTTTATCTCACGCTGCGCCGGCAGGCGGCTGCGGGTTTGCTTCTCCCCTATGTGGCCGTGCAGATCGCTGGCGGGCTGGCCGGCGCCATTCTCGCCCATGGCATGTTCGATCTTCCGCTCGTCCAGATTTCATCCCATGCGCGCACCGGCATCGGCCAGTGGATAGGCGAGTTCGTCGCAACCTTCGCGCTGCTGGCCACCATCGTGGGCAGCCGGCGAGCGCCGGCGGCAACGCCCTATCTGGTCGGGCTGATCATCATGGCGGGATACTGGTTTACCTCCTCCACCTCGTTCGCCAACCCGGCGGTGACGATCGCGCGGTCCATCAGCGACACCTTTGCCGGCATACGCCCCGTCGACGCACCCGGCTTTATTGCCGCACAGCTTGCTGCGGTGGCCGTGTCCACGGTGCTGCTCGATTGGTTGTTCGCCTTGCCCGGGATGCCGCTTCGCAAGACACAAACGAGCGCAGACGGCTTCGCGCCCGTGAAAGGCATCGAAACTTGAAGACGACGCGCAAGCGATTCCGCGTGGCAGAATGAACCCACGGGACATCGCGCTGGCTACCCTGCCGCCGGCGCTCTGGGCGATCACCTATATCATCGCCAAACCGGCGACTGGCCATTTCCCGCCGCTGTTCCTGATTGCGATCGTCTATGGGCTGACAGCCCTGGTCATGGCCCGGCCCTGGCGCTGGCGGACGCCATTCGTGATCTTGCTGGCCTGTGGCACGCTTGGCGGCGCGCTGCAAAGCGGCTTTATCTACGCCGGAATCGCGAGAGTGCCCGCTTCGCTCGCCATCCTTGCCGTCCAGTCCCAGGTTCCCTTTGCCGTGATTGCCGCCTGGCTGCTCGGCCAGGAGAAGCTTCAGTTCCGCCGCCTCGCCGGGATCGCTGTGGCTCTGGCGGGCGTGGCCATCGTGGTCGGCATCCCCGCTGCAGCGGGTGAATCCTGGGGCCTTGTCCTGATCGTCATCGGCACGGCCTCCTGGGGCGCTTCACAAGGACTGATCCGCGCCTATTCCCGCGAAACCGGCGGCGAATTGATCGGTGCCATTGCCCTTGTCGCCTGCCCCCAATTGCTGATCGCATCGTTCATTCTGGAATCGGGGCAGGGGCAGTCGCTGGCCAGCGCAGGCCTGGCAGAGTGGGCGATGGTTGCTCGTGCTCGTCCTTGCCGGCTACGCGCTGCCCTATTCCATCTGGTATGGCATGTTGCGGCGCTATCGCGTGGATCAGGTCGACGCCATTCGCCCTGCTGATGCCGATTACGGGTGTGATAGGGAGCGCGGTTTTTCTCGGCGAGCAACTGTCCGTGCAATCGATCATAGGCGGAATTGTGATCTTGCTCGGGCTGGCCCTGGTGGTGGGCCTGCCGCCCCGCGCAGGTGCGGCGGCGTAAAAAAGCAGCGAAGCGGAACCGGGGAAGTTCGCGGGCGCCTTTGGTTCAGCTAATTCGCCAGCGCGGTGCTGATCGCGTGGCTCAGCTCTTCCTGACCGAAGGGTTTGGTCAGCTTGAAGTCCACGCTCGTGCCCGCCGGTAATTCGCCATAACCGGTCGCCAGGATGATGGGCATGTCGGGCCAGCTCGCCCGGATCTCCTTGATCAGCTCGGTCCCGGTCATGCCGGGCATGGCCTGGTCGACGATCACAAGACGAATGTCGTGGCCCGCGCGCAGCACCTGCAGCGCCTGCTTGCCCGAGGCGGCCGGGATCACCTTGTGGCCCAGATCCTCCAGCAGGAAGGTCGTGTTCATCAGCACCAGCGTGTCGTCATCGACCGCCAGAACGCAGACCGGCTCTGCGGCGCTGAGCTCGGCCACCTCTTTGGTGACGGCAGGCTGTGCTTCGGCGGTATCGGCCGGCAGCCAGATTTCCGCGGTCGTGCCTTCGCGCCGCTTGCTCTTCAGCAGCAGCTTTCCGCCCAGCTGCTCGGTCAGGCCATGAACCATGGAAAGGCCGAGGCCCGTGCCCTTGCCCACGCCCTTGGTGGTGAAGAAGGGTTCGACGGCGCGGGCCAGCGTTGGCTCATCCATCCCCTCGCCGGTATCGCGCACCCAGATGCAGACATAGCGGCCGGGCGGTAGCGCGCCCAGCTGCCCGGCGCTGATGGCCTCGGCGCGCGTTCCGATCTCCAGCGTGCCGCCGCGGGCCATCGCGTCGCGGGCGTTGATCGCTAGATTGAGAATGGCGAGTTCGAGCTGCGTGGGATCGACCAGGATGCGATCGAGAGCGAAGGGCAGCTCCGTCTCGATTGCCACTGACGGCCCAAGCGAGCGCCGCAGCAGCTCCATCATGCTGCGGATCTGGGTGGGCACATCGACCTGCTCGGGCTTCAATTCCTGCCGCCGGGCGAAGGCCAGCATGCGCTGGGTCAGTGCCACACCGCGCTGGGCGGCCTGGGTTGCGTTATCGAGCAGCAGCAGCGCGCGAGTGTCCTCCCCCAGGCGTTTGCGCAGCAGCTGGTGGCTGCTGAGGATCGCCATCAGCAAATTGTTGAAGTCATGGGCGACGCCGCCGGTCAGCTGGCCGATGGCATCCATTTTTTGCGATTGCACCAGGGCATCGCGCGTCAGCTCCAATTGCCGCTGGGCTTCGCGGCGCTCCGTCAGGTCGCGGGTGATCTTGGCAAAGCCGACCAGCTCGCCGTTCGGCGTGCGGATAGGATCGATGACCACATGGGCCCAGAACCGCGTGCCGTCCTTGCGCATGCGCCAGCCTTCGGCCTCGAACTTGCCCTCCCGCGCCGCTGTGGCAAGCGCCCGGCTGGGCAAATCGGTTGCCCGATCCTCGGCGGAATAGAAACCGCGAGAAAGACGTGCCGATGACCTCGTCGGCGGTATAGCCCTTGAAGCGCTCGGCACCGGCGTTCCAGCTGGTGATGGTGCCGGCGGGGTCCAGCATATAGATGGCATAGTCCTGGATAGCCTCGATCAGCATGCGGGCACGTCCGCCCGATGTCAGCGAATCCTGGAATTTGGTCTCGTACGCCATGGGTCTATTGATTGGCTTATTGATTTTACGATCCTCGCGGCGGCAGCCCGGTGGGTAGCTGGTGCCCCCGAACGATTAACTCGCAAGCGGCTGGTTGGTTCCGGGGCGGCCCTCAGCGCCGCAGGAAGGGTGCGTCGGCGCGGATTTCGACGATCGTCGGGACCTTGCGCTTGTTGGCGGCGATCAGCTCGCGGTGGAGCTGCTCATAGCTCTCGATCTTGACCGCCTGGCAGCCGAAACCCCTTGGCGATGGCCTGGAAATCCGGCGTGTAGATATCGACGCCGATGGGCCGGATCTGGCGTTCGATCATATAGTTCTTGATCTCGCCATAACCCTCGTTGTTCCACAGCAGGATGATGATGCCGGCCTTCGCCTCGACCCCGGCGGCGAGTTCGCCGATGGTGAATTGCAGCCCGCCATCGCCCACCAGCACCACCACCGGCCGGTCGGGCGCCGCAAGCTTGGCGCCGATCCCGGCCGGCATGCCATAGCCCAGCGTGCCGTAGCCGGTGCTGGAATTGAAATAGCTGCGCGGGCGCGAGGGCTCCAGGCACTGGTTGAGCGCATAGACGGGTTCAGCGGAATCGCCGACGAAAATCGCGTCGGGCAGCGCCTTCTGCACGGCCAGCGCAATGGGCCGGTGCACGGCGACGGTGGGTATCCAGTATTTTTCCGTCGCGGCGCGGATGGCGGCGGCGCGCTTTGCGCCAGGACTGTCAGTGGCGCGCTTCGCGCCGGGGCTGTCGGGCAGGCTTCTGTCTTCTTGCCTACGCCAAGCGCGCGAGCGATGTCGGCCAGCGCTGAGGCGGCATCGGCCAGGATGGGCAAGCCGGCTGAAAATCCCCGCACCAGTTGTTCGGGATCGATATCGATGCGGATGAACTTGTCGGGAAAGACCAGCGGCTTGTACTCGGGCCAGAGTTCGGTCTCGCCGAACTCATTGCCCACCGACAGCACGACATCGGCGGATTGGATCGCCGCATGGATCGGCGGATAGGCCATGTTCTCGCCGGCACGCAGCGGGTGGCCCGGCGGCAGGATGCCCTTGGCGTTGACCGTGTGGATCACCGGCGCGTCGAGATGCTCGGCAAGTGCTAGTGCTTGCGCGGCACCATTCACCGCCCCGCCGCCCAGGATCAGCAGCGGCTTCTTTGCGGCCTTCAGCCAGCCGGCGGCGCGTTCGATCTCAGCCGCCGGTGCCGCGGGCGGGCCGGGCAGGTTGCGCGGTTTCATGATCGCGGCGTCGACGGGCTGGGCGATCACGTCGATGGGAATTTCGATATGAACCGGGCGCGGCCGGGCGCTGGCGAAGATGGCAAAGGCGCGCGCCAGGACCTCTGGCAGTTGTTCTGGCGCCATCAGCGTATGGCTGAAGGCGGAGACACCGGCGACGACATTGCGCTGGTTGGGCAGCTCATGCAGCCGGCCTTCGGCCATGCCCAGCTGATCGCGCGGATTGACGCTGGAGATCACCAGCATGGGAATCGAATCGCCATAGGCCTGGCCCATGGCGGTCAGGATGTTGGTCATGCCCGGACCGGTGATGATGAAACACACGCCGGGTTTGCCGGTGACCCGGGCATAGCCATCGGCCATGAATCCGGCGCCCTGTTCGTGGCGCGGCGTGATGTGGCGGATGCGCGTCTTCGGCAGGCCGCGATAGAGCTCGACGGTATGTACGCCGGGAATGCCGAAGACGAGCTCGACGCCATAGGCCTCGAGCAGCTGGACCAGCAATTCGCCGCAAGTTGCCATGATGACGGTGAATTCCCCCGAACGATCGAATGGACGCAAAACGCCAGCGCGATTGGCGCGCCATGCTGTAAGTCTTTGACCGCAGGGTCAAGGATGCGTCTGCAGGATGCGGCCCCGTTGCAATAAACGAAGGCGCAAAAGAAAACGCCGGGCGAAAGGATCGCCCGGCGTCTTCTATGTCAGAAAGTGAAGTAGATCAGGCCGCGGGCGGCGCCTCCGGCCCGCTGGCTGCCGGACCCTGATTTGGCCGGCCACGCTGGGCCATGAAGTCGTCGAACTCCGCCTTGTCCTTTGCCTGGCGCAAGCGGTCGAGGAACTCGCGGAATTCGCGCTGCTCCTCTTCCAGGCGCCGCAGGGTTTCGCTGCGATATTCGTCGAAGGCGTGATTGCCACTGCCCTCACGGCCCCAGCCGGTTCCGCTTCCCGTGCCGCGCCAGCGCTCGCGCGCCTCCTGCCACTGTTCGCGCCACTGTCCGCCTTGCCAGCGGCCGCAGCCGCCATGCTTCCAAGCTCTCATTCTTCCGCTCCATATCAGGAAGGCCAGGACAACAAGCCCGGCCGGCCAATAGGCCATGAAACTGAGGATCATCAGGGTGATCCAGGCGGGTTTGCCCAGATCGTCGAGTTTGGCTGCGATGCTCATCCTGGCACCATGTTCCACGTTACCATGTTAATGTTACTTACATTCACATAATTGGGGAGGCGGCAGGGCCTGTCAAGCGGGGCCCGCGAAGATTCTTTACCCCGGAGGAAATGGGGGCCTTAAGGCCCGGCTGCAATGAGATTTGGCGCCCTTGCTTCAGTGGCCTTTGGCGGCGCCGAGACCGAGGCCCTGCAGATAGATCAATACGCCGGCCTCCAGCAGTTCTTCGGGCGTCATCGGCAGTTTGCGCCGCGCCCCGTCGCCACGGCCGAACAGCGAGGCGACGCCATGAGAAAGCGCCCAGATATGAAAGGCCATCATCAGCGAAGGCGGCCGGCCTTCCCGCGGCAATCTTGCGGCGAGCACTTCTGAGGCCGCGCGCAGCACCGCAAAGGCGCGCTCGCTTGCCTGCAGCAAGGCGGGATCGGTATCCAGCGGCAGGCCCGCTTCGAACATCGCCGAATAATAGGCGGGCTCCTCGCGGGCGAAGGCGAGATAGGCACGACCCAGATTCTCGAAGGCGCGCAGCGGATCGGGCAGGCCGCCATTCCAGGCCTTGGCGAGTTCGGCCTCGAAGCGCTCGAAGCCCCGGCGCGCCACATCGGCCATCAGCTCGTCGCGGTCGCGGAAATGGCGATAGGGTGCAGCCGGGCTGACGCCGGCGGCGCGTGCGGCCTCGGCGAAGGTAAATCCCGACGGGCCCTTCTCGGCGATCAGCGCGAGTGCCGCGCGAATCAGTGCCTCGCGCAAATTGCCGTGGTGATAGCCCCGCCGGCCCGTTCCGTCGCGATCCTTTGACCAGCTCATGTTAACTGCTCTTACATGAAGCAGCCGCGGGCCGCAGCTTTATTGTTTGTCTGCCTCGCTTGCGCGAACCAGCGCTTCGATCTGGCGGCGATCGATCTTGCCGCTCGGCAACAAGGGGAATGCATCGAAGAAAATGAAACGGTTCGGCCGGGCGAATGACGGCAGCCGGGCCGCCAGGATTCGCGTCAACGCCGCGCGCAGTTCGGTCCGGTCGTCGCCGGCCCCAGCGAGGATGGCCAGCGCCAGATCGCCTTGCGTCTGAGTGCTGAGTGCGATGGCAACGGCATCGCGCACGCCCGATTCGCCGCGCGCGGCGGTTTCGATCTCCCCCAGATCGAAGCGGTGGCCCCGCAGTTTGACCACGTGATCCTTGCGGCCCATGAGGTAATAGAGGCCATCGGTATCGAGGCGGGCGAGATCGCCGGTGCGATAGCTGTCGCCAATACCCGCAAGACGCTTTGCGGTACTCAGCGCCGGATCGCCCCAATAGCCGACGGTCACCGCCGCGCCCACGACGCAGATCTCGCCGGTCTCGCCAGGCCCCACCAGGCCGCCCTCCTCGTCGCGCAGGCTCAGCTGATATGTCACGCTTGGGCGCCCCAGCGGCAACGCATCCATCTCGGCCGGACAGCGGTCGCGGCACCTCGTATTCGATCATGTCGAACGCTTCGCTGGCGGCGTAGAGATTGTGAAACGCCGTGCCGGGCAAGGCCGCCATGGCGGTGCGCAGTGCTGCCATCGGCATGCGCTCGCCATACATTTCAACGCGCCGCAGGCAGCGAAGATCGCGCCGTTCCAGCCCGCCGAATTCCGCCAGCAGGCGAAGCGCGGTTGCGGAAGCAGACCAAACAGTGGTGCGCTCGGTTTCCATGACCTCGGCGATGCGGTCGGCCAGCAGGATCTCGCGGTCGTCGAACAGATACATGCTGGCAGCGGTGAACAGGGGATAGAAAATCTCGGCGCTGGCCGAATACTGCAGCGGCGCCAGCGCCAGAAGCCGGTCATCGCTGCGCGCCCCGCGCCAGCGCGGCAACGAAGCCAGTGCCGCTGCCATGCCGCGCTGGGACCACATCACGCCCTTGGGTTCGCCGGTCGACCCGGAGGTGAAGAAAATGACCGCGAGATCGTCGGGTGCCACCTCCACCAGCGTTGCCCGCGGCACGGCGCCCCGCACGATGTCCGGCAGTTCACTGCCGTCATTCATGGCGACGATACGAACACCTTCGGGCAAGCCACCATCGGCCGCGCGCAGCTTGCCGGCCACGCTGCTGGTGGTTACCAGCAGGCAGGGCGCAAGCGACTTGAGTATCCGCCGCAGCCGGTCGGACGGCCCGTTGAACTGGAGCGGCACATAAACCGCGCCGGCCGCAAGGATGCCGAAGACAAGCTGCAAGGTCTCCGGCGCGCGGGGCAGACAGAGTGCCACCCGGTCGCCTCGGCGAATCCCCTGGGCTGTCTCGAGCCAGCCGGCGAAGCCCAGCATGCCATCGCGCACCTGACCATAATTCAAGCGCCGCGACGCCGTCACGATGTACTCGCGCGCCTGCTGGCTGGCCGAGAATCCGAGCAGGCGCTCTGCTATGTGGTTGCCATGCGTTGGGCCGTTCATGGGGCGAGCATAGTCGACCTGGCGCTACTTGCGCGTCACCATAGAACGAGACGTTGCTTCCCAAGAAGCGAGCAACCCAAGCTGGCCGCCGACTGACGGGCTTCCAGATTCATCAGGCGCTGAGCGATATCGTTTCCTGCCACTGGCATCCTGCCACTGGTTTCCTGCCGGTCTGCCGCACCAAAGGCTGGCGGGCACTACCTCGCTGAGCGGCCCAGAAGCACGGGCATGCGCGGCGCCGGCGCCAGGATGCGCGCGAACGAATGGGCCTGGGCCAGGCCCTCGTTGATTGCCGCCGTGATCATGCCCCGGTAGTCGCGGGCGATGATGTAATCGGCGCCGTGCTGGCGAAAGCGCCAATCGATGCGCCCGCGCCAGAGCAAGCTGGCATTCCAGGCTAGCGGCTTGGCCCGCAGGATGCGCAGCGCACCCTCTTCATTGGCAAATTCCAGATGTTCGATCATGGGATATTTGGTCAGGAAGTTCAGCACTCCCTCGGTGCTCCAGACGATGTAGCGATGATGATGATAACCACGCCAGGGCGGCGAGCTGCCGTCGACGCCGCGGCAGATTTCGGCGAGCGGCGAGGGCACTTCCAGGTATCCAGCCTTGGCGATGCGCGACATCTCATCGCACAGATGGAAGGGATCGTAGAGATCTTCCAGCACATGGCGGCAATACACGAAGTCCCAGGATTTGTCGGCGAAGGGTAGAGGCTCGCGCTGCAGATCGCATCGGGTCAGCGCCTCGGCAGGGATGGATTTGTGCGGCGCCCAATCGACGAAATGGGTGGCGCGCGGGAAAGGTTTGGTGCCGGGCCCGATCTCCAGCACTTTGGCGCCGCTGGGGATCTGCGCCGATACCCAGGCCACAACTCGCGGATCAGGCGACCAGAATTTCCGGTCGGCCTTGGTCAGTTGAACAGCCGGCATCCCAACCCCAAATTCTCTGCCCGGCGAAGGCTTATCCCCAGCTGCCTGCTTTTTAACACGGCGCAGGATGCAACCCTTGCCCCTATCGTAACGTTTGTTCGCCTAGGTTGACCTCGAGTTGTGTCAGCCCATTTGTGTCGCCTTGCGCGCGGGATTTGGATCTGGAGTTACCCGGTCGTTTTGGGAGCAAGACTATGATCCGCTTTACCTTTTTGATCGCTGCCGTGGTTGTTTTATCGATCGGCGGCATGATCGGTTACCTGCTGCCGCTGCCCTGACGATTGCCGCCGGTCCTGCCGGTCGCTTGTGTCGCGACGGGTTTCGTTCTGAATTTTTCTTCATCTCACATATGAACATCGTGGGCTAGCTCCAAGAGACTGAGCAGCCTTCCCATTCCTCCGACCACCCGTCCTGCCGAGCTTGCCGCAGGATTTGCGGGAACCCGGCGTGTAGGAATTGGGTTGCATCACAGAAGACCGTCACGACTCGACGTCGGCCCGAAGGGCCGGCGGTGGGTGTGGACGGTCCTTTTTGCGAGCTCTTTTGTGGGTTTGGGGCGCTTTTTCGCCCGAGGGCCCAAGACGAGGGCCCAAGATTGGTATTGGATGCTATCCGCAAATTCCTGCTGCGCGCCGGGGGGCGGCTGCGGCGGAAGCGCAAAGTAATTCGGCCATAACCGGCGGCCTGTCGATGTTTTATCCCTATTAGAGCCATGGATAGGCCCACCCCCCGTTCCACATCGCCCGCCTATCGCAGTGGTCCCTATGCGCCGCCCCCTCGCCGGCGTTCGATTTTTTGGCGCATCGCCTGGATCGTGCTGATCGTCATCGCAGTGGTGGAGGTGGTGCTGTGGCTGCGGGGCGGACCAACCAGCAGCGGTGGCACGAGCACCGGTGCTGCCGCTATGACCACCGGCGCTGCCGGCACCGGGCGAGCAGGCCGGCCTGTTGCCTCCGTCGTGCTGGCGACCGCCGCCAAGGGCGACATTCCCATCCGCCTGAACGGTCTCGGCACCGTGGTGCCGCTGGCAACCGTCACGGTCAAGCCGCAGGTGAGCGGCGTGCTGACCGAAGTGCATTTTCAGGAAGGCCAGCTCGTTGTGAAGGGCGATCTGCTGGCGGTCATCGATCCGCGGCCCTTCACCATCGCGCTGGAACAGGCTGAAGCCCAGCTTGCCCGCGACCAGGCCCTGCTGCAGAACGCCCGGCTCGATCTCGCGCGTTTCCAGAAACTGATCACCCAGGATTCCGTCGCCCGCCAGCAACTGGATACCCAGGCTTCCCTGGTGCAACAGGATATTGCCGTCGTCCAGGCCGATCAGGCCCAGATCGACAATGCCAAGCTCAATCTCGACTACGCCCATATCACCGCACCGGTCAGCGGGCGCGTGGGTTTGCGCCAGGTGGATCAGGGCAATTACCTGCAGGCAGGCGTTGCGACGGGCATCGTCGTCATCACCCAGCTTCAGCCCATCGACGTGCTGTTCACCTTGCCCGAAGACGACCTGCCGCAGATCCAGAAGCGCCGCCAGGCCGGCGCCGTTCTGCCGGTGACGGCCTTCGACCGCAGCCTGACGACAAAGCTCGCGGAAGGGATGCTGGCCACCATCGACAACCAGATCGATACCACCACCGGCACCTTCAAGCTGAAGGCCGAATTCGCCAACACCGATGAAAGCCTGTTCCCCAACCAGTTCGTCAACGCCCAGCTTCTGGTGGATACGCTGAAGGATGCCGTGGTCGTGCCCGCCGCCGCCATCCAGCATGGCGCGCCCGGCGACTACGTCTTCCTGCTGGGGGCGGAGAACAAGGTCTCGGTGCGGGTGGTCAAGCTCGGCCCCGCCGATGGCGAACGCGTGGCGGTTCAATCGGGTCTGCAGGTGGGCGACCGCGTCGTCGTCGAGGGCACCGACAAGTTGAAGGATGGAACCCAGGTTACGATCGGCTCGGCCAATGGGCCGGCCGGCGGCACGGGCGCATCGGCTGGCTGCGGGCAATGGCACCGGTACGGGCAACGGCACGGGCAAGAAGCGCAAAAATGGCAGCGCTACCGGCACTGGCACCGGCGCCGGCAGTGGCACTGCAGATCCGGCAGGGACGGGCAATTCGAGCGGGACCGGCACGCCGTGAACCCTGAGATGACGGCCGGCTAGGCGGGCAGGGGTGAACCCTTCACAGCCCTTTATCATAAGGCCGGTCGCCACCACGCTGCTGATGGTGGCGATCCTGCTGACCGGCATCGTCGCCTATCAGTTCCTGCCGCTGGCAGCCTTGCCGGAAGTCGACTATCCCACCATCCAGATCCAGACCTTCTATCCCGGCGCCAGCCCCGATGTGATGACCTCGTCGGTCACAGCACCCCTGGAACGCCAGCTGGGCGAAATGCCCAGCTTGCAGCAGATGACCTCCACCAGCTCCGCCGGTGCTTCGGTCATCACCCTCCAGTTCAGTCTGGATATCAGCCTCGACATTGCGGAGCAGGAGGTCCAGGCCGCGATCAATGCCGCCGGCAATCTGCTGCCCGCCGACCTGCCCGCACCCCCCATCTATGCCAAGGTCAATCCCGCCGATGCGCCGATCCTGGCATTGGCGCTGACCTCGAAGACGCTGCCGCTGCCCCAGGTCGAGGACTACGCCGATACCAGGCTGGCCCAGAAGATCTCGCAGCTTGCCGGCGTCGGCCTGGTCAGCATCAGCGGCGGCCAGCGCCCGGCCGTGCGCGTCCAGGCCAATCCCCGCGCGCTTGCAGCATACGGCCTCAATATCGACGATCTGCGCAGCACCATCGCCAATGCCAATGTGAATACGCCCAAGGGCAGTTTCGATGGGCCCTCGCGTGCTTACACCATCAACGCCAACGACCAGCTGCAAAGCGCGGACGAATATCTCGATCTGGTGATCGCCTACAAGAACGGCGCGCCGGTGCATCTTCGCGATGTCGCCACCGTCGTCGACAGCGCCGAGAACAACAAGCTCGCCGCCTGGCAGAACACCACGCCGGCGGTGATCCTGAACATCCAGCGCCAGCCCGGCGCCAATGTCATCGATGTGGTGGACCGCATCAAGGCCTTGCTGCCCGATCTGCAGAGCTCGCTGCCGGCCGCCATCGACGTGGCGGTGATGACCGACCGCACGGTGACGATCCGCGCCTCGGTGCGCGATGTGGAGTTCGAGTTGGGGCTGGCGGTAGTCCTTGTCGTGCTGGTCATGTACGTCTTCCTGCGCAGCCTGCGCGCCACCATCATTCCCAGCCTGTCGGTGCCGCTGTCGCTGGTCGGCACGCTCGGCGCCATGTATCTGCTGGGCTTCAGCATCGACAATCTGTCGCTTATGGCGCTGACGATCGCGACCGGCTTCGTCGTCGACGATGCCATCGTCATGATCGAGAACATCTCGCGCTATATCGAGGAAGGCATGAAGCCGCTGGAGGCGGCGCTGAAGGGCGCGGGCCAGGTCGGCTTCACCATCGTGTCGCTGACCATCTCGCTGATAGCGGTGCTGATCCCGCTGCTCTTCATGGGCGATGTGGTGGGGCGCCTGTTCCGCGAATTCGCCATCACCTTGTCGGTCACCATCCTGTTCTCGGCCGTCGTGTCGCTGACCCTGGTGCCGATGATGAGCGCGCGCATTTTGCGCCGGGTGGATGAAAGCAAGGAAACGCTCTTTGCCCGCAAGAGCCGCGAAGGATTCGATTGGCTGATCGCCCGCTACGATACGACACTGCAATGGGTGCTGGATAACCAGGTCCTGACATTGCTCGTTGCTGTAGTGACAGTGATCGTCACCGCGCTTTTGTATGTGGCGATCCCCAAAGGTTTCTTTCCCACCCAGGATACCGGCGTCATCCAGGGCATCTCCCAGGCCGAGCCCACCGTCTCCTATGCCGCCATGTCGCGTGCCCAGCTCGGCCTGGCGGAAGCCATCCTGAAGGACCAGGACGTGGTCAGCCTGACCTCGTTCATCGGCGTCGACGGCACCAACACGACGCTGAACAACGGGCGCTTCCTGATCAATCTGAAACCCTATGACGACCGGGCAAGCGATGTGACGGGCGTGATCGCCCGCCTGCAGCAGGAGGTGGCGAACGTCCCCGGCGTCACCCTCTATCTGCAGCCGGTGCAGGATCTGACCATCGATACCAGCGTCAGCCGCACGCAGTATCAGTTTGTGCTGGAGGACGCCAATCCCGACGAACTCGCGACATGGACAGCGAAACTGGTCACGGCACTGGGCGAACAGCCTGAGCTCCAGGACATTGCCAGCGATCTCCAGCAGAACGGGCTATCGGCCTATATCACCGTCGACCGCGACACGGCCGGACGCTTCGGCATCACACCGGCGACGGTGGATAATGCGCTCTACGATGCCTTCGGTCAGCGCATCGTCTCGACCATCTTCACGCAATCGAACCAGTACCGCATCATCCTGGAGGTCACGCCGGACCTG
This sequence comes from uncultured Alphaproteobacteria bacterium, assembly GCA_963770335.1. GTDB lineage: Bacteria > Pseudomonadota > Alphaproteobacteria > Dongiales > Dongiaceae > DASXQK01. The sequence continues at coordinate 48,523 of CAVYPG010000005.1, forward strand.
CAGCGTTCGCTGGATTCGCTGAACGCGCTTTATCTGCCGGCGGCGGGCTCGACCACGGGGCAGGTGCCGCTCTCGGCCATCGCCACGGTCACCGAGCAGACGGCACCGCTGCAAATCAGCCATCTGGGCCAGTTCCCGGCCACCACCGTCTCGTTCAACCTGGCGCCGGGCGCCTCGCTGGGAGCGGCGGTCGACACCGTCACAAAGGTGGAAAAAGATATCAAGATGCCCGCCAGCATCCTCACCAGCTTCCAGGGTGCGGCCCTCAGCTTCCAGTCCTCGCTGAAGAACGAGCTGTTCCTGATCCTTGCGGCGGTGATCACCGTCTATATCGTGCTGGGCGTGCTGTATGAGAGTTTCGTCCATCCGGTGACGATCCTCTCCACATTGCCGTCCGCTGGCATCGGCGCGCTGCTGGCCCTGCTCATCTCCGGCCACGATCTCGACATCATCGCCATCATCGGCATCGTGCTGCTGATCGGCATCGTCAAGAAGAATGCGATCATGATGATCGACTTCGCGCTCGATGCCGAACGCAACGAGGGCAAGACGCCGCGCGAAGCGATCCATCAGGCCTGCCTGTTGCGCCTGCGCCCCATCCTGATGACCACCATGGCCGCGATCCTGGGTGCCCTGCCGCTGATGCTGGGCACCGGCACGGGATCGGAGCTGCGCCATCCGCTGGGCATCGCCATCGTCGGCGGCCTGATCGTCAGCCAGGTGCTCACCCTGTTCACCACGCCGGTGATCTATCTCGCTTTCGACCAGGCAGCATCGCGGCTGCGCCGGCGCTTCGGCGGCGGTGATGAGGGATCGGGTGCCAACCCGCCGGCCCCGCCCACGCCGGCTGGTAGCCCCGCATGAACTTCTCGGAAAACTTCATCCGCCGCCCGGTGGCGACGACGCTGCTGACCCTGGGCATTGCGCTCGCCGGCGGTGTCGCGTTCTTCCTGCTGCCGGTTGCACCTTTGCCCCAGGTCGATTTCCCGACGATCTCCGTGCAGGCGACATTGCCGGGTGCCAGCCCCGAGGTAATGGCAAGCAGTGTCGCCACACCGCTGGAGCGCCATCTGGGCCAGATCGCCGATGTGAGCGAGATGACCTCCTCCAGCAGCGTGGGCAGCACCCGCATCACGCTGCAATTCGGCCTCGACCGCGATATCGATGGTGCGGCGCGCGATGTGCAGGCGGCGATCAATGCGGCGCGCGCCGATCTTCCTACCAGCCTGCGCAGCAACCCCACCTATCGCAAGGTCAACCCGGCCGATGCGCCGATCCTGATCCTGGCGCTGACCTCTGACACGCTGACCCAGGGCCAACTCTACGATTCTGCGACCACCGTGCTGGAACAGAAGCTCTCGCAGATCCAGGGCATCGGCCAGGTGACCGTGGGCGGAAGCTCGCTGCCCGCCGTGCGCGCCGAGCTCAATCCCCACGCCTTGTTCAAATACGGCATCGGCCTGGACGATGTGCGCGCGGCCCTTGCCGCCGCCAACGCCCATAGCCCGAAGGGCGCCATCGAAGATCAGGACCGCCGCTTCCAGATCTATGCCAACGACCAGGCCCGCATCGCCGATCAATACCGCTCGCTGATCATCGCCTATCGCAACGGCGCCGGCGTGCGGCTTTCCGACGTGGCCGAGGTGGTGGATTCGGTTGAGAACCTGCGCAATGCGGGTCTTGCCAACGGCAAGCCCTCGGTGCTGGTGATCCTGTTCGCCCAGCCCGGCGCCAACATCATCGCCACTATCGACCGGGTCCAGGCGGCTTTGCCGCAGCTCGAAGCCTCGCTAGGCAAGGATATCGTCATCACCGTGGCCAATGACCGCTCGGTCACCATCCGCGCCTCACTGCGCGACGTGGAGCGCACGCTGCTGATCTCCATCGGCCTGGTGATCCTGGTCGTCTTCGCCTTCCTGCGGAGTTTCCGCGCCACGCTGATCCCCGCCATCGCCGTGCCGGTTTCGCTGATCGGCACTTTCGGGGTCATGTATCTGCTGGGCTATAGCCTGGATAATCTCTCGCTGATGGCACTGACGGTCGCCACCGGCTTCGTCGTCGACGATGCCATCGTGGTGCTGGAGAACATCACCCGCCATGTCGAGGCGGGTATGCCGCGCTTCAAGGCGGCGCTGCTGGGCGCGCGCGAAGTGGGCTTTACCGTCCTCTCCATGAGTCTCTCGCTGGTGGCGGTCTTCCTTCCCATCCTGCTGATGGGCGGGATCGTCGGCCGCCTGTTCCGCGAATTCGCGCTGACCCTGTCGGTCGCCATCATGGTCTCGCTGGTGATCTCGCTTACCACCACGCCCATGATGTGCGCACGGCTGATCCGCAAGAAGCCTGAACGCAAGCCCGGCTGGTTCGCCCGGCGGCTGGAGGGCGGATTCGAATCGGTCCTGCACGGCTACGAGCGCTCGTTGGGCTGGGCGCTCGCCCATGGCGGCATCATCATGCTGATCCTGGCAGCGACGCTCGGCGCTCAATGTTTTTCTCTATGTCGTCGTGCCCAAGGGCTTCTTTCCCCAGCAGGATACCGGGCGGCTCTCGGGCAGCGTCCAGGCCGACCAGAGCATCTCCTTCCAGGCCATGCGCGGAAAGATGACCCAGTATGTCGCGATCCTGATGAAGGATCCCGATGTCGATTCCGTGGTGGGCTTCACCGGCGGCGGGCAGACGAACTCCGGTTCTCTGTTCGTGTCATTGAAGGCGCTGGGGGTGCGCAAGGCCTCGGCGGATCAGGTGATCGCCCGGCTGCGCGGCCAACTCGCCAGCGTGGCGGGGGCCAGCCTGTTCCTGCAGGCGGTACAGGATATCCGGGTGGGCGGCCGCCAGGGCAATGCGCAGTACCAGTACACGCTGCAATCCGACAGCCTGGCCGATCTCTATGAATGGGCCCCGAAGCTGACCGACGCGCTGATGCATGCGCCGGAACTGACCGACGTCAATTCCGACCAGCAGCAGGGCGGGCTTGAAACCGATATTTCCATCGATCGTGCTACCGCCAAGCGCCTGGGCATCACCACCAGCCAGATCGACAATACCCTTTATGACGCCTTCGGCCAGCGCCAGGTCTCGACCATCTACAATCCCCTGAACCAGTATCATGTGGTCATGGAGGTGGCGCCCGAGTTCTGGCAGAACCCCGACACGCTGAAAGATATCTTCGTCAGTACCGCGGGCGGTTCTGTCACCGGCGTACAGGGCAGCAACGCCGTCGCTGGCACGGTCAGCCTCGCCCCCTCTAATGCGAGCTCGGGCGGAGGAAGCAGCAGCGGCGCAGGCGGATCGACGCTATCCAGCTCGGCCGAGTCCATTGCCAACGATGCGGCGCGCAACCAGGCCAGCAATTCACTGACGGCCGTGGGCAAGGGCGGCAGTTCGACGGGCGCTGCCGTCAGCACGGGTGCTGAAACCATGGTGCCGCTTGCCGCTTTCACCGAATACGGGCCGGGCAACACACCGCTCTCGGTCAATCACCAGGGCATGTTTGCCGCCAGCACACTCTCCTTCAATCTGGCACCGGGCAAATCGCTCAGCGATGCGGTGGCGGCGATCGCCAAGGCCAGCGATGCCATCAACCTGCCGGCCTCCATCCATGGCAGTTTCCAGGGCACCGCCCAGGTATTCCAGGCCTCGCTCGCGAGCGAGCCTTTCCTGATCCTGGCCGCACTGGTTGCCGTCTACATCGTGCTGGGCGTGCTCTACGAGAGCTACGTCCATCCGATCACGATTCTCTCGACATTGCCCTCGGCCGGCGTCGGCGCGCTGTTGGCCCTGCTGCTGTTCAATCTCGAATTCAGCATCATCGCCCTGATCGGCATCGTGCTGCTGATCGGCATCGTCAAGAAGAACGCCATCATGATGATCGACTTCGCGCTGGATGCCGAACGCCAGAAAGGCCTCGATTCCCGCGAGGCGATCTACCAGGCCTGCCTGATGCGCTTTCGCCCCATCATGATGACCACCATGGCCGCCTTGCTGGGCGCACTCCCGCTGGCGCTCGGCACCGGCGTGGGCTCGGAACTGCGCCGGCCGCTGGGCGTTGCCATCATCGGCGGGTTGATCGTCAGCCAGATGCTCACCCTCTACACCACGCCGGTGATCTATCTCTATCTCGATCGCTTCCGCTATTGGGCGCTGGAACGCTGGCATCGCCGTCATCCCAATTCGCTGAGCGGCCCCACACCCATTGGCGAAACCTGAAGGCGCGCGCCATGACTGATCGTCCCAATACCGAACGCCTGCATAGACCTGGTTCCTGGCGCCGTTGCCTGAGCGGCGCGACCGCGCTGCTGCTTTGCCTCTCGGCCTGCGAGGTCGGTCCCGATTACAAAAGGCCCGCCGCCCCGACGCCTGTCGCCTATAAGGAGGATACGAAGGACTGGAAGATCGCGCGAGCCGCAGCAGGCGGGCAGCAACCAGGCCTGGTGGTCGATCTATAACGATCCGGTTCTCGACGATCTGGAAAAGCAGGTCGCCATTTCCAACGAAAGCGTGAAGTCGTCGGAGGCAGCCTATCGCCAGGCAGTGGCGCTGGTGGGCGAGGCGCGGGCGGGATTCTTCCCCACGCTGTCGCTCGATACTTCCCTGCAGCAGAGCCATCAGCAATTGAAGTCGACGACCCAATATTCGGGCTCGGTCGGCGCGACCTGGGAGATCGATATCTGGGGCAAGATCCGCCGCGAGGTCGAGAGTGCCAAGGCCGGTGCCCAGGTCAGTGCCGCCGATCTCGCCGCCGCCAAACTGTCGCTTCAGGCGGAGCTGGCGACAGATTACTTCCAGCTGCGCACCGAAGACGAGCTGCAACGGCTGTTGAACGCGACGGTGGATGCCTTCGCCCGCTCGCTGCAGATCGCCCAGAACCGTTACGATGTCGGCGTTGCGGCCAAGACGGATGTCGCTTCGGCCCAGGCCCAACTCGAATCGACGCGCGCGCAAGCGATCAATGTCGGCGTACTGCGCAGCCAGCTGGAACATGCGATCGCGGTCTTGATCGGCAAGCCGCCGGCGGATTTTGCGATTGTGCCGGCGCCGGGCGTCGTCTCGGCGGTGCCGCTCACCCCACCGGGCCTGCCCTCTCAGTTGCTGGAACGCCGGCCGGATATCGCTGCAGCCGAGCGCCAGATGGCGGAAGCCAATGCCCAGATCGGTGTTGCGGTGTCGGCTTATTATCCCTCCATCACCCTCGACGGCTCCGTTGGTGTTGCCGCCATGGCGCTCTCTTCGCTCTTTGCCCCGGAGTCGCTGGTCTGGGCCGTGGGCCCATCGCTCGCCGAAACCCTGTTCGATGGCGGCTTGCGCGGCGCCCAGGTCGAAGCGGCCAAAGCCAGTTTCGACCAGACGGTGGCCCTCTATCGCCAGACGGTTCTGACCGCCTTCCAGCAGGTGGAGGATCAGCTCGCGGCCCTTCGCATCCTGGCCCAGCAGGCGGCGGTTCAGGATGGCGCGGTCAAGGCGGCGCAAGAAGCCGAGCGCCTGACCCTCAATCAGTACGAAGCGGGCACGGTCGACTACACCAGCGTCATCACGGCTCAAGCCAATGCGCTGTCGAGCCAGCAGACGGCGCTGGGCATCCTGCAGAACCGGGTGGCGGCCAGCGTGTCGCTGATCGCAGCTTTGGGCGGCGGCTGGGATACCAGCCAGCTTCCCCAGAATCCTGAACCGCCCCTGACGTTTCCCTGACCTGGGCCCCGAAATGACAGAGGCCCCCGTCTTGCGACGGGGGCCTCTTCTCGAGATTACCAGCCGGGGCGTCTAGTTCGTGTGCTGCGGCTGGCCGTTGTTATCGAGCGGCGGGATGATTCCCTTGTTGTTGTTCTTCTGCTGTTGCTGCTGGACCTTCTGGTTCGTCGGCCCGCCGCCGTTATTCGTGAAGTTGTGTCTGGCCGCTATTCTTCTGGGTGGTGAACTTCTGATTGCCCTGCTGCCCACCCTGGCCCTGACTCTGGCCGAACTGGCTATTCTTCGGCTGCCCGTTTTGGCCACCGTTGTTGCCCTGGGTATTCTTCTGGTTCTGGATCGGCGGCAGGGTCGGCTGCTTGCCGTTGTCTGGCCGATGCTCTGGCCGGTATTCTTCTGGCCATTGCCGTTCTGGCCGTTATTGTTCTGGCCATTGCTGGTGCCGGCTCCGGTGCCCTGAGTCACAACACCCTGATTGTTCTTGGTGGTCACACCGCTCGGCGGCAGCGGCGGCAGCTTGCCACCATTGGTCACGACGCCCTGGCCGTTCTTCAGGTTCTGGCTATTGCCGTTCTGGCCATTGCCGTTCTGGCCGTTGCCGTTCTGGCCATTCTGGAACTGGCCATTCTGGCCGCGTTTGACCGTTGCCATTCTGGCCATTGTTGTTGCTGGCCGTTACCCTGAGTCACAACACCCTGGTTGTTCTTGGTGGTCACACCGCTCGGGGGCAACGGAGGCAGCTTGCTACCATTGGTCACGACGCCCTGACCATTCTTCAGGTTCTGGCCGTTGCCGTTTTGGCCGTTGTTATTCTGGCCATTCTGGAACTGGCCATTCTGGAACTGGCCATTCTGACCGTTCTTGATCTGACCATTCTGGCCGTTGTTCTGGCCGTTGCTGTTCTGGCCATTGCCCTGCGTGACAACACCCTGGTTGTTCTTGGCGGTCCCACCGCTCGGCGGCAGCGGGGGCAGCTTGCCGCCGGTGACGACGCCCTGGCCGTTCTTCAGGTTCTGCCCGTTCTGGCCATTGTTGTTCTGGCCATTGCCGTTCTGACCATTGTTATTTCCGGTGGCAACGCCCTGACCATTCGTCCCTTGACCATTCTTGCCTTGGCCGTTGGTGCCCTGGCCGTTCGTAGCCTTGGCCGTCGCTGCCACGCCATTCTGGCCGTTGGTGTTCTTGCCATTGTTATTGCCGGTCGCCACGCCATTGGTGCCCTGACCGGTTGTCCCTGGCCATTCTTGCCGGTCACCACCAGCGGGGGAAGTTTGCCTTTGCCCTGCTGCTGACCATTGCTGAGCTGCTGACCATTACCCTGTTGCTGGCCATTGCCCTTTACGAAGGTCGGGCCGGGCGCAGACCGTAGCCCTTGTAGTTGTTCGCGCCGCGGGTGTCGGCCGTCGGCTTCACCGGCGCATCGCCGCCCGTGAACTTCGCATCGGCCCACTGCTTGTTGTCGATCTTGCCGTTGGGCACGACCTTGTGGAAATCGGTCGCCACGGGCCGTGAGTCGATCATCGTCGTGGCGTTGACGATCGTCGCCCCATTGTGGTTGTGGAAGTTGTTGTAGTTGTTGATGACGGTCGTGTTGTTGACGACGTTGATGATCGTCGTCTCGTTGCGCACATAGGTGATGTTCACGTTGCGCACATAGGTGGGGCTATGCCGGTAGGGCGGGACATAGACCTCTTCCGGCGCCAGCGGAATCCAGCCGACATTCTGGCCGCCGCCGATATTGACGGCGAGGTTCACGCCGCCGATATTGCCGAAGAAGGTGACCAGCGCCGGCGCATAGACCGGACGGGCTTCCACGCGGCCAGGCCACCAGGCCCAGCGATTACGCACCTGCACCCAACGGCCATAGTGGAACGGCGTAAAGCCCCAGGGCGCGGAATCGACCCAGGTCCAGCCCCAGGGCGCCACATAGGCCCAATGGCCGTCGCGATAGGGCGCCCAATCGGCCGCAACCTGCGGATACCAGACCTGGCCATAGCTCGGATCCTGGTTCCACTGGCCGTAGCGATTCAGATCCTGATAGCCGGTCATCTCCGGCGAGACATAGCTCGGCGGCGGGCCGGCATTCTGGTTCTGGTAGGGCTGCTCCTGCGCCTGGACGAACTGGATGAAGTCGTCGGTCTGCGGCGTTGCCCTGGTTCACCTGGAACTGGTCCTGTCCGGAGATGAAGACGGCCTGCTGCGAATTGACCGGCGCATCGATGCCGGGGCCGACGATCTCGGCCGCACCGCCATTGAAGGCCATCACCGTGGTCGGGATGGTCCTGATCGCCGGCGATCACTTCGTAGTCGCCCGAGCGCACGATATGCACGGCGCCGCGCGGCGTATCGATCTCGTACTGGTCGCCATTGGCGGCAGGCGAGATGCGCAGATAGACCGCGCCCTGGGCCAGCGAGGCGATGAAGGACTGATCGTCGACATTGGAAACGTCGAGTTCGGTGGCGCCATCCATGTAGAGGCGGCTGGCGCCCACGTCGATGGCCGCATGAGAGCGCGGCTCGGTCCAGAACGAATTGCCGCCGGTCACCGGATAGTTGATCGAGGCCGGCGCCCATTGCGTTTCATCCGTGGTGTGGAACGAGACGGTGCCGGAGACCTCGGCCAGCCGGCCGACGCGGCCCGGCGGATCGCCCGGCTGCCCTTGGGCAAAGGCGCCCGCCAAGGGAGCGGCTGCGAGCACCAGGCTCAGCAGGCCGGAGGCCAGAATAGTGCGGTTGGTCATGATGTTCTCACCCGATGAACATTCGTTGTTGGCGCCCTGTCGGGGCCGCCTGATTCGCCTGTGGGGATGGGACTAGCTTCTCCACAACCGGCCGGACCGACATTCGTTCCGTGCCGCCGCGGAGAAACGTCATCCCTGACGACAGATACACGGGGGCCTGACGCCTTTCCTGCGGGTGGGAGGGGTCCGGATTTGGGCATTTCCAAGGCAGAGTCGGGGCAGGGCGTGCCCCGAGTCCTACTACTCGCGTCCGGCAAGATCGGTGAACAGCCCCACCTCGCCCAGCTCTTCCCGGCGCATGCGGTCGGCTTCCTCGACATAGCAGCGCAGCAGATCGGCCTCGTGGATGCAGCCCACCAGCCGCGGATCGATGCGCGATTTCACCACCGCCGCCACCTCGAATTCGGTGGATTCGAACAGGCTGAGCGCCGTGCTCAACCGGTCGTCGGGCGTCAGCAGATGGGCTTGGGCATGGGCGAGGGATTTCGGCGGTGATCGCCTGCTGGCCTTCTTCCTTCAGTTTCGCCTGAACCTCCTTGCTGTCGATGATGCCGACGAAGGCGCCATCTTCGCGCTGGACGAAGGCAAGCGGCTGGCGGGCCGAGAGCAGGGCATGCACCACGGCATCGAGCGGGGCCGTCGCACTGACGGTCAGCACATCGCGATGCAGGATGCGCCGCACGGTCATGTCGTACATGCGCCCGACATCGAAGGCGCCCTTCAGCGGCACGCCGCGCAGATGGAAGCGCCAGGTGGAGAAGGAGAAAGCCGAACAGGCGCCGGGTGATGACGGTCGCCACCATCACGCCCACGGCAACGCCCACGGTCATCGTGTAATCGGAGGTGGTCTCGAAGACCAGCAGGATCATGGTCAACGGCGCGCCGATGACCGAAGCCGCCACCGCCCCGATGCCGACCACCGCATAGGCCGAATGGACCGCGATGTGGGTGGGAAACAGATAGAAGCAGAATTCCCCAATAGGCGCTGCCCAGCAGGCTGCCGAGCAATAGCGAGGCGCTGAACAGGCCGCCGCGCCATCCGCTGCCGATGCTGACGGCCGAGGCCAGGCCTTGGCCGCCAGCGAGGCGAGCAGAAGCTGGATCGCCACATCGCCGTTCAAGCGTCGCGTCCAGCGCGCCATGGCCGGAGCCCAGAACCTGGGGATAGGAATAGCCGATGACGGCCAGCACCAGCCCGCCCACGGCCGGGCGCAGCCAGACGGGAATCCGCGCGCGCTTCAACAGCGCCCTCGAAGGTGGTGGCAAGGCGCATGACGATCACGCCGACAGCCGGCCGCCGCCACGCCCAGCAGCGCGAACATCCCGTAATCCACCGAATTCAGCATCGGCGGGGTGACGATGAAATAGATCGGGTCGACATCGAACATCAGATGGGCGGTCAGCGTGCCGGTGATGCCGGCGACCGCGACCGGGATCAGCGCCGTCACCGCATAGCCGCCGATGACGAGCTCCAGCGCATAGAAGATGCCGGCGATCGGCGCGTTGAAGGCCGCTGCGATGGCCGCCGCCGCACCACAGCCCACCAGGGTGCGCATGGCGGTGCGGTTCACCTTGCAGCGCCGGCCCATCCAGCTTGCCGCCGCGGCCCCCAGCTGGGTGACGCCCGCTTCCAGCCCGACGGATGCGCCCAGCCCCACGGCGGTCACGGTCAAGAAGGCGATGATCAGCCCATCCCAGAGCGGCAGATTGCCGCCATGCAGCGCATTGGCCTCGATCACGTCCAGGGGATCGATGGGCCGCCAGCGCCGGATCAGCAGCGCTACCAGGCCGTAGGCGACACCACCGGCGCCCAGCACCAGCACCGGCCGCCACCACTGCAGCACCGCGCCCTGAAGCGCGTGCTCCACCGCCGGCACGCCGTAGAGATAGTGGTGGAACAGAACCACCAGCTCGCGCAGCGCAATGACCCCTACCGCCGAGACCGCGCCCGCGACCACCGCCAGCAGGATGACGAACAGCTCGTCATTGCGCGCCGCCTGGCGCAAGGCCGGCCATTTCGTCCGCCAGGCGCGAGATCGAAATGCTTGAGCGCGATAGCCCTTCAGAGCCCATTTCGGCCGGCGTCTAGAGGACAAAGCCAAGCAGGACGAGCGCCACGGCGCCGGCCGCGAGGCAGTAATAGGCGAAACGGATTCAGCGCCTGCAGATCGTGCTGGCGAAAGAAGCGCATCAGGAAGGCGGTGCTGAAAAAGGCGGTGACTGCGGCGACGATTCCGGCAATGAGCGCGGTCGATAGCGCAATGGCGCTGGCCTCGCCCGCATGCAGCAGCTTGGGCAATTCCAGCACGCCGGCCCCGGCGATGATCGGGGTGGCGAGCAGGAAGGAGAAGCGGGCCGAATTCTCATGGCTCATGCCGGTGCCAAGCCCGGCACCGATGGTGAGGCCCGAGCGCGAAAATCCGGGGATCAGCGCGCCGCACTGGCAGAGCCCAATGAACAGCGCCTGGCCCCAGCTGAGATCCTCAATGCTTCGCTTGCCGGCCTGGCGGCGCAATCTCTCTGCGATCAGCAGCGCCACGCCATTGGCCATCAGGAAAGCGGCGGCAACCATCGGACTGCCGAAAAGAGCGCGCAGCGGCGCTTCCAGCAGCTTGCCGACGATTGCCGCGGGAATGGTGCCGATGACGATCAGGAAAAACAGGCGCCGGCTTGCCGATCGCTCATCCATCGGACCCATCCCCAGCACGCCGCGCGCCAGCCCGACCCAGTCGCGCCAGAAATAGACCAGCAAGGCTGCGGCCGTGCCCAGATGCAGCACCACGAGGAAGGGCAGGAATTCCGGCGCCTTCTGATCGATGGGCCAGCCGAGAAGCCGCGGCAGGATGACCGCATGGGCCAGGCTGCTGACAGGGAAAAGCTCGCTGATGCCCTGAACGGCGGCGAGCAGGATGGCCTGAAGCAACGTCATTGAAGTGCCCTCGTGTAGTGGAAAACGGGGCGCGGCGCCCGATGGAATTGCCTGGCCTTGTGGCCGCGCATTCTAGCCATGGCCTTGGCGGCGGTGTCCTGACGAATTGGTAATCTCGTCCTCAGTCGTGCTTGGCCTGTTCGATTTCGTCATTGGCCCGGCGCACTTCCAGCCACATGGCGTTCAGGATGGCGAAGCTGCAGGCAAGGCCGAGACCCAGGATCCAGCTGAAATACCACATCGGGTTTCCTCAATAGCTTCCGTGATCGGCTTCGACATCAGCACCACTCACCCGGCCGCGCAACACGCGATAGATGATGGTCGTATAGATCAGGATGAGGGGCAGGAAGATGACCGTCGCCGCCAGCATGGTGAGCAGGGTCGCCTTGCTCGACGAGGCATCCCAAAGGATCAGGCTGCTCCTCGGATCGAGGGAGGAGGGCAGGATGAAGGGAAACATGCTGACGCCGACGGTGGCGATGATGCCGAAGACGGAAATGCCGCTGGCGATCAGGGCTGTGCGATCGCGGCCCCGGGCAAAGGATGTAGCCGCCACCGCCGCCGCGAAGAATCCCATCACCGGTGCGGCCATCAGCCAATGGGCGGCACCGTAATTGGCGAACCAGGCGCCCTCCGAACGCGACACCAGCTTGGCAAGCGGATCGGATTCGCCGTCGGGTGATGCCGCGCTCAACAGCAGATAACCCTTGATGAACAGCGCCACCCAGACCCCTGCCGCCACAAACAGGGCCATCACCAGCAGTGACGAAACAAAACCGGCAATCCGCGCGCGAAAGGCGATCGATCTCCTCAGTCTTGATCGCGAGATAGGCGCCGCCATGCATGGTGATCATGCAGACGGACAGCAGCCCGGTCAGCAGCGCGAAGGGATTGAGCAAACCAGTAAAATTGCCTTCATAAATCAGCCGCATGCTGCTGGCATCGAAACGGAAGGGCGCTCCCTGGATCACATTGCCGACGGCCACACCGAAGATCAGCGCCGGCACGAAGCTCGCGATCACCATCAGCAAGTCGAAGATCGCACGCCAGGTGCTGTCCTCCACCTTGCTGCGATAGATGATGGCGACCGGGCGGACCACCAGGCCTGCCAGTGCGATTATCATCGCCGGATAGAAGCCGGAGAAGGCCGTGGCATAGACCATGGGCCAGGCCGCGAAGATCGCGCCGGCACCCAGGATCAGCCAGACCTGGTTGCCCTCCCAGACCGGGCCGATGGCATTGATGACGATGCGCCGCTCGCCATCCTCGCGCGCCACGAAGGGCAGCAGGATCAGGCTGCCAAGGTCGAAGCCGTCGGTCAGCGCAAAGCCGATCAGCAGCACGCCCAGCAGCACCCACCAGATCATCCGCAGCGTGCCGTAGTCGAACAGGTCCAGGGGATTCATGTCCGCACCGCCGGCGAGACCATGGGTGCGCCCAGCGCCTTTTCGGGGCCGAGGCGGATGTATTTGATCATCAGATAGAGTTCGACGATGGCGAGCAGGCTGTAGAACAGGGCGAAGCCGCCCAGGCTGAACCACACATCGCCGGCGGGAATGCTGGAAACCGAGAGATAGGTCGGCAGCACGCCGTCGATGGTCCAGGGCTGGCGTCCGTTCTCGGCCACCACCCAGCCCAATTCGCTGGAGATCCAGGGCAGCGGCAAGGCGAACAGTGCGACCCGCAGATACCAGCGATGCTTCTGGAATTGCCGCTTGGCCGAGAACCAGAAGGAGAGGGCGAAGAAGGCGATGAAAAAGAAGCCGATGCCGACCATGAAGCGGAAGCTCCAGAACAGCATCGGCACGTTGGGCACCGTATCCCAGGCCGCTTTATCGATCTGCTCAGCGGTAGCATCGAAGACATTGGGAGCGTAGCGCTTCAGCAGCAGGCCATAGCCGAGATCGCCGACATGCGCAGCAAGTGCGGCCTTGGCGCCCGGATCGCCCTGGAAGACTCGCAGCCGCAACAGAGCGGCATAGGCGATCATGCCGCTTTTGATCCGCTCGGCATTGGCCTCCACCAGGTTCTTGATCCCCGGCACTTCCGTATTCAGCGAGCGGGTGGCGATCAGCCCCAGCGCCCAGGGCACCTTGACCTCGTAATGGGTCGTGCGGCCCGCCAGATCGGGAATGCCGAAGATGGTGAAGCTCGCCGGCGCCGGCTCCGTTTCCCACATCGCCTCGATGGCGGCGATCTTCATCTTCTGGTTCTGGCCGGCGGTATAGCCGCTCTCATCGCCCAGCACGACGACGGAGAGCGCGGAAGCCAGGCCGAAGCTCGCCGCAACCGTCATCGAGCGCTTGGCGAATTCGAGATTGCGCCCGCGCAGCATGTACCAGGCGCTGATCGCCATGACGAAGATCGAGCCGGTGACATAGCCGGCACTCACCGTATGGACGAATTTTGCTTGCGCTACGGGATTGAACAGCACGTCGAAGAACGAGCTCACCTCCATGCGCATGGTGACGGGATTGAAAAACGCGCCCACCGGATACTGCATCCAGCCATTGGCGATCAGGATCCACAGCGCCGAGAGATTGCTGCCCAGCGCCACCAGCCAGGTGACGATCAGATGTTCGACGCGGGAAAGCCGCTTCCAGCCGAAGAAGAACAGGCCGACGAAGCTCGCCTCGAGGAAGAAGGCCATCATGCCTTCGATCGCCAGCGGCGCCCCGAAGATGTCGCCGACATAATGGGCGTAGTAGGCCCAGTTGGTGCCGAACTGGAATTCCATGGGAATACCGGTGGCAACGCCCATGGCGAAATTGATGCCGAACAGCAGGCCCCAGAACTTCGTCATCTCGCGCCAGATTTCCCGGTGCGTCATGACATAGACGCTCTCCATGATGGCGATGAGGAGCGACAGGCCGATGGTCAGCGGCACGAACAGGAAGTGGTACATCGCCGTCAGCGCGAATTGCAGGCGCGAGAGATCGACGACGTTGAGTTCGCTCACGGTTGGGAACCCGTCGCGGCGGTGGGCGCCAGGTGATCGGCGACGTTGGCTGCGGTCACCGGCGAATGGCCCAAGGGGGCAATGAACAGGAAATAGAGGGCAATGATCGCGATGGTCTTGGCGACCAGGACCGTCGAAATCGCTCGCCAATAACCTTTTGCCGCCATACGCCGCCTCGCCCTTCGGGCCGGGGCCCCTCGACGGCCAAGTATAGCGTGGAAGCGATTGCCGGGATGTGGCGACCTTGAGACCGATAGCCGCAGCACCGGAATATCCAAACAGTGGCGTTTTTACAGTGACTTAGCGCGAGTTTGGCCCTATATCCTCGCCCGGCCGGAAGGGATGTTCTACCCTGTCATCCGGCCTCTGCCGCGAGGCTTCCGCGGCAGAGACCCAACCATGCCGGGATTGTTCACCACGATGAAGGAAACGGGACAGATTCTCGTCACCGGAGGAACCGGTTTCGTCGGCTCGGCGGTGATCCGCGCGCTGTTGGCGCCCGGTTCGTCCTTTGCCGGTGCCAGGGTGCGGGCGCTGGTGCGCAAGGGCACGCCGCGGGCAAATCTTGACGGGCTGTCGATCGAACTGGCCGAGGGCGATCTGATGGATGCATCCTCCCTCGACCGCGCTATGCAGGGGGTGGATGCCCTGTACCATGTCGCCGCCGACTACCGGCTCTGGGCGCCTGATCCGGAGGAGATCGTCCGCAACAATCTGAGCGGCACGCGCAATATCATGGAAGCGGCACTTCGTCAGAAGGTGGCGCGCATCGTCTATACCAGCAGTGTCGCCACATTGGCGCCCCAGGGCGGCGGCCGATCGGCGGATGAGACCTGTAACCTGACGCCCGAGCGCGCCATCGGCGCCTATAAGCGCAGCAAGGTAGTGGCCGAGCGGCTGGTCCAGGCGATGGTAGGGGAGCGGGGCCTGCCCGCGATCATCGTCAATCCCTCGACCCCTATCGGCCCGCGCGACATCAAGCCGACGCCCACGGGCCGGGTGATCGTCGAAGCCGCGAACGGCCGCATCCCGGCCTATGTCGATACTTCGCTCAATCTCGTTCATGTCGACGATGTCGCAGCCGGCCATCTCGCCGCCTTCGAGCGCGGCAGGATCGGCGAGCTCTATATCCTGGGCGGCGAGAATGTCGGCCTCGCGAGAATGCTGGGGGAGATCGCAAGGCTTGTGGGCCGGCGAGGCCCCCTGTTTGCCATTCCGCGCGCGGCGATCTATCCCGTAGCGGTGATGGCCGAGACCCTCGCACGATTTACCCGGCGCGAACCCTTCGTCACCCGCGATGCGCTGCGCATGGCGAAATACCACATGCGCTTCACCTCGGCGAAGGCCGAGCGCGACCTCGGCTATCGCGCCCGGCCTTTCGCGCAAGGCCTCGCCGATGCCATCGCCTGGTTTCGCCAGGCAGGTTATGTGCGATGAGCCTGGTAATGTTCATCGCGCTGCTCTCGCTCGCCGCCTGGGCCTATCTGCTGCTCGGCCATGGCGCCTTCTGGCGCGCGCGCGAGATGGATGATGGCCCGGCCCCGGGCGAACCCGCCGGCGGTTGGCCCGCGGTGGCCGTGGTGATCCCGGCGCGCGACGAAGCCGATGTGGTGGCGCAATCCATCGGCTCGCTGCTGCGCCAGGATTATGACGGCCCGCTGCGGGTGATCCTGGTGGACGACCAGAGCAGCGATGGCACGGCTGCGGTGGCGATAGCCGCGGCCGAAGCGGCGGGAGCCGCCGACCGGCTGACGGTCATCGACGGGCGAAGCGCTGCCGGTGGGATGGACCGGCAAGCTTTGGGCGCTGAGCCAGGGCATTGCCGCGGCGCAAGCCTCGGCCGAGCCGCCGGAATACCTGCTGCTGAGCGATGCCGATATCGGCTATGCGGCGGACTCATTGTCGCGCCAGGTGGCGATCGCGATTGTGGGTGGACAGGCACTGGTCTCGCGCATGGCAAAACTGCGCTGCGAGAATTTTTCCGAACGCGCCCTGATCCCCGCCTTCATCTTCTTCTTCCAGATGCTGTTTCCCTTCGCCTGGGTCAACCGCGCCGACCGCCGCACGGCCGCAGGCGCGGGGGGCTGCATGCTGGTGCACCGCCGCGATCTGGAAGCGGCCGGCGGTGTTGCGTCCATCCGCGGCGCGCTGATCGACGATTGTGCGCTTGCCGGAAAGCTGAAGGCGCAGGGCCCGATCCGCCTTGAACTCAGCCCCCGCGTCGTCAGCCTGCGGCCATACCAGTCGCTGGGCGAGATCCGCCGCATGGTGGCCCGCTCGGCCTATGCCCAGCTGCGTTTCTCGCCGCTGTTGCTGCTCGGCACCGTCGCGGGCATGGCCCTGCTCTATGTAGCGCCACCGGCGCTGGCGATTTTTGCTCATGGTGCTGCCGTGCCTGCTGGGCGCGATCACCTGGCTTGCCATGGCCGCCTCGTACCAGCCCACATTGCGCTTCTACCGGCTTTCACCCTTCTGGGGCCTGGCGCTGCCGGCGATCGCGGTGATGTATCTGCTCTTCACCATCGATTCCGCCTGGCAGCACGGCAAGGGCCGCGGTGGCATGTGGAAGGGCCGCGCCCAGGCGCCGGGCGCTGGCGCACAATGAGCGCGGGTGCGTCATGAGCACCGCAGGCGCTGTTGCCTCGGGAAAGGGCCATCGCGACGAGAATTTTCCCGTCGCCTCGGGCCTCATCAGCCCGCGTCATCGCGGCATCGTTCTCGCCTTCTATCGCTTCGCGCGGGTCGCCGACGATGTCGCCGATCATGCGAACCTGAAGCCGGAGGAAAAACTCGCACTGCTCGATCGTATGGAAGAGACGCTGCTTGGCCGCAGCGATGTCGAGGCCGATGCCCTGCCGCTGCGTACAGCATTGGCCGAGCGCGGCATGTCGGCGCGCCATCCGCTGGATCTGCTTAAGGCCTTCCGTCTCGACGTGACCAAGCTGCGTTATCGCGACTGGGACGATCTCATGGATTACTGCCGCTACTCCGCCAGCCCCGTCGGCCGCTTCGTTCTCGACGTTCATGGCGAAAGCGAATCCACATGGCCCGCCAATGACGCGCTCTGCTCGGCCCTCCAGGTCATCAATCATCTGCAGGATTGCGCCAAGGATTTCCGCAATCTGAATCGCGTCTATATTCCGCTCGACACATTCGCTGCCGCCGGTCTGACGCCGGAGGTACTCGCCCAAGCCAAGGCGCCGCCGGCATTGCTGGCCGGCATCCGGCAGCTCAATAACCGCACCATCGATCTGCTGCGTGTTTCATCGGTCTTCTCGCGCCGGATCGCCGATCTGCGTCTGGCGCTTGACGTGGCGGTGATCCAGCGCTTGGCGCTGACCTTGACCGGCATGCTGGCGACCCGAGATCCGTTGAGCGACAACGTGCATCTGGGTAAAGCGGGTGTTGCCGGCGTTGGCGCGCTGGGCATGGCGCAGGGCCTGGCACTGCGGTTAGTGCGGCTGGTCAGCGCGCCATGACGGAGAATGTTGCCTTGCTGGCGGGTGAACCGACCGCCCCGCCGCGGCCGAAGAGCAGCTCGTTCTATCTGGCTATGAAGTTGCTGCCGCCCGAGCAGCGCGATGCGATGTACGAGATTTATGCCTTCTGCCGCGCCGTCGACGACATCGCCGATGACGGCGGACCGAAGCCACTGCGCCGCGAGCAGTTGCAGGGCTGGCGCGAGGATATCGATGCGATCTATCGCGGTGCCGCACCGGCAAGGCTGGCCGGTCTTGCCAAGGCGCAACGGCAATTCGATCTGCGAGCTGAGGATTTCCACGCCGTCATCGATGGCATGGCGATGGATCTGGAGCAGGATATCCGCGCGCCCGAACTCGCCACGCTCGACCTTTATTGCGAGCGGGTGGCGAGCGCGGTGGGCCGGCTTTCGGTGCGCGTCTTCGGCATGGAGTGGGTTGCGGGGGAACGTCTGGCGCACCATCTGGGCCGCGCCCTGCAGCTTACCAACATCCTGCGCGATATCGACGAAGATGCCGGGATCGGCCGGCTCTATCTGCCCGCCGAACTGCTGCAACAGGCCGGAATCGCGACGACCGAACCTCAGGCTGTCCTGGCCGATGGAAATATCGGTCGCGCCTGCGTGCCCTTGGCGGACAAGGCGCGCGGCCATTTCCTCGAGGCGCAAAAGATTATGGCGGCGGCGCCACGCAAGGTGACCAAGGCGCCGCGGGTCATGGGCGCGGTCTATCGCCGCATCCTGCTTGGTCTCATCGCGCGCGGCTGGGCAGCGCCGCGCCGGCCGGTCAAGGTCGGCAAGCCGGTCCTTTTCTGGATTCTGCTCAGCGACGGCTTGATGTGATGAGCGGAACCGTTCACGTCATCGGCGCCGGTCTCGCCGGTCTTGCCGCCGCACTCCGGCTGCAGGAACGCGGCTTAAGGGTCATCATCCATGAGGCGACGGATCATGCGGGCGGGCGCTGCCGTTCCTACTACGAGCCCGCGCTCGAGACGAAGATCGACAATGGCAACCACCTGCTGCTCTCGGGCAATCATGCCGCACTGGATTATCTGCGCCGCATCGGCGCTGAAACGAAACTTACCGGGCCTGATCGCGCCGAATTCGATTTCGCCGATCTGAAGAGCGGCGAACGCTGGCGCCTTCGGCCCAATGACGGGCGGTTGCCCTGGTGGGTGCTGTTGCCCAGCCGCCGCGTGCCGGGCAGCCGGGCGGTCGATTATCTTTCGATCTCGCGCCTGCTGCGCGCGCGGCCGGGCGCCACCATCGGCGAGACCATCGATTGCCATGGCCCGCTCTATGAACGGCTCTGGCATCCGATCCTGCTGGCGGCGTTGAACACCGAACCCGAACGCGCCTCGGCGGGAATCGCCGCCGCGGTCTTGCGGGAATCCCTGATGCTGGGCGGCCGCGCCTGCCGGCCTTTGGTGGCCGAGCACGGGCTTTCCACCGCCTTCATCGATCCGGCAATCGAGCATCTAACCAAAGCGGGCGCCGAAATTCGCCTCAACCGGCGTCTGCGCGCCATCGAGCTCGAATCCGCCCGCGCCGCGGCCCTCGATTTCGGCAGCGACAGAATCGCGATTGGGCCCGATGACGCCGTCGTGCTCGCCGTGCCGGCGTCGGTAGCCTCCTCCTTGCTGCCGGAAATCACCGCGCCCAGCGAATTTCGCGCCATCGTCAATGCGCATTTCCGCGTGGCACCACCGCCGGGCCAACCGCCGATCCTGGCGGTGATCAACGGCACGATTGAGTGGCTGTTTGCTTTTGAGGGGCGGCTTTCGGTCACCATCAGCGGCGCCGACCGGCTGATCGATACCGACCGCGAGGTGCTGGCCCGCGATCTCTGGGCCGAGGTAGCCAGGCTCACCGGCCTGCCGGCGGATCTGCCGGCCTGGCAGATCGTCAAGGAAAAGCGGGCGACCTATGCAGCCTTGCCGGCCGAAGAGGCGAAGCGGCCGGAGGCCCAAACGAACTGGTGCAATCTGGTCCTGGCCGGCGACTGGACGCGCACGGGCCTGCCCGCGACCATCGAAGGCTCGATCCGCTCGGGCAATAAAGCGGCGGAACAGTTGCGCCGGGTCGGTTTCTGAGGCTATGCCCTGTCTGCGATGAACAAGCCTGAATCATTGACCCTGCCGGAGGTCCCGGCCTCGGCGCTACGCGCCCGGCTGGAGGGCTCGATCGGCCGCGCCACCTCGACGCTGCTGGGCCTGCAGCGCCCAGATGGCCATTGGGTATTCGAGCTCGAGGCCGACGCCACCATCCCCGCCGAATATGTGCTGCTGAAGCATTATCTGGGCGAGCCGGCGCCGGCGGATGTGGAGGCAAAGATCGCCGTCTATCTGCGCCGCATCCAGGGCGAGCATGGCGGCTGGCCGCTGTTCCATGAGGGCGCCTTCAACATCAGCGCCAGCGTGAAGGCCTATTTCGCGTTGAAGACCATCGGCGATCCCATCGACGCGCCGCATATGCGCCGCGCGCGCGAGGCGATCCTTGCCCATGGCGGGGCCGCCACCAGCAATGTCTTCACCCGTTGCCTGCTCGCCTTGTTCGGCGCCATTCCTTGGCGCGGCGTGCCGGTGATGCCTGTCGAGATCATGCATCTGCCGGCATGGTTTCCCTTCCATCTCTCCAAGGTCTCGTACTGGGCGCGCACGGTGCTGGTGCCTTTGCTGGTGCTGATGACGCTGAAGCCCCGGGCGCGCAACCCGCGCGGCATCGAGATTCGCGAGCTCTTCACCGTGCCGCCGGAACAGGTGCGCCGCTGGCCCAAGGGCCCCCATCAGATGCAGCCCTGGACGACGATCTTCGGCGTGCTGGATGCGATCCTGCATGTGGTCGAGCCGTGGTTTCCCAAGGGCCAGAGAAAGCGCGCCATCGACAAGGCTGCGGCCTTCACCATCGAACGGCTGAATGGCGAAGACGGGCTGGGGGCGATTTTCCCGGCCATGGCCAACTCGGTGATGATGTTCGATGTGCTGGGTTACCCGCCGAGCGATCCAAACGTGAAACTCGCGCGGGCCTCGATCGAGAAGCTGCTGGTGGTGAAGGATGACGAGATCTTTTGCCAGCCCTGCCTCTCGCCAGTCTGGGATACGAGCCTCGTCTGCCACGCGTTGCTGGAAGTGGGCACGCCCGAAGCGGTGAAACGCTGCGTCGACGGCCTCAACTGGCTGAAGCCGCTGCAGGTGCTGGATGTCGTCGGCGACTGGGCCGATCAGCGGCCCGATGTGCGCCCGGGTGGCTGGGCCTTCCAGTACGCCAATCCGCATTATCCCGATGTCGACGATACCGCCGTGGTGGTGATGGCGATGGACCGCGCGGCGGCGCATCCCGAAGTGGCGGGCAAGGCGGATTTCAAGGAAGCCATCGCCCGCGGCCAGGAATGGGTCGTGGGCGTGCAGAGCAAGAATGGTGGCTGGGGCGCCTTCGATGCCGACAACACCCATTACTATCTGAACAACATTCCCTTCGCCGATCACGGCGCCCTGCTCGACCCGCCGACGGCGGATGTCTCGGGGCGTTGTCTTGGCATGCTGGCCCAGCTGGGCGACAAAGCGGAAAAGCCCGCGCTCGACAAGGCCGTCGACTATCTGCTGAAGACGCAGGAAAAGGACGGCAGCTGGTATGGCCGCTGGGGCATGAATTATATCTACGGAACCTGGTCGGTGCTGGCGGGGCTGAATGCCGCGGGCGTCGATCATCAGGCCCCCTCGATGCGCAAGGCGGTCGAGTGGCTCGCCGCGATCCAGAATGCCGATGGCGGCTGGGGCGAAGACGGCGACAGCTACAAGCTTGCCTATAAGGGCTATGAGGCGGCACCCAGCACCGCCTCGCAGACGGCCTGGGCCGTGCTCGCCCTGATGGCGGCGGGCGAGGTCAAGCATCCTTCCGTCGCCCGCGGCATCGATTATCTGATGACGAAGCAGGGCGACGACGGTGTCTGGAAAGAAGAGCGTTTTACCGCTACCGGTTTCCCGCGCGTCTTCTATCTGCGCTATCACGGCTATGCGAAATTCTTCCCGCTCTGGGCACTGGCCCGCTATCGCAACCTGACCAGCGGGAACACCGTCGCCGTGCTGCCCGGGCTGTGAGGGCCCCGCTTTCCGATTCCGCGCACGTCATTGCCGTCGTCGGGCTGGCGCGTGAAGCACGCATCGCGGAGAGCGAGGGCGTGCATGCCGTCATCGGTGGCGGCGATGAGACCGGCCTCAGTGACGCGCTGCGACGCGCGGTCAGGCAGGGTGCCGCCGGCATCATCAGCTTCGGCATTGCCGGCGGTCTCGATCCCGCCCTCAAACCCGGCACTTGCATCGTCGGCTCGGCAGTCAGCCTGGGGCGCGAGCGCTGGCGCACCGATGTGGCCTGGTCGAAGCGCCTGCTGGCTGCCTTGCCGCGCGCCGTGTTCGCAGAGGTCACCGGCATCGATCAGCCCGCCGCCACGGTGGAGCACAAGCGCCTGTTGCGCAGCATGACCGGTGCGGTTGCCGTCGACATGGAATCGCACGTGGCGGGCCGCATTGCGGCCGAAGCCGGCTTACCGTTGGCTATTCTCCGGGTGATCTGCGATCCGGCGGGGCGCAGCCTGCCGCCGGCGGCACTGGCCGGCATGCGCCGCGACGGGACGACGAATATCGGCGCGGTGCTCGGCGCCGTTCTGGCGCGGCCTGCTCAGCTATTTGGAATGATTAGTCTTGCCGGTGATGCGCGGGTGGCGTTCAGCGAGCTGAAGCGGCGGCGGGTGAGCGCCGGAACAGGCTTCGCGCTGGTTTGAAAAATGGATGGCCGGGTCAAGCCCGGCCATGACGGCCTGTGTTAGTGCGGGCCGCTTCTGCATCCTCGTTCGTCATGCCCGGCCTTGAGCCGGGCATCCACGACTTCGGTTAGAAAGCTGGCCTATTCCGCAGCACTGGCGCGGTGCTTGGCCCGCTCTTTTTCTTCCTTGATCTCGGTCAGCTTGTGCTCGACATGGCGGGCGAAGACGTATTCCGCCGGGCGCTGCTTATCCAGCGAGATGTCCGCCGCCATGGGCTTGGTGGTGTTGACACCCTTGATGCCCACCATCATCGCCTTCAGCGGGTGGCGCATGATGTCGTTGACGGCGGTGGCTTCGAAGCCGCTATGCACCATGCAGTCGGCGCATTTCTCGTAATTGCCGGTGCCGTACTTGTCCCAGTCGGTTTCATCCATCAGCTCGGTGAAGCTCTTGGCATAGCCTTCGCCCAGCAGATAGCAGGGGCGCTGCCAGCCGAAGACCGTGCGCGTCGGGTTGCCCCAGGGCGTGCAGTGATAGGTCTGATTGCCGGCGAGGAAATCGAGGAACATGCTGGACTGGCTGAACGACCAGTTCTTGCCGCCATTGCCGCGCGCAAGAATGTCGCGGAAGAGCTGCTTGGTCTTGTTGCGGTTCAGGAAGTGCTGCTGGTCCGGCGCGCGCTCATAGGCATAGCCGGGCGAGACCGTGATGCCGTCGATGCCGATGGACTTCGCCTGGTCGAAGAATGCCGCGACCTGGTCCGGCTTGGCATCGTTGAACAGCGTGCAGTTGATGTTGACGCGAAAGCCGCGCTTCTTGGCTTCGGCGATCGCCTTGACCGCGCGATCGTACACGCCCTCTTCGCAGACCGACTTGTCGTGCATCTGCTTGTCGCCGTCGAGATGCACCGACCAGACGAAATAGGGGCTCGGCTTGAAGAGGTCGAGCTTCTTTTCCATCAGCAGCGCGTTGGTGCAGAGGTAGACGAATTTCTTCCGGGCGATGATGCCCTCGGTGATCTTGTGGATCTCGCGGTGGAGCAGGGGTTCGCCGCCGGCAATGGAGACGACCGGGGCACCGCATTCATCGACGGCCTGGAGCGCATCGGCCAGGCTGATGCGCTGGTTCAGGATCTCGTCGGGATAATCGATCTTGCCGCAGCCAGCACAAGCGAGGTTGCAGCGAAACAGCGGCTCCAGCATCAGGACGAGGGGATAGCGCTTCCGGCCCGCCATTTTCTGGCGCATCAGATAGCTGGCGACGCGGAACTTCTGCAATGCGGGTATGGACACGGACCGGCCTCGTTAACAGTTACGCAAAGTTACCGCGCTTCAAGAGATAACAAATAGTCACGCGCTCAGGCGTCTGCAAGCTCGACAGGCAAACGGAATTTAATGTCTTCGACGATGCCCGGCAGCACTTCCATCTCCACCGGACCCACCCGGCGCAGGGCTGCGACCACATCGTCGACCAGTTCCTCGGGTGCGGAGGCGCCGGCGGTCAGACCCACCACCTTGGCATTGCGCACCCAGGCGGGGTCGAGTTCGGCGCCGCTATCGATCAGATAGCTGGGCACGCCCGCTTCCTTGCCGATCTCGCAAAGCCGATTGGAATTGGAGCTGTTGCGGGCCCCCACCACCAGGATCACATCCACCATCTTGCCCAACTCGCGCACCGCCGATTGGCGATTCTGGGTGGCGTAGCAGATGTCCTTGGTATCGGGTCCGATAATATTGGTGAAGCGCTGCTTCAGGGCGGCGATGACAGCGCGTGTATCGTCGACGCTGAGCGTCGTCTGGGTCACATAGGCCAGCGGCGCGTCGAGCGGAATATCGAGATTGTCGACGTCTTCCTCGCGCTGGACGAGATAGACGGGACCGGCGATCTGGCCGCGCGTGCCCTCGACTTCGGGATGGCCGTCATGGCCGATCAGGATCAGGCTGCGCCCTTGGGCAACATAGCGCTTGCCCTCGCTATGCACCTTGGCCACCAGCGGACATGTCGCATCCAGCACCGAGAGATTGCGCTCTACCGCCTCGCTTTCGACCGCCTTGGAAACGCCGTGGGCGCTGAAGATCGTATGCGCGCCCGGCGGCACTTCGGAGAGATTCTCGACGAATTGGGCGCCCATCTTTTTCAGCCGCTCGACGACGTAGCGGTTATGCACGATCTCGTGGCGGACATAGACCGGCGCGCCATATTTCGCCAGCGCGCGCTCGACGATCTCGATGGCACGGACGACGCCGGCACAGAAACCGCGAGGTTGGGCCAGAATGACCTGCATGACAGCGACCCTCAATTCTCTACGCATAAAATTTCAGCGACGGCATCGCTGGAGTGCAATGCCGCTAATCCTTCGACCCGATATCCGGCGGTTCATCCCGCCCACTCACGACGCCCAGACTTTTGGCGGCGCGTTTTCAAGCAAGCTCTGTTGCGTGCCCTGACCCGGCCCGCAACCATGTGCAACCTGAGCTTAGACCCCGACTCGAATGTTACATCACCGCGACGCGGCTTGTCGCCCCGGGGCGCCTGGGGCGCCCCTGAGCAATTGCCGAAACGAAAACCATCGGACAGGAACGACCCGAAATGCCTGCCAGATCGCGGTTGGGCGGTAATCAGGCCGCGGTGTTTAGGCCAAGACCCTATATGGCGTCAAGTCGAGGCGTTCCTGTTTTGATCCATTCTGCAGCGCGCGATGCTATCAGGATCAAATGTGGCATTGTTTCGCGCCGTGATGGAACAGTCAGGCGCCCATGCCTATTTTCGTTGGGCGCTGTCGCGAAATCGGCCATAAGAAGCGCCGATTTTTTCGGCAAGACTTGTCCTCGCGGCGATCCCGCCTTTTTTCCGCATTTCATAGTTTTGAAATCATGAAACCGATGCGTGCTTCCCACCGTTTTCCCGCCCGTCGATGAGCACCGATCAGCCTGGCCGCCCGCTTGCCGGCCCGCCTATCCGACCGCCGGCCCCCTGGCTCAACTGGATCGGTGGGCTTGCAGCGGCCAGCTGCCGTCATGCCTGGCTCGTCGTTCTGGCCTCGCTGCTGTTGGCAACCGCCGCCGGCATCTATACGGCTCGCCACATCGCCATCGATACCGACAGCAGCAAACTGTTCTCGCCAAACCTGCCCTGGCGTCAGCGCGAGATCACCTACGACGCAGCATTTCCCCAGCAGACGAAGCTGATCGCCGTCATCGTCGATGGCCAGACGCCCGAGCTGGCGGAAAGGGCGACAGCAGCTTTGGCCCAGCGCCTGGCGCAGGATCCCGCGCAATTTCCCCATATCGAACGGCCCGATGGCGGCGCCTTCTTCGATCATAACGGCCTGTTGTTCCTCTCGACGAGTGAGGTCGAGAAAACGACCCAGGACATCATCGCCGCCCAGCCGCTGCTGGGTTCGCTCGCCGCCGATCCCAGCCTGCGCGGCGTCATGGAAACCCTCGGCAACCTTTCCGACGGCGTCATCCATGGCCAGGCGAAGTTCACCGATGTGGAAACGCCCTTCCATGCGCTCGCCGACACGCTGCAGGCGATCGAGGCGGGCAAGTTCGCCTCGCTATCCTGGCGCAACCTCATCGCCGGCCACCCACCCAAGCTGCGCGAATTGCGCCGCACGATCCTGGTGCAGCCCAAGCTGGAGTTCGGCGCGCTGGAGCCAGGCCAGAAGGCCTCGAACGCCATCCGCCAGGCCGCACTCGATCTCGGCCTCACCCCTGACAAGGGCGTGCG
Organism: uncultured Alphaproteobacteria bacterium; assembly: GCA_963770335.1. Lineage (GTDB taxonomy): Bacteria > Pseudomonadota > Alphaproteobacteria > Dongiales > Dongiaceae > DASXQK01. The sequence continues at coordinate 74,800 of CAVYPG010000005.1, forward strand.
GGTGCGCCTGACGGGCTCGATCCCGCTCTCCGATGAGGAGTTCGGCAGTCTGGCCGATGGCGCGCTGCGCAACGCGCTGATCACCATCGCCGCAGTCGCGCTGCTGCTATGGCTGGGCCTGCGCTCGGGGCGCATCATCTTCGCCATTCTGGCAACATTGGCTGTCGGTCTGGTTATCACCGCCGCCTTCGGCCTGTTGACCGTGGGGCGATTCAACCTGATCTCGGTCGCCTTCACCGTATTGTTCGTGGGGCTGGGGGTCGATCTTGGTATCCAGTTCGCCGTGCGCTACCGCGCCGAACGCCATGCCCAGGGCGACCTGGCTTCAGCGTTGCGCGCCGCGGCGCGCGGCGTCGGCAGTTCGCTGGCGCTCGCCGCCGCTGCAATCGCCGCCGGCTTCTTCGCTTTTCTTCCCACCGACTATCGCGGCATCTCCGAACTGGGGCTGATCGCGGGCACCGGCATGCTGATCGCGCTCTTCCTCAGCGTGACATTGTTGCCGGCGCTGATCCTGATCCTGCGTCCGCCGGGCGAGCCGGCCGAGGTGGGCTATCGCTTCCTGGCGCCCGTCGACCATTTTCTGCTCCGCCGCCGCCGCCTGGTGCTGATCGCCGCCGGTGGCGTGGCCGTGGGCTGCATCGCGCTATCGAGCCAGTTGCGCTTCGACTTCAACCCGCTGAACCTGCGCTCCAGCAAGGTCGAATCCGTTTCTACCCTGCTCGACCTGATGCAGGATCCGGCGGCCACGCCCTTTTCGACCAGCATCCTGACGCCATCGCTCGACCAGGCGAAGACGATTGCAGCCAAGCTCGACAAGCTGCCGGAGGTGGGCCAGACGATAACGCTGGCGAGTTTCATTCCCGCTGACCAGGACGCCAAGCTCGCGCTGATCAGCGATGCTTCCCAGCTTCTCGACCTCACCCTCAACCCGCCGCTGGTGAAGCCGGCGCCGAGTGACGCGGAAAATGTCGCGGCGATGAAGCGGGCGGTCGGCAAGCTGCGCGAAGCTGCATCCAGCGAGACGAGCGCCGGCGCCGGTGAGGCGCGCCATCTGGCCGATGTGCTGGATGCGCTTGCCGCGGGCGATGCGGCGAAGCGCCAGGCGGCGGAACAGGCGCTGATACCGGGGCTGCAAACGATGCTGGGCCAGCTTCGTGATGCGCTTCAGGCAGCACCGGTCACGCTTGAGAACCTGCCGTCGGGACTCAAGCAGAACTGGCTTGCGGCCGACGGGCGGGCGCGGATCGAGGTCGATCCCAAGGGCAATGCCAATGATAACGAAGTGCTGCGCCGCTTCGTGGCCGCGGTGCGTTCGATCGAGCCGGATGTTGCCGGTTCGGCGACCTCGATCCAGGATTCCGGGCGTACGGTGGTGGAGGCTTTTGCGCGTGCGGGCCTCGGCGGCCTGCTCGCGATCTCGGTGATCCTGGTGGTGGTGCTGCGACGCTTCGCCGATGTGGCGCTGACTCTGGCCCCACTGTTCCTCTCGGTCCTGCTGACGCTCGGCCTTTCGGTCCTGCTGGACTGGCCGCTGAACTTTGCCAACATCATCGCGCTGCCGCTGCTGTTCGGCATTGGCGTGGCCTTCAACATCTATTTCGTGATGGCCTGGCGGCGGGGCGAAACCAATCCGCTGCAATCCAGCCTGACCCGCGCCATCATCTTCAGCGCGCTCACCACGACCGCGGCGTTCGGCACGCTTTGCCTGTCGAATCATCCGGGCACGGCGAGCATGGGCCGGCTGCTGGCGCTGTCGCTGGGTTGTACGCTGATCTCGGCGCTGCTGTTCCTGCCGGCCCTGCTGGGGCCGCCGCCCCGCGTTGACCTGCGCGCTGGCGCGCAGGCGGTTCAGCGCAAATAGCGCTTAGGAGGCGGTGCCCTTCAGAATCTTGTCGGCGCGGTCCTTGATCCTGGCCAGCAGCGCATCGGCTCCATCGGACTTGAGCACGCCGGAGAATTCCGAGCGGCGGGTAGCGAGCTCGCTGATGGAGCCGTCGAGGAAGACGTCGACCACCTTCATATCGCCGGCGGGGCCACGCATCAGATAGTTCAGCGCCACCGGGTCGCCGTCGTTGGGCACCAGCTTGGTGGTCACCACCATATCGGCGTTATGGGCGATCGGGGTCGGATTGACTTCGAAATGCTGGCCCGAGAACTTGGTAAAGCGATCGGCATAGATCGCCGCCGACATGCGCCCGAAGGCGTCGATCAGCGCCTGCTGCTTGTCCGGCGGAATCTTGTTCCAGTCCGGTCCGCAGGCAATGCGCGTCATGGCGGGAATGTCATAGGTGGCGTGCGACGCCGGCAGCATCTTGTCGAAGCGGCCCTGCACGCCCAGCTGCTGGCCCTGTTTCATCGTATCCAGCAGCACGTCATAGAAGGCCTGGATGCGCGCGGTCGGATCCTCGGCAGAAGCGAGTCCTGCGCCCGGCAGCGCAAAGCAGGCAACGCTCGCCACGGAAAGAGCGAGGAAACGGCGGCGCTTGGTCGAATCAAAATAGGTCATCGCCCAGTGTCCTTTAGGGGCAGTTCCATCATTGTGCAGCATTTAGGATGGCGCGGAGATTATTCCAGACCCTCAGGCTTCGCCAGCCCCTCTGTGAGCCGATAAAATATAAATCAGATCAAATAGTTAACGGTCGCGATCAATTAACCGGTAGGGCAGGACGCGCAGCAATTCGGCCTCTTCGCCGAAGCCCGCCAGACGTCCTGCTGCCCGGGCCGCCAACTTCTGTGCTTCGGCGCGCGCGCCCTCGATGCCGTGCAGCGAGACCAGCGTCGCCTTGCCCTGATCCTTGTCCTTGCCCACGGATTTACCCGCCGCACCGGCATCGCCCAATGTGTCGATCAGATCGTCGGTGATCTGGAAGGCGAGGCCGAAATCGCGCGCATAGGCGCGCAGCGTGTCGCGCGCCGCCGATCCTGCTTCGCCCAGGATCGCACCGGCCTCGCAGGCGAATTCGAACAGTGCGCCGGTCTTCATGCGCTGCAGGGTGACGACATCCTCGGCATCGTGGCTTTCGCCGGGCGCGCGCATATCCATCATCTGGCCGCCGACCATGCCCTCGCTGCCGGCGGCTTTCGCCAGACCGGTGACGAGGCCAGCGCGCACCTCGGCCGAGGGATGGGTTTCGCCATCGGCCAGGATCTCGAAGGCCAGCGTCAGCAACGCATCGCCCGCCAGCACGGCGGTCGCCTCGTCGAATTTCACATGGGTGGTGGGCTTGCCCCGGCGCAGCACATCGTCATCCATGCAGGGCAGATCGTCATGGACGAGTGAATAGGTATGCACCGCCTCCAGCGCCGCGGCGACGCGCAAGCCGTGGCGCGCGGGCACATGGAACAGGCTGGCCGACGCGCTCACCAGAAAAGGCCGCAGCCGCTTGCCGCCGGCGAAGACGGCATAGCGCATCGCTTCCTGCACCCGGGCATGACGGCCATGGGGCTGGGGCAGAAGCTCGTCGAGCACACGATCCATGGCCGACGGATGTCTCGGCGAGCGCCGCATCCAGTGTGCCGAAATCCGGCCGCTGGTCGCTGGCGAATTCGGCGGCGGCGGGCCCGCCACTTTGTCTGGTCTTCAATTCTGCCACGATCACCCCGTTATCTGCTGGCGTTATCTGCCCGCGGGCCGAACCGCCATCTAGGCTCGTTTCATTTGCCTCGTCTGTCAATTCCACGCAATTGCCGGGATTGATTTCCGCGGGATTACGGCGCTTGACCGGCGCTGAGGCGGCTTCTTAGATCGCAGAGCGCAGGGCGCGCAAGGGGATGAGGGGGGTATGGCGGCGCAAGGGGGGAGGGTAGGGGGCGGCGCACGGTTCTGATCGTCGCCACGCCATCCTGGCGCTTTGGCTGGGGCATCTATGCCATCAATATGGCGCTCCACTGGCATGGCGATCCGGACCTGGCCCTGCTGACCGCCTTGCCCTTCGATTCGCCGGAATTGCTGGATCTGCCGGGGCTCGATACCGCCTGGCGCGAGCGCCTGGCGCCTTTCGCCACTGCCTCGCTCGCCTTTCAGAAGACGCTGACGGGCGTAGCGGGCCCGGTGCTGGACGTCTCCTGTCCCGTGCTGCATCCGCTCTATGACCAGATGCGCGTGGCACCCCTTCCGGGCGGAAACGTCGTGTTCGGCAGACCCACCATCGGCATGGTCTTTTCCATGGATACGGCGATCGACGCCGCGGCGCGCGAGCGGGCCAAACGGTTTCCCCTGATCGTCGCCGGCTGCCGCTGGAACCAGCAGGTGCTGGAGGATGCCGGTATCGGCCCGGTCGCCCTCGTGCTCCAGGGCATCGAGCCCACGCTGTTCCATCCCGGCCCGCGGAGCGGGCGATATGGGGGGCGCTTTGCCATCTTCTCCGGCGGCAAGCTGGAATACCGCAAGGGGCAGGATCTGGTGATGCGGGCCTTCCGCGATTTCCATCGCCGCCATCCCGACGCGCTGCTGGTCACCGCCTGGCACAGCCCCTGGCCCGGCCTGTCGCAAAGCCTGGCGGGCGACGATTCGCCGGCACCCCCGCTCGAGCCCGGCGGCGCGATCGATGTGCCCGGCTGGGCGAACAGCTTTGGCCTGCCGCGCCGATGCCATTGTCGATCTGGGCACGGTGCCGCAGCCCAAAATGCCGGCCTTGCTGCGCGAGATGGATGTGGCACTGTTCCCCAATCGCTGCGAATGCGGAACCAATCTGGTTGCCATGGAAGCCATGGCCTGCGGCCTGCCCACCATTCTGTCGGCCAATACCGGCCATCTCGATCTGATGACGCCTGACAACAGCTATGCGCTGACGCGGCAGAAGCCGGTCGATCCAGGGCGCGCCGGTGTGGGCGGCAGCGAAGGCTGGGGCGAAAGCGATTGCGAGGAAATCCTGGCACAGCTCGAAGCCGTCTATACCGACCGCGCCGAAGCGGCGCGCCGCGGCGGACAAGCGGCGGCAACGCTGGCGCAACTGCCCTGGCAGCGGCAGGTGCAGGCATTGAAGGCCACGATCCTGCCTTATCTCGATTGAGGCGGCGCCGATGAAGCGCCGCTCTCTCGATTCCCTGACCAGCCTCACCGCGATCCTTCATCTCGATTCTGACCGCGGGCCCGGCGCCGAACAGCGGGCCCATCTTGCTCAGGCGATCGAGCAGGGCGGGATCGATTGGGATGCGCTCATGGGATTCGCGCACCAGCATCTTCTGGCGCCCGCCCTCTGGCCGGCACTTCTGGCGAAAAAGCTGGCGAGCCCGTTACCCGATGCGATGCGTGCCTTTCTGGCGCAGCGGCTGGGGCGACGCGGGCGGGCGGCATTATCTGCTGGCGCTGGAAGAGGATCACCGCGCCAACATCGCGCGCAACGCCGATATCCGCCGGCAGGCGATGAGCGTGATCGCCACCCTCAACGCCGCGGGAATCGAACCGGCAGCGCTGAAAGGCACGCGCGTGATCCTGGCCGGGGAGTCGCCCTTTGCCGGCGCCAGGATGCTGCGGGATATCGACCTGGTGGTGCCGGGCGATGGCTGGGAGCGGGCGCAAACCGCCTTGGGCGATGCTGGCTATCGCCGTGTCGGCGAGGCCGCCCATGCCGCCGGCTTCACGCATCCCGATGGCGGGGTCGAGCTGGATCTTCATCGCCGGCCGCTCTCGCTGCACCAGCCGCTGCCCTTGCCCGACTATCTGACGGAAGAGGGATTCTGGCGGCGCACGAAGCCGCTCGATCTTGCGGGTCTCGGCTGCCGCCAACTGCCGCCTGCCGAGAACCTGGTCCATCTCATCCTGCATACCGAAATCGCCGATCTCAATTTCGCCGCCGGCGACTGGGCGCTGCGTTATCTCTACGAGACGGCCGTGATCACGCGCACGGAAAACAGCGGCCTCGATTGGGCGGTGCTGGACGATCTCGCGTGCCGGCGATCTGCGCAACGCGATGAAGGCGCATCTGTACGCCGCCCGGCATTTGTTCGGTGCGTCGCTGCCCGCGGGCTTTGCCGAAGACTGGGCGCAACGCCGGCACTATCTGCGCTGCCGGGCGAATGCGCGTCATCCGCGGTCGATCCGGCGCATTGCCATCCTGGTCTACAAACTGCGCCAGGCGATGACGCCCTGGTATCTCGCCAGCAAGGGATTCTATCAGCCAGCGGCTGCCGATGACCAAGCGGCGATAGCCTATGGGCAGCGCGGTTGCGGGCGATCGCCACCCTGTTGCGAAACCATCTTCGCCATCTGCCGCGCCTGTTGTTCGGCGGTAGCGATAACGGGATTCCCCCGCCACGGGTCTGACGCCAGATTTTCTTGTGGTCCCGTTGTCTTATGGCCCCGGTAGTCTTATCGCCCCGGCAAATCCAAGCTAGGCTGCCGCCCGCGATACCGACCTGAAAGAAGCCCAAAGAACCAATGCCGCAAAGCGACATGTCGAACGAGCAGCAGCAGATGTTCGAGGCGGCGATTGCTGCTGCGCCCCCTTATCCGGCCGAGCGGTTTGCCGGGCGCGGCATCGTCATCTGCGCCGGCGGCGCGCGCCTGTTCACCTGCGCCTGGGTTGCCATCGGCATCTTGCGCCGCGTGCTGGGCTGCCGCCTGCCGATCCAGCTCTGGCATCTTGGGCCGGAAGAAATCGGGCCGCCCATGCAGGCACTGCTGGAAGAACTGGATGTCGAGGTCGTCGATGCCCTCGAGCTGGCCGAGCGCTATCCGCTGCGCATCGTCGGCGGCTGGGAATTGAAATCCTATGCCATCGTTCATTCGCGCTTCCGCGAGGTCTTCCTGCTCGATGCCGATAACGTGCCGCTGATCGACCCGGCAAGCCTGTTCGAGCTTGCCGCAATACGCCGCCGCCGGCGCGATTTTCTGGCCCGATGTGGTAAGGCTGCGCGCCGACAATCCGATCTGGCAGATCTCCGGCGTTGCCTATCGCAGCACGCCCTCGATCGAATCGGGCCAGCTGCTGGTGGATAAGCAGCGCTGCTGGGCAGCCCTTCAGCTGGTGCAGCATATGAACCAGCATTCGGATTTCTTCTATCAGCATCTCTACGGCGACAAGGATACGTTCCTCATCGCCTGGCTGCGTCAGGGCCAGGACTACGCCATGACCGGCGCATGCGCCGCTGATGCGCGCCAATGTCATCAATCAGCGTGACTTTGACGGGCGCATCATCTTTCAGCATCGCAACGGCGCCAAATGGTCCTATGGCAGTGCCAATCCGCGCATCGCCGGCTTCGAGCTTCACGACGAGTGCGCGGCGTTGCTGGCCGAGCTGCAGCATGTGTGGAACGGCCGGGTCTTCGCGCCGCCGCCGGCATCCGTGCCGGCGCGCCTGCTCGAGGCCCAGCTGCGGCAGAGCGAATGGTTCACCTATCTCAAGATCGGCTCGGGCGAAAAGGCTCTGCAATTGCTCGCCGACAACCGGATCGGCGAGGGCCGGGCCGAAAACGAATTTTACTGGTGGGTGGAAGAGGATGGCGAAGGCCTGCTGCTGGGCTTCGAAGGCCGCCGGCACACCGCTGCGCGCCTCAGGCCATTGGGCGACGGTTCCTGGCTCGGCCGCTCGCTGGAGCCGGAAGCCTGGGAAGTTCAGCTGACGCCCCGCATGGCGGCAACGGCGTGCGAGCCGCCGATCGCCAGCGATCTATCCATTGCCAGCGCCCGGGCCTTGCTTGAAAGCATCCTGGCATCGCCCGCGGGAAAGCCGGATAGCAATGCCGCGGCCGGCGCGCTTGCCGCGACAATGAAAGTTCTACGCCAGGCGATCCCGGGATTCACCAAGGCGCTGGCCGATTATCTGGCCGAACTTCCGCCAAGATCTGGGGGCGGCAAGGGGGATGATGAGACGATCCGCTGCCTGCAAGCAGCACTCGCTGAACCCCCGGCCGAGTCCTTGCCCGCCTCGCAACGCCGGGCCGGTGACGCAGGCCCGACGCCGTTCTGGTTTTTTAACCTCGGAACACATTACGAGAGGTGACGGGTGAGCAAGCCGCAAGTGAGCGAGCAAGCTGTGCGCGCGCAGGGGGCCTGGCCTCGGGTACTCGTCCTGACCCCGGTCAAGGACGCAAGCCCGTATCTGGAACGCTATTTCGACTGCTCGGCCGGCTGAGCTTCCCGGCGGCCAATCTCTCCCTTGGCATGCTCGACAGCGACTCGAAGGACGGCACTTTCGCTGCGATCGAGCAGCGTATGCCGGATCTTGCCGGGCGTTATCGCCGGGTGCAGCTCTGGAAGAAGGATTTTGGTTTCCATATTCCCGCCGGCGTGCCGCGCTGGGCGCCCGGCTTGCAAATTCCGCGGCGCACGATCCTGGCCAAAAGCCGCAATCATCTGCTGATGCGCGCCTTGGCGGATGAAGACTGGGTGCTGTGGATCGATGTCGATGTCAGCGACTATCCCGCCGACATCGTCGAGCGCCTGCTGGCCTATGGCAAAGAGATCCTGCAGCCCCATTGCGTGGTGAGCCCGGGCGGCAAGACCTTCGATCTCAACGCCTGGGCGCCGGAGGGCCAGCATATGAGCGATCTGCGCGGCAACGAACTGGTCCGGCTTGATTCCGTCGGCGGCACCATGCTTCTGGTCCATGCCGACCATCATCGCGATGGGCTGATCTTTCCGCCCTTCTTCTATGGCCGCGAGAGCAGCACCATCCGCCGCAATCATCCCTTGTTCGGCAACGCCGCCGGCGAGATCGAGACCGAGGGTCTCGGCATCATGGCCCATGATATGGGGCTGCAATGCTGGGGCCTGCCCGATCTGGAGATCATCCACCGCTAGACCATCGCTCAATGTCCGCCAGGCCTTCCTTGCTGTTCGTTTCGCCCACCCCGCCGGCCCTTGGCGGCAACGGGCTTGCCATGCGCATGGGCGTGTTTCTGGAAGCCTATGCCCGGCGTTTCGATGTCACCTTGGTGATCGTGCCGCTGACCGGCCAGGCAGCCGACGATGCGCCATCCCCGTTCATCCAGCGCCATGCCGGGCGGGTCATCGTCCTGCCGCTGGATCGACTGCTGCATCCCCTGTTCCAGCTGATTGCCCGCCACCGCGATCCCGTGGCGCGGCGCGCGGCGATGCGCGCATATCCCCGGCCGCGGTTGTTCTTCTATGATCCGATCGTGGCGCGCGAATTGCTCGCCGGACATCTCGGCGATCAGCACTTCGCCCTGGTCCATGCCGGGCGCAGCTATACAGCACCGCTGGTCGAAGCCTATCTCGGCCAACAGCCGCTGCGTGCTCGATCTGGACGAGGATGACGGGCACACCCTGCGCTCCATCGCGGCGCTGTTGTCGGCCAATGGCGACCAGGCTGGCCGCCGATGACGAGATCGCCGATGCCGCCAAATTCGAATCGCTGATCGGCGACTATCTGCCGCGTTTCGATCTCAGCCTGGTTGCAAGCGAGGAAGAGGCCGCGGGCCTCAGCCGGCGCTATCCCACAGCCGTTCTCGGCGTGATCCCAAACGCCATTCGCCATCCTGCATCACTGGCAGTAGCGGAATCGCCCATGTCATCCGACCCCCTCGAGCCGATCGATTTCCTGATGGTCGGATCCCTCGGCTATTACCCGAACGCCGATGGCGCCAGTGTTCTTCTGCCGCGATATCCTGCCGCGCATCGGCCAAGGCCGGGTGACGATTCTGGGCAGCCGTCCGCCCGCCTCGGTCCTGGCGCTGGGCAAGCGGCCGGGCGTCAGCGTGCTGGCCGACGTGGCCTCGCCGTCACCCTATTATGCCGCGGCCCGCATGGCGGTCGTTCCCATCCGCGCCGGCGGCGGCAGCCGCATCAAGATTCTGGAAGCCTTTGCCCATGGCCGGCCGGTCGTCGCAACCCGCCTGGGGGCCGAGGGTCTGGAGGTCGTCGACGGGCAGCATCTTCTCATCGCCGACACGGCCGAGGATTTCGCTGTTGCCGCCAGGCGCCTGCTGGCCGATCCCGATCTTGCCGCCCGCCTGGTAGGCCAGGCGCAAGCGCTGGTTAGAGCAGCGCTATGCCCTGGACCGGGTCGCAAGCATGATCGAGAAAACAATCGAACCCCTTGCCGATCCGCCGGACGGCGTGATTGAGTGCGCCCACCCTCGCGGTTGAGGGCCTTTTGACTTCCGGATGTCTGCCTTATGTCAGCCCCCACGCCGACGCCCCAACGCCCGAAAATCGTCTCGGGCCTCGAGATCAACAAGGTGGCCGATGGCTATATCGTCTATCAGCCCTCGCGCGACCGCGTGCATTACCTGAATCACACGGCGACCATCGTTCTCGAACTATGCAACGGCGAGAACAGTGCCGGCGAAATCGCAGCATTGCTGCAGAGCGCCTACGATCTGCCGCAGCCGCCCGATGCCGAAGTCGCCGCCTGCCTTCAGCAGCTTACAGGCGAAGGCCTGCTCGCCTGATTCTCGGCCAAGCAGAATTGGCGCGCGCGGCCGTGCCGCTTTTCGAGAAGCGGTTCCAGATTCTGCCGCTCGAGGTTTCCATCGCCACGAACTGTCCGACCCTGGATCGCCGTCTCGATTACCTGGCGCAGGATGCCCGGCAGGATTTCGCCGTCACCGGCCGCCTTTACGTCACGGCACTGCTCGAGGACAAGGCCTATCGGATCCTGGAGGAGGGGCGCGAGCTCGCCATCCGGCACGATCCCGACGCTGCCCTGGATTTCCTCTATAGCCATTGCTACGAGCGGGCCAATACAAAGCTTCCGGCCGGCACGGTCATGCTTCACGCCGCCTGCGGCAGCCTTGCCGGCAGGCGGTTCCTGCTGATCGGCGACAGCGGGACGGGCAAGACCACGGTGATCCTGCAACTGGCCGCCCTGGGCGTGGCGGTCGAGGGCGATGAAATCGCGGTCGTCATGCCGGGCGGGATCGCAGCCTTGCCGCGCCGCTTTCATGTCAAAAGCAGGTCGCTGACCGAGCTACCCTGGCTTCCGCCGGGTAGCGAGCGCCAGCCCTTCTATGAAAGCACCCCTGGCTCCTACGTCTTTGCCGTCTCGCCGCGTGCCCTCGGCTACGACTGGGAGATCCGGCATGGCCCTATCGATGCCGTGTTCTATCTGGAAGCCAATCACGGCGGGCAGCCGCGGCTGGAAGAGTTGGCCCGCACCCGCATGGTGGAACTGGCCATGCAGCAGCTCCGCCTGCCCGATGCCCGGGACCGCAGCTGGCTGGCGCCGCTCTGCGCGGCCTTGAACCATGCCACGGCGCATCGCCTGATCGTGGGGCGGCTGGACAAAACCGCTGAATTACTGATAAGAAAACTGGCGACCTAAGACGGCTGGCGGTTGCCGGCCGCGGGTAGTTAGGGGAGTTAGACAGTGGCGAACGATCAGGAAGACAAGCCGGTCTTGAGCAAGATCGATCCGGAGAAGCGTCAGTTCATCGGCAAGCTGATCGGCACGACGGCATTCGTCGCACCACTGGTCGCCTCCTTCGCCATGGACAGCATCAACACCAGCGCGGCGACCACCGTAACCTCCAACGTGCCGAAGTAGTAAACGGGCGGCGGCCGGCTGCGGTTGTTTAGGGGGGTCACAGGATGTCGAGCGATCAGGAAGACAAGCCGACTCTGAGCAAGATTGATCCGCAGAAACGCCAGTTTATCGCCAAGCTGATCGGCAGGACGGCATTCGTGGCGCCGCTGGTCGTCTCCTTCGCCATGGACAGCATCAATACCAGTGCTGTGGCATCCACCACCTCCAACATGACACGGGTATAGCCGGCCGTCGGCCGCGGATGTTCAGAGGAGTTATGCGATGGCGAACGATCAGGAAAACAAGCCGGTTCTCAGCAAGATCGATCCGGAAAAGCGCCAGTTCATCGGCAAGCTGATCGGCACGACGGCGTTTGTGGCACCGCTGGTCGCCTCCTTCGCCATGGACAGCATCAATACCAGCGCGGTGGCGATCCACGACCTCCAACGTGATCAAGGGCTAGCAGGCTGCGGCGGCTTCTTCCGACCGCCGCGTTCCTCCAGCTTTGCCAGGCGATCCAACCGCGCGGCCGCTTCTTTCAGCGGCGCTGATTGTCCGCAACGAAGAGCGCGTTCTCGACGCCTGTCTTTCCTCCATAGCCCCGGTCGTCGACGAGATCGTCATTGTCGATACCGGCTCCACCGATCGCAGCCGCCAGATCGCTGCATCCCATGGCGCGCGGCTGATCGATTTTCCCTGGACGGGAGATTTTTCTGCCGCCCGCAATGCCGGGCTGGAAGCGGCCCGCGGCCGCTGGATTCTTTATATCGATGCCGATGAGCGGCTGGCCCCGGTCAGCCGCTCGACGGTAGAGGCCTTGCTGGCGCCGGAGGATCTGGTCGCTGCCCGACCGTGGTTTCGGCCCGTCACGGGCTTCACCTTCTATCGTGAATACCGCCTGTTCCTGAACGATCCGGCGATCCGCTTCGAGGGCATCATCCACGAAAAGATGACGCCCGGCATCAACCGCCTGGTAAAGGAGCGGGGCCTGCGGATCGTCGATGTCGATCTTCGCCTCGAGCATGTCGGCTATGACGGGCCGCAGGAGCATAAGCATCGGCGCAACCTGCCGATGCTTCAGGCCGAACTCGCGCTGCGGCCCGAGAATTCCTATTGCTGGCATCATCTTGGCCGCATTCATGACGCGCTTGGCGAGCGCTCCGCCGCACTTGCAGCATGGCGGCGTGCTCTCGATGTCGCTCGGCGCACAAAATTGGAGCGCGACTGGGACTGGGTCGTCTATACCGAGCTGATCCGGGCGCCGGAAACCGATCGCCGCGAGGCGCGGGCGCTGTTCGAGGAAGCCAATCGCACTGTTCCCCGGCAACCCCCTGCTGATGTTCTGGGGCGCCAGTCTCGACAGCCATGACGGCGACCAGGAAGCGGCCCTCAAGGTCTTCCACTGGCTGACGACCATCGACGGCGAGACGTTCAGCGACGATCGCACCGCCTTTGACCGGCGGCTGTTCGGCGAATACAGCTTTGCAGCCCTGGGGGCCTGTTATTTCAAGCTCGGCCGCTTCGCCGACAGCGCCGCCTGGTATGGCAAGGCGGCGCTGGCCAGTCCGGAATCGATGGAATACCGGGTAAAAGAACGGCTGGCAGCCGCCAAGGCAGCTCAGCTTGTAGGCTCGGGCGGCTTCCGCTAGCTTCAGCGCCGACACCTCAACCGGCGTCGATTCCTCACACGAAATCACGCGCCCGTTCCCAAGCTTATGTCACCAGGCCCCATGTCACTGACCGAGCGATATGAATTGAATAATCCGCCGATGATCGCCGAACTGGTGGAAGGCGAGGTCATCGCCATCGATCTGGATCGCGGCAGCTATTACAGCCTGGTGGGGCCGGCGGCCGAAGTCTGGAGCGCGCTGATCGCCGGCCGCTCCGGCCAGGAAATCCTGGCCGCCGCCAACACGGCACCCGATCAGGTGCCGGCCGCCAAACTTCAGGGTTTCGTTGAATCGCTTTTGGCCGAACAATTGATCCGCCGGGCAGCCCCGCAGAGTACTGGCGCCGCCGGCACGCCGTTGGCCGCGATCGCCCCCTGGCCAGAGGATGGTCTTCGCTTCGAGCGGTTCACCGACATGCAGGACCTGCTGATCCTCGATCCGATCCACGAGGTCGACGACGAAGCCGGCTGGCCCAAGCCGGTCGGCTGATGCCGCCGGCCGAATGCTCGTTGCTGATGCCGGCGATGCTGTCATGAACGACATGGCGCGCCCGCCGGCCAATGATGCGCCAGCCACCGTCGCGGCACTGTTTTCGCGCGCTCTCGCGCAGTTCGAAGATCCGGCCAGGCGTTCTTTGCTGCGCCGGCATGCCTGGCGCGTCGGGACCCTGGCGGATCGAACAGCGTCATCTGGGGCCATCGCTGGAGGATCTCTTCTATCCGGCCTGGGCCCATCTGCCGGATCCGGGAGCGGACCAAGGGCCAAAATCAGGCGAGAGGCGCGACCTCATCGTCTATTGCGCCGATGTGCAGGCAAGCGGCCTCGATCTGGGGCCGCTACCCTGGCGCGCGGGCGAGACGGCCAATCAGGGCCTCGTTGCCGGTCTCGATGGCTCGGACTATCGCGCGCTCTGGGACCCGCAGGGCTATGCCGTGCATCTGTTCGACCGGCGCCGCGGCATCGCCATTTATGCCGTGCGCTCGCGCAACGATTTCCGCAGCTGGGAGCGCAGCCTGCCGCTGCGCAGCATCCTGCATTGGTGGACCGCGGCCCAGGGCGGCCAGCTGCTCCATGCCGGCGCGGTGGGCACGGCCGCAGGGCGGCGCGCTGCTGCTGGGCGCCAGCGGCGCGGGCAAATCGACCACGACGCTCGCCTGCCTTGCCAGCGGCCTTGCGATCGCCGGCGACGATTTCGTGCTGGTGGAACCCGCCGGCATCGATGCGGCGATCCACAGCGTCTCCACCACCGCAAAGCTCAGCCGCGCCGCACTGTTGCGCTTTCCCCATCTTGCTTCGGCAGTCGCCAACCCTGAGGAAGCCGAGCCAGAAAAGGCGCTGTTCTTCCTCGATCGCTTCACGCCATCGCCGCTCATCGCCGCCATGCCGCTGAAGGCGCTGCTGATGCTGAACCGGCGGCCTGGCCGCGATAGCGGCGATCGTGCCGGTCAACCCGGCGGCAGCCCTTCAGGCCAGCGCCCCCAATACGCTGTTCATGCTGCCGGGCGACCGGGCAGGCGCCTTTGCCAAGATCGCCCGCATCTTCCGCAGCCATCCCTGCTTCCGGGTCGAGCTGGGCTACGATCTCCCGCAAATTCCACAGCGCATCGGCGAATTGCTGGCTAGGCTGTAAGCCGCCATGACAGCGCCGCTGATCAGCATCGTCATTCCCGCCTATAACGCCGCACCGTTCCTCGCCGGTACGCTGGCAAGCGTCTTCGCCCAGGACCATCGCCCGATCGAGGTCATCCTGGTCGATGACGGATCGAGCGACGAGACGCTGGCCCTTGCCAAAGCCTGGCAGCCGGCTTTGCGCATCCATCATCAGGCCAATGCCGGCCCGTCCGCAGCGCGCAACCGGGGCATCGCCATGGCGGCGGGCGATTATCTGGCATTCATCGATGCCGACGACCTCTGGCTTGCCGGCCGGCTGACGCGTCAATTGTCGCTGCTGGAGCGCGATCCAGCTCTCGACATGGTGCTGGGATTGGTTCAGCTCGATTATCGCGCGGGCGACGTCGAGACAGCGGCGCGCTTTCGCAGCGACCAGCCGGCGATCGCCTTGTTCAGTTTCGGCGCCGGGTTGTTTCGCCGCCGGGTATTCGAGCGCGTCGGCCTGCTGTCGGAGGATCTGCGCAATACCGAGGATGCCGATTGGTTCATGCGGGCGCGAGAGGCTGGCGCCACCTGGTTGCTGGAGGATCAGGCAGCCCTTATCTATCGCCGCCACGGCGCCAACATGACCGAACATCTGCCGCTGGCGAAGTCCGAGGTCTTTCGCGTGCTGGCACGTGCCACGGCGCGCAAGCGTGCCGGTGCGGCGCCACACGATCTGCGCCGTCTGACCGATAAGCCCCCGACCGACAAGCCGTTGGCCGCGGCCACGGACAGGAAAGCGGGCTCGTGACAGAGACCTTCGATCAGCGTCGTCATTCCCGCTTTCAATGCAGCGCCTTTTCTGGCGCAGGCCCTGGAGAGTGCGCTGGGCGAGATTTCGGCGCTGCCGCCGGGCAAGGGTTTTGAAATCCTGGTGGTCGATGATGGCTCAATGGATGCAACCCCGGACATTGCCGCGCGCTATGCCGGGCGCGGGGTGCGCTGCCTTAGACGATCCATCCAGGGCGGTATCGGGGTGGCACGCAACACCGGCGTGGCGGCTGCCCAGGGCGAACTTCTCGCCTTTCTCGATGCCGACGATCTCTGGCCGGCCGGCCGGCTGGCGCTGCTGATGGCGGCACTCGATTCCGCCGGGGCGCCGGCCATGGCCTTTGGCCATCTGCGCCAGTTCGCCTGCCCCTCGATGAGCCCGGATGTGCGCCGGCGGCTGCGTGTGCCGGCAGAGCCGATCGCCGGATACTGCGCCGGCGCCATGCTGCTGCGGCGAAGCGATTTTCTCTCCGTCGGCGCGTTCAACGAAACCCTCAAGGTCGGCGAGTTCATCGACTGGTTCGGCCGCGCGCGCGATTTAGGACTTGCCAGCCGCCTGATCGATCAGGTGGTGCTGGAGCGGCGCATCCATGGCGCCAACCAGACCATTCGTCATCGCGCCGACTACAGTGATTATGCACTGGCGCTGAAGCGCAGCCTGGATCGCCGGCGTCCCGGCGCCGCCTCATGAGCGTGAACCTAGCCATGGCCCGCCATCCCGCCTATTGGCAGCCGCTGCCCAATGCCACGCAGCTTCGCCTGCTGCGCCTGGTGCTGGCGCCCTCGGTCGATCGCGATGCGCTTGCCGCATGGACCGCCAGCGTCGATCTGCAGAATCTCGATGCCGGTTCCGTGCGTCTTCTGCCCAGCCTTTATCTGCGGCTCAACGAAGCCGGCATCGATCATCCCTGGCTTGCGATCATGCGCGGCTGGTATCGGCGCAGCCTCTATCGCAACCGCCTGATCATCCATCGCGGCCTCGATCTGGTGCAGGTGCTGGAATCGCGCGGTGTGCCGACCCTGCTGCTGAAGGGCTGTCCGCTGATCGCCCTCTATTACAAGGATCCGGGCAGCCGCCCGATGGGCGATTTCGATCTGCTGATCGATGAATTGCACCATCGTCGCGAGGTCGAGGCGATCCTGGCCGAGGGCGCGCGCGCGCGCCTGAAGGCGCGCAGCCTGCATGCCGATACATATGTCGACCGCGACGGCTTCGAATACGATCTGCACTGGTATCTGGTGCCGGAGCTGGCGGTCGCCGGCCAGAGCCGCGCGCTATGGTCGCGCGCGCGCGATGTGATCATCGAAGGCCGGCGGCTTCGCACCCTGGGATCGGAAGATCACCTGTTCCACGCCATCGTTCATGGCATGCGCATCAGCGATGTGCCGCCGATGCGCTGGATCGTCGACGTCGCCACCATCACGAGCCAGGCCGCGGCGGCGGGCGAGCCCATCGACTGGCTGAGCGTGGCCGAACAGGCCGAGCGTGCGGCGACTGCCGTCCCGCTCGCCCGCGGCCTGGGTTTCCTGCTCGATTCGGGAATTCTGGGCGCGGAGGCGAAGGCTGCGCATGCCGCGCTTGCCGCAGCACCCCAGGCCGATTCGCTACTCTTCAACGCGATGATGCGCCCGCCCAGCCTTGCCTTCCACCTCTTGCGGCCCTGGCTGCTCTACCGGCGTCTGGCGCGGCTTTCCATGTCCCAGGGGCCGGGTCCCGCCGAAGGTTTCCGGCGTTTCCTCGCCGAGCTGTGGAACCTGGAAAGCCCGCGGCAGGTTCCCGCTACCGCCTGGCGGAAATTCCTGGCGCAGTTTCGCGCCAACTCGGCCGAGAGTTAGCTCGATCCTGTTTCAGGTTCGCACCGGCAGAAGCGGCTCATCCGGATCGGTGATCTCGCGCAGGCCCGGTACCGATTGAGTGCCGCTCGCGCGGCAGGCAGATCATGTTGAAGGTGCCGGTGCGCCGGAAGACATTGACCGGATTGCCGAAGAAATTGACCGCCGGGAAGGACGGCGTCACATGGAAATATAAGCGATAGTTGAGCCCCAGCAGATGGGCGATCAGGCTCGATGATTTGTTCGGGCGATCGTTCTCCACATACATCGCCGGGCGGAAGCGCGCGATGGTCTGGCCCATGCCCTTCAGCACTTCGATCTCCATCCCCTCGACATCGATCTTGACGAAGTCGCAGGCGCTTACGCCAAGGGAATCGAAGGTCAACAGCGGCACCTCTTCGCCCACTGTCGCTCCTTCCAGCGAGAGACCGCCGAAATTCTCCTTCGCCGGCGTAATCCATCGGCGGCACCTTGATGGTGCCGGCGCTACTGCCCAGTGCTACGGCTTTGGTGGTGATCGCGGTCAGCCCGTTCAGCGCTGCATTGGCGTTCAGGATCTGGAAGATGACGCGCTGGGGCTCGAAGGCCGTGACATGGCCCAGCGGGCCGACGATGGCGGCGAGAGCGATCGTATGGGCCCCGATATTGGCGCCGATATCGAAGACGCTCTGGCCGGGGTGCACAAGCTGGCGAAATACAGCGACCTCGTCCTCGGCGAATTCGCCATAGAGGTCGAAGGAGCGCCCGATATAGGTATCGCGGGCGCTAAAGAGCATCAGGCCATAGCGGCAGCGCTTGATGCGAAGATGGCCGCTCTGCATCAAAGGCGGCGGGGCATGCTGCAAGTGCGGCGGGAAGCGCTTCCAGATCGACGCTCATGGCAGGGGCTTCGCTTTCTCGGGCTGGCCGCAGGGCAGCGGCGTTATCGCCGGCACGCCGGGCATTCGGGCATCGATGATGCTGGCGCGCGCCACGATATAGGCGGTTGGATGGCTTGCCGACCAGCGCCGCGGATTGGGCAGCACGGCCGCCAGGCGCGCGGCCTCCACCGCGTTGAGGGCGGAGGCGGGTTTATGAAAATGGAACTGGGATGCCGCCTCCGCGCCATAGATGCCGGGCGCCCATTCCACCTCGTTCAGATACAGTTCCATGATCCGCCGTTTCGGCCATGCCAGTTCGATCAGCAGGGTAAAATAAACCTCCAGCCCCTTGCGCGGCCAGCTTCGGTCGGGCCACAGGAACAGATTCTTGGCGGTCTGCATGGAGATGGTGCTGGCGCCCAGCAGCTGGCCGCCGCGCAGGTTGCGCTGCCAATCCTGGCGGATCGCGTTCCAGTCGAACCCGTCATGGGCGCAGAACTTCGAATCTTCCGAGGCCATGGCGGCGAGGACCAGGTTGGGCGATATCTCCGATAGCGGCCGCCAGCTCTTGTGGATGCCCGACCCGTCCAGCAGGCGCAGCAGCATCAGCGGGGTGACCGCCGGCGGCAACAGGCCATAGGCGATGACAAGGAAGAACGACCAGATGAAGAATCCGGTGACGAAAAAAGCAATGATGCGACCGATGCGCCGGAACATGGAAAGGTTATAATCCGTGCATGCCGATCTTGTCGCCTTTGCCCGAATCGCCATTACCCGATTCGACGGAACCGCTTAGCCGCGAGGCGGAGATCCGCCTGGCCCACCGGCTGGCGCGGGGCATCACCCGCCTGTTCGAGGATCTGGGCTGCGCGGCCATCGCCGAATTCTCGCTCGCCAATGGCCGGCGCGTGGACGTGATCGCGCTGGATGGGCATGGGCTGACCACGATCGTCGAGATCAAAAGCTCGGTGCAGGATTTCCGCAGCGACGGGAAATGGCAGGAATATCTCGATTTCTGCGACCGCTTCTATTTCGCCGTGGCGCCGGAATTTCCCCAGGCGCTGCTGCCCGCCGAGGTCGGGCTGATCGTCGCCGATGATTGGCATGGCACGATCCTGCGCGAATTGCCGGCCTTCACCATGAATGGCAGCCGCCGGCGCGCCCAGACCCTGCGCATCGCCTGACGGCGGCCCAGCGGCTGCGCCGTTTCACCGATCCGCGCCTTTAGACCGCAGCTCAGAAGAACTTTCTCATAGGCGGCCAGGATCGCTTCGCGGTCCCATTCGGCGACGGCGCGCTTTCGCGCGCGGCTCGCCCAATTGCCGGCGCTGTGGCTCATCCTCGGCAAGTTCGCCGATCGCCGCCGCCATGGCGGCGGCATCGCCCGGCGCCACGGCGATGCCGCAGCCTTCGATGGCGCGGGCGAGTGCGGTATTGGCGGCCGCACCGGCAATGACCGGCTTGCCGCTCGCCAGCATGAAGGCGAGCTTGGAGGGCATGACCAGGTCGGCTGCATCGGGGCGCTGGGGCAGCAGATGGATATCGGCCGCGTTCAGCAGATCGTTCAACCGCTCGACCGGCTGGATCGCCAGCCAATGCACCTGGGCCATGCCGGCTGTGGCGGCGCCCAGCCGCGCGGCCGCAGCACCGGCGCCCGCCAGCAGCAGATGGACTCGTGTGCCGGCTAGCGCGCGAGCGACATCGGCCAGCGTCTCTACCCCCTGCTTCTCGCCCATATTGCCGGAATAGAGCGCCACGATCGCATCGGCCGGCAGGTTCAGGCTCGCCCGCAGCGCGCTGGGTGCCGGATGGATCGCGGCTGTATCGACCCAGTTGGAGAACAGGAAGCGCCGCGCCCTGCGCCACACCTTTATCGGCCAGCCGCGCCACCATGGCGGGCGTGATGCTGCTGACGGAATCGAAGCGGCGCAGCAGAAAGGATTCCAGCGCCAGGGCCAGGCGCCGCACAGGCCCGCCGGAGACGATGCCGAGCGCAAAGGCGGCATCGATCTCGAAATCCTGGATGTGGAGAAAGGCGCGCGCACCCGCCAGCCGCGCGGCGATCCAGCTTCCGGGAACCGATACCAGCGCCGGTGCAACGGCGATCACCACATCGGGGCGGAAGATCAGCGCGCGGACGATTGCCACCGGCAGGCTGCTGGCGGCGAAACTCAACAGATGCAGCAGCCGGGTCAGGCCCCGGGGCTTGGCCGGCACATAAAGCGGGCAACGATAGATCTCGACGCGAGCGATGGTCTCGTGTCCGCCAGCCCCAGGATGAATAGCCGGGGCCGATGCGCCAATCGGGATAATAGGGCGGGGCCGTCACGACCTGCACCCGATGGCCGCGCCCAGCCAGCCATTCCGCCATCTCGCCGGTGAACTTGCCGATGCCGGTGGGCTCCGGCGCGTAGTTCAGCCCGTGGATCAGGATGCGCAAAGCGCCGGCTCAGATCTTGCGCGCGGCGATGACGAGGCAATCGCCCCGGCGCAGCCGGTTGTTCAGCCAGAGCCAGATAAACAGGACGAAGCGGGATAGCAGGATCAGCGGCACGATCAGTTTGGCATCGCGCAGCGCGCGCGTGACCCTGCCCTGGCGGGCGCAGAAACGGGCGATGACGGTTTGCGCCACCCACAGCGCCGGGGTGATCTGCTTCTCGCGCACGATATCGAAGCCCGCCTCGCGCAGCGCCCGGCCCAATGTCTTGTGCGAGAAATGGACGATGTGGAACGGCACATGCCAGTTGATCCAGAAGCGGCCGAAGCGGCGGCGCAGCCAGCTATGGCAATTGGGCAGGCTGATCCAGACCTCGCCGTTCTCCGCCAGCAGGCGCCGTATATCGACCAGCGCTTCGCGGAAGTCGAGGAAGTGCTCCAGAACGTTGGACATGACGATGACGTCATAGGCCTGCTGCGGCCGGAATTCGTCGAGCGGCTGTTCATGCACGATAAAGCCCCGGGCGCGCGCCGCGGATGCCGCGATGCTGTTCAGCTCCAGCCCCTCGGCGTCAAACCCGTTGGCGCGATAGAAGGTGAGCCCGCGGCCTTCATTGCAGCCCACATCCAGCAGCCGGCCATGGCCGCGCCGGGAATGGAAACTCACATCGCCGTCGATCGCCATCCACAGGCGATAGATCAGCTGCGAATGCAACAGACCGCGCAAGCCGCGATAGGAACGGCCGGTTACTTCGCCGAAATTGTAATGCTCTTCGTACAGGTCGTTGAGTTCGTCCTGCTCCGGACGCGGCAATGTGTGCTCCAGCCCGCAGCGCCGGCAGCCATGGATCGTATAGGTGCCGGGCAGGCCAAAGCGGGTATCGAAGACCTGCTCCAGCACCGGCTACCAGTTCGCTGCCGCAGAGCAGGCAGCTCATCGCCGGCTTCGAGGCCATCGTTCATGTCCGCCTTCTAGCCGAAATCGCGCCGGCCCGCGACGATTGCGGCGTAGACATTTTCCAGACGCTCGGCGATGACCGACCAGTCATAGCGCCGCGCCACGGCCTGGCGCCCGGCGGCACCCATGGCGCGCCAGCGCTGCCGGATCCGCCAGCATCGCCGCGATTTCGCCGGCAAAGGCGGCGGCATCGCAGGGTGCCGCGTGCCCGGCGCCATCGGCCACCACTTCGCGCCAGATATTCACCTTGTCGGAGATCAGCACCGGCACCCCGCAGGCCATGGCTTCCACAACGGCGATGCCGAAATTCTCGCTGTAGGAGGGCAGCACAAACAACGTGGCATCGGCGAAGGCAGCGAGCTTGTCCTGGCCGGTCAGCATGCCGGTGAACGTGGTGCGCGCGGCGATGCCCGCCTCGGCGACAAACCGCTGCGTCTCGGCGAGGTAGCCGCCATCGGGTCCGGCGATGACGAGATGCACATCGTCCCGCTTCAGCTGGCCGACCGCGCCCGCCAGGATATCCAGCCCCTTTTTGAAATTGATGCGGCTGAGGAACAGCAGGATCCGGCGATCGCCGATCTCGGGATGGCGGGCGCGGAAGGTGCCCTGGGGCGGCAGCTGCGTGTAATCCGCGGGATCGATGCCGTTGGGGATGACGACGCCGGGCGCGCCATGCACGTAGGGCTCGGCCAGATGCATCTCCTCTTGCGCGGTGTAGTGGATGGCCGAGGCGCCGGCCAGCACGCGATTCTGGAACCAGAGGTCGAAGATCGCCTTCTTCAAGCGATGACGGCGGAAGATATAGGGATCGAGCGAGCCATGGGGCCGCACCAGATAGGGTTTGGCGATCCTCATGGCGAGATTGCCCGCCGCCCAATCATGGAACAGATATAGGGAATGCAGATGCAGCAGATCGAACTTCGGCAGATCGCGGGCGAGAGCGCGGCGCATCGGCCAGGAAGCGAGCCAGATACGCGGCGCCTGCAGCGGGAAAAAGCGCAGGCGCACGCCGTCGCGCAGTTGATCGCGGGGTGTCCCGGCGGGCTGGCCGAAATCGGTGGTGTATATGGCAACCTCATGGCCGCGGCGAACGAGCGCGCGGGCCATCTCGAAGCCCGCCTTGGCCGGGCCGCCGCTGGCGGGCGCCAGATCGCCGATGACATGAAGGATGCGCAAAGCCCAATTGCCCTGGCGGTGGTCGATGAAGGGCTGAGGCTATAGCCGATGAAGCCCGCTGTCGCCAGCACTCGCCCGATGTTATGGTCGCCGGGCCTTGTTCCACCATCCCGCTGAACCGCGCCGGCCTTACGCCGTTCCATGAATCCCATCGTCCATGTCGCCGCCGAGCTCGGCCAGGGCGGCACCGAGCGCTCGATCGAGCTTCTCGCCACGGCCGCGTCGATCGAGGGCGGGCCGCTGGGCCAGCGGGTGATCGCGCTCGACCGCGACGGGCCCACGGGGACCCGGCTGCGCGAAGCGGGGGTGAAAGTGGAAATTTTCGCCGGCGATATCGCAGCTGCTGCGGAATCGATCAAAAGCCGTGGCCCCGCGGTGGCCCTGCTCAACCGTGCCGGCAAGCCGGAAGCGAGATGGAACGAGTTGATCCGGCGGCTCGCCGGCAGCGTGGTGCTGCCGCTGGAGGTGAATCACTTCGGCTGGCTCGATCGTGGTGCGATTGCCGAGGGGCTGAAGGGCAGCTTCTGCGTCTCCGGCACCGCGCTCGCCAAATACCTCCGCCAGATGTTCGGCCACTGGCCGACGGGCGAGGAACTGGCCAAGGCACCCCTGGCGCTGGCCGCCGGCAATAACCCAGTGGCATCAAGCGAGCCGCCGGCGCAAAGCAAAGCAGAACTGCGCCAGGCGCTCGGCCTGCCGGCCGATGCCTTCATTGCGTTGCGCGTCGGCCGGCCCGATCCGCGCAAATGGAGCGACCTGCTGATCGTCCATGGCGCGCGGCTGCTGCGGGAATTTCCCCGGCTGCATTTCGTTTTTCTGTCTGCGCCTGCCAATCGCGAGAGCGTCATCCGTCATGTCATGGGCGGGCGCGTGAGCCTGGCGCCCTTTGCCACCGACCGCACCACGGTCGCTCGCTACATGGCGGCGGCCGATGTGATGATCCACTATGCCCGCTATGGCGAATCCTTCGGCTATGCCATCGCGGAAGCGGCGCTCGCAGGCCTGCCGGTGATCGCCCAGGCAACGCCCTGGGGCGACAATGCCCAGGCCGAACTGATCCATTCCGGCGAAACCGGATTCATCGTCGAGGATTATGCAGAGCCTGCGGGCCGCCGTCTCTCAACTGATGGCCGATGGCGATCTCGCCCGGCGGATAGCATCGGCCGCGGCGCGTGATATCGCCGAGCGCTTCGGCGTATCCGCCACCTGGAAATTGCTGCGCGCTTTTATCGATCATGCTGCCGGCGGCGGGCGCGGGCTGATCGCCGCACCCCAAGAGATTGCGGGCGATCAGCGCGCGCGCCTTGCCGCCGGTATCGCTGGTTATGGCAAGGCCAGCCCGCTCTGCCGGCGCATGGCCGCGGAGCGGCCGCTCTATCTTCGCCCCTGGTTCTGGCGCCTGACGGCCGAGGATGGGGCTGCAATCGTGAAACGGCGGCTCGGCTGATGCGTATTCTGACCTTCTTGCATGATGCCTATGGCAGCCTGGGCGGTATTTCGCGCAACAACCGCGACGTGATCGAGGCGCTGGCCGCCGATAAGCGCGTGCAGAAAATCATCGCCGTGCCGCGCATCGTGGGTGCAACGCAGGAGGCGTTGCCGGCCAAGCTTGACTGGCGACGACAGGCTGCCGACAGCATGTGCGCCTATCTCGCGGCCTCGTTTAAGGCGCTCTTCGGGCCCAGGCCCGATTTCGTTCTCTGTCTGCATATCCGCCTGTTGCCTGTGGCGTGGCTCGCAAGCCTGCTGCGCCGCGCCCCGCTCTGGCTGATGATCTTCGGCATCGATGCCTGGGAGCGGCCGCGCAATCCGCTGCTCACCTGGCTCAGTCGGCGGGCCGATCGCGTCATCTCCATCAGCGAGGTGACGACCGCGCGCTTCCAGTCCTGGGCCCATCTGCCGGCGGACCGGATGCGCCTGCTGCCCTGCATCGTCGATCTCGACCTGTTCCGGCCCGGACCGCCCGATCCGGCGCTGATCGCCCGCTATGGCCTGGCCGGCAAGCGCGTGCTCTTTACCTTTGGCCGGCTGGTCAGCGCCGAACGGGCCAAGGGCATGGACGAGGTGATGGAGGCCATGCCGGGCCTGCTGTGGGACAATCCCGATCTCGTCTATCTGATCGGCGGCGGCGGCCCGGACCGCACCCGGCTGGAGGCGAAGGCAAAAGCGCTGGGCCTCGCCGGTCGGGTGATCTTTGCCGGCCGCATCGCCGAAGAGGAGAAGGTGGCGCATTACCGCATCACGGATGCCTATGTCATGCCGAGCCGGGGCGAGGGATTCGGCATCGTGATTCTGGAAGCACTGGGCTGCGGTATTCCCGCCCTTGCCAGCCGCAAGGATGGCGGGCGCGAGGCGTTGCTCGACGGCAAGCTCGGCCTGCTGGTCGATCCCGACGATCCGGCTAGCGTCTCGGGCGGCATCCGCGAGGTGCTGGCGCGGCCCAAGGGCCGCCCGGCCGGCCTCGATTATTATTCGATCGAAGCCAACCGCGAGCGCGTGTCGCGGCTGCTGGACGAGATTGCGCCGGAAGCGGGGAAGGCATGAGCGCCCAACCCATGAACAACGAACCGGTCCGCATCGCCTATCTCGTCTCGCATCCCATCCAGTATCAGTCGCCGCTGCTGCGGCTGATCGCGGCCGAGCCGGGCCTCTCGCTCAAGGCATTCTATCGCAGCCCCATGGGGTTGAAGCCCTATACCGACGAAGGCTTCGGCCAGATAATCGCCTGGGATACGCCGCTGCTCGACGGGTTCGAGCATGAGTTCCTGCCGGCGCTCGACGACCCCATGCGCGTCACGCGCTATCTGCGGCCGTTGAATTATGGTCTCGCCCGGCGCCTGCGTCAGGGCCGCTTCGATGTGCTCTGGGTTCATGGCTATGCGCGGGTCTTCAATCTGGGCGCGATGCTGACGGCCAAGCGCCTGCGGCATCAAGGTGATGCTGCGCGATGAAATGACACCGATCAGCATGCCGCGCGGTCCGGCCAAGAAGATTGCCAAGCGCGCTTTCTTCGCCGGGCTCTGGACGCTGGTGGATGCGGCTCTCGCTATCGGCAGCCTGAACCGGCGCTATTACCTGGAACAGGGCTTTCGCCCAGAGCGCATTTTCTCCGTGCCTTATGCGGTGGATAATCAGCGCTTTCAGTCGGGCGCGAAGGCGGCCGCACCCAACCGCAACGCCTTCCTGGCGTCACTCGGCATTCCCGCCGACAAGCCGCGCATCGTCTTCTCCGGCAAGCTCACGCCCATCAAGGCGCCGGAGATTTTGCTGGCGGCCTTCGCGAAGTTGGGCGACCCCTGGCCCAGCCTGTGTTTCGTGGGCGATGGTCCGCTGCGCGCCATGCTGGGCGAACGCGCACGCGATCTGGGCGTGGCCGAGCGCGTCTTCTTCGCGGGCTTTCGCAACCAGGGCGAATTGCCGGCCTTCTACGATCTGGCCGATGTGTTCGCGCTGCCCTCGCGCCGCGAGCCCTGGGGGTTGGTGGTGAACGAGGCGATGAATGCCGGTCGCGCCATCGTGGTCAGCGACCAGGTTGGCTCCGGCCCCGATCTGGTGAGGCCGGGCGAGAACGGCTCGATCGTTCCCGTCAACGATGTAGATCGGCTGGCGGCAGCCCTGGCCGATGCCTTGTCGTCGCCGGCGCAGACGGCGGCGCTGGGCCGGCGCAGCCTCGAGATCATCGATAACTGGGGCTTTCGCGAGGATATCGCCGGGCTGAAACAGGCGCTGGCCGGTATCGGGCTGCCATGCGCATCCTGATCTATGCCTATGCCTTCCTGCCTCATCTGGGCGGGATCGAGACCTCAGCCGATGCGCTGGCGCGCGGATTTACCAGCCTGGGGCATGAGGTGCGGCTGGTCACCCGCACGCCCAATCCGGCGGCGGATGATTTTCCCTATCGCGTCTATCGCCAGCCCGGTTTTTTGCAGATGCTGCGCCTCGTCTGCTGGTCGCAGGTCGTGCTGCACAACCATATTTCGCTGCGCGCGGCTCTGCCGATGCTGTTCTGCTGGCGGCGCTGGGTGGTGGCCCATCAGACCGGCCTGCGCCGCGCCGATGGCGGGCTGGGGCCGCTCAACTGCCTGAAGCGCGCCTTGCTTCCCTTCACCCGGTCGGTGGCGATCTCGCAAGCCATCGCCGACGATCTGCCGAAGGTCGCCGCCATCATTCCCAACCCCTATGCCGATCATGTCTTTCGCGATCTGCGGGCGCCGGCGCGGCCCTTCGATCTCGCTTTCCTCGGGCGCCTCGTCTCCGACAAGGGCTGCGCCCTGCTGCTGGAGGCGATGGCAAGGTTGGGCGCAGAGGGGCTCCAGCCGCGCCTGCTGATCATCGGCCGCGGACCGGAAGAACAGAATCTCCGCGCCCAGGCGGCCGCCCTTGGGCTGACGAACCAGGTGGAGTTCGCCGGCGCGCTCTCGGGCGAGGCGCTGGTGCAGCGCCTGAACGAGGCCCGCATTCTGGTGGTGCCCTCGCTGTGGAACGAGCCCTTCGGCATCGTGGCGCTGGAGGGTATTGCCTGTGGTCTTGCGGTGGTGGGATCGGCCGGCGGCGGGTTGCCGGAAGCGATCGGCCCCTGCGGCCTTACTTTTCCCAATGGCGATGCCGCGGCACTGGCCGCAAGGTTGGCGGAATTGCTGCGCCAGCCCGCGCGCATCGGTGAACTGCTGGCCGCGGCACCCGCTCATCTGGCGCGCCATAACCCGACAGCGGCGGCGCGGGCCTATCTGGCGGTGATGGAAGCCCCCACGGGCGTCCGCTCGTGAGCGATCAGCGCGCCATCGTCAGTCACCCTTCCAAACAGGGAAACATGTATCGCGTGCCGGCCGGCGCGGCGGCTTGCGGCATCCGCACCGATTTCCTGACCGGTTTCTATTACAAGCCCGATCGCTTTCCCTGGCCGCTGCTGCGGCTGCTGCCCGCGGCGCGGCGGCAGCGCATCCAGGAAAAGCTCGAGCGCCGTCGTCTCGCCGAGATGGATGAGCGGCTGGTGCATCAGGTCTCCGGCCCGCTGACGGAGCTCTGCTATGGCTGGTTCAAGGGCTATCGCCAGGGTAATGCGCTGCATGACTGGCTGGTGAGCGGCTGGCTGAAGCGCCATGTCCCACCCGGCACCACCGGCACGTTTCATGGTTTTCAGGAATCCTGCGTCCGCAGTCTCGCGACGGCTAAATCGCGCGGGCTGACGGCGCTGCTGGAATCCACATTGCCGCCCTCCACATTGCCCATCGTGGCCGCGGAATATCGCCGCCTTGGCGTACCCTGGCATGGCGAAAGCGAACCATCGGCAGAGCTGCTGGCCGAACTGCCGCGGGCCGATTTCCATATCGCTCAATCGGCTTTCGCCGAACGTTCGCTGATCGACTATGGCGTGGATCCTGGCCGCATCTTTCGCATGCCGCTGGGCGTCGATACCGCACGGTTCCGGCCTGCCGACAAGCCGCGCCAAGGCGGGCCTTTCCGCGCCTTCTTCGCCGGGCAGATGTCGGTGCGCAAGGGCGTGCATCATCTGCTGGCGGCATGGCAGGCGGCTGGTTTGCGCGAGGCGGAGCTGGTCTTCGCCGGCGCGCCGCGCGATCGCCTATATCCGCGAGCTGATCGCCAAGGCCGGATCCGGCGTGCGCCATCTGGGTTTCGTGCCCCATGCGAAGCTGCACGAGGCCTATCAGAGCGCCGATGTCTTCGTCTTCCCCTCGCTCGCCGAGGGCGGCGTCTATGTAATTTACGAGGCGCTGGCGGCGGGCCTGCCCTGCATCGTCTCGGCCAATGCCGGCTCGGCGGTGCGTGACGGGATCGAGGGATTCGTGGTGCCGGTCGGCGATGTCGAAGCACTCGCCGCCCGGCTCACACAGCTCGCGGGCGACGAAGCGTTACGCCGGCAAGCATGGCGATTGCCGCGCGCGCGCGAGCCGAGCATTTCGCCTGGCCGAATTTCTATCGCCGCATCGGGATCATGTATCGCGAAGCCGTCGCGCGCGGCGGCGAGGCTGCCGATGGCGCCGATGGATCTGTTCGAGCGCTGAGGTAAATCGTGCCTGGCTTTCCCGCCGTTAGAATCGGCTTGCCCATGGGCACGGCGTTGAAGAATCGGGCGACGCTGCACGATTGCTGCGATGTCGCGATTCAATGCGAGGACGGGCAGGAATATCGGGGCCTGGCGCAGATCGACGCCTTCATCGCCCGCCTGGACGAAATTGCGGCCAGGCGCGACGATCTTCGTGCGCTCGACGTTGCTCGCGCCGTTCTTCGAGCGGGCCTTCGCCCGCATTCCCCATCCCTTTGTCCTGGTGACGGGCGGCAGCGACGCACCCTCTCCGGGGCCATACCGCCATGCCCTGGAAGATCCCCGTCTCATCCGATGGTTCGGCGAGGATGGCGACTTGCCGCGCCCTCATCCGAAATTCGAGCTGGTCCCCCTCGGCATCTCGGATTCAAATCTGCCCTTCGGCAATCAGCAGTTAATGCTGAAGGTTCATGCGCGCATGCCGACGGTCGACGAGAAACCGTTGCTCGCCCATGCCAGCTTTCATCTGACGATGTCGCATCCCTCGCGGCGCCAGGTGCTGGCCGCGGTCCGCGATATCGATGGCGTGGTCCTGCAGCCGGCGCGGGTGGCGCCGGAGCTGCTATGGATTCGCCATGCCGGCCATGCCTTCGTGATTTCGCCGTTCGGGAACGGGGTCGATTGCCACCGCACCTGGGAAGCGCTGATGCTGCACAGCATCCCGATCGTGAAGCGCTCGCCCCTCGACGCCCTGCACGAGCAGTTTCCCGTCGCCATTGTCGATGACTGGCGCGAGATATCGCTGGCTGCCATGGCCGGCTGGCGCGACCGGCTCAAGGACCGCTTCACGCCGGATATGTTCGCCCGCCTGACGCGGGATTACTGGGTAGACCGGATTCGCGCGGCCGCCGGCCGCTAGAGCGCTATTTGCCCGCAAGCTCGTCGGGGATTTCCGCCGGGGCGGATTCGCCCTTGGCCACACCCACCAGAGCCGGGCGCAGCAGGCGGTCATGCAGCACATAACCCGGCTGCAGCACCTGGACGATCGTGCCGGCGGGCTTGCCGCTGCCCGGCACTTCGAACATGGCCTGATGGAGATGGGCATCGAATTTCTCGCCCAGGGGATCGATGCGCTTGATGTTATGGCGTTCCAGCGCCGCCAGGAATTGCCGTTCGGTGGCGGCGATGCCCTCGACCAGATTCTTCAGCGCCTCGTCCTGGGCCAGCGCCTCGGCCGGTACGGCGGCCAGCGCCCGGGAAAGATTGTCGGCGACCTGGACGATGTCCTTGCCCAGCGCCGACGAGGCATAGCGCGCGGAATCCTCGCGCTCGCGCTGGCTGCGCCGGCGCGTGTTCTCCGATTCGGCGAGCGCGCGCAGCAACTGGTCCTTCAGCTGGGCCGCCTCGGCCTTGGCCTGGGCGAGCTCAGCCGCCGGATCGTTGACGATCTCGGCCGCGACCTCGCCCGAATTGGCGGCCTCGGGCTGCTCGTCTTCCGGCAGGTTGAAATTCGATGGCGCCATGGTCTCTCCGTTCGCCCGGATATCTGGTCCGGCGCCCTATATGTTTCAAGCCGTTGTATGTTTCAACAAGTACCGGGATCAACCCAGAATTCGGCCGATCAGTTGCGCGGTATAATCCACCATGGGGATGACCCGGGCATAGTCGATCCGGGTCGGGCCGATGACGCCGACCGCGCCCACCACCCGCTGCTGGCCGTCGCGATAGGGGGCGACGACCAGGGAACAGCCGGAAAGCCCGAACAGCTCGCTTTCGGCGCCGATATAGATCTGGACGCCCTTGGGCGGACTTCTGCGGCTTCCAGCAGCTTGGCCAGCGCTTCCTTGCTTTCCAGCGCCGAGAACAGGCTGCGGATGCGCTCGAGGTCGCTGAGCGCCGTCACATCCTCCAGCAGCTTGGCCTGGCCGCGCACGATCAAGGCGCTCTGCTTGTCGCCCGACCAGCTCGCCAGCCCGGCCTCCACCACCCGCTGGGTCAGCTGATCCAGCTCGGCGCGATGGGCCACCAGCTCCTGGGCTGATCTCGCGCTTGGCGGCGGCGATGGTGCGGCCGACCAGCCGGTTCGAGAGGAAATTGCTGGCCTCGATGAGCGAGGAGGAGGGCAGCCCCATGGGCACGTCGATGATGCGGTTTTCCACCTGGCCATCGTCGGTGACGATCACCACCAGGGCCCGGCCGGGGCCGAGATGGACGAATTCGATATGGCGCAGCGCGCGCTCCGAACGCGGGGCCACCACCAGCCCGGCGCAGCGCGACAGGCCGGCCAGCGCATTGCTCGCCTGTTCCAATACCTCGGCCATGCTGCGGCCGCTGGCGGCACACTGGCCCTCGATGGATTCCCGTTCGGCGGCGCTCAAGCCGCCCACTTCCAGCAGCCCATGGACGAACAGGCGCAGGCCCACCTCGGTCGGCAGCCGGCCGGCCGAGGTATGCGGCGCATAGAGCAGGCCAGCACCTTCCAGATCGGCCATCACATTGCGGATGGTCGCGGGCGACAGCGACATGCCGAGGCGCTGCGAGAGCGTGCGCGAGCCCACCGGCTCGCCGGTGGTCACATAGGCGGTGACGATATGGCGGAAGATCTCGCGCGAGCGCTCGCTGAGCTCGCTAAGGCCGGAGGTGGGCGTTGTCAGCATGTTCATGGGCGCCATCGAATGTAGTGAGCACCCCCGCAAGCGTCAACGCAAGGCGCCTGAAACGGGCCGAGAACGCGGGGTGGCAATCCCCCGCAGCCCGCGTTAGCTTGCGGCCAACCAGCGAATGAGGAAACGACATGCGTGCCAATGGCCGCGCGGCCAATGAGCTGCGCCCGATCTTTCTGGAGGCGGGGACGAACAAATATGCCGAAGGCTCCTGCCTTGCGCGGTTCGGCGACACCCATGTGCTGTGCACCGCCTCGGTGGACAACAGCGTGCCGCCTTTCCTGCGCAATAGCGGGCGCGGCTGGGTGACGGCGGAATACGGCATGCTGCCGCGCGCCACCAACACCCGGGGCAATCGCGAAGCGGTGCGCGGCAGCCAGAGCGGACGCACCCATGAGATCCAGCGCCTGATCGGGCGATCCTTGCGCTCGGTTACCGATCTGACCGGCTTCGGCGAGCGCCAGGTGAAGATCGATTGCGATGTGCTGCAGGCCGATGGCGGCACGCGCACCGCGGCCATCACCGGCAGCTATGTCGCCCTCCATCTCGCCTTCTCCTATCTGCAGAAGATCAAGGCGATCACCAAGATGCCGCTGCACGGCCATGTCGCCGCCATTTCCTGCGGCCTCGTCAAGGGCGAGGCGCTGCTCGATCTCGATTACGAGGAGGATAGCGGCGCCGAAGCCGATGCCAATTTCGTGCTGACCGACAGCGGCGGCATCGTCGAGATCCAGGGCACGGCGGAGCAGAAGCCCTTCGCCGAGGAAGCCTTCATGGCCATGCTGGCGCTGGCCCGGCGCGGCTGCGACATCCTGGTTTCCACCCAGCGTGACGCGCTGGGGATCGCGGCATAACCATGGCGCGGCGGTTTCCCGGGGGCAAGCTCGTCATTGCCACCCACAATCCCGGCAAGCTGAAGGAGATCGCCGAACTGCTGGCGCCCTACAAGGCCGACTGCGTCAGCGCCGGCGATCTCGGCCTGCCCGAACCGGCCGAGACGGGCGAGACCTTCCAGGCCAATGCGGAGCTGAAGGCGCTGGCCGCAGCACAAGCCGCAAAGCTGCCGGCGCTGTCCGATGATTCCGGCGTGGTGGTGGATGCCCTGGGTGGTGCACCCGGCATCTATTCGGCGCGCTGGGCGGGCCCGAAGAAAGACTTCGCCATGGCCATGCAGCGGGTGGAGCGCCAGCTTGGCCCCGATGCCGACCGCACGGCGCATTTCGTCTCGGTCCTGTCGCTGGCCTGGCCCGACGGCCATGTCGATTCGTTCGAAGGCCGCGTCACCGGGCCGCCTCGTCTGGCCGCCGCGGGGCGAGCGCGGCTTCGGCTATGACCCCATGTTCCTGCCCGATGGGCGCAGCCAGACCTTTGGCGAGATGGATCCCCAGGGCAAGCATCAGATCAGCCATCGCGCCGAGGCCTTCCGCAAGCTGGTCGAGGCGTGCTTCTCCTGAATTCCCGGGAGCAAGCAAGACGACGGCGGCTTCGGCCTCTATGTCCACTGGCCGTTCTGCCGCTCCAAATGCCCCTATTGCGACTTCAACAGCCATGTGCGCGAGAGCGTCGACCAGGAGCGCTGGCGCCGTGCACTGCTGGCGGAGCTCGATCACTATGCGCAAACGACAGCCGGGCGGCGGCTCGACAGCGTCTTCTTCGGCGGCGGCACGCCCTCGCTCATGCCGCCGGCCACTGTCGCGGCCCTGATCGAACGCATCGCCCATCACTGGCCGGATGCCCCCGATCTCGAAATCACGCTGGAAGCCAATCCGACCTCGGTGGAGGCGGCGAATTTCGCCGCACTGGCGGACGCCGGCGTCAACCGCGTCTCGCTCGGCATCCAGGCGCTCGACGATGGCGCGCTCAAATTCCTCGGCCGGACCCATAGCGCAGGCGAGGGGCTCGCGGCCCTCGATATCGCGCGCCGGCATTTTGCGCGCTTCAGTTTCGATCTGATCTATACGCGGCCCGGCCAGACTGTCGCGGGCTGGATGAAGGAGCTGGATCGGGCTCTGGCCCTCGCGGGCGAGCATCTCTCGCTCTATCAACTGACCATCGAGGCCAATACGGCGTTCGAAGGCGCCTATCGGCGCGGCGACTTCGTGTTGCCCGATGAGGAGACGGCGGCCGAGCTGTATGAAGCAACCCGGGATCGCCTCGCAGGCGCAGGCCTGCCGGCCTACGAAATCTCCAACCATGCGCGGCCGGGTGCCGAATGCCGGCACAACCTCGTCTATTGGCAGGGCGGCGACTATCGTCGGCATCGGCCCCGGCGCCCATGGCCGGTTGACGATTGCGGGATCGCGCTATGTCACCCGCCAGCACCGGGCGCCGGAAGCCTGGCTTGCCTCGGTCGAATCCCAGGGCCATGCGACGCGCGAATACCGCGCGCTCTCGCCGGCCGAGCGTCAGGAAGAATTGCTGCTGATGGGCCTCCGGCTTTCGCGCGGCATCTCACGCCGGCGGTTTCGCCAGGCGCTCGGCCGCGAGATCGAGGAAGCGATTGCGCCCGCCAGCATGGCGCCGCTGATCGATGGCGGTTTCCTTGAGCTCGATGAGGCGGGAATACGCGCCACGCCCGCCGGTCTGCAGCGCCTGAATGCGGTGCTCGCCGCCTTGGTTGTTTAATCGGCCCCGGCCCCGATATCATGGGGCGAAGGTCAAAAGGGTAGCGCCATGCTGAACGCCAAAGCCGGCCCGCGGATTCGCCACGTGACAGCGGAGAGCGCGCCTTATGAGACCATCAGCGTCGACAAGCTGACGCCGGTGATCGGCGCCGAGATCGGCAAGATCGATCTCGCCCAGCCGCTCTCCAACCGCCAGTTCGACGAGCTCCATCGCGCGCTCGCCGAAAACCTGGTGATCTTCTTTCGCGACCAGACCTTCAGCGCGGAACAGCATCTGGCTTTCGGCCGGCGCTTCGGCGATCTGCACATCCATCCGGCCGCCCCCCATGTCGAGGGGATTCCCGAGCTGATGAAGATCTATGCCGACAAGGATACGCCGCGCGCCAACGGCGAGGGCTGGCATAGCGATGTCTCATGCGATGTCGAGCCGCCCATGGGCACGATCCTGCATATCAAGCAATGCCCGCCCCATGGCGGCGACACGCTGTTCGCCAATATGTATGTCGGCCTACGAAGCGCTGTCGGATCGCATGAAGGCCTATCTCGCCGGCCTCAAGGCCGTCCATGACGGCGAGCATGTCTATCGCGGGCTGTTCGATTTCGCCGGCGAGAAGGACAGGGCCACATATCCGCGCGCCGAACATCCGGTGATCCGCACCCACCCGGTGACGGGCAAGAAATCGCTCTACGTCAATCGCGGCTTCACCACCCGCATCCTCGGCCTGCCCATCGACGAGAGCGAGGGCATCCTGCGCTATCTCTACGAGCATATGGAAAATCCGCTGTTCCAGTGCCGCTTCCGCTGGCAGCCGAACTCCATCGCCTTCTGGGACAATCGCTGCACCCAGCATCGCGCGATGTGGGATTACTGGCCGCATACGCGCGCCGGCAACCGCGTCACCGTGAAGGGCGACAGGCCGGTTTAACTGGCCGGTTTAGATGGCTAGTCTCGCTGGTTAGTTTGTGAGGGCCGGCGAGAAATCCTTCGGCGCCGGATCCTTGAGCGCAAAACCCGTGGGCCGCACCTCGACGATATCGAGATTGCGCTGCACCTTGCCGTCGGCCCCGAAGCGGAACGCGCCGTCGACGCCGGTGAAGCCATCGGCCCGGGCTGAGAGTCGCGTCGCTGAAATCATTCGTCTTGGCCAGCGCCATTGCCATGGTCATGGCGTCATAGGCGATGCTGGCCAGACGCGGCGGATCGCTGCCGTAGGTCGCGTGGTAGCGCTGGCTGAATCCCATCCAGCCGGCCGATGATGGGCTCGCGAACCAGGCACCGACGAGTGCTGGCTCCGTTGCCAGATTGGGGTCCGTCCACAAGGCGCTGCCCAGCAGCTTCACCTTGGCCGTATCGATATTGTAGAAGCCGAGCAGCGGGGCGATGGAGCGAAGCCGCGCCCCGCCCTCGGGAATCAGCAGCGCATCGAAGGGTCCGTCGGCCGCGAGCTTCTGCACCGGACCGGAAAACTCCACCGCGGCGGGATCGTAGTATTCGATCTGCGCCAGCTGAACCTGGTATCGCGCCGTCACCGGCCCAAGCGCATCGGCGACCGCATCGGCCATAGGGCGAGTTGGGCAGCAATGCTGCAAAGCGCTTGAAACCCTGGCTCGCGGCATAGCTCACATCGCGCTCGATCTGCAGGCTGGGCAGGATGCCCATGACATAAAGGCCCGGTCCCGCGGCCGAGGCATCGGTGGTAAAGGCAATCACCGGCACATGGGCGTTGGCTGCGACGGGACCGACGATCTTGGCATGGGCGGCAAAGACCGGACCCAGCAGGATATTGGCGCCCTGGCCGATGGCGGCTTGTGCTGCGGCGGCCGGCACCCGCCGGCGCCTCGGTATCCTGGACCACCAGGGCGGTGGTCTGATTGCCGGATTCGAACAGCGCCATCTCGCTCGCCTGGGTCAGCGCCTGACCGAGCGCGGCATTGGGCCCCGAAAGCGGCACCAGCAACCCGACCGTGGCGGTGGCGCCTGGAATCTGTCGGCGTAGCGGGGCCGCTCTGGGTCATCGGCGGCATGGCCTGGGGCGAGGCGCTCGGCGGTGCCGGTGTTGCAGCTTGCTGGGTGGGAGCAGCCCCCGGTACGTTTGGCCCCTGACAGGCGGCTGTTGCCAGCAGCAGGGCGACGGCAAAAGAAACCAGGCAGCTATGGCGGAGCGATGTCGACAGGCAAATCACGGCGCGACGGCTCCATGGGTAAGGCCGGAACTGGGAGCAAGTCTGAAACAGGCAGCGAGCCTAGCGAGAGCGGCGCGCCCAGGCAATCGCACAGACAGACTAAACTCGGCGGCCTGACTATCGTTGCAACGCCCATCGGCAATGCCGGCGATATCGGCCTGCGCGCGCTCGAAATCCTCAAGAGCGCCGATGCCATCCTTTGTGAGGACACCCGCGTCAGCCTGAAACTGCTGACCCGCCATGGCATCCGCCGGCCCCTGCTGGCCTATCACGAACACAACGCCGAACGCATGCGCCCGAAGATTCTGGAGCGGCTGCGTGGCGGGGAGAGTCTGGCGCTGATCTCCGATGCCGGCACGCCGCTCGTCTCCGATCCCGGCTACAAGCTGGTGCAGGCGGCGATCGCGGAAGACCTACCGGTGACTGCCGTGCCGGGCGCCTCGGCAGCGCTGGCGGCCCTGGTTCTATCGGGCCTGCCGCCGGATCGTTTTTTCTTTGCCGGATTTCTTGCCGCCCGCTCGGCCCAGCGGCGCGAGGAATTGAGAGGAGCTGGCGGCGATTCCCGCGACCCTCATCGTCTATGAATCAGCGAACCGCTTGCCGGAAGCGCTTGGCCGACATGGCGGCTGTGCTCGGCAACCGACAATGCGGCGATCGCCCGCGAGCTGACCAAATTGTTCGAGGAGGTCCGGCGCGGCGATCTGGCGGGCCTCGCCGCTCATTACGAAACAGCGCCCGCCAGGGGAGAGGTGGTGATCGTGATCGGACCGCCTGCGCCAAGCAAGTCCATGGCAAGACGGCGCTGGATCAGGCGCTGCGCGAGGCGATGGCGACTTGAGCCTGCGCGATGCTGTCGACCGGGTCGCGGCCATCACCGGCGAACCGCGCCGATCGGTCTATCGCCGGGCACTGGCGCTTAGTGAAGGCGAACCAGCGGACGATCCAGGATGAAGGCTGAACGCCGGCGCGCCTGGAAACGCGGCCGGGCAGCCGAAAGGCTGGCGATCCTGGCGCTCACGCTGTCGGGCTATCGGGTTGTGGCCCGCAATCTGAAGTGCGGCCCTCGGAACGCCGGTTTGGGAGAGATCGATATCGTTGCCCGGCGCGGCCGGGTGATCGCCTTTATCGAGGTCAAAAGCCGGGCCGATTGGGGCCGGGCAGCCGAATCCATCCTGGTCCGCCAGCGCCAGCGTATCGCGCGCGCGGCCAGCGCCTTCCTGGCCGCCCGGCCGCAGCTTACCGGCCACCAGCCGCGCTTTGATGTCATGCTGGTCGTGCCTTGGCGCTGGCCACGCCACATTCTCAACTCTTGGCGTATTGATTCATAAGGTCCACAATAGGTTGTAGGGAATCAAAGGACCGTCCTTGCTGCGCCTGACTTTGCCGCGTCTGGCTTCGCTTCTGGGCTGTTGCGCCCTGTTCCCGTTATTGACCGGCTGTTCGCCCTTGGACATGACGGTGAGCGGCGGCGCTACCGTGGCCACCGCCGCCTCCGAGGAGCGTGGTCTTGGCCAGGCGGTCAACGATAACGGCATCACGCTGGGCATCGCCAATGCCATGCTGCAGACCGATCCCGGTCTGGTGACCACCGTCGATGTCGAGGTGCATGAGGGCCGCGTGCTGCTGGCGGGTCAGGTCGACAAGCCGGAAGACCGGGTGACGGCCGTGAAGCTTGCCTGGCAGCAGCCCAACGTGGTCGAGGTTATCAACGAGATCAAGGTGACCCAGTCCGAATCCGTCGGCGAGTATGTGCACGACGTCTGGCTGGCGCAGACCCTGCGTAACGATCTGCTATTCGATAGCCGGGTACGCTCGATCAACTACAATATCGATTGCGTGGCAGGAACGATCTATCTGATGGGCGTGGCACAGAACCAGGCCGAATTGCAGCGGGTCATCGATCATGCCCGCGACATTTCCTATGTTCGCAACGTGATCAGCTTCGTGCGGCTGAAAAACGACCCGGCGCGCCAGCAGACCTCGATTCCGCCTCAACCGGCTGTAAGCAACCCATGAAGCCGCCCCAGAACGCCGATCGCGCGGCGGCCGTCGCGCGCCTCAGCGCGTTTGGCGCGGCGGCCGATAACGAGATCGATCTGGCGGAAGCAGCGTTGCTATTGGGCAGTTTCGACCGGCCTGAAGCCGATATCGAAGTCGCCCGGCGCTGGCTTGGCGATGTCGTGCGCGACCTGGTGGAAGAAAGCGAACGCGCTGGCGCCGAAGCAGGATCCAGCCTTGCCGGCCGCTCGGCGGTGCTCGCTTCCGTGCTGGCGGGCCGCCATGAACTCAACGGCGATCGCCAGACCTATGACGATCTCGCCAATGCAAATCTGATCAGCGTCATCGAGCGCCGGCGCGGCCTGCCGGTCAGCCTGTCGATCATCTATATCCATTCGGCCCGTGCGCTGGGCTGGACGATGGAAGGCTTGAACTTCCCGGGCCGTTTCCTGGTGCGGCTGGGGGCGCCCGATGGCCGCGCCGTTCTCGATCCCTTCGATGGCGGGCGCATGCGCGATGCGGTGGCGTTGCGCGAATTGCTGAAGACCGGGGCCGGGGCCTCGGCGGAGCTGGCGCCCGAGCATTTCCTGCCCGCCGGCAACCGCGACATCCTGCTGCGCCTGCAGAACAACATCAAAGTCCGCCAGATCCAGTCCGACCAGCTGGAGGCTGCCGCCGGCACCATCGAGCGCATGCTGCTGATCGCGCCCAAGGAGCCGTTGCTTTGGCTGGAAGCCGGCGGGCATTATGGCCGCCTCGGCAATCTGCGCGCGGCCATCGAGGCGGCCGAGCGCAGCCGCGTTCTCGCCGCCGATGAAAGACTGCGCGAACGTGCCGAGAGCCTGTTGCAGGATCTCAAGGGCAAGTTGAACTAGCGGCTGTTCCCGCCGCTCCTCTGCGCTCTTAAATCGAAACGATTGGGGTTGCCGCCGCCATGAGCCTTGCCGTCGCCATCCAGATGGACCCCATCGAGACGATCAACATCGATGCCGATTCCAGTTTCGTGCTGGGGCTCGAGGCCCAGCGCCGCGGCCATGGGCTGTTCCACTATTTGCCGCGCGACATGTTCTTCCGCGATGGGCGTATCTTCGCCACCGCCCGGCCGATGAAGCTGAAGCGCGAACTGGGCAATCATCATGAGATGGGCAAGCCGGAGCTGCTCGATCTCGCCGGTCTCGATGTGATCCTGATGCGCCAGGATCCACCCTTCGACATGGCCTATATCACCGCCACCCACATGCTGGAGCACATCCATCCGGCCACCTTGGTGGTGAACGATCCGGTTCATGTGCGCAACGCGCCGGAGAAGCTGTTCGTCACCCATTTCGAAGGGCTGATGCCGCCCGACCCTGATCGCTTCCGACCCACGCCAGATCCGCGCCTTCCGCGACGAGCACAAGGACATCATCGTCAAGCCTCTGTTCGGCAATGGCGGGGCCGGGGTGTTCCATATCGCGCCGGGCGACGAGAACCTGAATGTGGTGATCGAGATGTTCACCCTGCTCTATCGCGAGCCGGTGATCGTCCAGCGCTACCTGCCGGAGGTGCGCCAGGGCGACAAACGCATCATCCTGATCGATGGCGAGGCGGTGGGGGCGATCAACCGGGTGCCGCCGGCGGGCGAGGCACGCTCCAACATGCATGCCGGCGGCAAGCCCCAGCCTTCCAAGCTGACCACCCGGGAAAAGGATATCTGCGCGGCCATCGGCCCGGCCCTCAAGGAGCGGGGGCTGATCTTCGTGGGAATCGACGTGATCGGCGACTTTATGACGGAGATCAACGTGACCTCGCCCACGGGCCTGCAGGAAATCAACCGCTTCGATGGGGTCCGGCTGGAGGAGAAGATCTGGGATGCGATCGAAGACCAGGCTGCCCGACCGCCGGCGCCGGCCCTAGGAGATCTTGCCCCCTGGGGCCTGCCGCCCTTATGGCCCATTTAAGGGCCAAAACCGCAGTTTCTCCTTGCAGGAAGGCTTGAAATCCCTATATTCCCGGCCAATCCCAGAGTCCCGATCCTAATACGGGACTAAATAAAACAAGGGTGGGCCCAACGGCCCGCCTTTTTTGTTGGCACGATATTGGTGAGTAAAAGCGACGTTGGATAAGGCGGCGGATATAGCGCGGCTGGTCGAACCCGTCCTGCAAGGCATGGGCTATGAGCTGGTGCGCGTGCATTACGGCAGCGGCAGCGGACGGCCGACCCTCCAGATCATGGCGGAGCGGACCGATCGCCAGCCGATGACCGTGGACGATTGCGCCGAGATCAGCCGCAACCTCTCCGCCATTCTGGATGTTGAAGACCCGCTGGATGACGCTTATCTGCTGGAGGTCAGCTCGCCCGGCATCGACCGGCCGCTGGTTCGGCCCGCAGGATTACGAGCGCTTTGCCGGCTTCGAGGCAAGGGTAGAACTGACCCGGCCGATCGAGGGCCGCCGGCGCTTTCGCGGCCGCATTGGCGAACTGGCCGACGGCACCGTTCGCATCATCGAATCAGCCGGCGAATACCGCCTGCCGCTGGAACAGATCGACAAGGCCAAACTGGTCATGACGGACGAGCTGCTGGCCGCCGCCAGTGCCGACATGAAACGAACGAGCTGAAACGAAAAAGATTTAACTGAGGTCGACGATGGAACACCTGACCGTTACCCGCCATGAATTGCTGCAGGTCGCCGATGCGGTGGCCCGCGAGAAGAGCATCGAACGCGACGAGGTGCTGGAGGCCATGGAACAGGCCATCCAGAAGGCCGGCCGCGCCAAATACGGCCATGAGCACGACATTCGCGCGGTGATCGACCGCAAGACCGGCGAGATCAAGCTGGCCCGCTATCGCCAGGTCGCCGATCCGATCGAGAATGAGTTCACCCAGATCACGCCGAAACAGGCGACCGATCGCGATCCCTCGCTGAAGGTCGGCGATTTCCTGATCGACGATCTGCCGCCGATCGATTTCGGCCGTATCGCGGCGCAAACCGCCAAGCAGGTCATCGTCCAGAAGGTGCGCGAGGCCGAGCGCCGGCGCCAGTTCGAGGAGTTCAAGGACCGCAAGGGCGATATCGTCAACGGCCTGGTCAAGCGGGTGGAATTCGGCAACGTCACCGTCGATCTCGGCCGCGGCGAATCGATCCTGCGCCGCGACGAATTGCTGCCGCGCGAAACCTTCCGGGCCGGCGATCGCGTGCGCGCCCTGATCTATGACGTGCGCGAGGAACAGCGCGGCCCGCAGATCTTCCTTTCCCGCACCCGCAACGAATTCATGGGCAAGCTGTTCGCCCAGGAAGTGCCGGAAATCTACGACGGCATCATCGAGATCAAGTCGGTCGCCCGCGATCCCGGCAGCCGCGCCAAGATCGCCGTCATTTCCAATGACAGCTCCATCGATCCCGTCGGCGCTTGCGTGGGCATGCGCGGCAGCCGCGTCCAGGCGGTGGTGGGCGAACTCCAGGGCGAGAAGATCGACATCATTCCCTGGTCCAACGATCCGGCGACCTTCGTCGTCAATGCGCTGGCCCCGGCGGAAGTTGCCAAGGTCGTGCTGGACGAAGATGCCCATCGCATCGACGTGGTGGTGCCCGATGATCAACTGAGTCTCGCCATCGGCCGGCGCGGCCAGAATGTGCGCCTGGCTTCGCAGCTCACCGGCTGGGATATCGACATCCTGACCGAGGCGCAAGAATCCGAACGCCGGTCGGAAGAATTCCGCACCCGCTCGCAGCTCTTCATCGATGCGCTGGATATCGACGACGTCATCGCCCATCTGCTGGTGACCGAAGGCTTCACCAAGATCGAAGACGTGGCTTTGGTGCCGCTGGAGGATCTGGCGGGCATCGAGGGCTTCGACGAGGACGTCGCCAACGAGTTGCGCGAACGCGCGCGCGCCTTTCTGCAGGCCCAGGACGAGCGGCTCAGCGTACGCCGCAAGGAGCTGGGCGTCAGCGAAGAGCTCGCTGCGGTGGATGGCCTGAATCCCGCCATGCTGGTGGCGCTGGGCGAAGCCGGGGTCAAGACGCTGGACGATCTGGCCGACCTCTCGGGCGATGAGCTGACCAGCCGCAATGACGGTATCCTGCGCAACTTCCCGCTTTCGGAAGGCGACGCCAACGCCATGGTGATGGCGGCCCGCGCCCATTGGTTCAAGGACGACGAGAAGGTCGTGGGCGAGAGCGCAGGCGACGACAAGGCCGGCGACGAGAAGCAGGACTAGGAAGCAGACACGGGGTGGACCAGGCTGCAGACATGACCGCCGATGCGGTGGAAACGGGCGAAGGCGATAGCGAGCTGCTGAAGGGTCCGCTGCGCCGCTGCCTGGTCACCCGCGAGGTCAAGCCCAAGGCCGAGTTGCTGCGCTTCGTTATCGGGCCGGATCAGCAGGTTGTCTTCGACCCCGCCGAACGCCTGCCGGGGCGCGGTTTGTGGTTGAGCGCTGGCCGCGATATAGTTGAAACGGCCGTTGCCAAGGGCTTGTTCTCCAAGGCCGCGGGCCAGCGCGTGAGCGCACCCGCCGATCTGGCGAGCCAGGTCGAACGGCTGCTCGGCCAGCGTTGTTTGGCCCTGATGGGGCTGGCCCGCCGGGCGGGCCAGCTGCGCACCGGCTTCGAGAAGGTGCGCGAGGATTTGAAGGCCGGTCGCGCCGCCCTGTTGCTGGCGGCCAGCGACGGCGCCGCCGATGGTCGGGGCAAGCTGGCGGCGCTGGCCGGCGATTTGCCCGTTATTGCGCTGTTCGACAGCGTTGAATTGTCGGCGGCCCTGGGTATTGAGGGCGTGGTCCATGGATGCGTTGCACCCGGCGGCATGGCCGAACGGCTGCTGCGCGAATGTGGACGGTTTCAGTCCATGAAGACGTATGGCGCCGCGGATAATTCGCGGCCAGAGAAATCAGTTGCAGAGAAATGAGTTGCGATGACGACGAGCAATGAATCGGAAGTGAAAAAGCCGCTCTCCCTGTCACGGGGAAAGCTTGAGCTCAGGAAGACCGTCGACGCCGGCCAGGTGAAGCAGACCTTCCCCCATGGCCGCTCCAAGACGGTCGCCGTCGAGGTCAAGCGCAAGCGTACCTATGCGCCGGGTGCCGGCGGCAAGATGACCGAGGTCCCGACCGACAAGGACCTGGCGCTCGCCACCGCCGAGCTCAGCGCCGAGGACAAGGCCCACCTCTCCAACCTGACCGCGGGCGAACGTGCCACCCGCATGAAGGTGCTGGAGGAGGCCGCCCGCGCCGATGAAGTGCGCCGCGTCCAGGAAGCCGAAGAGGCCCAGCGCCGTGCGGTTGAAGAGGCCGAACTGGCCGCAGCCGAAGAGGCGCGCCGCAAGGCAGCCGAAGCCCGCGGCGAGGTCTATCCGCCCAAGCCGCCGGAGCCCGCCAATGACGTCGTGCCCGAAGCTGAGCAGCCGAAGGCCAAGGTCGAGCCCGCGGTCAAGCGCATCGAGCCCAATGTGGTGCGGCCATCGCGCGGGCCCGTGCCCGAGGCCGAGGAAGAGGAAGAGCCAGCCAAGGCCAAGCGCCCCAGCCTGCGGGCGCCGGTTAAGCCGCTGGCGCCGCGCCGCGACGAGCCGCGCCGGCGCGCCGGCAAGATGTCGATCAACCAGGCTCTCGACGAGAACGCCGGCGAGCGCATGCGCTCGCTTGCCGCCGTCAAGCGCGCCCGGGAAAAGGAAAAGCGCGCCCTCCAGCAACAGCAGGAGCCAGGCCGCGTCATCCGCGACGTGATCATTCCCGAAAGCATCACGGTGCAGGAGCTCGCCAGCCGCATGGCCGAGCGCAGCACCGATGTGATCAAGTCGCTGATGAAAATGGGCATCATGGCGACGATCAACGAGAGCCTCGATCCCGATACGGCCGAGTTGATCGTCAACGAATTCGGCCATCGGCTGCGCCGGGTCAGCGATTCCGATATCGAAGTCGGCATTGGCGGCGAAGTCGACGATCCGGCGGCGCTGAGTTCGCGCCCGCCTGTGGTCACGGTCATGGGCCATGTCGATCATGGCAAGACCTCGCTGCTCGATGCCATGCGCCAGACCGATGTGGCCGCGCACGAAGCCGGCGGCATCACCCAGCATATCGGCGCCTATCAGGTGACGCGCCCGGGCGGGCAGAAGATCACCTTCATCGACACGCCGGGCCACGCCGCCTTCACCGAGATGCGCGCGCGGGGCGCCAATGTGACCGACATCGTCGTGCTGGTCGTGGCCGCCGATGACGGAATC
Source organism: uncultured Alphaproteobacteria bacterium (assembly GCA_963770335.1). Classification (GTDB taxonomy): domain Bacteria; phylum Pseudomonadota; class Alphaproteobacteria; order Dongiales; family Dongiaceae; genus DASXQK01. The sequence goes on from CAVYPG010000005.1 coordinate 119,262, forward strand.
ATGGAACAGACGATCGAGGCCATCAATCACGCCAAGGAAGCCAAGGTCCCGGTAATCGTCGCCATCAACAAGATGGACAAGCCCTCGGCCAATCCCGACCGCGTGCGCCAGGATCTGCTGCAGCACGGGCTGGTGGTGGAAAAGCTGGGCGGCGACGTGCTCGATGTCGAGGTCTCGGCCAAGACCAAGGCCGGCATCGAGCGGCTGGAAGAAGCTCTCTCGCTGCAGGCTGAAATCCTCGATCTCAAGGCCAACCCCGATCGTCCGGGCAGCGGCACGGTGATTGAAGCCAAGCTCGACCGCGGCCGCGGCGTGGTCGCCACGTTGCTGGTCCAGAACGGTACCATTCGTGTCGGCGACATCTTCGTGGCCGGTGCAGCATGGGGCCGCGTGCGCGCCATGATCGACGATCACGGCCAGCCGGTGAACGAGGCGGGTCCGGCAACCCCGGTCGAAGTACTGGGCCTGCAGGAAGCACCGCTTGCCGGCGACGGCTTCGCGGTGGTCGAAGACGAAAGCCGCGCCCGCCAGGTCAGCGAATTCCGCGGCACGCGCCTTCGCGCCCAGCAGAGCGGCCCCGGCCGCGGCACGCTGGAGCAGCAGTTCTCGCGCATTGCCGCGGGCGAATCCAGGGAGCTTTCGGTGGTCATCAAGACCGACGTGCAAGGCTCGCTGGAAGCGATCGTGGGCTCGCTGCAGAAGATGCGCACCGAGGAAGTCGGCGCTCGGATCCTGCATGCGGCCGTCGGCGGCATCAACGAATCCGACGTGACGCTCGCCCGCGCCTCGGGCGGTCTCATCATCGGCTTCAATGTGCGCGCCAATCCCCAGGCCCGTGAACTGGCAAAGCGCGACAAGGTCGATATCCGCTATTACTCGATCATCTATAACGTCATCGACGACGTGAAGGCGGCACTCTCGGGCATGCTGGCGCCCAGCTTGCGCGAACGCTTCCTGGGCAATGCCGAAATCCGCGAAGTCTTCGAGATCACCAAGGTCGGCAAGATCGCCGGCTGCATGGTGACCGAAGGCGTGGTCAAGCGCGGCGCCAAGGTGCGCCTGCTGCGCGACAACGTGGTCATCCACGAAGGCGCCTTGAAGACGCTCAAGCGCTTCAAGGATGAAGTGCGCGAGGTCAAGGAAGGCTTCGAATGCGGCATGGCCTTCGAGAATTATCACGACATCCAGCGCGGCGATCAGATCGAGTGCTTCGAGATCGAGGAAGTCTCGCGCGAGCTGGCCTAGCTGATGGTTAGAAAGCGAAGCCAGGGCCCCAGCCAGCGCCAGCTGCGGGTCGGCGAAGCGCTGCGCCATGCGCTGGCCGAGATCCTGGCGCGTGGCGAGCTGCGCGATCCTGAACTGGCTGGATTACAGGTGACGGTGACCGAAGTTCGCGTCAGCCCCGATCTTCGCGCGGCCACGGCCTTCGTGGTGCCCTTCGGCGGCGGCGATGCCGCGGCTCTCGCCAAGGCCCTGAACCGGGCTACCGGGTTCTTTCGCATGCGCCTCAGCGATGCTGTCGAGCTTCGCGTGGCGCCCACGGTCCATTTCGCCCCCGATCTTTCCTTCGACAAAGCCGATCGCATCGAGAAGCTGTTGCATGACCCATCCGTCGTCCGCGATCTGAAGAAGGATTCCGGGCCAAAGGACGGGGATGATGGGGCGTAAGCGGCGGGGCGATCGCGTCGATGGCTGGCTGATCCTCGACAAGCCCGCCGGCATCACCTCGACATCCGCGGTGGGCGAGGTGCGCCGTGTGTTCAATGCGGCCAAGGCCGGTCATGGCGGCACCCTCGATCCGCTGGCAACGGGCCTGCTGCCTATCGCGCTGGGAGAGGCAACCAAGACCGTTCCCTTCGTCATGGACGGCATGAAGACCTATCGCTTTACCCTCAAATTCGGCGAGGCGCGGGCAACCGACGATGCCGAAGGCGCCGTCATCGCCACCAGCGAGAAGCGGCCCGAGGATGCCGAGATCGAGGCCGCACTGCCCGCATTGCGCGGGCTGATCCTGCAGCGCCCGCCGATCTATTCCGCCCTCAAGGTGGATGGCGAGCGCGCCTATGACCTGGCCCGGGCGGGCGAGGTGGTGGAGCTGGCGTCCCGCCAGGCCCTGATCGAACGCTTCGACTTGATCGGACGGCCCGATGCCGACCATGCCCTGTTCGAGGTGCGCTCGGGCAAGGGCGCCTATATGCGCAGCCTGGCCCGCGACCTGGCCGAGGCCGTCGGCAGCCGCGGCCATGTCTCGGCACTGCGGCGTATCGCCGTAGGGCCCTTTAACGAATCCCACGGGATTTCGCTGGATTCGTTAAAGGCCTTGGGGCATATTCCCGCCGCTTCACGGCACCTTTTAGCGGTGGCGACCGCGCTGGACGACATCCCGGCGCTGGCCGTCAGCGATAGTGAGGCGTCTCGCCTGCGTTGCGGACAGAGCGTCGGACCGATCCGGCGTCAAGACCTGGAACGCATTGGCCATTTCGAGAGCGGGGCGATTTTCTGCGCCAAGTCCGGCGGCTTGCCGGTGGCGCTCGTCCGTCTCGAGGCTGGCGATATACGCCCGGTGCGCGTGCTGAACCTGTAGAGAGAAAGGACTCTGCGATGTCGTTTACTGTCGAGCGCAAGCAGGCGCTGATCAAGGAATATGCCACCGGCGAGGGCGATACCGGTTCACCGGAAGTCCAGGTGGCGCTGCTATCCGAGCGTATCAAGAGCCTCACCGACCACCTCCAGACCCACGAGAAGGATTTCCATTCCCGTCGTGGCCTGCTGGTGATGGTGGGCCAGCGGCGGCGCTTGCTGGATTACCTCAAGCGCAAGAACGAAGGGCGCTACAAGGAACTTATCGAGCGCCTTGGACTTCGCCGTTAATACCCCATCTAGCGATTGCGTTCCGCCAATGGCGGGCGCAAAGAGTGCGACCTGCCCGCTGAACGGTCGGAGCGGGCAGCATTTAGTATGCCGGGCCGACGCAAGCGGCGCGTTCAGCGCCGCTTTCGCGGGTCCGGCAATGGGCATTCCGACCTTCATGCCTCACCGATCCAATCAAGGATAAATCAATGTTCAACGTTCAACGCAAGGAACTCAACTGGGGCGGGCGCAAGCTCGTTCTGGAAAGCGGGCGCGTCGCCCGCCAGGCCGATGGCGCCGTGCTGGTCACCTATGGCGAGACCGTGGTGCTCTGCACCGCCGTTGCCGCCCGCCAGCCGAAGCCGGGAATCGATTTCTTCCCGCTCACGGTCAACTACCAGGAAAAGACATTCGCCGCCGGCAAGATTCCGGGCGGCTTCTTCAAGCGCGAAGGCCGGCCGACGGAGAAGGAGGTGCTGACCTCGCGCCTCATCGACCGTCCGATCCGTCCGCTGTTTGCAGCCGGATTCCGCAACGAGACCCAGGTCATCTGCACGGTACTGAGCCACGATCTGGAGAACGACCCCGATGTCGTCGCCCTGATCGGTGCCTCGGCCGCGCTCACCATCTCCGGCATTCCCTTCATGGGCCCGATCGGGGCCGCGCGCGTGGGCTATGTCGACGGGCAGTATGTGCTGAACCCGCTGCAGGAAAAGCTGGGTGAATCTGCGCTCGACCTCGTCGTCGCCGGCACCGCCGAAGGCGTGCTGATGGTCGAATCCGAGGCCAAGGAGCTCTCCGAAGACATCATGCTCGGTGCCGTCCAGTACGGCTTCGAGCAGTTCCAGGCGGTGATCAAGGCGATCATCGAACTGGCGGAAACCTGCGCCAAGGATCCCTGGGAGCTGCCGGCCGCAGCCCCCGAGGCCGAGCAGGTTGCCAAGCGCCTGGCCGACGTTGTTTCTGGCGATCTGCGCTCAGCCTATACCGAGACCGCCAAACAGGCGCGCACCGTCAAGCTCGCCAATGCCAAGCTGAAGGCCGTCGAGACGCTGGTGGCCGAAGGCCTGCCGGCCGAGCTCATCGGCAAGAAGTTCAAGGCGCTGGAGCAGGACATCGTGCGCGGCAGCATCCTCGCTACCGGCAAGCGCATCGACGGGCGCGATACCAAGACCGTGCGTCAGATCGATTGCCAGATCGGCGTACTGCCGCGCGCCCATGGCTCGGCGCTCTTCACCCGCGGCGAAACCCAGGCGCTGGTGGTGACCACGCTCGGCACCGGCCAGGACGAGCAGATCATCGACGCGCTGGAAGGCGAATCCCGCCAGCATTTCATGCTGCATTACAACTTCCCGCCCTATGCCACCAACGAGGCAGGCCGCATGGGTTCGCCCGGCCGGCGCGAGATCGGCCATGGCAAGCTTGCCTGGCGCGCGGTCCATCCGCTGATGCCGGCGAAGGAAGCCTTCCCCTACACGGTTCGCATCGTCTCGGAGATCACCGAATCCAACGGTTCGTCCTCGATGGCGACCGTCTGCGGCTCGTCGCTCTCGATGATGGATGCGGGCGTGCCGCTGACCCGTCCGGTGGCCGGCATCGCCATGGGCCTGATCAAGGAAGGCAAGGATTTCGCCGTCCTCTCCGACATCCTGGGCGATGAGGATCATCTGGGCGACATGGATTTCAAGGTCGCCGGCACCGATCGCGGCATCACCTCGCTGCAGATGGATCTGAAGATCGCCTCGATCACGCCGGAGATCATGAAGATCGCGCTGAACCAGGCGCAGGCCGGCCGGCTGCACATCCTGGGCGAGATGGCCAAGGCCATCGATTCCTCGCGCCAGGAAGTCAGCCAGAACGCACCGCGCATCACCGTGATCACCATCCCCAAGGACAAGATCCGCGAAGTGATCGGCACGGGCGGCAAGGTGATCCGCGAGATCACCGAGCAGACCGGCGCCAAGATCGATATCGAGGACGACGGCACGATCAAGGTCGCCGCGGTGGATGCGACCGCAGCCCAGGCCGCCATCGACTGGATCCGCGGCATCGTCGCGGAGCCGGAGATCGGCCATGTCTATTCCGGCAAGGTGGTGAAGGTCATGGATTTCGGCGCCTTCGTGAACTTCCTCGGCAGCCGCGACGGTCTGGTGCATATCAGCGAGCTCGCCCCGCAGCGGGTCAAGCAGACCAGCGACGTGGTCAATGTCGGCGATGTGGTGAAGGTCAAGGTGCTGGGCGTGGATGACCGCGGCAAGGTCAAGCTCAGCATGAAGGCCGTCGACCAGAAGACCGGCGAGGACCTGAAGGCGGCGGCCGGCGAGTAAGGCCGCCCGCTTCCCCCAGGAGGCGAGAGGGTGAGGCTTCTGGCGCCGGTCGTGGGTCATCGCGGTGCTGCGGCCCATGCGCCGGAAAATACGCTGGCCTCATTCAGGCTTGCCGCCGAACAGGGCGCGCGGATGGTGGAGTTCGACGCCAAGCTCTCGAGCGATGGCGTCGTCATCCTGATGCATGACGACCTGCTGGACCGCACCACCAATGGCCGCGGTCCGGCGGCAGCCATGCCCTGGAGCGAGATTGCGGCGCTCGACGCCGGAAGCTGGTTTTCCGATGCCTATCGCGGCGAAGGCGTGCCGCGCCTGGATCAGACGCTGGCAACTCGTGCTGGAACTGGGCATCGACGCCAATCTCGAAATCAAGCCCTCGCCCGGCCAGGATGCTGAAACCGGCCGGGCCATCATGGATGTGGTCCGCCGCGTCTGGCCCCAGGGCCGGGGCGGCCTCGTGATATCGAGCTTTTCGCGCGAGGGCCTGGCGGCGGCCCGCGATAGCGCGCCGGAATACCCCCGCGGCCTGCTGATCTGGGAAAAACCGGCGGATTGGTCGGCGGCGGCGGCCAGCCTCGCCTGCCATTCGGTCCATTGCGGGCATCAGAATCTGACGCCGGAATGGGCAGCCGAGATCAAGCGGTTGGGCTATGATCTGGCCGTTTATACGGTCAACGATGCGGCCCTGGCCCGGCGATTGCAGGGCTGGGGGGCCGACAGCATCATCACCGACCGGCCCGGCGCCTTGCGTCAGGCGCTTTAGGGCTGGTAGAGAGACGCCCGTGAAGGCACTTCAACCCATCATCGTCTCGGGCAGGGAAGTCTGGCCGCTGGTCGAAGGCGGCAAGGGCATCTCGATTTCCAACGGCGAGAGTTCCGGCGCCTGGGCCGCGAGCAACAGCGTCGGCACCTTCTCCGGCGTCAATGCCGATTCCTTCGATGCCGAGGGCAACCTGCTGCCGCAGATCTATTACGGCAAGACGCGGCGCGAGCGCCATGACGAGCTGATCGCCCATTCCATCCGCGGCGGCATCCATCAGGCGCGCATGGCCCATGAATCCTCCAACGGCCTGGGCCGGCTGCATATGAACGTGCTGTGGGAGATGGGCGGGGCCGAGCGCGTGCTGCATGGCGTGCTGGAAGGCGCCAAGGGCATGATCCACGGCGTCACCTGCGGGGCCGGCATGCCCTATCGCATCGCCGAGATCTGCGCCCAGTACGGCGTCTACTATTATCCCATCGTCTCCTCGGCCCGCGCCTTCCGCGCCTTGTGGAAGCGCGCCTATCACAAGTTCCGCGACTGGCTGGGCGGCGTGGTCTACGAGGATCCCTGGCTTGCCGGCGGCCATAACGGCCTTTCCAACAGCGAAGATCCGAACCGGCCGGAGAATCCCTTCCCGCGCGTGGTCGAGCTGCGCCGGCTGATGGCCGAGGAATGCGGCCTTGCCGATGTGCCGATCTTCATGGCCGGCGGCGTGTGGTATCTGCGCGAATGGGCGAACTGGATCGGCGATCCCGATGTCGGCCCGGTCGCCTTCCAGTTCGGCACGCGCCCGCTTGCTGACCCAGGAGAGTCCGATCTCGGAAGCCTGGAAGAAGCGGCTGCTGACCTCGAGCGAAGGCGATGTGTTCCTCAACCGCTTCAGCCCGACCGGCTTCTATTCCTCGGCGGTGAACAACCCCTTCATCGAGGAATTGCGCGCCAGATCGGAACGCCAGGTCGCCTACAGCATGGCGCCGGTGGGCGAGCATGAATGGGAATTCCCGGTGGGTGCGCGCGGCCGCATTGTCTATCTGACCGCGGCCGACAAGCTGCGCGCTGCGGGCTGGGTGGCGTCGGGCTTCACCGAGGCGCTGCGCACGCCGGATTCGACACTGGTCTTCGTCGAGCCGGAAAAGGCGGACGAGATCCGCACCGACCAGATCAATTGCATGGGCTGCCTTTCGGCCTGCTCCTTCTCCAACTGGGCGCAGAACGAGGCAGGCACCACGGGCAAGAAGGCCGATCCGCGCAGCTATTGCATCCAGAAGACGCTACAGACCATCAGCCACTCCGAGGATACGGAGCACAATCTGATGTTCGCCGGCCACAACGCCTATCGCTTCAGGGACGATCCCTTCTATGCCGGCGGCTTCGTGCCGACAGTGGGCCAGCTGGTCGACCGGATTTTGACGGGCGACTAGCCTCCAGCCTAAGCCGCCCCATATCCGCGCGAACGCAGATAGCCTTCCAGCTCTCCCAGATCGTTGGCGGTGCGGGCGAGAACCCTGTCTTGCTCGTCACCGTCCAGCGGTGTCGGCATGTCCATGAATTGCTGGACGATCGCCTCGTAATTCTCGCTCAACACGCGCGAGGCGGGATCGAGGCGCGTGATCATGCCCAGGCCCGAGGGGCGGGCAGCGATGCTGCGAACCTCAAGATCCGGGCGCCAGCGGATCAATGCCGGAATTACCTTCCACACATCGCCGGTCCAGAACAGGCCGCGCCGGTCGCGCGCCGCACTCATCTCGTCAACCGGCAGGCAGTCATGCACCAGGATCACCGATCTGGGGCCGGCATGGCGCTCGATGTTGATGAAGTCGCGCAGCGTCTGCTCGAACAGATGCAAGCCATCGATAAAGGCGAGATCGATAACGGGCCGGGCGAATTCCTTTGCCGGATCGTGGTGGGCAAAGAAATCGTCGCTGGCGATCTTGAAGATTTTGGTCTCGGCGGCGAAGCTCACCTCGATCTGCGGCGCGGGATCGATGCCGATGGCGCGCGTCGGCGGCAAGGCGAGAGCCAGCGATCGCCCGCTCTCCACCCCGATCTCCAGATAGCTCGCCGGCAGCAGCCAGTCATGCATGCGCTTCAGGATGTCGACATAGGTGGGGCCGGGCATCAGATGCTGGGTCAGCATGATGCGTGCCGCATCGTCCCGGCCGTCGAGGGCAATGCAGCGATGAAGCGCTGCCACCATGCCCTGCTTGTCGCCGAGCTTCGACAGCGCTCGCGCGAGGTTGAGATGATAGACGGCCACATCGCCGCGCCGCTCGATGGCCTTGCCGATCAGCGCGAGGGCTGCCTTGTTGTCGCCGCCCTGGCCGCGGGCAACCCCCAGCAGATGCAGCGCATCGGCATCGCCGGGATCGAGCGCCAGCACCTTTTCATAAAGGGCGGCAGCCGCATCGCGCTTGCGCGCCTGATGCAAGGCTGTTGCCAGCTGCATCATTTTGCTCGGCTCGCTCATGGGCGTGCTGCTCATGACCCGTGTCGCTGCGCCTGGCAGCAGGCGAGCGAATTCCACCAGCAATTCGCCATAGAGCTTGCGCTTGAAGGGCACGATCAGATTGGGCAGATCGCGCATGGCCGCCCACTTCCAGGCGCGGAATTCCGCGTGTGGCGTGTCGATGCGGATATCGCCGTCGCGCCCTCGAAAGCGAAAGGCGAACCATTTCTGGCGCTGGCCGCGATAGCGTCCCTTCCAGATCCGGTCGGCAAGATCGGGCGGCAGGTCGTAGTTCAGCCAGCCGCGGCTTTCCGCCAGCAGCTCGGCCTTGCCGGTGCCGATCTCTTCCTGCATCTCGCGCCATGCCGCCGTCAGCGGATCTTCGCCCTCGTCGATGCCGCCCTGGGGCATCTGCCAGGCATCGGCCGGGTTGTCGATGCGCTGGCCGACGAAGACATCGCTGTCCGCATTCAGCAGCATGATCCCCACGCCGGGGCGATACGGCCGCTCCTCATAGCGTTTCATCGGTCGGCCTGCTGATCGGCAATTGCGCTGACCGGGGCCAGCGCCAGGTTGCGTTCGGCCAGGCTGCGGGCCCAATCCGCCAGCCGCTCGATGGTCACCGGATAGCCGTTGGCAAGGCCGATGGCAAAGCCGGTGATGCGGGCGCGGCGTTCCAGCTCGGCGAGTTGGGTATCGATGGAAACGCGGTCGGGCGTGTTGTCGATGGTGAGATCGGCAATCGCGCGCGGCAGACGCAGTTTTGTCGCTTCGCTGGAAGCCACGCTGTCGGCGGTCAGATGCGGATCGAGGAACATCAGCCCGCGCCGGGCGATGTCGCGCAGCACCGGACGCAAGCCCACGGGCGAGGCGGTGAAACGGTCGCCCAGCACGCCGGCAAGCCCGACATAACCGTCGGCGCGGGCGGTCACCCAGGCCAGGCGTTGAAGATTTTCCTCGGCGACTGAGCGTGGTCAGCAGACCATCGGGCCCAGGATCGGCGCCGCTCTGATTCGATTCCATCGGCAGATCCAGCATCACCTCATGGCCCAGGCTGCGGGCATGGGCGATCCATTGGCCGAGATCGCTCGCATAGGGGCTGAAGGAAAGCGTGACATCGGCCGGCAGCTGGTCGATCGCCGCCAAGGTCGTGCCGTGCAGCAGGCCGAGCTTGGTGATGACGATGGCGATGCGCGGGCGCGGATCGTTGACATCGAACGGTCGCGCATAGCGCTGCCAGGCGGGCGCACTGCTGCTCGACTGCTGCAGATAGTTGTCGATGACGGAGGCCTGCTGCGTTCCACCAGCCGCCCCGCCCGTCGCGGCTGCGACGACAGCGGGCGGCGCCACACTGGCCATGATCATCTTCTGCGGTGACCGGCGCGGGGGCCTTGCCGATGGCACCCAGCAGATCGGCCGCACTCGGTTCGGGCGCCGCGGTTTCCGCGGTCTGGGCCGTGGCTGCCGGCGTTGCCGCTGGTGGCGTTGTTGCTGCCGGGGTCGTTGTCGCCGGTGAGGGCGTTATTGGTGGGGGAGCCACCGAGGTTGGTGTTGTCGGCGCAGGCTGCGAGGCGCTGGCCGGTGGGCTGGCGATTTGGGGCGTAGTGGCCAAGGGCGCGGTGGCCAGGGGCGCGTGGCCGAGGCGCGGTGGCCTGGGGCGCGGCTGGCTGGCGGCGCGGTCGCACTCGCAACGGTGGCCGACGCGGCAGCACTGCTTGCCGGCGGGTTTGCCGTCGCGCCGCCGCCCGTGACAGGCGATGCGCTCAGCGGTTGCGCCTCCGGAATGCCGCTCGTACTGCCGCTCGCGATGACGGCAGGCGTGGGTGCTGTCGGCGGTACCGCTGGTGTCGAAGCGGCGGGGCCGGAGGCAGCGGGTGCCACCGGCGCCGGCGTCACCGCCATGCTCGCCGTATCCGCGTTGTTGGGATTCGCACCGGTGGCGGGCATCGCCGGCGGCGGTTCGCTTGTGGCGGATGTGCTGACCGCAGGTGCGGTCGCCGCGGGTGCGCCGGGAGCAGGAGTCGGGGCTGGGAGCAATGGCTGTGGCCAGCGGCGTTGCGGCCGGGCTTAGTGGGGAACTTGCCGCAGGGGGCGGTGTCAGATCCATCACCACGCTGGGCGTGATGTCAGGCGCTGCAGGATCGTCGGTGCCGGACGTCGGATTATGCGGTTTGAGGTCGACCTCGATCGCCGGCGTTGCCGACAGGATGCGGCCAAGCTCGCCGCGATAGGCATACCAGCCGAGCCAGCTGCTAACCCCGGCCAGAATCAGCAAAGCGAGAACAGCGGCAGGCGAAATGCGCCGCTCGAACCACGCCTCGGCCGCTTGGTCGGTCAAGACCGCCCGGCCGAGGCCGCCTTCATACCTGGCCTTGCGTCAATTGGCCTTGGCTGCGGAGAACAGGCTGTAGCCATGCAGCAGGTCGATGGCGCGGGAGAGCTGATAGTCCTTGTCCGGCTGCGGCGTATCGAACTCCGACTGGTCCACGGGCGTCGCCGGGGGAACCGGTGTCGCCGCCGGCGTGGCGCCGGTGGTCGTCGATGTCCCGCCGGCATCCGGCGTCGTGCCGGCCTGGGGCGTAACGGTGGGTGTAGCCGCCGGCGGGGTCGCGCCATTGCCGGAATCATCCGGAGCCGTGCCGCCGATATTCTGCAGAGCGCCCGGCAGTTCCGATTCGCTGCGGAATTGCGGGCCGGCGATGACTTCCACCTTCGCCTGTTCGACCTTGATATCCGGCTCGATGCCCTTGGCCTGGATGGAGCGGCCCGAGGGCGTGTAATAGCGCGCCGTGGTCAGGCGGATCGCACCATGGCCCGGGATCGGGATGATGGTCTGCACCGAGCCTTTGCCGAAGGAGCGGGTGCCGAGCAGGATCGCGCGATGGTGATCCTGCATGGCACCGGCGACGATCTCCGAGGCCGAAGCCGAACCGCCATTGATCAGGATGACGACGGGCAGCCCATCCATCATGTCGCCCGGCGTGGCGTTATAGCGCTGCGCCTGGCTGGGATCGCGCCCGCGGGTCGAGACGATCTCGCCCTTGTCGACGAAGGTGTCGACCACGCCGATCGCCTGGTCGAGCAGGCCGCCGGGGTTGTTGCGCAGATCGAGGACGAGGCCCTGCAGCTTGTCGCCGGCCTGGGCCTTGAGCTTGGTGATCGCATCCTGCAGGCCGCTGGTGGTCTGCTCGCTGAAGCTGGTGATGCGCACATAGCCGATAGTTCTTGTCGATGAGCTGGCTGTGCACGGATTCGATCTTGATGACGGCGCGCTGCAGCGTGACGTCGAAGGGCGCGGTCTTGCCGCGGCGGATCGTCAGCACGATCTTGGAATCGACCGGCCCGCGCATCTTGTCGACGGCCTGCGAGAGGGTCATGCCCATGATCGGCTTGCCGTCGATCTGGACGATCAGATCGGCGGGCTGGATGCCGGCCTTCGCCGCCGGCGTGCCGTCGATGGGCGAGACCACCTTGATGACGCCGTTCTCCATGGTCACTTCGATGCCAAGGCCGCCGAACTCGCCCTTGGTCTGGACCTGCATATCGTCCCAATCCTTGGGATTGAGATAGCTGGAATGCGGGTCGAGGCTGGTCAGCATGCCGTTGATGGCGGCTTCCACCAGCTTGTCGTCGGAGACCGGCTCGACATAGTCGGAGCGGATCTTCTCGAAGACGTCGCCGAACAGGTTGAGCTGCTGATAGGTGTTCGTGCTGGTGTCGTTGGTCGACTGCCCCACGGCGGCCGAGAGCGACAGGAACGCAACGGCGGCCACAGAGGCCACCAGCCAGGATTTACGCTTCATATTTTTCATTCCACTTTGCTGTCGCTTTTGCCGAGCCAGGGCACCGGATCGATCGGGTGCCCGTCGTGACGGAGTTCCATATATAGCTTCGGGTTGCCGTCTTGCGATGGTCCCATCACGCCCACCGGTTCTCCGGCGAGCACCCACTGCCCGACAACCGCATCGCTGCGCGCCAGCCCGGCAAGAAGGCTATGATAGCCGCCATCATGTTGGATTATCAAGATTTCCCCGTAACTTCGGAAAGGTCCGCGAAACAGGACCTGGCCGTCGAAAGGGGCCACGACAGTGGCACCGGGACGGGTCTGCAGCAGGATGCCCTTGGCCGTTGATCCCGCTGCGGGATCGGGCGCACCGAAACCGGCCGACAAGCTGGCCGGAAACCGGCGGAAAAAGGCTCCGCCGGCTGGGTCGGAAAAGGTCTGACATTGGCGGGCCTCGATATGGCCGGGGTTTGTGGTTTTTCGGAGGCAAGCTTTTCCAGAAGGTCGCGCAGATCCTTGGCCTGGGCCGCGAGCTTTTCGCTGCGCGCCTGGGCGGCTGCGGCGTCGGCCGCGGTCTGGCGCTGCAGATCGGCCTTGCGCTTCAATAGCTCGGCTACCTGCTGGCGATCCTGCTGCAGGGAAACCTCCACGCTCTGGGCATGGGCGCGGCGGCCCTCGATCTCGCGCCCCAGCGCATCCATCTGGACTATTTCGCCGGCCAGAAGCCCGGCCCGGCGCTGCAACTCCGGCACCGCATAGCGCAGCAACAGGCTGCCGCGGGCGATATCCAGCGGGTCTTCATCGACCAGGGCTGCGCCCGGCGGGGTCATGGCCAGGCGCTCCAGGGCCGCCAGGCTGCCCAATAGCGCCCGGCGCCTGGTCGGCCAGCTCGAGAGCCTTGGCCCGGCGCGCTTCTTCCAATGTAGCCAGCGTCGCCTCGATCTGGCTCAGCTCGCGTTCGGATGCCTGGATCGCCGCGGCGCGCTTGACCAGGCTTGCCTGCAGATCGGCCGTCTCCTTGGCCAGGGCGGCCGATGCTGCGGCGAGCGCCGCCTGCTTCTGCTTGGCGGCGGCGAGGGCCGCCTCCACGCCCTGCAGCTGCTTGGCGTTGGGGTCGATTGCCGCTCCTGTTGAGGCGCCCGGTGGGGTTCCGGCCGGCGCGGGTGCCGTCTGTTGGGCTACCGCGGGCGCCAGGCCGGCAGCGAGCCAGCCGGCGAGCAGCAGGAACAGGCCGGTGCGCCGCGCGCTAGGCCGGCACACGGTTGGGCTGGCCCGCTCCCTGGCCTGATTGGTTGCCGATCAAAAGTCACCGATCAAAAGATCGTGACCGGTCATGCTCGCGGGCTGGGCCATGCCCATCAGCGCCAGCAAAGTGGGCGCGATATCGGCGAGACGGCCATTGCCGATCCCGGTGATCCCCTTCGGTGCATTGACCAGCACCAGCGGCACGCGATTCAGCGTATGGGCGGTATGGGGGCCGCCGGTCATGGGATCGCACATCATCTCGGCATTGCCGTGATCGGCGGTCACCAGCATAACGCCGCCTGCTTTCTTGACCGCCTCTTCCAGACGCCCCAGGCAGCGGTCGACTGCTTCCACCGCGGCGATGGCGGGGGCGAGCCTGCCGGAATGGCCCACCATGTCGGTGTTGGCGAAATTCACCACGATGAAATCGAAGTTGCCGCCGGCGATTGCGGCCACCAGCCGGTCGGTCATCTCATAGGCCGACATCTCCGGCTTCAGATCGTATGTCGCGACCTTGGGCGAGGGGATCAGGATGCGTTCTTCGCCGGGAAAGACCTTCTCCTCGCCGCCATTGAAGAAAAACGTGACATGGGCGTATTTCTCGGTCTCGGCGATGCGCAGCTGCTTGCGGCCCGCACGCGAGACGAGCTCGCCCAGCGTGTCGTGCAGCTCCTCGGCGGGAAACAGCGCGGCATGGAAGCGGTTCAGGTCGCGTCGAATACTCGCCCATGCCCAGGGCTGCGGCAAAAGCCGGCCGGCGGGCTCGGGCAAAGCCGGTGAAATCGGGATCGAGCAACGCCGCCAGCAATTGCCGCACCCGGTCGGCGCGGAAATTCGCCATCAGCAGCCCGTCGCCATCGCTCATGCCGGCAAATCCGGCAACCGCCGTCGGCTTGACGAATTCGTCGGTTTCGCCGCGGGCATAGGCGGCTTCGACAGCCGCGGCGGGGGTTGGCGCCTGTTCGCCTGCACCATCCACCAGATTGGCATAGGCCAGAGCCAGACGTTCCCAGCGCTTGTCGCGGTCCATGGCGTAGTAGCGGCCCGCCGACCGTCGCGAATGTCGGATTCCGGGTGCTTCGCCGGCGAAGTCCTTCAGATAGCCTAGTGCGCTTTGCGGTGGCGTGTCGCGCCCGTCGAGGAAGGCATGCACCAGTACCGGCACGCCCGCCGCGGCAATCAGTTTTGCCAGCACCGCCATGTGATGCTGGTGGGAATGCACCCCGCCGGGCGAGAGCAGGCCCAGCAGGTGGCAGCGGCCGCCGCTCGCCTTCAGTCTGGCGATGAAATCCAGCAGACGCGGATTGCGCGCAAGATCGCCGGAATGGATCGCGGTGTCGATGCGCGGCAGATCCTGCATTACCACCCGGCCGGCGCCGATATTCATATGGCCCACTTCGGAATTGCCCATCTGGCCCGCCGGCAGGCCGACCGCGAGTTCGGAGGCGTCGATCAGCCCGTGGGGGACCATCGCCCATCCAGCGCTGCCAGGTGGGCGCCTTGGCTAATGTCACGGCGTTGCAGGCGCCGGCGCTGGCATGGCCCCAGCCATCGAGGATGCAGAGGACGACGGGACGCGGCGTCATGGTCGGACGCTAGTTGCTCGCCGTGGGATAGATGCGGCGGAACAGGATGTCCTTGCCGTAGAGCGTGGCATCATCCTGCTGGGCGATGAACTCGGTGATCTTGGCCGTGTCGTCGGTCAGCAGCACGGTCTGGCCCTCGCCTTCGCCGCGTCACCTGGCCTTTCAGCTTGCCGGCGGTGACCGCGGCGATGAAGGCCTTGTCGTCGATGAAATGGGTTTCCAGCTTGCCGTTGGCATCCATCTGATAGGCGACGAAGACGTAAGTGGCGGCCCCGCCGGAATCCTCGCCGCCCGAATCGGCCATCTGCAGATTGGCGATATGGCGGTTGCCGACGGTGCTGACGAAGCCCTGATAATGATCGACCTCGCCGCCGCCATCCTTCTTGTGGTTGACGGTGTAGACATCGATCATGCCCTGGCCGGCATCGAAGACATGCAGGAACAGCCGGCCATCTTCCCAATCGGCCTCCCACAGGCCATAGATCGCGGAATCATGGACCGCATTGGCGGGATCGCCGGCCGGATTCTGCGATTCCGGCACGCATGCCGCCAGCAGAAAGCCGAGCAGGACAGCCGCGCAGGGTGGCAGCAGCCGGGCGATTGCGCCCTTGTTTTGCGGCAAAACACTCATGCTTTGCAGGATAACGGCAAGTCAGACCCGATGATAGGGGTGGCCCGCCGCGATCTGCTGGGCGCGGTAGATCTGTTCGGCGATCAAGGCACGCACCAGCATGTGCGGCCAGGTCATCGGCCCCAGCGCCAGGGTCAGATCGCTGCCCTCGGAGCAGATCCGCGTCGAGCCCATCGGCGCCGCCGATCAGGAAGGCGACCTCGCTTGCCCCGCCATCGCGCCAGCGGGTCAGCTGGCGGGCGAAGGCGGCCGTGTCCATTGTCTGGCCGTGCTCGTCGAGTGCGACGGTCAGCGGCTTGCTGGATCGCTTCGCCAAGGCAGCGCGCAGCAGTTCCGCCTCGCGGCGCTTCAGTTCGCCCGCCCCCAGTTTGCGGCGTTCTTCCACCTCGATCAGCTCCATGGGCGGGCGCAGACGTTCGGCATAGTCCTCGAACAATGCGCGCGCCGGGCCGGGCTTGGCCTTGCCCACCGCCAGCAGAAGGATACGCAAAGTCCCCTCCCTTTGTTACATTGGGGCCCGATGTTACTCGCAACGCCAGCCCGACTGCCCCAGCGTATCGCGATTTTCATCGTTCCCAAGTTTTCGCTGATGGATTTCGCCGCGGTGATCGAGGCCCAGCGCATCGCCAATCGCATGAGCGGGCGCGAACTCTATAGCTGGCATATCTTGTCCAAGGATGGCCGGCCGGTGGCCGCCAGCAACGGCATCGCCATGAATGCCGAAGCGCCTCTGGCCGAAGCAGGACGTTACGACCAGCTGATCGTCAGCGTCGGCATGGAGGGCCATCTCTATAACGACAAGGAGGTCTTCGCCCAGCTGCGCCGCATTGCGCGCCGCGGCATGAATATCGGGGCGATGAATCTCGGCAGTTACCTGCTGGCCCGCTCCGGGCTGCTCGATGGCTATCGCTGCACGGTGCATTGGGAGAATCTCTCGGGCTTCATGGAGGCCTTTCCGCAGCTCGAGGTGACCTCGGAATTGTTCGAGATCGACCGCGACCGCTTCACCTGTTCGGGCGGGATCGCCGCCTTCGATCTGATGCTGCATCTGATCACCGCCCAGCATGGCTTTGCGCTGGCGACATCCGTCTCCGACCAGTTCCTGCATGAGCGCATCCGCGACAAGCGCGACCGCCAGCGCATGGCCCTGCCCGCGCGCCTGGGCATTCGCCATCCCAAGCTGCTGGCGGCCATCCGCCGCATGGAAGAAAACCTGGAGGAGCCGGTCAGCCGGGCCGAGCTTGCCCGCACCGTGAAGGTCTCCGCTCGCCAGCTGGAAAGACTGTTCCGCAAATACCTTGCGCGCACGCCGACGCGTTTCTATCTGGAGCTGCGCCTCGACAAGGCTCGCCATCTGCTGCAGCAGACGGAGATGACGGTGCTGGATGTGGCGCTCGCCTGCGGCTTCGTCTCCGCCTCGCATTTCTCGAAATGCTATCGCGAGCGGTTCGAGAAGACCCCCCGCGCGGAGCGCCAGCGGCCGGATTGAGGCTCAGTCGATTGCACTACCTCACACTGCCCCTGTCCCCTCGAGGCGGGCGGGGATTGTAAGAAGTGGTTCCTTTGTGGGCACCGGCTGTCAGATCGTGCGCGTGCCAGCGCATCTCAACTCTCTCCGCCCGCTCGGGCATGTTCGCCCGATCAAGTAACAGGATCATCGATGGCTGACAGCGACAAGACGCCGGACCACGTACTATCTGGTCGACGGCTCCGGTTACATCTTCCGCGCCTTTCATGCGCTGCCGCCGATGACGCGGCCCGACGGCACGCCGGTGAATGCGGTCTATGGCTTCACCAACATGCTGCTGAAGCTGATCGACGATGCCGATGCGGAATTCATCGCCGTCATCTTCGATGCCGGCTCGAAATCCTTCCGCAACGATCTCTATGCCGACTACAAGGCCCAACGCCCGCCGCCGCCGCCCGAGCTGATTCCGCAGTTCAGCCTGATCCGCGATGCCACGCGCGCCTGCAACGTGCCGGCGATCGAGCTGGCCGGCTTCGAGGCCGACGATCTGCTGGCGACCTATGCCCGCCAGGCCGCGGCCGCGGGCCACAAGGTCACCATCGTCTCCTCCGACAAGGATCTGATGCAGCTCGTCGGCGGCACGTATCGAGATGCTCGATCCGATCAAGAACCGGCGCATCGGCGATGCCGAGGTGATGGAGAAATTCGGCGTCGCGCCCGACAAGGTGGTCGACGTCCAGGCGCTGGCCGGCGATTCCACCGACAACGTGCCGGGCGTGCCGGGCATCGGCGTCAAGACCGCGGCCGAGCTGATCAATATTCTATGGCGATCTCGATACGCTGCTGGCCCGTGCCGGCGAGATCAAGCAGCCCAAGCGGCGCGAGGCGCTGCTCGCCAATGCCGACAAGGCGCGGCTTTCGCCGCGATCTGGTGCGGCTGCGCCAGGATGTGCCGGTGCCGGTCATCGCTCGACACATTCGCGCGCCGCGCGGCCCGATGCCGCGGTGCTGCTGCCCTTCCTGAAGGAAAACCAGTTCCGCACGATCCTGGCGCGCATGGAAGAACGCTTCGGCGCGCTGCTGCGCGGCGCGCAGGTCCGTGACTCCGATTCGCCCGGGCGCCGAGGCGCGGCCGATCAATCCACGGCCGGCGAAGACGCCATCGGGTGCGCTGGGCGAGGTCGCGGCTGGCGACACGCAGCGGCTATGTGCTGGTCCAGGAAATCGCGGATCTCGATCGCTGGATCGCCGAAGCCAGGACTGCCGGCTCGCTTGCCTTCGATACCGAGACCACTTCGCTCGATCCCATGCAGGCCGAACTCGTCGGCTTTTCGCTGTCGATCGAGCCGGGCCAGGCCTGCTATGTGCCGCTGCGGCCATCGCGCGGCCGGCGGCGATCTGCTGACCGAGAGCGCGCCGCCGCCCAAGCAGATTCCGCTGGCCGAGGCGCTGGCGCGCATCAAGCCGCTGCTGGAAGACGACAGCGTGCTCAAGATCGGCCAGAACGTGAAATACGATATGCAGGTCATGGCGCGCCTCGGCATCGCGATTGCCGGCCATGACGACACGATGCTGATTTCCTATGTGCTGGAGGGCGGCGCCCACGGCCATGGCATGGACGAGCTCGCCGAGCTCCATCTGGGCCACAAGACGATTTCCTATGGCGATGTCACCGGCAGCGGCAAAGCGAAGATCACCTTCGACCGCGTGGCGCTGGACAAGGCGCGCGACTATGCCGCCGAAGATGCCGATGTGACGCTGAAGCTTTATGCAGCGCTCAAGCCGCGGCTGGCGGCGGAAAAGCTGCTGACGGTCTATGAGACCATCGAGCGGCCGCTGATCCCGGTGGTGGCGCGCATGGAGATGGCGGGCATCAAGGTCGATGCCAATGAGCTGCAGCGCCTCTCCGCCGATTTCGGCCGGCGCCTGGCCGATCTCGAACGCGAGATCCACAAGCTGGCGGGCCACGAGTTCAACATCGGCTCGCCCAAGCAGCTGGGCGAAGTGTCTGTTCGATAGCCTGGGCCTGGGCGGCGGCAAGAAGGGCAAGACCGGCGCCTATGCCACCGGCGCCGATGTGCTGGAAGAACTGGCGGCCCAGGGCCATGAGCTGCCGGCGCGCGTCATGGATTGGCGCCAGCTGAGCAAGCTCAAGAGCACCTATACCGATACGCTGGTGGAGCAGATCAATCCGGCGACGGGACGCGTGCATACATCCTTCGCCATGGCCGCGACGTCCACGGGCCGGCTCTCCTCCAACGATCCGAATCTGCAGAACATCCCCATGCGCACCGAAGAGGGGCGCAAGATCCGCCGCGCCTTCATCGCCGAGAAGGGCCACAAGCTGCTCTCGGTCGATTATTCGCAGATCGAGCTGCGGCTGGCCGCCCACATGGCCGATGTCGCGGCGCTGAAGGAGGCCTTTCGCGACGGCGTCGATATTCACGCCATGACCGCAAGCCAGGTCTTCGGCGTGCCGGTCGAGGGCATGGACCCGATGGTCCGGCGCAAGGCCAAGGCGATCAATTTCGGCATCATCTATGGCATCTCAGGCTTCGGCCTGGCCCAGCAGCTCGGCATCCCCCAGGGCGAGGCGAAGGCCTATATCGACGCCTATTTCGCCAAATATCCCGGCATCCGCGACTATATGGATCGCACCAAGGCCGATGCGCGCGCGCAAGGCTATGTCACCACCATGTTCGGGCGGCGCTGCCATGTGCCCGGCATCAACGACAAGAACCCGGCGCGGCGCAGCTTCATGGAACGCGCCGCCATCAACGCGCCGATCCAGGGCAGTGCCGCCGACATCATCAAGCGCGCCATGATCCGCATCGATCCGGCGCTGGCGGCTGCCAATCTCAAGGCCCGCATGCTGCTGCAGGTCCATGACGAACTGCTGTTCGAGGTGCCGGAGGCCGAAGTCGAGGCTACATCCGCTGTGGTGAAAAAGGTCATGGAGGGCGCGGCCGGCCCAGCGCTCGAGCTCAGCGTGCCCGCTGGTGGCCGATGTGGGCAGTCGGGGATAACTGGGCCGCGGCCCACTGATTAATCCACCGTTAGCTAATTTCGCCGTTTAGCAGACGATTTTCGCCCCAATAGAGCCCGATAATTGCCACCTCGGGCTAAGCCCCATCCTTCTTATAAAAGCAGGCGAATACCGGCGCGATTGGGTCCGACCATACGCGGACATCGATACCGCCGGTGTTCTGAAATCCCGGCCTGGGCCTCCCCGGCCTAGGCTCCCCCCGCCGGGGTCGTCCCTTCGGTTCGCGCAAGTTGCACGAGTTCGGAGCGGGCGGCTCCGGCGTCCCATATCAGGGTCCTGAAGACAGCGCGCGCGATTGTGCCGCCGCGGCGAAAATCCGCCCCTTCCGGATCGATGCCGGTCATGCGCCAGCCTTCGCTTCGGACATCGTCCGCGGCTCGCCGGGCGGCGCGCCAGGCGATACAATTCACCGCCTCGGCGTGATCGCCGTTCATATGGTCGATGATTGATTCTTCTGCCTTCGCCAGCGGGCGAAAATCGCCGTTCAGCAAGATCTCGCCGCCTTCGATCCAGCGGATCCGCCCGAACCCTGCGATCAGATGGGCGCGGGCCAGATCCATCCGGTACAGCCTGAAATCGCCGAAGCCGGCATAAGCGGCCGCGGAAGGGTGGCGATTGACGAAGCGGGCCATCAGCCGCTCGTCTTCGATTGGCGCCACGTTGCCCGTCAGGCTGGCGCGCGATCCGGTCAGCGGATCGTCGAGACCCGCCGTGCCATCGATCAACAGCGAGATGCGCGAATCGCGCGCGATGTTGCGGCTGTGCTCGGCGAGATCGGAAAGCAGCATCAGGGGCGAGGCATCGAGATCGAGCGCGAGCAGTACCAGTGAGGCGTAGGGCGCGCCGTCCGAGCGCAACCGTCGCCAGGCTCGCCCGGTCGCTGTTGCGCATCAGGCTGCGTACGTTCGCGCCTGAGGGTACTTGGCTCGCTTTCAGCCATGATCTTGCCATCCTATACCGAGCATGGTGGATTTTCCTTCGCGACGTCATCCGCCTGCACACAACGATACGAGCCCATGTCCGCTGCCCATTCTCGTCCGCCCCTGAACCTCACCGCCGACATGGTGGCGCTCGTCGAGCGCATCGAGCCGGATCAGGGGCCGACCACGGAAATGGCGCCGATCACCGATGCCGATTACACCGAGCTGGTCGACCGGCTGCTGGCCCAGTACCGGCCGCGTGAGCTCTGGGTCTTCGCCTATGGCTCGCTGATCTGGAAACCCGCCTTCACCGCCGCCGAGCATCGCCGGGCCACGATCTATGGCTGGCATCGCTCGTTCTGCATGGAGCTGGTTCGCTTTCGCGGCACGCGCGAGCAGCCGGGGCTGATGATGGTGCTGGATCGCGGCGGCTGCTGTCATGGGGTTGCCTATCGCCTGCCCAAAGGCGATCTCAAGGAGCAGCTCGGGAACGCTCCTGCGCCGCGAGATGAGCACCAAGCATCATCAGGCGGGCCTGGCCCGCGTCACCAACTTTCCGCGCTGGCTCACGGTCGAGGCGGGAGAGCGCAAGCTGCGTGCGCTCGCCTTTGCCGCCAACCGCCAGGGCATGACCTATATCGGCAAGCTGCCGGCGCTAGAGGTCGCCCGCCGGCTGGCGCGCGCCGCCGGCCATATGGGCTCCGGCGCCTATTATCTTTTCCAGACCGTGGCCAAGCTGGAAGAGCACGGCATCCACGATAGCGGCCTCTGGCACCTGCAAAAGCTGGTGGCCGACGAGCTGTGCGAACTGGCGGAAAAGGGCTGGGTGAAGGATCCCGAAGCCGGCCGCTGACACTACCCTTGATTTTGCCCCCATTTCAGCCGCAATTCAGCCATATTGAAACGAGAACTTCCGGCGCCAATCGCCGGAGGGGGCCCCAGATGACTCAAACGATCGCGCTGGTCGATGACGACCGCAATATCCTGACCTCGGTCGCCATGACCCTGGAAAGCGAAGGCTTCACGGTGCGCAGCTTTTCCGACGGCGCCGAAGCGCTGCGCGGCCTGGCGGCGCAGCCCGTCGATCTCGCCATCCTCGATATCAAGATGCCGCGCATGGACGGCATGGAGCTGCTCGAGCGCCTGCGCAAGCAGAGCGATCTGCCGGTCATCTTCCTGACCTCGAAGGACGACGAGGTGGACGAGTTGATGGGCCTGCGCATGGGCGCCGACGACTACATCAAGAAGCCCTTCTCGCAGCGCCTGCTGATCGAACGCATCCGCGCCCTGCTGCGGCGCAAGAGTCTCGGCAAGGCGGACCCGGCAGCGGCCCCCTCGGGCGACGTGATCCAGCGCGGCGAACTGCTGCTCGATCCTGCCCGCCATGTCTGCAGCTGGACCAAGAAGAATGTGGATCTGACAGTGACGGAATTCCTGCTGCTGAAGGCGCTGGCGCAGCGTCCCGGCCATGTGAAAAGCCGCGACCAGCTGATGGATGCAGCCTATGGCGAGAACATTTATGTCGATGACCGTACCATCGACAGCCACATCAAGCGGCTGCGCAAGAAGTTCAAGCAGGTGGATACCGAGTTCAACGAGATCGAGACGCTGTACGGTGTCGGCTATCGCTATCGCGAGAGCTGACCGGCCGGCGGGCCTGCCTTCGTGAGCGCGGTGCCCGGGCCTGCGCGCGTGAGCGCATCAGACGAGCAGCCGCGCCTCGGCGGAATGAAAGCGGGCGACAGCATCGCCAGGCCGTCGCGGCCGTCTTCGACAACGCTGCCGCGCCGGCGGCGTTCTTCCCTCACGCGGCGCATCCTGACCCTCAACGTGTTGGCGCTGGCCATTCCCGTGGCCGGGCTGCTTTATCTGGGCGAATACCGCTCCAGCCTGGTGCAGCAGCAGCTCGATCTGCTGCGCACCGAGGGCGAGCTGTTCTCCGGCGCGCTTGCCGCCAGCGGCGTGGTGACCGACCCCGCCGGCGGCGAGGAGCTGCTGCCCGAAACCACCCGCAGCACCGTGCGCCGCCTTGTCGATATCTCCAAGAATCGCGCCCGTCTGTTCGATCAGACCGGGGCGCTGATCGCCGACAGCGCGCGGCTCGTCTCGCCGGCAGGCCAGTTCGAGATCGAGATCCTGCCGCCGCCGGAGAGCGATACGCTGATCACGCGCCTCAGCCGCCGGCTCTATGACTGGGTGACCGGGCTGTTGCCCCAGCGCAAGCCGCTGCCGCTTTATCGCGAGCGCGCCGAACAGGTCGCGGGCGACTATCCCGAAGTTCTCCAGGCGCTCGCCGGCGAGCCGGCCAATGCGCTGCGCGTCGACCACAATGGCGGGCTGGTTTTGAGCGTCGCCGTGCCGGTGCAGCGCTATCGCCAGGTGCTGGGCGCCGTCATGCTCACCTCCAACGGCGATGCCATCGATGCCGCGGTGCGCGATGTGCGCTTCAGCATCCTGAAGGTCTTCGGCGCGGCGCTGGCGGTGACGATCCTGCTCTCGCTCTATCTTGCCGGCACCATCGCGCGGCCGGTGCACCGGCTGGCGGAAGCGGCCGAGCGGGTTCGCCGAGGCAAGGGCAGGCAGATGGAGATTCCCGATTTCACCCGCCGGGGTGACGAGATCGGCGATCTCTCCGGCGTGTTGCGCGAGATGACCGAAACCCTGTGGGCCCGCATGGATGCCATCGAGCATTTCGCCGCTGACGTCGCCCACGAGATCAAGAATCCGCTCTCTTCCCTGCGTAGCGCGGTGGAGACCGTGACGCGCATGGAAGACCCGGACCGGCAGCGCAAGCTGATGGCGATCATCCTGGACGATGTCCAACGCCTCGACCGCCTGATCAGCGATATCTCGGATGCGAGCCGCGTCGATGCCGAACTCTCGCGCGCCGACAAGGCGCCACAGGATATCGGCAAGCTGCTCCAGACCCTGGCCGAGGTGCATGAGGCAACGGCCAAGCCCGGCGCGCCGCGCATCGTGGTGGGATTGCCCAAGGGCCAGGCCCTGATGGTGCCCGTCATCGAGGGTCGGCTGGTGCAGGTACTGCGCAACCTGATCGCCAATGCCATCTCCTTCAGCCCGCCGGGCGGCATCATCACGCTGGGCGCCCGGCGCGATGGGCGGCGCCTGCTGATCTATGTTTCCGATCAGGGGCCGGGTATTCCTGACGACAAGCTGGAGGCGATCTTCGACCGCTTCTACAGCGAGCGGCCGTCGGGAGAAAAGTTCGGGACTCATTCCGGCCTCGGCCTCAGCATTTCGCGCCAGATCATCGAGGCCCATGGCGGGCGCATCTTCGCTGAGAACCTGACCGATACGTCTGGCACCTCCACCGGGGCGCGCTTCACCATTATCCTGCCCGTAACATGACGGCGCCCGGCCCGGCGCGCCTGCAGCTTCACGGCACGGCGGTGGCGCTCGATGGGCAGGGCGTGCTGTTGCGCGGGCCATCGGGCGCGGGCAAATCCGATCTCGCCTGGCGGCTGATCGAGGCGCGCGCGGTGCTGATCGCCGACGATCTTTGCGAGGTCCGCCGCCAGGCTGACCGCCTGATCATCGACCTTCCGGCGACAGTCGATTCGCGCTTTCGCGGCTGCATCGAGCGGCGGGGACTGGGAATCGCCACTGTTCCCTGGTTCGGTCCGGCGCCGCTCGTCCTGGTGGCCGATCTCGCGACTGGCCCTATTGCCACAAGAGCCCCGGAAACCGTCGAATTGCTGGGTTTGACACTTCCTTTGGCCGTTCTCGATCCATTCCAGCCTTCGGCCATCCCCGCTTTGCGAATGGCCCTACCGCAACTAGTGGATTAGGCCCCCATCGGGGGTATAATCACGGCCCCATGAACCAGGCCGCGACATCCGCGCCGGCGAGGGCGCCAGCCCCGGCGGCCTCTTCAGCACGCCTACCTCTCATCCTCGTCACCGGCCTCTCCGGGGCCGGGCATAGCACGGCGTTGCGGGCCCTTGAGGATCTTGGCTATGAGGCCGTCGACAATCTTCCTCTTAGCTTCCTGACCACGCCCGAAAGTATCGACCGCCCCATGGCCATTGCGGTGGATAGCCGCACGCGCGGCTTCAGCCCGCAGGCCCTGCTGGAGCGCATCGAGCGCCTGCGCGCCGATCCGGCGTTGAAGGTGTCGCTCGTGTTCCTCACCTGCTCGGACGAGGTGCTGCAGCGCCGCTATACCGAAACCCGCCGGCGCCATCCTTTGGCCCAGGATAGGCCGGTCGCCGACGGCATCCGCCAGGAGCGGCTGCTGCTGGATGGCCTCAGCGCCGCGGCCGATCTGGTGATCGACAGCAGCGATCTGGCGATCGCCGATCTGAAGCGGCTGATGCAGGGGCATTTCGGCCTCGAGCGCCAGCCGGGTCTGGCCATCGCCGTCACGTCGTTTTCCTATCGCCACGGCCTGCCGCGCGAAGCCGATCTCGTCTTCGACGTGCGGTTCCTCGCCAACCCGCATTACCGTCCGGAGCTGCGCGATCTGACCGGGCGCGATGCCGCCGTTGGCCGCCATGTCGAGGCCGATCCCGCGTTCGGCCGCTTCTTCGGCGATCTGACCGACATGCTCATCCCGTTGCTCCCGGGTTTCGAGCGCGAGGGCAAGAGCTATCTGACATTGGCCGTGGGGTGCACCGGCGGCCGCCACCGATCCGTATTCGTCGCCGAGAGGCTGGCGGCCTGGCTGACAAGCCAGGGCCGTCCGGTCTCGTTGCGCCACCGCGATATCGCACGCGCCGACGACGCCTGACAGCAGTGAAGGACTTGTAAGAAATGATTGGATTGGTACTCGTGACCCATGGCCGCCTGGCCGCAGAATTCATCGCGGCACTGGAGCATGTAGTAGGCCCGCAACAACGCGTCGCGGCCGTTTGTATAGGTGCCGAGGACGATATGGAGCAGCGCCGGCGCGATATCCTCGATAGCGTGGCCAAAGTGGAGGAGGGCGATGGCGTGGTATTGCTGACTGACATGTTCGGCGGCACGCCCTCCAACCTCGCGATCTCCGTGCTCGACCGCGCCAATGTCGAAGTCATCGCCGGCGTCAACCTGCCGATGCTGATCAAGCTCGCCAGCGTGCGCGGCAGCACGAAGCTGCCCGTAGCGGTGATGCAGGCGCAGGAAGCCGGGCGCAAATACATCAATGTGGCTTCCCAGCTGCTGGCCGACGCCGGCAGTTGACGATGGAGGCCACGCCGACGCATCACAGCCGGGCGGCCACCATCCGCAACCAGCGCGGCCTGCATGCTCGCGCCGCGGCGAAGTTCGTCAAGCTGGCGAACGAGTTCGAGGCGGAGATCCAGGTGCGCCGCGGCGATCTGACCGCCAATGGCCGTTCGATCATGGGGCTGATGATGCTCTCAGCGGGGCTCGGCAACGAGATCGAGTTGACGGTCAGCGGGCCGGACGCGGAAAAAGCGCTGAGCGCCGTGCTCGCTCTCATCGGGCGGAAATTCGATGAAGACTGAAGGCAAGCGCCGCCGGACAAGAAAGGAACAGGCCTTCGAAGGGGTCGGCGTTTCCTCCGGCATCGCCGTGGGCATTGTTCATCTGGTGGAATCAGGCGCGGTCAACGTGCCGGAATACACCATCGAGGAAAACCAGGTCGCTGCCGAACAGGCGCGCTTTACCAAGGCCGTTGCCGCGGCACAAAAGCAGATTCGCAAGCTGGGCGCCAAGGCTGCCGGCCTGCATGGCGCCGCGGCCGAAGAAATCGCCATTCTTCTGGAAGCCCATCTGCAGATGCTCTCGGGCTCGCGGGTGCTGCGCGGCGTCGAGAGCCGGATCGAGCGCGACCTGATCAATGCCGAAGCCGCGGTGCAGGCGGAGATTTCCCATGTCGCCCAGGAATTCGCCGGTCTTGACGATGCCTATCTTGCTGCGCGCGCGGTGGATATCCGCGAGGTGGGCGAGCGGCTGATCCGCAACCTGACCAAGACGCCCTATGCGGCCATCGCCCATCTGCCCGAGGGCACGATCCTGGTGGCCGAAGAACTGACGCCCGCCGATACGGCGCTGATGGACCCCAATTTCGTCGCCGGCTTTGCGACCATGCTCGGTGGTGCCGAAAGCCACACCGCCATCATGGCGCGCTCGCTGGGATTGCCCGCCGTGCTCGGCGTCGCAGGATTGCTGGGCTCGCTGAAGAACGGCGATCCGTTGATCATCGATGGCGATGAGGGACGCATCGTCATCCGCCCCTCGGCCGAGACGCTTGTCCAATACCGCCGCCGCCAGGGCCAGCATGAACGCGATACGCGCCTGCTGACGCGGCTACGCCGGTTGCCCGCTGTCACCCGCGACGGCACCGACATCGCGCTCTATGCCAACCTCGAATTGCCACGGGAACTACCGCTGGCGATCGAGGCCGGCGCCCAGGGCATCGGCCTGTTGCGCACCGAATTCATGTTCATGAATCGCGACACCTTGCCGGACGAGGAGGAGCAGTATCAGGCTCTGCGCAGTCTCGTCGAAGGCCTCGACGGCCGGCCGATGACCGCGCGCACGCTGGATGTGGGCGGCGACAAGCTCGCCCAAGCGCTGGCCGGCTATCACGTGGCCGAAGCCAATCCGGCGCTGGGCCTGCGCGCCATTCGCTTGTCGCTCAAGGAACGCCCGCTGCTCGATGCCCAGCTGGGCGCCATGCTGCGCGCCGCGGCCCACGGTCCCTTGCGCATCCTGCTGCCGATGATTTCCTCGCTGGGAGAGATCAGGCAGGTGCGCGAGGCGATGCAGACGGTGGCCAAGCGCCTGAAGCGCCGCGGCGTCAAATTGCCCGATCCCCTGCCGCCGCTGGGCGTGATGATCGAGGTGCCGGGGGCGGCCCTTGCCGCCGATGCGCTGGCGCAGGAAGCCGATTTCTTCGCCATCGGCAGCAACGATCTGACCATGTACACGCTCGCCATCGATCGCGGCGAGGAACAGGTGGCCCATCTCTATAACCCGCTGCACCCGGCCGTGTTGCGGCTGATCCAGTTCGCAACCGAAGCAGCGTTGCGCGCGCGCATTCCGATCTCGGTCTGCGGCGAGATCGCCGGCGATCCGCGCTATGCCCCGCTGCTGATCGGCCTTGGCATCCGCGAGCTCTCCATGGCCTCGCCCTCGCTGCCGCGCGTCAAGCAGCGGGTGCGCAGCCTGGAATTTCTCTCGGCCGCCCGCTGCGCGCGGCTGATCATGGAACAATCGGATGCCGGCCGGATCGCCGCACTGCTGGATGACTTTAACGCCCTCGCTTGAGTCCGACCGCGATCTAAAGGCTGATCCTGGGCTCGTCGAAACCTGGGTTCATGGCTGGTCGCTGACCCGCGAGGTCGCGCCGCCGGTACGCAGATTCCGGCGCGCTTCGGGTCGACGTCGGCTGGCCCGAGCAGAAGCAGCGCTACGTCTTCGATCGTCTCTCGGCGGATGTGCGCCGTCTGGCCCAGCGTATCAACGAACCCTGGATCCTGATCAAGGTCTGCGCGCCCTGGGAAGCGGTGCAACCGATCCTGCCGCCGCGTTGGGTGATTCCCGCGCCGGGTTTCATGATGACGCGCGGGATTGCAGCCGGCGGATGAGCCTTTGCTTCCACAAGGCTATGGCTTCGAGCTCGATTCGCGCCTGCCGCTGACGGTGGCTTACATCAAGACCCTCGCGGGGGAGATCGCCGCCAGCGGGCGGCTCGGCCTGGTCAGCGGCCCGGCTGGTGGTTTGGGCGGGCGTCTTGCCGTCTTCGATCGCATCCGCACCCATGACGATCATCGCCGGCGCGGCCTGGCCCGCGCGCTGATGACCGCCTTGGGCAACATTGCGCTGGCCAATGGCGTGACCCGCGCCGCGCTCGTTGCGACCCCCGACGGCCGCCTGCTCTATTCGACACTGGGCTGGCGGCTTCATTCGCTTTACACCACCGCGCTGATTCCGGGGTGAGAGCGACACAATGCCGATGCAACG
The DNA here is from genome assembly GCA_963770335.1 of uncultured Alphaproteobacteria bacterium. Taxonomy (GTDB): domain Bacteria; phylum Pseudomonadota; class Alphaproteobacteria; order Dongiales; family Dongiaceae; genus DASXQK01. The sequence goes on from CAVYPG010000005.1 coordinate 148,260, forward strand.
CGAAAGGAGGCTTCTGTAATGACCCGCACGATCATCGCCACGAAGAACGCGCCAAAGACCCCGCCGCAATATAGCCAGGCGGTAAAGGCCGCCGGTCTGGTGTTCGTATCCGGCACCATGCCGCTGGATCCTGCGAGCGGCGTCATCGTCGGTGCGACGATCCAGGAACAGACGGCGCAGAGCCTGCGCAACATTTCCGCGATCCTGGAAGCCGCCGGCACCTCCCTGAAGCATGCCGTGCAGGCCACCGTCATCCTGCTGCATGAGCAGGACTTTGCCGGGCTCAACGAGGAATGGGTCAAATGGTTTCCCGATCACCCGCCGGCGCGCCATGCAGCGAAGCTGCCGATCAGCCCGCCGGGCTTGCGCGTTTCCATTGCCATGATCGCCGCCATGCCGGCCTAGGCAGCACTGGTAGGCAGCCAATGTGAATTCTTCAGGGTGAGGGGCTCATTTTTGCCCGCCATGGGTCCCATGGCTTGCTCTCCCTCGGCTTGCGTCTCGTAGGCCTGCTTGGTAAAAGGCCCCCCTTTCCCAGAAAGCCTTTCCCGCCAAGCCTTTCCCGAGATTGAGGAGTGCCTCCATGAGCGCCAGCAAGGACTACAAGGTTGCCGATATTTCCCTCGCCGATTGGGGCCGGCGCGAGATCGCCATTGCCGAGACGGAAATGCCGGGCCTGATGGCGGTGCGCAAGGAATACGGCAAGTCGCAGCCGCTGAAGGGCGCGCGCATCGCCGGATCGCTGCATATGACGATCCAGACGGCGGTGCTGATCGAGACGCTCAAGGCGCTGGGTGCGGATGTGCGCTGGGTCTCCTGCAACATCTATTCGACCCAGGACCATGCCGCCGCCGCCATCGCGGCCAGCGGCACGCCGGTCTTCGCCTATAAGGGCGAGAGCCTGGTCGAATACTGGGAATACACCCATCGCCTGTTCGACTGGCATGACGGCGGCACGCCCAACATGATCCTGGACGATGGCGGCGATGCGACCCTGCTGATCCATCTCGGCATGCGCGCGGCCAAGGATGCCAAGCTGATCGCCAAGCCGACGAACGAGGAGGAAGAAGTCCTCTACGCGGCGATCGCCAAGCAGCTGAAAAAAGATGCCGGCTGGTACGAGAAGAACGGCAAGGCGATCCAGGGCGTGACGGAGGAAACCACCACCGGCGTGCATCGCCTCTATGAGATGGCGAAGAAGAAGACGCTGCTGTTCCCTGCCATCAATGTGAACGATTCCGTCACCAAGTCGAAATTCGACAATCTCTACGGCACGCGCGAGAGCCTGGTGGACGGCATCCGGCGCGCCACCGACGTGATGATGGCGGGCAAGGTCGCCGTGGTCTGCGGCTATGGCGATGTCGGCAAGGGCAGTGCGGCCTCGCTGCGCAATGCCGGTGCCCGCGTCATGGTGACCGAGGTCGATCCGATCTGCGCGCTGCAGGCGGCGATGGAGGGCTATCAGGTCGTGACCATGGAGGATTCAGCCCCCCATGCCGATATCTTCGTCACCGCCACCGGCAATGTCGATGTGATCACCATCGACCATATGCGCGCCATGAAGGATCGCGCCATCGTCTGCAATATCGGCCATTTCGACAGCGAGATTCAGATCGGCGCGCTGCGCAATTACAAATGGGAGCAGGTGAAGCCCCAGGTGGACGAGGTCGTCTTCCCCGACGGCAAGCGCCTGATCGTCCTGGCCGAAGGCCGGCTGGTCAATCTCGGCTGCGCCACCGGGCATCCGAGCTTCGTCATGAGCGCCTCCTTCACCAACCAGGTGCTGGCCCAGATCGAGCTCTGGCAGAACCATGGCAAATACGAGCGAAAGGTCTATGTGCTGCCCAAGCATCTGGACGAAAAGGTGGCAGCCCTCCACCTCGCCAAGGTCGGCGCCAAGCTGACGAAGCTGAGCGACAAGCAGGCGGAGTATCTCGGTATCGCCGGCACCGGCCCGTTCAAGTCGGATTCGTATCGGTACTAGAAGGTAACGCCCTCACCCTCCCATCGCTGCGCGATGGGTCCCTCCCTCTCCCGCCAAAGCGGGCGAGGGAATCAGAACGGCTCCTTGTCTTCTCCCTCTCCCGCATGCGGGAGAGGGTCGGGGTGAGGGTGGAGAGCGCCAACCGCCAACCGCGTTGCGGCCCGGGGGCTTCCCTGCCTACAGTTCCCGCGTGGGCCCGCTTCGCCAAACCGTTAACCTATCCATGAATCGATGGCCGGCGGCAGCAATTGCCGCGGCGATCCTGCTTGGCGCGCGCCCGGCATCGGCCGAAGCGAGTGACGGCGGGGCGGCCTGGGGCTTCGGCGCCGTGGCCCTCATCGCCGCGGCAAGCATCGCCGCCCTCGTCTTCTTCGGCCGCGCCTGGCTGGTTCGCCGGCGGCGGTTGTTCGCCTTTCTGGAGGAACTGCCCGGCGGTGTTGCCGTCTATCGCGGCCGGCGGGTCGGGCCTTTCTGGCATTCGCCGGCCTATGCCCGCCTGCTGGGAAGTCCCGTCCTGTTGCCCGCCGAAGGCATCGCCGAGCCCGACCGGCCGAAGTTCGTCGCGGCCTTCGGTGCGCTGCGTGGCCAGGGAAAAGCCTTCGACCTGCTGCTGGGCCGCGCTTCCGACGGCAATCTTCTGCGGCTGACCGGCGGGCGCAGCGCCGCGGGCGACGATGTGCTGTGGGTGGCCGAAGCCGATGCCACCGCCGCCCCCGACGGCTTTGCCGAGTTGCTCGATAGCCTGCCCTTGCCCATCTGGCTGCGCGGGCCGGACATGGCGCTTGCCTGGTGCAACACGGCCTATGCCAAGGCGCTGGACCGCGACCGTGCCAGCGTATTGCGCGGCGGCGTGGAGATCGGCGGTGCCGCCGGCGGTAAGTCGCTGGCGCAACGCGCGCGCCAACTCAACAGCCGGCAGGAAGAAAGCCACCATCTGGTCACATCGGGCAAGCGCCTGCTTTTCGATTTCGCCGAAGTGCCGCTTTCCGCCGGGCGCATGGCGGGATATGCCCGCGATGTGACCGCCATCGAGGCCATCCAGGCGGAACTCGGCCGCCAGGTCGCTTCCCAGGACGAGTTGCTGGAGAATCTCGCCGCCGCCATTGCCATCTTCGGCCCCGATACGCGGCTGCGTTTTTTCAATACTGCCTTTGCCCGCCTGTTCGATTTGGGCGAGGCGATGCTGAAGGCCGAGCCCACCATGGACGAGATCTATGAGGTCGCGCGCGAACGCCGGCGCATCGAGGATCTGCCGGACTTTCCTGCCTTCAAGCGCGAACAGATCCGCCGCCTGATGGGTATTGTGGAACCGATCGAGGATCTGGTTCACCAGCCTTCCGGCGCCACCATCCGCCGGGTGGCGGTGCCCCATCCCTTCGGCGGCGTGCTGCTGATCCACGAGGATGTCACCGATCGCCTGGCGCTCGAGCGCTCCTACAACACGTTGATAGAGGTACAGCGGGATACCCTCGACAATCTTGGCGAGGGCATTGCCGTGTTCGGCGGCGATGGGCGCCTGCAGCTGAGCAACCCCGCTTTCGGCCGGCTGTGGGATCTCTCCGACCAGCAGCTCGAGGGTTCGCCGCGCCTGGCAAACGTGGCCGAAGCCTTCCGTCCGCTGCTCCAGGGCAATGACTGGCAGGCCCTGCACCAGCAGATGATTGCCGGGCTGGAGGATCGCCGGCCGCGGGCCGGGCGCTTCACCCGCAGCGATGCCCGCGTGGTGGATTTCGTCGCCTTGCCGCTGCCCGATGGCGGCGTGCTGTTCCGCTTTGCCGATATCAGCGACAGCGTGCGCGTCCAGCGCGCCCTGATCGAACGCAACGAGGCGCTGGAGACGGCGGACCGCCTGAAGACCGAGTTCCTGGCCAACATCTCCTATGAGTTGCGCACGCCGCTCACCACCATCATCGGCTTTGCCGAGATCCTGGAGCAGCGCTTCTTCGGCGTGCTGAACGAGCGTCAGGGCGAATATGCCAGCGGCATCGTCTCGGCTTCCGGCACGCTGCTGGCGCTGATCGACGACATCCTCGATCTCGCCAATATCGAGGCCGGCTATCTGCAGCTCGATCCCGGCACGGTGGACGTGACCGCGCTGTTCCACGATCTCGGCACGCTGATGACCGAGCGGGCGCGCAGCGGCGGGGTCAACCTGACCTTCGAGGGTGCCGCCGATATCGGCGGCCTGGTGGCCGATGAACGCCGCCTGAAGCAGGCGCTGTTCAACCTGATCAGCAACGCCATCAAGTTCACCCCGGCCAAGGGGCGGGTCGCGGTCAGCGCGCAGCGCAGCGGCGACATGGCGGAGTTCATCGTGGCGGATACCGGCATCGGCATTGCCGCCGCCGACCAGGCCCGCATCTTCGACAAGTTCGTCAGGGTCGGAACCGGCCGGCAGAGCGGGGTGGGGCTGGGCCTTGCTCTGGTGCGCAGCCTGATCGGGCTGCATGGCGGCAGCGTGGTGCTGACCTCGGAGACCGGCAAGGGCACCACCGTCATCTGCCGCATTCCGGCCGCTGGCCCGCGCGCGCTGCAACCGGCTGCAGCATGACACCGCCCGGGCTAACAGGCTGGGGGTGAATGACCCCCAGACCCCCGGGCGCCTCGCAGCCCGCGGCGGCCTGATATAGGCGGGCGGGCATTGCGGAGCCCAGCCTGCATTCGGTAAGGTCCAACTATCGCTGCCGGATTTGCGTGAGACCGTAGGGAGGTCACCATGAGCAACGTCACCACGCTGAAATCCAATAAATCGAGCGATGCCGAGCTGCAGCAGATGCGGATCGACCTCGCCGCCGCCTTCCGGCTTGCAGCGCAAATGAACTGGCATGAATCCGTGGCCAATCATTTCAGCCTGGCGGTCTCGCCCGACGGCAAGACATTCCTGATGAATCCGAAGTGGAAGCATTTCTCGCTGATCCGGGCGAGCGACCTGCTGCTGCTGGACAGCACCGACCCCGACACGATGAAGCGCGCCGATGCGCCGGATACCTCCGCCTGGTCCATCCATGGCGGCATCCATGCGAGCCTGCCCCATGCGCGTTGCCTGCTGCATGTGCATTCGCCCTATGCCACGGCGCTGGCGGCGCTGGCCGATCCGGAACTGAAGCCGATCGAACAGAACACCGCGCGCTACTTCAACCGCATGGCGATCGATCTCAATTTCGACGGCATTGCCGACGATCGTGCCGAGGGCGAGCGTCTGGCCCGGGTCCTGGGCAACAAGAGCCGCATGATGATGGGCAATCACGGCGTGCTGATTGCGGGTGCCAGCGTGGCCGAGGCGTTCGAGGATCTCTATTACCTGGAGCGCGCCTGCCAGACCATGGTGCTGGCCTATTCCACCGGGCAGAAGCTGAATGTCATGTCCGATGAGATGGCCGAAAAGACGGCCCGCGGCTGGGAAGACTATGGCGGCATGGCTTTCGCCCATTTCGAAGACCAGAAGCGGATGCTGGATCGCGTCGATCCCTCCTACCGCGACTAGCAGCGCCGCCGCGATGAGGCGCCTGCTGCGCCGCCTCCTGCGCCGGCTGCTTCGACTTGTGGAGCAGCGTCCGGCCAGCCCGCACGACACCTCGGCCACTATCGAGCGCCTGCGCGCCAGCGGTGTGCGGATCGGCGAGGGTTGCGCGATCTATACCGAGTTCTTCTCGACCGAGCCCTATCTGGTGAGCATCGGCAACCATGTCGGCATTTCCGGCGGGGTCAAGTTCATGACCCATGACGGTTCGGCCTGGCTGATGCGCGCCGAGCATCCCAAGCGCCAGGTGCTGGGCACGATCGTTGTTGGCGACAACACCTTCATCGGCGAGAACAGCGTGATCCTTTGTGGCACCAGCATCGGTTCCAACTGCATCATCGGCGCGGGCGCGGTGGTGCGGGGCCGCATTCCCGACAACGCCCTTGTCATCGGCAATCCGGGACAGATGGTCGGTCGCGCCAGCCTGTTCATCGAGATGCTGCGTCAGGGCGACAACAGCCTGGATACGCTGGGTATGGAAGAGGGTGTGCGGCGCGAGCTGCTGCTGCGGCATTTCGGCCTCAAACCCCTGGGTGAACGTCCATGAGCGAGGCGGTCTTTGACCAGGCTGCGGTTGTCGCAGCCATTGCAAATGAGCTCAGAATCGCGCCGGCAGCCCTCAGTCTCGAAGGCAGATGGGGCGAGGACTACGATCTCGATTCGCTCGAGCAGGTCAGGCTTGTCATGGCGGTGGAAGATGCCGCGGGCGTGCGGATTGAGGACAGGCTCGCCGTTCAGGCGCGCACCGTCGGCGCCCTTGTCGAGCTGGCGCGGCGGTCACCGCGCGCTGAGAAGACAGGCAAGCGCGTCGGCACGTAAGGCATAAGTCATGCGGCCATCGAGAAGTTTCTTCGAACAACCGGTTGACCGGGTTGCCCGGGCTCTGATTGGGGCGGTCGTACTCGTCGATGGCGTGGGCGGACGCATCGTCGAAACGGAAAGCTACGACGCCGAAGACCCCGCCTCGCACGCCTATCAGATGCGCCGCACGGCCAGAAACGCGACCATGCTGGGACCGCCGGCGCGCGCCTACGTCTATCGCTCCTACGGCATCCATTGGTGCCTGAATTTTGTCTGCGAGCCGGGCAGTGCCGTTTTGATTCGCGCTCTTGAGCCGCTTGCCGGCATCAGCGTGATGCGCCGGCGGCGTGGCACGACAAGCGACAATCTGCTTTGCGCCGGACCCGGCCGCCTCTGCGAAGCTTTGGGAATAGACAGGCGGTTGGATGGTGCCTCGCTTCTGCGCCAACCTTTTGCCCTGTGCCTGCCCGACAGCGAGCGCGCTATCCTGCAAGGGAAACGCATCGGGCTTACCAAGGCCGCCGAACGTCGCCGGCGCTTCGGCGAAAAGGATTCCCTGTTTCTCAGCCGCAGGTTCGCCGACGCGTCGTGAAAAGCGGAGAGGCCCGGTGAAGATCGCAACCTACAACGTCAATGGCATCAACGCCCGGCTCGCGAACCTGCTGCAATGGCTGGCCGAGGATGCGCCGGACATCGTTTGCCTGCAGGAGTTGAAAGCGCCGCAAGACAATTTCCCGATTCAGGCGATCCGTGCCGCCGGTTACCAGGCCATCTGGCATGGGCAAAAAAGCTGGAACGGCGTTGCCATCCTGTCCCGAGGGTCCGCGCCGGTGGAACGGCGACGCGTGCTTCCCGGCGACCCCGAAGATCTTCACAGCCGATACATCGAGGCGGCGGTGGGCGGCCTGATTGTCGGATGTCTGTACCTGCCAAACGGCAATCCCGCGCCCGGCCCGAAGTTCGATTACAAGCTCCGCTGGTTCAAGCGATTCACAACCTATGCCAAACAGCTTCTGGCAAGCGGCGAGCCGGTTGTGTTGGCGGGAGACTACAATGTGATGCCGACCGATCTGGACGTCTACGCGCCAGAGCGCTGGCGTGATGACGCGCTGTTTCGGCCCGAGGTGCGCGAGGCCTATCGTCGGCTGCTGGATCAGGGATGGACGGACGCCCTACGAACGCTCCACCCCGGCGAGCGCATCTATACCTTCTGGCAATATTTCCGGAATGCGTTTGCGCGCAACGCCGGGCTTCGCATCGATCATTTCCTGCTAAGCCCAGGCCTCGCCGGCCGTCTGGTGAAGGGCGAGATCGATCGCGATGTCCGCGGCCGCGAGCATGCCAGCGACCACGCACCCGTATGGATCGAGATATCGGCCGCGCCTGCCAAAACCCGGCTTCAGCGCCCAGCCAAGCGATTAAACAAGAAGCCTGCCAAGCGTGCACCTAAGGCAAGGTGAAAAACGAACGCCTTGGGCCGGCAGAAGGAAAGACCTCCCGCCGACCCGTGGCGCAGTTAATCGTGGAGTCGCATTGGAGACTTGCGACATAGCCTAGGGCTTTGTGGTCTGGGTGCTCCAATGCGTCGTGGTGTTCCCCATATAATCCTGCGTCTTCGTTGTGGAGTATGTCGTCGTGCTGCCGTCGCTGTTGGGTTGGACGGTTGTCTCTGTCGAGCTGCTGGTGCCCGGGGCAGGCACGATTGTCACCGGGGCAGGCGGCGTCGTCGTCACGCTGGTCGTCGAACCATCGGGATTGATGGTGGTGTTCGTCGTCGCGGTTTGGGCGAGGCCGACAGAGGCCGTGGCCAGGCCAATCGCGATAGCCAGCGCAGAAACACGGCCTGTTCGGCCAATAGCGGAGCGAGAGCGAATCATAAGAACCTCCTGCTTGCTGTTATGGCAAATCCACAGGCGAACGCCCTGGATACTGGAGGAAACGGTACTTGCCGCCGATAGGTTCCGTGATAACGCGGCTCTGGTAGCCGGCCCTGGCGCCGGTCTCGCGGGCGAGCGAGGGCCGATCAGGCCAGAGCCGTCCGGCGCTCTCGGGGCCCGTGGCCAGGCGCGCTTGCCGGCGTCTGTCGGGCAGAGGGGACTGCCGGACTAACGGCGAATTCCACCAAGGCTCCGCACGCCACGCCCAGGCGATCGGCAAGCCGGGCCAGGACGCCGATCGCCGGCAAAGCGCTGCCGACTTCGATGTTGCGTATGTCGCTTACCTCGAGGGCGCAGGCCTTGGCCAGGGCCTTGTGGCTGAGGCCACGCTGCTCGCGGTAATGCCGCAGGTTGCGGGCGAGAGCGGCCTTCACGGCCGCAGGGTCCTCGATTGCCTCATGCCAGGCCCAGGAAAGGGTCAGAAAGGCGGGGAAGTCCCGCTCGGCCTCGGCATGGTTTGTCCCGGCATGGTTTTTCCCGGTATGGGTTTTCATCGGCGCTTCTCCTTGCCGGCGCGCCGGGAATCCCGGGATCGCGCCGATAGGGAAAAGCTACGCAGCCGCCGATAAAGGATCGAGACGGGGCCAGGCCCCGTCCCATAAAGGCAGCATCAAAATTCCGCCCTGTGTATCGACGCGCCCGGCAGCGGCTTAGGCGGCGCTGGTCTTTTGCTTCAGCAGGGTCAGCAACCCGTCGACGGTGCCGCCATTGCTCTGGATCGCGGAGGCGAAGTCGGAGCGATGGGTGGTACGCAGGCTGACGCCCTCGATTACCAGATCGACGATGCGCATGGCATCGCCCTGGGCAGCGACGCGCCAGTCGAGATGGATGGTGTCGCCATTGGGCCGGTCGACATGGCTGTTGACGATGACGCTGCCATCGCTGTCGGCCATGGATTTGGTCACCAGGAACTTGTCGGCACCGTACTGGGCGAAGGTCTTGGCATAGGACTGCACCAACAGGGTCTCGAACAGCGTCTGGAACTCCGTCTGCTGGGGCGGGGTCGCGATCTTCCAATAGCGGCCGAGGACGAATTTGCTGATGCCGGGCATGTCGAAATGCGCTTCCAGCAGGTTGCGAAAGCGCGTCTCGCGCTCCGCCTGGGCGACACTGCTGCCGGTGAGAGAGCCAAGGGCCTGGTCGCTGAGGCCGTCGATGAACTTCTTGGCGTCATCGGCCGAGAGCGCGGCGTAGGCGGGCAGGGTGGCAATGAGCAGCGAGGCGGCGGTGCCGGCGAGGAAAAAGCGGCGGTCCATGATAAGGGGAAACTTTCTGTCGTTGGTGCAGGGGCGTCTTGGAATCGCTCACGCGGCGCAGATGTGTTTCCTGCGCGAGGGGAGCGAATTGTCCGAAATCAGCGCGCCGTTCGGGCGCGTTGCCGAGGAGAGGGCATTGAGGCGTGGCGCAACCTGACGGGAGAATGAGGCGGGAGCAAGGCGAGAGACAGGGGTCGGAGAGCCTGTGCGCTATTGCCGCAGGGATCGCGGCCAGGCGGGCGGCTTGCGGCGAGCGGAACATTCAGCTGCGGCAGCGAGTTTACGTTTCATCTCAATCGAAGGAGAGGAACGATGGCCACGCCCGCACAGAAACGAAAAGTCCATAAGGTGATGAGCGAGGAGAAGCACGGCACGCTTCGCTCGGGCTCGGGCAAAAAGGTGAAGAGCCGCAAACAGGCGATCGCCATTGCCATGTCGGAATCGGGCCAATCTCGCAAGCAGCCGCGCAAGCGCAAGGGAGCCAGGAAGCGTTCGCGCTGAAACGATCAGCGAAGCTCCCGGCGCCCCTGCATGCCGCTTAAGCCGCTTCGAGCGGCCGGCCCTGCTTCATATCGTGACCGGTGAAGGAGCGGGTCTCGGGCGCCGGCAGGCCTTCTGCGCTGAATTTAGCGGCGAGTTCATTCTTTCGCGCAGCAAGGCGTTCGCCGAGATCGTCGAGGTCCAGCCCGGCCTTTTTCGCCTGGGCAAACACCCCGTCGCGCTGCTCTTCTTCCTTGACGTGATGCTTGATCTCTTCCGACAGCACCTTGACCTTGGCGTCGTAGAATTCCTGATCCGGCTCGCTGGCCACGATCTCGGCGATCATGACCTTGGCCCCGTCATGCTCCACATAGGCCTCGTCCATTTTGTCGTCTTCCACTTCGCCGCGGCAGGCGGGATAGAAGATCTCTTCCTCGATGGTCGCGTGGATCATCAATTCGGTACAGATTTTCGTCGCCAGCGCTTTTTTCCGGTCGCTGCCCTTCGCGGCCTCGAAATCCTTGAACAGCCCCTCGACCTTGCGATGGTCTGCTTTCAATAGGTCGATGGCATTGGTCTTCGTCTTCGTCTTCGCCTTCACTGCTGTCTCCGCGGTTACGTTGCCGGCCGATAGCAACCGCGCCGTCGGCGGTTTGTTCCGGCAGCCGCGCGTTTCCCGAAGCGGGCGCAGGGTGGGTGTTCAGTGTTGCTCGGGGCGATGCAACCGGCGACAGCGGGCAGGATCGTTACAATCACCGTTATCCAAACAAAATTTAATCAAGATTCACGGGACTTTTTCGCTGCAGGCACCAAGTTACATACCTGTCCACAACAGGAGAATCCTCATGAAGAAGATTGCGTTGGCGACAATGTCGCTTGCCGGTGTGCTCGCCGGTTCCCTGGTTGCCGGCTCGGCGTTCGCCGATAGCACGACGGCGGTCCTCCAGCGCGATGCCGCCGCGGTCATCCAGCCGGGTGTCGGGGCAAAATCTGCCTCGCTCGATGCCGGAACGCAGATCACCGTCGTCGATGTCAATGGCGAATGGACCCATATCCAGACCGCCAGCGGCGTGGATGGCTGGGTTCCGACTATCGCGCTGAGACAGCAGGGTTTCTAAGAGGCAGTTCGACGTGCCCCGCCGCGCGCTTTGCGCGGCGGGCGCGCCTTTCAATCCTCGTCGGCGAAATCGCCGGCGAGGCGCAAGCCCTCGATCCAGGTCTCGCCCTCCTGCTTGATGACGATCCGCGGCTTGATGCGCCCATGTTTGGCGATGGCATCGGCCAGGATCTGCGAATGCGTCACCAGCCAGATTTGTGTGCGCTCGGATGCGCGCACGATCAGCCGGGCCAGCGGATCCAACAGATCAGGATGCAGGCTTGCTTCCGGCTCGTTCAGCGCGATGAAGGCGGGAAGACGAAGCGCCAGCAGCGCGCCGGCCAGCGCCAGATAGCGCAGCGTGCCATCCGATAGTTCGCTCGCATCGAACAATCGCTTCGGATAATCCGGAAAGACCATGCCGAAGCTGGCGGTGCGTTGAGGTTCCAGCACTGCCAGCTTGGCGCCGGGAAACGCCTCCTGGATGGCCCGATCGAGATCGGTCTTGTCATCGCGAATGTAGACCAAGGTGGCAAACACAGCGGCCAGATTCGCGCCATCGGAAGCGAGCGTGGGGCTGGTGACGGCAAGGCAGGGCCGGCGAAGCGGCGAGGTGTGGCCTGTGCGCAGGTCGTGATAGAAGCGCCAGTCCAGCATGCTGCCCTGGACCGTGTATAGATCGGGAAAGCGGCTTGGATCCTGCAGCGAGCCCAGCGCGGTCTCCGATGCCATCAATTGCCGGTCGATCTCCTGGCGCACGCCCTCCTCGTCGCGGGCGACCAGATGCGGTCCCCGGCGTTCCAGCAGCGTTTCCGGCCGGCGCCCGCCCTCGAAGACGAGAGTCTCCTCCTTGATCTGTGCCTCAAGGGCGAAGGCATTGCCCGTTGCATGGACGCCGCCCTCGGGATCGGTCTGGGAGGGCGGCAGGCCGACCGTCAGGCTATAGCGATAGAAGTTGCGATCCCGTGGCTCGCCGAAATCGGCGGACAGGGTGAGGGTCGCCGGATCGCCCGGTATACGCTTGCCGGCCCACAGCGCCGATTGCATACCGCCTTCGCCGGCGAGTTCCTGCGACAGCGTTCCCGCGGCTGAGGCCTGAAGTAGTTGAAGCGCGCGATAGAGATTGGTCTTGCCGACGCCGTTGGTGCCGAGAAAGACACTGAGCGGGTCCACCGGCATGCGGATCGAGCGCAATGAGCGATAGCCGGCGGCCTGGAAGTCGCGGATCTTGAGGGTCATGAGAGTTGCCTAATCTTCTCGAACCGCGCCGGCAACGCGCCGGACCTGGTCGATGATCTGCGCCTTGGTGCCGCCGAATCCGCCGTAAACGCTGGGAAGGCTGTAGTCATCGGCAATCTTCGCGCATTCGGCCAGTGCTGCTTCCAGATTGCCCAGATAGGCGTGGCAGGTGGCGCGATTTGCCAACATGGTGTCGCCAATCCATTCGCGGGTCTCCGGGTCGCAGGCGTCAAAAGTTGTCAGTGCCTCGCTATAGCGACCGGCGCGTTGGAGCACGGTTCCGCGTTCGAATTGGGTAACAATCCTGTCGGGGTCGAGCGCCAGCACCTTATCGAGATGGCGCAGTGCGTCATCATACTGCTCCATCTCGATGTAGTAGTCGGCGCAATTCTCGTAGCCTTCCGCATCGTCGGGGTATTGCCGAATCGTGTCCTCAGCGATGCGAAGATATTGCTCAGGGTGTGTGCGCAGCAGCCGGAAGTATTGCCGGCTCTCGTCATCGCTCATCTGAGGCGCACAAGGTTTCGACATGCGTTCTAGATAATGCCCGGGGGCGGCGTGTCTTTGGGACCGTGGCGTACGGCGTTTCCGCCGCAGCGTTCGGATACGTATCCCCTCGCACACTGATCATGATTGAAATATTTATGCTCGCCGCTTCGCTTTTTTCGCAACTCCAGATATTCCTTGCCACACTGCTCTAGCGCCCAGTCCCATTCCGCTTGGCATTCTGGATCATCGGGAATCTCGGGGACGGGCTCGTCAGCTCCCAACTCGGATGTGTCATCGACGGCCTCGGCTGGTATTTCAAAGCCCGGGTTCACGGGCCACTGGGGAATGGTAATCGGGGGCAGTTTCGTCTTGCCGCCCGGCACCGTGTCAGGGATTGGGAAAGGCGGGTTGTAGGGCGGCAGTGGCTGAAAAGCCGGCGGAATGTCTATGGGCATGGTCTCGGCATAGGGCGGCGCTTCCGCCGCTCCTCGCCCTACCAAATCACCAAATAACTCGAACGGAATGGCAGAACCGGCCCATTGGGCCGGGATAACTGAACCCCCGCCCATGCCTGAGTGACCGCCTGGCATTGGCATTGCCGCCCAGCTATTGCCCATTGTTTGCGGCGTTTGCGGTGCGATCGAATTGGGATCGGAAGGGAGATTGTATTGATTGCCGAAGCCGCCTCGTCCCATTCCACGCAGCAGCAGGGCCAGTTGGGCGAGGGAATTGTTCATACCCGTCATAGATGTAGTTTCCTCTAACTGCGCCCCTCTATAGAACATAACATGAACATATTCTAATGGTCAATATGCTTGTGCCTGTTGAGCAAGGCAGGCCACCCGCCGCCCAATAGGTAGTAAGGTGCTACAATATTCGCGTGATATTGATACCGAGCCCGGCGCTCGAATTAGGCGGGCTGCCCCCGCGCTTCTTGCTCCGCCCATCGCCCACGCAACGATCCTTCGCGGCGTTCATTCTCGGCGCAATTGGCGGCGGATCGACGGCCGAAATTGAGCGGAACTGAAACGTTGGACGATGTTGTGCGCGCAGGCTGCCGTCCGGTACGCGATGACGGCAGAAAGGTTCAGCCAACAAATGCGACGATTACGACAGCGACGATGCCGACCATCGTCGAGCCCGTGCCGGCCCATATCAAGGGTGAGCCACTGGCCGTCAGAAAGCGGCTCCCAGATCAAGGGAGTGCCGATCAGACTGCAGCCCAGAACGAACGCCGCGATACCGCCATACAGCACCCATGAGCGTGCCATGCGATTCATCGTTCAACGTCAGTGTCGGGAGTGAAGTATCAAAGATTGCACCAACGAAGCGGTGGTCCGGTCCGGAGAAATCTTCTTCGGAAGTCTCAGCAATTGCGCCACCGCGGTGATCAGGGCGTCTTCCGCCACGGGTTTCGGTAGAATTTTGCAAGTGGGCCAGCGTGCCTGCAAGACGGCCGCCAACGACCCCTCGAAAGCCGTATAAAAAAGAAATGGTACGTTGCGCTGCTCAAGGGCGATTGCGATCGGAATAGAGGTCACGCCTTTCCCGATCCTCACGTCCAGGATTGCTGCGTCCACTTTACGAACGAACGATGACACGATGATCGCGCCGGCGTCGGACAGAGCTGCCTCGACGCTGGCTCTGACGTCAGCCTCATTCTCGACTACGACAATTCGCTTACCGGACAAAATCTGGTCCATGAAAGCCCCGAATGGGTCCGCCGACAGGAAGGTGCTGCGCCTGTTCGGGACAAAATTGCGCTTAAAGCCAGGCTCCGGAAAGACCGCAGTTGGTACGAATTTTACCTTGACGGCAAACGTCTCAGGACTCTCTTGCGCGGCATGGAAGTTCCGCGGCGCCCAAAACGATTTAGCGCGGCGTTTATTCTCGGAGCGATCAAAAAAAATTCTACCGACGCGACGACTGAAATTTAACGGCGCCGAAACTTTATACGGTGTTGCGCGTTACATGATCTCACTGCACGGAGGTATTGCAGTGGGGAAAAAATTGAAGGCTGGCGAGGATCTTTCCGCCGTCCACAATGCGCAGCTGGCCGTCCGCTATGCGCAGGCGGCCAATCGCGTGGCGGAAGTTGAAGCCCTGCTGGCGAGGCAAAGGGGCAAGGTTGCTGGACTGCGGCGGTTAGGTTTTAGCCAGGAGGCAAATGCGGCGCAGCCGTTGCTAGCCAAAATCGAAGACGTTGCTGCACCTCTGCATCGAAGACCGCGATCGGATTATTCGCAGACCCACTGACGGCTCGGTGCATTAGCCAGATGCCCGAGACCCGGCAACCTTCGCGCTTCCCGGAGACTAATCCCATGGAACCTCGAACGATCGCGCAGCGCCTGGCTTTGGCAGAAAGCCAGGTTCAGCACGGCGGTATTCGACTGAACAGGCAGCGAGCCCTGCTCAAACACCTGGAACGCCATAGCCTGGGCACTTTTCATGCCCGCAGGCTGCTAAGGGAGCTGGAGGAGACGCAAGCCTGCTTCATCGCATACCGCGATCAGTTGAGGTCCGAGATGGATTTACTCGGCCGCCGGCCCAGCCGGCATCTCGCAGCGGGCGTCTGGCTCGCCCACAATCTCAGACACGCGCGCCGATCCACGCCACGGGTGAACGAGATCGGCAGTGCCGCGCCGCCAGGGCGACCGCGCTCCGCGCGTGCCCCGGTAAATGGGCCAAATCTACTTGGCGCTGAGCTTTCTAGGCCTCTCGCAAGGTTCCAAGAATTGATAGTTCGGCCACGCTGCCCTCATTGCGGCTAAGCTATTCGTCATGCTTACCCATTGTTTGAACGGTGGGCATGACGGGGTAGCAAACGGGGGAGAGCGATAACGGAGAACAGCCGTGAGGGTGCAAGCGATCCTGATTTCAAGCTTGCTGTTTGCGTCCCAAGCCTGGGCCGGCGGCAGCGGCGGTGACCTGTATGCCGCATGCACAAGCGACGCCGGAACAATGGCCGATGAAAGCTGCGACAGCTACCTCAACGGTTTTGCCAATGGCATTATCGCGGACCAGGTAGCACTCAGGGGCAATTCGCCCATTTGCCTTCCAGCTCGCACGACGGCACCGCAACTACGCGAGCTTTTCATCGATGCGGTGACGCTACATCCAGGCGTAAAGACGATTGAGGCAGGAGCGGTACTTGGAACGGTCCTGATGCGCGCGTATCCCTGCAAAATGTCGAACTGAAGCGGAGGTATCCAGTTGGAATCCGTATCGGCATGCTTGGCCTCGGCATGGTGCTCTCCCATTAGGGCAAGAGCACTGACGGTCTCTCAATCGTTTGCCCCCGAATAAATCGGCAAACGATAAATGACCACTGCTCATCGAGGGGCAGAAGCCCATATGTAGAAGTGTATGATTTCGTACACTTCGGCACTCGGCTCAGGATAGGACGACATGGCTCGCGGGCGGAAAATCCTGATCGTTGAAGACGACGCCCTGATCGCCGCGGTCGACCATTTAATCCTTGAAACTGGCGGTTATGACGTCGTCGGCGTTGTCGCGAATGCCGAGGACGCCCTTTCCATTGCGGCAAAAACCCGTCCGGATCTGGTCGTCATGGACATCCACATCGCAAGGGCGATCGATGGGATAGAGGCAGCGACGCAAATTCTTCAAACATTTGGCATCCGTTCGATTTTTGCGACTGCCAATGTCGACCCCGCAACCAAGGCCCGAGGCGCGATAGCGCACCCCCTCGGCTGGGTCCCCAAACCCTACACAGCCGAGATGTTGCTTGATGTCGTCGCGCAAGCGCTTGAAAAGCTGAACGATGGTGAGGCGCCGCGATAGCGCTCACTCCTCACTCTGCAAGCGCGCGCCCAGGGGCCGGCATTTTTTTATCTCAATCCCCTTGATTTTTTTCGGCGGATTCCCAAAAAATTGCCTTGTCTGGATTCTTTGTCCTGGAGAGCCATGGGTGTTCAAATGCATGAACAGCCGGAGATGTTCTTAGACTGGGATGCCCCAAAGCTGCGCAGCCGGGCGCGTGAATGTCTGGAGGCAGCGCAGTTGGCGACGGATGTCGACACGCGGCGGCGGCTCCTGGAAAAAGGCCTTTTGTTCGCGCAACGCGCCGAGAGTCTTGAACGAAATGGGACGGGAGGTCCCGTTTCGCCACGGCGTCGGGAAGGTGGTAGCCCAGGAAGCCGGAGCGCTTGAGCGCATCTGATACCGAGGCTAACCGCTAGGCCGACGATCTATCGCGCGGCTGGGCGCCAGGCTTTAAGCCCTCTTGCGCCGCGCCGGCGCCAGGGTCCTGGTCGAGGGCTTTGCCTTGGCCTCGCCCTTCGCCTCGGCGGCGGCCCTGCCCTTGCCCTCGATGGGCAGCAGCAGATTTCCCTGGTTGGGATTGGCTCCGCGCTTCTTGCCCGCGACTGCTTTGCCCGGAGTCTTCGGCACCCATCTTCACGGCACCACGCGCCGGCCCGTCGCCCAGGCTCTTGCGCAGCATGGCCATGAGGTCGACGACCTTGCCGGGCTCCTGCACCGGCCGCGCCTTCTGCCGCGGCAGGCCCTTGATCTTCGCCTCGATCAATTCGCGCAGCGCATCCTGGTAGCGATCGCGGAACTGCGAGGGATCGAAGTCGCCGGCGGCGCGCTTCATGATCATGCTTGCCATGTCGATCATCTTGGGATCGAGCTTGGTGGCCGGGATATCGAATTCGCTCTGGCGCACTTCTTCGGCGCTGCGCAGCAGATACATGACGAGCCCAGCACCATGCGGCTCCACCATCACCGGATGTTCGCGGGTCGAGAGCACGATGCTGCCGATCGCGGCCTTGCCGGCATCGCTCATCGCCTTGGCGATGACGCGATAGGCCTCCAGGCCGCTCTTCTCCGGGTAGATGTAATACGGAGCATCGACATAGAGCGGATCGATCCGGGCGCGGTCGACGAAGACGGTCAGATCCATGATCCGGGTGGATTCGATCTGCACCTCGTCGAGCTCTTCCTTGGTGACGATGACGTACTGGCCCTTGTCGAACTGATAGCCCTTCACGATGTCGCCGCGCTCCACCGGCTCGCCGGTCTCGGCATCGAAGGTCTTCAGCGAGATGCGATTGCCCGTCGCCGGGTTGATCTGGTTGAACCTGATCTTCTCGACTTCCGTCGTCGCCGGCGTCAGCGCGATGGGGCAGGAGACAAGCGACAGGCGAAGATGGCCGGTCCAGCTCGGGCGCATGGCAATCGTCCTTTTTCCGCGAGTTCAGTGATGTCTGCGGCAATTCCCTCTCATCACGGATGAAGAATCAAGTGAAGGAATTCTGGCCTAGTAGGCGATAAGGCCCAATCCACAAGGGATTGTGATGCGGTCGTGAAATGTTCTCGCGCCTTGCAGGCAGCGTGACCATCCCATTGCCCTCGGCTACCCTCGCGCCCGCGGGGAAGGGGGATTTGTGGATTCAGCGGGGCCATTGATTTCTTCATTCTTGATCCTCGCGATCGTGCTCGCGGTGATCGTGCCGCGCCTGCACAAATTGCGCGGCAAGAAGATCACGTGGAGGACCCCGAAGAAGGCGTCCGCGCCGGTTGTGCCAGCCAGTCCCCTCGCGCCGGAACCGCTGGGTGCCGTGCTGCTGCGCGTCGGGCCAAAGCTGGAGAAGATCGCCGAGCGCTCGAGCCATCCCCGCGAGATGAAGGACTGGCCCGAATTCAAATCGGTGGTCGATGTCTTTGCTGGCGCCGGTGTCGGCGTGGATACGCTGCGTCAATATGCGCTCGGCGACAACTGGCCGCTCGCTTGCGCTGCCTTCGACGCGCTGGCCCAGCATCCCGAGCGCGATGCCCAGCGCCACGCCGTGCTCAGCACGCTCGCCAAGCTGCGGCCCTGGACGATCTGCTTTGCCCTCGACTATCTATGTTGCCTCGATGATCGCCCCGCCACCGGCGAGCCGGTGCTGGCCGCACAAACCTGGTGGGCGGAAAATCTGGTCATCCCTGGTCTCTTTCGCGATTACTTCGCCCGGCGCGCCGAGCTGGGCGACGAGGCCAGTTTCGATGGCGCGCTCGATACCTGGCGCTTCAATCCCGATTTCGCCCAGGCGCTGCTGCAGCGCATCGATCATGGCTTTGCCCGCTTGCTGCTGGGTCAGTTCACTACCTGGCGAGCCAACCGCACCAATACCGGCTTTCTCGGTTCCTTCGGCCGGCTGTGGAACGAGGCGGACGAGGACAAGACCCTGGTCGAGCCGCCGGCCTGGCGCGAGGCGCTGAAGGCGGCAAGCGATGCGGTGCTGCAACGCCCGCCGCGCTCGCTCGCCGTCAGCGGCGAGGCGCGCGTGGGCAAGACAGCGTTCATCCGGTTGCTGTCGCTGCGCCTTAAAGCCGCCGGCTGGCGAATCTTTCAGGCCAGCGGCGCCGAGCTGCAATCGGGCCAGGTCTATATCGGCCAGCTCGAGGAGCGCATCCGCCAGCTCGTTGCCGAGCTCGACGCCGGCAAGAAGATCGCCTGGTATGTGGGCGACCTGCTGCAGCTGGCCGAAAGTGGAACCCACAAGGGCCAATCGGCCAGCATCCTCGATCAGATCATGCCGGCGGCGGCATCGGGCAAGCTGGTCATCATTTCCGAAACGAGTCCCGCGGCCCTCAGCCGGCTGTTCCAGCTTCGCCCCTCGCTGCGCTCGCTGATCGAAGTCTGCCGCATCACGCCGATGAGCGAATCGGCGAGCGCGGAACTCGCCACGGCCGTTGCCGAGCGCATGCGCGCCGAGATGGGGCTTACCATCGGGCCAGCGACCCTGAGCGCGGCAGCGCAGCTCTCCCAGCAATATTTCGGCCTCGGCCAGCTGCCGGGAATCTTCATCGACCTGTTGCGCCGCGCCACCACCCGTGCCCAGGCCGCGAGTTCCAGAGAGCTGACGGCGGCGATCGTCATCGACACGCTGGCCCAGATCACCGGCCTGCCGCGCAACATCCTCGACGACAAGGAACGGATCGATCTCGCCGCCATCCGTGGCTATCTCGCGGGCCATGTGATGGGCCAGAGCGAGGCGGTGGGCGCCGTGGTCGACCGCATCGCCATGCTGAAGGCGGGCCTGATCGATCCCAAGCGGCCCATCGCCGTGTTCCTGTTCGCCGGTCCGACGGGAACCGGCAAGACTGAACTCGCCAAGACGCTCGCCCAGTTCCTGTTCGGCTCCGCCGAGCGAATGGCGCGCCTGGACATGAGCGAACTGCAGACCGCGGACGCCACGAGCAAAATTCTCGGCTCACGCGGCCAGACCATGGCGGACTCACTTGTCGAGCGGATCCGCAAGCAACCCTTCTCGGTCATCCTGCTGGACGAGTTCGAAAAGGCGCATCCCAATGTCTGGGATCTGTTCCTGCAGATTTTCGATGACGGGCGCCTCTCCGATGCAAACGGGGCCGTGGTGGATTTCCGCCACAGCTTCATCATCCTGACCTCGAACCTCGGCGCCACCAGCCATCGCAGCGTTGGCATGGGTTTTGCGCCCGAGGCGAGCAGCTATTCCGAAGGCCAGGTGCTGCGCGCCGTCGGCCAGACCTTCCGGCCGGAATTCATCAATCGCCTCGACAAGATCATCGTCTTCCAGCCGCTCTCGCGCGAGCTGATGCGCGACATCCTGAAACTGGAGCTGAAACGGCTGCAGGAACGCCGCGGCTTGCGAAACCGCGACTGGGCGGTGGAGTGGGAGAGCTCGGCCATCGAATTCCTGCTCGACAAGGGCTTCTCGCCGGAGATGGGCGCGCGGCCGCTGCGCCGGGCCATCGACCAGTATGTGCTGGCGCCCTTGGCTGCGAGCCTCGTCGAACATCGCTTCCCCGAAGGCGATCAGTTCATGTTCGTGCGCTCCAACGGCAAAGCGATCGAGGTCGAATTTGTGGATCCGGATGGCGCTCCCGATGCCGGCCCGGATGAGGAGGCCGAAGCGGCACCCGCGCAAGCGGGGGAAGCGAAGGCGGATACATCGCTGGCGGCGATGATCCTGCGGCCCCATGGCACGGCGGACGAGTTGTCCGCGCTGATGGCGGCGTTGGCCGCGGTCGAGGCAAAGCTCGCAGGCGAGGCCTGGCATGGCTTGCGCGACAAGCTCGCGGGCGAAGCAGGCGACGCTGGCATCTGGTCACGCCCTGACCGTCTGACGGTCTTTGCCCGGCGCGCGCTGATCGATCGCGTCGATGAAGCCGCCCGCACGGCGGAGCGTCTCAAGATGCGCCTGGAATCTTCCACCCAGCGGCCTGGCACCGCCTCGCGCGAACTGATCGGTCGCCTGGCCTTGCAGCTTCACGTCGTGCAGCAGGGAATTGATGACGTGCTGACCGGCGCCCCGGTCGATGTGCTGCTGCGCATAGAGCCGGTGCTCGATAGCGCGGGCGAAGCCGCCGCACTCAGCCAATGGTGCGCGCGTCTGCTTGCCATGTATCGCCACTGGTCGCAGCGCCGGCATATGCAGCTGGACGAATATGCGCCTTCTCGGCCAGGCGATCCGGTCATCCTCCAGATCGCAGGCTTCGGTGCCGCTCGCCTGCTGCAGGCCGAGGCAGGGCTTCATGTGCTGGAGCCGATCGAGGGCGGTGCTCGCCTGACCGCGCGGGTCGTGGTCGCCGCCGCGCCGCTGGCAGATCCCAAACCGGGCGAGGCCTATCGCAGCCTGGCCAACACTCTTGCCAAATCAACGGATGCCAACAGCGTGGTGCGCCGATATCGCGAAAAGCCGGCGCCGCTGGTGCGCGATGGCAAGACGGGCTGGCGCAGCGGCCGTCTGGATGAGGTGCTGGGCGGCGATTTCGATTTGATCGGCGAGGTCCAGCGCTAGGTCTTAGTGCCGGCGCCGGCGCAGCAATTGCTCGGCCAGGAACCCGGCGGCAAAGGCGGCGGCCAGCGCCGTCAGCGGGCGCTCCGATACTTCGTCCAGGGCGACTTGCAATGCTTGCGTGCCCTGTTCGACCAGATTGTCGTAGTGCTCGGAGACCTGCCCCGAGAGGTTGTCGACGATACCTCGGCTTCGCGGCTGAGCTTTGCGCGCCATCTTTGTCCGTCCCCTTGTTCTATCTGGCGGCGGCGACGGCCATTGGGGCCGTGCTCGCGTTTCGCCGGGTGAAATCGACATGAATGACGATGCCGGTCGGCACCGTCAGCGGCTCGGCATGAAACGACGAATCGGCGAGCGTGATTTCGCCACCCGGAGAATCGCCGGCGCCGCAGATCTGGAAGGTGAACTGGCGTATCACCAGATCCGAATTCCCCGCCGCGCGGTGGAGCTGCTGGTGGAGGAAGCGGGCGCAAAGCCGCGCGGGCAGATTCGCCCCGGCAGGTTCGATCAGTTGCACGAAATAGAGCCGGCCCGGCTCCAGTCTCGGTCGCGGTGCCGGTTCTCTGGCGATGGTTTCGCTGGTCATGAATTCTCCCGCCTGCTCTTGCGAAAGAAACGCGGCAACCCGGTGTTTGGTTGCGGAGCTTACATCAGGGGTACTTGCGTCCCCAGGCACCTCAGGCGGCCTGCGGTTCCGGCAATAGCTCAATGTCGATTTCGGTTTCCAGTTCGCCCGAATCGGCTTCGCTCGAGGCGGCGTTCTCACGCTCTCTCACATCGACGCGGCTCATCACTTCGACGATTTCAAGGGAAACCCCGGGGTTGAGGACGGCGAGTTTCGCTACCCAACGCTCTGCTGTCGGGCGCCGGAAGAACCCGAAAGCCCGCTCGCCTTTGCCCCAGACCCCCTTATGGGCGGCCCTGACGAGCCAGAGCTCACGGTCGGTGCTTATCTGCTTGATGGCATATCGCATGACAGATGAACGGATAGCGGGGGGATTTGTTCGACGATTTGGACATCCGGCAAAAATATATATGTCGAACGGCGCCGTGCCGGCCGATCACGCCCCGATCATCGTCCGCACCTTCTCGGTGAATTTCGCCAGCTCAAAGGGCTTGGACAGCATTTCCATGTCCGGACCCAGGAACTTAGCGCGGTCGCGCCGCGCCTTTGGCATAACCGGTGATGAACATGATTTTTTTGGGCTGGCGGAACGCTGCTCCTCGCAGTCGGGTTTTCGCTGCATCGTGCAAAAACTCAATGGAGGATGCGATGAACAAGGAACATGTGAAGGGCGCTGCCGACAAGGCGAAGGGCGCCATGGAACACGCTGCCGGCAAGGCGACCGGCAATGAGCGCCTGAAGGAGAAGGGCAATATCGACAAGGCCAAGGGCGAGCTGCACAAGGCCGCGGGCGATATCAAGGACGCGGTCAAGCGCGCCGCCGAATAATGCTCACATAGCAATCGATTTGCGGGGCTCGCCCATGGCGGGCCCCGCAGCTTTTGTGCGAAGTCGTGCGTTCTCTTGCTCGCCACGGAGAAATCAGCGCCGGACCGGCGCTGCGGCGGAACAAAGCGACGATCCGCCTGATCGGACTGTGACGTTCCCCAATAAGTTCACTTTCTGGCGCGCGCGGATCGTGCGACCATCGCTCAACCCCACCCGAGCAAGCGAGGATGTCATGGCAAAGTACCGGCTTGTCAGTTTCAAGACCTGTCCCTGGGTCCAGCGCGCGGCCATCGTGCTGCGCGAGAAGAAGATCGATTTCGAATTCCAGCATATCGAGGCCGACAACCGGCCCGACTGGTTCCGCGCCATCTCGCCGCATAACAAGGTGCCGGTGCTGCGGATCGACGATCGCATCTCGCTGTTCGAATCCGGCGCCATTGCCGAATATCTCGACGATACCCATGCGCCGCGGCTTCACCCTGAAGATCCGGTTCAGCGTGCCGTCAATCGCGCCTGGATCGAATACATGCCCACCTTCGTCGACATCACCTCGTCCCATGCCTATGCCGATAGCGAAGCCGATTTCGACAAGGCCGCGGCCGGCGCAGCGGTTGCCTTCGAGAAACTGGAAAAGGCGCTGGCGACCCGGGGCGCCGATCCCTTCTTCAACGGCAAGTCCTATTCGCTGGTGGATGCGGCCTATGCGCCCTTCCTGCAGCGCCATCTGTTCCTGGAGCGGATCAAGAAGATCGGCCAGATCGACCGCTTCGCCAGGGTAAAGGCCTGGGCGACGGCACTCGCCGAGCGCCCGTCGACCCACAGCTTCCCGCCGGCGGAGTTCGAGGCGATGTACCGCACCACGGTGAAAAACCGCGGTAAGTGGATTTCGCGCTTCGTCGACGGTGCCAAGGCGGCGGCCGAGTAGCAGACGCGAGCGAGGCTGCAAAGCCGGGGGGCGAAGATGAGCGATGAAGCGGCCATCCTCGCCCGACTCGCCCGGCTGGGCGAACTTGTCTTCGCGCGCGATTCCGCGGTGGTCGACGAGCTATGGACCGATGCCGGCTTCACCCTCTATGGATCGGTGACCGGCGAGGTTGCACGCACGCGGGCGGAGCTGACGGATCTCTTCGATGATCTCTATGCCCGGCCGTTTCGCTTCCGTTGGCGCTGGGATAATCCGGCCGTGAGTGTCGCCGGCGATGTGGCCTGGCTGGTAACCGAGTGCAAGCTCGAACTCACCTTTCCCGATCGCGTGGAGAACCTGCCTTACCGGATCACCGCCATCTTCCAGCGGATCGCTGGCCGATGGCGATGGCGGCTCTATAGCGGTTCGGAGCCCTCGCTGCCGCCAGCAGAGCGGAGCGTTATTTCAGCGGCACATTGAAGCTGCCGGCGATCTCGCTCATCTTCGATGGCACGCAGAAATGAATCTGCGCCGGCAGGCTGTCGCCGCTGCGGGCGCCGAAGACGATCTGGAGCGAGGCGTCGTTGACCTCGTAGAAGCCGATGTCGAGGTTCTTCGATTTGTCGGCGATCTCCCAGCCCTGGATTTCGGCTGAGCCTGGCCCTGCCTCCGGCAAATCGCCGTTGAGGCCGGAGCGGAAGGTCTTGCCGTCGGGCTGCTTGCCCGTGAGCGTGATGGCGGTCAGGTCCAGCACCGCGCCGCCCTTGTCCATCAGATACATATGATAGACGTCGAATGTCGCCGAGCCCTGGGTCCGCTTCTCGATCGGGTCCAGCTTCACGCTGTCGACGGTGAAGGCGGCACCGTTGACCGTTCCCTTGGCAGGACCGGCGGCGATATCGCCCTTGCTGCAATCGACCGGATCGTCGGCAAAGGCGGGTATCGCGGCACTTGTCAGCAGGATGAGCGCGAGTGAGGCGCCCCGAAGATGCATCGGCATGGCTTTTCCCCTCGTGTTGCGTCGAAGCGATCCTAGCTCGTCCGCACGCAATTGTCGTGTTCGAGGATAGGGCGAACAGTGGAACGGGGTTTGTGGGCAAACGCTCATGCAACGAATGGCCGGCCCGTTCCTTATTGCTATGTAGCATTCCCGAGAGGGCGCTTTTCCCAATTTCAAATCGAGAGGTCGCAAGATGGATAAGGATCGGATCAAGGGCTCGGCCAAGCAGGTCAAGGGAGCGGTTAAGGAAACGGCCGGCAAGATCCTGGGCGATGCAAAGCTCAAAAACGAAGGCACAGCGGACAAGGCAACCGGCAAGCTGCAGAACGCCGTCGGCGGTCTGAAAGACGCACTGCGCGGCAAATAGGCCCCGAATGGCCTTTTCCCGCCAAGCAAGCGAGGACTCAACTATGACGACGATTTTGCTTATCGTGCTCGTGATCTTGTTGTTGGGCGGCGGGGGTTACGGCTACAGGCGCTGGCGTTAGCCGGCTCCTTTCGGACCGGGAGCAAAAAGGGGCGGCAAGCGCCGCCTCTTTCCCGGCGAGCCCTGCCGTTGCAAGGTACGATCAGGGCACTCCTATGAGGCATCGTTGCTAACGATTTATCGGAACGCGAATGGCCTGCTCGAGACCAGCCATTCGCTGGAATTGCCAGACAATGTGATCTGGATCGATCTCCTGAATGCCACCGACGAGGAGAAGGCATTCGTGGAGTCCCGTGTTGGCGTGCCGGTCCCCTCGATCGAATCCCTTAATGAGATCGAGTCTTCAAGCCGCCTCATCGTCAAGGACGGGACCATCTATCTCAGCGCGCCCGTCGTGGCCCAGGGCGACACCACCGATCCCTTTCTCACCCCGATAGGATTCATCCTCTCGCCCAAGCTGCTGATCACGGTGCGATTTGTCGACCTGGCCATATTCAAGGCCGTGAGCGACAGGGTCGCCAGCGATGAAGCCCTTCGCAGCAGCACCGGCGTCTTCACCGCGCTCATGGAAGCCCTGGTCGATCGCGGGGCGGATGTTCTGGAACGCCTGGGGAGCGAGTTGGATCAGATTTCCCGGGCTATCTTCCGCGGCGACCCGAACAAGGTGCGCCATAGCGTGCGATCCAACGAGGCGCTGCGGCAGACCTTGAGTGCCGTCGGCAGGATCGGCGATCGATTGTCCCAGGCACGCGACGTGTTTCTGGGCGTGGGAAGAATTGTTCCGTTCGTGTTGGCACTTCCCCATGACTGGATTGCGCCGGCGTTCGAAAGCCGGCTCGCCGCGGTTTCCCGGGACATCGCATCGCTGAATGACTACGAGGCGCATCTTTCCACCAAGGTCCAATTCCTTCTCGATGCCGTTTTGGGTTTCATAACCATCGAGCAGAACGACCTGTTCAAGGTTCTGACAATTGTGTCGGTGGTGGGAATACCGCCCACGCTGATGGCCGGCATCTATGGAATGAACTTCAGATTTATGCCCGAGCTGAGTTGGCCGTGGGGCTATCCCTTTGGCCTGGCGATCATCGCCCTCAGCGCCCTGATCCCCTTGATCTGGTTCAAATGGCGCGGCTGGTTTTGAGTTTTAGTCGTGCGCGACGTCTGGAGCGGGTGAAGGGAATCGAACCCTCGTCGTAAGCTTGGGAAGCTTCTGCTCTACCATTGAGCTACACCCGCGCCCGTTCCGTTTATAGGCGAGCTACCAGGCTGGTTCAACCATGCCTGCTGCGGATTGGCGTATTCGATCCCAACACGCGGCCAGCGCCAGCCCCATGCCCTTAATCGTGGCTGATTCACGCCTCACGTTGATTCAACGTGAGGCGATCGGACGCTCGCAATGCTATGACCTGAGGCGCATGAAGGCCTGGTTTCACGGCGGAAATTGGCTGCGGGCGATGCCGGCGCTCACGGTTGCGATCTTCCTGGTGCCGGTGATTGCGGGCCTGCTGGGCACGCTGCTGCCCAGCTTCGGCTATCTGCCAGGCCTCGGGCAGCGATCACTTTTCGCTTGAGCCCTGGCGGCGCCTGCTGGCGGCACCGGAACTGCCCGGCGCCTTGCTGGTGACCTTGATCAGCGGGCTCGGCGCCACGCTGCTATCGTTCCTGCTGGCCATCGGCATTGCCGCCACCTTGCAGGGCACGCGGCTGTTTGCCCTGCTGCGCCGCTTGCTGGCGCCGCTGCTCGCCATGCCCCATGCGGCATTGGCGCTGGGCTTTGCCTTCGTCATCGCGCCCAGCGGCTGGCTGATGCGTGGCTTTGCACCGCTCCTGTTTTCCGATGGCAGCCCGCCGGCTTTCCCGTTGCCGGGTGATTCCCTGGGCCTGGCGCTGATGGCGGGCATGGTGCTGAAGGAAACGCCCTTCCTGTTGCTCGCCATCGTGGCGGCACTGGGCCAGCTGCCGGCCGAGGCGATGCTGGCAACATCGCGCCTGCTGGGCTATCGCCCGGCCACGGCCTGGCTGAAGACGATCCTGCCCCAGCTCTATCGCCAGCTCCGCTTGCCGATCTATGCGGTGCTGGCCTTCTCGCTCTCCGTCGTCGACATGTCGATGATCCTGGGGCCCGGCACGCCGCCCTCGCTGGCCGTGCTGCTGCTGCGCTGGTTCAACGCCGCGGATCTGGATTCGCTTCTTCCGGCGACGGCAGGCGCTGCGCTGCAGATCCTGCTGGTTGCCGCGGCGATATTGCTTTGGCATCTGGGCGAGCGGGTCGTGGCGCGTCTCGGCGCCGGCTGGCTGATCGCCGGACGGCGCACTCATCTTGGCGCGCCGGGCCGATTGCTTGGCGGTGCTGCAGCACTCGCTCTTGCCGGTATCGCCGGCCTTGCCATCCTGGCGCTTGCGATCTGGTCGGTGGCTGAGAGCTGGCGCTTTCCCGCCTTGCTGCCCCAGGCCTGGAATATCGGCAATTGGGCGCGGCCCGGCCTCGATATCGCGCGGCCGCTGGGAACGAGCCTGTGGTTGGGCGCCGCCGCCACGGCGCTTGCCCTGCTGCTGACGTTGGGCTGCCTGGAAAACGAACGCCGTCACGGCCTGCATCCCTCCGGCCGCGTGCTGTGGCTGATCTATCTGCCGCTGCTGGTGCCGCAGATCTCATTTCTGTTCGGCGCCGAGACGCTGTTCACCTTCCTCGGCCTCGATGCGAGCGCGCTCGCGCTGATCTGGAGCCACCTGCTGTTCGTGCTGCCTTATGTCTTTCTGATGCTGGCCGATCCGTGGCGCGCCTTGGACGAGCGCTATATCCGCACCGGGCTTTGCCTGGGTGCGGGCCGCGGCCGGCTGTTCTTCGCCGTGATGCTGCCGATGCTGCTGCGCCCGATCCTGATCGCGGCGGCGGTCGGATTCTCCGTCAGCATCGCGCTTTATCTTCCCACGCTGTTCGCCGGCTCGGGCCGCTACGACAGCCTGACCATCGAGGCCGTGGCCGCAAGCGCCGGCGGCGACCGGCGCATTGCCGGCGTCTATGGCTTCCTTCAGGCAGCCCTGCCGCTGGCCGGATTCGCCGCGGCCTTGCTGTTGCCGGCGATCGTCTTTCGCCATCGCCGCGGCATGCGCAGGCGCGCGGGCGCGATGAGCAAGGGGATGACCAAGGGACTCGTTCTCGATCATGTCGTGCTGTCGCTTGCCGGGCGGGTTCTGATCGGACCGCTCGATCTGTCGATCGCGCCCGGCGAGGTGGTGACGCTGATGGGCCCCTCCGGCAGCGGTAAATCGAGTCTGCTCGCCTTTATCTGCGGCACGCTCGATCCGGCCTTCCGCTGCCAGGGTCGGGTTCGACTCGATGACGATGACATTACGCATTGGGTGCCGGAGCGCCGGCGCCTTGGCATCCTGTTCCAGGATGATCTGCTGTTCCCCCATCTTTCCGTCGGCGGCAATCTCGCCTTCGGCCTGCCGGCCGGTCTCTCGAAGGGAACAGCGACGCCAGCGCGTGGAAGCGGCCCTGGATGAGGCCGGACTCGGCGGATTCGCTTCTCGCGATCCGGCGACGCTTTCAGGCGGCCAGCGAGCGCGCGTGTCGCTTCTGCGCATGTTGCTGTCGCAACCCCACGGCCTTCTGCTGGATGAGCCGTTCGGCCGTCTCGATTCGCGCCTGCGGAGTCAATTCCGCGAGTTTGTCTTTGCCCGGGCCCGGACAAATGATTTGCCTGTTCTGATGGTTACCCATGATATGGCGGATGCCGAGGCGGCTCGTGGCAAAATTGTCACAGTCGGTGAGGAGTTGACGTTCAAATCAGCGGAATAGCTTGCCTACTTTGACTTTGGCAGGGTGCCTGCCTAATATCCTTTCTATCTGGGCTCGCAGATGCACATAAGTTTCGAGCCTAGTGCTCGGCGGGGGGCTCGCCGGGATTTCCCATGAGCATTGTCGCGGGGCAGTGCTTGCAAGTTCGCCGGCAACGGTGATTGAAGTTAATTAAGAGGGGTCATGATGATGAATATGAAGATTCTCGGCGCCGTTGCGGCCCTTGCCCTGTTGGCCGGCTGCACCAGCAATATCGATCAAGTGAGCATGGCCAAGGGCACAGGTTCGCCCTTTACCCAGGCGCTCACCAGCGAATACCAAGCCTATGTCGCAGAAGAAAAGAGCGAATACGATTGGGGTAATGCCGATCACTTCGCTCAGAAGGGTCTGCTGGCAGCGGGCGGCGCCAATGTCGAACCGGAAGATCTCGCCAATTGGGATATCCCGGCCGACAAACAGGCTGAGCTGGCTGCGGCCCGCACGCGCCTGATGACGGCACTGAACGGTGGCGCGCGCGATGCCAAGCCGCAGGATGCGGCACGGGCCCAGGCGCGTTTCGACTGCTGGGTTGAAGAGCAGGACGAAAACCACGAAGACGACAAGATCGCCGCCTGCAAGAACGACTTCATGGCGGCCATGGACGCGCTCGAGAAGAAGCAGATGGCCCAGACGATGGCGCCGATGTCGCCGGCCAACTACACGGTCTACTTCGACTTCGACAAGTCCGTGATCAACCCGGCTGGCCAGGTTGTCATCAACCAGGTCCTCTCCGACGCCTCAGCCCATGCGCCGTCCTCCGTGTCGGTTACCGGTCACACTGACCGCGCCGGTCCGGAAGACTACAACATGGCCCTGTCGCTGCGTCGTGCCGACTCGGTTCGCTCTGCCCTGATCTCCGGTGGCATCGCCGCCGACAAGATCACGGTCGCCGGTCGTGGCGAAAGCGAGCCTGCCGTGCCGACCGCTGACGGTGTCCGCGAAGCCAAGAACCGTCGCGTCGAAATCATCCTGCAGCCGTAATCGCAGCCTGATACGACGTTACGTCTGAGTAAAAGAGCGGCGCCGGGTCAAACCGGCGCCGCTCTCCTTTTGTGGACGAGCGATAGCCTGTGCGATTTAGGGGCCGCTTGCTGGACAGCCCCTCGCATCGGGGCTAAAATGATCTGCATGTATCGCGAAACAACCCACGACATCACCGTCACGGTGAAGCCCTATTACCTCGCCGAGCAATCCTCGCCCGACGAGGCGCATTACGTCTGGGCCTATCACGTGCGCATCGAGAACAACGGCAAGCGCACGGTGCAGCTGCGCAACCGCTATTGGCGCATCACCAATTCGATGGGGCGCACCCAGGAGGTGCGCGGTGCCGGCGTGGTGGGCGAGCAGCCGAAACTCAGGCCCGGCGACAGCTACGAATACACCAGCGGCACGCCGCTTCCCACGCCCTCTGGAATCATGGGCGGCAGCTACCAGATGGAAGCAAGCGAAACAGGCGAGCGCTTCGATGTCACCATTCCCGACTTCTCGCTCGACAGTCCCCACCAGCCCAGCCGGTTGAACTGATGGCCCCCAGGATCAAAGCCGCGCGCCGCGGGCGCAGCGCTGCCCTCGTCAAGAAGCAGACCGCGCGTACCGCGCGCAAGAAGCCCAGCCGCAGCGAAGCGGAAGAGGCGGTGCGCACGCTGATCCGCTGGGCCGGCGACGACCCGCTGCGCGAGGGGCTGATCGGAACGCCCGGCCGGGTCGCGCGCGCCTATGAGGAATTCTTCGCCGGCTACGACGAAGATCCCATGGCCCTTCTCCAGCGCACCTTCGAGGAGACCGAGGGCTATGACGAGATGGTGGTGCTGCGCGACATCCGCTTCGAGTCGCATTGCGAGCATCACATGGTGCCGATCATCGGCCGCGCCCATATCGCCTATCTGCCGCGCCGGCGCGTGGTCGGCATCTCCAAGCTCGCCCGCGTGCTGGAGGTCTATAGCCACCGCCTGCAGATCCAGGAAAAGCTGACGGCCCAGATCGCCAACATCATCAACGAGGTGCTGCAGCCCAAGGGCGTGGGCGTCATCATCGATGCCTCCCATCAATGCATGACCACGCGCGGCGTCCACAAGCCGGGCATGAGCATGGTGACCAGCCATATGCTGGGCACCTTCCGCTCCGACCCGCGCACGCGGCGCGAGTTCCTCGCCATCGTCTCCAACCCCGCCACCAGCCAGATGGGCAACGTATGAGCCTCGCCGAGCCCGCCGCGACCCGCGCGACGGCGAAAGCCGCAGCGCATCGCGCCGCGCGAGATGCTGGCGAAGCTCATTGCCTTCGACACCACCTCGGCCAAATCGAATCTCGCCTTGATCGATTTCGTGCGCGATTACCTGGCGGGCCATGGCATCGAAAGCCGCCTGATCTTCGACGACCAGCGCGGCAAGGCCAATCTCTATGCCAGCATGGGGCCCGGCGGCCCCGGCGGCGTCGTGCTCTCCGGCCATACCGATGTCGTGCCGGTGGCGGGCCAGCCCTGGTCGGCCGATCCCTTCACCTTGCGCGAATCGAACGGCAAGCTCTTCGGCCGCGGCACCTGCGACATGAAGGGCTTTATCGCGCTGGCGCTTTCGCTGGTGCCGGAGATGCAGGCGGCCGGCCTGAAGCGCCCGATCCATATCGCGCTCAGCTATGACGAGGAGCTGGGTTGCCTCGGCGCGCCCCGGATGATCGCCGATATCAAGGCCAACCTGCCGCTGCCCGATGTCGCCATCGTCGGCGAGCCGACGCGCCTCAAGCTCGGCAACAAACACAAGGGCTGCTACGGCTTCGATCTCGAAGTCACCGGCCGCGATGGCCATTCCAGCGCCACCCATCGCGGCGTCAACGCGATCGCCTATGCGGCGCGCGCCATCGCCTATCTCGACGACATGGCCGAGCGCTTCCGCCGCGAGGGTCCCTTCGATCCCGGCTTCGAGCCGCCCTATACGACCTTCAATGTGGGCGAGATCGGCGGCGGCACGGCGGTCAACATCATCGCGCGCCAGTGCAAGGTCGCCTGGGAGTTCCGCCCGATTCCCGCCGTCGATCCGAAGACGGTGGTCGCCGAGGTCGAGCGCTACCTGAATCAGGATCTGATGCCGCGCATGCGCGAAAAGGCACCCGAGGCCGGCATCGCGATGAGCGAAGCCTGCGTCGTGCCGCCGCTGGTGCCCCGCGCCGGGTTCGCCGGCCGAAGCACTCGCCCGTCACCTCACCGGCGCCAACGATACGATCGGTCTTGCCTTCGGCACCGAGGCCGGCCAGTTCCAGGAGATCGGCATCGACGCCATCGTCTGCGGGCCCGGCAGCATCGAACAGGCCCACCAGCCCGACGAATTCATCGAGCTCTCGCAATTCGCCGAGGGCGAGGCCTTCCTGCGCCGCCTGATCGACTGGGCGACGGCTTAGGCAGTACGGCGCCGGGTAAAGTCAGCATGCCGCCAAAATCCCCCGCCCCCCAAGGGAATTTATCGGCGGCTGATTACGCCTCAGGCCGGAAGAGCCTGAGGCGATCGGACGCCCGGGGGCGGGCCGGGGGTGAGCCGCGCAAGCAGAAATCAGAAAAGGGCAAAGGGCGGCCGAGATCTATCCCTACGGCGTCTTGAACGGCTTCACCACCATGACCGGCGGGACGGTCAGCATCTGCGTCGTGCGCGAGCTGTTGAGCAGGCCGTTCACCCGGCCAAGCTCGCTCTGGGTCTGGTAGAGATTGCTGCCAGCCACGGCGGATTGGCAAAGGGCCGCAGCGGGCCTGAAGAGATTGGGCACGCCGATGACGCTGCCCCGGTTCATCACATATCCCTGGCCGACGCCACCCTGATAGAGCTGCAATTGCTGGGCTGCGCTGCTGGGCTTGCAGCTGATCGCGATAGACCGTCAATTGCTGCTGGTCCAGCGGCGAGAGCGTCCGCCCGGCGCCCAGATAGTAATAGGGCTTGGTCACATCCGGCCCGGCGAGGCTCGGGCTTGCGGCCGACGGCCCAGCAAAGCCCGGCAAGAAGGATGGCGATGGAAAAGCGTTTCACGCTGTCCCTTCCGGGTCGTTCAGCGCAGATAGGGGCGCAGATATTGCGGGATGCTTTTGTCCAGCGAGGCGTTGAGGTCGACCATCGCCTGCTCGTTCATGTTGAACCACACCCGCTCGCGGTCGTTCAGGGTCGCATCCGCGGCGACGGTGCGGCTGCGCGTGGCTGTGGCATCGACGCTGGCGACCGCCCGCCCACCGGCATCGACGATCTGCAGGCGCACGGTGATGGTCAGGTCATAGCGCTCCGACTGCGGAATGGTGAAATCGCCGAACAGGCCGCTGCCCTGATCGCCGGCGAGGTGAGTCTCGATCGCATCGGCGCGCAGCACCGTATAGACGGCGCGCCCGGTCCGCCGACGGCCTGCAGGCGGTCATGGGCCCATTGCTGCGCCGTGGCATCGGGGGAGACCGGAAAGTTCTGCTCGACATGGGGCGGGGTCAGCGGCGGGTGATAGGCATCGACGATATCGACGCGGCCCACGGCCAGGCGATAGGTGGGCAGATGGCACGTAAGTCAGCTTCGGAAACGGCTCGCGGCTCGGCGGCGTGTTGCAGGCGGCGAGCGCCGCCAAAGCCAGAAGCAGCGCTGCGGCGATCGATTTGCGTATCATCGTTGCCAGGACCTGTCGGCGATTTGAAGCCAGCTAAAACTGCTGCTCCGCCCGGCGAGGTCAAGCGTGCGGCGGTCAAGCGGCGAAGCTGGCCAGACTCTCGCGGTCGAAGCGGTATTTGCGATTGCAGAATTCGCAGGTGATGAGGGCCTCGCCCTCTTCCTGCATGGCGGCCAGTTCATCGGCCGGCATGGCCCGCAGCACCATCTCCACCCGCTCGCGCGAGCAGCGGCAGCCGGCATTCAGCGCCTGATCGCGGAAGACGCGAACGCCATCTTCGTGGAACAGGCGAAAGAGCAGGGCGTCGGGGGCGAGAGCCGCATCGGTCAACTCGCCATTGCGCACGCTGGCCATGAAGGCGAGCGCGCGGCGCCAGCCATCCTCGGCGTCCTCGGCCTCCAGGCTCGCCTCGGGCGGGGGCATGCGCTGGAGCATCAGCGCGCCGGCGCGCCAGTGGCCGTCGATCTCGCTGACGGCCAGGCGCAGCGCGCATTGCAGCTGCTCCGACTGGCGGAAATAGTGGTGAACGCAATCCGCCAGGGTGGCGCCGGTCAGTTCGACGATGCCCTGATAGCGGTCGGTGAAATCGCCCTGATCGACGGTGAAGGCGAGATGGCCCGCACCCAGCAGGCGGGGGACGGATGTTTCGCCCTCCGCCGACAGGCGGGCGGCATCAAATTGTGCATAGCCGCGCATGGCGCCGGCACTGGTGATATCGGCCACCATCAGGCGGATCGGCCCGTCGCCGGAGGTCTGTAGCGTAAAGACGCCCTCATATTTGAGGGCGCCTGCCAGCAGGGCGGCCAGCGCCAGCATTTCCGCCAGCATCCGCGCCACCACGGGCGGGTAATCGTGGCGATGCAGGATCTCGTCGGCCAGCGGCCCCAGGCGCACCAGGCGCCCGCGCAGGCCCTGGGCCTCGATCTGGAACGGCAGGATGCGATCGTCGGCGCTTGCGGTACCGGCGGACGTGGTATCGGCGGGTGTAATGGTAGCAGTCATGGCACTTAGATAGTCAGCGACCGGCCAGGCACCAATAGAGGATTCCCTTCTGGGCATGCAGGCGATTTTCCGCCTCGTCCCAGACGACCGATTGCGGCCCGTCGATGACGCCCGCGGTCACTTCCTCGCCGCGATGGGCCGGCAGGCAATGCATGAAGATCGCGCCGGGATTGGCGAGCTTCATCAGCCGCTCATCCACCTGATAGCCGCGCAACAGGTTGTGGCGGTCGCTGGTGTCCTTGTCGCCCATGGAGATCCAGGTATCGGTGACCACGCAGTCGGAATTGCTGACCGCGGCCTCGACATCGCTGGTGACCTGGATGCTGGCGCCACGCTGGCGCGCCCAATCGACGACCTCGGCCGGCGGGGTGAGTTCGGCGGGCAGGCAAGATGCAGGCCGAAACCGAAGCGCTCGGCGGCATGAATCCACGACGTCGCCATGTTGTTGCCGTCGCCGCTCCAGGTGACCTTGCGGCCGGCGATGGGGCCGCAGATGCTGCTCGAAGGTCATGACATCGGCCAGCAGCTGGCAGGGATGGGTGCGGTCGGTCAGCCCGTTGATGACCGGCACCGTGGCATGTTCGGCCAGCTCCCGCAGCTTCGTCTCGCTGGTGGTGCGCAGCATGATGATGTCGACATAGCGCGACAGCACGCGGGCGGTATCGGCCACCGTCTCGCCGCGGCCGAGCTGCGAACTCTCGCGTTCCAGAACGATGACCTCGCCGCCCAGCTGGCGCATGCCGAGCTCGAAGGAGACGCGGGTGCGGGTCGAGGGCTTTTCGAAGATCATGGCCATCGCCTTGCCGGCCAATGGCTTCGCCTCGCCCGCCGGCGGCTTTCCCGATTTGAAGGCAGCGCCGAGGTCGAGGATCTGGCGGAGTTCTTCGCGCGGCAGGACGTCGAGGTCGAGGAAGTGGCGAGGCGTGTTCTGGTGGGCCACGATCACGCCGCCTGGAAAGCGGCAGCGGTGCGCTCTAGTATTCCCAGGGCTTCCTCGATGTGGCTGTCGTCGATGATCAGCGGCGGCAGCAGGCGGACCACATTGTCGCCCGCACCGGCGGTCAGCATGCGGTTGGCGCGCAAGCCGCGCGATCACCTCGGTATTCGGCACCCGGCATTTGAGGCCGATCATCAGCCCCTCGCCGCGCACCTCCTCGATCAGGCCGGGATGGCGGCGGGCAAAATCCTCCAGCCGCGCGCGCAGGCGCTTGGCGATCGCCTGCACGCCTTCGAAGAAGCCATCGGCCAGCATCACATCCAGCACCGCATTGCCCACGGCAACCGCCAGCGGATTGCCGCCGAAGGTGCTGCCATGGCTGCCGGCGGTCAGCGCCTTGGCCGCCTTTTCCTTGGCGAGGCAGGCGCCGATGGGAAAGCCGCCGCCCAGCCCCTTGGCGGTGGCGACGATATCGGGTTCGACGCCGGCCCATTCATGGGCGAACAGCTTGCCGGTGCGGCCCATGCCGCATTGCACCTCGTCGAAGAACAGCAGCAGGCCGAATTCGTCGCCACCGTGCGCAGCGCCTTCAGATACTCGGCCGAGGCCTTGCGCATGCCGCCTTCGCCCTGCACCGGCTCGACCAGGATCGCCGCCGTCTCGCTGGTGATGGCGTTGCGCATCTCGTTCATATTGCCGTAGGCGACATGATCGAAGCCTTCGACCGTCGGCCCGAATCCGGCCAGATGCTTTTCCTGCCCGCCCGCGGCGATGGTCGCCATGGTGCGGCCATGAAAGGCGCCATGGCAGCAGATGACGCGATAGCGCTTCGGATCGCCGAAATCGTCCTGGTATTTGCGCAGCATCTTCAGGCCGCATTCGATGGCCTCGGCGCCGGAGTTGGAGAAGAAGACGCTGTCGGCGAAGCTGTTGGCGATCAGGCGCTCGGCCAGGCGCGACTGCGCG
Source organism: uncultured Alphaproteobacteria bacterium (assembly GCA_963770335.1). Taxonomy (GTDB): domain Bacteria; phylum Pseudomonadota; class Alphaproteobacteria; order Dongiales; family Dongiaceae; genus DASXQK01. Next base: position 185,007 of record CAVYPG010000005.1, read on the forward strand.
GGAATCTGGAACAGGTTCGAGGTATGCCAGAGCTTGTTCGCCTGCTCGGTCAAGGCCGCCACCAGATGGGGATGGGCGTGGCCCAGCGCGGTCACCGCAATGCCCGAGGCGAAGTCGAGATAGCGCGTGCCGTCGCTGGTATAGAGATAGGCGCCCTGGCCGCGTTCGAAGGCGACATCGGCGCGGGCATAGGTGGGCATAACCGCCGGGATCATGGGCGCTTCTCCGCCAAAAAAGGCGGAGACTATCGGTATTCGCCCCGCCTGTGTCAACGAGCGGGTCTGGGTCACAGCCGCCGGAGGCCTCCTCAGGCCTTCAGCCGCCAGCCGCGCCGGAAAAGGCGATAGAGCAGGGCTGCCAGCAGCCAGGTTCATCGCCAGGATCACGGCCACGCCGGTCCCAGAGATCGGATTCGGCCTTGCCGGTCAGGCCATAGCGCAACCCGTCGATGACATAGAACAGCGGGTTCAGCGGCGATCAGCCGGCGGCCGATCGCCGGCAAGCCCGCCACGGAATAGAACATGCCCGACAGATAGGAGAAGGGGACGAGGAAATAGGTGAGCAAGGCAGCGAAATGCTCCCAGCGTTCGGCCCAGAGCCCGGCGAGGATGCCGAGCAATGCAAGCATCAGCGTGCCGGCGATGCCGAAATAGAGCAGGGCCGGCAGCGAGGCGATCGCAAGATGGACGAAGGGATAGAGCAGGGCGGCACTGGCAAGGGCGGCGAGAAGACCGGCGGAGACGGCCGCGGCTGCATAGGCGGCCAGGCGCTCGGCCGCCGATAGCGGGGCCATGATCACATCGCCGATGATGCCCTCCAGCTTGTCGAAGATCAGGAAACTGCAGGCGCCGGAAAACGCCCGCTCGCCCGCGGCATAGATCAGCAGGCCGGGCGCCACGAAATCCACCAGCGGCAGGCCGCCGGCCGTGGCACCGGTGCCGCCGGCCGCGACCTTGAAGATCAGGATCATCAGCAGGCTGGTCAGCGCCGGGCCCAGCAGGCCGTCGATATAATCTTTCTGCGAGCGCAGCATTTCGCGCCGATAGAGCGTGGCCGTGCCCAGCCAGTTCACCCGGCCGAAGCGGCGCGGCGCGGCCATCGCCGCGCGGCGCTTCAGGGCCGGAGCTTGTAGCCCCGGGCTATCAATTGCCATATGGCGAGACCCAGCAGCAGATCGGCGCTGACCAGCACCGCCACGCCGATGGCGAGCGATCCATCGGCATGGCCGATGAAACCGTAGCGGAAGCCGTCGATCATGTAGAAAAAGGGATTGAGATGGGCGATGTGGCGCCACAGATCCGGCAGCCGGTCGGTCGAATAAAACGCGCCCGACAGGAACGACAGCGGCGTGATGATGAAATTCGTCACCGCGGCCATCTGGTCGAATTTCTCCGCCCAGAGCCCGGCGAGGATGCCGAGGAAGGCCAGCATCAGCGAGGCGGCGACGGCATCGAAGATGACGAAGAACCAGTCATGGATGCCAAAGGGCAGGAACAGGCGCACCACCACGGCGGAGGTCAGCCCCACCGCCAGGCCGCGGGTAAGGCCGCCGGCGGCAAGCCCCAGGGTCAGTTCGGCCGCGTTCAGCGGCGGCATCAGCAGATCGACGATGTTGCCCTGGACCTTGGAGATGACCAGCGATGAGGAGGTATTGGCAAAGGCGTTCTGGGCCATGGCCATCATGATCAGGCCGGGAACGAGGAACTCCGAATAGCTGACACCCCCCAGCTGCTGAACGCTGCGCCCCAGCGCCAGGCTGAAGATCACGAGATAGAGGAATGTCGTGACCAGCGGCGAGATGATGGTCTGGGTCGCAACCTTGGCGAAGCGGCGGATCTCCTTGAGATAGAGACTCCAGAGGCCAAGCCAGTTGACGGCGCCCAGCTGGCGCGGAACGGGACAAAGGGCGGATTGCATGGGCCGGCAAGGTAGAACCGGCCTCTTAGGCTGGCAAGCCATCCGGGCGGCCTGACAGAGGCCCGGTCCGGAGCAGTTTCAGCCGACTTCAGGCCAGCAATATTCCTGTCATAACGCCCGGACGGGGGGTATAACCCGCCGGCTTTCGGCCCAGTTCGCGACGAGGCGAGGCGTGCGGCTTTCCATCCTGATACCGGTGCATAACGAGGCCGATAACATCCTGCCTTTGCTGGGGGAAATCGATTCGGCGCTCGGCCGTCCCGGGTTCTCCGGCTTCCTGCCGGCGGAGATCGTGGTCGTCGACGACGGCAGCACCGATGCCACCCTCAGCCAGTTGAAGGGTGCGCTTGCCCGGCACCCCAATTTGCGCATCCTGCGCCACGACCGGCGCAGCGGCCAGAGCGCAGCACTGCTGAGCGGCGCACGGGCAGCCCGGGGGGAGTGGATTGCAACCCTCGATGGCGACGGCCAGAACGATCCCGCCGATCTCGAGCGCCTGGCTGCAGCGCTTACCGCCGATTCCGGCCTCGCTTTGGCTTCCGGATTGCGTCAGAAGCGCAAGGATACGCTCTCGCGCCGGTTTGCCAGCCGCTTCGCCAACAAGCTGCGTCAATCGATCCTGCGGGATGGCTGCACCGACAGCGCCTGCGGCTTGAAGATCTTCCGCCGCGACGCTTTCCTGGCGCTGCCCGGTTTTGACGGCATGCATCGCTTCATGCCGGCGCTGTTCCAGAGCCAAGGCCACCGCGCGGTCTATGTTGCGGTGACTCATCGCCCGCGCCAGCGCGGCGTCTCCAAAGTTACCAATGCCGGCCGCGCGCTGGTCGGCATCACCGATCTGTTCGGGGTCTGGTGGCTGAAGCGCCGTGCGCGGCGCCCTCTCGTCAGCGAAGAGCGGAGTTAAGAAGATGCAGATTACCTTCTGGGTCGTCTTCGGCTTTGTCGGCCAGATCCTTTTCTTCTTCCGGTTTTTCTATCAGTGGCTCGCCAGCGAAGCCGCCAAGCGCAGCGTGGTGCCGGAAGCGTTCTGGTACTTCAGCATTGCCGGCGGGCTGGTGCTTTTCATCTATGCCATCCAGCGCAGCGACCCGGTATTCATCGTCGGCCAGGGCTGCGGCATCTTCATCTACCTGCGTAACATCTATCTGATCCGGCGCGAGCGCCGGCAGGCCAGCTGAGCGAAATCACTTCCACCATCGAGACGCGCCGCGGCTGGGCATTGGCCGCCCTGATCGTGCTCGCTTTGCTGCTCTATCTGCCGGGATTCTTCACCCTGCCGCCCACCGACCGCGACGAGGCGCGCTTTGCCGAGGCGAGCCGGCAGATGCTGCAATCCGGCAATCTGGTCGATATCCGATTCCAGGATCAGCCGCGCTATCAGAAACCCATCGGCATCTACTGGCTGCAATCGACAGCGGCCTTTGTCGCCGGCCGCCCCACCGACGCCATCTGGCCTTATCGCATCCCCTCGATTGTCGGCGCGATCCTCGCCCTCCATTTCCTGCTTCGCCTCGGGGAGCGGTTGTTCGACCGGCGCAGCGGCCTGGTCGCGTCGATCCTGCTTGGCGCCTGCATTCTGATGTCGGTGGAGGCGCGGATCGCAACGACCGATGCCTGCCTGCTGGCGGCTTCGCTTGCCGCTTGCGAGGCGCTGGCGGCCGCCTATTTGGGGCCCATCAACCGCAGGCTGGCGATTGCAGTTCTGGGTCGCACTCGGCGTCTCGATCCTGCTGAAAGGGCCGGTGCTGGCGCTGATTCTCGCCGTTACCATCGTAACCCTGATCATCGCTGACCGAACTGCTATCTGGCTCAAGCGGCTTCAGCCGCTATGGGGGATGCCGCTCACCGCACTGATCGTGGCGCCCTGGCTGATTGCTATCGCGTTTGCCAGCCACGGCGCCTTCTATCATGGCCTCTCTCGGGAACGATTTCCTTTCCAAGATCACCAGCGCGCAGGAGCTGCACGGCTTCCCGCCCGGCTTCTATTTCGTCGCGCTGGCGGTGACCTTCTGGCCATCGGGGCTTATCGCCGCGGCAGCGTTGCCGACGGTATGGCGCCGCCGCAGGCTTCCTGCCTATCGCTTTCTGCTTGCCTGGCTGATCCCATCCTGGATCGCGATGGAGGTGATACCGACCAAGCTGGTTCACTACGTGCTGCCGCTCTATCCCGCCCTTGCCTTGATGGCCGCTTCCGTCTTTGCCGATCGTGGTATCTCGCTTGCGTCGGTCTGGCGGCATCTGTTGGGCAAGGCTGCCGATCGGTCTCTGGATTCTCGTGGGATGCGCCGGTGGGGCGGTCCTGGCACTCGGCGGCTGGCGGGTGACTGGCAGCATCGAGCCCATCGAGATCGTGGCGGGCGTCACTCTGGCGGCGTCCATGGCGGCGGCGCTATGGCTGCTCATACGCGACCATCGCCAGGCGGCGCTCGGCATGTTCGTCGTCGCTTCCCTGGTGCTGCAGACCGGAATTTTTGGCATCCTGTTGCCGCACCTTGACGCTCTCTGGCTCAGCCGCGATGCGCAGAGGCTGGTGGCGGCGCTCTCGCCCTGTTCGCAACCGGTCGTGGTGTCGTCAGGTTATGAAGAACCCAGCCTGGTCTTCCTGCTGGGCCAGCAGATCTTCGCTTGCTGGAGCCAGAGGAAGCGGCCCGATATCTCATCGACCAGCGCGGCGAATCCTGCACCCTGGCGCTGATCGCCAGCGAGAACGACCAGCGCTTCCGCGACGAGCCTCGGCGGCGTCGCGCCGCGCGCATGCTGGGGCAGGTCGAGGGCATCAACTACACCATCAGCCGTCGCCAGCATTTGACCCTCTATGCGCTGCCTTGAGCTCCTGGCGGCGGAACGGGGCCAAGGGCAGCCTTACGCCTTGGTAAGGCAGGCCAAGCAGCCGTGACTTGTTTCCCCGATTTCTCTATGCCTTTCTGCCTGTCATGACGATAAGCCTGAATACCTCTGCCGCCGATCGCCGCGGCCTGCTGATCGCCATCGTTGTCCTGCTGGCCGCGATGACCGTGAGCATCGTGTTCATCGACCGGCCGCTGGCCGCCGTCTTGATGAATGTCGATCCGCGCCTTCACGCCATCGCCGAGCGGGTCACCTGGTTCGGCCGCTCCACCAGCTATCTGGTGACCTCTGGCGTGGCGGCGCTAGCCCTGGCGCTTATTGCCTGGCGGGCGCCCAGCGAGGAGCTGCGCCGGTTTGCGCGCGGGCTGGGCCTGGCTTGCCCTCTATCTGTTCCTTGCCGTGGCGCTGTCGGGTATTGCCAATGACATCGTCAAAGAGTTCGTCGGACGCGCCCGGCCGCAGATCAATCCGCAGGAATTGCGGCCCTTTTACTTCGGCTACGACTATCAATCCTTTCCCTCGGGCCATGCGGCCACGGTCTTTGGCCTCGCCTTTGGACTTTCCGCCCTCCTGCCGCGGCTGCGCTGGCTGTTCCTGATCCTGGCCGCGGTGGTGGCGTCCTCGCGCGTGATCCTCAATGTCCATCACCTGGGCGATGTCATCGGCAGCGTGGTGGTGGCACTGCTGGTCGTGCATTGGCTCACGGCGTTCTTCGCCACCCGGCATCTGCTGTTCGAGAGGGATCCATCCGGCCGGCTGCAATGCCGGCTGCCGCGTCGCGCCAACTCGCGGCGGATCACGCCTGCGTGAGAGTGGCTTTCGCAATCACGCCGGGCTTCTTATTGTCTGACAGTCACGGCATCTGGGCCGTGGTCAGCGGTGTGATGAGGCACCGGTTTTGCGATTTGACATGAGATCAAGCGAGCGATGCAAACTCCCCACTTCCGTCCTGCGCGCTTTCCGCGCTGACGGTGTTAGCCCGGCACAGGTTTTGACAACAGGAGAAATCCACCATGCGTTCCCGTAACCTTTTAGCAAGTGCCGCTGCCGGCGCCTTTGCCCTGGCCCTGCCGATCGCGGTCGCCATGGCGGCAGGCAGCAGCACCCCGGTCACCACCGGCGCCCCCACGGTCGATGATGAGTACAAGGCCGCGCAGGCCTCGATCGCGCAATCCGACTACAAGACGGCCATGACCCATCTGCAGAACGTCATCGCGGCCAAGCCCGACGATGCCGATGCGCTGAACCTGATGGGCTTCAGCGAGCGCAAGACCGGCGATATGAACGAGTCGCTCGAGTACTACAACAAGGCGCTTGCGCTCAACCCGAACCATCTGGGCGCCAACGAGTATCTGGGCGAGCTCTATCTCGAGATGAAAATGCCGGACAAGGCGAAGGAGCGTCTCGAGGTGCTGAAGAGCGCTTGCGGCGGCACTTGCGAGGAATACACCGAGCTCAAGGAAAAGATCGACCAGTACAAATCGTAACGTCGATCAGGCTGCCAGTTCAGGCAGCAGGCCGCGGCGATGTCTTCGCGACGTCGCCGCGGCTTTTCTTTTGCTCGCCCTTCTCATCGCCCGCCAGTTCGGCCGCCAATTCGGCCGGAAGATCGGCGGCGCGCTTCACCACGATGATCGGCATGGGCTGGTCGCGTCCGCGCAGGCTGACCTCGTGGCGTTCGTAATTCTCGACCGCCAGTCCCGCATGTTCGGCCAGCGTCTGCGAGACGATAAGCTCGGCTGAATAATCCTTGGTCAGCGCCTCCAGCCGGCTGGCGGTATTCACCGCATCGCCGATGGCGGTCAGCGTGGTCGCCCGGGCATAGCCCATTTCGCCGACGATGGCCGGGCCGGTATGGATGCCGATGCCGATGCGCAGCGGCTCGCTAAGCTCCGCACCCAGCGAGCGGTTGAGTTCCACCAGGTTCAGCGACATCTGGCGGGCGGCGGCGAGCGCGCGCTTGCTGCCATCGGCGGGATCGCCGCCGATGCCGAAGAGCGCCATCACCCCATCGCCGATGAATTTGTCGAGATGGCCGCCGGTGGAATCCACCGCCATGCCCATGGCGCGGAAATACCGGTTCAGCAGGAACACCGTGTCATAGGGCAGTTTTTTATGCGCCAGCTGCGTGAAGGCCCGCATATCGGCGAACAGGATGGCGATCTCCTGTTCGCGGCCCTGCAGATAGCCGGGTTTTGCACCGGCATCGCGCGTCGTGGCACCGGCCGGCAGCAATGGCACGATCTCCACCGGCTTGGTCGGCCGCGTCTGGCAGGCCAGGCGCACGCTGGGCGGCGCCCCGACGCGATCCAGCACTTTGCGTTCCGCCGCACTGGCCGGCGGCAGGTCCTCAAGGCCGGTGACGATCCGGACCCGGCAGGTGGAACAGCGCCCGCGCCCGCCGCAGACCGAGGCATGGGGAATACCGGCATGGCGGCTGCCCTCCAGCAGGGTCTGGCCGCGATGCAGATCGATGACCCGGCCATCGCCATAGGTCACGCTGACGGATTGACGGCGGCGCACCTCGTTGCGGATCGCGCGGGCCAGGATCACGGCCAGGACGATGCCGGCATAGGCGATCAGCAGGATGCGCCGCCACATGTAGAGCTCGGCGAGCTGGGCTGCATCGGCGAAATGCACCGTGGCGGCGACGCCGTCATACCAGCCGGGTTGCTTATAGAGCGCCGCGACTTCGCGGCCGGCGGCAACCGTGCCCAGGATGGAGAGCACCGGCACCAGCAGGGCCGCGGCGAACAGCCAGTACTGCGCGCGCGGATACCAGGGATAAAGCCGCAGCCAGCCGCGCAAGCCGATGCAGCCATGCAGCCATGCCGCCAGCAGCGCCGTCATCTGCAGCAGACCCTCCAGGGGCAGGAAGACCCAGATGATCAGCAGGACATAGTCGTAATTGTCTTCGGTGCCGAAGAACTGATGGGCGCCGCGCGTGCCCAGCACATGCAGCAGGATCAGCGGCGGCACGGCGAGGCCGAGAAGGATCTGCGCCCAATCGGTGCGCGACAGGCCGCGCAGGCTGCGCCGGTGATAGAACGACCAGATGGCCATCGACAGATGCACGACGATGGCGCCATAGAGCAGCAGCGTGCCGACGGGATTGCGCCAGATGGCAACGAACACCGTGCGGCCATCGGCCAGGACCTGATGGGAAATCAATCCCAGCGCGTGATTGAGAAAATGCGTCGTCACATAGACGAACAGAACAAGGCCGCTCACCAGCCTTAAGCGCCGCAGATACGCCGTCTTTTGCATGGCTGTCCGTTCGTGGAAGCACGGCGGGCAAGGCTGTCAGCCCACCCCTTCTGTGATAATAGACCTGCCCATGACAGCTTGGAAACTGCAGGGCGCGGCCCTGCGCCACATCGCCAATCCCCGCGCCGACGCGGCCGGCGCTGCCTTTCCCGGCGAGCTCCAGGCCATTCTCTCGCGCCGCGACGGGCTGGCGGCTCTGGCCGAGATCGAGACCTGGCCCGGCTATGCGCCCACGCCGCTTCGCAACCTGCCCGGTCTCGCGAGGCGATTGGGCCTGGCTTCCCTGCGCTACAAGGATGAGAGCGGGCGCTTCGGCCTCGGCAGCTTCAAGGCGCTGGGCGGCGCCTATGCGGTCTATCGCTATCTGGCCGAGGCGGTGCGCAAGCAACGCGGCGTGCTGCCCAGTGCCGCGGCACTGATTGCCGGCGAGCATCGCGACATCGCCCGGGGCCTGACGGTGGCGAGCGCCACCGACGGCAACCATGGCCGCTCCGTTGCCTGGGGCGCTTCGCTGTTCGGGGCGAAAGGCGGTCATCTATATCCATGCCACGGTCAGCGAGGCGCGCAGCACTGCCATCGCCGCCTTCGGTGCGGAGGTTCGCCGCACGGCCGGCAATTACGATGATTTCGTTCATCGCTGCGCCGCCGATGCGAAGGCAGAAGGATGGCAAGTCATCTCCGATACCTCCTACGGCGACTATGTCGACGTGCCGCGCCAGGTGATGCAGGGCTATTGCGTCATGGCGGAAGAGGCGCTGCGCCAACTCGGCTGCCGATGGCGAACAACCGCCCACCCATACGTTCATCCAGGCCGGCTGCGGTGGGCTGGCGGCAGCCGTCATCGCCTATCTCTGGGAGAGTTGGGGGCCTCAGCGCCCGCGGCTGATCGTGGTCGAACCCGAACGCGCCGATTGCGTCTATCGCAGCATCGAGGCCGATCGCCAGGTGCAGGTCACCGGCGATCTGGAAACGATCATGGCGGGGCTTGCCTGCGGCGAGGTTTCCGACGTCGCCTGGAAGGTGCTGCAGCGCGCGGCGAGCGATGCACTGGCCATTCCCAATTCTTTGGCGGTGTCGGCCATGCAGGCTCTGGCAGAAGGGATTGACGGCGACCGGCCGCTGGTCGCGGCAGAATCCGGTGTCGGCGGTCTCGCCGGCCTTCTGGGCGTCTGCGCCGATGCCCCCTTGCGCTCAGCGACATGGGCCTCACCTCCTGCTTCGCGCATCCTGCTGTTCGGCAGCGAAGGCGATACCGATCCGGCGGTCTATCAGCAGATCGTCGGCCGCCCTGCTCGATGCGGTGCGCGCGGCATGAACGATATCGATACGCGAAGCCCCCCGGGATACGAAGCCCGTCGCCGCCAGCGCGAGCAGCGCCGCGCCGACAGGCTGCGCCTGCTCGCCAGCGGTCCGCCTTCGCCCTGCATCAGCGTCTGCCAGATGGATGATGCGACCGGCTGGTGCCTCGGGTGCAAGCGCACCATCGACGAGATCCGCGAATGGATGATCATGCCGCCCGAGGAACGTCAGCGCGTGCTGGATGCGCTCAAGGACCGTCAATGAGCCCCCATCAATGAGCACGGCGCAAACCCTCGGCGTCCCGCGTTCGCGCATCGGTCTGATTCTGATCGCCTCGATCACGATTCTCTGGGGCTGCAACTGGCCGGTGCTGAAGATCGCCGTCAGCGAGCTGCCGGTCTTCACCTTTCGCAGCATTTCGCTGGCGAGCGGCATCGTCGGCATGTTCCTGCTCTGCTGGATCGAGAAGAAGCCGTTCTGGCTGCCGCGCCGCGACATCCTGCCCTGCTTTCTCGTGGCGATGGCGACCATCACCGGGTGGAACCTGGCCTCGACCTGGGGCTGCAGCACATGGCGCCGGGCCGTGCCGCCATCCTTGCCTTCACCATGCCGCTCTGGGCGGCCTTGATGGCGGTACCGATGCTGCATGAGCGGATGACGCGCCTGCGCTTGCTGGGACTCGTGCTGGGGCTTGCCGGCATGGCGCTGCTGATCTGGCCCGATCGCGCCAATCTCGCCCGCGATCCCCTCGGCCCGATCTACATGATCGCCGCCGCGATCACCTGGGCGCTCGGCACGGTGGGGCTGAAGATGCATCGCTGGTCGGTGCCGCTGACCACCATTACCGCATGGCAATTCGCCTTCGGTACGGTGCCCGTGGTCATCGGCGCGCTGATCGCCGACCACGACGTATCGTTCGCCGCCGTCGATCTGCGCGGCTGGAGTGCTGTGTTCTATGCCTCGATCGTCTGCACGGTCTATTGCTACTGGGCGTGGTTTCGCATCGTCGAGATCTACCCCGCCACGGTCGCCGCCATCGCCACGCTGGGCATTCCGGTGGTCGGTGTCTTCAGCAGCGCCTTGGTGCTGGGCGAATCCGTGGGGTTGAGCGAGATCGGCGCGCTCGCCCTCGTGGTCGCGGCTCTGGTGACGGTCTTGATCCTGCCGGGGCTGCGGCGAAAGCCCGCTGCTGCCGGCAACGCCGTAAACTGAAAGAGCGTCGGCGCCGGGCGAAGGCGGCCGGTCGGGAGGCGATACCGGCCGTCCCCCATCCGGGCCGACGATGAACACACGGCCAGCGTCCGCCGGTCCTGCGCAGATTCCCTGACCTTACCTATTGTTCATCATCAATGTTCATCCGGGTCGAACGGACGCGGAGCTGCGAACTGTGAGGCGGTTAGCTTTTCTTTTCGCGGCTACCGCGGCCTAGAAGGGCTGGGCGCCGGCGAACTGCGAGGCGGTCAGCTTCTTCTTCTCGCGGCCAGACGAATCGAAGTTCGCCGGATCGAGCCAGGCTTCGAAGGCGGCTTTGATCGCCGGCCAGTCGCGATCGATGATCGAATACCAGGCCGTGTCGCGGTTGCGGCCCTTGATGATCATATGCTCGCGGAAGATGCCCTCGAAGGTGAAGCCAAAACGCCCTGCCGCGCGGCGCGAGGGCGCGTTGCGGGCATTGCATTTCCATTCGAAGCGCCGGTTGCCGAGCGTATCGAAAGCGTATTTGCCCATCAGGAAGATCGCTTCCGTCGCCTGGCGCGTGCGCTGCAGGACGGGGGTGAACCAGATATGGCCCGTCTCGATGACGCCGTCGGCAGGCACCATGCGCAGGAAGCTCGCCATGCCGGCGGCCTTGCCGCTGGCCTCGTCGATCACGGTATAGAACAGGGGATCGGTCGAGGCGGCACGCTCGACCAGCCAGGTTTTGAAGGCGGCGATATCGGCAAAGGGCCCATAGCCCATATAGATCCAGATCGCCGGGTCGCCCTCGGCCCCGTGGGAAAGCTCGAACAGGTCGCTGGCATGGCGGGATGGATCTACCGGCTCCAGCCGCACATAGCGCCCCTTGATGACCTCGCGCCGGGGCGGCTTGGCGGGGGTCCAGGCCAGTCTCGGGCCCAGGCCGATTTCCTCGATATCCATACTGTCATCCTTCCTGTTTGGCGCCGATCATAGCGGCGTCAGCCATCCTTGCCAGGGCCGGCGGTCATAGACCGTTAGGGCCATTTTCCCAAGGAATCCGCCAGATTCTCAGGGCGGCTGTCATATTTATTTCACATATCTGCAACATCTGTGTCCTGCCGCGATCCTACAGTCGCCGCCAGCGCCAGAAGCGGCCGCGGGTGGCCAATTCGGATCCCGTCCGCTTCGCGCAGGACTGCACGTCGCAAAAGAGGGACCTCAGACATGAAACGCATTCTGGCATTGGCGCTGTTCGCAGCGCTCGCATGGACCAGCGCGCAGGCGGCCGATATTTCGGGCGCTGGTGCGACCTTCCCCTATCCGATCTATTCCAAATGGGCCGATGCCTACAAGACGCAGACGGGTGTCGGGCTGAACTATCAGTCGATCGGCTCCGGCGGCGGCATCAAGCAGATCAAGGCCAAGACCGTCACCTTCGGCGCCTCCGACATGCCGCTGAAGCCGGACGATCTGGAAGCCTCGGGCCTCATCCAGTTCCCGATGATCATGGGTGGCAGCGTGCCGGTCGTGAACCTCTCGGGCATCCAGCCGGGGCAGCTCACCCTCAGCGGTCCGGTACTGGCCGACATTTTCCAGGGCAACATCACCAACTGGAACGACCCCAAGATCGCGGCCCTGAATCGCGGCGTCAGCCTGCCGGACAAGGCGATTGCCGTGGTCCATCGCTCCGACGGATCGGGCACCACCTTCCTGTTCACCAACTACCTCTCGCAGTCGAGCCCGGATTGGGCCGGCAAGATCGGCGCCAACAGCGCCGTCGAGTGGCCGGTCGGCATCGGCGCCAAGGGCAATGAAGGCGTTGCCAACATGACGAAGCAGACCGACGGCGCCATCGGCTATGTCGAGTTCGCCTATGCCAAGCAGAACAACCTGACCTTCACCAAGATGGTCAACAAGGATGGCAAGGTCGTGACCCCGAGCATCGAGGCCTTCCAGGCCGCCGCTGCCAAGGCCGACTGGGCCAACGCCAAGGACTACTACCTGATCCTGACCAACCAGGCGGGCGACGCCAGCTGGCCGATCACCGGCGCCAGCTTCATCCTGATGTACAAGCAGCCGGGCGACGCCGACGCTTCCCTGACGGCCCTCAAGTTCTTCGACTGGGCCTATAAGAGCGGCGGCGACATGGCGACCCAGCTCGCTTACGTGCCGATGCCCGCCAACGTCGTCGACCAGGTCCGCCAGACCTGGGCCAGCTCGATCAAGGATTCGAGCGGCAAGGCAGTCTGGTCCGCTGCTCAATAGGTCCTGACAACGGGCCTCGTTGTGACTTCTGCGGGGATGGACTGCCAGACGCGGTTCATCCCCGCTAAATTTCCAGCCGCTGCGATTTCGCCGCCCGCCCGTTCACCCCCTGGCGATTCATCCGCGGGAATTTGACGACGAGCATGGCCAACATCACGCTCACTGATCCGCTAGCAACGCGCGGCCAGGACAGCGGCCGGCGCCAGCGCCTGCAGGACAGCGTATTCCGCGGCGCCACCATGTTCTTCGCGCATCATGGTGCTGGCGCTGCTGGGCGGCGTCATCCTCTCGCTCGCCATCGGCGCCTGGCCGGCGCTCAGCACCTTCGGCTTCGGTTTCCTGGTTACACCGAGGTGTGGAATCCGGTAACCGACAAGTTCGGCGCGCTGGCGCCGATCTACGGCACCATCGTCACCTCGCTGATCGCCATGCTGATCGGCGTTCCCGTCAGCTTCGGCATCGCGGTCTTTATCACCGAGCTTTGCCCGGCGCTGCTGAAGCGTCCGCTCGGCATCGCCATCGAGCTTCTCGCCGGCATCCCCAGCATCATCTACGGCATCTGGGGCCTGTTCGTGCTGGCGCCGTTCCTGCAGCGAACCATCCAGCCCTTCCTGATCAATACGCTGGGCCACGCGCCGCTGATCGGCAAGCTGTTCGCCGGCCCGCCTTATGGCATCGGCGTGCTGACCGCGGCGGTCATCCTGGCGGTCATGGTGTTGCCCTTCATCACCTCCATCACCCGCGACGTCTTCGAAACCGTGCCGCCCATGCTGAAGGAATCGGCCTATGGGCTGGGGGCGACGACGAGCGAGGTGGTGTGGAAGGTGGTGCTGCCCTATACCCGCGTCGGCGTGATCGGCGCGGTCATGCTGGGCCTCGGCCGCGCGCTGGGCGAGACCATGGCGGTCACCTTCGTGATCGGCAATGCGCACAAGATCGCGGCCTCGATCCTGTCGCCCGGCACGACGATCTCGGCCACCATCGCCAATGAATTCACCGAAGCCGTCGGCGATCTCTATACCTCATCGCTGATTGCGCTGGGCCTGATCCTGTTCGTCATCACCTTCATCGTGCTCGCCGCCGCCAAGATCCTGCTGATGCGGCTCGAGCGCCAGGTCAAGAGATAGGAGGCGGCCGATGGATCTTTACGCCCGCCGCCGCCTCACCAACACCATCGCGCTGACCATCTGCATGCTGGCCGCGGTCTTCGGCCTGTTCTGGCTGGTCGCGATCCTGTGGACGCTGTTCTACAACGGCTTCAGCGCCATTAACCTCGCTATCTTCACCCAGATGACACCGCCGCCCGGAAGTTCCGGCGGGCTGCTGAACGCCATCTTCGGCAGCGTCGTGCTGACCATTTTCGCCACCGTCATCAGCACGCCGATCGGCATGCTGGCGGGAACCTATCTCGCCGAATACGGCAAGAAGAATGCCTTCGCCCAGATCGTGCGCTTCATCAACGACATCCTGCTGAGCGCGCCCTCCATCGTCGTCGGCCTGTTCATCTACGAGGTCGTGGTGGTGCCCATGGGCCATTTCTCCGCCTGGGCCGGCGTCATCGTGCTGGCGGTCATCGGCATCCCGGTGATCGTGCGCACCACGGAAGACATGCTGAACCTGGTGCCCAACGGCCTGCGCGAGGCTGCTTCCGCGCTGGGCACGCCGATGTGGAAGGTGGTCACGATGATCGCCTATCGCGCGGCGCGTAACGGCATCATCACCGGTGTCCTGCTGGCCATTGCACGGGTCAGCGGTGAAACCGCGCCGCTGCTGTTCACCGTGCTGAACAACCAGTTCATGAGCACGAACATGAATGCGCCGATGGCGAGCCTGCCCGTGACTATCTTCCAGTTCGCCCTCAGCCCCTATGACGACTGGCAACAACTCGCCTGGGGTGGTGCGCTGATTATCACCATCACGATCCTTGTCCTGAACATCGTCGCCCGCACCCTTGCCTCGCTTGGTTCATCGAAAGGTTGACCATGACCACAGCCGCCACCGAAAAGACCCAGCGAGCGCCGGTCGAAATGCCGGCCCAAGATGCCAGCTCATGGCATGCCAACAGGGCAAGAACAGGGCGCGCTGGCGGAGAAGGTCTCGATCCGCGACCTCTCCTTCTTCTACGACCAGAGCAAGGCGCTGAAGAACATCAGCCTGCCTCTCTACGACAAACAGGTCACCGCCTTCATCGGCCCCTCGGGCTGCGGCAAATCGACCCTGCTGCGTGTGCTGAACCGCATCTACGATCTCTATCCCAAGCAAAAGGCCACGGGCGAGGTGCTGCTGGACGGCAACAACATCCTCTCACCCAAGCAGGATCTGAACCTGCTGCGGGCCAAGATCGGGATGGTGTTCCAGAAGCCGACGCCCTTCCCGATGTCGATCTATGACAACGTCGCCTTCGGCGTGCGGCTCTATGAAAAGCTTTCGGCTTCGGAAATGGATGCCCGCGTCGAGGCAGCGCTCCGCCGCGCAGCACTGTGGGGCGAGGTCAAGGACAAGCTGAAGAACAGCGGCCTCAGCCTTTCCGGCGGCCAGCAGCAGCGCCTGTGCATTGCGCGCGGCGTTGCGGTGAAGCCTTCGGTCCTGCTGCTGGACGAGCCCTGCTCGGCGCTCGATCCGATCTCGACATCCAAGGTGGAAGAGCTGATCGACGAGTTGAAGAGCGACTACTGCATCGTCATCGTCACCCACAACATGCAGCAGGCCGCCCGCGCCGCCGACTTCACCGCCTTCATGTATCTGGGCGAGCTGGTGGAGTACGGGGTGACGGAACAGATCTTCACCAACCCGGCAAACGAGAAAACCCAGCAATACATCACCGGCCGCTTCGGCTGACCCAACCACAAGGCAAGCCCATGGCCCAGGAAAACCCGGTTCAGCACACCGTCCATTCCTATGACGAGGAGCTGAAGAAACTCGACCAGACGATCGATCGCATGGGCGACATGGCCGAGGTCCAGCTGCAGAGCGCGATCCAGGCACTGGTGCGCCGCGACGGCGAGATCGCCCGCCAGGTGGTCGAGGCGGATATGCGCATCGACGATCTGGAGCAGCAGGTCAGCTCGCAAGCCGTGCGCCTGCTGGCGCTGCGCCAGCCGGTTGCCCAGGATCTACGCGAGATCGTCGCCGCGCTAAAGATCTCCAGCGATCTCGAGCGGATCGGCGACTACGCCGCCAATATCGGCAAGCGGGTCATTGCACTCTCGCAGACCGCACCTTTCAAGCTGCCGGCGGGCCTGCCGCGCATGGGCTGGCTGGCGCAGAAGATCATCAAGGATGTGCTGAGCGCCTATGACAACCACGATGCGCAGAAGGCGCTTGCTGCCTGGCATAGCGACGAGGAAGTGGACGAGACCTATAGCGGCCTCTTCCGCGAGTTGCTGACGCATATGATGGAAGATCCGCGCAATATCGGCGCCTGCACTCATATGCTGTTCATCGCCAAGAACATCGAGCGCATCGGCGACCACGCCACGAACATCGCTGAAATCGTCTACTACATGGTGGTGGGCGAGCCGCTGGATGCGGCACGGCCCAAGGGCGACATCACCAGCAGCATGACGATGTCGCCGCCGGCCGGCGCCTGAGCGCTACAATTCAGCTTTAATCCCGCCACTGGCCTTTATCGCCCGGTTCCTGGGCCGAAATAATCTTGAAACAAAATTGTGCCGCGGGAAAAAACCCGGTGACGGACGGAAAACGAGCGGCTATAGGAGATATGCGATTGGCGCTTAGGGTGCTGGTCGCCGGACGGTGAGGGGATGCCGGCCCGAGGCGATGAGATTGACGGCTTACTTAAACTGACGTGCCTATTGGCGAGACGGCTTTCGGGGAATTCAAGCAAGTCTCTCGTCTACTCGTTTAAGTCAACTCGTTTCAGGGAAATCGACCATTGCATCTGAGCAATCGTGAGGACCGGCCAAAGGGGCCGAGGACTCGCCTCGTATCTTTTGTATCAATTACCGCCTCGCTGGTTCTGATGAGCGCGGCCGCCCTGGCGGCAAACGGCTCGTCCGCCTTCGTGCCGATGCTGAAGCCGGTCGATGGCGGCACAGCTATGCAGCCGGCTAGCCAGGAAATTGCAGCCCAGGGGACCGATCAGACTTCGTCGCCAGGCTTCGCAGCCGGCAACGTCGTCGCCAGTGGCCATGCGAACGTCACCATCAAGGCGGGCAATTCGCTGGCGAGTGCGATCATCCGGGGCGGCATTCCCAAATCGCAGGCCTATGCCAGTCTCGGCAAGCTGAAGGCGATCGATGCGCGCCGCCTGCAGCCGGGCGACAAGCTGGCGCTCGCCTTCATCGGCGATGCGGCCCATCGGCGTCTCGCCTCGATCACCTGGACGCCGCGACGCGGGACGGCGGTGACGGTCGCCCTGCTGCCTGGCGCTGCGATCGGTACAGCCGTCGCGGGCGCGGCCGACAGCCAGCCAGCCAACGCCGCAATGCCCAACGCGTCAGCCATGATCATCAAGACGATGCTGGTTCATGGCAGTGCCGGCCTGCCGCGCACGCTGACGGAATCGGGCCTGCCGCCCGCCGTCTGCGAGCAGGTCACTATGGCGCTCTCGCAGTTGCGGCGCCCGCCGGTGCATGGCGAAGCGGTGAAGATCGTCTATCAGGTGCCGGCCGATCCGGCGAGCGGGGCTGCAGCCCAACTGCGCTATGCCGCCTATACGGGGCGCGACGGCAAGCAGCATGTGCTGCGCTATGCAGCGCTTGCCACGCCGGCTCCGCTGCAACATGTCGACCTGACGCCGGCCATGATGGTGGCGCTATGGCAGCCGTTGCCGGGCGCGCGGATCAGTTCACCTTTCGGCTGGCGCGTCCATCCCGTCCTGCATACTCGCCGCTTCCACAAGGGCGTGGATTATGAGGCGGCCCTGGGAACGCCAGTAATCGCCGCCGCCGACGGGGTGGTGGAAGATTTCGGCCCGCGCGGCAATTACGGCAACTACATCAGGTTGCGCCATTCCAACCGGCTCGAGACGGCCTATGCCCATCTCTCCGCCTTTTCTGCCACCCTGATGGTGGGGATGCCGGTCCATCGCGGCGATGTCATCGGCTATGTCGGCATGACCGGCATCGCCACCGGCCCGCATCTCTATTACGAGTTGCTGGTGGATGGCCGCCAGATCGATCCCGAGGGCTCGGTGCTGAAGGACGCCATCCGGCGTCAACAGATCCCCCAGACGGCGAGCATTCCGCTGCCCTGATACACCATGCGGCATAGGTTGCCAGCAAACGGCGCCCCCACAATGCGCCCATGGGTGGCGCCGTTTCTCGTACCGGGGCAAGATGCGCTCCCGTGACCCGTGTTGCGGGTCCTGCTTAAGAGCCAGCCGAGGCTTCCATGACTGCATCGATTCCGATGCCCAAGGGACGGGCCGCCGATAAGGCGCATCCGCTGACCATGTTCGGCCCGGATTTTCCCTTCGCCTATGACGATTGGATCCGCCATCCGGCCGGGCTGGGCCAATTGCCCAAGACGCGGTTGGGCAAGGAAGTCGCCGTCATCGGCGCCGGCATTGCAGGATTGGTTGCCGCCTATGAGCTGATGAAGCTCGGCCTCAAGCCGGTCATCTACGAAGCCGAGCAGATCGGCGGCCGGATGCGCTCGCAGCCCTTCGCCGACAATCCGGACAACATCGCCGAACTCGGCGCCATGCGCTTTCCGCCCTCGGGAACGACCTTCTTCGACTACGTGAACCTCGTCGATCTCAAGACCCAGCCCTTTCCCAATCCGCTGGCGCCGGCCACGCCCAGCACCGTGGTCGAGCTGAAGAACCAGTCCTGGTATGCCCGCACCATGGCCGATCTGCCGGATCAATTCCGCCGCGTGGCACGCGCCTGGTCCGATGCGCTGGAGGGCGAGGCGAGCTTCTCGGCGATGCAGAAGGCAATCCGCGGCCGCGACATCGCCAAAATCAAGGCGATCTGGAATCCCCTGGTGCCGGTCTGGGACGAGCGCACCTTCTATGGCTTCGTCGCCGGCTCGCCGCCCTTCCGCGGCTCGTTCAAGGATCGCGAGATCTTCGGCCAGGTCGGGTTCGGCACCGGCGGCTGGGATACGGATTTCCCCTGCTCGATGCTGGAAATCCTGCGCGTGGTCTATGGCGCAGCCGATGACAACCAGCAGAGCATCGTCGGCGGCTGTCAGGAGCTGCCGCGCCGTCTCTGGCGCCATTCGCCGGATAAGATGGTGCATTGGCCCAAGGGCACGTCGCTGGCCTCGCTCAACAACGGTTTCACCAGGCCGGAGGTGGTAGCGCTGCGTCGGGGTGCGGCCCAGCGCATCGCCGTCACGGATAGTTCAGGCGAGACGCGGCGAATTTCCGGCGGTCATCACCACGACCCAGGTCTGGCTGCTGTCGAACCGCATCGACTGCGCCGAGCCGCTGTTCTCGGCGCCCATGTGGACGGCCATGGAAAAGACCCACTACATGCAGGCCTCCAAGACCTTCGTGCTGGTGGATCGGCCCTTCTGGCGCGATATCGATCCCAATACCGGGCGCCATGTCATGAGCATGACGCTGACCGACCGCGTGACCCGCGGCACCTATCTGATGGATCAGGGGCCGGACAAGCCGGGGGTGATCTGCCTTTCCTATACCTGGAACGACGATTTCCTGAAGTGGCTGCCGCTGCCGGCCGAAGAGCGGGTGCGCATCATGCTGAACTCGCTGGCGCAGATTTATCCCGGCCTCGATATCCGCCGGCACATCGTCTCGCAACCCATCACCGTCTCCTGGGAATCGAACCCGCATTTCCTCGGCGCCTTCAAAGGAAATCTCCCGGGCCATTATCGCTATCAGCGCCGCCTGTTCTGCCACTTCATGCAGGACAAGTTTCCCGCCGGCCATCGCGGCCTGTTCCTGGCGGGCGACGACATCTCCTGGACGGCGGGCTGGGCCGAGGGTGCGGTGCAGACCGGGCTCAACGCGGTGTGGGGCGTGGTGCGCCATCTGGGCGGCTCCACCCACGCTGAGAATCCAGGGCCGGGCGACCGCTTCGGCGAACTGGCGCCGGTGGCGCTGCCGGACAATTAGGAAATCGCACATGGCCGATGCCTCGCCAAGTATCGCCCGCTACTACGAAGATGTGGTGGTGGGCGAACGCACCAAAACCGGCAGCTTCACCTTTACGCGCGAATCGATCGTCGAGTTTGCCACCCAATACGACCCCCAGCCGATGCATCTGAGCGAGGCCGGCGGCAAGGCAAGCTTCTTCAAGGCACAGGTCGCCAGCGGCTGGCAGACGGTAGGGATCACCATGCGGATGATGGTGGAGGCGCATCCTTTCGGCGCGACGCCGCTGATCGGGCTGCAGATCGACGAGATCCGCTTTCCCCGCCCGGTCTTTCCCGGCGACAGCGTGACGGCGGAGATGGAAATCGTCGAAAAACGCGTCTCGAACTCGCGGCCCGATACCGGGTTTGCTTAAGGGGCGAACGGTGACACGCAATCAGCACGGCCAGGACGTGCTGAGCCAGATCTGGACGATCCTGATGCCGGTGCGGGGGAGCTAGGCCGGCACCATCCCTCGCCCTCTCATGTGGAGGGCGAGCAAGACGCTCACGGATGCGGAGCCGAGCGCTCCTCCCGTGCCGCCATGAACACCTCGCGCGCCGCATCGGCGTTGAGCACGGCGATGCCCAGCCCCACGATCAGGTCGGGCCAGGCCGACGGGAATACCAGCGTGACGATGCTTGCCGCGATGATGGCGAGGTTGGCGATCGCATCGTTTCTGGCCGACAGGAAAGCCGCGCGCGTCAGGCTGCCGCCCGCCTTGCGATGGCGTGCGAGCATGAACGCACAGGAGAGGTTGATTGCGAGCGCGCCCAGGCCAGTCAGGCCGAGAGGCAGCGGCGCGGGCACGACCGGCAGGTTGAACTGCTGCCAGGCCACCCACAGGGTTGCCAGGCCTGGGACAAGCAGCAGGCCGGCCAGGATCGTCCCCACGTGCCGCGCTTGCGCACGTCCCACCGCAGCGCCAGCAGGATCAGGAAGTTGACCGACGCATCCTCGAGAAAATCGATCGAATCGGCGAACAACGAGACGGATCGAATGTGCAAGGCGACGGCGAACTCGATGCCGAAATAGGCCAGGTTGAGAAGGGCTACCAGGCGTATGGCGTTGCGCATTTATCCCTTCATCTTCCCGCCATTGGGATCGTAGAGCGGTTGGGGCTGGAGGCGCGCCGGCCGCAGCGCACCCAGAATCTCGATCTGAAACTCATCCTGGGATGAGGCGAGTGCCGCCGGCACATAGCCCAGCGCCACGCTCTTTTTTGTGTAGTGGGCATAGCCGCCGGATGTGACATAGCCCACGCAGGCGCCGCCGTGAAAAATCGGCTCGTCGCGGTTGACATCGACGTCATCGGCATCGACCACCAAGGTTACGAGCCGCTTCTGCGGGCCGATGGCTTTCTCGGCAAGGGCCGCGGCCTTGCCGATGAAATCCGCCGGCTTGTCGAAACGCATGAAGGCGTCGAGGCCTGACTCGGCAGCGGTGAAGTCGGGGCGAAAATCGAGTGTCCACACGCCCCAGTTCTTTTCCAGCCTGAGCGACATGAGCGCGCGCCCACCGAAGAGGCGCAGGCCAAGATCCTTGCCGGCTTTCTCGATCGCCTCGAACAGCGCGAGTTGATAGGGCGGGGCGCAATAGATTTCATAGCCCAGCTCGCCGGTGAAGGAGATGCGCCCGAGAATGCAGGGCGCGCCACCAACGCTCATGGGTTTGATATCGAGGAATTTCAGTACCTCGCCGGAGACATCCTCGCGGCAGAGCCGCTGACAGCAGCTCACGCGATTTCGGCCCGGCGATGGAGAGGCCGTGGAGCGCATCGGTGCGGTTGCGATAACTGACACCCTCGGCGGGCAGATGCTGCTCGAACCAGCGCCGATGCATGTTCTGGGCGGCGCTGGAGCCGAAGACGAAGAAATGATCCTCCGCCAGCCGGCCGATGGTGAGATCGCCATAAAGTTTGCCCTTCGGCGTCAGGATCGGCGACAGCACGAGCCTTCCCACCCGCGGCAGACGGTTGGTGAAGAGCGTGTCCATATAGGCGGCGGAACCCGGCCCCCAGATCTCATGTTTGGAATAATTGGCGATCTCGATGACGCCGACATGCTCGCGCACCGCGCGCACCTCCTGGGCGACGCGCTCGAAGGCATCGGAGCGGCGGAATGTGGGCTTCTCCTTCGCCTCATCGGGGCTCGGTGCGAACCACAGCGCATGTTCCAGCCCATAGGTGACGCCGAACAGCGCGCCGCGGGATTTGAATCGATCGTAGAGCGCCGTCGTCTTCAGCGGGCGCGCGGCGGTCAGCTCCTCATTGGGATAGCTGATGAGAAAGCGCCGGGCATAATTCTCCATGGCGCGCTTGGTGCCGTAGTCGAATGTGGCATGTTCGCCGAAGCGGGCGACATCCATGCCCCAGACATCGATGCCGGGCTCGCCCTCGATCAGCCATTCGGCCATGCAGCGGCCGACGCCGCCGCCCTGGCAGAATCCGGCCATGACACCGACGGCGACCCAGTAATTCTTCAGGCCCGGCACCGGCCCGATCAGCGGGTTGCCGTCGGGGCCGAAGGTGAAGGGGCCATTGATGACATTCTTGATGCCGGCACGCCCGATGGCCGGCATGCGTTCGAAGGCGATCTCGAGACGGTCGGCAAAACGGTCGAGATCGGGCACCAGCAATTCATGGCCGAAATTGAGCGGCGTGCCGGATACCGACCAGGGCACGCAGCCCGGCTCATAAGTTCCGAGCAGCACGCCCTTGCCCTCTTGCCGCGTATAGGCATTGCCCTCGTAATCGACGGTGACGGCGATCTCCTTGCCATGGGACACGATCTCGGGGATCGCTTCGGTGATCAGGTAGTGATGCTCCATCGGCTGCACCGGCAGTTCGATGCCGGCGAGTCTTCCCACCTCGCGGGCCCACAACCCCGCAGCGTTGATGACGATATCGGCGTGGATCGTGCCGCTCTCGGTCACCACATCCCAGCCGCCATCCGGGTGCTGCTTCGTCTCGATCACCGGCGTGCGGCGGTAAACCGTGGCACCGAAATGCTGGGCCGATTTGGCATAGGCGTTGGTCACGCCGGCGGGATCGACATGGCCATCCACCGGCTCGAACAACGCGCCCAGGTATTTGGATGGGTCGATCAGCGGGTTCAGATCCCGCGCTTCGGTCAGGCTGATGAATTCGGTATCGAGGCCCATATAGCGGGCCTTGGCACGTTCCTGTTTCAGGTAATCGAGCCGCTCCGGCGTGGAAGCCAGGTAGATGCCGCCGGGCCGGTGGATGCCGCAGGACTGGCCTGAGATAGTCTCAATTTCCTCGTAAAGCTTGATCGTATATTCCTGCAGCCGGGCGATATTGGGGTCCGAATTGATGGTGTGGATAACTCCGGCGGCATGCCAGGACGAGCCCGAGGTCAATTCCGAGCGCTCCAGCAGCACGACATCCTTCCAGCCCATTTTTGCCAGATGAAACAGGATGCTGCAGCCCACCACGCCGCCGCCAATCACCACCGCCTGTGCATGGGTTTTCATGGTCGCCATTGCCGCTCCGTCCCTGCTGGGAGTTTTCCCCAAGTGATCGACTTTTGCCTATCGGGCACAAAGCCCACGGCTTTTGCAAGCTCACAGGACCGAGACTTTACGCCAGCGTGAAAATCAGTTCACAATCGGCCCTAATAAACTGCCGCGGGGTGCTTGAACCCGGACGGGTCCGGGTCATGGCGGCCAACCTGGGAGTGACGTCATGACAAATTCCAAATTCTGGATGCCATCACGCCGGACTGTGCTGAAGGCCGGCCTCGCTGCCGGCGCTGTGCCATTTGCCAGCCCTTATATCTCCACCGCGCTCGGCGAAGACACGGTGAAGATCGGCTTCGTTGACCCGCTCACGGGCGTCTACGCAGCGCTTGCCAAGAATGAGGTCGAGGGCGCGAAGCTCGCGGTCGAGGAAATCAACGCCAAGGGCGGCATCACCGGCCGCCAGGTCGAGCTGCTGGTGGAAGATTCCGCCAACGATGCCGGCACCGGCGTGCAGAAGGCCAACAAGCTGATCGACGGTAGCCACATCAATGTCCTCTTTGGCGATGTGAACTCCTCTATCGCGCTGGCACTGGCCCAGACCGCCAATCAGAAGGGCGTGCTGCATATCGTGCCGGGCGGTCACACCGATGCCGTCACGGGCAAGAGCTGCCACTGGTCCACCTTCCGCGTCTGCAACACCACGCGCATGGAAACCAATGCGGTCGGCAAGGCGGTGGCGGAGCAGTACGGCAAGAAATGGTTCTTCCTGACGGCCGATTACGCCTTCGGCCATACGCTGCAATCGGGCATGGAAGCGAGCCTGAAGGAAGTCGGCGGCACCGTTGCGGGCACAGCGCTCGCGCCTTTGGGTACGACCGATTTCTCGGCCTACCTGATCCAGGCCCAGGCGGCCCAGCCCGATGCCATCATCGTGCTGAATGCCGGTGGCGACACCGTCAATTCTCTGAAGCAGATCGTCCAGTTCGGCATCGACAAACAGATGCATGTCGCCGGTGCACAGCAGGAACTTGAAGTTCTGCTGGCGCTTCCGCCCGAGGCGCGCATCGGCACCTGGGTGTTCGAATGGTATTGGAAACAGGCGGGCGTTGCCGGTGTCGACGATTTCGTTGCCAAGGTGAGGAAACGCACCAATGCCGCGCCTACGGCACGCACCTGGTTCGGCTATACCTGCGTCTACACCTATGCGCTGATCGCCAATCAGGAGAAGACGCTGGAGGCGGTGAAGCTGGCTCATGCGCTCGAGGGCTTCGCTCTGCCGCCCGAGATCGCCATGCAGCCCAACAAGGCCTATTTCCGCGCCGAGGATCATCAGCTGATGACCTCGCTCTATGTCGGCAAGGCCAAGCCCGATGGCGGTACCACGGGCGACGATCTGTTCGACGTGGCGAATGTCGTCGCCGGCGACAAGGCAGCACCCCCGGCCAGCGAGACGGGTTGCAAGCTCACCTGGCCGTCGTAACGCACGGTGATTTTGCGGGGATTTGAACGGAGCCGGCTGAGCCCGGCTCCGTTCTTTGTCGCATAGACAGGACGGCGATGACCCAGCTCATCCTGTTCAACCTGTTCAACGGGCTCGTCATCGGGGCGTTTTACGCCTTGATGGCGCTGGGCCTGTCGCTGATCCTCAATCTTAGCGGCGTGATCAACTTCTCCCATGGCGGGTTCCTGACGCTGGGGGGATATCTCGCCTTCACCTTGGAGCACTGGATCGGCTTCTGGGGCGCGTTGCTGGTCGCCCCGCTGCTGACCGCGGCACTGGGCTGCCTTATTGAACCGCTATTGATCCGCCGGCTCTACGGCCGCGATCCGCTCTACAGCCTGCTGCTTACCTTCGGGCTTGCCTTCATCTTTGAGGACGGTATTCGCACCATCTGGGGCCCTCAGGGATTGCCGCTCACCGTGCCTGCGGCACTCGCCCAACCGCTGAGCCACACGCTGTTCTTTCTCACCGGCTATCGCGTCTTCATGGTGGCGATCGTGGCCGCTGTCGTGGCGGGGCTGTTTCTTGTGCTGCGCTACACGAAGCTCGGCCTTCGCATCCGCGCCGGCACCTTCGATCTTGAAACCGTATCGGTGCTGGGGGTGAACATCCGGGTGCTGCGGCTGATGAATTTCGGCCTCGGCATCTATCTTGCGGGCCTCGCCGGCGTGCTGGCGGCGGGGATGCTGGGGCTGCTGCCCACCCTCGGCGGCTCGCTCATCATGCCGAGCTTTGTCGCCATCATCGTCGGCGGGCTGGGCAGCCTGCCCGGCACCCTGATTGGCGGGCTTCTCATCGGTACCGCCTCCGGCCTTGTCACGGTTTTCCTGCCCTCGGCCAGCGAAGCGATCATCTACGTCATTATGGGCGTCGTCTTGCTGATACGCCCGCGCGGGCTGCTGGGTGAGGAGGGCCGGTTATGAGCGGCCCCCCTATGAGCGGCCCACTGCCGAAAAAGATCGTCTCGCCGCATCTCATCGTCATCTGGCTGTTCCTGCTCAGCCTGCCGCTCTGGCTGCTGGCGATCGGCGGCTACTACTCGATCGTGACCCAGGTACTGATCCTGGGTCTTGCCGCTATGGCGCTGAACTATCTGCTGGGATTCACCGGCGTGCTGTCGTTCGGACATGCCGCCTATTTCGGCCTCGGCGCCTATGGCTGCGGCCTGACCATAAAATTCATCGCTGCCTCCACGCCGCTCGGCATCCTGGTCGGTGTGGTGGTGGGAACGATTGCCGGCGCGCTGATCGGTGCCCTGATTGTGCGATTACGCGGCGTCTATTTCGCCATGGTCACCATCGCCTTCAGCCAGGTCTTCTATTTCATCGCCTTCCGCTGGAACGCCGTCACCGGCGGCGATGACGGGCTCGGTGGATTCGAGCGCCAGCCCCTCGATCTCTTCGGCTTCACCATCGATATCCAGCACGACCAGAGGCTGTTCTATTATTTCGTGCTGACCCTCGTCGCGGTCGGCATCGGCGCCATGGGCCTGTTGCTGCGCTCGCCGCTGGGCCGCGCCCAGCTCGCTATCCGCGAGAACGAGCGCCGCGCGCGCTTCCTCGGCTTGAACATCGAGCGCCACATCTGGCTCGCCTGGGTGATTTCCTGCGGCTTCACCAGTCTTGCCGGCGCGCTCTATGCGCTGCTCGACAACTTCGCCGATCCCCGGCTGCTCTATTGGACCTTCTCCGGCGATCTGGTGATCATGACCGTGCTCGGCGGCATGCGCTCGTTCTGGGGGCCGATGCTGGGGGCGGCGCTGTTCGTCATCCTGCGCGACACCATCTCCAGCCATACCGAGAACTGGATGTCCTTCATCGGCCTGTTCTTCGTGCTGGTTGTGCTGTTCTTCCCGCGCGGCGTGCTTGGCATGCTGCAACGGCGCAAGGGCAGCTGACATGCTGGCCACCGAGAACCTGTCGAAGAGCTTCGGCAGCCTGGTGGCAGTCGATAATGTATCGCTATCGGTGCCGGCGGGTGCACTGCATGCCGTCATTGGCCCGAACGGCGCCGGCAAATCCACTTTCTTCAACCTCATCAGCGGATTCTTTCCGCCAAGTGCGGGCCGCATCGTCTTCGACGGCCAGGACGTTTCGCGCCTCTCGGTGACCGGCCGTGTTGCCGCCGGCATGGCGCGCACCTTCCAGATCACGGAAATTTTCCCCGAGCTTACCGCTGCGATGAATCTGCGTATCGCGGTGGAGGCCGCTTCGGGCCATCCCATGCGACCCTGGCTGTCCCGCGATGCCGAAGGCGGGATCGAGCAGCGCGTCGGCGAACTCGTGGATCAGACCGGCCTCAAGGGCAAAGCTGAGCGCAAGGTAGGCGAACTCTCTCATGGCGATCAGCGGGCGGTCGAGATCGGCATGGCGCTGGCGCTAAAGCCGAAACTGCTGCTGCTGGACGAACCGACGGCCGGCATGGGCGATCAGGAGACGGAGCAGATCGCCCAGTTGATGCACCGCCTGCATCGCGAGCAGGGGCTGACCATCGTGCTGATCGAGCACGATATGCAGATCGTCTTTCGCCTGGCGGATGTCATTACTGTGCTGAGCGAGGGCCGTGTGCTGGCCAGCGGAACGCCGGCCGAGATCGCCCGCAACGAGGCGGTGCAGGCAGCCTATCTGGGGAAGCAGGAATCGTGAGCGCGCTTTCCTGCCAGGACCTGCAGACCTACTACGGCAAAAGCCACATCCTGCATGGCGTGGAATTCGAGCTCGGCGTCGGCGAGGTCGTCACCATCCTGGGCCGTAACGGCGCCGGCAAGACCACGACCTTGCGCAGCCTGATGGGGTTGACGCCGCCGCGCCAGGGCCGCATCGCCATCCTGGGCCAGGATACCACCGGCTGGCCGCCCTTCCGCGTTGCCGGCCTTGGCGTCGGTTATGTGCCAGAAGGGCGCCGGATCTTTCCCAATCTGACGGTCGCGGAAAATCTCGAGATCCCGGTGGCCCGGCCCGGCACCTGGTCGCTCGCCAAGGTCTATGAACTGTTCCCGCGCCTGCTGGAGCGCAAGATGAATCGCGGCCGCCAGCTATCGGGCGGCGAGCAGGAGATGCTGGCGATCGCCCGCGCGCTGTTGCTGAACCCGCGCATCCTGATCCTGGATGAACCCTCCCAGGGCCTGGCGCCGCTGGTGGTACGCGAGGTCTTTCGGGTGATCGAGACAGCGCGCGGCGAAGGCATCTCGATCCTGCTGGTGGAGCAGAATGTACGCCTCGGCCTCTCGGTTGCCGATCGCGCCTATGTGCTGGACGATGGCCGCGTCACTTTCTCAGGGCCGGCCAAGGAACTCGCCAGTGACGAGCAGCGGGTCCGCGCTCTGGCCGGCATAGTGCAGACCTGACAGGGCAGCAGGCTCAAGGGTTTTTCTTCGCCCCGTATTGCAGCACCTCGATCTTCTCCAGGGTGACGAGGCCACTGCCCATCATGCCGTCGAGCTCGGGCAGGAATCCGCGGATCTTGTCTTCACTATCGACGATCTCCACCACCACCGGCAGGTTCTCCGCCAGCCGCAGGATCTTGGCGGTATGCAAATGGCTCGATTGCCCGAAGCCCATGGGGCCGCGCAACACCGTGGCACCGGCGAGCTGGATCTCGCGCGCTTTCAGCACGATGGCCTCGTAGAGCGGCTGGTGCTGAAACTTGTCGTCTTCGCCGAGATAGATCCGCAGCAGCATTGCCTCGCGCGGAAGGGTCATGGCTCAGGCTCCTCTCGGCTGGTTCAGGATCATTGCCGCAACATGGCCCAGCCAGACCGCGAGCAGGCAGAAGACGATCGAGACGGCGATATAGGCGCCGCTGCGAAACCACTCGCCGTCGCGGGCGAGGTTCAGGGTCTGCAGGCTGAACGCGGAAAAGGTGGTGAAGCCGCCGCAGATGCCGACCATCACGAACTGCCGCGCGGTGGTGCCCACCAGAAAACGGCCGTCCGGCCCGGTCGCCGTGGCGAAGAAGCCGATGACCAGCGAACCGATGATGTTGATGAACAGCGTGCCCCAGGGAAAGGTCTCGCCGATGCGCTCGGCGACCACGCCGGAAAACCAGTATCTGCGCACCACCGCCCAAGCGCACTGCCGATCATGACCCAGAGATAATTCCACACAGCGCTGACCGCCTTTCCTTGCCCATTGGATGCCGTGCTTCATTCGAAGACAACGGCAACAAAAAACCCGCCATCGCGGCGGGTTGGCAAATCGCTCCCACCGCATCTCAAACGCGGCAGGAGTCATCAGCCCTTATCGGGCGGTTTTGGGGGACCCCATCCCCTTGCAGTGGCAAAAAGCTAATCCGCTGCTGAGACGGCGTCAATCGGGGGCCTTCAATCGTCGGTTTTCGCCTTGCGCTGGCGCCAGGTGATCCAGAGCCGGCCGGCGATCGTCGCGGCGAACCAGAGGCCGGCCGCGATCAAGTCCGTTGCGAATGAAGACGCCCCAATCCTTGGGCGCGGCGGGGATGCCGGAGGTGGAGTCCGCGAGGGCCGCAGAGACATCGACCAGGATGAAGGCCAGCAGGGCCGCGAAGAATCGCTTCAATGCTTTGCCTCCTCATGGCTCGATGCCGCACCGGCGCCAACCGGGGTCGGCGAACCTGGGTCTCGACGGGCCAATGTCTTCACCGCAGTATAATCCGTCTTGCCGGTGCCCAGCAGCGGCAGCGAATTCACCACGATCACCTGGCGGGGCAGGAAAAGTTCCGTCAGGCCGATCTCGCGGCCATGGGCGGCGATCGCCTCGCGGCTCGCATCGCTGCGCTCGGTCACCAGGACAAGCTGCTCGCCCCGGCGCGCATCGGGGATCGCGACCACGGCATGATGCTGTTCCGGCCAGAGCCGGGCGATCGCGCTTTCGACGGCGGTGAGCGAGACCATCTCGCCGGCGATCTTGGCGAAGCGCTTGGCCCGGCCCAGGATGGTGATGAAACCTTGCGGATCGATGGAAACGATATCGCCGGTGTCATAGAGCCCGCCGGCGGGTGCATCGAGCTCGCCCGGCTTCTCGGCACGCAGATAGCCCTGCATCACCGTGGGGCCGCTCAGGATCAGCCGGCCGCCTTCGGCGACACCGGGCACAGGTTCCAGGTGATGGCCGATGCCGGGCAGGAAGCGGCCGACCGTGCCGGCCTTGAACTGCATCGGCGTATTGAGGGCGATCACCGGCGACATCTCGGTTGCGCCATAGCCTTCCAGGATGCGCAGGCCGAATTTGTCGAACCAGACCTTGCGGGTCTCCTCGCGCACCCGCTCCGCACCGGCGAAGACATAGCGCACGCTGTAGAAATTATAGGCGTGGGAGACGCGGGCATAACCGGCGAGGAAAGTGTCGGTGCCGAACATGATGGTGGCGTTGGTGTCATAGGCCAGTTCCGGCACGATTCTGGTAGTGCAGCGGCGAGGGGTAGAGGAAGGTCTTCACCCCTGACAGCAGCGGCAGCAGAAGGCCGCCGGTCAGCCCGAAGCTATGAAAGATGGGCAGCGCGTTGAACACCAGATCGCTGGGATTGAAATCGATCACCGCGGCCAGCTGATAGCGGTTGGCCAGGATATTCTCGTGGGTCAGCACCACGCCCTTGGGCGTGCCTTCGGAGCCGGAGGTGAACAGCACCACCGCCGCATCGCTCGCCGCGGGCTTTTCGTGATAATCGAAGCGCGAGATCCATCCGGCGATCAGGCCGCGCAGCTTTGCCAGCGGGCCGATCTGCGTACGCAGATCCTCGAGATAGACCAGCCTGGACGATTCACCGAGCCTGGCCGCGGTCTCGCCGAGCTTGGCTGCCTCCAGGAACTGGCGCGAGGTCAGGATCACGCGAAGCTCGGCCGCCTTGCAGGCTGCCTGCATGCCGGCGAGCCCGGTGGAGAAATTCAGCAAAGCCGGCACGCGGCCATAGGCCTGGAGTGCGAAGAACGTCACCGCCACACCGGCCGAGTTGGGCAGCAGCACGCCGACACGCTCCCTGGCTTGCGTCAGCCGGGCGACGGCGCGGCCCAGGGTGAAGCTGGCGGCGATCAGCCGGTCATAGCTGAGCGGCTTGCGCTGGATATCCTCGACGATTGGGCTGCGTCCGCCGTTCATGTGGCGTGCTTCGCGCAGCGCGCCGAACAGGGTGTGGTGATAGTCGCAGGTCTCGAAGACCAGATTGGTCATCACATCATAGAGCTTGCAGACCGATCGCCTGGCGGCGCGCGCGTCCGACCAGGCCCGGCTCGACCGCCAGCTGCTTCGGCGGCTGGATGGTGAGCACGATCTTGGGGAACCAGCGCAACCTGACTTTGCCGCGCAGCCGCGAGAAGCGGGTGTATTGGGCGCCGTCGATGCGCACCGGCAGGATCTGCGCCCCGGCCTTGTCGGCGATCATGCCGGGGCCTTCATAGACCTTCATCAGGGCGCCGGTGACGGTGATGCGCCCCTCGGGGAAAATCACACACTGCCGGCCCGCCTGGAGCGCACGGATCAGCGATTTCGTCGCCATGGGGTTGGTCGGATCCATGGGAAAGGCATCGACCAGCGAGAGCGCCGGGCGCACCCACCATGTATCGGCCATGTGCGAGTTGATGGCGAAGGTCGGCCGGCCCGGCAGGAAACAGGCGAGCAGGATCGCATCCAGGAACGAGACGTGGTTGGCGACGATGACGGTGCGCGGGCCCGCCGCGCGATAGTTCTCCAGGCCGCGGACCTCGACGCGATAGGCCAGACGCAGCAGCCCGGCGATCAACCCCTTCACCACCACATCAGGCAGCAGCTTGCAGATATAGATGGCGACCAGGAAGTTGAGGCCGCCCATGGTGAGGAAGATGCCGGGCACGCTGACATGCAGCGCGATGAGGCCGACGGTGATCAGCGAGCCCGCCACCATGAAGACGGCGTTGATGATGTTGTTGGCGGCGATGACACGCGAGCGGTGGCTGGGGGCGCTACGCTCCTGCATCAGGGTATAGAGCGGCACGATGTAGAAGCCGCTGGCGATGGAGATCAGCAGCAGGTCCGCCAGCACCCGCCATGCTGCGGGGTGCGCCAGGAACTGCTGCAGGCCCAGCGTACCGCCGCCGGCACCGGCCAATGGGCCGCTGGCAAAATAGAGATCGACGGTGAAGAGCGTGACGCCCAGCGCCCCCAGCGGCACATAGCGCGCGCTGATCTCGCCCTTCAGCAGCCGGCTGCACAGCATCGAGCCGGCGCCGATGCCGAGCGAAAAGGCGGTGAGGAACAGGGTGACGACATTGTTGTCGGCGCCCAGCACGTCCTTGGAAAAGGTGGGAAATTGCGAGAGATAGACCGAGCCGATCAGCCAGAACCAGGAGATGCCGAGAATAGCGAGGAAGATGTCGCGCTGCTCGGCGGCATAGCGGGTCATCTCCCAGGTATGTTTGGCGATGTTCCAGCCGAGCTTGAGATCGGGCGCCTCTGCCGGCGCCTTCGGGATCGCCAGGCTTGCCAGCAGGCCGAGGACAGCGACGCTGAGGACCATCGCCGAGACGATGGCGATGCCCTGGCCGGTCAGGATGAATACGCCGCCCGCGATGGTGCCGATCAGGATGGCCAGGAACGTACCGGCCTCGATCAGCGCATTGCCGGCGAGCAATTCATCGGTCGCCAGATGCGCCGGCAGGATGCTGTATTTCAGCGGCCCGAAGAAGGTCGAGTGGGTTCCCATCAGGAAGAGCACGGTCATCAACACGCTGATGTTTTGCTGATCGAAGCCGAAGGCGGCCAGCGCCATGATGGCGATCTCCGCCACCTTGATGATGACGATCAGCCGCGATTTCTCGAACTTGTCGGCAAAGCGCCCCGCGGTCGCCGAGAACAGGAAAAAGGGCAGGATGAAGATGCCCGCCGCGATCGTCGCCCAGAGCTGGCCATCGATCTTCGTCTCGGCGGCGATGCGGAAGGTCACCAGGATGATCAGCGCATTCTTGAAGATGTTGTCGTTCAACGCGCCCATGAACTGGGTGACGAACAGCGGCAGGAAGCGCCGGGTCTTCAGGATCGCCAGATTGCCGTGGCTCATATCTTCAGCCTTTCGCCGCGATGCTGGCCTGCGGGCTTTTCTGAGGGCTCTTCTCGGGGCCTTTCTGGGGCACGCCCAGAGTCCTCCAGCAGGCCTCGGCCAGGATTGCGCCCACCGCCCCCAGCGGTTGCTGGATGCGACCATAGACCTTGAATGTTGCGGTCTGCAGGATGATGCCCATGACCATGGCGGTGGCGAGGTCGGCATCGCCCGGCGGGATATCGCCTTTGGCCATGGCGTCGGCGATGACGCTGCGCACCGTCTCCACCGGATTGGCCATGTCGGGCGTCACGCGGTCGAGCTGGCCGTGCTGGACCAGCATCAGGAAGCGGAACAGCCGGCTGTCCTCGTCGAACAGATTGCAGAAATTCTGCACCATGGCCGCGATCTTGCCGCGGCTGGTCACCTCATGCGCCGCGACATCGGCGGTGATCTGGGCATAGCTCTCGAAACTGGCCTTGAACATGCACCAGACCAGTTCGTCCTTGCTGGCGTAGTGGCGATAGAGCGCGCCATCGGAGAAACCCACGGCGAGTGCGATGTCGCGGATGCTGGTTTCAGCGACACCCTTGTCGACGAACAGCCGCAGGGCCGCCGCCTCGATCCTGCCCTTGGTATCGCCCCGAACTTTCATCGCCCGTCCTGTAAGTAAACGATCGCTTACAAAATAACATCAGATGAGACGGTGAGCAAGAGCGGCGAAGAAATAGGAAATCGTGACGCTAGGCCAGCAGCTTATGGGCGTCGACGAAGGCGGCCAGGCTGGGAAAATAGAAATCGACGTTGGGGCGCTCGGCCAGCGGCATGGTGGCGCCGCCGCCTGCCTGGCCCTGACGCCGGTCAATCCAGGCACAGGCAAGCCCCGCCTTTTTCGCCACGGCATGATCGTGGAACAGGCTCTGGGCCGTGTGCAGATCGTCCTTGGCCGAGAGACCGAGATCGCTTTGCAGATGTTCGATCAGATAGGCGAAGTTGCGCGGGTCCGGCTTGTAGCTGCCGATATCCTCGGCCGTGTAGACCGAATCGAACTCGACACCGAGCTTCTTGTTGCTGGCCTTGAAGCTGGCGCGGTCGACATTCGAGAGGATCACCAGCTTGTAGTGCTGCTTCAGATAGGCGAGCGATTTGGCTGAATCGGCGAAGGCCGGCCAATGAGGCACCGAATGGCCGAAGGTCTTGTCGCGGGCAGCATCGGCGGGTGCGCCGAGTTCTTCGGCCATATGCGCATGAACAACCGCCAGCAGTTCGCTGTAGATCATCGCCGGTGCGGCACTCTCCTGCGCCGATTCATGGCGGGCAAAGACCTCGAGCGCTGCTTCGCGGCTGAGCTTGTTGCCGGCCAGGGTCATCATCGGCTGCAGGGCTTCCCAGATCCCGCTCTCCCAATCGATCAGCGTGCCGTAGCAGTCGAAGCTCAGCACTTTGAAATCGGTCAGTTCCATGAGACGCCCAGGGCCGATGTGATTGTGATCTAGCGGTGCCGCCGCTCGCGGCCATAGAGCAGCAGCATGGCGATAATGACGCCGCCATAGATGACCTGTCGACCGGCTTCGGGCATCTGCATGACCGACAGGATCGATTGCAGCAGGGTGATCAGGATCACGCCGGCGACGGTGCCGAGATAGCTGCCCCGCCCGCCCAGGATGCTCGTGCCGCCCAGCACGACGGCGGCGATGGAGGGCAGCAGATAGGCATCGCCCATGGCTTGCGCTGCCTTGCTGGCGTAGCCGGCGAGCAGTTCGCCGCCGAAGGCCGAGAGGCCACCGGAGATGGCAAAGGCGATCATCACCACGCGCTGGGTATCCACGCCGGAGAGGAAGGCGGCGCGTTCGCGATTGCCGATGGCATAGATCGCGCGTCCGAAGGTGGTGCGATTTAGCAGGAATACCGCGCCGGCGCCGATGATGGCCCAGACGATCAGGCCATGGGGAATGCCGAACAGGCTGCCGGTGGCGATGAAGCGCATGGCCACGGAAGCCGAATCCTGCGGCGAGAAGCCGCCGGTATAGGCGACCATCAGCCCCTGGGCCACGGCATTGACGGCCAGCGTGATGATCATCGAGGGAATACGCAGATAGGCAACGCCGATGCCGTTGAGGAAGCCCAGCGCGACGCCGCAGAGGATGCCGAAGGGAATGGCGAGTGCGCTGCCCACTGCGCCATGGGCCGTGGCGGCCGACGCCATCATGCCGCCCACCGCCACCACCCAGGGAACCGAAAGATCGATCTGGCCCAGCAGGATCACGATCATCATGCCGGTGGCGATCACGCCCAGGAACGAGGCGACTTTAAGCTGCTGCAGCAGATAGGCGGGTGAAATGAACTCCCGCGAATAAAGGGTTCCGAGCAGCAGCAGCACGACGATGCAGGCAAACGCGATCAACACCGCAGGCTCGACGCGCCAGCGAGCCGCGGGCCGGATTGCGCCGTCGCCTGCCTGGGGTGATGAGGGCAGGCTCATGCGAAGAGGTCCAGCCGGTTGCGGATGCGGAAGAGGCGCGCCGCACCGATGCACACCACGAACAGCAACACGACGCCCTGGAACAGCGGCTGCCAGAGCGGATCGAGATTGAAGACGAACAGCAGGTCGCCAATGGTGCGGAAGGCAAAGGCGCCGAAGATGGCACCGATGGCGCTGCCCACGCCACCGAACAGCGACACGCCGCCCAGCACCACCGAAGCGATGGAATAGAGCGTATAGGTGCCGCCATTGGCCAGCGAAGCTTCGCCGGAATAGGTAATGAAGGTGATGTAGAGCCCGCCCATGGATGCGAGCAGGCCGGAGAAGCAATAGGCGGCGAACTTGGCGCGCTGGATCGGTACGCCGGACATGTATGCAGCAACTTCCGAGGAGCCGGTGGCATAGACGGCCCGGCCGAGGGCGGAGCGGCGAAAGGGAATCCACACCACCAGCACCACGATCAGCAGCACGACGAGGGCCGTGGGTATGCCGCCGGGCAATTGCCCGGTCATGAAATCGGCGATGTCTGAATTGAAATTATCCGAACTGCCGGGCTGCGGGCGCAGCCAGAGCGCGATGCCGTAATAGATCGATCCCGTGGCGATGGTGGTGACGATGGGCTGCAGGCGCCCGTAGATGACGATCAGGCCGTTGATCGCCCCGCAGAGAAGGCCCGCCAGCATGACGCCGACGATGCCCAGCACGGCCATGGGGGTCGATCCGGCGACGATGTAGGAGGCCAGGCAATTGGTGAAGATGAAGACCATGCCGACCGAAAGGTCGATGCCGGCGGTCAGCACCACCACGGTCTGGGCCATGGCGACGAGCGCCAGCAGCACGCCCTTGTTGGCGGCGGTTTGCACTACATTGGCGGTGAAGCCGGCAGGATGATTGCTGATATAGATGATGAACATGACGACGAAGATGGCCGCCGCCAGCAGCGTGCCGCGCTGCTCGGCGAGGCGAAAGCGCCAATCCTGCAGCCCCCGGCTGGCACTCGTACCGGCGCTCATGCCGGCGCTTGGGGTTGGGCACCCACGGCGATGTCGGCGGTCCGGCCGGGCGCATCGATATTGAGGGCGCTGGCGACCAGCGCGCGCTCGGTGATTTCGCCTTCCACCAGCGTGCGCTTGACCGCGCCATCATAGAGCACCAGCACCCGGTTGCAGCAGCCGATCAGCTCGTCATAGTCGGTGGAATAGAAGATGATCGCCGCTCCCGAATCCGCCAGGCGCCGCAGAAGCTGATAGATCTCCTGCTTGGTTCCTACATCGATGCCGCGGGTGGGATCGTTCAACAGGATGATGCGCGGGTTGACCATCAGCCATTTGGCGATGACCACCTTCTGCTGGTTGCCGCCGGAGAGCGAGCCGACCGGTATGTCGAGGCCGCCGGTGCGGATGTTCAACAGCTTGATCATCTCCTCCACCGCCTTGCCCTCGGCATTGCGGTCGATGATTCCGGAACGCGAAAACCGGTTCAGGGCGGCGAAGGAAAGATTGGCGCGCACCGACATGGGCAGCATCAGCCCCTCGGTCTTGCGGTCCTCGGGGATCAGGGCCATGCCCACTTTGCGCGACTTCGCATGGCGCGGCCGGGCAACGCGGGTGGGCTTGCCGTCGATCAGCACTTCGCCCGAAACGCCCTTCAGCACGCCGAAGAGGGCCAGTAGCAATTCGCGCTGGCCCTGGCCATCGAGCCCGCCGAGACCGACCACTTCGCCGGCGCGTGCGGTGAGCGAGATGTCGTTCAGCCGCTGCGCCCAGGAGAGGTTGCGCACCTCGAGTGCCGGTGGCTTGTCGCTGGCCGCAACCGCGGCCTTGGGCGGAAAGACATGGCTGTATTGCCGGCCGATCATCATTTCCACGACTTCATTGTCGGCCTTGGTACCGGCCTTGTATGTCGCGACATTGCAGCCGTTGCGAAAGACGGTGCATTCGTCCGCAATCTCGGCGATCTCATGCATGCGGTGCGAGATGAACAGCAGCGCCAGCCCCTCGGCCCGCAGCCGCTTCAAGACCGCGAAAACCTTGGTGACGTCGGCGGCGGTCAGGGCCGATGTCGCCTCGTCGAGGATCAAAATGCGCGGGTTGCGTGCCAGCGCCTTGGCGATCTCGACGATCTGCCGGCGCGAGAGCGGCAGATCGCGCACCGGCGCCAAGGGATGGATATCCTCGCCGCCGGCGCGCGCCAGCGCCTGTTCGGCAATGCGCCGCTGGGCCTTGCGGTCGATCATGCCGAAGCGCTTCGGCGGATTGCTGATGACGATATTGTCGGCGACCGAAAGGTCGGGAATCAGCGAAAGCTCCTGAAAGACGGAAACAACACCGGCGGCCATGGCCGATGCCGGGCCGGGAAAGCTGACCTCGCGACTCTCCAGGGTCATTCGCCCCTGATCGGGCGTCACGACACCGCCCATGATCTTGATCAGGGTCGATTTACCGGCGCCGTTCTCGCCCAGCACGGCATGGACACGGCCGGCATGGACGCTGAGGGCGGCCTGTTCCAGCGCCTGGACGCCGCCATAGCGCTTGCACATGCCTTCCATGCGGAAAATCGGAACGGCTTCGTCCATTCCTCTCGCGGGCCTCCCCCTCACAATGATGGCGCCGGGGGACGTGCCCCCGGCGCCAGAACTGCCATCAGATAGATGCTACTGGCAGGTCGATATTACTGATTCGTCTGGGTTTGCCCCATGATTTCCTGGGCGGTGAAGTTGATGCCGCAGGTCGGGAAGGCGTTGCCGACGAAGAAGTTGTCCGACTGGTCGGCGTAATAGTTCACGCCGTCCTTGAAGTCGGGGTCTTCCACGATGGCGAGCGGCAGCTTGATCGATTGCGGCACGACCTTGCCCTGCAGGGCATCGATGGCCGTCTTGATGGCGACCGCAACCTGCGCCGGGCCGGTGCCGGCCGAGGAACAGACGAGGCCGTCCTTTGAATGCGCGCCGCAGAACTTGCGGAAGCCGTTCTCCGTTTCGCCGCCGAAGGGAACGAAGGGATGGCCGGCATCGATCATCGCCTGGACCACGCCCGTATCGCCGCCCTGGGCGGTGAAGCCGTCGAAATGCTTCTGAACGGCGATCGCGTCGGCCGTCGCCTTCTGCGCCGTCGGATCGTCCCACTTGCCGACCACTTCGACCACATCCCACTTCTTGCCCGAGGCATCGAGCGTCTCGTGGATGCCGTTGTGGCGATCGGTATCGACGGAGGTGCCGGCCACGCCGCGCACTTCCAGGATCTTGCCGCCGTTCGGGATGTGCTTGATCAGCCAGTTGGCCCACAGCACGCCCAGGCCCTTCTGGTCGACGTCGACATTGATGGCGTCTTCGGTATCGAGAATGTTGTCGAAGGCAACCAGGATCACGCCGGCATCCTTGGCGCGTTTGATCACCGGGCCGAAGGCCTTCGGATTCTGCGCGTTGACGACGATGGCGTCATAGCCGGAATCGATGAAGGTGTTGATCGCGGCGATCTGGGCAGCCACATCCTCGCCGGTGGAGACGACCTTGAACTCCTTGACCAATGCTGCCACCGCCGGCTGGGCGGCATAGGCCTTGGCGGTCTTGATCATCTGAATGCGCCAGGTGTTGGCGATGAAGCCGTTGGCCAGCGCAATGCGATACGGGCCGGGCTTGGCCGGATATTTGAAGAACTTCGTCTGTGCCGCCCATGGCACGTAGCAGTTCGCGTCGGCAGCCGGACCCGCGACGACATCCGGGCCAGCGGCTAGCGCCGCGGTTGAGACGCTGCAAAGCAGCACAGCGGCGCCCATTGCGCTCAGGGCCCGTGTGACGAAATCAGTGCGCTTCATTGAGTTCCTCCCTCATTCGTTCTTTTGTTGGTGATTGGTTTGTTCGTGACGTTTTGGCGTTGGTGACGTTCTGGTGATGCGTTCGGCGTTGTTGACGATTCTGGTGCTGGACAACCGAGCCCAGCGGAGCATGGCCAGGATTGGTGACGGTATACTAGTATATCTTAACGGATCGCCTCCGACCCGTCACCTGCTTTGCGGGCTTCACGCAACCCTCGCGGGCAGCCGGCTCTTGGGCGATGCTGGGGAGAGATCACCTCACGGACCGCTGCCTTCCGGCAATGACAAAAAAGGGGACTGGCCATGGAATCCATCGCGCAACCTTATGAGTATTTCGACCGCCGCTTTTATGGTCTGACCAATGGCAGCGCCCGGCTGGATGAGCTGTTCACCGGCCTGCGCTGGGCCGAAGGGCCGGTCTGGTTCAACGATGGCGGCTATCTGCTGTGCAGCGATATCCCCAATAACCGGATCATGCGCTGGATACCCGACCAGGGCGCCAGCGTGTTCCGGGCGAATTCGAACTATTCCAACGGCCATACCCGCGACCGCCAGGGCCGGCTGGTCAGCTGCGAGCACGGCGGCGCGCCGGGTCACCCGGACCGAGCCCGATGGCAGCATCACCGTCATCGCCGAGCGCCATGCCGGCAAGCGGCTGAACTCGCCCAACGACGTGGTGGTGACGTCCGACGACTGCATCTGGTTCACCGACCCCTCCTACGGGATCTTGTCCGACTACGAGGGCAACAAGGCGCCGATGGAGCAGAAGGGCTGCTTCGTCTATCGCGTCGACCCGCGCTCGGGCGCCATCCAGGTGGTGGCCGACGATTTCGTCAAACCCAACGGGCTTGCCTTCTCGGCCGATGAGAAGACGTTCTATGTCGCGGATTCAGGGCGCAACCACAGGGATCCCGAGGCGCCGCACCATATCCGCGCCTTCAATGTCGGGGCCAAGGGCAAGCTCTCCAAAGGCCGCGTGCTGTGCGATGTCGAGCCTGGCGTTCCCGACGGATTCCGCCTGGATGTGGAGGGCAATCTCTGGATCAGCTGCGGGGATGGCATCGTCTGCGTGGCGCCCGACGGCACGCCGCTGGGCAAGATCAAGGTGCCCCAGGTGGTGGCCAACCTCACCTTCGGCGGGCCCAAGCGCAACCGCCTGTTCATCACCGCCACGACCTCGGTCTATTCCATCATGGTGACGACCAACGGCATCCAGACGCCGTAGGCGAACCTATCGCCGCAAAGAAAAACCCCGGCCACATTGGCCGGGGCTTTCTCAAACAATCGCAAAGGATCAGCGCGGCGCCAATCCGGTCGCGCATCGGTCTGTGCGAGAACCCCCGAGCAGCACGCGTTCGGCCAATACGCCGAAGCCTAAGCCCAGCACGGTCCAGATGACCATGTGAATCCCGAGATTGGCGAGGCGAAACTGCCAAAGCACGGCAGCCGGGAAGTCGGCCGGAACTTCGTTGATCGTCGGCAGCAGAAGCTGTGCCGCGGCAATGAACACGACGAACAGAACGCCAGCGACGATTGCCGCGTTCCATGGGCCGTGATTCGCCGCCAGCGCCTTGCGGGCCGAGAGCGCCATCGTCATGGCGGCGATCGAGATCACGATCATCAGGAAGAACCATTCGGTGCGGAACCCGATGGTGTTCATTTCACCGACCGCCGGCGGATTGGCGGGATATTTCAGATCCGGCACCAGCACGATGGCAACGAACCCCATCAGCGCCAGGAGGGCCGATGTCGCGCGCGGCCCCAAATTTCCCATTCGCCCATAGGCATAGGCGAACACCAGGGCGAACAGACCGCCGAAGGCCGCGCCATAGAGAACGGCACCGGCCAGCAATCCCCATGTGCTCTGGACGGCGCGGGAGACCAGCTCCGGCATTTCCGGCATGTTCATGGCGGCATTCATCTTCGCCTCGAAAGCGATGGCGAGATCGACCGAGGGTTCGCCGAAGATCTTTCCAAAACAATAGGCAGCCACACCCGCCAGCAGGCCGACCAGCATGCCGCGAACCAAGAGACGCCTAACCATGTAGAAAAGGTTCCCCGGTTAGTGGCAGGGGAATCCGAGCAGATGCCGCCCGTCATGCAGGAATTCATGCACATACATGCCGGGGATGAGGGAGGTGGCACCTTCTTCCGCGCCCACGAAATAGAGCATGGCGAGGAAGATCAGGCCGAAGGCGATCCAGGGCGCGAGTTCGCGCACCGGAATGGCGGTCGGAACAAAGGTTGGGCGAATGGCTGTGGTGGTCATGAAGGTCTCCAGGGATGATGCGTCCCAGTTGAGGTCAATGTGTCCGGAGCGGAGGTCTGACTCACGGGTCCAAACAGGATCCGATCACAGTGGCGCAACCGTGCCGGAGTTCTCACCGGCTTCAACGCTCCGTCACAAGCTGTCATCATAAGCCGGGCCGGTTCACTGTCAATTGGCGCCTCCGGCGGCGCATCCCGGGATTACAAGGGTTTCCATGGCTTCTCGCCTGCTTCTTCTCTGTCACGGCATGACCGCGGCCCAGCGCGGCGCGCGCTTTGCCGACGACGAGCCGCTCGAGGATTCCGCAGCCGAGGCCACGATCGCGCTGAAGGGCAGGCTGCCGGCATTCCAGCGCTGGTGGACGAGCCCCGCGCTGCGCGCGCGCGAGACGGCCCGGCTGCTGGCCATTGATGCAACCGTCGAGCTGGCCCTGGCGGACAACGACTACGGCCGCTGGAAGGGCCGATCCATGGCGGAGATCGCGGACAAGGAGCCCAAATCGATCGCGGCCTGGCTCGCCGACCCAAGCGCCAGGCCCCATGGCGGCGAATCGATTCGCGATCTGATGACCCGGGCGGGCGCCTGGCTGGATGGCCAGCTTGCAGCCGGCGGCCGGTCTCTGGCGATCACGCATCAGGCTGTCATCCGGGCGGCGATCGTTCATGTGCTGGGGGCGGGGGCGCCGGCCTTTTGGCGCGTCGATGTCGAGCCATTGTCGCTGACCGAGCTGAGCAGCGACGGCCGGCGCTGGAATCTGCGGCAGCGTTCTGCCGTCGATTAGGTGCTGGTACCGTGACCCTGCGCGTCTATGGCCTGACCACCTTGCTCATATGGACAGCAACGCCGCCGCGGAATTCTTCTTCCCTGATACACGCGGTATCCGAGGCTTTCGTAGAATGCGACATTCGCGGCGAACAACTTGTTCGTATAGAGCCTGACTTCGGCGAAATCCTGGGACACCGCCAGTTTCTCGACATGCGCCATCAGCCCGCGGCCCAGCCCAAGGCCCTGGTAAGCCGGCAAGACGGCCAAATTCTCGATCAGCAGATGATCGGGTTCCACGATCGTCTCGATCAGGGCGGCCAGATTTCCATCCCGATACAGAAGGTCGAAGCGATGATTGCTGAGCGCCGCCTGGTAGTCCGCTGCCATCGGCTTGGGCTCGCGGCCGATAAGCGGGATCCATTTGGCATAGGCGGCGCGCGTCAATTCCCGGATCGCCGGCGCATCTGCCGCCACGCCCTGGCGCAATTCCTCGCTAGGCATCGGGTTCTCGCGGAAGCGCCAGGGAATCCTGCTGCAGTTTGTCGCTGACGCGCTGGTTCAGTTTCGCCCAGCTTGCCATGTCGCGCAGCTCGCGCACGATCGGATGGGATACCCAGCCCGGTACGAGGAAGCGGGCCTTGGGAATAAACCTTACATAGTGGCCCCAGGGCGTGGCGCCCGCGAACTCGATGGTCACCGGATGAGTCTTGAACCAGCGATTTTCGGTGACGCCCAGGATATCACCAAGCGGCAGCTTCGTGCGCTGCAGGAAGTCGGAGATATAGATCGACTCGCCATCGACCGCGACGCGTTTCAACCCGTAGTTCCACCACAATGACAAAACGCAAAAAAGCAGCCATGCACCCCAGAACAGATTGGAGCCGACAGCGGACAGGCCGTCAGGAAAGACGCGGCGATAATAGGGCGCGAACCAGCCAAAATAGAGCGTGCCGATCAGCAGCGCCGTGCCAACGATGAAGAATAGCGGCCCGATGATCCAGCT
Organism: uncultured Alphaproteobacteria bacterium; assembly: GCA_963770335.1. Taxonomy (GTDB): domain Bacteria; phylum Pseudomonadota; class Alphaproteobacteria; order Dongiales; family Dongiaceae; genus DASXQK01. The sequence goes on from CAVYPG010000005.1 coordinate 228,149, forward strand.
GAGCTCGGTCTGGCGAGAGGAAATGACGCGATAGCTCATGCGGGTTCCCCGGTAAAACAGTTTGGGCAGAATAGCTTGGGCAAGCGAGCTTGGCTGCGCAGGAGCGCCATCGTGCAAGCGAACCGCTCGCACGCCAAGACGGGCCAGCCCCTGATTGCCGCTGCACCGGTCGGCGTATATGTTGCTCGGCCTTGGCGTTATTGCTCAGTCCGAGGGGGACCAAAACATGACCATGATTAGCAGATGCGCCCTGCGAATGGCCGCAGTACTACCCATCCTCACCGTGGCCGTCCTCACCTTGGCCGCCGGCGCCGCGTGCGCCGACCAGATCAGGATCGCCACCGAAGGCACCTACAAACCCTTCAGCTATTTTACACCCAGTGGCGAACTGACAGGCTTCGACGTCGAATCCACACTCGCCATCTGCAAGGCCGCCGGGCTCGACTGCAAAATGGTGGTCATGGAGCTCGACGCCATGATTCCGGCGCTGAATGACAAGAAGATCGATGCCATGGCCGTGGGCATGACCATCACCCCAAAGCACTTAAAACAGGTGGGTATGACCGATGCGATCCGCACCGCCGGCAAGCAGTTCGTCTCCTGCACACCGGAGAAGTTCCCCGATACATCGCCCGACGCGCTGAAGGGTCACATCATCGGGACCCAGGCCGGCACTTCAAATGCAGACTTCTTCCAGGCGAAATATCCAGGATCGGATATTCGCCTCTACAAATCGATGGATGAGGCATTCCAGGATCTTGGGTCGGGCCGCATCGATCTCGCTCTGGCCCAGACTGGCGTTGCTTACGGCTTCATGCAATCGCCGGAAGGCAAGGGTTGCCAGTTTGTGGGGGCAAAGCTGGAGGATCCCAAGCTGTTCGGCACCGGTGTGGGCGTATCGACGCGCCTGGGCGATGCGCAGCTGCTCGACGCCTTCAATGCCGGACTCAAGAAGATCATCGAGGAAGGAACCTACAAGGCGCTCAACGACAAATATTTCCCCTTCTCGCTTCGCTGAGCCGGGGCGAGGGCGAGGCGCCGATCCTTGTGGGACAGTCTCGCGAGCCTGCAATTTGGGGCCAACGGCTGGGGTGACGAGCTCGCGCTCGGGCTCGCCAACACCCTGCTTCTCTCCTTCTGTGCGCTGCCGCTGGGGCTGATCGGCGGGCTGCTGCTCGCCTTCGCCGCCCATTCCCGGCGGTCCTGGCTCAACGAGCCGGCAACCGCCTTCGCCGGCGTCTTTCGCGGCGTGCCGGAACTGCTGACCCTGTTCATCGTCTATTTCGGCGGCCAGCGAATCCTGAACCTGCTGAGCGTGGGCGCGAATTCCGCCGGCACGATCGAGTTCAACAGCTTTCTTGCCGGCAGCATCACGCTGGGCCTCGTCTTCGCCGCTTATGCCAGCGAGGTCTTCCTCGGCATCCTGCGCACCCTCGACCGCTCGTATCTCGAGGCGGCGCGTGCGCTCGCCATCGGGCGCTGGCCGACCCTGCGCTACATTCTGGTGCCGGAGCTGTTCCGCCTCGGCCTGCCGGGCCTTTCCAATCTTTGGCTATCGGTCCTGAAACAATCGGCACTGGTCTCGGCGATCTCGGGCGGCGAGCTTATGCATGCGGGATATCTCGCGGCGTCCAGCACCGGCGACAAGATCTTTTTCTACGCCATCGTGTGCATCGTCTACATCACCATCACCATGGCATCCGAAGCGCTGATTGCCCGATTCCATCGCCGCCTCAGCCGGGGCCGTGCCCATGCGTGAGGGTTCTTCGCCACCTTTCGTGCCCTCGCCGCCGCCGCGGCGCATGAACCGCGCGCTCATGCTGCTGCTCAGCCTGCTCGGCCTTTGGGCTGTCCTGCAGTTGCTGCTGGGCGGGGCCGATGGTCCCGATTTTGCCGGCCTGCTGGAGGCGGCGCCCAAGCTGCTGCGCGGCCTGGGCCTGACCCTCTACATTTCCTTCGCCAGCGTGCTGATCGGCAGCGTCATTGCGCTGATCCTGCTGGTGGGGCTGATGCTGCCCTGGCCGGCCTTCAAGAAAGGCCTGGAAGTCTGGTGCATTCTTTTCCGCGGCACGCCGATGATCGCCCAGCTCTATCTGGTCTATTACGGGGCGGGCGAGATTCACCGCCTGCTGGGCAGCATCCATCTCTGGTGGTTTTTCCGCGAACCGCTGAACTGCGTGATGTTTACCTTCGTGCTGAACACCTCGGCCTATCAGGCGCGCATCATCCACGGCGCCGTGGTGAACCTGCCGCGCGAGCTGAGCGATGCGGCCGCCGCACTCGCCCTGCCGCGGGCCGTGACGCTGTTTCGTGTCCTGCTGCCCCAGGCGCTGCTGACAGCGCTGCGTCCACTGGGCAATGAAGTGACGAAGATGATCAAGGCCTCGGCGGTGGCGAGCCTGGTGACCGTGCTCGACCTGTTGGGCACCGCCAGGGCCCTGTTCATGGAATCCTTCGACTTCGATTTCTACATCCTGACCGCATTGATCTATGTGCTGCTGATCGGCGGGTTGCGCCTGGTTCTCGATGCCACCGAAAAGCATCTCTCGCGCCATCTGGCTCCGGCGGCCTGACGGCGGGAGGCAGCCGCTTCATAGGGCCAGCTCGTCCGTGCGCTGGGCGAGAATGCGGGCAGCGACGCCGAAGGCATCGAGCTGCCTGGTGAAGCTCTCCTTGCCGCCCAGCTTGGTGCGCTGGTTTACGAACAGCGGCGAGGAAAAATGCCAGGTGTTGCCGCCGGGATTGACCTCGAGGACATAGAGCTTGCCGGTGCCGGCCTCGCGGACGATGTCGCAACCCTGCAGCGGCACGCGCGGAAAGGCGCGCGCGGCCTTGCGGGCGAAATCCATGACCTCCTCGTCGATGACGAAGGCACGCAGGTTCTCGTAGCCGACCTTGGCCTTTCCTTCGGGATGCTTGGGTTCGATCACCGCCTTCTCGATCAGCTCGTCAGGTGAATCCAGTGGCGGACGCTCCACGCCGCTCGCCGAGCGGAAGCAATAGAGCGGTTCGCCCAGCAGGGTCAGCACCCGCCAGCTCACAGCGTAGACGCCAGTATCGATGAAGCTCTGCAGCAACAGGCGCGAGGTGCGCAGCGGATGATCTTCGGGATACTGGCTGCGGTCGAAGGCGGAGAGGCGGCGCGTGCGCTGCAGCCGCACCAGGCCGCCCTTGCCCATCTTGCCCAGATCGATCGGCTTCAGGATGGTGAACTCGCCGAACTCCGCCTCGCTGTATTCGATCTGCGGCGCGAAATTCGCGGTATGCGGGGTCGCCACGCCGGCGAGGCTGAACTGGACGTATTGCTGATATTTGTGAACGCTGCGGTTCTGCAGCAGCAGGCCACGGGGCGGCTGGAAGGCGCCGGTTTCGCCGAAGGAAATCACCAGCGTCGGGTTGCGCCATTGCTTCTCGGGAATGGTGCTCGCCGGCTGTTCCACCGTCACCACGATGGCATCGATGCGGCTGTTTTCGGCGGAGACCCTGGCCGCGATTTCATGAAAATCCGCGGGATCCAGGTTTCGCTTGTTGGCGACGAGGATCAGGTTCTTCCGCATGGCCGGCTTTCATTGGCGGCAGCGCTGATATCGCGCGGCGGCTCGCCAGATATCATGCCATGGAGGAATTCTCCATAGGCCAAGAGCAAGATCGGATCGGGTTGAATCAACCTGATCCCTGAATCTTGCTCTAAGCCATAAAGTAGCGACTGATTCACGCTTTAAGCCAAGCTGGCATAAGGCGATCAGGCGCTAGACGCGCTGCCACAAGGATCGGCAGCGCCTTCAGCACACAGGCGCGCAGCCGGTTGTCGGGGATCAGGGGAACGCTGCGGCCGTCGACGTCCAGCGCGCCGTGGCGCTGGCTGTTGGCGTGCCACTCGCGTTCCAGCGTGCCACGCTCCCGGCATCGCGAGAAATAGAGACTCTGCCAGCCGAAGCGTTCCGTATCGCGCATGCGCGCGATGCGCGGCTCGAAATCGCCCGTGCGCTGGGTCAGGACAGCTCTTGCGCGCAGGGGCAGATGCAGGATTTCGATATCAAGCGCATGGCGCTCCGGCGCCGTGATCCCGGTCACCTGGTGATTGCCCATATCGAATTTGAGCCCGGGGCGAGCCGGGGCGAAGACCTTGGCGATGAACGGCGCCTCGATAAAGGCGCAGCGTCCCTCCTGCACCTCGATCGATGCATCGCCGCCCCTGACCCAGGGCCTGTAACAGGCTCGCATCAGGGATAGTGCAGTTCCGCGCTGCACGGATCGCGCCTGCACGAAGTTCGTCACGCTCACGCGGACGATATCCGGCGCATAGGGTGCAAGCGTCGGCCCCAGGCCGCGTTCGAAGTAATAGAATTCATCCGCATCGAAGGGCAGGATGTAATCCGCGCCCTGGCTTAGCGCCCGCTCTGCCGCAGCGCTGGTCAGGCTGCCCTGGTCGTAGTCGGCGCTTTCGTTGCGGGTTACCTCGATGCGTCCCGTCTTGCGGGCGAGGCGGTCCAGGATTTCGCTGGTCCCGTCGCTGGATCCGTCATCGACGACGATCAGCCGGTCGAAGCCGATGGCAAGATGATAGGCGCTGACGACGCCGATTATATCGGCAGCATTGCGAACGCAGCACAGGCCAAAGATCTTCATCCGCCCGCCGCCCGCACCGTCACCGGCTTGCCGATCTGGCGGAGATCAGACGGAATGCGTTACACCGCCATCCACGCGAATGTTCTGGCCGGTGATATAGGCGGCACCCTCCGAGGCCAGGAAGGCGATGGTCGCAGCGATCTCCTCGCTCTTGCCATAGCGGCGAAGCGGCACGCCCTCGCGGCGCTGCTCGGTTGCGGGCAGGCTGTCGATCCAGCCCGGCAGAACATTGTTCATGCGGATATTGTCGCCCGCATAGGTGTCGGCGAAGATTTTGGTGAAGCTGGCGAGGCCAGCGCGAAAGACGGCCGATGTCGGGAACATGGCGCTGGGCTCGAAGGTCCAGGCGGTCGAGATATTGATGATGACGCCGGATTTCTGCTTCTGCATCACCGGGGTCACCAGCCTGGTCGGGCGGATCACGTTCATCAGGTATGTGTCCATCCCGCGATGCCAGTCGTCGTCGCTGATATCGAGGATAGGCGCGCGGGGGCCATGGCCGCCGCTGTTCACCAGCACGTCGATGCGGCCCCATTTGGCCACCGCCATATCCACCAGCTTGGCGAGATCGGCAATCGACTGGTTCGAACCGGTGACGCCGACGCCACCCAGCTCATGGGCGAGCGCTTCACCCTTGCCGGATGAGGAGAGCACGCCGACCTTGAAGCCGTCCGCGGCAAGCCGCCTTGCGGCCGCGGCACCCATGCCGCTGCCGCCCGCGGTGATCAGCGCGATCTTTTCTTTGGCCATCATTTGTCTCCTGTTGATTTCTGGAAGTTTGGCACGCTCGATCCGCCCCGACAAAGCCCGGACAAAAACCCAGGCAAAACAAAGCACAATGGCGGCGGCCGCGATCCAGCCGGATCCGGTCCTGGGGACTGCCCCCTTTACCGCGCTATGGATGTGTTCTGGGGCCGGAGGAGTGTGGCGCGCCCGAAGAGATTCGAACTCCTAACCTTCTGATCCGTAGTCAGATGCTCTATCCAGTTGAGCTACGGGCGCCTAAGAGGGGGCGGAAGCTACACGAAAGCCCCTCGCCAAGGCAAGTTGGCCCTTGGCAAGTGGGAATTCCCGTGGGACGAGGCGATATTCTCCCGCTTTCCCTCCGCTTTGCCGCAGAAACCCTTGGTCTGTGGCGGAAATGTCGCTTGAGGGGCGGGGGTCAATTCGATAAGATTCTTCGCAACTTAGCGGGGGAGCGTCAAGAACCGTGGCAATTTCGTCGAGCGCGATGGCCACGGCCCTCGGCGCATAGGAAGTCGGGGCACGAGCAAAGATGCACAGTCACTGGATGAAGGCCGCCCTGATCGGGACGGCGTTATTGGTCGGCGGTTGCTCGTTTACCGACAATGCGTTGCTGCCCGCTCTCGGCGGCAGCGGCACCTCCGGCACCACACCCGCTTCAGCCACCAAGCCGGCCAACGCCACCGGCAATACCGCCGGCGCTCCCCAGCTCGGCACCGGCAATTTCCAGCCTGACGCGGTCACCCCCGGCCAGCCGACCGGGACTGCGGTCGGCCAGAAGATCGAGGGCATGCGGGGTGATCTGACCAAGCTCAATGCCTCGGTCGCCGCCCAGAACCAGACTCTCCAGGCGCTGCGCGCCCAATCGATCCAGAATGCGGTCGCCTATCACCAGTCGGTGGCCGTGATCAATGCCAAGCTCGAAGTCGGCACGACGCCCGGCAACCCGATCGTGGTCAAGCAGTGGAACGACGCCCAGGGCCAGCTCGCCTTGGGGAACGACGTGCTGAGCGGGATGAACAAGCTGGCCAATGACGTGGCCGCCAACGCTTCCGTCGCCAACTATCTGCTGGAATCGACCCGTGCGACCTTCGGCATTTCAGGCGCCGTCGATGAAGATCATGCCCAGCTGCGCGTGCTGGAGGACGAGGTCAACAAGACCACGATCCTGATCGACCGGCTGCTGAGCGAACTGACCGAGGACATTACCCGCCAGACCAACTATCAGGCTGAGGAGCGCGCCAATCTCAATACACTCGCCATCGGCGTGAACAACGGCGAGGCCTTCGGCAGCAGCCTGGGCAGCCGCGCCTATGCCATGCCGATCCAGCCGGCTTATGCGCCGGGCAGCGGCATCGCCACGGGCCGCCCGCTGGTGGTGATCCGATTCGACAAGCCCAATGTCGATTACCAGCAGGCCCTCTATCAGGCGGTCAGCCAGGCGCTTGCGCGCCGGCCCAACGCCGCCTTCGATCTTGTGGCGGTGGCGCCCAACCAGGGCGGCACGGCGCAAACGGCCCTCAACAGCAATATGGTCCGCCGCGATGCGGATCAGGTTCTGCGTTCGCTGATCAGCATGGGGCTTTCCCCCGATCGGGTCAGCATGTCCGCGGCTACCAGTGCGGCAGCACAGGTCAACGAAGTACACCTCTACGTACGCTAGCAACCCCTAACCGCTTGTCGAACCGGCGCCCTTTGCGGCGCCGGTTTGCATTTGAGGTCGGCGAAGCAAGGGATTAACCACAGAGGCACAGAGACACTGAGGGATCGAGCAGGTTTCGAATAGCTCGCATGACTGGCCAGTTCTTTTTGGCCCGCCTTTGGCGGGCCTTCTCCTTTCGTCATGCCCGGGGCCGGCCGCTTGGCCGGAGCCCGGGTATCCACGGCTTGGGTCACGAAGGAAGAAGACGTGGATCCCCGAGCTCTGCCTGCGGCAGCCTCGGGGATGACGGATGAGGGGGCACAGCAGGCCGCATCCTCTTCTCTTTGCCTCCGTGCCTCTGTGGTTCAAACCTTCTTTCCCACTGAACCGCTGGGTGCCATGCTTCGTATCATCCTCTGGACGGAGGGTTCGCCATGGCAAGGCGCGTATTCGCATTTCTGGCTTTCGTTCTGTTGCTTCTTCCCCTCGGCGCGGGATCATCTGCCTGGGCTGGCGATCCGGCCGTCAGCCCGGCCGATGCCGGTGCCATTCGCGCCGTGATCACGGATCAGCTGGGCGCTTTCCTGCGCGACGATGGCGCGACCGCCTATGCCGATGCCTCACCCACCATCCAGACGCTGTTCCACGATGCCGACACCTTCATGCAAATGGTGCGGACCGGCTATCAATCGGTCTATCGCGCCCGCGGCGTGGAGTTCCGCGACCTCGGCATGGTCGATAGCCGGCTGATCCAGCAGGTTTATATGACCGGGCCGGACGGCATACCCGTATTGGCGCTCTATCAGATGCAAAAACAGCCGGATGGAAGCTGGAAGATCAATGGCTGCTCCATTGCCCGCGCGCCGGACCAGGGAGTCTGAAGCTGCGAGTTATCCCCCGAGGAGCGATTGCCGGACCGGCGGCGGGGGGCTAAAACCGCAGCGTCGGGGGAAGCTGGGAGTGATCCGCATGAGCGGCGCGCCGGAAAAGAATTTTCCCGTCACCTGGGAAGAGCTGCATCGCAACTCGAAGGCGCTCGCCTGGCGCCTGGTGGAGGCCGGCCCGTTCAAGGGCATCGTCGCGGTCACCCGCGGCGGGCTGGTGCCGGCAGCGGTGGTGGCGCGCGAACTGGAAATCCGCCTGATCGATACCCTCTGCATCGCCAGTTATGACGACGTTGCCCAGGGCAGGCTCAGTGTGATGAAAACCGCTGCCGCTGCCGATGACGGCGAGGGTTGGCTGATCATCGACGATCTGGTGGATACCGGCCGCACCGCGCAGGAAGTGCGCAAGCTGCTGCCAAAGGCGCATTTCGCGACGGTCTACGCCAAGCCGGCCGGCCGCCCGCTGGTCGATACGTTCATCACGGAAGTCAGCCAGGACACCTGGATCCTGTTTCCCTGGGATATCGAACCCCAGTTCATCCAGCCTATCGCCAAGCGGCGTTAGCCCCCGTCAAAGAACTGGCCAGTTGTCGATCAGACGCGTGCGGCCGAGCCAGGCCGCGGCGAACAGGCGGGAATGCCTCGCTGCTCTCTCCAGGGGCTGCAGCGTTTCACCATCCGCCAACGTCACATAATCGATTTTGCGGAAACCGGCGGCGGTCAGGCCGGCACGTACCCTGTCGAGTTCGCTCGCGCCATCGCGCCCATCGCCGAGAGCGGCTGCCGCTGCCCGCAGCAGCTGCGGCAAGGTTGCCGCCTGATTGCGCTCGGTGGGCGAGAGGTAGCGATTGCGCGACGACATCGCCAGGCCGTCCGCCTCGCGCCTCGTTGGTACGCCGACGATCTCGGTCGCGATATCGAGATCGCGGGCCATGCGGCGCATGACCTGGAGTTGCTGGAAATCCTTTTCGCCGAAATAGGCGCGGTCAGCGCCGGCCTGGTTCAGCAGCTTCGCCACGATGGTGGCAACACCGGCAAAATGCCCCGGCCGATGCGGTCCGCAAAGATAGTCGGTCAGGCCAGCCACGCTCACCGTGGTCGCGAAGCCCTCGGGATACATCTCGCCCACGCCGGGGGCGAACAGCAGATCGGCGCGGGCTTCGCCCAGCAGGCGGCGGTCGGCTGCCTCGTCGCGGGGGTAGGAGGCCAGATCCTCATTGGCGCCGAACTGGGTGGGGTTGACGAACAGCGTGGCGATGGCGCGGGCGTTGTCCTTTTTCGCTGCGTGCACGAGGCTCAGATGCCCCTCATGCAGCGATCCCATGGTCGGAACCAGGCCGATCGTCTCGCCCGTCTTGCGCCAGGCCGCCACACGCGCCCGCAGATCGGCGACGCTGCGCACCACATCGGGGCCGGAATCGGGGCCGCGGGCGCTCACTTTTTGGCGAATGCCCCGAAGACGTGTTCGGGACCGGGGAAGCTGCGCTTGCGCACCTCGGCCGCATAGGCGGCGGCGGCATTGCCGATCTCGGTGCCGAGATCGGCATAGCGTTTGACGAATTTCGGGCGGAAGTCGGAGAACAGGCCGGTGATGTCCTCGGTCACCAGCACCTGGCCGTCGCAGGCGGCCGACGCACCGATGCCGATGATGGGAACCGGCACGCGGGCCACGATATCGCGGGCCAACGGCTCCAGCACGCCTTCCAGCACGATGTTGAAGGCGCCGGCCGCGGCGATGGCTTCGGCATCGGCGATGATGGCGGCGGCCTCGTCCTGTTTGCGGCCCCGCGCGCGATAGCCGCCCAGGCGATTGACCGATTGCGGCGTCAGTCCGACATGGCCCATCACCGGAATGCCGCGGCGCACGAGGTAATCCACCGTCTCGGCCATCTCTACGCCGCCTTCGAGCTTGACCGCGGAGCAGCCGGTCTCGACCATCACGCGAGCGGCGCTGCGAAAGGCGACCTGTGGCGATTCCTTGTAGGCGATGAAGGGCAGGTCGACGACCAGGCAGGCGCGCTTGCTGCCGCGGGCCACGGCCCCGCCATGGGCGATCATCATCTCGAGGGTGACTTTGAGGGTGCTGTCGAAACCGTAGAGCACCATGCCGAGCGAATCGCCCACCAGCAGCAGGTCGACATGGGGATCCAGCTGGCGTGCCACCGGCGTCGTATAGGCCGTCAGGCAGACGATCGGCTCGGCGCCCTTGCGCGCTGCAAGATCAGGTACCGAAATCCGCTCGACCCTGGCTTCCGCGCTCATCGTGCTTGGCCTTTCAGGCCCTATTGGGAGGCGGTATTCTGACCCCTAATGGTGCAGTGCACAATAATTAAACGGCAACATTCGAATAACCTTGCCGGGGGGCCTTGCGGCCTATAAGCAGCCCGCCATGCGCAGCATCACCTTGCGGCCCGAGGCCTTCAAACGGTTCACCACCGGCCATCCCTGGGTCTATTCCAACGAGATCGTCATGGACGCCGCCGCCAAGGGCATCGAGGCGGGCAGCCTGGTCAGGCTGCTGCGCGCCGATGGCTCGCCATTGGCGATCGCCATCTTCAATCCCCATACGCTGATCGCCGCCCGCCGGCTGACCGACGATCTGGGTGCCACCATCGACGCGGCGTTCTTTGCCGCCCGGCTCCAGAGCGCCCAGGCGCTGCGCCAGCGCCTGTTTGGATCGCCGTTCTATCGCCTGATCCATGCCGAGGCCGACGGCATGCCGGGGCTGGTGATGGACCGCTTCGGCGATCTGGTGGTGGTGCAGATCAACACAGCCGGCATGGAAAAGCTCTGGCCCGAGATCTCGACGGCGCTCGACCAGGTCGTGGCGCCGAAACAGATCCTGCTGCGCTGCGATTCCCCGGCGCGCGAGTTCGAGGGCCTTTCGGCCTATGTGAAAATGGCCAAGGGCGAGCTCGATGGTCCGACCGAGCTGACGGAGAATAATCTGCGCTTCCTCGCCGATGCGCGCGAGGGCCAGAAGACCGGCTGGTTCTATGACCAGCGCGACAATCGCGCGGCGGTGGCAGAGCTTGTCGAGGGCGCGCGCGTGCTCGACCTCTATTGCTATGCCGGCGGCTTCGCCTTGGCCTGCGCGGCCGGCGGTGCCCGAGCCGTGGTGGCGATCGACCGCTCCGAGCCGGCACTGGCCCTGGCCAAACAGGCGGCCGACTTGAACGGCCTTTCCGATCGCTGCACCTTCCGCAAGGCCGATGCGTTCGAGGAGCTGGAGCGTTTGGCAGAAAGCCGGCGAACGCTTCGAGGTGGTGATTGCCGATCCGCCGGCCTTCGTGAAGTCGAAGAAGGATTTGAACCAGGGCGCGCGGGCCTATCGCAAACTGGCGCGCCTATCCGCCTCGCTGGTGAAGCCGGGCGGGTTCCTGTTCATCGCCTCATGCTCGCACAACATGCCGGTGGCGGAGTTCGAGCGTCAGGTCAATCGTGGGCTGGTCGATACATCGCGTGGGGCGCGCATCCTGCGCGCGGCAGGGGCGGCATCCGATCACCCGCTGCATCCAGCCTTGCCGGAAAGCGCCTATCTCAAATCGCTGCTGCTGCAGCTCGACTGAGGCGTCCTATTCGTCGCGTACGGCGACGCGATCGATGATCTCCAGCAGGCCGAACAGGATGACCGCCACGGCGATGGCCGCGAGCATTGCCTTGTCGGGGATCGATTCGGTTGCCATGCCATAGACTAGGTAGCCCACGGCCGCCGAGGCGCCGACACGCAGCGCCAGCGGCATGCCGCCGCCCTTGATGCCTTCCTCCCGGTCAAAGCCATGCTTGATCAGCAGGAAGACGAACAGCACGGCAAAAACGAAGAACACCAGCCCGCCGTAATAGGGCACGCCATGTCCGGCGCGCTGGGCGACGAACAGGCCGACGATGCCCATGATACCGGCCGCGCCGGCCAGGATCATGGTGTTGAAGACGGATGATTCATGTTCGCTGGAAGCCATGACGGTCCCCGGGCTCGCTCAATTATCGACGGCGCGGAAGTTACGGCCTTAGGAAGCGCCAGGCAACTGGCCTCAAGGTCGCAGTTCGCCCGGCGGGGTCTGGACGGCCAAGGCAGGAAGGTAACAAACCACAGAGACACAGAGGCACAGAGGGGCCGGGTGGATTCGCGGCACCTCGGCCCGCCTCATAATTCACGTCATTCCCGGGGCGGTCGATGGACCGAGCCCGGGAATCCAGTGCTGGTCATAGACTGGATGCCCGGGCTCCGGCCACGGGGCCGGCCCCGGGCATGACGAAGAAAGAATCGCCAGGGGCGAGCAGAAGTAGCGGCAGGCAGGCATTCTCGGTGACTCCAGAGGCTCGGTATCTCTGTGCCTCTATGTCTCTGTGGTGAATTCCTGCCTTAAGCCGCCTTCGACTTTTTGGCGCCGTTCTTCTGCTTCTGGCCGTTGCGCTGGGTGCGCTGCGGCAGTTCGACGGCAAAGGATGTCCCTTCGGCGGTGGAATGCAGCAGGCGGATATTGCCGCCATGGGCACGCACCAGCTCGCGCACGATGGCCAGGCCCAGCCCCGATCCGCCCGGCCGCGCCGAGCCGGCAAAAGGCTGGAACAGGTTGTCGCGCGCACGCGGCGCCAGGCCGGGGCCGTTATCGCTGACCTCGACCACGACCCGCTCGCTCTCATGGCGCGCGGTCACCTCGACACGGGTGGCGCCCGACTGCACCGCGTTCTGGGTCAGGTTGGTGAAGATGCGGAAGACCTGCGAGCGGTCGGCTTCCAGAATCAGACTCTCCGGCACCTCGTTGCGCAATGGCGGCTCGCCCTCGGCAGGTGCAGCAAGCGTCAGCGCCACCTCCTCGATCAGCTCGGCCAGCGAGAAGCTGGACTGCTCCAGTACCGGCGGGCCCTCGCGGGTGAAGTTCAGCGTGTTGCTGCAGAGCTCCACGGCGCGATCGATGGCGGCCAGCAGGGCGCGGGAATTGCGTCCGACGGTCGGATCGTCGCTCGCCAGCAATCGGTCGGAAACCAGCCGCGCGGTGGCGAGTATATTGCGCAGATCGTGATTGATCTTGTTGACCGCGCCGCCGAGGGCCGCCAGCCGCGTCTTCTGCTGCAAGGCGGTGCGAAGCCCGGCCTGCATCTGCACCAGCTCGCGCTCCGCCACGCCGATCTCGTCGCTGCGCTGGCTGGGGCGGCCGGCCAGCGAGGCATTCTCCGGATCGCTGCGGAAGGCGACCATGGATTCAGTGAGCCGCCGCATGGGCCGGATCATCAGCCATTGCAGGCTGAGATAGACCAGGGATGCTGTCATGAGCGAAATAACGATGGAAAGCTCCAGCACCCGCTCCGAATAATCCAGCAATGCTGCGCGCATCGGCTGCTCGTCGATGACGATCTCCACCGTCGATTCCGGCATGCGCGGCGAACTGCCCATGACGCGCAGCACGCGGTTGGCCGGATGAAAGATGGTGGCAAAGGCATCGCCGATCAGGCCGAAGAAACTTTTCTGATCCAGATCGAATGTGGCATCGATGGCGGGCACGCCCTGTTTGGCATGCATCATCAGCTTCACGCCGTCGGGCCGCTTCAGCGCCACGATATAGGCGTTGGCATGCTGCAGCAGTTCCATCTGCAGGGAGTCGCTCACCATGTAATCGGGGGTGGCGAGCAGCGCCAGGACGGCGGTGTGAGCCGTGGCGAGCCGGTCGCGCAGATATTCGTAGCGGAAGCGACCGGCCGAGGGCGCATAGATCAGGATCTCGCCCAGCATGACGAAGAACATCGTCAGCAGCAGCACGCGGGCCGACAGGCTCTTGGCCGGCGGCGGCAGATAGGGGCGATTGGCGATATTAGCCATGTTGAATCGATCTTCTCTCAGCCGAAGCGGGCGAGGAAACGCACCAGCCGCTTGGTGCCTGGGCTGAACAGCTTCGCCATATAGTAATTGCCGGCTGCACGCTTGCCGATCTCGGCCAGGGTCGGGTAGGGAGCGATCATACCGGCCACGGCGCCGATTTTCATCTTCTGCGATACGGCCAGGGTCCAGAGATGGATCATCTCGCCGGCCGCAGGCCCGACGATATCGGCCCCCAGGATTCGCCCCTTGGCGCTGGTGACGATCTTGATGAATCCCTCATGGCGATGCTCGGCCTGGGCGCGGTCGTTCTCGGCCAAGGGCCAGCGCAGGATGCGGATGTCACCTTGGGTGCGCGCGGCCGTTTCGCTCAGACCGACATGGGCCAGCTCGGGATCGGTGAAGGTGACCCAGGGCAGGGCGGAGAGATCCACCTTGGCCGGCAGGCGAAACAGCGCGTTACGGATGACGATGCCGGCATGATAGGCGGCAAGATGGGTAAATTGCGGGCCCCCCACCACATCGCCCACCGCGAAGATGCGCCTGTTCGACGTGCGCAGCCGCCGGTCGACGGCAATGCCCTTGTCGCTATGAACCACGCCCGCCAGCTCCAGACCAAGATCGGCGACCCGCGGCCGGCGGCCAGCAGCGACCAGCAGATGCGAGCCTTCCAGGCGCTGGCGCGAGCCGTCTTTCTCGATTTCGAGCGTGATCGTATTGCCGGCGTGTGCCGCGCTGACGACTTTATGGCCCTCATGCAGTTGCACGCCATCGGCCAGCAGCGCACGGCGCACAACATCGCTCGATTCGGGATCGTCCTTGGGCAGGATCGACGTCATCTCGACCAGGCTGACTCGTGCACCCAGCCGCACAAAGGCCTGGGCCAGTTCGCAGCCGATAGGCCCACCCCCCATGATCAACAGATGATCGGGCAGGCGCTCGATATCGAAGATCGTCTCATTGGTGAGATAAGGCAGCTCGGCCAGGCCCGGCACCGGCGGAACGAAAGCGGCCGAGCCGGTAGCGATGACGAAGCGCCGGGCGCGGATGCGGGTGTCGCCGGCCAGGACTTCGTCGGCCGCGGTGAAGCGGGCCTGCTCGCGCAGCACGCTGACGCCGAGCCCGGTGAACCGTTCTTCGGAATCATTGGGTGCGATAGCATCGATAACGCCGCGGACATGCTGCTGCACCCGGGCGAAATCGATGCGGGGTGCTGCCTGTTCAAGGCCGAAGGATGCAGCGCGCCGGTGCGCCACGGCAGCATGGGCTGCGGCCAGCAGCGATTTCGACGGCACGCAGCCGGTATTCAGGCAATCGCCGCCCATGCGATGGGATTCGATCAAGACGGTGCTGGCGCCGAGCTGGCTGCATCCAGCAGCCACCACCAGCCCACCGGTGCCCGCGCCGATGACGCAAATATCGGGGGTCAGGAGCCCGCTCATTTGGCGCCGCGGGATTTGCGCCAGGCCTTCCAGGCGACCGGCAGCAACGAGAGCAAGGCAAGGCCGATCAGCGCGATCACGATCTGGGGCGTCAGCACGCGGCCGAGCGAGAGCGGCTGGTCGCTATCCAGCAGGCTTTTGAGGCCGGCGCCCACGCTCGTATAGACGAAGGTGCCCGGGGATGATGCCGATGAATGTCGCGAGTACGAAGGTGCGCAGCCGCACGCCGAGGAATGCGGGCACCAGATTGACCACGAAAAAGGGAAAGGCTGGGGTCAGGCGGAGGAATAATAGATAGCTGAACGCATTCTCCTGAAAGCCGGCGCTGAGGCGCTTCAGCCACGGGGCGGCGCGGGCACGCAGCAGATCGGCAAAGGCCGTGCGCGCCGCCAGATAGAGCAATGTCGCGCCGAGCGTGGCAGCAAAGATGGTGACACCCGTCGCCAGCCACAGGCCGAACAGGCAACCGCCGGCAAGCGTCAGGATGGTGGCGCCCGGCAGCGACAAGGTCACTACCCCGGCGTAGATGAGCACATAAATTACTAAAACCAGGACCAGGTGGTCGTACACCTGCCCGTAAAGCCAGTCGCGATTGGCTCGCAGCGCGTCCAGCGAGAGATAATGCTGCAGGCCGAAGGCGAAGAAGGCGGCGGCAGCCAGCAGGATGGCCAGCAGCGGCAGCCAGCGCCGGATACCGCCCTTTTCGGAGGTCTTGGAAAGACTACCTGCCATCGCTTTGACATATCATCGCATTCCGGCCTGTGCCACCCTGCGGCCCGTCACGCTCAGGTGAGGCTGGCGTGAAGAGTGCCTGCGGCATGCCGAAGCGTTGACTCTGCCGGGGTAAGCCCTTATACAGCCGCGGCAATTCCTTGAATCCACCGCTCTTTCGTAACGGAGTCACCAACGTGAAGCGCACGTATCAGCCCAGTGTGCTCGTCCGCAAGCGCCGCCATGGCTATCGTTCCCGCATGGCAACGGTCGGCGGCCGCAAGGTCATCGCCAATCGGCGAGCCAAGGGACGCAAGCGTCTCAGCGCCTAAGCCGTTTGATGGCGCCGATTCTGCGCCTTACCCGACGAGCTGAATTCCTGAAGGTAGCATCGGGCCGCCGCAAGTCGGTGGCACCCGGTCTTATCCTGCAGGCGTTGCCGCAACAGCCGGAAGCCGCTCTGCGCGTGGGCTTCACCGCCAGCCGCAAGGTCGGCAATGCGGTCGCCCGCAATCGCGCGCGCCGGCGGCTGCGCGCGGCAGCAGCCCAGATTCTGACGGCCCATGCCGCCGCCGGTCACGATTACGTGGTGATCGCGCGGCAGGAGACGCTTCAGCGGCCCTTCAGCGATTTGCTGGGCGATCTGGCGGCCGGGCTGAAGCGCCTGGGGGTCTATCGGCCATGAGCATTTCGCCAAAAGGCATTTGGCGGCGCGGTGCCATTCTGCCGATCCGCCTTTATCAGTGGACGCTGTCGCCGATGCTGCCGCGCGGCTGCCGCTTCACGCCCAGCTGCTCGGAATATGCGGCCGATGCCGTGCTGGAACATGGCCTTGCGCGTGGTGCTGTGCTGGCGCTTCGCCGGCTGCTGCGCTGCCATCCGTGGGGCGGGCATGGCTATGATCCGGTGCCCGATTGCGGTCACCGGCACCACGTGGCGCGTTAGGACGACAGGGGACGCGCTGCGATGGAAAACAACAAGAATATGTATCTGTTCATGGGCATCTCGGCCGCCATCATCCTGCTGTTCTGGGTGGTGCTGCCGCATTTCTTTCCGAACCAATTCTCCTCGCCCACTGCCGTGACCACCACGAATACGACCTCTTCCGGAGCAAGCGGGACGACGACGGCGACAAGCCAGCCGGCGGCACCTGCCGCGGTTGAATTAAAGCCGCGATCCGACGTCATCGCCGCAGGCTCTCGCATCGCCTTTAATTCGCCCCGGATCCAGGGAAGCATCTCGCTGGTCGGCGGGCGTGTCGACGATCTGACGCTGCCGACCTATCGCGAGACTGTCGATCCTAAAAGCCCGCCGATCGTCCTGTTGAATCCGCCCAACACCAAAGATGCCTATTACGCCGATTTCGGCTGGTGCAGCCAACCCTGCGTCGACGATCCGAAATTGCCCGGACGCGAAACCCTTTGGACGGCCTCCAACGACACCCTGACGCCGGATCATCCGGTGATTCTGACCTGGGACAACAAGGCGGGACTCGTCTTCAGTCGCAGTTTTCAGCTCGATCAGAACTACATGCTGACAGTTACCGATTCGGTCAAAAATAGCGGGACCGAGGCGGCGAAAATTCGTCCCTATGGCCGCATCCGGCGCGTCGGCATCCCTCCGCTTGTCAACAGTGCCTATCTGCATGAAGGCCCCATCGGGGTTTTCGACGGAACGCTGCAGGACGGCGGCGACATGAAATATTCGTCGATCAAGACAAAGCCGCTGCCTTTTGACACGACGGGCGGCTGGTTTGGCATAACCGACAAATACTGGCTGGTGGCCTTGATCCCGGATCAGGCGATGCCGGTTCATGTCGAAGTCGGCTATGTCCCGGAAAGCGACGCCTATCAGGTCAATTTCGCGAATACGAGCCTGATCGACATAGCGCCAGGGTCGACGGCCACCGCCACCACGCGCCTCTTCGCCGGCGCCAAGGAAGTGCATCTGCTGGCGGATTATCGCGACAAGCTCGGCATTCCGCTGTTCGATCGGGCGGTGGATTTCGGCTATCTCTACTTCATCACCAAGCCGATGTTCTATGTGCTCGATTTCTTCTATCGCATCATCGGCAATTTCGGCCTGGCGATTTTGGCGCTCACCATCTGCGTGCGCCTGCTGCTGTTCCCGCTCGCCAACAAATCGTTCCGGGCGATGAACAAGATGAAGAAACTGACGCCGCTGATGACGGAGCTGCGCGAACGCTTCAAGGACGACAAGCAAAAGCTCAATCAGGGGATGATGGAGCTCTACAAGCGCGAAAAGGTGAATCCCGCCGCGGGCTGTCTGCCGATCTTCGTGCAAATCCCTGTCTTCATCTGCCTCTACAAGACGCTCTACATCACCATCGAGATGCGCCACGCGCCGTTCTTCGGCTGGATCAAGGATCTTTCGGAGCGCGATCCCACGACCTGGATCAACGGCTTCGGCCTGTTCCCCTGGCACCTGCCGCCGGAGCTGGTACATATTCCGGGGGTGGGCGGCATCCTGGCTGCGGTCACGGGCCTGGGCGTGTGGCCGATCCTGATGGGCATCACGATGTTCCTGCAGCAGAAGATGAATCCGCCGCCGCCGGATCCCGTGCAGGCCAAGCTGTTCATGCTGCTGCCGATCATCTTCACCTTCACGCTCTCGCAGTTTCCGGCGGGGCTGGTGATCTACTGGTCGTGGAACAATCTTCTTTCCATCAGCCAGCAGCGGATGCTGATGTGGAGGATGAACCGCAAGCCGTGAGCAAGCGTGAGGCCGCTCAGGCCATCGAGGCCGGCCGGCTGCTCTTCGCCCAAGCTTGCGATTTCGTCGCCGGCGCCACCGATGCTGCCGCCTTGCCGCCAGGCCGGTTGCCCGAAGTCGCGTTTGCCGGCCGTTCCAATGTCGGCAAATCGAGCCTGATCAACGCACTCACCGGCCGGCATGCGCTTGCGCGGGTTTCCCACACGCCCGGGCGCACCCAGCAGGTGAATTTCTTCGATCTCGGCCAACGGCTGATGCTGGTCGATCTGCCGGGTTATGGCTATGCCGCCGTGGGCCGCGAACGGGTGGATGCCTGGTCAGCGCTGATCCGCGCCTATCTGAAGCAGCGTCCCAATCTGCGTCGCCTCTCTCTGCTGATCGATGGGCGCCATGGCCTGAAGGATAGCGACCGCGCGACCATGGACGAGCTGGACAAGGCGGCACTCTCCTATCAGCTCGTGCTGACCAAGGCCGACCAGGTGAAGGCGGACGACCTGGCCGCCCGTCAGGCGGAGGCCACAGCCGAAGCCGGGCGCCATCGCGCAGCCCACCCCGAGGTGATCGTCACCAGTGCCTTCGAAGGCACCGGCATTGCCGAGTTGCGCGCGGAGCTGGCGAGCCTTTCACGCCCCCACCCTTTGCGATAAAGTCCGCGCCCATGGCCCAGGTCCCGAACTTCACCGAAACGAAGCACTGGCTGCGCACGGCGCGCACCCTGACCGAGGCGCTGCCTTACATGCAGCGCTATGCCGGCAAGAGCTTCGTCATCAAATATGGCGGGCATGCCATGGTGGATGACGAGCTCTCCCGCGTCTTCGCCAGCGACATCGTGCTGATCAAGCAGGTCGGCATCAATCCGGTGGTGGTGCATGGCGGCGGCCCGCAGATCGCCGAGATGCTGGATCGCCTCGAATATCAAGAGCGGCTTCGTCGACGGCCTTCGCATCACCGATAGCGCCACCGTCGAGGTGGTGGAGATGGTCCTCGCCGGCAAGATCAACAAGCAGATCGTCCAGGCCATGACCGAGGCCGGCGGCAATGCGCTGGGCCTCAGCGGCAAGGATGCAGGGCTGATGCCGGCCAACCGCATGCAGATGGTCAAGGGCGGGCAATCCATCGATCTGGGATTCGTCGGCGATCCCGCCGAGATCGATGCCGATGTGCTGCATCGCCTGGCCGCGGCAGGTTTCATTCCCATCATCGCGCCCATCGGCTATGGCCGGGCGGGCGAGACCTATAACATCAATGCCGATACGGCCGCCGGCGCCATTGCCGGGGCGCTGAAGGCGACCCGCCTGCTGATGCTGACCGATGTCGCCGGCGTGCTGGACAAGGACGGCAACCTGCTGACCGACCTCACCGTCAGCCAGGTCAGCGCGCTGATGAAGGACGGCTCCATCACCGGCGGCATGATCCCCAAGCTGCAGACCTGCGTGGAAGCGCTCGATGCCGGGGTTGAGGCAGCCGTCATCCTGGATGGCCGCGTGCCCCATGCCCTGCTGCTGGAAATCTTCACCGCGCGCGGCGTCGGCACGATCGTGCGGCGCGACTAGCCGGCGCGATTTTTCGGTCAATCGCTCATGTCCGCCTTGCCCGTCGCACTCGTTCAGGCCCGCGCCCGTTCGCTGGACGATGTCGCCGACTGGATCTTCGATCTCGACAACACGCTCTATCCCGCCCACTGCAACCTGTTTGCCCAGGTCGACCGGCGCATCGGCCAGTTCATCGAGGGCCGGCTCGGCCTCGATCAAGTCGAGGCGCGGCTGCTGCAGAAGCGCTATTTCCATGAGCACGGCACGACGCTGGCAGGCTTGATGGCCAATCACGCCGTCGATCCCGGCGCTTTCCTCGATTTCGTCCATGACATCGATGTCTCGCCGGTATCGCCAAGCCCGGCGCTGGACCAGGTGCTGGCCCGCCTGCCGGGACGGAAGTTCATTTTCACCAACGGCTCGACCGCCCATGCCGACCGGGTGACGGGCCGGCTCGGCGTCAGTCACCATTTCGAGGGCGTCTTCGACATCATCGCCGCCGACTACAAGCCGAAGCCCGATCCGGCGACCTATGACAAGCTGATCCGCCAGCACGGTATCGTCGCTACGAAGGCCGCCATGGTCGAAGATCTGCCGCGCAATCTGCGCCCGGCCGCTGCACTCGGCATGACCACGGTGCTGGTGCTGACCGGCGAGGAATGGGCCGAGGCGGACAGAACCGGCGATCACATCCACCATGTCACCGACGATCTCGTCGGCTGGCTGACCGCCCAATTCCCGCAACGCGAGCCTTAGAGACGATCCCCATGGATATCCAGAAACTGCAAAGCGCCATCGATGCCGCCTGGGACAAGCGCGAGGGCATCAATGCCTCCACGCGGGGCGAGGTCAAAGATCATGTCGAGGCCGCCCTCGAGGGACTCGATTCCGGCAAGCTTCGGGTTGCCGAGAATGTCGGCGGCAAATGGATTACCCATCAATGGCTGAAGAAGGCGGTGTTGCTGTCCTTCCGCCTGCGCGATTCAGCACCCATGGATACGGCCGCCGGCGCCTATGACAAGGTGCCGCTGAAATTCGCCGGCTGGGGCGAGAACCGCTTCCGCGAGGCGGGCTTTCGTGCCGTGCCGGGCAGCGTGGTGCGCCATTCGGCCTATATCGCGCCGAATGTGATTCTCATGCCCTGCTTCGTGAATGTGGGCGCGCGCGTCGATAGCGGCACCATGGTGGATACCTGGGCCAGCGTCGGCTCCTGCGCCCAGATCGGCAAGAACTGCCATATCTCCGGCGGTGCTGGCATCGGCGGCGTGCTGGAGCCGATCCAGGCGGGGACCGGTGGTGATCGAGGATGATTGCTTCATCGGCGCGCGCTCCGAAGTCGTGGAGGGCGTGGTGGTGGAACGCGGCAGCGTGCTCTCCATGGGCGTCTATATCGGCATCTCCACCAAGATCATCGATCGATCCACCGGCGAGATCTTCTATGGCCGGGTGCCGGCCTATTCCGTCGTCGTCTCTGGCACCCTGCCGGGCAAGCCGTTGCCCAATGGCGAACCTGGGCCGGGTCTCTACTGCGCCGTCATCGTCAAGCGCGTGGATGAGAAGACCCGCGCCAAGACTTCCATCAACGAGCTGCTGCGGGATTGACCATGGGCGCCATCGATCCGCTGGGCCTGGCCCAGGCGCTGATCCGCTGTCCCAGCGTGACGCCGGCGGAAGCCGGGACGCTGGGCGTGCTGGAGCAGGCGCTGAAGCCCGTTGGTTTCAAGTGCTGGCGCCAGGCTTTCCAGGCACCGGATACGGCAAGGGTCGAAAATCTTTACGCCCGCTGGGGCGAGGGCGACGGGCCGTGCTTTGCCTTTGCCGGCCATGCGGATGTGGTGCCGGTGGGCGATGCCGCCGCCTGGCAGCCGGAACCCTTTGCCGGCGAAATCCGCGACGGCCATCTCTGCGGGCGCGGTGCCGCCGACATGAAATCGGCCATTGCCTGCTTTGCCGCCGCCGCCGAACGGTTCATCGCCCGGCAGGGCAAGAATTTTCCCGGCCGTATCGCCCTCATCGTCACCGGCGACGAGGAGGGCCCGTCGATCAACGGCACCAAGCCGCTGCTCGCCTGGATGAAGCAGCAGGGCGAGCGGCTGGATGCCTGTGTGGTGGGGGAGCCGACGAATCCCGAAGCCCTGGGCGACATGGTCAAGATCGGCCGGCGCGGCAGCATGAACGGCCGGCTGACGGTGCATGGCGTGCAGGGCCACAGCGCCTATCCGCATCTGGCCGATAATCCGATCCACCGCATGATCAAGATGCTGGACGCCATCACCCGCGAGCCGATGGATGAGGCGAGCGAGCATTTCCAGGCCTCGACCCTGCAGGTGGTCAGCGTCGATGTGGGCAATCCCGCCACCAATGTGATTCCGGCCGCGGCCAAGGCCGTGTTCAACATTCGCTTCAACGACCGCCATACCAGCGACGATGTGAAACGCTGGCTGCGTGAGCGCTTCGATGCCGTGGGCGCGCGCTACGATCTGGATATCCAAGTCAGCGGCGAATCTTTCCTGACGCCGCCCGGCCAGTTGAGCGAGGTGATGGCGAAGGCGATCGAGCAGGTGACCGGCCGGCGGCCGGAATTCAGCACCACCGGCGGCACGTCGGATGCCCGCTTCATCCGCGCCTATTGTCCGGTCGCCGAATTCGGCCTGGTAGGCCAGACCATGCACAAGGTGAACGAGCGGGTGGCGGTGGCGGATATCGCGCGCCTCACCGATATCTACGAACGGATGCTCGACGGCTTTTTCGCATGAAGCGCTAGGCGCCGATGCTGAGCGGATCATGCTGAGTGTCTCATGCTGACCTTGCCGGAAATCAGTCACGCGACTTACGGCGCCTGGCGGCTCGCCCTGTTCGACGCCGGCGGCATGCGCTATTTCGACCGCAGTCTGGAGGGCTTTTGGCGGTCGTTTCGCGTGGCATTGCTGGTGGCACCGGCTGCCATCCTGCTGGCCTGGTTCGACCTGGCCGATGGCCATGCCCATGGCGGCTGGTTCAGGATCGGCGCGGCTGAGGTCATCACCTATGTCCTGAGCTGGACTGCCTTTCCCCTTGCCGCCTATTACGTCACCCGGTTCATCGGCCGCGGCGAGCACTATCTGGGCTACATCGTCGCCGACAATTGGGCGAGCGCAATAGAGACACCGTTTTTTCTGGTGGCTGCGGTAATCGCCCATGCCGGAATCCTGCCCAAGGGCTACGCCCAGCTGGTGCCCGTGGCGGCGGAGATCGTGGCGCTGGTGTATGAGTGGTTCATCGCCCGCACGGCGCTGAATCTCTCTCGCCTGGGCGCGCTGGGGATCGTGCTGCTCGGCTATATCATCGCCGTGACGATCAATATCGCCGCCAACGAAATGATGCAGGTCGGTGCGTCTGCCGGGTGAAACCAGGCAAAATCAGGCGACCGCCTGGCTGATCAGCGAATCTTCGATCACCTCCGCGAATCCCCGACGCCATGACGCCCGGCTTGGCTGCCAGGGCAATTCGGCTTTGGCCTTGGCATTCGAGCCGGCGCGCTGGGCCGCCATCATGTGTACCAGATGCTCGCCCGCCATCAGGCGGGCGAAAAACAGCGGGATATGCCGCGGTGGCGGGGCCCCCAGCATAAAGGCCAGTTCCGGCAGCCATTCGCGCACCGGCGCCGGCTCGTCATCGACGATGTTGTAGATACCGCGCGCGCCACCGCTTTCGATCGCCACGGCGGTCGCTTTGGCGGCATCCTCGACATGCAGGAAGGACCACCAGCCCTCGCCCGGGCCCAGGATGGGCAGGCGGCGTTGCCGGATCTGGTCGAGAAATCCACCGTCGAACAGCCCAGTGCCGGGGCCATAGAGCGCGCCATAGCGCAGCACGATGCCCTCGAACCGGTCGGAAGCCCCCACGACGCTTTCCAGGTAGCGCAGTGCATTGAGGGTGCGCCGCATCTCCTTTGGAGGGTCTGCCTGAAGCTCGGCGGTTTCGTCCTTCACCGGACTCGCCGGAAGGGTCAAACGGCCAACCGCAGAAACTTTGGGCAATAAAGCGGCGCGTACCGACCGCACGGCCCGCCGACATCAGATAATCGGTTCCTTGGGTGCGCAGGCGGTTGCTGGCGGCAAGGCTGCGATCGAAATGCTTCAGATCGGTTGCATTTTTCAGCTCGGTCATCTCGTGGACGATCACCTCGGGCCGCGCCACCAGGACAGCGCGGCGGATCTCTGCCTCGTCGAGACCGCTGGCCACGACAGGCCGGGCGCCCAGAGAAGCGATCAGCTTGGCGTTATCGGGCCGGTGCGTCAGGCCGATGACGGTATGGCCCGCCTGAACGAGAAGCGGAACTAGTCTCGACCCGATGGCGCCCGTGGCGCCGGCAACGAAGATGCGCATCGATGTTCCTCCTGACGGTCCCCCGTTACCGTCGAGGGCCCTGTCGAGGAGTTCGGTCGCCGACCGTCCGGATCAATAGCCGCGCCGTGGCAATGATGGGGCGAGATGACGGCATTTTTGTCGTGGCGCGTAAGGTCGACCCTTAGCTAAGGAAGGCCAGCAGCCTTGTGGCGACCTCTGCCGGCATTTCCTCTTGCAGGAAGTGCCCGCAATTCAGGCCCTCGCCCTGCACATCAACGGCCCAGCGCCGCCATACGGGCAGCAGATCGCCCTTGCGGGAGCCGCCCCACAGCACCAGCAAGGGACAGATAATGCGCCGGCCAGCCTTGCGGTCGGCCGCGTCATGCTCGACATCGACAGTGGCGCCGGCGCGGTAATCGGCACAGGTCGCGCGAATGACCGAGGGATCGCGAAAGCAGCGCTGATACTCGGCGAGCGCGCGCGTGTCGATTCGATCGGCATCGCCGGCCCAGCGCATCATCAGATAGCGCAGGAAGAAATCGCTGTCGTGCTGGATCAACGCCTCGGGCAATCCGCCGGTCTGGGCCAGGAACGGCCAGTGGAATTCGGCAAGTGAGCCCAGGCCGCTCATCGCTTCCCAGGTTTCGATGGTGGGAACGATGTCGAACAGGCCAAGGCGTTCGACGAGGTCGGGCCGGTCTAGCGCCAGACGATAGGCTACCCGGGCGCCGCGGTCATGGCCTACGACGATGAAACGCTCATGCCCCAATGCGCGCATCAGCCCCGCCATGATCGCCGCGGTGTTGCGTTTGGAATAGGCGTGGTTTTCGGCGTCGGGCTCGAGGAAGCCGCTATCGCCATAGCCGGGCAGGTCCGGCAGGACGAGACTATGGGTCCCTGTCAGCAGCGGCGCCAGGCGGTGCCAGCAAGCATGGGTTTGCGGATAGCCGTGCAGCAGCAACAGCGGCGGGCCTTCGCCCGCAAGCCGGCAATTGATCTCCACGCCCGCGACCGCGATGCGGCGCTGCTCGAATCCGGGGAAAAGATCGCTCATGGAGCAAGACTATACCCGCCCGGCTAATCCTCAGCGTCTAATAGCGGACCTCGGCCAGAAACAGGCCTTCCGGCGGTGCCGTCGGCCCGGCGGCGCTGCGCGAGCGGGCGGCCAGTGCTGCGCCGACATCATCGGCCCGCCAGCGGCCCTCGCCCACCAGCTTCAGCGTGCCCACCATGTTGCGCACCTGGTGATGCAGGAACGAGCGCGCGGCGGCATGGATGTAGATTTCTTCGCCCGCGCGCTCCACATCAAGCCGGTCCAGCGTCTTGACCGGCGAGGCGGCCTGGCAAATCGAGGAACGGAAGCTGGTGAAGTCGTGGTTGCCGATCAGCCGCTGCGCCGCCTGGTGCATGGCGCCGGCATCGAGCGGTATCTGCACCTGCCAGGCGCGACTACGCATCAGAACCAAAGGCGGGCGGCGATTGACGATGCGATAAAGGTATCGCCGGCCAATGGCCGAGAAACGGGCATGAAAGTCTTCGCTCACCGCTTCGGCCGCCAGAATGGCAATCGGCTGCGGCTTCAGATGGAAATTCACCGCATCGCGCAGCGTTTCGGCGCTGGTTTCACGCGCGAGATCGAGATGGGCCACCTGGCCCAGCGCATGCACCCCGGCATCGGTGCGCCCGGCGGCGGCGAGAGTGACGCGCTCGGCGGCGAAGGCGAACACGGCCTCTTCGATCGCCTGCTGGATCGAGGGGCCGTTCTCCTGGCGCTGCCAGCCGACATAGCCGGTGCCGTCATATTCGATCAGCAGGCGAAACCGCGTCATGGCAGCCCCATCACGGCAAGACCGCGCCGGCCGGAAGGCGAAAGCCCCGCAGGAAGGATTGCCGAATCCATCACGGCCTTGCCGGGGCGCTGGACCCGCAGCAGGCGAAGAGCACCGCGGCCACAGGCGATCGTCAGCCGATCGTCGAGCAGCGTGCCTGGTGCAGCACTGCCCTCGGCAGTCTCGGCCTCCAGCACCTTGATGCGCTCGCCCGCCATCTCGCACCAGGCCGCAGGCGCGGGGCTGAAGGCCCGCACCTGGACGCTCCAGATCGCCGGCAGGGCGGCGCCAGTCCAGCCGCTCTTCCTCGCGGGTCAGCTTGGCGGCATAGGTTGCGCCCTCGGCGGGCTGCGGCCTCGACGTCAACTTGCCGCTCGCCAACCGCTCCAGGGCGCTTACGATCAGCTGCGCGCCAAGGGCGGCGAGCCGGTCATGCAGGCTGCCGCCGGTTTCGTTTGGCTCGATGGGGGTGCGTTCGCTCAACAGGATCGCGCCGGTATCGAGGCCCTCGATCCATCTGCATGATGGTGATGCCGGTTTCCCGGTCGCCGGCGAGGATTGCCCGCTGTATGGGTGCCGCCCCGCGCCAGCGCGGCAGCAGCGAGGCATGGATATTGAGGCAGCCGAACCGCGGCGCTTGCAGGATCTCCGGCGGCAGGATCAGTCCATAGGCGGCGACAACGGCAGCATCGAGTTCAAGGGCGGCGAAGGACGCTTGTTCGGCATGCTCGCGCTAAGCGAAGACGGCGTACGAACTGGCAAGTCGCGTTCTTCGGCGAGTGCCTGGACCGCGACGGCCGCGGTTTCTGCCCGCGCCCGGCGGGCCGTGGCGGCTGGCTGTAGACGGCGGCAACGTCATGGCCCGCGGCGAGCAGCGCCGCAAGCGCCAGGCGGGCGAAATCGGGTGTGCCCATAAAGGCCAGTCGCAGGCGGGCCATTTCCCGCCCGCCTAAACAGGAACCGCGGCGGTCTTCTTCGCCTTGACCAGCTTGCGCAGGATGATGTTGCGCTTGAGCGCCGTCAGATGGTCGACGAACAGGACTCCGTCGAGATGATCCATCTCGTGCTGGATGCATGTCGCCAGCATGCCCTCGGCTTCCAGCTCGCGAATCTCGTTCTGATGGTCGAGATAGCGCACCTTGATCGCTTTCGGGCGAACGACATCGGCGTAGTGCTCCGGCAGCGACAGGCAGCCTTCGTTGAACACGGCATCCTCGTCGCTGACCCAGATCAGCTCGGGATTGGCCATTTTCAGCGCCGCCGGCTTCTCGCCCTCATGAGCGATATCGACGACGATGATGCGCTGGGCGATACCGACCTGGGGTGCGGCAAGCCCGATGCCGGGTGCTGCATACATCGTCTCCAGCATGTTTTCCATGAGACGCGCAATTTTCGCATCCACCCGGCTCACCGGCTTGCATTTCACTTTCAGCCGCGGATCGGGCGCCACGATGATGTCGAGCTTGGCCATGACCGGATTACCTATGGCCTGATTCCGGCGCCGTCAATAGGATGGCGGCCATGGATTCGCAGCTTGTGATTCTGCTGGTTCTGGCTGCGGTTATCGTGCTGCTGGCCATGCTGCTGCTGCGTTCGCGCGCCGGCGGCGGCGATGTCGCCGGCATTGCCGGGCGGCTCGACCAGATGGCGCAGAGCCAGGCGGCACAGCAGGCTGCCCTCGATCAGCGCCTGCAGGCCCAGGAACGCAATCTCGCCCGTGCGGTGGAGGAGAGGCTGGGCGACCTCAACAAGCGCGTCGGCGACAAGCTGCAGGAATCGACCGAAAAAGCCGGCAAGTCGCTGAGCGATCTGGCGGCGCGCCTGGCGGTG
Organism: uncultured Alphaproteobacteria bacterium; assembly: GCA_963770335.1. Classification (GTDB taxonomy): domain Bacteria; phylum Pseudomonadota; class Alphaproteobacteria; order Dongiales; family Dongiaceae; genus DASXQK01. The sequence goes on from CAVYPG010000005.1 coordinate 256,269, forward strand.
ATCGACCGGGCGCAGGCCAACATCATGGAATTGTCGGGTCAGGTGGTGGGGCTGCAGAACATCCTCTCCAACAAACAGGCCCGTGGCGCGTTCGGCGAAATCCAGCTGCAGGATCTGGTGCGCGAGGTGCTCGCCCCCGACAGCTATGAATTCCAGGCCAAGGTGGGGACAGGCCGCGCCGATTGCCTGTTGAAGCTGCCGATGCCGCCGGGATCGATCGCCATCGACGCCAAATTTCCGCTCGAGAGCTATCGCCTGTTGCGCCAGGCGGCGAACGACGCAGAGATCATCGTGGCCCGGCGTGCCTTCGACCAGGCGCTGCGCAAGCACGTCAAAGATATCCGCGAGCGCTACATCGTGCCCGGCGAGACGGCGGAATCGGCGCTGCTGTTCCTGCCCAGCGAGGCGGTCTATGCCGAGCTCTACGCCAATTTCCCGAATGTGGTGGAAGAGAGCTTCCGCGCCCGCGTGTGGATCGTCTCGCCCACCACCATGATGGCCCTGCTCAACACCGTGCGCGCGGTACTGCGCGACGTCGAGATGCGCAAGGAGGCCGGCGTCATCAAGATCGAGGTCGACCGGATGCTGGAAGATGTGCGCCGGCTGGATGACCGGGTCGAGAAGCTGGGCACGCACTTCAAGCAGGCGCAGGGCGATGTCGAGTTAATTCATAAGTCTACGGAAGGTATTATCCGTCACGGAGAAAGAATACGCTCCGTCGATCTCGGCGACGGTAAATTGGATTTACTGAAACCGGCGGGACAGGGGTCTTCACAACCACCGGATGCCTGACCATATGCAGGGCGTTCGGACCCAGCGTCTGATCGCCTCACGTTGAATCAACGTGAGGCGTGAATCAGCCGCTGGTCAACTTGATAGAGCAAGATTCACGAATCACGTTGTACTAACGTGATCCGATCTTGCTCTTGCGGAGGGACAAGGGATGGACGTGGGGTCGATTTTCATCATTGCAGGTGTCGTCGTCGTATTTCTCGCGGTCGCCATGGCCGTTCGTTCCGTGCCCCAGGGCACGGAGTACACGGTCGAGCGGTTCGGACGCTACACCCATACGTTGCGGCCGGGATTGAACATCCTGGTGCCGTTCGTCGACCGCATCGGCGCCAAGATGAACATGATGGAGCAGGTGCTCGACGTGCCCCGTCAGGAAGTGATCACCAAGGATAACGCCCAGGTCAGCGTCGATGGCGTCGTCTTCTACCAGGTGCTCGACGCCGCCAAGGCCACATACGAGGTCAGCCGCCTGCAGCTCGCCGTCACCAATCTGGTGATGACCAACGTGCGAACGGTGATGGGCTCGATGGATCTCGACCAGCTGCTTTCCCAGCGCGACCAGATCAACCACCAGCTGCTGAAGGTGGTGGATGACGCGACCACGCCCTGGGGCATCAAGGTCACCCGCATCGAGATCAAGGACATCGCGCCACCCAAGGATCTGATCGAATCCATGGGCCGGCAGATGAAGGCCGAGCGCGACAAGCGCGCGGCGATCCTGGAGGCCGAAGGCCTGCGCCAGGCCGCGATCCTGAAGGCCGAGGGCGAAAAGCAGGCGGTGATCCTGCAGGCCGAAGGCCAGCGCGAGGCGGCTTTCCGCAACGCCGAAGCCCGCGAACGCGCGGCGGAAGCCGAGGCCAAGGCGACGACATCGGTTTCGGAAGCCATCGCCAAGGGCAGCGTGCAGGCCATCAACTATTTCGTCGCCACGAAATACATCGATGCGCTGCAGCGCATCGCCTCGGCGCCAAACCAGAAGATGATCTTCATGCCGCTGGAAGCTTCCAGCGTCATCGGCGCCATCGGCGGCATCGCCGAGCTCGCCAAGGAGGCAATGCGGAATCAGCCCAGCGGCGGTGCGGCTGCGGGTGGCGCCAATCGCACCGGGCCCTGGGATCAGAAGAGCTAGGGAGGCAGCCATGGAAGGCTTTCTCGCAAGCATACAATTCTGGCACTGGCTGATCCTGGCGGCGGTGCTGGGCGGGATCGAAGCCCTGCTGCCAGGCATGTTCTTCATCTGGTTCGGGCTGGCGGCGGCGGCCACGGGCGCGATCGTCTTCCTCATTCCGGGCCTGGGCTGGGAATGGGAAGCGGTGCTGTTCGTGGTGCTGGCGATTGCCTCGGTTCTGGTCGGTCGCGTCGTCATGCATCGCGGCGCCAAAGAGAGCGAGGATCCGGGCCTCAACCGCCGCGGCGAGCGCTATCTCGGCCGCCGCTTCACGGTCGCATCGCCCATCGTCAACGGCCGCGGCGCCATCAAGGTGGATGACAGCGTCTGGCGCGCGGCGGGCCCGGACATGCCGGCCGGCCGCCAGGTCAAGGTTGTGGGTATCGACGGCTCGATCCTGAAGGTCGAAGCCGCGGATTAGCGCCTGCTGGACGCCTTTACGTCGGGCGCCCGTGGTTGCCCTGTTCTCCTGGCTACCCCTTTTTTTAAACGGCTTGCAAACCTGCCGGCGGCTAAGATCGGCTGGCGCTGCAGGCATTGATGCGCCGGGCAAGGTGCGGGAGAAGAGCAATGGGTAAATCGACGCCGACGCAGCAGCTTTCGGAATGGCTCGCGCGGTTTGACTCCGCGCTCGGACGCGGCGATGCCGATGGCGCTGCGGCGCTGTTCCAGGATGACAGCTACTGGCGCGATCTCGTCTCGTTCACCTGGAACATCACGACCGCCGAGGGCAAGACGCGCATCCGCGACATGATCGAGCAGGCCGTCCTGCCGGCAAGCCCGCGCGGATGGCAGCTCGAGGGCGAGGCAACCAAGACAAACGAGGCGCTCGAAGGCTGGATCCGCTTCGAGACGGCAGTGGCGCGCGGCTATGGCCATCTGCGGCTGGTCGACGGCAAGGCCTGGACCCTGCTCACGACGATGACCGAATTGAAGGGATTCGAGGAGCATAAGGGCGCGAGGCGCGACAGGGGTGTCGAGCATGGCGTGCATCCCGGCCGCAAGAACTGGCTCGAGCGGCGGCAGCAAGAGCAGGCCGAACTCGGCGCCGGCAAACAGCCCTATGTCCTGATCGTCGGCGGCGGGCAGGGCGGCATCGCGCTGGGCGCCCGGCTGAGGCGCCTGAACGTTCCAACGCTCATCGTCGAACGGAATGAACGGCCCGGCGATTCCTGGCGCAAGCGCTACAAGAGCCTCTGCCTGCACGATCCGGTCTGGTACGACCATCTGCCCTATCTGCCGTTTCCCGATCACTGGCCGGTCTATAGCCCGAAGGACAAGATCGGCGACTGGCTCGAGATGTATACGCGGGTGATGGAGCTCGATTACTGGGGCAGCACCGAATGCGTGAGCGCGCGCTTCGATGAGGCGGAGCAGGAATGGGTCGTCGAGGTTGTTCGCGAGGGCAAGCCGATGACGCTGCGTCCGCGGCAGCTCGTGCTCGCCACGGGCATGGCGGCGGTGCCGAACATGCCTTCGGTACCAGGCATGCGACACGTTCAAGGGCGATCTTCATCACAGCAGCCGGCATCCGGGGCCCGATGCCTATGGCGGCAAGAAGGCCGTGGTGATCGGCTCCAACAACTCGGCCCACGACATCGCCGCGGCACTTTGGGAAGAGGGCGCCGATGTGACAATGGTGCAGCGCAGCTCTACTCATGTGTCGCGCAGCGATACGCTGATGGAGCTGGGCACCGGCAAGCTCTATTCGGAAGCGGCGGTCAAGGCCGGGATCACGACGGATAAGGCCGATCTGATCTTTGCCTCGATACCCTACAAGATCATGGCCGCAGCGGCAGGTGCCGATCTATGCGGAGATGAAGCGGCGCGATGCCGATTTCTACGAGCGGCTGCGGAAGGCGGGCTTCATGCTCGACTTCGGCGATGACGAATCCGGCCTGTTCATGAAATATCTCAGGCGCGGCTCCGGCTATTACATCGATGTCGGCGCCAGCGAGCTCGTGGCCGACGGCAAGATCAAGCTGAAGAGCGGGGTCGAGGTCGCGCGCATTAAAGGAACACTCGGTCGTATTCAGCGACGGCAGCGAATTGCCGGCCGATCTGATCGTCTTTGCCACCGGCTATGGTTCGATGAACGGTTGGGCAGCCCAGCTCATCAGCCAGCAGGTTGCCGACAAGGTCGGAAAATGCTGGGGCCTGGGATCAGCGACCCGCAAGGACCCAGGGCCGTGGGAGGGTGAGCTGCGCAACATGTGGAAGCCCACGCACCAGGAAGCGCTGTGGTTCCATGGCGGCAATCTGCACCAGTCGCGCCACTATTCGCAGTTCCTGTCGCTGCAGCTGAAGGCGCGCATGGAAGGCATACCCACGCCGGTGTACGGCATGGGTCCGGTGCATCATCTAAATTGACTGTCTCGTATCAGGGGGTCACCCCCACCCCATCCCGCCCCCGGGGCGTCTGATCGCCTTAGGCTCTTTCGGCCCAAGGCGTGAATCAGTCGCCGATAAATTCCCTTGGGGGCGGGGGAAGTCGGGGCGTGAGCGCTTCCTCGTCCCCGCCCCCCTTGCGGGGGCGGGTTAGGGTGGGGGGTAGGATGGCGTTCTCTACTGCTTCTTCTCGCAGTTGATCATCCAGGGCGTGCCGAACTGATCGACCAGCATGCCGAAGCGCTCGGCCCAGAAGGTTTCGGCGATCGGCATGATCACATTGGCGTCGCCCTGGGAAAGCCCGGCGAAGACCCGCTCGGCTTCCTTTGGGTCCTCGATCCCCAGCGACACCGAAAATCCCTGCGGCGTGTGGAAACGGTCTTCCGGCGCATCGGAGCCCATCAGCACCTTGTCGCCCACCGTCATGCGCGCATGCATGATCAGCTTGCGGTCTGCGGGCGGCGATTGCGAGGGATCGGGCGCATCGCCATAGGTCAGCATGGCGACGATCTTGCCGCCGAGGACCTTCTCATAGAAGCGGAAGGCTTCTTCGCAACGGCCTTTGAAAAAGAGATAGGGATTGAGCTGCATGGCTTGCTCCTCTGATGGCGCTTGCAGGCGGGGGCCGCAAAATAGCAATCCGCTCTGACGGTTGAGTGACGAATTTGGGAGATTATTTGTTCTTGTCGTATTCGTCGTGCCGACGCCACCAGGTGAAGGGCGGCGTCTGCGGCCAACCGGCCGGAGAATCTTCCCAGGTCTCCTGCCGGCCATAGGGTGTGATGTCGAGGAACGACCAGGTGCTGCCCAGCTGCTCCAGCCCGCGCGCCGTGCTGAAATAGGTGCGATAGATGTCCGCGCCGTCGCGCAGGAAGACGCTGAGCCCGTGATCCTCGCCCTCGGGCGTCGTCAAACCGAAATCGGTGTTGAAGTCGCTGCCAGCCGATGAATACCAGGGGAACGGCCAGCCCATGCGCTGCTGATAGCCCGCGATATTCGCCAGCGGCGCGCGCGAGACGATCGCCAGCGACACGTCGCGCTGATTGAGATGCACGGGATCGCAAATCTGGTCGAGAAAGAACGAGCAGCCCGGACAGCCGGCCTTGGGCCAGCCATTGACGCCAGCTGCAAACATGAAGTGATAGAGCAGAAGCTGGTCGCGGCCGTCGAACAGGTCGAGCAGGCTGGCCTTGCCGCTTTTCTTGCCCGCGAGACCATCAAATTCATAAATTTTCTCGATGCGGGTCATGGGCTGACGGCGACGCTCGGCGGCCAGCGCATCATGTGCCTTGGTCGCGGCCTTTTCCTTTTTCAGAAACGCCTGATGCGCCTTCTGCCATTCGGCGGCGGAGACGACCTTCGGCATTGCTTTCTTTGTCTTGCCAGGGGCTTTTGCAGAGGCTTTGGCGGGCATGGCGGTCACTTTCCTTCGCTGTTTGATTCAAGGACGTAGGACCGCTGTGTGTTCCGACAGGGGGCGGAGATTTTTTGCCGCCGTCATGTCCGGGGGATGACGAGTGAGAAGGGCGGTTCGTCTCTAACCTGCCGCCTTCGAATCTCTCTCCAGCCGGTCCAGATGCGTGCGGATATGGCTTGCCTCGGCCGGGGTATGGGCCAGCGCAATGGCGCGGTCGAAGGCGGTCTTCGCCTCGGCATGGCGCTGAAGCTGCATGAGCAGCCAACCCTTGACCCCGAAGAAATGGAAATAGGCGCCGAGTGGCTTCTCCAGCGGTTCGAGCAGGGTTAACGCCTCCGCCGGCCCGCGCAGCTTGGCGACCGCTACAGCATGATTGAGTCGCACCACCGGCGAGGGCTGCATGCGCTCCAGCACGGTATAGAGCTGTTCGATCTCGGCCCAGTCGGTGTCCTCAGGACGCGCGGCGTGGGCATGGACGCCGGCGATGGCCGCTTGAACCTGATAGGGGCCGGGTCGGTTGTGGCGAAGCGCCTTGTCGATCAAAGCGAGGCCCTCCGCGATGGAATCGCGATCCCATTTGCCGCGATCCTGATCGTCCAGCAGCACAATGGCGCCCTCGCTATCCAGCCTGGCGGCGGCGCGGGCATGCTGCAGCAGCATGAGGGCCGTCAGCGCCATGATCTCCGGCTCGGCGGGAAACAGCTTCAACAACAGGCGCGAAAGCCGGATGGCTTCCTCGCAAAGGGAAGCACGGATATGCGCCTCGCCCCCGCTGGCGGAATAGCCCTCGTTGAACAGCAGGTACAGCATGGCGGCGACCGCGGCCAGGCGCTCGCTGCGCTCGATCGGGCCTGGCGTTTCATAGGGCACATCCGCCGCCTCGATGCGTCGCTTGGCCCTGGTGATGCGCTGCTCCATGGCGGCCTCGCTCACCAGGAAGGCGCGGGCGATCTCCTTGACCGAAAGACCGGAGACGACGCGCAGTGCCAGCGCAATCTGCTGGGTCGCGGGCAATTCGGGATGGCAGCAGATGAACAGAAGCCGCAGCATGTCGTCGCGATAGCCGGAATTGTCGAGGCGCTCGGCCAGATCGCTCTCGGCATCCTCAAGATCGGAGATCACCTCGTCGGGCGGCAGCGGCGCCTCGCGCTTTCGCCGGCGCAACTCGTCCAGCGCCGTATTGCGCCCGACCAGGATCAGCCAGGCGGCGGGATCGCGGGGCGGTCCGTTGACGGGCCAGTGCTTGAGGGCGCGCAAGCAGGCTTCCTGGAAGGCTTCTTCGGCCTGGTCGAGATTGCGGAAATAGCGCAGCAGCGCGCCGATCGCCTGGGGCCGCGCCGAACGCAGGGCGGCATCGAGCCAGGCGAGATCGTTCACGGGGCGGCCATCGCCGCTTTCGCGGTGCCGGGGCGGAAGATGCGCAAGGGGCGGATCTCGAAACTGCCGGATTCCCCGCGGCCCATTTGGCGTGCCGTCTCGATCGCCTCCTGCAGATTGGCGCAATCGACGACGTAGAATCCCAGCAGCTGTTCCTTGGTCTCGGCAAAGGGGCCATCGAGGACAAGGGGCTCGCCCCCGGAACGCACCGTCACCGCCGCGGTCGTGGGCATCAGCCGTGCGACAGGGCCGAGCCTGCCTTGGCCTGCGAGCCTGTCGGTCACCAGCGCTCGCTTGGCCAGGACAGCATCATCCTCGGCCTTGCTCCAGGACCCGACCAGGTCTTCATCGTGATAGCAGAGGATGGCGTAGAGCATGGCGCTTCCTTCCTTGGCCAAGGACGGTCAGCCAGGGGCGATTCCGACAGGCCGGCCGAAGAAAATCCCGCAGGCAGGCGGCCGCGCTCTAACGAGAGAGGCGCGCTTCCAGGCTTTGCAGATACTTGCGATCGCGGGTGGTGAATTGGCCGCTGCCGATGTCCTCGCGCATGCCGGTGAGCTCGTCGCGCATGTCCTCGGAAAGGCCGCTGCGGGCGAGCAGCCTGTCGATCAGGGCGAAATCCTCGGTGATCGGCTCTGCGCTGCGGTCCAGCGGCTCGCCGCCGTTGTCCGCCGGCTCGTCGGCGTCATCGTCATCACGGCCGCCAACCGGGGCCAGCAGATCGGACCATTTGAGGTTTGCGGCCTGCATGCGCTGATGGATTTCCCGTGCCGCGGCCAGGCAGCTGGCGTCATCGCCATCGCCCAGCTTGTCCAGCAGGGCGATGAAACTGTCGCGGTCCATGAACGGCATCGGCGGCACTCCGGGATACAAACGAGACAAGGTCGAAACGAGCCCCCAGAGCCGAAGGCGTCCAAGGTTACGGACCGAGGTTTACCCGCCGGGCGCCCGCAAGTCCACGGGCCCCTGTCCAAGCGCCGGCCGGCGGGAAGGCTTCACGGGGCCGCTTGAACCTCGACACCCGCAAAACGAGTTTTGGATCACTCAGCTGGGTACAAAAATAACATCTTCACGAGATTGTGATCTAGATTTGTCGGACGAACGCTTTTATGACCCATAGAGTTTCTTGCGCTCTAAGGGCTCGTTAATATAATATTAATAAATCGGGACCGTGCCTGGGAACACGGTCCTTAATCGGGGAATTGGCATTGGTGGGATATTCGCGTCCCCCTGCCGGCGCCAAAATTGGGGACCACAATGTTGACCGACAAAATAAATACCGACAAACCAGAGGCAGAGCAGCGGCCATCGACGTCGCGCACATTTTCTCGCCGCAGCCTGCATGGGCAAGTCGCCCATGACATCGGGCGGCGGATTCTAGGCGGGCTGGTGAAGCCGGGCGAGCTTCTGCCCAGCGAAACCGAACTCAGTCAGCGTCTCGGCGTCAGCCGCACCGCGTTGCGCGAGGCGATCAAGGTTCTGGCCGGCAAAGGTCTGATCGAATCCCGGCCCAAGACCGGAACACGGGTTCGTCCGCGGGAAAGCTGGAACTTCCTGGATCCGGACGTGCTGACCTGGGCCTTCGACGGTAATACGCCGGATCATTACGTCGACGAGCTCTATGAAATGCGCCGGGTTATCGAGCCGGCGGCGGCGGCGTTTGCCGCCGAGCGCGCCAGCGTGGCCGATATCGCGCGTATGGAAGCAGCCTTTGAGGCGATGTCTGCTGCCGAAGACGGCAACGCCTTTTCCACGCCGGACATGGCCTTCCATCTTTCGATCCTGCGCGCCACCGGCAACGAATTGCTGCGCTCGCTGGGCTCGGTAGTGGAGGTGGCGCTTTCCATCAGCATCCGTCTTTCGATCGCAAGCCCCAAGGGCTTCCGTCACTCTCTGCCGCTGCACGGCGCCGTGCTGAAGGCAATCCGCCGCCACGATGCACCAGGCGCGCGCGAAGCCATGATGCTGCTGATCGATATCTCCAAGCGCGACATCGCCGCGGGCATCGCGGCGAGCCAGCCGCTGGCAAAGGCCGCCGGCAGCTGAACCCTTCAGGGGTTATAAGCGGATAGATCGGCTTCCTCGGTCCCGACGAACTGCACTTCGATGTGGTTGCCGTCGGGATCGAGGATGTTGACCTGGCGCACGCCGGAACCCGGCACCACCGAAATCTGATAGGCCGTGCGAGAGCGCTTCAGCGTGGCGAGGAACTCGTCCAGGCCGGCGGCGCGGAAGGCGAAATGCTCGATGCGCGGCTGCTGGCCCGCAGGATGGGATGCCACTTCCACCAGGTGGACGGCGGCCTGCTCGCCGCAATAAAGCCAGGCGCCGCCGAATTTGAAGGGCGGACGCGCACCGTCTTTCATTCCAAGAACGTCGGCATAGAAGCGACGCAGCGCGGCCAGGTTGGCCGTGCGGATGTTGACATGGTCCAGCACCTGCAGCATCGCCACTCTCCTTTAGAGCAAGATCGGATCAGCTTGGTTCAACCTGATCCGTGAATCTTGCTCTAATTTATCAAAGTAGCGACTGATTCACGCCTTAAGCCAAAGCGGCTTAAGGCGATCAGGCGCTAGAATTTTTCCGCCCAGGGACGCAGATCGAGCTCCTGGGTCCAGGCGCTTTTTGCCTGGCGGTGCAGATGCCAATAGGCATCCGCGATTGCCGCGGGCGCCAGCTTGGTCGCCTCGGGGTTCTCGCCGATCCCGCCGTCGATGATGGTATGCGCCACATGGATGCCCTTGGGCCCCAGCTCGCGCGCCATGCTCTGCGCCAATGCGCGCAGGCCGAACTTGCCCATGGCGAAGGCAGCGAAATTGGCGCCGCCGCGCATCGCCGCCGTGGCCCCGGTGAAGATGATGGTGCCGCTGCCCGCGGGCTGCATCGCCTCGCAGCGGCGCGACCGACAAGAAATCCGCCGAGGCAGTTGCTGCGCCAGGCGTCTTCCATATCCGCCGACGGAAAGCTCGGCGATGGGCTTGCGCACGATAACCGCCGGCGTTGAAGACGACAAGTTCGGGGCGGCCCAGATCGCGCTCGACGGCGGCGAACAGATCGCCCACCGCGGTTTCGACCGTCGCATCGCAGCCATAGGCCTTGCCGCCCGTCTCCTTGGCCAGGCTCGCCAGCCGGTCGCCCTGGCGCGCGGCAAGCGCCACGGCCAGCCCTTCCTTGGCGAAGCGCCGGACCAATGCTGCACCCAGACCGGGGCCGACACCGACAACGATGGCAACGGGTTTGCTCGATCTCGCCATGGATCAGATTCCTTTGTTCGATGACGGGGCAGGATAACGCAGATCGGTGCGGCTCTTCATCCACAGGGTGAGATGGACGATGCCGAGCTTCTGATAGGGCAGATTGGGCTCGCTCAGATAGCCCTGCGCTGCATCATGCCGGGGCTCGGCATGATGGGCGATCCAGTTGCACCAGGCCGGCAGGAAATGCGCTGGCAGCTTCTGCTCATAGATGACGTGGTTGAGGCTCGTCATGTCGACCAGCTGGTTGCGGCTTCGCTGCAGTGCCGTGCGCAGCGTGTCTGCCCAGGCCTGCCAGTGCGGCGCACGCGCGGCGAGCGCGAAGACGCCGTTGTTGAGCAGGGGCTGGCGCGTCAGGCGTTCGGCCAGCGGCTCATCGAAGATTGCGCGATAACCCTCGCCGATCACGCCGTGAAACTCCTCCCAGGCGTGGAAGAAGTTGCGATAGCTGCGGTCGATCTCGGGCACCAGGGCGATCGCGTTGTCGTCCGCTGCGCGGAAGAACAGGTCGATCGCGGCCCAATCCTGTACCCAGGCATCGGCATCGATCCAGAGATAGAGATCGTGGCCGGGGAAATGCTTCGGGAGAAATGGCCGACCGTATTGCGCCTGCTTGTAGCGCGGCGTCTGATCGCGCTCGGGGAAATCCAGATCCCAGCCGGGCGCCGCGACCTTCGCGCCCTGCTCTTCGAGCCAATGCCGGTCGCTGGCGGCAAGGCCGACATCGAGGATGCCAAGGGCAATCTTGCGCCCCTCGGGCTTGTCGCGGATCGAGCGCACGCAGCCCTGCAGCAGCTCGAAATAGCCGCTATCGGCACCGCTGACGATGAGGGGGTTGGAAAAAGACATGGCACCAATCAGCAAGCCTAGCGAACACCGCGGGTCATGCAACTGACCCCACCCTCACCCGGACCCTTCGGCGGATGATCGTCCGATCCACTGGAATCGTCACCGCCTAGGGTGTATTCCAGCTAAGTGCCTGAGTATTTTCTGGCCCTCGACAAATTTGCAGCCAGCGATCTGCCGCTTGTTCGTCTTTTGGCCGGACTTCGTGGCGTGGATGCAGTGCTGTTCACGGAAGCCGCCGGCCACGACGAGGTCTTCCCTCTCGATCGCACCAGCGCCAGCGAGTCCTACGCGCCGTCTCCCCAGACTGGAATGTGGTTGCGCCTGCCGTGCCGGACGGTGGTAGGCCGGGCAATGGAATTCGAAGCCGCATCGAAGGCCTTGGGGGAGATGGCCGGCCCTCTTCTCTCCTGCCCAGCAGATTCCAGCGATTTTGCAGAACTGGAGAAGCTCGCACGGCACCCTGAATCATTTGTCCCGCACGCCAGGAAAGCACCCGCCGACGCCGACGCGGCGGCGCCACCCCCCGACAAGAGCGGGCCGTGGACTTCGGGAAATGGCAATTGCGTTCATGGCCGAAGACCCGGCCCGCGCCGAACCTGTTCTCAGGAAGGCCGCTACCGATCCGGTGGGGAAGCTCGATCTGGTGCTGTTCCTGCATTCTTTCCGCCCTGATACGCCGGCGCGCCGCAAAGAGATATCCACCCTGTTAGCGGGCGTTCGTGATCCTTCAGCGCCCGTCGATCCGGAGATCGGCGAGCTGAAGACCTATGATGGAACCGACCAGTCGCTGCTGGCCTATGTGGAACAAGCCTCTTTGTCGGGCGCAGCCAATTCCGATAGCGCATTTTATGCCATTCCCTGCGCGGTGCTTATTGCGCGCCCTGGCTTGGTCGAAGCGACAAGGCCGCTGTTCGGCAGCAACAAGGACAACTTCCTGCCGCGTTCGGGCTGCAGCTATGGGCGAGGCACGGTCAAAGACTTTCCCGATGCCGAGGCTGCGACTTTTATTTTGGCAGCAACCGAAGCCGACGGGCATTTCATCGAGAACTTCGGAGGATCGATGAAATACGGCCTCGAAAGCGCGCAGAACGCGACATTGGAAACCATGAAGGTCGATCCCCGCTGGTTTCTGAAAGCGAAGGACCCGACTGTTTCATTTCCTTATCAGACCTGGGGCTATATCAGCCTCAGCAACCATGCGGTCAGCCTGCATCTGCGATCTCTCTACGAGGTATTCCTGCGCAAGCTGATCGCCTATGACCAGCATCTCGGCCTGACCGCAAAGCAGGCGGCCCGGGCAGCAAGGAACGCGATCTTCCAATCGGTCTGGGGTGCCGAATGCGGCGGCAGGCCGCCGCAGAAGTCCGCCCGATCGCTGCTGATCGATCGAGCGCCGGCCGATATCGTCATGCAATGGCTGTCGATTCATGGCGCCGTTGAATTGCCGGAAATCGCCGAATGCGCCAAGGAGGCGGGGATCGAGCCCTTGCTGTTGGTTGCCGTGGGCGACCCTGCAGCACTGCCTCTTGTTTTCAAACAGGCCGAGGGCGTGGATCAGAAGAATTCCATCGGCAAGACGGCGCTGATGGCTGCCGCCCAGTTCGACGAAGTGGAGAGCGCACGCTTCCTTCTTGCCCAGAAGGCCGAGGTCAATGCGCATACTTGGCAAACGGACGAATACGCTCCGGCTCTCTTCGACGATGCGCGCACGCCCCTGATGTATGCCGCTGCGAATGCCTCGCTGCCCCTGATCAAGGTTCTTCTCGCTGCCGGTGCCGACCTTTACCAGGCCGATACCAAGGGATTTCGCGCGATCGACTATTTGCTCGGCTTTGGCCCGACATCGCCCAATCCCAGGCTGAGCACCGCCGAGCGGGCGGAAGCCCTCAGTCTGTTGTTCTAGCTTACAATTCCCTCTCCCCCAGTCTTCCTGGGGGAGAGGGTAGGGTGAGGGGGTGGTTTGGGTGGGGTCCCGCGGTTGACTTCTCGCCACGCCCATCGCTAGTTTCCGCCCGCCTTCAAGAAGTTAGGCAACTTGGCCCCGAGGGGCCCCGTCCGTCCGCGAGTGTCGCGCACGGGCGCTTTCGTGTTTTGCACGGGATTTCGCGACGGATGTTCGATCGGCTGACAGAACGGCTTGGCGATGTATTCGGACGGCTGACGCGCCGTGGTGCGCTCAGCGAGGCCGATGTCGACGCAGCCCTGCGCGAAGTGCGCGTGGCGCTGCTGGAAGCCGATGTCGCTCTGCCGGTGGTGAAGGATTTCCTCACCAAGGTCCGCGAAGGCGCGGTCGGCGAAGCGGTGCTGAAGAGCGTCACCCCCGGCCAGATGGTGGTGAAGCTGGTCCATGACGCACTGGTCGAAGCGCTGGGCAGCACATCCGCCGCCATCAACCTGAATGCCGAGCCGCCGGTCGTCATCATGATGGTCGGCCTCCAGGGCTCGGGCAAAACTACCACCACGGCCAAGATCGCCATGCGCCTCGTCAGCCGCGAGCGCAAGCGCGTGCTGATGGCTTCGCTCGATACCCGCCGCCCGGCAGCCCAGGAACAGCTCGCCGTGCTCGGCCGCCAGGCCAATGTGCCGACCTTGCCCATCGTCCCCGGCGAGCCGCCGGTGGCCATCGCCAAACGCGCTCTCCAGACCGGCCGCCTCGAAGGCTATGACGTGGTGATGCTGGATACCGCCGGCCGCCTGCATGTCGATGACGAGCTGATGGCCGAAGCGGCATCGGTGCATCAGGCGGCATCACCCACCGAGACCCTGCTGGTCGTCGATGCCATGACCGGCCAGGACGCGGTGAATGTCGCAACCAACTTCCGCGATCGCCTGACCCTGACCGGCGTCGTGCTGACCCGGGTCGATGGCGATGCCCGCGGTGGTGCCGCCCTTTCCATGCGCGCGGTCACCGGCACGCCCATCAAGCTGATCGGCGTCGGCGAAAAGCTGGATGCGCTGGAGGATTTCCATCCCGACCGCATCGCCGGCCGCATCCTCGGCATGGGCGATATCGTCGGCCTGGTCGAGCGCGCGGCCGAGACGATCGAGCAAGAGCAGGCGGAAAAGCTCGCTGCCCGGATGCAGAAGGGCCAGTTCGACCTGAACGACATGGCCGGCCAGTTGAAGCAGCTGCAGAAGATGGGCGGCCTCGGCGGCGTGCTCGGCATGCTGCCGGGCGTGCAGAAGATCCAGAAGCAGCTCGACGGCGCCAAGATCGACGAGCGCCTGCTGCGCCGCCAGCAGGCGATCATCTCATCGATGACCGGCGAGGAACGCCGCCGGCCCGAGATCATCAAGGCGTCGCGCAAGCAGCGCATCGCCACGGGTGCCGGCTCCACCGTCCAGGAAATCAACAAGCTGCTGAAGCAGCATATGGAAATGGCCCGCATGGTGAAGCAGGTGGGCAGGCTCGGCGAAAAGGGGCTGATGCGTCATGGCATCGGCGCCCTGATGCGCCGTCACTAGTGTCCCGGTTCCATAATATGTCGAACGGGATTTCCGGTGGCTGCGGGACACAAGTTGTTAATTCGCGTGGCCTGCTTATCCCAGAAATTCGTAGACGAATTTCTGGGGCAGGACACTAGAGGGGGAAATTATGCTCGACCATATCTCGCTCGGGACCGTCAATCTCAGCCGCGCCCGCAAGTTCTACGACCTGGCGCTGAAGCCCTTGGGCATTTCGATGGTTTATCCGGTGCCCGGTTACGGCTTCGGCTATGGCGTCAAAAAGGGCGAGCCCAAATTCTGGATCGGAATCCCGCTCGCCAAGCGCCGCAAGGCCAAGGCCTGCGCCGGCAGCCACGTTGCCTTCGTGGCATCCAACCGCAAGGCGGTGGATGCCTTCTACAAGGCGGCGATCAAGGCCGGCGGCAAGGATAACGGCAAGCCCGGCCTGCGCCCGGAATACCACGCCAATTACTACGGCGCGTTCGTGTACGACCCGGAAGGTCACGCGATCGAAGCCTGCTGCCACAACCCTGAATAATCGTCTTTCAGAAAAGGAACGAACCGAATGTCGTTGAAGATTCGCCTGGCCCGCGGCGGCACCAAGAAGCGGCCCTATTACCGTGTTGTCGTCGCTGAATCGCGCATGCCGCGCGATGGCCGCTTCGTGGAGAAGATCGGCGTCTATAACCCGATGCTGCCCAAGGACAGCGGCGAGCGGGTCAAGATCGACCTCGAGCGCGCCAAGCATTGGCTGAGCGTGGGGGCGCTGCCCAGCGAGCGGGTGAACGTGTTCCTTGCCAAGGCGGGCCTGACCACGCTGCCGGAACGCCGCGAGCAGACGAACCAGCATCTGCCGAAGAAGAAGGCGCAGGAGCGCGCCAAGGGCGCTGCCGACGGTGCGGCGGCTGCGGCTGCGGCGCCGGCGGCTGAGACACCGGCCGCCACGTAAACCTCTCGGCCGGATAGACGCCCTTGCCGGCGCTGCTGCTGGTCGGCCGGATCGCCGCGGCCCACGGGCTGCGCGGGCTGGTGAAGCTGCAATGCTTCACCGCCGAGGCCGGAATCGATCGGCAGTTACGGCCCGCTGAGCGATGCGGGCGGCAAGCGGGTGTTCGAGGTGACGGTGCTGAACCCGGTCAAGGGTGGGGTCGTGGCCTCGATTGCGGGTGTGAGCGACCGGAATGCTGCCGAAAAACTGCGCGGCGTGGAGCTTTACATGCCGCGCGACCGGCTGCCGCCGCCGGGCGAAGGCGAGTTTTACCACGCCGATCTGGTGGGATTGGCGGTGGAGCTGAAGGACGGCACGGCCTTCGGGCGCGTGCAGGCGGTGGAGAATTACGGCGCCGGCGATCTGCTGGCGATCGTCAGGCCTGGCGGACGGTCCGTCAGCCTGCCCTTCACCGACCAGGTGGTGCCGGTGGTGGATATTGCCGGCGGCCGGGTCGTGGTCGACCCGCCGCTGGGTCTGGTGGATGAGGTTAAAAAGGAGGCGAAAAAGGACGGGTGAGCGAGGCTGCCAAAGCGCCAGTATGGGGGGTCACGGTCCTGACCCTGTTTCCCGAGATGTTCCCGGGATTCCTCGGCCATTCGCTGGCCGGCAAGGCGCTTTTGGCGGGGATTTGGTCGCTGGAAACGGTGGACATTCGCGACTTCGCAAGCGATAAACACCGCTCCGTGGACGACGCCCCGTTTGGCGGCGGCCCCGGCATGGTGCTGATGCCCGAGGTTGTCGATTGCGCGCTCCGCGCGCGGCATCGGGGAGCAGCACCGGCGGTGTACCTCACCCCGCGCGGCCGAAGGCTGGATCAGGCGATGGTGCGCGGTTATGCGGCGCGAGCCTCGCTGACGCTCATCTGCGGCCGCTTCGAGGGCGTGGACGAGCGGGTGCTGGAAGCAAACGGGGTCGAAGAGGTCAGCCTCGGCGATTTCGTGCTCTCCGGCGGTGAACCGGCGGCGCTCGCGTTGATCGATGCGGTGGTGCGGCTTCTGCCCGGCGTGGTCGGCGCGGAAGAGACGCTGGAGGAAGAGAGTTTCGAGCGGGGATTGCTGGAATATCCCCATTACACGCGGCCCGCCGAATGGCAGGGACGCAAGGTGCCGGAGGTGTTGATCTCCGGTCACCACGAAAAGGTCAAGACCTGGCGGCGGCGCCAGGCCGAGGCGGTGACAAGGGAGCGCAGGCCGGATCTCTGGCAGCGCTATCTCGCCGCGGTGAACAGGAGCGAAGAAGGAAACGAACCATGACGACCATCATCGATACCATCAACAAAGAGCAGATCGCCAAGGTCGGCGCCAAGCATCCCGAATTCGGGCCCGGCGACACGCTGCGCGTGAACGTCAAGGTGATCGAAGGCACGCGCGAACGCGTGCAGGCCTTCGAAGGCGTTTGCATCGCGCGCAAGAATGCCGGGGTGAATTCGAACTTCACCGTGCGCAAGATCTCCTATGGCGAAGGCGTGGAACGCGTCTTCCCGCTGCACAGCCCGCGGATTGCCTCCGTCGAGCTGGTGCGCCGTGGCGATGTTCGCCGCGCCAAGCTCTATTACCTGCGCGGCCGGCGCGGCAAATCGGCGCGCATCGCCGAGAAGCTGGGCCTTATCGCCGGGGGGGAAGCCGCCACGGCCGCCGAAGCCAAGGAGTAATTCTCCATGGCGGGAACTGCTGGGCCCGACACGGGCCGCGCGGCAGGGCCGCGCACGCTGTTCGACAAGATCTGGGACAACCACCTGGCCCATCGCCAGGCGGACGGGACCTGCCTGCTCTATGTCGATCTGCATCTCGTCCACGAAGTGACCAGCCCGCAGGCCTTTGAAGGCCTGCGCATGGCGAAGCGCAAGGTGCGCCGGCCCAATGCGACGCTGGCCGTTGCCGACCATAACGTGCCCACCACCGACCGCTCCAAGGGCATCGCCGAGGAAGAGTCGCGCATCCAGGTGGAAACCCTGGAAATGAACTGCGCGGAATTCGGCGTTCCCTATTTCTCCATGAACGATATCCGCCAGGGCATTGTCCATATCATCGGCCCCGAACAGGGCGCCACCCAGCCCGGCATGGTCATCGTCTGCGGCGACAGCCATACCGCAACCCATGGCGCCTTCGGGGCGCTGGCCTTCGGCATCGGGACATCCGAAGTCGAGCATGTGCTGGCAACCCAGACGCTCATCCAGCAGCCGGCCAAGAACATGCTGATCCGCGTCGAGGGCGACCTGCCCCTGGGCGTGACCGCCAAGGATCTGATCCTCGCCATCATCGGCAAGATCGGCACAGCCGGCGGCACCGGCCACGTCATCGAATATGCCGGCAAGGCGATCCGCGACCTCTCGATGGAAGGCCGCATGACGGTCTGCAACATGTCCATCGAAGCCGGCGCGCGCGCCGGGCTGATCGCGCCGGACGAGACGACGTTTGCCTATTTGAAGGGCCGGCCGATGGCGCCCAAGGGCGCCGGTTGGGACAAGGCCGTCGCCTATTGGAAGACGCTGCCTTCCGACGAGGGCGCGCAATACGACAAGGAAGTCGTCCTCCATGCCCGCGAGATCATTCCGCAGGTGACATGGGGCACCAGCCCGCAGGATGTGCTGCCCATCGACGGCAAGATTCCCGATCCCGCCGCGATTCCCGAGGAATCCAAGCGCGATTCCATGCTGCGCTCGCTCGCCTATATGGGCCTGACGCCGGGCACGCCGCTGAAGCAGGTGGCGGTCAATCGCGTCTTCATCGGCTCTTGCACCAATGGTCGCATCGAGGATCTGCGCGCGGCCGCGGCCATCGCCAAGGGCCGCAAGGTTGCGGCCGGCGTGCAGGCCATGGTGGTGCCGGGCTCCGGCCTGGTGAAACAGCAGGCGGAGCAGGAGGGGCTCGATCGCGTCTTCCGCGAGGCGGGTTTCGAATGGCGCGAGCCGGGCTGCTCCATGTGTCTGGCCATGAATGCCGACAAGCTGGAGCCGGGCGAACGCTGCGCCTCGACCTCGAACCGCAATTTCGAGGGCCGGCAAGGCCGCGGCGGGCGCACCCATCTGATGAGCCCGGGCATGGCGGTAGCGGCGGCCCTCACCGGCCATCTCGCCGACGTCCGCGATTTCCAGTAGCGCGATTTCCAGTAAGCGGGCTTCCATTCGCCGCAAGTTGCCGCGCGGCCTGATCCTTCGATCGGGCACGACCGGCGATGCGCCCTTCATCCAGCGTGTCCACGAAGCATCGATCCGCGGCGCCCCGCCCGGCATCTATAGCCGCGCCGAGCTGGAGAGTTGGGCCACATCCCTGCATATGGATCGCTACGTCTGGGCGATGAATTTTGCCGGCGAGCGCTACCTTCTCGCGGAGGTCGAGGGCGAAGGTGGCAGGCTTGCTGGCTTCTGTTCCTGGCGCCCGGACCAGGTGGTGGGCCTCTACATCCACCCAGCCTGGGCTGGCCATGGCGTCGCGAGCGCGCTGATGGACCATGCCGAAGCAGCGATCATCGCCGAGGGCGCGGGGCGCATCCTTCTCAGCGCCAGTGCGATTGCGCTGCCCTTCTATGAAGGCCGCGGTTATCGCATTACGCGCCGGCGCGACTGGAAGACCCGGGGCGGGCTGGTGATCGAGGCCTTCGATATGGAGAAGCCGGTTTAGGGCCGCGGTGGCGGAATTTGCGCCTGGCCTTTCACCCCCACCCTAACCCGCCCTCGGGGCGTCTGATCGCCTTAGGCTCTTTCGGCCCAAGGCGTGAATCAGCCGCCGATAAATTTCCTTGGGGGCGGGGATAGTAAGAGTGGATCGCTCGCTCTCGCACTGCCTACCGGTCGACAGGCTTCCCTTATTCCCCCGCCCCCTTGACGGGGGCGGGAAGGGGTGGGGGTGACATCGAACTCGATGACAGGAATACGCGCCGCATCGCCCGCCCCATGCTTCGACAAGTTCAGCATGAGGGTTTTACTGGCTCAGGGCAGCTCGTTGCCGCGGCCGACATTGACGATCATCTCCGCCAGATGCGGGCGCACGTTGAGCAGCGCCCGGCGATAAGCGACCAAGCCTTCGATCAGCGCGCCGTTGCGCGCCAGAAGTCGGTCGGCGATCTGCACCATGCGGGTATTGGGCCAGGCCTGCGCGCGCAGATCGAGCAGCGCCAGGAAGGCGTCGGCCTCACGGCCCGCATTGTGCTGGGCCATCAGGATGGCGGCCGCCGCCGTCGAGCGCGATACGCCGGCATGGCAGTGGATCAGCAGATGGGTCGCATCGCCCGCCTGCTCGATTGCACGCCCGAAGTCGAGCAGCGTCTCGAGGTGATCGTCTTCCGGCGCCTGTGCCCCGGCGCTGCGGCTCATCACATCGTCGAAGCGTAGCGTCTGGCGGCGATGGGGATGAAAGCGATCGAAGACGACGGGCTCGGGCTCATAGGGATCGATGATCGACAGCACGTCGCTGACCCCGGCCTCGCGATGCAGATCGAGTTCGGGAATGCCGCAGATGGTTATGTCGTAGCGAACCAGGGTCCGGATCATGGCGCTCGTCTTTCGGGGATTGCCCGCCAGTATGCGCCTGCGGCGGAACCCTGCCAACCAGCGCCTGATCGCCATTTTTAACTCACGCCGCCTTGTTCATCACCGCTGTGCTCTTCGGCGAATTGCGTAGCGTCTGGTAGACCACGCAGTAGCGCTCCGTCAGTTTCAGCAAAGTGGCGAGCTGCTCTTCACTCGCATCGGTGTCGAGATCGAAGGCAAGCCTGATGTCGCGAAAACCCACCGGCGCTTCCTTGGCCACGCCCAAGGTGCCGCGGAAATCGAGATCGCCCTCGGCCCGCACGGTGCCGCCGCGCAGATTGAGGCCCAACGCCGTTGCGACGGCATTGACCGTGACGCCGGCGCAGGCCACCAGCGCCTCCAGCAGCATGTCGCCGGAGCAAGCCGAAAGACCGTTACCGCCGGTCGCTGGATGCAGCCCGGCCTCGACCATCGCCTTGCCCGTTTCGACCCGGCAGGTGATGCCCTCGCCGAGTGCGCCGCTCGCCTTCAGCGTGATAACGGCGGAATCCGGCCGGTCGCGATATTGCTGCTTCAGCGGGGCCTGCATCTCTTTCAGAACTCTGGGCGTCCATGACATCCTCCTGATCGGCGAGCCGGCACTATGCCAGATTTCTCCGGTGGATATGTCGCCTCGCGAGCCATTGACAGGGAGTGCGACCCATCGACGCGCAAGCCGGCCGCTATCTGATCTTCACCGTCATCGGGGTCGGCCTCGTCATCGTCTCGCTCTGGGAGATCGCCCGCGCGCTGAAGACCGGCCGGCTGCGGTTGCGCGTCTCATCCGATCACCCGCGAGAGCTAATCCGCGCCTGTTCTGGTTCGATATTGCCGCCTGCGGCATCACCGCCGTTCTCGGTCTGCTTTTTGCCTGCTATTTCATTGCCGCGTTGATGCGCCACATTTAATCGACGGGCCCATGCGCCTGCTTCTTGTCGAAGACAATGACCGGCTTGCCGAGTTCGTGGGCAAGGGCCTCGGCGATTCCGGGTTTACCCTGGATCGGGCCGGCAATCTGGCCGAGGCTGGTTTCGCGCTCGCAGCCGGGCAGTTCGATGCGATCGTTCTCGATCTCGGCCTGCCCGATGGCGATGGGCTCGAATGGCTCCGAAGCCGGCGCACGGCCGGCCTTCAGATTCCTGTCCTGATGTTGACGGCGCGCGGGACCACAGCGCAGAAGGTTGCCGGCCTCAATGCCGGCGCCGATGACTACCTTGCCAAGCCGTTTGAGATGGCAGAGTTGGTAGCGCGCCTCAAGGCCCTGCTGCGCCGGCCGGGCGGCGCACTCTCCCTCAGTCTGGAACTGGGCAATATCGTCTTCGACACCGTGCATCGCGATGTGATGGTCGATCAAAAGCGGCTGGCCCTCTCGCGCAGCGAGTTGACCCTGCTGGAAGTGCTGTTGCGCCGCGGGGGCCGTGTCGTGCAGCGCCGGGCGCTGGAAGAAGGGCTCTACGGTTTCGATGACATCGTCGGGCCGAATTCGCTGGAAGCGCATATGTCGCGCCTGCGCCGCAAACTCGACGGCGCGGGCGCCTCGGTGCAGATCCATACGCTGCGCGGCGTCGGCTATATGCTTGGCGAGCAGGGCGTATGAACGGCACGCTCCAGGGCCGGCTTGCCTGGCGCCTGGGAATCGCCTTCGCCGCCGTCATTCTAGCTACGGCACTGGCGCTGTTTATTCATCGCCGCGCGACCGTGGCCGACATTCCGAGCGATATCCTGACCGAGCTGCTGGATCATATCGCCACGGGTCTTTCGCGCGGACCTGACGGAGCGCCGCGCCTGACGCTCGACGAGGACGACGGCAGTTTCGATTACGCCGTCACCGATCCGCGACGGCCATGTCCTGCTGGCTTCCGCAAAGCCGCCGCCGGCGGCACCGTCCGGCTGGGAATCGGGCTTTCTCAACCGCATGGAATCAGGCACGACGCGCGTGCTGGGCTATGGCCATGCCGAATACCGCGCTGGGGCCCGTCGAGATCCGCGTCGCCATGGACCGTGGCAAGGCGGCTGCCGGTTCAGGCCCGCTGCTGCGCGAGCTGCGCGACGAGATGCTGCCGGTGCTATTGCCGGCGCTGCTTGCGGCGCTGGCGATCGGGGCGCTGACCCTTCGCTGGGGCCTCCGCCCGCTGCAAAAACTGGCCGGTGAAGCAGCGTTGATTACGGCGAGCGAGAGCGAGCGGCGCTTGCCGGTCGAGGGCCTGCCGCGTGAACTGGCGCCGCCGGTGCATGCGATCAATGCCGCACTGGACCGGCTCGATCGCGGTTTTCGCGCCCAGCGCGATTTCACGGCCGACGCCGCACACCAGCTCCGCACGCCGCTCGCCATCCTGGCGGCCCATCTCGATACACTGGGCGACCAGGCCGTCGCCGCGCCCCTGCGTCAGGACGTGGCGCGCATGAGCCGGCTCGTCGATCAGATGCTGCTGGTCGCCGAGCTCGAGGCCCTGACCCTGAAACCGGACGAGCGCACCGACATCTCGGCGCTCGCCGTCGAGGTGGTGGAGGCCGTAGCGCCCGCTGGCGCTCGCCCGCCGGCGCAACCTCGCGCTCACCGGCGCCGAGAGCCCGGTCATCGTCCATGGCAATCACGATGCGCTTCATCACGCCCTGCGCAATCTGGTCGAGAATGCGGTCGGCCATTCGCCCGAGGACACGACCGTCGAAATCCAGATCGGCGATCTGCCGCCGCGCCTGAGCGTGCGCGACCATGGTCCGGGCGTGAGCGTGGCTGACCGCGACAGACTGTTCCGGCGATTCTGGCGCGGCGATCGCGAGGGGGAGCGCGGCGGGGTTCGCGGAGCGGGCCTTGGGCTTGCCATCGTCAAGCGCATTGCCGATACCCATGGGGCGCGGCTTGCGATCGCGGATGCGCCGGGTGGCGGGGCTGATCTTCGCCATCGAATTTCCCGCGGGAACATGAAGTCCAATTAATCCGGCTGTCAGCCACATATCAGCCGGCGGCCCCAGTCTCCGCGCCATCGAAAACGCTCACCCTAGGAGACTGTCATGCGTATCGCCTTGTTCACCGCCGCCATCGCCCTCGCTTTGGTCCTCGGTTCCCAATTCGCTTCGGCGGAAGAAAGCTGTGCCGGCTCGGGTACGCCGATGACCAAGCAGGAGGTCCAGAGCCAGCTCGTATCCCAGGGCTACATCGATGTGCGCGAGATCAAGAGCCATGGCGGCTGCTACGAGGCCAAGGGCATCGACAAGAATGGCCAGCGCTTCGAGCTCGAGGTGAATTCCTTCACCGGCAAGATCAGCACCAAGGAATCCGAATAGGCGGATCATGGCGCATTCGCGCATCCTCGCCTATCCGGCCACCGTCAGGGTCTGGGACCCGCTGCTGCGAGTGACCCATTGGCTGCTCGCCGCCAGCGTGGTTTTTGCCCTGATGTCGGACGAAAGCCGCAGCCTGCACAAGCTGGCGGGCTATGTGGCAGCGGGTCTGGTCGTGCTGCGGATCATTTGGGGCTTCGTCGGACCGGAGCACGCCCGGTTCATTGATTTCGTGAAATCACCGGCGACAGATTTTCGCCTATCTGCGCGATCTCGTGCATCTCCGGCCGCGGCGCTATCTCGGCCACAATCCGGCCGGCGGCGCCATGATCGTACTGATGTTCGTTCTCGTCCTGGTGACGGCATTCAGCGGATGGCTCAGCGAGACCGATCGCTTCTTCGGCGTCGGCTGGGTCGAGGCCGTTCATGCCGGCGGGGCCAATCTGCTGATCGGCCTTATCGTCCTGCATGTGGGGGGCGTCATCCTCTCCAGCGTCATGCATGGCGAAAACCTGATCCGAGCCATGTTCACCGGGCGCAAGCCGGTCGAAACACTCGGCGAAATCGTCAACGGGCAGGGCGAAGTTACGGAATAGAAAGGCAAATCTGGTTGCGGCGCGGCGGGCTTGCCCACCCGCCGCCGCCATGACATAACCGCGCCTGACCGGTCGAATTAGCCGTTATCAGGTACAAGTCATGCAGAAATTCAACACGTTGCGCGGCGTCGCCGCCCCTCTGCCGATGATCAATGTCGATACCGACATGATCATCCCCAAGCAGTTCCTGAAGACCATCAAGCGCACCGGGCTCGGCAAGAACCTGTTCGACGAGATGCGCTTCGAGATGGACGGCAAGGAAAAGCCGGACTTCGTCCTGAACAAGCCCGCCTATCGCAAGGCCCAGATCCTGGTGGCCGGCGAGAATTTCGGCTGCGGCTCCAGCCGCGAGCATGCGCCCTGGGCGCTGCTGGATTTCGGCATTCGCTGCGTCATCGCCTCCAGCTTCGCCGACATCTTCTATAACAACTGCTTCAAGAACGGCATCCTGCCCATCACGCTGCCGCAGAGCGATGTCGACCTGCTGATGGATGACGCCAAGCGCGGCTCGAACGCGATCCTCACCATCGATCTGGAAAACCAGGTCATCACCGGCCCCGATGGCGGCCATGTGCATTTCGAGATCGATCCCTTCCGCAAGAAATGCCTGCTGGAAGGTCTCGACGATATCGGCCTCACCATGGAACATGCAGGCGATATCGACACCTTCGAGACGCGCGACCGCCAGGCACGGCCCTGGATGTACGCCTGAGATTTAAACAAGCGCTGATCGTCTCTATTTCGTCCAATTCGCGAAAACCCATCATGGCTGCCAACAAGAAGCTTTTGATCCTGCCCGGTGACGGTATCGGGCCCGAAGTCATGCGCCAGGTGCGCCGGACCATCGACTGGATCGCCAAGCGCCGCGCCATCGCCTTCGAGGTCGAGGAAGCGCTGGTGGGTGGCGCTGCCATCGACAAGGAAGGCCTGCCGGTCAGCGACGCAACGGTGGAAAAGGCCAAGACGGCCGATGCCGTCCTGCTGGGCGCCGTGGGCGGGCCGAAATGGGACAGCCTGCCCTTCGCCAAGAAGCCGGAGCGCGGCCTGCTGCGGCTGCGCAAGGATATGGAGCTGTTCGCCAATCTGCGTCCGGCCTTCGTCTTCGATGCGCTGGCCGAAGCTTCGACCCTCAAGACCGAGGTGGTGAAGGGCCTCGATCTGATTTTCGTGCGCGAGCTGACCGGCGGCGTCTATTTCGGTGAACCGCGCGGCATCACCACGCTGCCCGACGGCACGCGCCGCGGCGTCAATACCCAGGTCTATACGACGCCGGAGATCATCCGCGTCGGGCGCGTTGCCTTCGATCTCGCCCGCAAGCGCGGCCGCAAGGTCTGCTCGGTGGAGAAGGCCAATGTGATGGAGAGCGGCCTGCTCTGGCGCGAGGAGATCCAGAAGCTGCGCGACGCCGAGTACAAGGATGTCGAGCTCAGCCACATGTATGCCGACAACTGCTGCATGCAGCTCGTGCGCAACCCCAAGCAGTTCGACGTCATCGTCACCGACAATCTGTTCGGCGATCTGCTCTCCGATTGCGCCGCCATGCTGACCGGCTCGCTCGGCATGCTGCCCTCGGCCTCGCTGGGGGCGGCCGATGCCCGCGGCCATCGCAAGGCCCTCTACGAGCCGGTCCACGGCTCGGCGCCGGATATCGCCGGCAAGGATCTGGCCAATCCGCTGGCCTCGGTTCTCAGCCTCGCCATGATGCTGCGCTATTCCTTCGACCAGGCTGAGGAGGCCGAGGTGCTGGAAAAGGCCGTCGACCGGGTCCTGGCCGCCGGAATCCGCACCACCGATATCATGACCCCCGGGGCGACCAAGGTCTCCACCGGGGCCATGGGCGATGCCCTGCTCAAGGAACTGGAGCGGAGCGCCGCCTGAGGTTATACTGAGGGCGGTTTAAGGAGGCTGGCGATGGCAAAGCTTCTGGGTTCGGTAGCGATGACGGCAGTGCTTTTGCTGGCGGGCGCGGCTTTTGCCTGCCCGGCGGAGAAGTCGGCCGATGCGTCGAGCCTGCCCGTTGTGACGGCCAGCAAGCAGTCTCTCCCGGCAACTGATCAGACGACCAAGACCAAAACCACGAATACGGGGACCGGCGGCTGAACGACGCGACATTGTGAGCGTCAGGGCCGCCTCCCGAGGCGGCCCTTTTAGTTTGGGCCTTGATCTTGGTGCGATTACTGAGGCGATGCCGTGGCGAGTGAGTTCGGAATCGAGGCGGCCCGCAAGCCAGAGAAAGAGCATGCGAAAGTCGCTGAAGAAGGACCAGAAAGGATGCCCGAAGGTGGCGGGTTTGTTGTGCTCCACCACGCCATGGGCGAACCAGGCAAAGGCATAACCGGTGAGGATGGCGGCGAGCACGAGCCAGGGATTGCGCAAGACGATGGCGGCCAGCAGCAGCAGGATCGCCAGCCCTGTGCCGCAGATATGGACGATACGCGTCGCCGGCTGGCTGTGGGCGGCGAGATAGACCGGCCAGAAGGATTTGTAATCGGGAGTTGGCGGCATCGGGTTGCTCCCACCCAGAGCAAGATCGGATCAGCTTGAAGCAACCTGATCCGTGAATCTTGCTCTGCTTATTGAGTAGCGGCTGATTCACGCCTCAAGTTGAATAAACTTGAGGCGATCAGACGCTAGACGATTATCGAGGAGTTTGGGCGTTCCGAAAGCGCCCGGCAAGGAGAGGATAAGATGAGCTATCGAGTGGCAGTGGTTGGCGCGACGGGCAATGTCGGCCGCGAGATCCTGGATATCCTGGCGAGCCGCGAGTTTCCGGTCAAGGAAGTGGCGGCGGTGGCCTCATCCCGCTCGGCAGGCGGCGAAGTAGTCTTCGGCGACGACACGCTGAAGGTGCATGACCTCGCCAACTTCAACTTCAAGGGCTATGACTTCGGCCTGTTCTCGCCCGGCGCCAAGGTCTCCGCCGTCCATGCGCCGCGCGCCGCTGCTGCCGGCTGCATCGTCATCGACAATACCTCCCAGTTCCGCATGGATGCGGATATCCCGCTGGTGGTACCGGAGGTGAACCCTGAGGCCATCGCGCAATACCGCAAGCGCAACATCATCGCCAATCCCAATTGCTCGACCATCCAGATGGTGGTGGCCCTGAAGCCCCTGCATGACATCGCCCGCATCAAGCGCATCGTTGTCGCGACGTATCAGTCCGTGTCGGGCGCCGGCAAGGCGGGCATGGACGAGCTGTTCGAGCAGACCCGCGGCATCTATGCCAACGCGGCAATGGAGCGCAAGAAGTTCACCAAGCAGATCGCCTTCAACTGCATCCCGCATATCGACACCTTCATGCCCGATGGTTCGACCAGGGAAGAATGGAAAATGCGGGTCGAGACCAACAAGATCCTCGATTCGCAAGATCGCCATCAGCGCCACCTGCGTGCGCGTACCGGTCTTCATCGGCCATGCCGAGGCGGTGAGTGTCGAGTTCGAGAAGCCGATCGACGAGGCAACGGCACTGGCGGCGCTGCGCGCCGCACCGGGCATCAGCGTCATCGATCATCGCGCCGATGAAGGCTATGTGACCCAGGTCGAATGCGCTGGCGAAGACGCGGTGTTTGTCAGCCGCCTGCGCAAGGATCCCTCGGTTGAGAACGGCCTCTCGCTCTGGATCGTCTCCGACAATCTGCGCAAGGGGGCAGCGCTCAACGCCGTGCAGATCGCCGAACACCTGGTGAAGCACGAGCTGAAGACGCCCGCGACGACGATGCATTGACACTTCCCCCGCCCCCTTGACGGGGTGGGCCGGGGTGGGGGTGGCTTACAGCCGCTCCATCAGCTCCAGCCGGTTGCCGAACGGATCTTCGGTATAGATCCGCCGGTGGCCGGCCATGGGCTCCTCGATGACCGGGTGTCCGGCCGCCTCTAACCGAGCGATCAGATCGCTCAGCCCATCCACAAGCAATGCCGGATGTGCCTTGTGGGCCGGGCGGAAATCGGCTTCGACGCCAAGATGGATCTTGAGGGCGCCATCCTCGAACCAGGCGCCGCCGCGTTTGGCGAGTTCCGGCGGCTTGGCCCGTTCCGGAATGCCGAGCACATCCTGATAGAACGCCCGCGCCTTTGGCTCCTCGCCCTTGGGCATGGCGAGCTGGACATGCTCGATGGCGCGGACCTTCACCTCTATCAGCCGATCTGCTCGATCGTCGCGGCGCGCGGCGGATCGCGCAGGCCTTCCAGGCTTTCCACCAGCGCCAGGTCCGTGTTTGCCCAGCGAATTGCTGAACACCAGGTGAGTGGCATCCATGGTGTGGGCAAGCGCGCTCGGCAGGTTGCGGCCGTGAAGGTAGTGGCCGAGGAAGAGGGCGGCGAACAGGTCGCCGGCGCCATGGGCGGGCAGATCGAGGCGCGGCACGGAAGCGAGATAGCGGGCACCCTTGGCGCTTGCCATCACCTCGACCCGATCGTGCGGGCCCTCATCGCAATCGAGGCCCGTGGCGATGACGATCGCGCCCGGCCGCGCCCGGCGCAGCAGGGCATCGCTGGCGGTTGCCACGTCGCTGAGGCTCCGGTTGCGGGCGCCGCAGAGATAATCGAGCTCGAAGGCGTTGGGCAGCAGGATGTCGGCTTCCGGCACCAGGCGCCGGCCGATCGTCGTTGCCGTGGCTTGCGCCACATAGAGCCCGCCATCGCGCTCGCCCAACACCGGATCGAGGCAATAGAGGGCGTTCGGATTCTCCATGCGCAGCCATTGCACGGTATCGCCGGCAACGCCTGCCGAATGGCCGAGGAAGCCGGTGAGCAGGGCATCGCAGCGGGCCAGCACGCCCAGCTTCACCAGCCCTTCGACGACGGCAGCGACATCCTCGGCCGGCAGGATCCGCCCGCCATGGGTCTCGTATCCCAGATGGTTGGAGAGCAGGGTCGTATCGACCGCCGCGGTCTCGTGCCCCAGGCGCTGCAACACCGGCACGGCGGTTGAATTGCCGACATGGCCATAGGCGACGCGCGACTGAAGCGAAATGATCTGCATGGGGCCGCTCGCGTTTGCCCGGCGACTTTGCCACACCAGCCGCCTCCATTATAGTCGCGCGGCCTCATTAACGGAGGATCTGGCTTGTTGCAGACCGCGCACCCCCGCCGCAGCGTGCTCTATGTTCCCGGCGCCAATCTGCGCGCCATGGAAAAGGTAAAGACACTTGCCGGCCGATGCGGTGATCCTCGATCTCGAGGATGCCGTCGCCCCGGATGCCAAGCACGATGCCCGCATCCAGGTGGTGAACGCGGTGAAGGCCGGCGGTTATCGGCAAGCGCGAGACTCGTCATTCGCGTCAACGGGCTGAACACGCCCTGGGGCCATGCCGATCTGGTGGCGGCCGGCACATCCGGTGCCGATGCGGTCCTGCTGCCCAAGACCGAGAGCGCCGATGCGGTGCGCCAGGCGCTTGCGGTGCTGGCTGGCAGTGGCGCGCCGGACGATCTCGCCATCTGGTGCATGATGGAAACCCCGCGCGCGATCCTGAATGCCGATGCCATTGCGGGATCGAGCCCGCGGGTGGCCTGTTTCGTCATGGGTACTTCCGATCTCGCCAACGATCTGCATGCCGCCCATACGCCCGAGCGCCTGCCGCTGCTGACCAGCCTTGGCCTTTGCGTGCTGGCCGCGCGCGCCAACGGCCTGGCCATCCTCGATGGCGTGCATCTCGACCTCGAGGACATGGCGGGATTCGAACAGGCCTGCCGCCAGGGCCAGCAGATGGGATTCGACGGCAAGACGCTGAT
Source organism: uncultured Alphaproteobacteria bacterium (assembly GCA_963770335.1). Classification (GTDB taxonomy): domain Bacteria; phylum Pseudomonadota; class Alphaproteobacteria; order Dongiales; family Dongiaceae; genus DASXQK01. The sequence continues at coordinate 286,067 of CAVYPG010000005.1, forward strand.
CCATCCCAAGACCATCGAGATTGCCAACCGCGTCTTCGCCCCCTCGCCGAAGGAGGTCGAGACGGCACGGCGCATCATCGCGGCTCATGCCGCGGCGGTTGCCGAGGGCAAAGGCGTCGTGCTGGTCGACGGCAAGCTGGTGGAAAACCTGCATGTGCAGAATGCCCGGCGCCTGGTCGATCTTGCCACGGCGATCGGCGAGCGCGAGAGCCGCGGGTGAGTTCGAGCAAGACCGATCCCGGCCGCTTCTTCGAGGATTTCCAGCTCGGCCAGACGATCGACCACGCCACGCCGCGCACGGTGGGCGAGGGCGAGCGGGCGCTCTATATCGCGCTCACCGGCTCGCGCTTCGCGCTGGCGAGTTCCGATGAATTCGCCCGCCGGCTGAAGCTGCCCTCGGCCCCGCTGGACGATATCCTCGTCTTCAATCTCGTCTTCGGGCGCAGCGTGCCGGATATCTCGCTGAACGCGGTCGCCAATCTGGGCTATGCCGATGGGCGCTTCGGCGCGGCTGTCTATGCCGGCGATACGCTAAGCGCGCGATCGGAGGTCATCGGCCTCAGGGAAAATTCGAACCGCGAAACCGGCGTGGTCTATGTCCGCACCACCGGCCTCAATCAGCGCGGCGAGAGCGTGCTGAGCTATGTCCGCTGGGTGATGGTGCGCAAGCGCGAGCGCAACGCGCCGGCGCCGCAACCGAGCGTACCGTCATTGCCGGCGAGCCTGGGCGCCGACGCGCTGCAGCTTCCGGCAGGAATCGATCTTGCCGGCTATGACACCGCTGTCGCGGGCAGCGCGCATTACTGGGACGACTACGAAGCCGGCGAGAAGATCGATCATGTCGACGGCATGACGATCGAGGAAGTCCTGCCATATGAGCGCCACGCGGCTCTATCAGAACACCGCGCGGGTGCATTTCGATCAGCATGCGCAAAAGGCGGGACGCTTCGGCCGCCGCCTCGTCTATGGCGGCCATGTCATCAGCCTGGCCCGCGCGCTCAGCTTCAACGGCCTCGGCAATGCCTTTCGCATCGCCGCCATCAATGGCGGGCGGCATCTCAATCCCTGCTTTGCCGGCGATACGGTCTATGCCTGGACGAAGGTGGCCGAGAAAATCCCGATTGCCGGGCCGGCGCGATTGCGGCGCGCTGCGCCTGGTCACTTACGCCACGAAAGACCGGCCCTGCGGCGATTTTCCGGCCGAAGGCAGCGATGTCATCCTCGAGTTCGACTACACCGCGATCCTGCCCAAGCGATCCTGACCGCTAGATGTAGCGGGTGGTGAGACCGGATTCACAAAATCTGTTTGAGCGGCGCGACTCGGTCATGATAAAGGAGAAGGCGTCGGGTGCGGGCCGATGTTGCCATCACACCGCAAGCGTGCTGCCCGTAAGGGAAGCACTCCCGACGCCTTCGGAGCCCCTAAAGGCTCCTGCACGAAAAAACGGCGGGACGTTCCTGCTGACGGCGCGCCAGGCCGGACCTTCACATCGCGACCGGCGCCGCTGCCTTAGCAAGAGGCTCCCTCGGACAGGGAGCCACGCCCGATAAAGGGCCTGTCGTCTCTCGACCGACCTCCGGTCGCAACACCACCCCGCCCGAAAGCGTGGCCCGGCATCGCCGGGGGCGTTTCATGGCGCGGTCGAACCGACGCCATGCCGCGACCCCCTGTGACCGGAAGGCAAGTCTTGTTGAGAGTGACCTGGCCTTCCATCTCGCCGACCGAAGGAAAGGCGGTTTTGCCGCCCGGCCCCAAGCCGGCAACGCCGGACAGCCCGCCCTGGGAAGGGCCGCAACCGCCCGCAAACACGCATTTTCCCGGCTTTGACCCGCGTGGCAGGCTGAGGCTGGGAAACGCGGTCCGACGCTTTCGCGTACTGAAGGAAGCCTGAGCCCAGTTTTCGCTCCAGACAATCATGGGCCTGTCGCCAAACTGAAGAATCCTGTGAGTAAATTGATGAGTCGCGCACAGAGGGCGACATGCTTATCCACAGAACGGCCCACAGGGCTTGCCGGGTTTGACTTGAAACGGCGGGAAAGCTAAACCCTGAGGCCTGTCGCTGCAGCGCAGCAGAACATTGGACTCCAGCATGTCGCCGGCCGATCGCCCGATTTCGCCGCACCTGCAAATCTACAAGTTCCAGCTCACCTCGGTCCTGTCGATCCTGCATCGATTCACCGGCCTCGGCCTCGTTGCCGGCGCCGCCGTGCTGGTTGCCTGGCTGATCGCCGCCGCCCATGGCGCTGCGGCCTTCGATACCGCACAGACGATTGCGGGCGCCTGGTATGGCCGGCTGCTGCTGTTCATGTGGGCCTTCGCCCTGTTCTATCACCTGTGCAACGGCATCCGGCATTTGGGGTGGGATGCAGGCCTCGGCCTCGATCTGCCCAGCGTCTATCTCACCGGCTGGATCGTGGTCATCGCCGCCGTCGTGCTCACGATCGGATCCTTCATCGCCGGCTATTGGTATCTGGGGGCGTTGTGATGGACGATACCCGCAGTGCTACCTCGCGCGTTCGCGGCCTCGGCTCCGCCCATGAAGGGGTGAAGCATTGGTGGCTGCAGCGGATCACGGCACTGCTACTGATTCCGCTCATCGTCTGGTTCGTCATCGGCCTCGTGGTGCATACGGGCGCCGATCATGCCGCGGTCATCGAGCTGGCTTCGCTCGCCCGTCACCTATGGGCTGATGCTGATCCTGCTCGCCGCCGCCTTCTGGCATGGCGCGCTGGGCCTGCAGGTGGTGATCGAGGATTACGTTCACACCGAATGGCGCAAGCTGACCCTGATCCTGCTGGCCAAGGCCGCCTGTATCGGCCTGTTCGTGGCCGCCTATATCTCTCTCACCATCATTGCGTTCGCAGGCTCCGGGTAATGGCTGACGGCAAGGCATACGACATCGTCGACCACACCTATGACGTCATCGTCGTGGGCGCCGGTGGTGCCGGTCTGCGCGCCACCTTCGGCATGGCGGAGAAGGGCCTGCGCACCGCCTGTCTCACCAAGGTATTCCCCACCCGCAGCCATACGGTGGCGGCGCAAGGCGGCATGAGTGCCGCGCTGGGCAATATGGGCGAGGATGACTGGCGCTGGCATATGTACGACACCGTGAAGGGATCGGACTGGCTGGGCGACCAGGACGCCATCGAATACATGGTGCGCGAAGCCATCCCTGCCGTGATCGAACTGGAGCATTACGGCGTGCCCTTCAGCCGCACCGAGGCCGGCAAGATCTATCAGCGGCCCTTCGGCGGCATGACCACGAAGTACGGCGAGGGCATCGCGCAGCGCACCTGTGCTGCCGCCGACCGCACCGGTCACGCCATCCTGCATACGCTCTATCAGCAGGCCCTGAAGCACCACGCCGAGTTCTTCATCGAATACATCGCCCTCGACCTGATCATGGACGAGGAGGGCGCCTGCCGCGGCGTCATGGCCTGGTCGCTGGAGGATGGGCGCATCCATCGTTTCCGCGCCAAGATCACCGTGATCGCCACCGGCGGCTATGGCCGCATCTATTTCTCCTGTACCTCCGCCCACACCTGCACCGGCGACGGCAGCGCCATGGCGCTGCGCGCGGGCATACCGCTGCAGGATATGGAGTTCGTGCAGTTCCACCCGACCGGCATCTATGGCGCCGGATGCCTGATCACCGAAGGCGCGCGGGGCGAGGGCGGCTATCTCACCAACGCGGCGGGCGAACGCTTCATGGAGCGCTATGCGCCCCATGCCAAGGATCTCGCCTCCCGTGACGTGGTCAGCCGCGCCATGACGCTGGAGATGCGCGAAGGCCGCGGCGCCGGGCCGAACAAGGACTACATCGATCTGCATCTGGAGCATCTCGATCCCAAGACGATCCATGAACGCCTGCCCGGGATTTCCGAGACGGCGCGTATTTTCGCCGGCGTCGATCTGACCAAGCAGCCGATCCCGGTGCTGCCCACCTGCCATTACAACATGGGCGGTATCCCCACGAATTATCATGGCGAGGTGGTGACGCTGAAGAAGGGCGATCCGGACACGATCGTGCCGGGGCTGATGGCCATAGGCGAAGCGGCCTGCGTCTCGGTCCATGGCGCCAATCGGCTCGGCTCCAATTCGCTGCTCGACCTCATCGTTTTCGGACGGGCCGCGGCGATCCGGGCATCCGAGCTGGTCGTGCCAGGCGCGAGCCAGCCGGAATTGCCGAAGGGGTCGGCCGATGCAGCACTCGCCCGCTTCGATCGCTTCCGCCATGCCGAGGGCGAGGTGCCGACGGCAGCCTTGCGCCTGGAAATGCAGCGCATCATGCAAGCTGACTGCGCCGTCTTCCGCACCGGCAAGACGCTGGCCGACGGCACCGCCAAGCTGCAGCAATCCTGGGCCAAGCGCGCCCATCTCAAGGTCACCGACCGCTCGCTGATCTGGAACAGCGACCTGGTGGAGACGCTGGAGCTGGATAATCTTTTGGCCCAGGCGATGGTCACCATCACCTCGGCCGCCAACCGCACCGAAAGCCGCGGCGCCCATGCGCGCGAAGACTTCGCCGAGCGCGACGATGCAGAACTGGCTGAAGCACACCATTGCCTGGCTGGGCGAGGACGGCAACCCGCGCTTCGGCTACCGGCCCGTGCATATGCAACCGCTGAGCAACGACGTGAAATCCATCCCGCCCAAGGCGCGGGTTTATTAGAGGACGGCATGACCGGGCTGACGCTTCCCCGCAATTCCAAGGTCACCGCCGGCAAGGCCCATCCGGGCAAGGCCGGGGCCAAGAAGCCGAAGACCTTCCGCGTCTATCGCTGGAACCCGGACGAGAAGGGCAATCCGCGGCTCGACAGTTACCAGGTCGATCTCGCCGATTGCGGACCGATGGTTCTGGACGCCCTCATCAAGATCAAGAACGAGACCGATTCGACGCTCACCTTCCGCCGCTCCTGCCGCGAGGGGGTCTGCGGCTCCTGCGCCATGAATATCGACGGCACCAACACGCTCGCCTGCACCAAGTTTATTTCCGAGGTGAAGGGCGATGTTGCGATCTACCCGCTGCCCCATATGCCGGTGGTGAAGGATCTGGTGCCCGATCTCGCCACGCCCTATGCCCAATACGCCTCCATCGAGCCCTGGCTAAAAAGCGAGACGCCGCCGCCCGACCGCGAGCGGATTCAATCGCCGGAAGAGCGCGCCAAGCTGGACGGGCTCTGGGAGTGCATTCTCTGCTTCTGCTGCTCGACCGCCTGTCCCAGCTATTGGTGGAACGGCGAACGCTATCTGGGCCCGGCCATCCTGCTGCAGGCCTATCGCTGGATCGCCGACAGCCGCGATGAAGCCAAGGGCGAGCGCCTCGACAATCTCGAGGATCCCTTCCGGCTCTATCGCTGCCACACCATCCTGAACTGCACGCGCACCTGCCCCAAGAGCCTGAACCCCGCCAAGGCCATCGCCGAGATCAAGAAGCAGATGATCGCGCGGCGCTGATTCTCGCCGGCACCATTTCCTCCACCGTCATGCCCGGGGCCGGTTTCTTAACCGGAGCCCGGGCATCCACTCTTCGATGCCGTTGAGATAGTGGATTCCCGGGCTCGGCCCATCGGCCGCCCCGGGAATGACGAATGAGAAGACATGGCTATCTCCATGATCTTCTTCTGTCGCCCGCTCCGTAGACAACGCCGCGCGAGCGTGTAAACACTAGACCGATGGACAAGGTCATCATCGTTACCGGCGGCAGCCGCGGCATCGGCGCCGCTGCCGCGCGCGGGGCCGGCAAGCAGGGCTACCGCGTCGCCGTCAACTACACCAAGCGCGGCGAGGATGCCGAGCAGGTCGTGCGCGACATCAAGAAGGATGGCAGCGATGCCATCGCCATCCAGGCCGATATGGGCAGCGAAGCGGATATCCGGCGCCTGTTCGCCGAGGTCGACAAACGCTTCGGACGCCTCGACGGGCTGGTGAACAATGCCGGCATCGTCGGGCGCAGCAGCAAGTTCGTCGACATGGATACTGCCGATCTGCACCGGGTCTTCGCCGTCAACGTCTTCGGCGCCTTCCTGTGCGCACGCGAAGCGGTCAAGCGCATGTCGACGGCGAGCGGCGGCAAGGGCGGCGCCATCGTCAATATCTCCTCGGGCGCGGCCACGCTTGGCAGCCCCGGCGAATTCATTCATTACGCCGCTTCCAAGGGCGCCATCAACACGATGACCCTCGGCCTTGCCAAGGAACTGGGGCGCGAGGGAATCCGGGTCAACGCCATCGAGCCCGGCATGATCGATACGGAGATGCAGACGGCCTCGGGCGATCTCGGCCGCATGGCCCGGATCGTACCCACTGTGCCCATGGCGCGGGCTGGCCAGACGGATGAGGTTGCCGGCCCAATCCTGTTCCTGCTCTCCGATGCGGCCTCCTATATGACGGGCGCCATTCTGCGGGTTGCCGGAGGACGCTGATTCGGGCGATGAAGCAGGAGGCTGTGGCCGCCGATCTTCCCGACGGGCAAATAGGGCCGCTGGCGACATATCGCCGGCGGGTTGCCGAGGGCAAGCTGACCGGCGACCCGGCCCAGCTTCTCGCCGCCGAAAAACTGCAATCCCTCCACAACGCACTCGCGCGCAACAACGCCCAGAGCCAGCGCAGCTGGCGCGAGCGGCTGGGCCTCGCCCACCGCGCCGAGCCGATGACCCAGGGTCTCTACATCTTCGGCGGGGTGGGCCGCGGCAAATCCATGCTGATGGACCTGTTCTTTGCCGGCGCACCCGTCGAAAAGAAACGCCGAGTGCATTTCCTGGCCTTCATGCTGGAGGTGCATGAGTCGCTGCACGCCTGGCGGCAGACAGCCCATGGCGAACCGATCCCGCAGCTCGCCGAATCGATCGCCGAAAACACCCGGCTGCTCTGTTTCGACGAATTCCAGGTGACCAACATCGCCGATGCCATGTTGCTCGGCCGGTTATTTGAGGCCCTCTTCGAAGAAGGCCTGGTGGTGGTCGCCACCTCCAATACCGCGCCCGACGATCTCTACAAGGACGGGCTGCAGCGCGAGCGCTTCCTGCCCTTCATCGCCCTGTTGAAGGAGAAGCTCGATATCCTGCAGCTCGACGGCAACCTCGATTACCGGCGGCTTCGCATCCGCGATCTGGCCCTCTATCACACGCCGTTGGGGGCCGCCGCGACTCGGAGCCTGGAAGAAGCCTTCGCGCGGCTGACCGATGACTCGCAACCGCTACCGACCACGCTCTCCATGCAGGGCCGCGACGCTCACGATCGCGCGAACCGCGAAGGGCGTGGCGCTGCTCACCTTCGACGAGTTGTGCCGCAAGCCGCTGGGCTCCGCCGACTACCTCGCCATCGCCGCGAATTTTCCCGTCGTGCTGCTCGATGGCGTGCCGGTGATGAGCCGCGATGAATACAACGCAGCCCAGCGTTTCATGACGTTTATCGATGCGCTCTACGAACGGCATGTGCATCTGATCGTCGCAGCGCAAGATATTCCCGATCGGCTTTTTGCCGCCGGATTCGGTGCGGAAGATTTTCGCCGCACGTCGTCGCGGCTGATGGAGATGCAGACGCAGGAGTATCTCGCTCAACCGCAGTTGAGGTGAAACTTGAAATTTCCTGTCTATCCCCACTTGCTCTTGGGGAACAAAAAGCGTAATAACACAATACCTAGTGTCACGTGGGTGACACTTACACGGGGGCTGGATGGCTCGTAAAAAGATCGCCCTGGTTGGCGCCGGCAATATCGGAGGTACGCTGGCGCTGCTAATCGGTCTAAAGGAACTTGGTGACGTCGTACTCTTCGATGTCGTCGACGGTGTTCCCCAGGGCAAGGGTCTCGACATAGCGCAAGGTTCGACGATCGAAGCGTATGACGCACGCTTCATCGGCTCGAACGACTATGCCGCAATCGCCGGAGCGGATGTCGTCATCTGCACCGCGGGCATCGCGCGCAAGCCAGGTATGAGCCGCGACGATCTGCTGGCGACGAACTGCAAAGTGATCAATGCAGTGGGTGCCGCGATCAAGCAGCATTGTGCGAACGCCTTCGTCATCGTCATTACCAATCCTCTCGATGCCATGGTCGCCGTGATGCGCGAGGCCTGCGGGCTTCCTGCGAATCGCGTCGTCGGCATGGCCGGCGTGCTGGACAGCGCGCGTTTTCGTTTTTTTTTGGCCGAGGAGTTCAAAGTCTCGGTCGAGGACGTCACCGCTTTCGTGCTCGGCGGCCATGGCGACTCCATGGTTCCGCTGATACGCTATTCCACCGTGGCCGGGATTCCACTTCCCGACCTGGTGAAGATGGGTTGGACCACCGCAGAACGGCTCGACAAGATCGTTCAACGCACCCGCGATGGCGGGGCGGAGATCATCGGCCTTCTGAAAACGGGGTCCGCATTCTACGCCCCGGCAAGCGCCGCAGTCCTGATGGCCGAAAGCTATCTCATGGACAAGAAGCGTGTGCTGCCCTGCGCCGCCTATTTGGACGGCCAGTATGGGGTTAAAGGGCTCTATGTCGGCGTCCCGGTAGTTATCGGTGGCGGCGGCGTGGAGAGAGTGGTCGAGATTGCGTTGGACTCGGCAGAGAAGGCCTTGTTCGACAAATCGGTCTCGGCCGTTCGGGGCCTCATCGATGAGGTGAGGAAAATTCAGAGAGGAGACTAAAGCTATGAAGAAGATGACCCGTAAGACCGCCAAGCTGGCGGCGAAGAAGCCGGCCAAGAAGGCCGCTGCTAAGAAGAAGGCAAAGAAGGCCAAGAAGCGGAAGTAGTTTCGTCGGTCTTACCGACGTAACGATTCCAACCGGGTGCGGCGTTCGCGCCGCCCCGGACTGTTCTCGGGGGATGGCGCTTGCGCCATCCCCCGAAGCTTTTGGGGCTCGAAGGGAAAGCTGCAACCGGCTGCAACCGGCCTGGGTGAAGCCTTGGCTTCCGCCCTGGGCCACTGTCATTGTTCCTACGCGGATTTAGGGTTAGATTACTGACCTTGTTGCACTGCGGTATGAGCGCTTCGGCGCTCTTTGCCCATCAAGAAAAATGGCGATGAAAAAGGGCCGATGAACATTCACGAATATCAGGCGAAAAGCCTGATGGCGAAATTCGGTGTGGCGGTACCCCGCGGTGCCGTCGCCTATACCCCCGCAGAGGCCGAAGACGCTGCCAAATCCCTGGGCGGTTCCATCTGGGCGGTGAAGGCCCAAATCCATGCCGGTGGGCGCGGCAAGGCGGGTGGTGTGAAATTGGCCCGTTCGCTGGCGGAGGTGCGCCAGGCGAGCGAAGCCATGCTGGGCAAGGTGCTGGTCACCCACCAGACCGGCCCGCAGGGCAAGGAAGTGAAGCGGGTCTATGTCGAGGCGGGCACCGAGATCGCCCGCGAGCTTTATCTCGGCATGCTGATCGACCGCTCCCTCTCTCGCGTCGTTGCCATGGCCTCGACCGAAGGCGGCACGGAGATCGAGACAGTCGCCGCCAAGACGCCGGAGAAGATCATCCACACCGTCATCGATCCGGCCATCGGCCTGATGCCCTTCCATGCCCGGCGCATCGCCTATGGCCTCGGCCTCGAAGGCGACCAGGTTTCGCCGGCGATCAAGTTCATCACCGCGATGTATCGCGCCTTCATCGAGCTCGATGCCTCGATCGTCGAGATCAATCCGCTGGTGGTGACCAAGGCCGGCGAGGTGATGGCGCTCGATGCCAAGATGAATTTCGACGACAACGCCCTCTTCCGCCACAAGGACGTCGAGGCGCTGCGCGACGAAACGGAGGAAGACCCTTCCGAGCTCGAAGCCGCCAAGCACGGCCTCAACTACATCAAGCTCGACGGCAATATCGGCTGCATGGTGAACGGCGCCGGGCTCGCCATGGCGACCATGGACATCATCAAGCTCTATGGCGGGGCGCCGGCAAATTTCCTCGATGTCGGCGGCGGGGCGACCCGCGAGCGGGTGACCACCGCCTTCAAGCTGATCCTCTCCGACCCCCATGTCGAAGGCATCCTGGTGAACATCTTCGGCGGCATCATGCGCTGCGATGTCATCGCCGAGGGCGTGGTGGCGGCGGCCAAGGAGATCAGCCTGGGCGTGCCGCTGGTGGTGCGCCTGGAAGGCACCAATGTCGAACTCGGCAAGAAGATCCTGCGGGAATCGGGATTGCCCATCGTCTCGGCCGACAACCTCGCCGATGCGGCGGAGAAGATCGTCAAAGCCGTGAAGGAAGCCGCCTGATGTCCGTGCTCGTCGACCGCAATACCAAGGTCATCTGCCAGGGCTTCACCGGCGCGCAGGGCACCTTCCATTCCGAACAGGCCATCGCCTATGGCACCAAGATGGTCGGCGGCGTGACGCCGGGCAAAGGCGGCACGCGCCATCTCGATCTGCCGGTCTTCGATACGGTGCAGGAGGCGCGTCGCCAGGACCGGCGCCACGGCCAGCGTCATCTATGTGCCGCCGCCCTTTGCCGCCGATGCGATCCTGGAAGCCATCGACGCTGGGTTGCCGCTGGTGGTCTGCATCACCGAGGGCATTCCGGTGCTCGACATGGTGCGGGTCAAGCGGGTGCTCTCGGGCAGCAAGACCCGCCTGATCGGGCCCAATTGCCCGGGTGTCATCACCCCCGACGAATGCAAGATCGGCATCATGCCCGGCCACATCCACAGCCGCGGCCGGGTCGGCATTGTTTCGCGCTCCGGCACGCTTACATACGAGGCGGTGGCGCAGACGACCGCGGCGGGATTGGGCCAATCCACCTGCATCGGCATCGGCGGCGACCCGGTCAACGGCACCAGTTTTGTCGATTGCCTGGAGATGTTCCTGGGCGATGAAGAGACACAGGCGATCATCATGATCGGCGAAATCGGCGGGGCGGCGGAAGAAGACGCAGCTGCCCTTATAAAATCCGCCAAGCGCAAGAAACCGGTGGTGGGCTTCATCGCCGGTCGCACCGCGCCGCCCGGCCGGCGCATGGGCCATGCCGGTGCGATCATCGCCGGCGGCAAGGGCGGGGCCGAGGACAAGATCGAGGCGATGAAGGCGGCGGGCATTACCGTCGCCGATTCGCCGGCCAGCCTGGGCAGCACCATGGTCAAGGTGCTGAAGGGCTGAGAGCGCCTGATCGCCTTAAGCCGGTTGGCTTAAGGCGTGAATCAGTCGCTAGATAAAATAAGTTGGAGCAAGTCGAATTTGATTCGACTTGCTCTGGGCGCGCGTCAATCGGGGGGAGAAGGCCGGCTTAGCGCCGGTGGTATAAACCAGCGAGCGGTCGTGGGACCGCCAAGAGCAGCAGGCGAGATGCAACAGAGCGAGACATCCTTCCTTTCCGGGCCCAACGCGGCCTTCATCACCGAACTCTATGCCCGCTATGCCCAGGACCCCGCTTCCGTCGATGCGGGCTGGCGCGATTATTTCGCCTCGCTGGGCGGCGGCGCTGCCGAGGCGATGGGCGATCTGCGGGGTGCCAGCTGGGCGCCGCGCAAGCCCGCTTTCGTCAATGGCAATGGGCATGCTGAACAGGCAGCCCATAAGGCCAACGGTGCTGCAGCACCCGTCCTTGCCTCGGAAAGCCAAGCGCAGCCCAGAGGCGAATATCGAGGCGCTGCGCAGCGCCGCACGCGATTCCGTGCGCGCCCTTACCATGGTGCGCGCCTATCGCGTGCGCGGTCATATGGAGTCCGATCTCGACCCGCTGGGGTTGAAGCCGATCAATCCCCATGCCGATCTCGATCCGGCGACCTATGGCTTCACCGAGGCCGATATGGACCGGCCGATGTTCGTGAACAACGTCTTCGGCCTGGAGACGGCCACGCTGCGCGAGCTGATCGCGCGCGTGCGCGCCACCTATTGCGGCAAGATCGGTGTGGAATACATGCATATCCAGGACCCGGCCCAGCGGGCCTGGATTCAGGACCGCATCGAGTCCGTATTGAACACCACGGAATTCACTGAGCGGGGAAAACGCGCGATCCTCGAGCGCCTGACCGTCGCCGAGGTCTTCGAGCGCTTCCTCGACCGCAAATACACCGGCACCAAGCGTTTTGGGCTGGATGGCGGCGAGACGCTGATCCCGGCCATGGAGCAGATCGTCAAGCGCGGCAGCCAGCTCGGCGTCACCGAGGTGGTGCTGGGCATGACCCATCGCGGCCGGCTTAACGTGCTGGCCAATTTCATGGGCAAGCCGTTTGCCGCGATCTTCTCCGAGTTCCAGGGCAATCCGGCCAATCCCGAGGATGTCCAGGGTTCGGCCGATGTGAAATATCACCTCGGCACCTCCTCCGACCGCGAATTCGACGGCAAGGTCGTGCATCTCTCGCTGACGGCGAATCCCTCGCATCTGGAGGCCGCCGACACGGTGGTGCTGGGCAAGGTGCGCGCCAAGCAGCAGCAGAAGAAGGATACCGAGCGCCAGCATTGCATGGCGCTGATGCTGCATGGCGATGCCTCGTTCGCGGGCCAGGGGCTGGTGGCCGAGACTCTCGACCTCTCCGACCTCAAGGGCTATCGCACCGGCGGCACCATTCACTTGATCATCAACAACCAGATCGGCTTTACCACCAACCCGGTCCAGTCGCGTTCCGGCCCCTATTGCTCGGAAGCCGGCAAGATCGTCCAGGCGCCGATCCTGCATGTGAACGGCGACGATCCGGAAGCCGTGGTGCATGTGGCGCGGATCGCGGCTGAATTCCGCCAGCAGTTCAAGAAAGACGTCATCGTCGACATGTTCTGCTATCGCCGCTTCGGCCATAACGAGGGCGACGAACCGGCCTTTACCCAGCCCCTCATGTACAGGACCATCGCCAAGCATCCGACAACGCGCGCGATCTATGCCGAGCGGCTGCTGAAGGAAGGCACGATCGCCGCGGGCGCGGCGGAGCAGATGGCGGCCGACTTCCAGCAGAGCCTCGAGCGCGAGTTCGACAGCGCCACCAGCTACAAGCCCAACAAGGCTGACTGGCTGGAAGGCGCCTGGTCGGGCCTGGCGATCGCCTCGGGCGACGACCGGCGCGGCGACACCGCCGTTTCGCGCGAGTTGCTGCAAAGCGTGGGTGCGGCGATCACCAAGGTCCCGGCCGATTTCACCGCCAACAAGAAAGTGCTGCGCCTGCTGGAAAGCCGCAAGCAGATGGCCGAAACCGGTGAGCATATCGACTGGGCCATGGGCGAGGCGCTGGCCTTCGGCACGCTGCTGGAGGAAGGCACGCCTGTGCGCCTGTCGGGCCAGGATGTCGGCCGCGGCACGTTCTCGCAACGCCATGCGGTGCTGATCGACCAGGAGAACGAGCAGCCCTATATCCCGCTGAACAATCTGCGCGCCGGGCCAGGCGCCGATCGAGGTGGTGGATAGCCCCCTCTCGGAAGCCGGCGTGCTGGGCTTCGAATACGGTTTCAGCCTCGCCGATCCCAAGGCGCTGGTGATCTGGGAAGCGCAGTTCGGCGATTTCGCCAACGGCGCCCAGGTGATCATCGACCAGTTCATCTCCTCCGGCGAAAGCAAATGGCTGCGCATGTCCGGCCTGGTGATGATGCTGCCCCATGGCTATGAGGGGCAGGGGCCGGAGCATTCCTCGGCCAGGCTCGAGCGCTATCTGCAGCTCTGCGCCGAGGACAATCTGCAGGTGGTGAACTGCACCACGCCGGCGAACTTCTTCCATGTGCTGCGCCGCCAGGTGCATCGCAACTTCCGCAAGCCGCTGATCGCCATGACGCCCAAGAGCCTGCTGCGCAACAAGCTCGCCGTTTCCAATCTCGCGGCGATGGGGCCGGGCTCCTCCTTCCATCGCGTGCTGTTCGACGACGGCAAGCTGAAGCCCGATGCCGAGATCAAGCGCGTCGTGCTGTGCAGCGGCAAGGTCTATTACGACCTGTATGAGGAGCGCGAGAAGCGCGGCATCGACGAATGTCTATCTGATGCGTCTCGAGCAGCTTTATCCCTTCCCGGTGAAACCGCTGATGGTCGAGCTCAGCCGCTTTACCCAGGCTGAGGTGATCTGGTGCCAGGAAGAGCCCCGCAATATGGGCCCCTGGAGCTTCGTTGCGCCGGAGATCGAGGCGGTGCTGGACTCGGTAGATGGACGCAGCAAGCGATTGCGCTATACCGGCCGGCCGGCCTCGGCTTCGCCCGCCACCGGCCTGCTGCGCCGCCACATCAAGGAACAGGCCGCTCTCGTCAATGCGGCTCTCACGCTGGAAGGCTAGAGGCGCGCCATGAGCATCAATATCGTCGTTCCCTCGCTCGGCGAATCCATCAGCGAAGCCACTGTCGCCAAATGGCTGAAGGCGGCGGGCGATACGGTGAAGCGCGACGAGGCGCTGCTGGAGCTGGAGACCGACAAGGTCACCCTGGAGGTCTATGCCAGCACGGCCGGCAAGCTTGCCGAGATCAAGGCGCCGGCAGGAACGACGGTCGAGGTTGGCGCGGTCCTGGGCGTGATCGCCGAAGGGGCAGGGGACAGTGCAGCTGCGCCGGCCTCCGCCCCCGTTGCAGCAGCTGCTCCCGCTACGGCCGCAACAGCGCCAGCTCCGAAACCGGCACCTACACCAGCTCCGGCACCAGCTCCGGCACCGACGCCTGCCGCCGCTCCGCCGGCACCATCATCCAGCGGCAAGGCGCCGGATACGCTGGCACCCTCGGTGCGCAAGATCGCCAGCGAAGCCAATCTCGATGTGACCGGCGTCACCGGCACAGGCAAGGATGGACGCCTCACCAAGGCCGACGCCCAGACCATGGCGGAGATCGCGCGCGAAACCCGCAAGGCAGCATCCGCGCCCGCCGCCACACCGACGCCTGCCGCGGCACCGGCTGCGCCGCGTGCCCCGCACGAACGCGAAGAGCGGGTGCGCATGTCCCGATTGCGCAAGCGCATCGCCGAGCGCCTGAAGCAGGCCCAGAACACCGCCGCCATGCTCACCACCTTCAACGAGGTGGATATGAGCCGCGTCATGGCGCTGCGCTCGACATACAAGGACACCTTCGAGAAGAAGCATGGCGTGAAGCTCGGCTTCATGAGCTTCTTCGTGAAGGCCTGCATCGTGGCGCTGAAGGAAATCCCGGCGGTCAATGGCGAGATCGACGGCGACGATATCGTCTACAAGAACTATTACGACATCGGCGTGGCGGTGGGCACCGAACAGGGCCTCGTCGTGCCGGTGGTGCGCGACGCCGATCGCCTGGGCTTCGCCGAGGTAGAAAAGAGCATCGCCGATCTGGGCAAGCGCGCGCGCGACGGCAAGCTCACGATCCCCGATCTGACCGGCGGCACCTTCACCATCTCAAATGGCGGCGTCTATGGCTCGCTCATGTCCATGCCGATCCTGAACCCGCCGCAATCCGGCATTCTCGGCATGCACAAGATCCAGAACCGGCCGGTCGCCATCGCCGACAAGGTCGAGATCCGGCCGATGATGTATCTGACCATGAGCTATGACCACCGCATCGTCGATGGCCGCGAGGCGGTGACCTTCCTGGTGCGCGTCAAGGAATGCATCGAGGATCCGGAGCGCCTCGTCCTCGATATCTGAGGACGGTTCAGCCCGGCGCCGAGCAGAGGATCTCCAGGCGATGGCCATCGGGATCCACCACCACCGTGCCGTAGTAATTGGCGCCGTTTTCCGGTCGGTGGGAGGGCTCGCGTGCCGCACTGGCGCCATGGGCAAGCGCTGCCTTGTAGGCCGCGTCGACGGCCGGGCGGCTGGGTGCTGCAAAGGCTACATGCATACCGGCAGCGCTCGACGGTTCGCCAGCTGCGATCGGATAGAGCCAGAACGTCCGGTCACTGCCCGGGCCGTAAGAAGCCTCTGTCGCGTTGTCATGCTGGCGTCGGAAGCCGAGCGGCGCGAAGGTGGCGTCGAAGAAGGCCAGCGCCTGGCGAAGATCGCGCACGCCGAGCGAGAGGTGATCGAGCATAGGGTTACCCTGGGTTCGAAGATCGGGCGCGAAGATTAGGAGCGCCCGGTGGCCTTGGCAATGATGCCGGGGCAACGTACATGTGAGAGCGATTGATCTGGCGAAAAGTTGCGGCGGCGGGCATGGAGGGCAAGATGGCGGAGAGCGCATTCGACGTGGTGGTGATCGGCAGCGGCCCGGGCGGCTATGTGGCTGCGATCCGCGCCGCCCAGCTCGGCCTGAAGACGGCTTGCGTGGAATCACGCGAGACCCTGGGCGGCACCTGCCTCAATATCGGCTGCATCCCCTCCAAGGCGCTGCTGCAATCCTCCGAGGTCTATGAGCAGGCCATGCATGGCATGGCCGATGCATGGCGTGAAGGTTGGCGGGGTCGAGCTCGATCTGCCCGCGATGATGGCGCAGAAGACCAAGGTGGTGGATGCCAACACCGCCGGCGTCGTCTTCCTGTTCAAGAAGAACAAGGTCGAGTGGATCAAGGGCAAGGCGAAGATCACAGCACCGGGCGCCATCGAGGTGGCGCTGAATGCCGGCGGCAACGCAGACCTTGACCGCGAAGAACATCATCATCGCCACCGGCTCCGATTCCATGCCGCTGGCGGGCGTGCCGGTGGATGAGAAGACGATCGTGTCCTCGACCGGCGCGCTGGCGCTGCCGACCGTGCCGAAGCGCATGATCGTCATCGGCGGCGGCTATATCGGGCTGGAAATGGGCTCGGTCTGGCAGCGCCTGGGCACCCAGGTCACCGTGGTGGAATTTCTCGACCGGATTCTGCCGGGCATGGATGGCGAGGTCTCCAAGCAGATGCAGCGCATCCTCCAGCGCCAGGGCATGAGCTTCAAACTGGGCATGAAGGTGACCGGTGCGGCACCTGGCGATGGCGGCGTTTCCGTCACCATCGAACCGGCCAAGGGCGGGGCGGCCGAAAACCTGGTCGCCGACATCGTGTTGCTCGCCATCGGCCGGCGTCCGCATACCGAAGGGCTTGGTCTCGATGAGCGCCGGCGTGGCGCTGGATGAGCGCGGCCGCGTCAAGACCGATGCCCATTACGCAACCAACGTGCCGGGCATCTATGCCATCGGCGATGTCATCGCCGGACCCATGCTGGCCCATAAGGCGGAGGATGAAGGTGTGGCCGTGGCCGAGATCATCGCCGGCCAGGCGGGCCATGTGAATTACGATGCCATCCCCGGCGTGGTCTACACCTGGCCCGAGGTGGCCTCCGTCGGCAAGACCGAGGAACAGCTGAAGGCCGAGGGCATCACGTACAAGGCCGGCAAGTTCCCCTTCACCGCCAATGGCCGGGCGCGTGCCATGGCCATGACCGACGGCTTCGTGAAGATCCTGGCCGACGCGGCGACGGACCGCGTCCTGGGCGCCCATATCATCGGCGCCAATGCCGGCGATCTGATCGCCGAGCTCGTGGTCGGCATGGAATTCGCCGCGGCGGCGGAAGATATTGCACGCACCAGCCATGCTCACCCGACGCTTGAACGAGGCGGTGAAGGAAGCGGCGCTGGCCGTCGACGGCCGGGCGATTCATATTTGACGCATGGTTCTTCCCGTGCGTCATCCCGGGGCTGCCGCCCTGGCCGAGCCCTTGGGGCAGAGCCCGGGGATCCACTATCTCAGCGGCTCGTAGAGTGGATGCCCGGGCTCCGGCCAAGAGGCCGGCCCCGGGCATGACGGATAGAAAAGACGGCGGCGGTGGAATTACGTCGGCCGCCGCCGAGCCAATTTCACCATGAAACCCCTCTCCGGCCGGCCGCTTGTGTTTGCGATGGCGATCGGCGAGATCGGCACCTTGCTGCCGAGCCTGTCCTTCGCAGCCCTGACGCCGCAATTCATCGCCGAGTGGCATATCAGCAATGCCGATGCCGGCTGGATCGCCGGCATCTCCGCCTTCGGCTATATGGCGGCGGTTCCCTTCCTGATGAGCCTGACCGACCGCATCGATGCGCGCCGGGTGTTCCTGGTGGGCGCCGGCGTGACCACCTTGGCGCATCTGGGCTTCGCGCTGCTGGCATCCGGATTCTGGACCGCATTCTTCTGGCGGGCGCTCAGCGGTATCGGTCTTGCCGGCACTTATATGCCGGGGCTCAAGATCCTGACCGACCGCGACACCGGCTCGGACAAATCGCGCTCCGTCTCGTTCTACACGGCAAGCTATGCGGTGGGCGTCAGCCTTTCCTATCTCTTCACCGGCCTCTTGAGCGATGCAGCCGGCTGGCGCGTTGCCATCGGCCTTTTGGCGCTGGGCCCGCTGCTCGCCTTGCTGATCGCGTTCTTCGGCGCGGAGCCCAAATCACCGGCACCTGGCGAGGGCCACCGTCTGCTCAATTTCAAACCGGTGTTCAAGAACCGCCAGGCGCTGGCCTATATCTTCGCCTATGGCGCCCATGGCTTTGAGCTGGTGGCGGTACGCGCCTGGCTCGTCGCCTTCCTGGGTTACGCTGCATTGCGCGCCGGTCTGGGCGCTGATCACAACGCCACGGCCATTGCCGCGGTCTTCAGTGTCATCGGGCTGCCCGCCAGCATCCTGGGCAACGAGCTGGCGCTGCGCTTTGGCCGGCGGCGAGTCCTGATCCAGATCATGTCGGTCTCGGCCCTGCTGGCCGCCGTTCTCGGATTCGCAGGCGGCCTGCCTTATGCCATCGTCGTCACCTTGATCCTGATCTATGCGGTGACGCTGACGGCGGATTCCGGCGCGCTGACCTCGGGCGCCGTCGGTGCCGCCTCACCCGATGCGCAGGGCGCCACCATCGCCGTTCATTCCGCGATCGGTTTTGCCTCGAGCTTCCTGGGGCCGCTTGCGGTCGGCATTGCGCTCGATGCCGGCGGCGGACAGGCGTCGCCCTCTGCCTGGATCATGGCCTTCCTGGTGATCGGCGCGGGTGCTGCGCTCGGGCCGCTGTCGCTGTGGCTGCTGGGCCGTGAAAGGGCCTAGCCGGCGCTCTTCGCCCGCGGATGGGCGCGCTCATAGACCGCCATCAGGCCCGCGGCATCGACATCGGTATAGCGCTGCGTCGTCGACAGAGAGGCGTGGCCCAGCAGCTCCTGGATGGCCCGCAGATCGCCGCCGCCCGCCAGCAGGTGCGTGGCGAAGCTGTGGCGCAGCGCATGGGGCGTGGCGCTCGCGGGCAATCCCAGCAACAGCCGCAGGCGCTGCAGCCTATCCTGCACGATGCGCGGATTGAGCGGCCCGCCGCGCACGCCCAGGAACAGCGGGTCGTGGCGATGGGGACAGGCGGCGACGTAGTCGTCGAGTGCCTCTGCCACGATCGGCAGCACCGGCACGATGCGCTGCTTGCGGCCCTTGCCGGTCACCGTCAGCCGTCCGGCGCGCGCCGCCAGCTGGTCGCGCCGAGTCAGCGACAGGGCCTCGCCCAGACGCAAACCGCAGCCATAAAGCAGAGTCAGCAAAGCGGCGTCGCGCTTGGCAACCCAGGGCTCGTCGCTGAGCTCGCCGATATTGTCGATCGCATCGCTGGCTTCGGCCTGGGTCAGCGCCTTGGGCACCGATTTCGGCAACTTCGGATTCTTCATCCCCAGCACGACCGCGTTCTCCACCAGCTTGCGCCGGGCGAGGAATCGATAAAAACCGCGCAGCACGCTGAGCGCGCGGCCGGTGGAACTCGCTTTCAGTCCGCGGCCGGCGCGGTGCGCAAGCCAGGCGCGCAGATCGCCGCGATCGAGCTTCGTCAGCGTGGCGAGAGAGGCGGCTTTACCGTGATGCTCGGCAAGAAAGGCGAGGAAGGCGGCAAGGTCGCGCTCATAGGCTGCAAGACTGTGAGGCGAGGCGCGCCGTTCACCGGCGAACCATTGGCGCCATTCCTCAATCTGTTCGAGTAGATCGCCCGCCGCCAGAAAGGCAGCCGGCGGCTCGGCCCTCAGAGCTTCAGCCCGAGCCATTGTCTCAGGCAATGTTCCAGCACGCGGGCGAGGAAGGTCAGCAGCTCCGTGCCCTGGCCGGCATTGAAATAACCGGGATGGCGCGTGCCGAAGGCGAGCAGCCCGACCGGCACGCTTTCGCTAATGGTGAGGCGGATCAGCGCATCGGAGCGCACGAGCCCTGCCGCCGGGCCGAATACCGCCTGATCGCCTTCCGCATCGTCGCGCAGCAGTACGTCGTGATTGGCGCCCAGCAGCGCGTCGACATGGCCGGCTGGCAGAACCTGCACGCCCTCGACCGAGCGCGGATTCTTGTCGGCGGTTGCCTCCACGCAAAGGGCGGCGGCATCCACATCCAGCAGCACGGCGAGGTCGGTACCGACGATCTCGATCAGATGCTCGAAGCTTTCGGCGGCGAGCAGGGCGAGCGCCGCCTTGTGAATGCGCTCCTGGGTCGAAAGATTGTCGCGGCTGTTGGCGACCATCTCGTCCTGCAAGCCCCGCAGCCGGGTCAGGTCCTTGCGCAGCCGTTCGACCATGAACTGTTGCAGGTCGACCACCGCCTCGCCCTTGACGCGGCCGGGGGCCGCCTGGACTTCCAGCAATTCGGGGTGCCGCAGCAGGAAGGTGGGATGGCGCTTCAGATAATCGACGATCTGGGCCGCCGTCAGGCGGGGCGTTGGCGTTACGGCGTCGTCGGGGCTTTGCGGCATCCTACAACATGGGTCTAGAGGATGGACTGGCCGGTCTTCGCCCAATCGGCGAGAAACGATGCCAGGCCCTTGTCGGTCAGCGGGTGGTTGTACATCTGCCGCACGATGGCCGGCGGAATGGTCGCGATATCGGCGCCGAGCTTGGCGGCATCCACCACATGCATCGGATGGCGAATGGAGGCGACCAGCACCTCGGTCTCGAATTCCGGATAGGCATCGTAGATCTGCACGATATCGGCGATCAGATGCATGCCGTCGGTGCCGACATCGTCGAGCCGGCCGATGAAGGGCGAGATGAAACTGGCACCGCATTTGGCAGCGAGGATTGCTTGGGCGGCGGAGAAACAGAGCGTGACGTTGACCCTGGTTCCCTCCTCGCGCAGCACCTTGCAGGTCTTGAGCCCGTCGGGTGTCAGCGGCACCTTGATGACCACGTTGCTCGCGATCTTCGCCAGCTTGTGAGCCTGGTTCAGCATGGTCGCATGGTCGGTCGCGGTCACTTCGGCGCTGACCGGGCCGGAGATGATGCTGCAGATCTCCTTGATCACGTCGACGAACTGCCGGCCGCTTTTGGCGACCAGCGAGGGATTGGTGGTCACGCCATCGACCAGGCCGGTGGCGGCCAGTTCGCGGATATCCTTGATTTCGGCGGTATCGATGAAGAATTTCATTGCCCGACGCTCCTGAGCGCGAATCAATGGCGCTCGGTTAGAGTGTAGCCCATGGCCGACTCCCTCGCCAACACATACGCCGTCCTGCTGCCGTTGCCGCTTGCCGGCTGCTACGACTATGCCGGCGAGGACGTCGCAGCCGGCGATTTCGTCGTCGTGCCGCTGGGCAGCCGCGAACAGGTCGGCGTCGTCTGGGGGCCCGGCACAGGCGAGGTCGCGCTCGCGCGGCTTAAATCTGTCATCGGCCGGCTGGATGTTCCAGCGCTGCCCGAAATTTGCCGCCGCTTCATCGATCGGGTCGCAGCCTACACCCTGGCCCCGCCTGGTGCTGTGCTGCGCATGGCCATGAGCGTATCGGCGGCACTCGAGCCGCCGCGCGAGATTGCGGCATGGCGTCTGGCGAGCGATCCACCGGGCGAGGCAAAACTGACCGCCTCGCGCAAACGCGTCCTGGATGTGCTGGCCGATGGCCCGCCGCGCCCGACAGGCTGAGCTGGCGCGCGAGGCCGGGGTTGGAACCGGTGTCATCAAGGCGATGGCCGAGGCAGGGTTGCTGTCTGCGGTATCGCTGCCGCAGCGCCTGCCGTTTGCGCTGCCGGATGGCGATCATGCAGGCCCGCTGCTGTCGGCCGATCAGCGCAAGGCGGCCGATGCGCTCATCGCAGCGCAACAGCGGCGTCACCCTGCTGGATGGCGTCACCGGATCGGGCAAGACGGAGGTCTATTTCGAAGCCGTGGCGGCGGCACTGCGCGCGGGCAAGCAGGCTCTCGTGCTGCTGCCCGAGATCGCGTTGACCGGCCAATGGCTCGAGCGTTTCGAGCAGCGCTTCGGCGCCCGGCCCGCGGAATGGCATTCCGATCTTTCCAGCGTGGAGCGGCGCACGGCCTGGCGCGCGATTGCCAACGGCCAGGCGCGTGTTGTCGTCGGCGCGCGCTCGGCGCTGTTCCTGCCTTATCCCGATCTCGGCCTCATCGTCGTCGATGAGGAGCAGGAGCAGGCCTACAAGCAGGAAGACGGCGTCAGCTATCAGGCGCGCGACATGGCGGTGCTGCGCGGCCATCTCGCCAACATCCCGGTGATCCTGGTTTCGGCCACGCCATCGCTGGAGACGCTGCAGAATGTCAGCGCCGGGCGCTATGCAACCTTGCATCTGCCCGATCGCCATGCGGGTGCGGCATTGCCCAAGGTTGCTGCGATCGATCTCAGGCGCGACCGTCCGGCGCGCCAGCGCTGGCTGTCGCCGGCCCTGGTCAGCGCGCTGGAACTGACGCTGGGTGCAGGCGAGCAGGCGCTGCTGTTCCTCAATCGGCGCGGCTATGCGCCGCTGACGCTGTGCCGGGCCTGCGGCCATCGCCTGAACTGCCCCAACTGCACCGCCTGGCTGGTGGAGCATCGCCTGACCGGCCGTCTGCAATGCCATCACTGCGGCTATCAGGCGCGCCTGCCGGAAACCTGTTCGCAATGCGGGGCGGCGGGAAGTTTCGCTGCCTGCGGCCCGGGTGTGGAGCGGCTGGCGGAAGAAGCAGCCGCGCTGTTTCCCGCGGCGCGCATGGCGACGCTGACCAGCGATACGCTGGGGGGCCCGCGCGCCGTCTCCGAGATGATCGATCGCATCGCCCGCCACGAGGTCGATCTGCTGATCGGAACCCAGATCGTCGCCAAGGGTCATCATTTCCCGATGCTGACATTGGTGGGCGTGGTCGATGCCGATCTGGGGTTGGCCGGCGGCGATCTGCGCGCGGCCGAGCGCACCTATCAGCTGCTGCACCAGGTCGCAGGGCGCGCCGGCCGGGCCGAGCGGCCGGGCCAGGTGCTGCTGCAGACCTACGATCCCGATCATCCGGTGATGCGCGCCATGGTCTCCAGCGACCGCGACGGGCTGATCGCCTATGAGCTGGCGGAGCGCCGCACCCATGCCATGCCGCCCTTCGGCCGGCTGGCGGCGCTGATCCTCTCCAGCCACGACCAGGATCGGCTGGATCAGATCGCCCGCGCGCTGGCGCGGGTCGCGCCGTCGGGCCCCGGCATCAGCGTTCTGGGTCCGGCACCCGCACCCATGGCGATGCTGCGCGGGCGGCACCGCCGGCGCTTCCTGCTGAAATGCCGGCGCGACATCGCCCCTCAGCCGCTGATCCGCGACTGGCTCGCCAAGGTGAAACTGCCCGGCACCGTGCGCCTGCAGATCGATATCGATCCCTATAGTTTTCTGTGAACTGCTAGCCCTCGGCTGGCGGATGTATTATTAGTTGCGCCGGTGGATGGGGCCGCAATTAGTAAGACAAGCCGAGGGGAATCATGGGGCGCCGACTTTTGATGATGCTGGCATTTTTGCCGCTGCTGACGGGGTGTCAGGCTCCGTCATCTCAATCAGCGGATAATCTGCCGGAGATCGGGATCAGCAACGCCGTGTTGAACTACTACGGGAAGTACAAGGATACGATCAATCCATTGGTCTTCGTCGTCTCGCAAGATGGCTATTGGGCTTCTTATCGCTACTGCGATGGGCACAAATGCCAGGGCGGCTCGCAGCCGACGAGCCGGGAGATCTCCGACACGATTGCGAACTGCAATGAAGCGGAGGCGACCCACGGACCCTGTTTTGTGTTCGCTCTTGGATTGGGTGCCCCGCGGAAATACCACCTGATCGATTGATCAGGCGCGGCGCTTAACAGGTCAGCACGTGGGGGTCATGAAAGCAGCGTCTGTAGCCTCAGCCTTCCTTGCCGGAATGCTGCTTGCCGGCTGCGGCAACGGCACGGATCCGCGTAGCCAATTGAGCAGCGCGCCCAGTATCGGCATCACCCAGGCAGTCTGGGACGCCTACACCAAAGACTATCTTGAACGTCCCTCGCCTTTGGCATTCGCCGCCTCGGAAAATGGCCAAACGTATTTCTATATCTACTGCACAGAGTTCAGCTGCTTGAACCTGAACTCTAACCAGGCGATTGCCAACTCCATAGCCCGTTGCCAGGATCGCGGCCAAGGCCATTGCGTCCTGTTTGCCGCGGAGCGATCGCCACCGCGAAAACATCATTTCATCGATACCTTTTCGCAACGTCTGAAGTCGCCATAAACCCGTCAGTTTCCGGCACTTACGGGCTGCGCGGTTGCGAAGCAGCCCCGTCCGGTTGCAACGCCCAAGCCCGTATGATAGATACGCCACGCCGTTCGGGGCGGGGGGTCCTGCGGGACCCGGCGCACGGCCGGATTTTCGGGTTTTTCGCGCCCGGCGACGGGCGCGCTTCAAGGATCGGGGTCGTCCACTTGGCAGCCCAGGAGACCGGCACAGCCGGGCTTGCCGCGCGCTACGCTGCGGCGTTGTTCGATCTGGCCGACGAGGCCAAGCAGCTCGATTCCGTCGCGGCCGATCTGCGCGCCATCCGCGCCTTGATCGCCGAGAGCGGCGATCTGCGCCGCCTCGTGCGCAGCCCCGTTCTGACCCGCGCCGATCAGGGCAAGGCGATGGCCGCCGTGCTGGAAAAGGCCGGGACATCCGATCTGGTCCGCAAATTCGTAGGATTGGTGGCCGAGAACCGCCGGCTGTTCGCCCTCGACGACATGATCGCAGCCTTCCTGGCCGATCTGGCGCGCCGGCGCGGCGAGGTTACGGCCAGCGTCACCTCGGCAGCACCCCTGAACGAGGCGCAGACGGCGGCCATCACCGAGGCGCTGCGCCGCGCCGTCGGCGGCAAGGTCGCGATCGAAACCCATACCGATGCCAGCCTGATCGGCGGGCTGATCGTCAAGGTCGGCAGCCGCATGGTCGACAGCTCCATCAAATCCAAACTTCAACGCCTGAAATTGGTCATGAAAGGGGTCGGATAATGGAAATCCGCGCCGCAGAAATCTCCGCCATCCTGAAGCAGCAGATCGCCAATTTCGGCACCGAGGCCGATGTGGCCGAGGTCGGCCAGGTGCTCTCCGTCGGTGACGGCGTCGCCCGCGTCTATGGCCTCGACAAGGTCCAGGCCGGCGAAATGGTCGAATTCCCCGGCGGCATCCGCGGCATGGCGCTCAATCTCGAGAGCGACAATGTCGGCGTGGTGATCTTCGGCGACGACCGCTCGATCAAGGAAGGCGATCTGGTCAAGCGCACCGGCGCCATCGTCGACGTGCCGGTCGGCCGCGGCCTGCTGGGCCGCGTGGTCGATGGTCTGGGCAACCCGATCGACGGCAAAGGCCCGCTGAAGGACGTCAAGCGCGAGCGCGTCGAGGTCAAGGCGCCGGGCATCATCCCGCGCCGCTCGGTGCATGAGCCGATGCAGACGGGCCTCAAGGCCATCGATGCCCTGGTGCCGGTCGGCCGCGGCCAGCGCGAGCTCATCATCGGCGATCGCCAGACCGGCAAGACGGCGGTGGCGATCGACACCATCCTGAACCAGAAGGCGACGAACGTCGGAACCGACGATTCCAAGAAGCTCTTCTGCATCTACGTCGCCGTCGGGCAAAAGCGCTCGACCGTCGCCCAGATCGTCAAGACCCTGGAAGACAACGGCGCCATGGAATATTCGATCGTGGTCGCCGCCACGGCTTCGGAGCCGGCACCGCTGCAGTTCCTGGCGCCCTATACCGGCTGCACCATGGGCGAATTCTTCCGCGACAACGGCATGCATGCCGTCATCATCTATGACGATCTGTCGAAACAGGCGGTAGCATATCGCCAGATGTCGCTGCTGCTGCGCCGCCCGCCCGGACGCGAGGCCTATCCCGGCGACGTGTTCTATCTGCATTCACGCCTGCTGGAGCGTGCGGCCAAGATGAACAAGGAGCATGGGCTGGGATCGCTGACGGCACTGCCCGTCATCGAAACCCAGGCCGGCGACGTCTCGGCCTATATCCCGACCAATGTGATCTCGATCACCGACGGCCAGATCTTCCTGGAGACGACGCTGTTTTATCGCGGCATTCGCCCTGCGATTAACGTCGGCCTCTCGGTCAGCCGCGTCGGCTCCGCCGCCCAGATCAAGGCGATGAAGCAGGTGGCCGGCCGCATCAAGCTGGAACTGGCGCAATATCGCGAAATGGCGGCCTTCGCCCAGTTCGCTTCCGACCTCGACGCCTCGACCCAGCGCCTGCTGGCGCGTGGCGCTCGCCTCACCGAGCTGTTGAAGCAGGGCCAGTACCGCCCGATGCCGGTGGAAGAGCAGGTGGTGGCGATCTTCGCCGGCGTGCGTGGCTATCTCGATCCGATCGCGGTGGAACAGATCGGCCGGTTCGAGAGCACCTTCCTGGCCGATATGCGTTCCAAGCATGCCGATCTGCTGGCCACGATCCGCCAGAGCGGCGAGATTTCCACGGCGAGCGAGGCGAGCCTCAAGGGCATCCTCGACAGCTTCGCCAAGAGCTTCGTCTGAGTCAGATAAGGAAGCGCTGACCGGCCATGCCGTCGCTCAAGGATCTCAAGGTCCGGATTGCCACCGTCAAGTCGACGCAGAAGATCACGTCGGCCATGAAGATGGTGGCCGCGGCCAAGCTGCGCCGTGCCCAGCAGGCCGCCGAGGCGGCGCGCCCCTATGCCGAACGCATGGAGCGCATGCTGGGGTCGCTGGCATCCAGCATGGCGGGCCGCGAGGGCGCACCGGTATTGCTCGCCGGCAACGGCCGCGAGCAGACGCATCTGATCGTGGTGATGACGTCGGACCGCGGTCTCTGCGGCGGCTTCAATTCCTCCATCGTGCGCGCCACGCGCCGCAAGGTGAAAGAGCTGCGCGAGCAGGGCAAGCAGGTGAAGCTGTTCTGCGTCGGCCGCAAGGGCCGCGACCAGCTGAAGCGCGATCTGGGCGACATCATCGTCGGCCATATCGAAGATGTCGGCCGGCCGAAGCTGGTCTTCGCCGCTGCGGATGCGATCGGCGTCAAGCTCGTCCAGATGTTCGAGCAGGGCGAGTTCGACGTCGCCTGGCTGGTCTATAACAAGTTCAAGTCGGCGATGACGCAGTTCGTCACGTTCCAGCAGCTGATCCCCTTCGCGCTGCCCGAGGGCAAGGCTGCGGGCGGCGACACCTTCTACGACTACGAGCCGGATGAGACGGAGATTCTCGAGGCCCTGCTGCCGCGCAATCTGGGTGTGCAGGTCTTCCGCGCCCTGCTGGAGAACAGCGCCAGCGAACAGGGTGCGCGCATGACGGCGATGGACAACGCCACCCGCAACGCCGGCGACATGATCAACAAGCTGACGATTTTCTACAACCGCTCGCGCCAGGCCTATATCACCAAGGAGCTGATCGAAATCATCTCCGGCGCCGAAGCAGTCTAGGGTTAAGAGGAGCAAGCCATGGCCACCACCACAGCCACCAATTCCGTCGGCAAGATCACCCAGGTTCTGGGCGCCGTCGTCGACGTGCAGTTCGAAGGCGAGTTGCCCGCCATTCTGAACGCGCTCTATGCCGAGAACCAGGGCAAGCGCCTGGTCCTCGAAGTGGCGCAGCATCTGGGCGAAAAGACGGTGCGCACCGTCGCCATGGATACGACCGACGGCCTCGTTCGCGGCCAGCCGGCGACGGATTCGGGCAATGCGATCACGGTGCCGGTCGGGCCGGAGACGCTGGGCCGCATCATCAATGTGGTGGGCGAGCCGGTGGATGAGCGCGGCCCCATCAACGCCAAGAAGACCATGCCGATCCATCGCGCGGCACCGGAATTCATCGAGCAGTCGACGGAATCCCAGGTGCTGGTGACCGGCATCAAGGTCGTCGATCTGCTGGCGCCTTATGCCAAGGGCGGCAAGATCGGCCTGTTCGGCGGTGCGGGCGTGGGCAAGACCGTCATCATCATGGAACTGATCAACAACATCGCCAAGGCGCATGGCGGCGTGTCGGTCTTCGCCGGCGTGGGCGAGCGTACCCGCGAAGGCAACGACCTCTATCACGAGATGATCGAATCCGGCGTCATCAAGACCGATGGCCCGGGCTCCAAGGTGGCGCTGGTCTATGGCCAGATGAACGAGCCGCCGGGAGCGCGCGCGCGCGTCGGCCTGACCGGCCTGACGGCGGCCGAATACTTCCGCGACGAGGAAGGCCAGGACGTGCTGTTCTTCGTCGACAACATCTTCCGCTTCACCCAGGCGGGTTCGGAAGTCTCGGCGCTGCTGGGCCGCATTCCCTCGGCGGTGGGCTATCAGCCGACGCTGGCGACCGACATGGGCACGCTGCAGGAGCGCATCACGACCACCAAGAAGGGCTCGATCACCTCGGTGCAGGCCATTTACGTGCCCGCCGACGATCTGACCGACCCGGCGCCGGCGACCTCGTTCAGCCATCTGGACGCCACCACCGTGCTGTCGCGCCAGATCGCCGAACTGGGCATTTATCCCGCGGTCGATCCGCTGGATTCCACCAGCCGCATTCTCGATCCCCGCGTCGTCGGCGACGAGCATTACCAGGTCGCCCGCGACGTGCAGCGCGTGCTGCAGACCTATAAATCGCTGCAGGACATCATCGCCATTCTGGGCATGGATGAACTCAGCGAAGACGACAAGCTGGTCGTGGCCCGCGCGCGCAAGATCCAGCGCTTCCTCTCGCAGCCCTTCCATGTCGCCGAAGTCTTCACCGGCTCGCCCGGGCGTGTTCGTGAAGCTGGAAGACACCATCAAGGGCTTCAAGGGCATCGTCGCCGGCGAATATGACGACATGCCGGAATCGGCCTTCTACATGGTGGGCACGATCGAAGAGGCGGTGGAGAAGTCGCGCAAGATGGCGGCCGAAGCGGCCTAAGATTTGCGATGTTGCCGGCGCCGCGATTTCCGGTGTCGGTCAAGGGTGTCGATATTCCTGGGCGATCGCGTGGTTCTGCTGCGCAACGAGCGCGAGGAATGGGAACTGCCGGGCGGCCGGCTGGAATTGGGCGAGGATCCGGTTTCCTGCCTGGTCCGCGAGGTGAAGGAAGAGCTGGGAATTGCGGTGGCGGTCGAGGCGATCCTCGATTGCTGGCGCTACGAAGCTGCAGGCAGGCGAGGTGGTCATCGTGACATATGGCTGCCGCATGCACGGCGAAACGAGCTTGCAGATCAGCGCCGAACACCAGGCGCTGGGGCTTTTCGGGGTGGCGGAGATTGCCGCCCTGACGATGCCGGAAGGATACCGGCGGTCGATCCGGCATTGGGATCGTCTGCTGCGAGAGCAAGGAAGCTGAAGCGATGGCCGATCTGATCCAGTTCGAACTCGTCTCGCCGGAGAAGCTGCTGGTCAGCCGCGCGGTGGAGATGGTTGTCGTCCCCGGCAGCGAGGGCGATTTCGGCGCCCTGCCCGGCCATGCCCCGCTGATTTCCGAAATCCGTCCCGGCATCATCGCTGTCTTCGAGGGCGGCCAGGTGCAGGAACGAATCTTCGTCGCCGGCGGTTTTGCCGAGGTGACGAATGAGCGCTGCACGGTGCTGGCCGAGCAGGCCATGCCGCTGGCCGACATCGACCGGGCCGCGGCGGATAGCGAATTAAAGAACGCGCGAGATGATCTCAGCGACGCCAAGACCGATATGGAGCGGGCCATCGCCGAGCGCGAGATCGCCGTGGCGGAGGCCAAGCTTGCCGCTCTGGACAACCCGGTCTATTGAAGACCGCCTCACACGGGGCTGGGGTCTTGCGAAAGCCCGGCGAAGCTCCCAAGATAATCGCAACTGAGCGAACTGAGGCCATGCAGCAACCCCTTGCGCGCAAACGGCATTGGACGCTGGCGGATATCCCCTGGCAGGACTTCGATCCTGCCAAGGTCGATTCCGAAATCCTGAAGGTCGTGAAAGCCGCCGCCATGGTCGAGCATAACGGCGGCGATTACGGCATCTATCTCTGCAACATCTTCCAGGACGATCCGGAATTCCAGGTCGTGGCCCGCGGCTGGGCGCAGGAGGAAGTGCAGCACGGCCAGGCGCTGGCCCAATGGGCCGAGCGCGCCGATCCCAGCTTCAATTTCGAGGCCAGCTTCAAGCGCTTCACCGACGGCTACAAGATACCGCTCGATGCCAAGGCGTCAGTGCGCGGCTCGCGCGCCGGCGAGCTGGTGGCGCGCTGCATCGTGGAGACGGGCACCAGCTCGTACTACACCGCGTTGATGGAAGCGGCCGACGAACCGGTGTTGAAGGAGATCTGCCGCAACATCGCGGCCGACGAGCATCGCCACTACAAGCTGTTCTACGACCATCTGCGCCGCTATCTGAAGTTGGAGAAGATCGGCCGGCTGCGCCGCCTGGCGGTTGCCATCTCGCGCATGCGCGAGAGCGAGGATGACGAGCTCTCTTATGCCTATTTCGCCGCAACCGCGCCCGTGGGCGCCGTCTATGACCGCAAGCGCGCCGCGTCGGCCTATATCCGTCGCGCCTATTCCTTCTACCGCCCGCGCCATGTGGAGCGCGGCGTCGCCATGGCGCTGAAGGCCGCCGGCCTCAAGACCAACGGCCGGCTTCATGCCTGGCTTAGCCGCTTGGGTTATGGTTTCCTCAGCTTCCGCGAGCCGGCGGCTTGCCGCCGCCAATGCCTGAGACGCCTTTAGCCAACGCCCCAGTACCTTCCTAGACTTATTCCAGATAACTCGCTAAGGTATCGTTATATAATTTCATATTGTGAGTGTGATGATGGAAAATTCCGCCCGGCCCCGCACCTATGCCCAAGCGCTCGACCGCCTGCGCCGTATCGGCCTGCGGCCGACGCGACAGCGCCTGGCGCTTGCCAAGCTGCTGTTCGAGCAGGGCGACCGGCATGTGACGGCCGAGCAGCTGCATGAGGAGGCCGCTGGCGCCAAGGTCCGCGTCTCGCTCGCCACCGTCTACAACAGCCTGCACCAGTTCACCGAGCTGGGATTGCTGCGCGAGGTGGTGGTAGAGGCCGGCCGCAGCTATTTCGATACCAACACCACCGACCATCATCATTTCTTCTTCGAAGATGAGGGAAAATTGATGGATATCCCCGGCGAGCATATCGAGGTCGCTCGATTGCCGGCCCCGCCCCAGGGCAGCCGCTTGCGCCGGGTCGATGTCATCCTGCGCGTCGCGGGTCGGGGAAAATAGTTTAGACTAATTCTAAACTGTTGACAGCCGCTTTCCGGCGGCCCAAATTTCCATCAGCCGAATTTGCCAACCGAAATTGCCAACGCCAAAAGGGAGACTTGATCATGGCATCGCTCAAAGGATCGAAGACAGAGGGCAATCTGAAGGCCGCGTTCGCCGGTGAAAGCCAGGCCAACCGCCGCTATCTCTATTTCGCCCAAAAGGCCGATGTTGAAGGTTTCAACGACGTCGCCGCGGTCTTCCGCTCCACTGCCGAGGGCGAGACGGGCCATGCCCATGGCCATCTCGAATTCCTGGAGTCGGTGGGCGACCCGGCCACGGGCCTGCCGATCGGCCCGACGGGCAACAACCTGAAGGCTGCCATCGCCGGCGAGACCCACGAATACACCGACATGTATCCGGGCATGGCGCGCACGGCGCGCGACGAAGGCTTCGAGGAAGTCGCCGACTGGTTCGAGACCCTGGCCAAGGCCGAGAAGTCCCATGCCGGCCGGTTCCAGAAGGCTCTCGACACCCTCTAAGCGTTCGCAAGGCTCGCTGGAGCGGGCTTGATTCGGCTCTCGCGACCCCTCTTCGTTTCGAAGGCGAAGAGGGGTGCGGCAGAGAACCATCGATCACGGAAAAACCAGATGAGCGAAGGCAGCCTCGACGCGCCGACCCGCCACCCCCTTGCCTGGAACGATCCGGATTTCACCGATCCGGCGAAGCTGGACGAGGAGATGCGCCGCGTCTTCGACATCTGCCATGGCTGCCGGCGCTGCTTCAATCTCTGCGACAGTTTTCCGCGCCTGTTCGATCTGGTCGACGCCTCGCCCGCGTGGCGAGGTCGAAGGCGTCAAGAGCGCGGATTTCGCGCAAGTGGTGGAGGCCTGCACGCTCTGCGACCTCTGCTTCATGACGAAATGTCCCTATGTGCCGCCGCATCCCTTCAATCTCGATTTCCCCCATCTGATCCTGCGCTACCGCTATGCCGAGCTTGTGGGCGGCAAGAAGGAGGGGTTGCCGGGTGAACTCGCCAAGACCGACCGCAACGGCAAGCTGGCTGGCGCCGTGGCACCGCTCGCCAACTGGGCGACGAGCCGCAAGAACAAGCTGACGCGGCCGGCGATGGAAAAAATCGTCGATGTCCATCGCGACGCCGCATTGCCCAAATTCCACGGCAAGACATTCGCTCTCCAGGCCAAGGCAGCGCCGCCGGTTGTCAACCGCGAGGCCCCGGGCTTCGGGCGCAAGGTCGTGCTCTATGCCACCTGCTTCGTGAATTACAACAACCCGGCCATCGGCATGGCGACGCGCGCGGTGCTGGCGAAGAACGGCGTGGAGAGCGAGGTCGTCTATCCGCGCTGCTGCGGCATGCCGCAGCTGGAGCAGGGCGATCTGCCGAAGGTCGGCGGAATCGGCGAAGCAGGTTTCGGCGGCGCTGCTGCCCTGGATCGACAAGGGCTATGACGTGATCGCGCTGGTGCCTTCCTGCGCGCTGATGCTGAAATTCGAATGGCCGCTGATTCTGCCGGGCGACGAGAACGTCAAGCGCCTGTCGGCGGCGACATTCGACATCAGCGAATACATCGTGAAGCTCGCCAAGGGCCCGGGCCTGGCGCCGGGGCTGAAGCCGCTGGAAGGCGGCGTGGCGCTGCATCTTGCCTGCCATGCCCGCGCCCAGAACATGGGGCAGAAGGCAACGGAGTTGCTCTCGCTGATCCCCGGAGCCGATCTCACGGTGATCGAGCGCTGCTCCGGCCATGGCGGATCATGGGGCGTGCGCAAGGAGAACTTCGAGGTGGCCCTCAAGGTCGGCCGGCCCGTGGCGCGCCAGGCGAAGGATTCCGGCAAGCGATATGTCGCCTCCGAATGCCCGCTGGCCGGCGAGCACATTCTTCAGGGGATCGAGCGCCAGGGCGGCACGCCGCCCGTCAACCGCGCCGCATCCCATCGAGCTTTTCGCGCAAGCTTACGGATTCTAGACATGCGCCAGATCACAGCTTCCGACATCATTCCCGCCGCGGAATACGCCAGCCGCCGCAAGGAGCTGCGCGCGACGAGCGTCGCCATGAAGCGCCGGCGCCGCTTGCAGGTCGGCCCTTATGCCACGCTGCATTTCGAGAATTTCGACACCATGCGCATGCAGGTGCAGGAAATGCTCTATATCGAAAAGGGCGGGGCCGAACAGCTGCCGGGCGAACTCGCCGCCTATAACCCGCTGGTCCCCAACGGGCGCGAGCTGGTGGCAACCGTGCTGTTCGAGATCGACGATCCCGAGCGCCGGGCGGCGTTCCTGGCAAAACTCGGCGGGGTCGAGCAGACCGCCTTCATCGAGGTCGCCGGATCGCGCGTGGCCGGCCTGGCCGAGGCCGATCAGGATCGCAGCACGGCCGAAGGCAAGGCCTCCGCCGTGCAGTTCATCCACTATCCCTTCAAGCCGGGCGAGATCGCCGCCTTCAAACAGGAAGGATCGCGCATCGTCATCGGCTTCGATCATCCCGCATACGCCCATATGACCGTCATGCCCGACGAGGTCCGCGCGGCGCTGGCCGCGGATTTCGACTAAACTGTCACTGCGGCACCTGCGTCTGATCGCCTCGAGTTGGATCAACTTGAGGCGTGAATGAGCCGCTACTTTAGTGGGCAGAGCACCAGGTTGTTTCAACTGATCCGATCTTGCTCGGGGCCGCCAACGTGGAGGCGGCTCATGCGCATGACGCTGGCGGAAACCTACGATCTCAGTCTCGCGGCCCTTCGCGGCAGTGGCGCGAGCGTGGCACAGGCCGAGCCCACCGCCGATTCCGTGCGCGAGGCCGAAGCCGAGGGCATTCGCAATGTCGGCCTCGGCTACCTGCCGATCTATTGCGAACATCTGCGCTGCGGCAAGGTGAAGGGCAGCGCCGTCCCCGTCATGGCCGAGGTCGCGCCCGGCATCCTGCGCGTGAATGCAAAGCACGGCTTCGCCCATCCCGCCTTCCTGCTGGCGCTGCCGCGATTTGTTGAGATGGCCAATGCCCAGGGCGTGGCGGCGCTGTCGATCTCGCATTCCTATTCCGCCGGCGTGGTGGGCTGGTTCGTGGCCAAGCTCGCGGCAGAAGGTCTCGTCGCGCTCGCCTTTGCCAATTCCTCGGCTTCCATCGCGCCCTGGGGCGGGCGCAAGGCGATGTTCGGCACCAACCCCATCGGCTTTGCAGCACCGCGCGAGGGCCATCCGCCCATCGTCGTCGACATGGCCTCCAGCGCCACGGCACGGGTCAATATCGTGCAGGCGGCCGCACGCGGCGAACAGGTGCCGCCGGGCTGGGTCTTCGACAATGAAGGCAAGCCCACCACCGAACCCAAGGCGCTGCTGGCGGGCGGCAGCGTCGGCCCGCTGGGCGGTGCCAAGGGCTACGGCCTTGCGCTTATCGTCGATGTGCTGGCGGCGGCACTGACCGGCGCCAGTTTTTCCTACCAGGCCTCCTCCTTCGGCACCAACGAAGGCGGCCCGCCGGATGTGGGCCAGCTCTTCATCGCGCTGTCGCCCAAACTGACGGGCGGCGAGGCGATGGGCGAGCGCCTTGAGGAACTCGTTGGCGCCGTCGAGGCTCAGCCCGGCGCGCGGCTGCCCGGCGACAAGCGCCATGAACATCGCGAGCGCGCCGAGCGCGAGGGCGTCGAGGTGCCGGAGGAGTTGGTGGCGAAGCTGAAGGGGTATGCGAAATAGCGGCCTTAGCCGCTAAGGCGCCGCGGCCGATGCGATCGCCGCACGCATGGCGACGTCGTCGATCGCCCGGCCGGAGAATGGCCGTTCGTTGAGCCCGACCATTACGACCGTGGCGGCGAACGCCGTGGTGAAGACGAACAGCGCCAGCGCCTGTGGGCGCATCTTGTCGAGCTGGACCACGGCGACGGCGACCTGGGTCAGGACACCCAGGATCAACATCGCCAGCCAGTTCATTGGGTCGCTGATGCCCGCGGTAAGCGCCAGGCGCTCCAACCGCGCCTGACGGATCTGCACCAGGGCATCGAGCATCGCTTCATGGGGGGCCTCGGGTATCGCCGCCGATTGCGGCGCGACAATTGCCTGAGTCAGGTTGCGCACCGAGGCAAGATTCTGCGGCACGGCGTCGAATTGACGGGCCGCCGGCAGCTCCTTCGTCACCACATCCTGGGCATAGGCCAGTGCGGCCGCCTTGGCGCCATCGCCCACCGGCCCCAGCCCCTCGGCAATCCGCATGATCGTGCGCAGCCCATCGGCTTCGCGGAACAAGGCGCCCCTGGCCTCCGCATCGCGATGCTGCACGTCATTGGCGAGGAAGGCAGCGAACAGGCTGAAGAGGACGGCAACCGAGGCGAAGAAGGGCCCGGCGATGCCAACGCAACTGGCGAAGAACGGGCGCGCCGGCGACAGATGGGTTAACCAGACAAGCGCCGCGGCAATCGCATAGAGCAGAATGAAGGGGATCAGCACGATCCCGGCCGACCCGCCGCGCAGCCATAACTCGAGCATGGCGGCACTCTAGCTCATCGAGGCGGGCGGTCCAGCAATGAACAACACAGGGTTTTTGCCGTGCGTTAACGTTTCCACGCGGCGGCCAGCATTATGGCCGAGGCGATGCTGTGCTATCGTCCGCCGCCAGCGATTCCAAACTCGTCAGGGGGCATTCTTGCTGATCTTTCGCCAGCTCTTCGACCCGCAATCCTCCACATATTCCTATCTGCTGGGGGATAGCGACAGCGGCGAAGCGGTCCTCATCGATCCGGTCTTCGAGCAGTCGGCGCGCGATGCAGCCCTGGTGCGCGAGCTGGGGCTGAAGCTCGCCTATACACTGGAAACCCATGTTCATGCCGATCACGTGACGGGCGGCGCCACCTTGCGCGCCCATCTCGGCAGCAAAATCGCGCTCGGCGCCGCCTCGGGCGCTGAGGGTGCCGATCGTTATCTCAACGACCGCGACCGGGTAGCCTTCGGCAAGCGCTATCTCGAAGTGCGCGCCACCCCCGGCCACACCAATGGCTGCGTCAGCTATGTGCTGGATAATGAGAGCATGGCCTTCACCGGCGATTGCCTGCTGATCCGCGGCTGCGGGCGCACGGATTTCCAGCAGGGCGATCCGCGATCCATGTACCGCTCGGTGCATACCCGGATATTCTCGCTGCCGGAGAATTGCCTGATCTATCCCGCCCATGACTATCGCGGGCTGATGCTGACCAGCGTGGCCGAGGAACGCCAGTTCAACCCGCGGCTTGGCGGCCAGCTGAGCGAAGACGATTTCGTCGGCTATATGAGCAATCTCGGCCTGCCCCATCCCAAGCAGATGGATATCGCCGTGCCGGCCAATCTGAAATGCGGCGTTCGCGAGGGCGCGCCGCCGGTCGATGAGCCGAGCTGGGCACCGCTGACGCTTACCTTCGCTGGCATCTGGGAGGTCGATCCCCATTGGGTGGAGGAGCATCTGCGCGACGTCCAGGTGATCGATGTGCGCGAGCCCGATGAATATACCGGCCCGCTCGGCCATATCCCCGGCGCCACGCTGATCCCGCTGGGCGGGTTCGCTGCCGCCGCCCCCGGCCTCTCGAAAGACAAGCCGATCGTCACCGTCTGCCGGGCCGGCGGGCGTTCGGCCCAGGCCTTCACCACGCTGAAGAAGCTGGGCTTCGAGCATGTGGCCAATTTGCCGGGCGGCATGCTGCGCTGGCGCGTACTGCGCCAGGTGGTCGAGGGCGGCAGCGAATAGCGCTCTAGTGCTTCTTCGGCAAGGCTCCGATCACCTCGGTCAGACTCTTCTGCAGCTTGTCGGCGATCTCGTCCAGCTCGGCGCGGCTCGCGTTATAGGGCGGGGCCAGGATGACCTGGTCGCCCTTGATGCCATCCACATTGCCGCCGGCGGGATAGCAGATCAGGCCATTGGCAAAGGCCCGGTCGCGCACCTTGGCATAGAGCTGCAAGGCGGGATCGAAGGACTCCTTCGTCGGGCGGTCGGCCACCAGCTCGATGCCGATGAAGAAACCGCGGCCGCGGATATCGCCGACATAAGCGCGATCGCCGATGCTCTGGCGCAGCAGATCCATGAAATAGGCGCCGTCCTGTTTCACCTTGTCCAGCAGGTGGTCGCGCTCGACGATGGTCTGCACGGCGACACCCGCGGCGCAGGCAACCGTATGGCCGCTGAAGGTGTGACCGGTCATCAGGCTGCCATGCTTGGCCATGATCGGATCCCACAGCCGCTCATGCAGGATGGCCACCCCCAGCGGTATGTAGCCGCCGGCCAGGCCCTTGGCGACCGACATCACATCGGGCACCACGCCATCATATTCCAGCGCGCGCCAGGTACCGGTGCGCCCGGCCCCGCACATGACCTCGTCGGAGATCATCAGCACGCCGGTGCGATCGCAGATCTCGCGGATGCGCTTGGCATAGCCGGGCGGGTGCGGGTACAGCGCCACCGGCGGCACCCACCACGGGCTCGAAGATGAAGGCTGCAACCTTGTCGGCGCCCAGCCGCGCGATCTCTTCCTCCAGCTCGTTGGCGCAATATTCGGCCAGCTTCTCCGGCTTCACGCCGGCGGGCGGGCGATAGGCGTTCACCGGCCGAGAGATGGCTGGCTTCCACCAGCGCGCCCTCGAAGGGCAGGCGCCGGTCGCGGAAACCGGAGATGCCGAGCGCCCCCAGCGTGTTGCCATGCCAGCTGCGCTGGCGGGCGATGAAGCGCCGGCGCGAGGATTCGCCGCGCGCGGTGTGATACTGCAGCGCGATCTTCAGGCAGGATTCGACCGCCTCCGAACCGCTGGTGACGAAGATCATGCGGTTGAGGCCGCTATCCTTGCCGCAGCGGCGGATGACGAAATCGGTCAGCTGCTCCAGCGGATCGCTGGTGAAGGTATAGCGATAGCCATGGGCGATGCGGTCGAGCTGCGCCTTGATGGCGTTGTTCACCTCTTCATTCGCATGGCCCAGGCAATAGACCGCCGGCCCGCCGGAGCCGTCGATGTATTGCTTGCCCGCCGTGTCGTAGAGGTAGCTGCCCTTGCCATAGGCGATCTTGGGCAGGTTGGTAGCCTGCCAGGGCGAGGAGAGTTTTTGCGAGGGCTGGGCAGCGGACATCGGCGATCCTTTTCGTCGTATTCGGTTCTGAGCCTATACCGGAGGCGGTCGCGGCGGCGAGGGCGCTAGCCAGCGGCAAATCCCCGCCCTTTGGGCCGTGGGCCCGTATGCAGATAGCGTTCGCGGCCATCCTGATAGCGGCGCAGGCCATAGATCTTGAATCCGGGATATCGCCGCTTGATATGGCCCATCATGGCAAAGGTGGCGTGCCGGTCGGCGGCGTAATAGGTCAGGCCCACCCAGCAATCGCCCGAGATGCATTCGGCATATTTCGGCGCGTGGCGGCGTTCGGTCCAGGCCTTGGCGATCGCCTCGCTGCACAAGGCCCAGCCGACATAGCCGATCACCTGGCCCTCGCGCACGGCAAAGACATAATGTTCGCGGGCGATCTGGCCGCGCAGATTCGAAGCATAGGTGCCGAAGGGCGCCTCGCGGAAGGGCTTGTGGCTGCGCAGCAGGTCGATGACCGCACCGAAGGCGATCAGCGGCCGCTTGAAGCGCCGGCAGACAATGCCGCCGGACGTCGCAGGTTCGACCAGCGGGGCAGGATCGATCAATGGGACGCTGTCGTTCATTTCGCTTTTTTCTCTACCTGCTCAACCCTTGGCCGGATCGGGATAGTTGATCACCCAAGGCTCTTCCTTTGCCGCGGCGATCCATTCCTTCATCGCCGGCAGGGCCATGATCGTCTTCACATAGGCAGCCGCCACGGGCGGCAACTTGACTCCATAGGTCGTGAAGCGCGTTACCACCGGGGCGAACATGCCGTCGGCGATGGAGAATTTGCCGAACAGGAACGCGCCGCCCTTGCCGTATTTGCGCCGGCATTGGGCCCAGAGGGCGGCGATGCGATCGATTTCGCCTTTCACCGCCTGGGCGCGCGACGGCTCGTCGATCGTCCGGCTGACATCCATGGGCAGATAGCGGCGCAGATCGGCAAAGCCGCCATGCATCTCGTTGCTGACGGCGCGGGCCTGGGCACGCGCGCCCTTGTCGCGGGGCCACAGCCCCTTCTTGGGGAAGGCTTCCGCCAGGTATTCGCATATCGCGAGCAATTCCCACACCTCGATCTTGCCGTGACGCAGGAAGGGCACCTTGCCCGAGGGCGAATATTTCAGGATGTTGGCCTTGGTATTGGGCTGCTGGAGTGCCACGAACTGCTCGTCGAATTTCAGCCCCGCCTGTTTCATCACGATCCATGGGCGCAGCGACCATGAGGAATATTTCTTGTTGCCAGTGAGCAGAAACAGGCCGGCCATTATCGTCTCCCTCGAATAAGAATTTGGGCGTTCAAGGCCGGGGAGTCTGGGGACTTGGGGGCCAGGGGGCAACCTCTTTTCCCGTTCCGGCCGGCGATGCCCCCTTTGCAGATTCCTCATGTCCGGTCATGCTCGCCGGTATCTGGTGGCGGGCCGTTCGGCCGGCCAGTTGGGGCAATAATTTGGGGCAGGAGAGTCAGCGCATGCTCGACCACATCAGCGATCGGATTTCAGGCCATGCCATTCCCATCGAGCCCATCGCCGAGGGCGGGCTGGAGCGCTGGGCGCGCCAGCAGAGCCCGATCACCCAGGCCTGGATCGCCGCCAACGGCTACAAGGCCAAGGCCGGCCAGCATCTGCTGATTCCCGATGCCAGCGGGGCCATCGCCCTGGTCGCCCTCGGCGTCAATCACGGCCGCGATATCTGGTCCTATGGCGATCTGCCGCTGGCTTTGCCCGAAGGGGCCTATCGCCTGCCGGATTCGCTGACTGCGGAGATTGCAAGTGGTGCA
Source organism: uncultured Alphaproteobacteria bacterium (assembly GCA_963770335.1). Lineage (GTDB taxonomy): Bacteria > Pseudomonadota > Alphaproteobacteria > Dongiales > Dongiaceae > DASXQK01. Next base: position 326,044 of record CAVYPG010000005.1, read on the forward strand.
GCGCTGGGCTGGGCCTTGGGCGGCTATGCCTTCGACCGCTACAAAAAGCGCACCCGCCAGCCGGCGCGCCTGGCGATGCCCAAGCATGCCGACAAGGATGCCGTGCGCCGCGAGGCTTCGGCGATCTTCCTGGTGCGCGACCTGGTGAACACGCCGGCGGAGGAGATGGGGCCTGCCGAACTCGCGGCAGCGGCGCGCGAGGTGGCCCGCGTCCACAAGGCAAAATTCTCCGTCATCGTCGGCGACGACCTGCTGAAAAAGAATTATCCCTGCATCCATGCAGTGGGCCGCGCCAGCAGCCGGGCGCCGCGGCTGGTCGATATGCGTTGGGGCAATCGGGGGCCGAAGATCACGCTGGTGGGCAAGGGCGTGTGCTTCGACAGCGGTGGCCTCGATATCAAGGGTGCCGACTGGATGCTGCAGATGAAGAAGGATATGGGCGGGGCAGCCCATGTGCTGGCGCTGGCCCAGATGATCATGGCGGCCAATCTGCCGGTGCGCCTCAGACTCATGATCGCGGCGGTAGAGAACAGCATCTCGGCCAACGCCTATCGCCCGATGGATATCTTCCGCTCGCGCAAGGGGCTGACGGTGGAGATCGGCAATACCGATGCCGAAGGCCGGGTCATCCTCTGCGATGCGCTGACGGAAGCCGACAGCGAAAAGCCGGATCTGCTGATCGATATGGCCACATTGACCGGCGCGGCACGGGTCGCACTCGGCCCCGATCTTCCGGTTCTCTATGCCAATGACGATGCGGTGGCCGAAGCAGCGCTGCGCCATGGCAAGGCGGCAGATGATGCTCTCTGGCGCCTGCCGCTGCATAAGCCCTATCGCACCATGATCGACAGCCCGATCGCCGATATCAACAACTCGGGCAAGAGCCCCTATGGCGGCTCCATCACCGCAGCCCTGTTCCTGGCCGATTTCGTCGATCCCGCCACCCACTGGATGCATTTCGACATCATGGCGTGGAATCCCGGGCAAGCGGCCCGGCCGGCCGGAGGGCGGGGAAGCCCAGGCAATCCGCGGCCTGTTCTCGCTGATCGCCGAACGCGCCGGCCGTTCGCCGGCCAAGGCCAAGCGCTGAGCCTCATGAGCGAGGCGCCGGTCCGCACCGAACAGCGCGGCAAAGTTCTGCTGATCACGCTGGACCGGCCGAAGGCCAATGCCATCAATGTCGCGGTCAGCCGGGCGCTGCATGCGGCCTTTGACCGGCTGCAGCGCGACGAGGGGTTGCTGGTTGGTGTTCTCGCCAGCGCCAATGAGCGGATTTTCTCCGCCGGCTGGGATCTGAAAGAAGTCGCAACGAACCACAAGCCGGGCGAGCATTTCGATCCGCAGTTGGGCCACGGCCTCGGCGGCTTCGCCGGTATCACCGAGAATTTCGAGCTGAACAAGCCGGTGATCGCCGCAATCCGCGGTGCTGCGGTCGGCGGCGGATTCGAAATGGCCATGGCCTGCGACATCCTGCTGGCGAGCCCCGATGCCTGGTTTCAATTGCCCGAGATGCAGAGAGGATTCCTGCCCGATGCCGGTGGCGTGCAGCGCCTGCCGCGCCTGATCCCGCCCAACGTGGCGAAGGCGATGATCCTGACCGGCCGGCGCATGGAGGCAGCCGAGGCCAAGCATTGGGGCCTCGTCCATGAGATCCATGCCGCCGATGAACTGCTGGCGAAGGCGCTTGAGATGGCGGCCGAGATCGCCAAGGCGGCACCGCTGGCGCTCCAGGCGCTGAAGGCGGTGCTGCGGGCCAATGAGGATCTGCCGCTGGCCGAGGCGCTCTATCGCGCCAGGCCGGGCGTCAGCGGCATTGAGATTTTCGAGCGGATGACGAACTCGGAAGATTTCCTGGAAGGGCCGCGCGCCTTCACCGAAAAGCGCGAGCCGCGCTGGAAGGGCCGCAGGACGGGCGCCTGC
>CAVYPG010000006.1:0-131081 GCA_963770335.1 uncultured Alphaproteobacteria bacterium
GATCTCTGCAAGCGCCACCGCATGCCGGCCGTGGCGGTCACCGACAGCGGCAATCTGTTCGGCGCCTTCCAGTTCGCCCAAGCCGCGGCGGAAGCCGGCATCCAGCCCATCATCGGCTGCCAGCTGGGGCTGAAGCGCGAGAGCAGCGAGGGCAGCCTGCGGCCCGGCGTGCGCCCGCCGCCGGACCAGCTCGTCCTGCTGGTCCAGAGCGAGGTCGGCTACCGGAACCTGCTGCGCCTGGTGAGCAAATCCTTCCTGGAGGGCGAGCCGGGCTTGGCGCCGCAGCTGCCGATGTCGGCGCTGGCGGGCATGAGCGAGGGGCTGATCGCCTTGACCGGCGGCCCGAGCGGCGGGGTAGGGCGGCTGCTGAGCGAAGGCCAGGACGAAGCGGCCGGCCTCTATCTCGGCGAGCTGCAGAAGCTTTTCCCGGCCGTCTCTATATCGAGCTCATGCGCCATGGCCTGCCGGCCGAGCGCGCCATCGAGAACCGGCTGCTGGAGCTGGCCTATGCCCGCAACCTGCCGCTGATCGCGACCAACGAGGTCTTCTTCGCCGATGCCGGCATGTACGAGGCCCATGACGCCCTGCTGTGCATCGCCCAGGGCGCGTGGTGGGCGAGCAGCAGCGCCGCCGCGTGACGCCGGAGCATCGTTTCAAGACCGCGTGCCGAGATGCGCGCCTTGTTCGCCGATCTGCCGGAAGCGATCGACAACACCTTGCTGGTCGCCAAGCGCTGCGCCTATATGCCGACGGTCAGCAAGCCCATCCTGCCGCCCTTTGCCTCGGAAGGCGGCGCTGCGGAACCCGACGAGCTTCGCCGGCGCGCCGAGGAAGGACTCGTGCTGCATATGGCCGGCCGCGAGAGCGGCCGCGCAGAAGCTCTATGCCGAGCGCCTCGAATTACGAGATCGGCGTCATCGTCCAGATGGGTTTTGCCGGCTATTTCCTGATCGTCGCCGATTTCATCGACTGGGCGAAGGCAGCAGGGCATTCCGGTCGGCCCCGGCCGCGGTTCGGGCGCCGGCTCGGTCGTCGCCTGGTCGCTGACCATCACCGATCTCGATCCCGTTGCGCTGGGGCCTGCTGTTCGAGCGCTTCCTCAATCCCGAACGCGTCTCGATGCCCGACTTCGACATCGATTTCTGCCAGGAGCGCCGCGACGAGGTCATCCGCTACGTGCAGGACAAATACGGCCGCGACCGCGTCGCCCAGATCATCACCTTCGGCAAGCTGCAGGCGCGCGCCGCACTGCGCGATGTCGGCCGCGTGCTGCAGATGCCCTATGGCCAGGTCGATCGCCTGTCAAGCTGGTGCCCAACAATCCGGCCAATCCGGTCACGCTGGCCGCAGGCCATCGAGGGCGAGCCGCAGCTTGCGCAGGCGCATCGCCGAGGACCGCAATGTCAGCCGGCTGATCGACATCGCGCGGAAGCTCGAAGGTCTCTACCGCCACGCCTCCACCCACGCCGCCGGCGTGGTGATCGGCGACCGGCCGCTGGAAGAACTGGTGCCGATGTATCGCGATCCGCGATCCGACATGCCGGTCACCCAGTTCACCATGAAGGAGGTGAAGCAGGCGGGGCTGGTGAAGTTCGACTTCCTCGGCCTCAAGACCCTGACCGTGCTGACCCAGGCCGGAGAAGCTGCTCGCGCAACGCGCGGCATCGACGTCGATCTCGCGCCAGCTGCCGCTGGACGATCGCCAAGACCTTCGAGATGCTGAGCCGGGGCGATTCAACCGGCGTGTTCCAGCTGGAAAGTTCGGGCATGCGCGATGCCCTGCGCAAGCTGAAGCCCGACCGCTTCGAGGACATCATCGCCATCGTCGCCCTCTACCGCCCGGGCCCGATGGATAACATCCCGAGCTACATCACCCGCAAGCACGGCACGCGAGGAGCCCGACTACCTGCATCCCTCGCTGGAGGGGATCCTGAAGGAGACCTTCGGGATCATGATCTACCAGGAGCAGGTGATGCAGATCGCCCAGACGCTGTCGGGCTACAGCCTCGGCAACGCCGATCTGCTGCGCCGCGCCATGGGCAAGAAGATCAAGGAGGAGATGGAGGCCCAGCGCGAGGACTTCGTCGCCGGCGCGGTGCGCAACAAGGTCAACAAGGACACGGCCGAGCAGATCTTCGATCAGGTCAACAAGTTCGCCGGCTACGGCTTCAACAAGAGCCATGCCGCGGCCTATGCGCTGATCGCCTATCAGACCGCCTGGCTGAAGGCGAACCACCCCGTCGAGTTCTATGCCGCCTCGATGACGCTGGATATCCACAACACCGACAAGCTCGGCCTGTTCCGCCAGGAGATGGAGCGCGCGAAGATCAAGCTGCTGCCGCCCGACATCAACCTCTCGCAGCCCTGGTTCAGCGTCGAAGCGATGGCTCGGGCGAGCGGGGGCTCGGCGAGCTTGCCGTGCGCTATGCGCTGTCGGCCGTGCGCAATGTCGGGCTGGGTGCGGCGCGAAGCGCTGAAGGCCGAGCGCGAGAAGGGCGGGCGCTTCCAGAGCCTGGCGGATTTTGCCGGGCGCTGCGATCCGCGCGCGGTCAACAAGCGGGCGATGGAAAACCTGATCGCCTCGGGCGCGTTCGATACCCTCAATCCCAACCGGCGCCAGACCTTCGAATCCGCCGAGTTGCTGTTGCGCCAGGCGGGTGCCGCGGCCAATGACCGTGCCAGCCAGCAGGTGAGCCTGTTCGGCGGCGAGCTGGCGCAGCCCGAACGGCTCGAGCCTGCCGATCGTCAATGACTGGCCGGGCATGGAAAAGCTGCGCCACGAATTCGATGCCATCGGCTTTTATCTCTCCGCCCATCCGCTGGATAGTTACGGCCCGACGCTGAAGCGCCTCGATGTGGTCCGCTTCGCCGATCTGACGTCCTCGATGGCGGCGCGTCCCTCCGTGCGGGTCAAGCTCGCCGGCATCGTCACCGGCAAGCAGGAACGCACCTCGGCACGCGGCTCGCGCTTCGCCTTCGTGCAGATGTCGGATGCCAGCGGCATGTATGAGGTGACGCTGTTCTCCGAACTGCTTTCGGCCCATCGCGAGTTGCTGGAGCCGGGCACGCCGCTGCTGGTCAGCGTCGATGTGCGGGTCGAGCCCGACAATGTCCGGCTGACGGCGCAATCGATCCAGCCGCTGGAACAGGCGGCTTCGCAAACCAGCGCCGGCCTCAAGGTCTATCTCTCGGATACCGCACCGCTGCCGAGCCTGAAGCAGATCATGGATCGCTGCGGGCGGGGCCGGGGCCGGCTCCATCTGGTTCTCGAGCTGGATCGCGGCCGGGAATGCGAGATGACCGTGGCCGGGGGCTGGACGATTTCCCCCGCCACCCGCGGCGCCATCAAGGCGATTTCCGGCGTGGTCGACGTGCAGGACGTGTAACGGGCTCAGATGTGTTCACTCAACCCTCTCCGCCCTTCAGGGCGGGAGAGGGTGGGCGAGGGCGGAGCGAGCGGGTGAGGTGGGCCTTGTTTTCTCACCGATGACGCGACCGACGAAGTCTGCGCAGCGACTGCGCCGCACGGCGACCGATGCAGAGCGGAAGCTCTGGTATGCGCTCGGCAAATGCCGATCCGTTTTGGAAATTTCGACGCCAACATCCGATCGGGCGATACATTGCCGACTTCGCCTGTCCTGCGCGGAAAACTCGCAGTTGAAATCGATGGAGGCCAGCATCAGGTCCGGCGATCTGCGGATGAGGCGCGGACGCAAAGAAATGGCGGAGCGCGGCTATCACGTAACTCCGATTCTGGAACACGCGAGGTCCTGAAAAATACGGAAAGTGTCGTTGAACGAATTCTCCTGGAACTGGAGCGTTCTCCCACCTCACCGCTTAAGGACTGAGTGATTTCTCGGCCCACCTCACCCGCTCGCTGCGCTCGCACCCTCTCCGCCCTGAAGGGCAGGAGAGGGTTTGCACGAGCCTCGCACCTTGATCCCCCCAAGGCGGAGAGGGGTGATTTCCACTCGCTGGCAAGGCAGCGGCGGTCTAACCCATTGTTCTCATGTCAATAATTTCGCGCCCTCGCGGCTGCGAAATGAACTTGCCTTCGGGGGCCTCTAGGGCTATCACCTGCGCCACGTAAAACCGCACGCGGGGCCGCGGCCGGCCGGGGAGAAATCCCGGCAAGTCGCTCCGGTGTTCGCCATGTGGCGGACCAATTCCCGCGGAGGCCTAACCGGAAAAGGATCTACCGCATGGCAATGCCAGAATTCTCCATGCGCCAGCTGCTTGAAGCTGGCGTTCACTTCGGTCACCACACCCGCCGCTGGAATCCCAAGATGGCTCCGTTCATCTTCGGGGTGCGCAACGGCGTGCATATCCTCGATCTCGAACAGACGGTGCCGCTGCTGCAGCAGGCACTCCAGGCCGTTCGCGACGTCGTCAGCGGCGGCGGGCGCGTGCTGTTCGTGGGCACCAAGCGCCAGGCGAGCGACAAGATCGCCGACGCCGCCAAGCGCTGCGGCCAGTATTACGTCAACCACCGCTGGCTGGGCGGCATGCTGTCGAACTGGAAGACCATCTCCAATTCGATCAAGCGCCTGAAGGAGCTGGAGATAAAGCTCGCCGACCAGAACACCGGCCTGACGAAGAAGGAACTGCTGCAGATGACCCGCGAGCGCGACAAGCTGGAGCGCGCGCTGGGCGGCATCAAGGAAATGGGCGGCCAGCCGGACATCCTGTTCATCATCGACACCAACAAGGAATCGATCGCGGTCGCCGAGGCGGTGAAGCTGAACATCCCGGTCATCGCCGTGGTGGACAGCAACAGCAATCCCCAGGGCATCGCCTATCCGATCCCGGGCAATGACGACGCCATCCGGGCGATCGCCATGTATTGCGATCTGATCTCCGGCGCGGTGCTCGATGGCTTGCAGCAGGAAGCGATCGCAACGGGTGCCGATATCGGCGAATCCGCCGAACTGCCGGCAGAGCAGATTCCGGCGGCTGAAGCCGAGCCCGCGGCTGCCGCACCGGCCCAGGCTTAATACAATCATATCCGCCGCGGCGTTCGCGCCGCGGCGGCTTTCAACGCATCGAACGAGCGGGAGAGGGAACGCAACATGGCCGAGATCACCGCGGCGCTGGTCAAGGAACTGCGCGAGAAGACCGGCGCCGGCATGATGGATTGCAAAAAGGCGCTGGCCGAGACCAAGGGCGATCTCGAAACCGCCTTCGACTGGCTGCGCAAGAAGGGCCTGGCGGCTGCGGCCAAGAAGGCCGGCCGCGTCGCCGCTGAAGGCCTGGTCGGTCTTACGACCGAGGGCACGCGCGGCGCCATGGTCGAGGTGAATTCGGAAACCGATTTCGTCGCCCGCAACCAGGACTTCCAGAAATTCGTCAGCGAGGTGTCGAAGCTGGCTCTCGGCGCCAAGGATGTGGAGGCGCTGGGCGCCACCGCTTATCCCAATTCCGGCAAAACTGTCGCCGAAATGTTGACGCAATTGATCGCGACCATCGGCGAGAACATGGCGCTTCGGCGCATGGTGTCTCTCTCGGTCGGCAAGGGTGTCGTCGTGGGCTATATGCATAATTCGCAAGCGCCGGGCCTGGGCAAGATCGGCGTGCTGGTGGCGCTGGAATCGACCGGCGATCCGGTCAAGCTCGCCGGCTTCGGCAAGCAGCTCGCCATGCATGTCGCCGCGGCCAGCCCGCAATCGCTGACCATCGCCGGCGTCGACGCTTCGAACCTCGAGCGCGAGCGCAGCGTGCTGGCCGAACAGGCGCGCGCGTCGGGCAAGGCGGAGGAAATCATCGCCAAGATGGTCGAGGGCCGGCTGCGCAAGTTCTATGAGGAAGTCGTGCTGCTGGAGCAGACCTATGTCATCGATGGCGAAAGCAAGGTGAAGGCGGCGGTCGCGGCCTTCGCGAAGGAAATCGGCGCGCCGGTCGAGATCAAGGCTTTCCACCGCATGGCGCTGGGCGAAGGCATCGAGCGCGAGCAGAAGGATTTTGCTGCCGAGGTGGCCGCCCAGCTCGGCCGCTAAGCGTCTGAGAAACAAGCCCGATCATGCCCTTGGGCAGGATCGGGCGGCAGGCGCGGTTGGCATGGTTGGGCAAGCCGGCGCCGGTATATGATGAGGACCAGGCACCGCAATCGGGTGCTTGCGCTTGGGAGTAGCGTAATGGCCGAGCTGCGATACAAGCGTGTCCTGCTGAAAATCTCCGGCGAAGCGTTGATGGGCAGCCGGGAGTTCGGCCTCGATCCCGACATCGTCATTCGCATCGCCGGCGAGGTGAAAGCGGCCGTCGGCCTCGGCGCCGAGCTTTGCCTCGTCATCGGCGGCGGCAACATCTTCCGCGGTGTCGCCGGCGCTGCCCAGGGCATGCAGCGCGCCTCGGCCGATTACATGGGCATGCTGGCGACCGTCATCAACGCGCTCGCCATGCAGAACGCCCTGGAGCATGTCGGCGTGCAGACCCGCGTGCAGTCGGCGATCCCCATGTCGACGGTGTGCGAGCCCTATATCCGCCGGCGCGCCCAGCGCCATCTGGAGAAGGGCCGCGTCGTGATCTTCGCCGCCGGCACCGGCAATCCCTTCTTCACCACCGATACGGCCGCGGCACTGCGCGCCTCCGAGATGGGCTGCCAGGTGCTGATGAAGGGCACCAAGGTGGATGGCGTCTATAGCGCCGATCCGATGAAGGATCCGAAGGCCGATCGCTTCGACAAGCTGACGCATCACGAGGTTCTCTCGCGCGATCTCAAGGTCATGGATGCGGCGGCCATTTCGCTCGCGCGCGAAAACCGGATTCCGATCCTGGTGTTTTCCATTCACAAGCCCGGCAGCTTCGCGGAAGTGCTGACGGGGAAGGGCAAGTTCACGATTATCTCCGATTGAGAGCGGCCTGATCGACGACGGGGAGTTTTTGCCATGGCAAATCCAAATCCAAGCGAACTGCAGAACGAGTTGAAGCGGCGCATGGACGGCGCGCTGGAGGCGCTGCGTCGCGAATTCGGCGGGCTTCGCACCGGTCGCGCCTCGGCGCATCTGCTGGATCCGGTGGTGGTCAAGGCCTATGGCAGCGACATGCCGCTGCTGCAGGTCGGCACCGTCAACGTGCCGGAGCCGCGCATGATCACGGTCCAGGTCTGGGACCGCGGCCTTGTCCAGGCGGTGGAAAAGGCGATCCGCGATGCCAATCTGGGCCTCAATCCCCAGTCCGACGGCCAGCTGGTGCGAATTCCAATTCCTGAGCTCAGCCAGGAACGTCGCCAGGAATTAACCAAGCTTGCGCATAAGTATGCTGAACACGGCCGCGTGGCGGTTCGTAATGTGCGCCGCGACGGGATGGACGCCCTGAAGAAGATGGAAAAGGACGGCAAGATTTCCCAGGACGAGCATCGCACCAGTCCGATACGGTGCAGAAGCTGACCGACGACCATATCAAAAAGGTCGACGACACCCTGGCGGCCAAGGAAAAGGAAATCCTTCAGGTCTGAACCATGGAAGCGCTTTCGACCGCCAGTACCCTCAAGCCCCCGGTCCATGTCGCCATCATCATGGATGGCAATGGCCGTTGGGCCAAGGCGCGGGGCCTGCCCCGCATCGCCGGCCATAAGCGCGGCGCCGAAGCCGTGCGCCGCAGCGTAAATGGCGCGGCGGAATTGGGCATCGAGTATCTGACGCTCTACGGCTTTTCCTCGGAGAACTGGAAGCGCCCGGCAACCGAAGTCGACGATCTGATGGGGCTGCTGCGCCTCTATCTGATCAACGAGATCGAAGAACTGCATCGCAACGGCGTGCGGCTGCGGGTGATCGGCCAGCTGAGCCGCTTGCGCGCCGACATCGTGAAACTGATCGACGACGCGGAGCGGCTGACAGTTGCCAACCGCAAGCTGAATCTGACCGTGGCGCTCAGTTACGGCGGCCGCGCGGAGATCGCCGAAGCGGCCCGCCAGATCGCCGAAGAGGCGCGCGCCGGACGCCTCGACCCGGCAGCGATCGATGAGGAGCTGTTCGCCCGCCATCTTTTGACCAAAGGCATTCCCGATCCCGATCTTCTGATCCGCACCAGCGGGGAAAAGCGCGTCAGCAATTTTCTGCTCTGGCAATGTGCCTATGCCGAACTTGTTTTCCTCGACCGGCTCTGGCCCGATTTCACCAGGGACGATCTCGAATTCGCCATTCGCGAATATCATGGCCGCGACCGCCGGTATGGCGCCGCCAACTGATGCAGGCGGGCAATCGCCCGCGTCGCCCGCTTCCGGCTCCACCCTGCGTCTTCGCTTCATCTCGGCGGCGGTCTTGCTGCCCATCGCCTTTGGCGGCGCCTGGCTCGGCGGCGTCTGGTGGGTGATGGTGGTCGCGGCCTTTGCCGGCGCCATGGTCTGGGAGTGGTCGGCGATCGTCGCCGGTCCAGGCGCGCCGACAGTCGGCTTTTTCGATTCGGTTCCGGCCGGCGTCGCGGCGGCGATCGCCGTTGTCAGCGCTGTGGGATTGACCGATGCCGGCTTGACGGCTTTTTCCCTCATGCTGCTGATGGCGGGCGCGATTTTGGCAGCCTTGCTCGCCCGTGCCGAACGGCCGGGCTGGCAGGCGCTGGGCGTCTTCTACGTAGGATTGCCTTCGCTTACGATCGTCTGGATCAGGGACGAACCGGACGGGTTGGCGGTGCTCGCCTGGATGCTGGCCCTCGTCGTCGCGGTGGATACCGGCGCCTATGCTGCAGGCCGGACGATCGGCGGACCCAAACTGGCGCCCAGGATCAGCCCAAAGAAGACCTGGGCAGGGCTTGCCGGCGGCATTGCCGCAGCCTTGCTGATTGGCTGGATTTCGGCATTCTTGCTGGATCTGCCCCGGTTTTTGCCGCTGATTCTGGTGAGCGGCGGGCTGGCGGTGGTGGAGCAGGCGGGGGATCTGGCGGAATCCGCCTTTAAGCGTCGGTTCGGTGTTAAGGATAGCAGTCGGCTTATTCCCGGTCATGGGGGCGTACTCGACCGGGTCGATGGGCTTCTGGCGGTGGCGCTGGCGGTCGGGCTGATCGGTTATTTTCAAGGCGGGTTAGCGGGATGGATGCGCTGAAGGCAAATCTTGGAACAGTGGAGAGCCCGCGCCGGGTCACGATCCTGGGATCGACCGGCTCGGTCGGCTGCAACACGGTCGATCTGATCGAGCGCAATCGCGCGCTCTATGTCGTCGAGGCGCTGACCGCAAACAACAATGTCGAACTGCTGGCCGAACAGGCGCGCCGGCTGAAGCCGCGCAAGGCGGTCGTGGCCGAGCAGCGCCATTATGCAGAATTAAAGGCAGCGCTTTCCGGCAGCGGCGTCGAAGCTGCCGCCGGTCCGGAAGCGGTGATCGAGGCAGCCTTGATGCCGGCCGATTGGGTGATGGCCGCGATCGTCGGCGCGGCGGGCCTGCGGCCGACGCTGGCCGCCGTGCGCCGCGGCGCGGTTGTGGCGCTGGCCAACAAGGAATGCCTGGTTTCGGCCGGCCAGCTGATGATGCGCGAGGTGGCGGCGGCCGGCGCCACCCTGCTGCCGGTCGATTCCGAGCACAGCGCCATCTTCCAGCTGTTCGACTTCGATCGACCCGAAAGCATCGAGAAAATCATCCTGACGGCCTCGGGCGGCCCATTCCGCTCCCACAGCCTGGCGGAAATGGAGAGCGTCACGCCCGGCCCAGGCGGTCAAGCACCCCAACTGGTCGATGGGGGCAAAGATCTCGGTCGATTCGGCCACCATGATGAACAAGGGGCTGGAGCTGATCGAGGCCCATCACCTGTTCGCGCTGCCCGATACCCAGATCGATATCCTGGTTCATCCCCAATCCATCGTTCACAGCCTGGTCGCCTATGTGGACGGTTCGGTCCTGGCCCATATGGGAACGCCCGATATGCGCACGCCCATCGCCTATGCCCTGGGCTGGCCGCGTCGCATCGATGCGCCCTCGGCCCGGCTGGACCTGACGCAGATCGGCACATTGACCTTCGAAGCTCCTGATTTTGAACGATTTCCGGCGCTGCGCCTGGCGCGCGAAGCCCTTCAGTCCGGCGGCTGTGCGCCGACCGTGCTGAATGCCGCCAACGAGATCGCCGTTCAGGCCTTCCTGGATGGCCGCATCGGCTTCACCGATATCGCGCGCAAGGTCGAGCGGGTGATGGAGAAGAGCAATTTCGGCCTGGCTGACAATCTGGACAGTGTGGCTGCGGCCGATGGCGCTGCCCGTGAACTGACCCTGGGGCTGATCTAGCCGGCGTACTGGTAAACCCTGGCCAGGCTGGCCTTGGGCCCCATGCGGCCTATATTATTGATTCAGGCGGCAGAATTCGGCAGTTAAATTGCCTTAATTTCACCCGATCTTGCTCTAGGCGGCGACGCGCGGCCTATGCTATGCAGACTGCCATTCCTGTCGGGGGGATATGACTTCATCGGCCTTTGGGACGGCCGGCCTGATCGTCGGGCGCAGGCGTCTCTGGCTTGAAGAGTAGGCTCATGAACCTTTTCGCCTGGCTTTATTACCATGTCTTCCCGTTCATCGTCGTCCTGACGCCCCTGGTCTTCGTCCACGAGCTGGGCCACTTCCTGCTCGCCCGCTGGAACGGGGTGCGGGTCGAGGTCTTTTCCATTGGCTTCGGGCGCGAGCTGTTCGGCTGGACCGACCGTCACAAGACGCGGTGGAAGGTCAGCATTTTGCCGCTCGGCGGCTATGTGAAGATGTACGGCCAGGTCGAGCCGGATATGGGCAGCGGTGCCACCGAAACGCCACCGCCGAGCGCCGACGATCTCGCGGTGTCCTATAATCACAAAAAAGTCTGGCAGCGCGCAGCCATTTCGGCAGCGGGGCCTGCGGCCAATCTGATCTTTGCCGTGCTTCTGACGGCGATAATCTTCGCCACCATCGGTCAGCAACTGACCTCGACCCTGATCGACAAGGTTATGCCGGGCAGTGCCGCCGAGGCTGCCGGCCTCAAGAGCGGCGACAAGATCCTCTCGGCCAACGGCCAGGAACTGCGCCGCTTCGAGGATCTGGCCGCCATGGTCGCGCTGGGCCTTGGCGAGCCGCTGAAGCTGCAGGTCCAGCGCGCCGATTTCCGGCGCGGCGACCAAGTCATCGAGCTCGATGCGCAAGCCGAAGATCGTCGAGACCAAGGACATGTTCGGCAACACCCAGCGTATCGGGCAGCTTGGCGTCGGGCATGCCAACAGCGGCGGCGAGGTCGTCCATTATGACCCGCTGACCGCGCTCTGGGTCGCCACGGTCGAGACCTATCGCACCGCCGCCGCGGTGTTGAAATCGGTCGGGCAGATTCTGACCGGCACGCGGCCGCCCAGCGAAGTGTCGGGTGTCATCACCATTGCGCAGATGTCGGCAACGTCTTCGAAGCGGGCTTTGGCGCCACCATCAGCTTCATCATTCTGATCTCGATCAATCTCGGCCTGATCAACCTGTTTCCCATTCCGCTGCTCGATGGCGGGCATCTGTGCCTTTTATGCCGTCGAAGCCATCAGCGGCCGCAAGGCCGGCCCCCGCGCCGAGGAATGGGGTATGCGGGTTGGGCTTGCTCTGGTATTCAGTTTGATGTTGTTCGCGCTGTGGAACGATCTGGTACGCAACGGGGTGATCAGCTACATCGCGAATTTGTTCGCCTAGATCAGGCGCTAAGCGTACGACAGGGGAGACGACGAGCGTTGGGAAATTGCTGGAAGGCATTGCTGCTGGCGGCCGGCCTGGCGCTGGCGCCGGTCGGCTGGCTCGCGTTTCCCGCCCCGGCAGCGGCCCAGAGCCTGTTCACGGGCGACCCCATCGGCGATATCCAGGTCGAAGGCACCCAGCGCGTCGAGGCGGAAACGGTGCGCTCGTATATGGGCCTGACGCCGGGCGATCCGTTCGCTGCCGACAAGATCGACAAGGCGCTGAAGAACCTGTTTGCGACCGGCCTGTTCGCCGATGTGAATTTCCGGCGCGAGGGCAACACCCTGATCGTCAAGGTGGTCGAAAATCCGATCATCAACCAGATCGCCTTTGAGGGTAACGACCATATCGAAGACAAGGATCTGACCGCGGAAATCCAGCTGAAGCCGCGCACCGTGCTGACCCAAAGCCGCGTGCAGTCCGACGTCACCCGCATTCTCGATCTCTACCGGCGCAGCGGGCGGTTCGGCGCCACGGTGGAGCCCAAGGTCATCAATCTCGACCAAAACCGCGTCAACCTGGTCTTCGAGATCAAGGAAGGCAAGAAGACGGAAGTCCGGCGCATCAGCTTTGTCGGCAACAAGGCGTTCTCCGACAGCACGCTGCGCGGCCAGATCGAGACCCAGGAAAGCGCCTTCTACCGTTTCCTGACCAGCAACGACACCTACGATCCCGACCGTCTGCAGGTCGACCGCGAAAAGCTGCGCACCTTCTATTTGTCGGAAGGCTATATCGACTTCAAGGTCGTCTCCGCGGTGGCCGAATTGTCGCCGGAGCAGGACGCCTTCTACATCACCTTCACGGTGGACGAGGGCCAGCGCTACAAGGTCGGCAAGGTCGAGATCAAGACCTCGCTGAAGGATCTCGACCCCAAGAATTTGCGCGGCCTGGTGCAGACCACGGAAGGCGACTGGTACGACCAGGACGATGTCGACCGCACGGTTACGGCGCTCAACGATCAGCTGGGCAGCCTGGGCTACGCCTTCGTCGACATCCAGCCGCGCCTCGACCGCGATCCGAAGAAGAAGACCGTCAACGTCACCTACGACATCAACGAGGGCCCGAAGGTCTATGTCGAGCGCATCGACATCAAGGGCAACGTGCGCACCCTGGACAAGGTGATCCGCCGCGAGTTCCGCCTGGCCGAAGGCGATGCCTTCAATACCGCCAAGCTGCGCCGCACGCGCACGCGGCTGAATAACCTGGGCTTCTTCAGCAGTGTCGATATCAAGAACCTGCCGGGCAGTGCGCCGGACAAGACGGTGATCGAGGTCAATGTCGAGGAGCAGTCCACCGGCGAGTTGAGCCTTGGTGTCGGCTATTCGACCAGCGACGGTCCGCTCGGTCTCGCCGGCATCCGCGAGCGCAATCTGTTGGGCAAGGGCCAGGATCTGCAGCTGAACGGCAGCCTGTCGGGCGTGCGCTCGCAGATCCAGCTGAGTTTCACCGAGCCCTATTTCATGGATCATCCGGTCGCGGTCGGCTTCGATATCTTCGACACCCGGACGACGGCGACGAACACGCAATTCACCGAGAACGATATCGGCGGCACGATCCGCGCCGGCTATGACGTCACCGAATTCCTGCACCACACCATTCGCTACACCTTCAGCCTGCAGGATATCACCGACGTCGACCCCACGGCCTCGCTGGCAGTCCAGCAGGAGGCGGGATCGAACCTCAATTCGCTGATGGGCAACGAATTCCTTTATGACCGGCGCGACAACCGTTTCGATCCCGACAGGAGGGCTACTATATCCGCCTGCGCAGCGATCTCTCCACCGCGCCGGGCGATTTCTCCTATATCGGCACGCGGCTTGGTGCGGGCTATTACAGCCTTTGAACAAAAGCAAGAGCGTGGTTGCCGGTCTCACCGGCGAAGTCGGTTATCTCCAGGATCTCGGCAAGCCGGTCTTCATTTCCAACAGTTATCAGCTCGGCGGCCAAACCTTCCGCGGGTTCGAGAGCTTCGGGCATCGGCCCTCGCGATTCCGTCAGCGGCGATTCTCTCGGTGGCAAGCAGTACGTCGTCGGCACCTTGCAGGTCTCATTCCCGGTTGGTTTGCCAGAGGAATACCAGGTGCGCGGCCATGCCTTCACCGATTTCGGCACCCTGACCGATACCGATGCCGATATTGCCACGATCCAGGATTCCGCCTCGCTGCGCGTCTCGGCCGGCGTCGGGCATCCTGTGGAAATCGCCGTTCGGTCCGATCGGCATCGATGTGGCCCTGCCGGTCCTCAAACAGAATTTCGACAAGACCCAGCTTCATCAATTTCAGCGTAGGAACCACCTTTTGACCGATCTCAACCGATGGAATCGGGCGCTTGCCGGCGCGATGGCCGCCGCCCTTCTTTTGACTGCCGGTTCGCCCGGCTTTGCCCAGACGACGCCTGCAGCACCCGCCGCCACGCAGCCCGTGGTCATGGGCGTCATCGATATCCAATACATCCTGTCCAACGCCAAGGCCGCAAAGGGCGTGAAGGCCGCCCTGGAGAAGCAGGCGGCCGCCTTTCAGGCGGAGCTCGCCCAGCAGGAAAACTCCATCCGGGCCGCCGACCAGCAGCTGCAGCAGCAACGCGCGACGCTGTCGCAAAAGGACTTCGACGCCAAGAAGGCGGCGCTCGGCCAACAGGTCGAGGCCTTGCGGCAGAAGGCGGCGACACGAAACAAGCAGTTGCAGCAGATGGAAAACGGCGCCATGACTCAGGTCGAGCAGGCGTTGCTGCAGACCTGTGCCGACATTGCCAAGGCCAAGGGGCTGACCATGGTGCTGAACAAGGCGATGGTGGTACTGAACGTCGCCAGCTATGACATTACCAAGGAAGCGTTGCAGAAGCTCGACGCAAGACTGGCATCTGTGAAGTTGCCGCCACCGCAGTAGCCGGCGGTTCAAGCGAAGGTTGGCGTGGGATGAGCGAGACGACAGGCGCCTTCCGGCACCGGTCTGATTATGGACAGCGTGCGCATCATGCAGATGATCCCGCACCGTCCGCCTTTCCTGATGATCGATCAGGTGCGCGATCTGCGGGCCGGCGAGGGCGCCGTCGGCATCAAGAACGTCACCATGACGGAGCCGCATTTCCAGGGCCATTTCCCGGGCGCACCGGTGATGCCGGGCGTGCTGATCGTCGAAGCCATGGCCCAGACCGCTGCCGTGCTGGTGGTCCATACCCTGGGCCCGGACGCGGAAGGCAAAATCGTCTATTTCATGAGCGTCGACAATTGCCGCTTTCGCCGCCCCGTCTTTCCGGGCGATCAGATCATCATCGAGGTCAACAAGCAGCGCCATACGCGGCCCGGTGTGGCAGTTCGAGGGTATCGCCAAGGTCGACGGCAAGGTCGTGGCGGAGGCTGTGTTCGCAGCGATGTTCCGGGACGACAGATGAGCCGCATCCATAGCACCGCCGTGATCGCGGGCGGTGCGCGGATCGCCGAAGATGCCGAGATCGGCGCCTATTGCTGCGTCGGTGAAGGGGCCGTTATCGAGGCCGGCGTCGTCCTGCATCCCCATGTGGTCGTGACCGGGCGTACCAGGATCGGCTCCGGCACCGTGGTCTATCCCTTCGCCTCCCTCGGCCAGCCGCCCCAGTTCGTCGGCTTCAATCGCCAGTCCTCGGGCCTCGATATCGGCAGCAACAACGTCCTGCGCGAATACGTCACCATGAACGAGGGGACGGATACCGGCGGCGTGCCCGACCCGGGTGGGAAGCAACGGCTATTTCATGGTCGGCGTCCATATCGCCCATGATTGCAGGGTCGGCGACAATGTGGTCATGGCCAACAACGCCACCCTGGCCGGCCATGTCGCCATTGGCGACCATGTCATCATCGGCGGCCTGACCGCCATTCATCAGAATACCCGCATCGGCAAGCACGCCATGGTCGGCGGCTGCTCGGCCGTTGGCCAGGATGTCGTGCCCTTCGCGATGGCGGCGGGAAACCGCTGCAAGCTGCGGGGCCTCAACATCGTCGGGCTGAAGCGGCGCAATTTCTCCCGCGGCGATATCCTGGCGCTGCGCACGGCCTATCGGCGGCTTTTCCTCGGCCCCGGCGCCTTTACCGAGCGGATCGACGAGGTGGCGGTCACGATGCGCGACAGCGCGGTCGTCATGGACATCGTCTCCTTCATCACGGCGGACGCCTCCCGGCCGATTTGCACGGTCGCTGCCGACACGGACAATTGAGTGCCGTGGGCACGATCCGTGGTTAATCCCCGAAGCAGGTGCTGTGTCTAGGCTGGGCATACTCGCCGGCGGCGGCGAGTTGCCCGCCCTACTGATGCAGGCTTGCCGGCGCCGCGGCTGGGACTTTCACGTCTTGGCGCTGCGCGGCCATGCCGACCCCGCACAGATCGGCGACGCCCCCCAGGACTGGGTGCGCCTGGGCGAACCTTGGCCGCCATGCGGGGCCTGGCTGCAGGCAAAGGCGGTGGATCGCGTCGTGCTTTGCGGCAAGGTCGAGCGTCCGCGAATGCGCGAACTGCTGATCGACTTGCGCACGGCGCTCGTTCCTGGCGCGCATCGGCGGCCGCCTCATCAGCGACAATCGTCTGACTGGAGGCAATCGTCAAGGAGATCGAAAGCAGAGGGTTTGGCCGTTATCGGTGCCGCGGATGTCGATCCCTCGCTGCTGGCGCGAAGCGGGCCTTATGGTGCGCGAACTGCCAACGGAAGAAGAAGTCCGGGCCATCGCACTCGGTTTTGCTGCGGCACGCAAGGCGGGCCGTCGAGATGTCGGCCAGGCCGCCGTGGTACAGGGCAAGCGCGTCCTCGATGTCGAGGGCGCCGACGGCACCAATGCGCTGATCGTGCGCTGCGCCGGCCTGCAGCAGGGCGGGCACGGCGCCATTCTGGTCAAGGCACGCAAGCCGCAGCAGCAGATGCGTTCCGATCCGCCGGTCATCGGCCTTATGACCGTACAGAAGGCCGCGGCAGCCGGCTTTCGCGGCATTGCCGTCGAATCAGGTGGCGTGTTGGTGCTCGATGGAGCCGCTCTGGGCCAGGCAGCGGATGCCGCCGGCATGTTCATCACCGGGGAGGATATCCCCGAGTGATGGAACGCGTGCCCCGGATTGTCATCATCGCCGGCGAGCCCTCGGGCGACGTTCTCGGTGCCCGGTTGATGACGGCTCTTCAGCGCGCAACAGGAGGCGCCGTGCGGATCGAGGGAATTGGCGGCGAGCAGATGAGCCGTGCGGGCTTGCAAAGCCGCTTTCCCATGATCGAACTCGGCCATATGGGATTTGTCGAGTTGTTACCCCACTTGCCGCGGTTGCTGCGTCGGATCCGCGAAACCGTGGCCTGGTTGAAGGCCGAGAAGCCCGATCTTCTCGTCACCATCGATGCCCCGGCATTCAACCTGCGGATCGCTCGCCAACTGAAGGGCTGCGGCATCCCCTTGTTGCATTATGTGGCGCCGACGGTCTGGGCATGGAAACCCTGGCGAGCTGAAAAGTTCGCCCGGGTCTTCGATCACCTGCTGGCGCTGCTGCCCTTCGAACCGCCTTATTTCACGGTCCACGGTCTCGCCTGCACCTATGTCGGCCATCCAGCGCTGGAGACGATGGCGGGCACGGCCGATGGTGCGGGCTTTCGCCGCCGTCACGATATTCCCTCCGATGCCGCGCTACTGTGCTTGCTGCCGGGCAGCCGGGCCATGGAGCTTCGGATGCTGCTGCGATATTTCGCCGAGGCTGTTCGTGCGCTTGCTGTCCGGCATCCCGGTCTTCGCGTCGTCTTGCCGACGGTGGAGCCGGTGGCGCAAATCGCCGAAGCGGGGGCG
Organism: uncultured Alphaproteobacteria bacterium; assembly: GCA_963770335.1. Lineage (GTDB taxonomy): Bacteria > Pseudomonadota > Alphaproteobacteria > Dongiales > Dongiaceae > DASXQK01. The sequence goes on from CAVYPG010000006.1 coordinate 17,431, forward strand.
AGGGCTTGCAGCGTGCCGGTGACCCTGATCACCGATCCGGCCGAAAAGCGCGATGCGTTTGCCGCCTGTAATCTGGCGCTCGCGGCTTCGGGGACGGTGGCGGTCGAACTCGCCGCCGTCGGCACGCCAGCGATCATCGCCTATCGCGCCAATCCACTTACGGTGGCGATCGTGCGCCGGCTGATCAAGATTCGCTTCGCCTCGCTGATCAATCTGGTCCTGGATCGCGAGGCCACGCCGGAACTGCTGCAGGAGAATTGCCGGATCGACAAGATGGTAGCCGCCCTCGATCGGCTGCTCAGCGATCCCGATGCGCGCGCGGCGCAGAAGTCCGCCTACGGCGAAGCCATGGCCAAGCTCTCAATCGAGGGCCTGCCCAGCGAACGGGCCGCCGCGGTCGCGCTCTCCATGATCGGCTGGAAGAAGAGCTAGACGCCAAGCCGTTTGCGGTGTTCGCGGATTTTCCGGTCGATGGCAATCGCCGCTTCCAGGGCCAGCTTGCCGTCCTTGCCGCTGACCTTGGGCAAATGTTCGCCGCGCACCGCCGAGAGGAATGAGTTGATCTCCTCGGCCAGCGCATCTGTCGCGGGATAGGCGGTATCGCTGAGCGTGATGTCGGATGCCTCGCCGGCGACGGTGGGCTTGAGCGCGAAAACGCCGATCCGCCGTTTGATGAAATCGATAGCCGTGCAGGTTTCCTGCTCGAAGACCCGCATCTTGCGCTCCGTGCGCATGTTGATGCGGCTGACGGTCAGATCGGCAACACAGCCATTGGCAAATTGCAGGCGGGCATTGGCGATGTCATCGGCGGCTGTCACCACCGGCCCGCCCACCGCATGTACCCATTCGATGGGCGATTTGACCAGCCCCAGCACGAGATCGAGATCGTGGATCATCAAATCGAAGACGACACTGACGGCCTCGCCCCGCGGCCGGAAGCTGCCCATGCGCTGGGCCTGGATGAAGAGCGGCCGCTTGACGATCTCGCCCATGCGCCGGCCGACGGTGGAGAAGCGCTCGATATGGCCGACCTGCAGCACTTTTCCCCTTGCCGCGGCCAGGTCGATCAGGGCTTGCGCATCCTCGAGAGTCTCGGTGATGGGCTTTTCCACCAGTACATGCGTGCCGTGTTCCAGGAAGTCCCGGGCGATCGCGTAGTGGCTGGCCGGCGGCGTTGCGATGCTGACCGCATCCACCTTGCCGAACAGTTCGCGATAGTCGGTCTTCGCCGCCACATTGTGGCGGGACGCTATCGCCCCGGCGCGCTCGCTATGGCGATCCACGACGGCGACGAAGTCGACACCCTTGGCCTCGGCCAGCTTATTGGCGTGGTATTGCCCGAAATGGCCGACCCCGATGACGGCGGCTCTGATAGGTCGGCTCATGCTGGTGTCGCGTGTCCCAAGGAAAGCTGCCCGCATGTAGCCGCGGGCGCGCGAAATCCTATACAATGCGGCGGATTATCACGCAAATTGAGGGATCGCCCCTATGAGCCAATCCGCCGCCGACAGCCGGCAGTTTCTGCACACGATGATCCGGGTGTTCGACCTGGACAAATCGATCGATTTTTACACCCGCCATCTCGGCATGAAGCTGCTGCGGCGCACGGACTATCCGACCGGCGAGTTCACGCTGGCCTTCGTCGGCTATGGCGACGAGAAAGACAACTCGGTGATCGAGCTGACCCATAATTGGGGACAGAAAGAGCCCTATTCGATCGGCAGCGGCTTCGGCCATCTCGCCATCGGCGTGCCGGATATCTACGGCACCTGCGAGGGTCTCGCCAAGGAAGGCGTCAAGATCCCGCGCCCGCCGGGACCGATGAAGCATGGCGGCAGCGTCATCGCCTTCATCGAGGATCCGGACGGCTACAAGATCGAGCTGATCGAGCGGAAGTAGCTATTTCCGCTGATCGATCGGCACGAAGGCGCGCTGGGCCGGGCCCATATAGAGCTGGCGCGGACGGCCGATGCGCTGCGAGGGATCCTCGATCATTTCGATCCACTGGGCGACCCAGCCGACCGTTCGCGCCACGGCAAACAGAACCGTGAACATGGTGGTGGGGAAGCCGATCGCCTCCAGGATCAGGCCCGAATAGAAATCGACATTCGGGTAGAGCTTGCGCTCGACGAAATACTCGTCTTCCAGCGCGATGCGCTCCAGCTCCATGGCCAGTTCGAGCAGCGGCAGCTCGCGCTTGTTCAGCGTATCGAGCACCTCGTAGCAGGATTTGCGCATCACGGCGGCGCGCGGATCGTAGTTCTTGTAGACCCGATGGCCAAAGCCCATCAGCCGGAAGCTGTCGTCCTTGTCCTTCGCGCGCTTGATGTATTCGGGAATGTTCTTCTTGTCGCCGATCTGGCGCAGCATGTTCAGCACCGCCTCGTTGGCGCCGCCATGGGCAGGCCCCCAGAGCGAGGCGATGCCGGCCGCAATGCAGGCAAAAGGATTGGCGCCGGACGAGCCCGCCATGCGCACCGTCGAGGTGGAGGCGTTCTGCTCGTGATCGGCATGCAGGATGAAGAAGCGGTCCATCGCCTTGGCGACGACCGGGTTGATCACATATTCCTCCGCCGGCACGGCGAACGTCATGCGCAGGAAGTTCTCCGCGTAGCTGAGATCGTTGCGCGGATGGATGAAGGGCTGGCCGGTCGAATATTTGTAGGCCATGGCCGCGATCGTCGGCATCTTGGCGATCAGCCGGTGCGAGGCGATCTCGCGCTGGCGCGGATCGTCGATATTGGTGCTGTCGTGATAGAAGGCCGAGAGCGCGCCGACCACGCCCACCATCACCGCCATGGGATGCGCATCGCGCCGGAACCCGCGGTAGAAGGTGTGGATCTGCTCATGCAGCATCGTGTGATAGGTGATGTGCTTGGTGAACTCCGCCTTCTGCGGAACGGTCGGCAGTTCGCCATAGAGCAGCAGATAGCAGACCTCGAGGAAGTCGCTCTTCTCCGCCAGTTCCTCGATCGGATAGCCGCGATGCTGAAGGATGCCCTTCTCGCCGTCGATATAGGTGATCTTGGATTCGCATGAGGCGGTCGAGGTGAAACCCGGATCGTAGGTAAACAGCCCGTGGTCGCTATAGAGCTTGCGCACATCGATGGCGCGAGGGCCGATATTCGGCTCCATCATCGGCAGGTCGAATTGCGCACCCGCTCTTCTGGTCGGCGACGGAGACCCGCTTGTCGTTGCGTCCCGGATTATCGTTCGGCATGGCTGAATACCTCGCTCGGACCGCTCAAGGCGGCCATTGTGCACTGCAATATAAGGTAGGCCCGAAACCGTTACAGTTCAATGTTCGGTGTGGGCGGCGTCGCGAATTCGCCCGATCGCCTCAGCCGGCCCCAGCACGGCCATAACCTCAAAGATTTCCAGGGGAAATCGAGGATCCGGTGAGGGCCGCGCGCAGCGGCTGGGCAACCTGGCCCAGCTTCACCTGACGCTTTTCCGCAAAGCCGCGAACCAGGGCCTCCAGGGTCGGCGCCTCCCAAGCCATGCCATCCAGCTCACCCGCCAGATCGCCCAGCAGTTTGCGGGCCTCGGGCGTGAGCTGCTTGCCGGCCTTTTCATCCATCGGGATGGGCCGGGGGCGGACATAGAACATCGCGCTGTCGGCAAGCTGCACCAGCGTCTCGGCACGCGCCTTCAGGCCGTCCATGCCGCGCCTTAAGCCGCGCGAGCGCGGTGTCATCCAGCTTGCTGCCCAGCTGCGTCTCGATCCGCGGCCGGACGAGCGCCACCAGCCGCGCATTGTCGGCGACGCGCAGATAATGGCCGTTCAGATTGTTCAGCTTGGCGAAGTCGAAGCGCGAGGGCGAGCGGCCGACATTCGTCGAGATCGAACCAGGCGATGGCCTGGGCCGTGTCGATGATCTCGTCGTCGCCATGACCCCAGCCCAGCCGCAGCAGATAGTTGCGCAGCGCCTCGGGCAGATAGCCCAGGTCGCGATAGGCCTCGACGCCCAGCGCGCCATGGCGCTTGGAGAGTTTGGCGCCGTCGGGCCCGTGGATCAGCGGAATATGGGCGAAATCCGGCTTGTCCCAGCCCATGGCATCGTAGAGCTGGATCTGGCGAAAGGTGTTGGTCAGGTGATCGTCGCCGCGGATGACCTGGGTGATGCCCATATCGTGATCGTCGACGACGACGGAGTGCATGTAGGTCGGCGTACCGTCGCCGCGCAGCAGGACCATGTCGTCGAGCTGCTCGTTGGCGACCCGTACCTCGCCCTGCACCTTGTCGTGCACGACCGTCTCGCCGGTTTGCGGGGCCTTCAGGCGGATGACAGGCTTGACGCCGGCGGGTGCCTCAGCGGGATCGCGATCGCGCCAGCGCCCGTCATAGCGCAGCGGCAGGCCGTTCGCGCGTTGGCTCTCGCGCATCGCCTCCAGCTCCGCCGGGGTGGCATAGCAGTAATAGGCCTTGCCTTGCGCTACGAGCACGCGCGCTACCTCGGCATGGCGGGCGGCCCGGGCGAACTGAAAGATGACGTCGCCGTCCCATTCCAGGCCCAGCCATTGCAGCCCTTCGATGATGGCGGCAATCGCGGCCTCGGTGGAGCGCACGCGGTCGGTATCCTCGATGCGCAGCAGGAACTGGCCGCCGTGATGACGGGCATAAAGCCAGTTGAACAGGGCCGTGCGGGCTCCGCCGATATGCAGGTAGCCGGTGGGCGAGGGCGCAAAACGGGTGATGATGGTCATGGCGCGAGCGCTTTAGCACGGCCCCGGCGAGCGGACAATCTGAGGTAAGGCTTACGGCTGAGGGCGGCAAACTTCGCTTTTCAGCCGTAGGGGGCCGTGGTAATCGACGCCCTCAATTCACTCAGCAACACCCCATCGGGAACGGAAATCGCCATGAAGAAGCCGAGCAAGAAAGAACGAAGCAACCGCCGCAAGGCAAAACTGGGTGCCAAGCGCCGCAAGCAGCGCGCCCGCGCCGGTCACTGAGCGCTGGCAAGCTTAGGCCCGGAATCAATCGCGCCCGTGGCGAGACCGACACGGGCGCGTTCGATTATCAATCCAGTCTTAGACTAGTTGCAGGGTGCAGGACCCGCATTGACCTGATTCTGCGTGGTCAGGCCACCGACGGCAGCACCTGCCGCAGCGCCGGCCGCCGCACCCAGCAGCGGATTTCCGCCCAGCGCACCCAGAACCGCGCCACCCGCGGCACCGATGCCCGCACCGGTCAGGGCGCGGCAGCCAGGCGACTGGCCACAAGCCGACAGGGCGATAGAAATAACCGCCAGAGAAGTGATCAAAAATCCCGAACGCATCAATTCCTCCATCATTAGCACGGAATCGAGACGTCATTCTTAGTCGCCCCTTGCCATTCTGCAAGCGGATAACACAAACGGCGCCACGCTGCTGGTTGGCAGCCGGAACCGTTGCCGTTCAATAACGAATCAATAACGCTTCGGCCGGGTGTTCCCGGCAAGGCACTATGGATAGGTCGTTCTCAGGATGTGGACGGCGAGAAGATGCCTCGTCAACAGGGCTTGCGGGCGTCTGATCCCGAGATAGGTCATGAGGCGGTGGAGCATTACATGCCTCCCGTTTTGGCCACGTAATCGGCCAGCAACGAAACTCGACTGTCCCGATAAGGTTCAAGGTAAGCGCAGAGTAGTAAACCGTTGGTATGTAGGCTTAAGCCGATCTGTATGATCTTGTTGTGGTAATTTCCGGCATCGCCGCTATGACAGCGGCCGCCGCCAGAATCAGAAAAACCGGAATCGGGAAAGCAGAAGAAGTGGTTATGGTTCCTGGTCGGTCAAGGCGGCGGGCTTCGTGACGCCGGCTCATAGCGCGCAGCGCGGCTCCTTTTCGGTTTGGGCTGGCTTCCTCGCCATGTGCCTGGGCATGTTCATGGCGATTCTGGATATCCAGATCGTCGCCAGCTCGCTGCCCGAAATCCAGGCCGCTTTCGATATCCCGCTCGACCGGCTCAGCTGGGTGCAGACCGCCTATCTGATCGCCGAAGTCGTGGCCATCCCGCTCACCGCCCGGCTGACGCGTCTCATGTCCCTGCGCGGCCTGTTTGCGGGTGCGGTGGCCGGCTTTACGCTCGCGAGCCTGGGCTGCGCGCTCAGCCACGATTTCGCCACGCTGATTGCCTTTCGCACGCTTCAGGGCTTTTGCGGCGGCATGGTAATCCCCGCCGTCTTCACCGCAGGATTTCTGCTGTATCCGGAAGGGCGGCGCATCCTGCCCACCACGATTGCCGGCGTATTTGCCATGCTGGCACCGACGCTGGGACCGGTGGTTGGCGGCTATATCACCGAGACCTATTCCTGGCATTGGCTGTTCCTGATCAACCTGGCGCCGGGTGCGGTGGTCGTGCCGGTGGTGGCCATCCTGGTCCGGGTAGACCGGCCCGATTGGCGGCTGTTGCCGTATCTCGATTATCTGGGCGTCGGGCTGGTGGCGCTGGCACTGGGCTGTCTGGAAATCCTGCTGAAGGAAGGCCCGCGCCATGAATGGACGGGCTCGATCGTTTTCCTGCCGCTGGCGTTCTTCGTTCTGGGCACCGCCGGGGCAATCTGGCGCTGCCTTCGCCATGGCGAGCCGGTCGTCGATCTGCGGCTGCTGGGCGAGCGCAGCTTCGCCCTCAGCTGTCTCTACAGTTTCGTCCTCGGGATGGGTCTCTATGGCTCGGTCTATCTGCTGCCGCTGTTCCTGGGGCTGGTGCGCGAGCATTCGCCGCTGGAGATCGGCGAGATCATGATCGTCTGCGGTGCCGCACAGCTTGCCGTCGCCCCGCTGGCGGCGAGTGCCGAGCGGCGCTTCGACCCACGGCTGCTGGCCGCCATCGGCTATGCGCTGTTCGCCGCCGGTCTGCTGACCAACGCCACATCCACCTATGAGTCGGATTTCTGGGGGCTGTTCTGGCCGCAGATTTTGCGCGGCGCCGGCGTGATGCTCTGCCTGCTGCCGACGACGACCATCGCGCTCGCGCTGCATGCGGGCGACACGCTCGCCAATGCCAGCGCCCTGTTCAACCTGATGCGCAACCTGGGCGGTGCCATCGGCATTTCACTGGTGGACACGATCCTGGAGCGGCGGCCAGCGGTGCATGTCGCGGAGCTCGTCACACGGCTGCAGGCGGGTGACAGGGCGGCAGCACTGCTGGTGGGCCTGCCACCCGACAAATTCAACGGTCTGCCCATGGCGCCGGTGGACGAGGCGACCAAGGAAACGGTGGCTCCGTTGGTGGAACGTGCCGCTTTGGTCATGTCTTTCAACGAGGCCTGGCTGATCTTCGGCATCGTATTTGCGCTGGCGGCGATCGCCGTCGCCTTCATGCCGAAAATCGATCCGCGGCGCCTGGACTGACCAGCGCCGGCCTGGCCGGAAGTAGCCGGCTTTAAGCGAATTTAGGCTTCTTGAACGGATCGATCATGGCCGCGCAGGAGCCGTTGCTCTTCGCGGTCGCCAACATCGGCTTGGTTTCGGCTGCCAACAACAAGGTGACCGCTGGCGCGCTGACCTTGGTGAACCGGTTCAGCCGGCCTAACAGGCTCTGACGGTCGCGCTCTGACAGGCGCTTGTCGCCGTCTTTCCGCTTATCGGACATCGTATTCTCCCCTCGGACGCGTTACTTGTGAGCTCGTAAATCAGGGCGTCGGGATGCAGCTTTCCCCGCTGCCGCCGACTGCCGCCGCCGGCTTCGTCTCGGCCGCCAGCAAAAGTGTGACCGCCGGCGCGCTGACCGCGGCAAAGCGGCCAAGCCGGCGCAGCACGACGCGCCGCTCGCGTGACGACAGGGTCTTTTCCCCGTCTTTATCCTTTTTCGACATTCCTGCATCCCCTAGGTCAATTCGGTAATAGTGCCAACCGAGAAACAATACGCGGCGGTGGGTATGCCTGCCAAGCGCCCTAACGGCGAATTGCAACGGCTTCGACCTTTCACCGGCGGCAGAGGCCATATTCAAATCTGGCCCGCCTGAAGTGGGGAGCGGAGGGCATGCTTCTGCGCCCGCCAGCTTGCCGTGGGCAAACGGCAATGCCATGTTTGAACAACGATAATTGTGACCTGGGAGGTCGAGATGTTTCGCGCTGGACTGATTTTTGCCGCCACACTCACGCTATCCCTGTCGCTCGGCCTCCCCAACGCCCGCGCGGTAACCGAATGCCCCGGCCAGTCGAACGGCATACCGGGCCCGTTCTACGTGCTGTTTGCGGTGGGCAGCTCGCAGATCGATGCCGACGGTATGGCGAAGATCAGACAGGCAGCGAAGCTGGCCAAGGATATGTACCTGCGCACGGTCTGCGTGCGCGGCAAGGCGGATAAACAGGGCAATGCCGATTACAACTTTACCCTTTCGGTCAAACGCGCCAATGCGGTTGCCGCCGCCCTCATCAAGGAAGGCGTCGACGCTTCCGTGGTCAAGGTCGTGGACAAGGGCGAGGGCTATGGCGATTCCGTCACCCTGTTCCAGGATAGCCAGATCGACCGCAGCGCCCGAATTTCCCTGACCAAGTAAGGCCCGCGCTGCTTCATGTGATCTATTCCGGGCGGGGCGAGCGAGTGTATGACTGTCATATGGCTGACGCGCCGTAATGCTAGGAAGTCAGGCCATCGGAACTGAGCCACGGGAGACGGACAATGCAGGATGGACCGGGACTGACTTTTCGCACGCCGGAGGTAATCCCCAGCGGGCTGCCGGCGCATCAGCCGCGCCTCGTGCGCGCCACGGCGGAATCGCTTGCCGGCTACGGCACCATGGTCACGCGATCCCGACAATCACAAGGTCGAGATCGTGCGCTGGCCGGCCGCGGGCTGGCGCCCCGTCGATGCCGATACGGGCGATGAGGGCGGCACCACCGAAGGCGTCTTTTCCTTCTGGTGGAAGGGCGAGGTCCTGTACGGCCGCAACGAGGCGGTGGACGACGCCTATCTGCTGGGCTGGTCGAAGGATCCGGCGAAGGCGTCGGAGACGACGGCCAATCCCGACCGCTCTCAGGTCCTGATCTGGCATGTGAACTATCATCCCGATGGCGGGCAGATGTTCTATCCCCTGGATGGGCAGCCTTTCGTCGTGCCGCTGGCCATGCCCGGCGACGATGTGAAGCCGGAGGATTTCGTCGCCTTCTATTGCGACGGCAGCTTCGGCGTCTGCATCCATCCGAACATCTGGCATGAGGGCGTGTTCCCGCTGAGCGAGCAGGCCCGCTTCTTCGATCGCCAGGGCAAGGTCCATGCCCGGGTCAGCTGCAACTTCCCGCGGGAGTTCGGCACCCTGCTGTCGGTGCCGCTGCGCGAGCCGGATTAGCCCGGTACCGCTTTTCCAGCCTTGGCGTTCGCCCACCATTGCGCGAGGCGGGCGGCAACCAGGCTGGCGCCTGAACTCTTTCGGTTCATTGGCGCGGGTGACGGCCTGCCAGCTTGTCGGCAGGCCCTTGGCCGTCAGCTTCTTCATCACCAGCCCGCCGGCGCGTCAAGCCGGTGCCACGGCCCAGCGGCTGAGGATGGAGACGCCCAGCCCCTGGCGCACCATTTCCAGGATCATCGCCACGTCGCCGGCACGCCGCCAGCGCTTCGGCATGGCGCGCGCGGGCCGGAAGAAGCGTTCATCCTCGAACCCCTTCTCGGGGATCGTGGAGTAGCTGAGATAAATCTCCTTGGCGAAATCGCGTGGCCTCGAGATGCCGGCGGCTCGCCAAGAGGATGATCTGCGGGCAGCACGCCCACCAACTCGTCCTCGAACAGATGATGACGGCGCACGCGCCGGTCGTCGATCTCGCCCCCGCAAATCGCGATATCGACCTTGCCGTCGATGACGGCCTTGACCAGCGGATAGGCGAGGCTGTTATCCAGGATCTCGATATCGAAGCGCTCGCCACTGCCGGTGAGTTCGGCCATGAATCGCGGCAGCCAGCCATGACAGGCATAGGCGCCGCTGCCCAGGCGCACCACCGGCCCCAGGCCCTCACGGAACAGCGCCAGATCGCCTTCGATGCGGTCGACTTCGCCGACGATTGATTTGGCGGCCTGCAGCAATTCTTCGCCGATGGCGGTCAGATGCAGGCGCTTGCCGACCCGGTGGAAGATGTCCACCGCGGCGCGCCGCTCCGTCTCCTTGATGTGGTGGCTGAGGGCCGATTGGGTGATGCCCAGCGATTGCGCCGCCCGGGTGAGGGAGCCGTGGCGGTCGATCGCCACCAGCATGCGCATGACCTTGATATCGAGACCGGCAGGCATGGCAAGGCCCTATATGAGAATTACTCATCATATTGGCCTAAATTATGAGTTTCTCAAAGAGGCCGATCTGCGCGATACACGCGGTGATCAATCCGCTGCTGTCCTGAAGCGAGACACCCGATGCCGCGCAATCCGCGCTACGACATCCTGTTCGAGCCGGTGAAGATCGGGCCGGTGACGGCGCCCAACCGCTTTTATCAGGTGCCGCATTGCACCGGCATGGGGTTCGATCTGCCCGACAGCCTGGTGCGCATGCGCGAGATCAAGGCCGAGGGCGGCTGGGGGGTGGTGAACACCGAATATTGCAGCATTCATCCGAGTTCGGAGGATTCGCCCTATCGCCAGCCCACATTGTGGGACGATGGCGATATCGGCGTGCTGGCCCGGCAGGCCGCGGCGATCCATCGTCATGGCGCTTTGGCCGGGATCGAGCTCTGGCATGGCGGGGTGAAGGCGGGCAATCGCGGCAGCCGCGAGACGGCACTCTCACCGGCCGGCGGTCCGCAGCATTCCACAAGCTATCCTTACTCCTATCCGATCCAGACCCGCGCCATGGATCGCCAGGATATCGCTGACTTCCTGCGCTGGCATGCGGCGGCGGCCAGGCGCGCCATGCAGGCGGGATTCGACATCGTCTATTGCTATGCCGGCCACGGCTATCTGCCCTTCCAGTTCATCTCGCCGCGCTGGAACACCCGCACCGATGAATATGGCGGCTCGGTCGAAAATCGCGCCCGGCTGTTGCGCCAGATGATCGAGGTCACCAAGGACGCCGTCGGCCATCAAATGCGCGGTGGCGGTGCGCTTCGCCATGGACGAGCTGATGGGCGAGGAGGGCATCACCCATGAGCATGACGGGCGCGAGGTGGTCGAGATGCTGGCGGAACTGCCCGACCTCTGGGACGTGAACATCTCCTACGTCGAGAACGATTCCATGAGCGCGCGCTTCTCCGGCGAAGGCTTTTCAGGAGCCCTATATCGCCATGGTGAAGAAGCTGACCAGCAAGCCGGTGGTGGGTGTCGGCCGCTTCACCTCGCCGGACGTCATGGCCTCGCAGGTCAAGCGCGGCGTCCTCGATCTGATCGGCGCGGCGCGGCCCTCGATCGCCGATCCGTGGCTGCCGCGCAAGATCGCCGAAGGCCGCGAAGACGATATCCGCGAATGCATCGGCTGCAATATCTGCCGCGCCCACAACAATATCGGGGCGGCGATCCGCTGCACCCAGAACCCGACCATGGGCGAGGAATATCGCCGCGGCTGGCATCCCGAGATCGTTACCCGGGCAGGCGGATACAAAGACGATACGCGTGCTGGTGGTGGGGTCGGGCCCGGCCGGCCTGGAATGCGCCATGACCCTGGGCAAGCGCGGCTACAAGGTGATGCTGGCGGAAAAGGAGCGCGATCTGGGCGGCCGGGTAAACCGGGAAAGCCGCTTGCCGGGCCTCTCGAGCTGGGCGCGGGTTCGCGATTACCGCCTGGGCCAGATCGCCAAACTCTCCAATATCGAGGTCTTCCGCGAAAGCCCCATCTCGGCCGATGACGTGACAGCAATGGAATGTCGCCATGTGATCCTGGCGACCGGGGCAGGCTGGCTCGCCGATGGCACCGGCCATACGCTGCGCCGGCCCGTGCTGGACCCGAAGGCACCGGCCGTGTGGACACCTGCCGATATTCTCTCTGGCCGCCTGCCCGATGGCCATGTCGTGATCTATGACGACGACCAGTACTACATGGCCAATGTGCTGGCCGACGTTCTGCTGCAGGCCGGGCGAACGGTCACCTTCGTAACACCGGGTATCGAGGTCGCGAGCTGGACCGTCATGACCGACGAACAGGCGCGCATTCAGGCGAAACTGATGCAGGCGGGTGTTGCCATCCATCTGGCGCGCAAGATCGCCGGCTGGGACGGCGCCACGGCCAGTCTTGCCAGCATCTATGATGGTTCGCTGCTGTCGGTTCCGGGCGACGCCCTGCTGGTTGTCGCCGCGCGCGCGGGCAATGACAGCCTCGAGCGCGAGTTGCGCCAGCGTTGGGCCACGGGCGGCTTGCCGCAGATCCAGACCATTCGCGCCATCGGCGATTGCCATGCGCCCGGCGCCATCTACAGCGCCGTCTATTCCGGTCACCGGGCAGCGCGGGAATTCGGCGAGGTCATCGATCCCGATGCCGTCGGCTATATACGCGAACGCGTTGCCTTGGCTTAGGGCAGAAGGGCTGGCATGGGCGAGACCCTGAACAGGGAACCACGGGCAGGCCGGCGCGATCGCAGCCAGCGCAGCACGGGGCTGCGCCAGCTTCCTTTCGCACGCATCCGCAATCTCTACCGGCCGGTCGAGCTGATGAGCGCCGACCAGATCGAAGCCATCCACCAGGCCTCCCTGAAGCTGCTGGCCGAAGTCGGTTTCGAGGTGCTGCACCAGGAGAGCCGCGCGATTCTGAAGAAAGCCGGCGCGCAAGTGGACGAAGCGACGATGCGGGTGCGCTGCGATCCCGCGCTGATCGAGACGGCAATCGCGAGCGCGCCGGAGACCTTCACCATGCATGCCCGCGATCCGGCCAAGAGCCTGGAGATCGGCGGCAATCATCTGATCTTCACCGCGGTGGGCGGCCCGGCCTTTGCCAACGATCTCGATCGCGGCCGGCGCGCCGGCACCTATGCGGACATGCGCGACTACATCCGCCTGATCCATCAGTTGAACGTGATCCATCAGGAGGGCGGCGGGCCAATCGAGCCGACCGATCTGCCGAGCGAGACGCGCCATCTCGATTTCTATGAATCGGTCCTGACCCTGACGGACAAATCCTGGCAATGCTGGGCGCTCGGCGGCCATCGGGTGCGCGATGCCATCGCCATGACCGCGATTGCCTCGGGCATTCCCGAAAGCGAGATCGGCAACAAGGTTATTGCCGGTACGGTGATCAACGCCAATTCGCCGATGCGTCTCGATATTCCCATGGGTGAGGGGCTGGTGGAGCTGGCGCGCAACGGCCAGGTGACGATCGCAACGCCCTTCACCCTTGCCGGTGCCATGAGCCCGGTGACGGTGGTGGGGGCCCTGGTGCAGCAGAATGCAGAAGCACTGTTCATGATCGCGCTGACCCAGCTTGTGCGGCCCGGAGCGCCGGCGATCTATGGCGGCTTCACCTCGAATGTCGATATGCGCACCGGGGCGCCGGCTTTCGGCACGCCGGAATATACCAAGGCCGCCATGGTCAGCGGCCAGCTCGCCCGGCGCTATCGGCTGCCCTACCGTTCCAGCAATGTGAATTCATCGAACTGCGTCGATGTGCAGGCGGCCTATGAATCCGGCATGTCGCTCTGGGGCTGCATCATGGGTGGGGTGAACATGGTGGAACATGCGGCCGGCTGGCTGGAAGGCGGGCTGACCGCCTCGTTCGAAAAGCTGATCGTCGATGCCGAAATGCTGCAGATGATGCGGGAATTCCTGCAACCCCTCGATAGCGGCCAATTGGGCGAGGCGATGGATGCCATCGCCGAAGTCGGACCCGGCGGACATTTCTTCGGTACCGGCCACACGCTGGCGCGCTTCGAGACCGCGTTTTATTCGCCGTTGCTCTCGGACTGGCGGAATTTCGAGACCTGGGAAGAGGGCGGATCGATCGACGGTACGCGCCGCGCCAATGCGATTTGGAAAGAGCTGTTGCGCAACTACGAGGAGCCGCGCGATGGATCCGGCCCGGCGCGAAGAGCTGAGCGCCTATGTCGCCCGGCGCAAGCAGGAGATCGAGGCGACGAGCTAGCTCGCCGGCACCATCTCCGCCACATGGCGAGCCAAGCGCCTCGCAATGCAGGCGGATATCCGGCACGGCCGTCGCCTCCCAGAAGACGCCACGCGTGATCGGGCCGACGGCGTAGAGCCTGCGGCTGATCCGGTTTTCCCGGTCGATCACGGCGCCCTCACTGGTAACGTCCAATCCGATGCCTAGCGGATCGGGGCGCACCAGCCCTTCTTCCAGAAGGCGGCGGATAAGCGGGGAGGGGATCTGATGAACCTGTCCCAGCGGGCCCGCGCAGTTGATGACCCGATCGACCTCGATGTGGAGGGGTGGGGCGCCGAAAACGGGCAGCAGCTCGGCATCGACCAACCGGCCTTTGCGGATCAGCCGGCCAAGGCGCGCCCGCCGGATCGTCAACTGGCCGCTTGATCGCGCGGCTTCGATCCGTGCGGCGACACTGGGCGCCATGCGGTGGCGATGAACATCCCACCACGGCCTGACATGACGCAGAAAGCGGCGCTTCTCGGCCGGCGGAAGGCTTGATCCAGAGATCCCGCGTATCGGGCCGGAGGGAATCGATGACGGCCCGCCAGTCATGCCCGTTAGCGACGGCACGCTCGACTTCCTGGCGAATTCGCCTCATCAGGGCGCTGACCGTGCGTGGCGCCGTCGCGGCGGGCAGGATCGGCTTGATCGCTGTCACAGCCGCATGGGTGCGGGGCAGACAGGCCGCGGCGCGATATGGCGAGGATCGGCCCTGCGTGATTCTGGTCGAGCAGAGAGATCACCGTGTCGATCATGGTGAGGCCGGTGCCGACAAGAAGCACGCCCGACTCCCGGCCGATTCCGGCGAGAGCCCGAGGGTCCCAGGGGTCGGCGATGTAGCCAGGCTGATCGCCCTCTGGCGGAAAATTGCCGACCGCAAGCACGGTGATGTCGGCATCGTATTGCCGGCCGCCGGCAACCTCGACGCGATAGCCGCCGTCGGCATCGTGCAGGGCTACGGCTTCATCGGCCACCAGGCCCAGCCGTGGCGCACCGCTCTGCCCGGCAATCTCGCTGGTCAGAATATCCTGGATATAGGTGCCATAGAGGCGCCGCGAGACGAAGGTGAGCCGATCGGCCGTCGTCACCATGCCACCGCTGCCGGACTGGGGGCGGCGTTGCAGCCATTCGAGGAAGTGATCGGGCATGTGGGAGAAGGCGCTCATATTGCCGGCGCGAACGTTCAGCAGGTGGCCGTCATTGCCCGTTGCGTAGGCAACGCCGCGTCCGAAGGCGGCGTAGCGCTCTATCAGTAGGATGTGATCCCCAGGCGCGGTCCTTCGCAGCAGTTGCACGGCAAGGAGAGAGCCGCTGAAACCCCCGCCGATGATCGCAATTTTTCGCCCGCGCGTCGGCATCATTCCGCCCCAGAGCCAACAAAAAACCCGCGCAGCATCGCCGGCGGGTTACCGCGCTTCGCTGCATTTTTTCCGCGCCCGCAAGCTGGTTCTCGAAATCGGCGCAGCGGCGACGGTATGGGCTTGCCCTGCCTCGGTCAAGATCATCGTCATTTCCATCCCGGGCCAGCCTTCTGCTAGGTTTCTCACTTGGCAGGGCGGGGAAAGTCGCTGCAATGGTGAAGGATGGCGATTGTCCGTTTAAGGCCGGGGATGTGGTCGTTTATCGCCCGTCTCAGCGCGGCATCGGGTTGGGTGTCATGATTGGACCGGGAGGCAAACCTGAGATCGGCCAATCCGTGAGGATCACAAAAATCATCGATGGCAAGTACGTAGGGTGGGAGGGTCTCGACCATCCCTCAGGCGGAATTTTTTGGACTGAATTCTCGCTCGCCTAGAGAGCAGTGATCAGGAGCGGATTGATTGCCATGTCAGAGTTGCTCAAGGACGAAAAATTTCTCATCGAATCCATCTATGTGCCGACCAAGCGCCGCTCGACCCTCGATGCCAAAAAGGTCGAGGCGCTGGCCGAGGCCATCCTGGAGAAAGGACAGCAGACACCCATCCTGGTGCGCCGCGATGGCGAGCGCTTCGTACTCGTGGAAGGGCTGCATCGCCTGGAAGCGATGAAGGCGCTGGGCGAGACGAAGATCGTGGGCACCGTGGTGCAGGCCCGGCGGAACTGAGAGCAAGGGACCTGGTTCGTTGGATAGCCTGACCCTGTTCGGCCTGTTCGCCGTGTCGGCGATGCTGATCACCTACGCGCTGGAAAAGCGCAGCAGCTGGTTCATTTTCGCCTTCGCCATCGCCTGCGCGCTGGGCTCGGTCTACGGCTTCCTGCAGGGCGCCTGGCCCTTCGGCCTGGTGGAGGCGATCTGGTCGCTGGTTGCGCTTGAAGCGCTGGTGGTCGGCTAAGAAGAGCGAGCGTCTAACAGCCGGGGGGCACTAGAAGTCGTGTCAGGAGGCACGGCATAGCGGATCATGGCGAAGCGAAAGAACACAAAAGACGAGAGCGTCCTGCTCCCAGCGGCCCACGGTGCTGGAGCCGGAGTCCGGCGGAAGGCAAGACAGCCGGCACGCCGGTGGCCCTGCCGCCCCAGCGGGTCATCCCGCCTTATCCGGCGCCCCCCAAGCCCGGCAGCCTGCAGCGTCAATCCAAGAGCTATATTCTGCCGGTGCAGGATACGGATTTCCTGCTGCGCGACGAGTTGCGCGGCGTCCGCTTCGCGCTGGAATACGAAAAGGCTGAGCTGGTGCTGCGCGATGCCGGCATCCGCTCGACCATCGTCTGTTATGGCAGCGCGCGCATCCCCTCGCGCGAGCAGGCCGAGAACGAGCATCGGATGGCGCGCAGCAAGAGCCGAAACGCGGCATGGCCCGCAAGCGGCTGCGCCTATCGGCCTATTACGAACAGGCGCGCGAGTTCGGGCGCATCGCCTCGCAGCGCGGCGGCGCGCTGACGCGCGACAAGGGCATGCTCGACAACGTGATCGCCACCGGCGGCGGGCCCGGGCATCATGGAGGCGGCCAACCGCGGGGCGGCCGACGTCGGGCGCGCCGGCCATCGGCTTCAACATCAGCCTGCCGCTGGAGCAGGACCCCAACCGCTACACCACGCCCGAGCTCACCTTCCAGTTCCATTATTTCGCCATGCGCAAGATGCATCTGGCGATGCGCGCCAATGCCATGGCCGTGTTTCCCGGCGGCTTCGGCACCATGGACGAGATGTTCGAGATCCTGACGCTGCTGCAGACCCAGAAGGCGTCGCCGCTGCCGGTGGTGCTGTTCGGCAAGAGCTATTGGCGCGACGTGATCAATTTCTCGGCCCTGTTCGAACATGGCATGGTCTCGATCGAGGACCTGACCCTGTTCGAATTCGTCGACAGTGCCGAACATGCCTGGGATTCGCTGCTGCGCCGCGGCCTCAACGTGCCCAATCCGCAGAAGCGCAAGCCACGGCAGAAGCAGCGAAAGACCAAATAGAATTATTGGGGGAACGATTGTGATGGACCATCAGATCTTCAAGGCCGGCGACGTGCTGCTGCAGTCGGGCCTGACCTATCGCGGGGCGCAGCTTGCCTACAAGACCTATGGCAATCTGAATGCCGACAAATCCAATGTGATCGTCTATCCGACCTCCTATGGGGCGCAGCATCCCGACACGGAATGGCTGATCGCCGCCGACAAGATTCTCGACCCGACCAAATACTTCGTCATCGCCGCCAATCAGTTCGGCAATGGCCTGTCATCCTCGCCCAGCAATACGCCGCCGCCCTATGACCGCGGGCGCTATCCGCATTTCACCCTGACCGATCAGGTGCGCATCCAACAGCGGTTGCTGAAGGAGGTGTTCGGGATTTCAAAAGTGGCTCTGGTCTACGGCTTCTCCATGGGCGCCCAGCAGGCCTTCCATTGGGGCGCCTTGTTCCCCGACATGGTGGAGCGTATCGCGCCGGTCTGCGGTTCGGCGAAGACCTCGCCCCACAATTTCGTCTTCCTCGAAGGGGTCAAGGCGGCGTTGACCGCCGACGAGGCATGGCAGGATGGCTGGTTCGCAACGCCCCCCTTGCGCGGCAAGCGGGCCATGGCCCGGGTCTATGCCGGCTGGGGCCTGTCGCAAGCCTGGTACCGCGAGGAGCTGTGGCGCAAGCTCGGCTTTTCCTCGCTCGAGGACTATCTCGTCGGCGATTGGGAGGGCGGCTTTGCCCGCGATGCCAATGACCTGCTTGCCATGCTCTGGGCCTGGCAGCAGGGCGATATCAGCGCCAACGAGCTCTACAAGGGCGACCTGAAAAAGGCGCTGGGGTCGATACGGGCGAGGGCGTTCGTCATGCCGGGCGAAACCGATCTCTATTTCACAGTCGAGGACAATCGCCGCGAGGTAGCGGCCATGCCCAATGCGGAGCTGCGGCCCGTCCCTTCCATCTGGGGCCATCGCGCCGGCAATCCGCGGACGAATCCCGAAGACCTCGCCTTCCTTCAGAAGTCGGTGCGCGAGCTGCTCGCGCAGCCGGCGCGCTAAGGCAAGACGATGGCTCATTCCATTTCCGGCGTCTGGGTTCCAGCACTGACCCCCTTCGACAAGCATCTGGAGCCCGATGCGGCACGCTTCATCGCCTATTGCCGCTGGCTGCTGCAGCAAGGCGCCAACGGCCTGGCGGTTTTCGGCACCACGAGCGAGGCAACCTCGCTCAGCCTCGTCGAGCGCCAGATCTCTGCTGGAAAAACTGATCGCCGCCGGCATCGCGCCGGCGAAACTGCTGCCCGGCACCGGCTTGCCGGCGCTGCCGGAGACCGTGGCGCTGACCCGCCACGCCGTGACCAACGGCTGCGCCGGCGTGCTGATGCTGCCGCCGTTCTATTACAAGAATCTTTCGGATGATGCGCTGGCCGGGGCCTATGGCGAGACAATCGAGCGCGTCGGCGATTCCCGCCTGCGGCTCTACCTCTATCACATACCGCAGATGTCCGGCGTGCCGATCACCCTGGGCGTCATCGAGCGGCTGCTGCGCCGCTATCCCGAGACGGTGGTGGGCATCAAGGACAGTTCCGGCAATTGGGAGAACACGAAGGCCGTACTCGTCGCACTTCCCGCAGCTCACTATCTTTCCCGGCGACGGAATCCCGGCTGCTGGAAGGCATGGCGCTGGGTGCCGCGGGCTGCATCAGCGCCAGTGCGAACATGAACATCGCCATGATCCGTGGCCTGATCGATGCGCTTCTGGCCAAGGACAAATCCGCGGCGGCGAAACAGCAGACCGTCTCGGCCGTGCGCCAGGTCATGGAGAAGGTGCCGGTGATCGCCGCGATGAAGGCGCTTTATGCCAAAGCGGCGGGAGCAGCGGATTGGGCCATCGTCCGGCCGCCGCTGACGGCCTTTGGCGATGCGGCGCTCGCGGCTATGATCGGCGATCTTGAGAAGGCAGGATATGACACCTCGGCTGCGCTGAAGGGCCTGCCGGGCTGACATGGGAGAGGTTGCATGAGCAAGTCGGAAGGCAGGGCGAATGTCGGTAAAGCCACCTGTGCAGGGATCGGTCTATCTCGATCTCGCCAAGACCGAGTGGCAGCCCGATGGCGACAAGTTCTGGATCAAGCCGCTTTATGAAGATCCGGCGCGGGCGAGCGCACCTTGCTGATGAAGATCGACGCCGGTGCCCGCTATCCCATGCATGCCCATGACGAGACGGAGCAGATCTATGTTCTGTCCGGTTCGTTCAGCGATCAGGATCGCACGCTGAAGGCCGGCGACTATTGCTGCCGGGCGCCCGGTGCCATGCACAGCACGCGATAGTGACGAGGGTGCCGTCGTCCTGCTGGTTTATAGCCGGGCCTGACCTTGGCCAACCGACCGCTGGCCATCCTCTCGGCAATGCCGGAGGAGATGACGAGCCTGGGTGCGGCACTCGATCCCGCCGGCGATGTGACCATCGCAGGATTTCGCTTTCGCCATGGCCGGATCGACGGACATCCGGTGGTTCTCGCCGAGGCGGGGGTGGGCAAGGTGGCTGCCGGCCTGGTGAGCAGCCTGCTGCTCGATCGTTTCAATTGCGGCGCGGTGATTTTCTCCGGTGTCGCCGGGCGGCTGGATGAGGAACTCGCCATCGGCGATATCGTCATCGGCGATGAGCTGATCCAGCATGACTATGGGGCGTTGACGGGCAGTCAGCCTCAAACTCTATCGGCCCGGCATTCCACCCATCGGCGGTTCCCGCGAGCAGCCGGCCTTTCGCCTCGAGCCGCGGCTGCGCCAGGCCATCGCCGAGGCGATCGCCGATCTGCGGCTGCCCGCCTTCACCGCCGGTGGTGCTGCTGGTCGGGCCGTGCGCGTGCGGCTTGGCCGGATCCTTACTGGCGATCAGTTCATCAACAGCGTCGCCACCCGCGACCGGCTGGTGAGCGAATTCAAGGCCCAGGCGGTGGAGATGGAGGGGGCGGCACTCGCCCAGGTCTGTGGGCGGTTCGGGGCGCCCTGCGTTGTCGTGCGTTGTCTCAGCGACCGGGCGGGCGAGGATAGCCATCTCGATTTCGCGGCCTTTCTGGCCGAAGCCGCCAATCTTGCGGCCATCGTGGTGCGCCGGCTGATCCCGATCGTCGCCACGGCATAGGGCCCGTCAGCTCGGCCCGCTCAAGCTGGGCTCGTTCCTGCTGGACCCGCTCAAGCCAGGCCCATTCAAGCTGGGCCCGTTTAAGTCAGACCCATTTAGGGCGGGACCCGCCAAGCCCCGCTTCACATAGTCGATATCCTGGCGCAGCTGATAGAGATCGCCGGCAAATCCCACCGGCAGATGCAGCTCGGCCGCATCGCGCTGCAGCCTTTCCACCTTTTCCAGCAGTGCCTGCCGCTCGCCGGGATCGCTCGCCAGCCTGGCGCGTGCTTCGAGCAGGCGCAGATCGCGATAACGGCGCAGAATCTTGCGTTCAATCTGCCAGCGATAGGCGGGTGGTGCGATGCGCAGCAGCGGGATGGTGATGGTGAGCAGCGGCAGGATCAGGATCCAGGTGCGTTCCACGAACACCGCGGCCCAGAACGGCAGATAGCGGCGAAGGAAACTGGGTCCGCCCGTGAGCACGCGCGCCGCCTCCTTGCTCAGGGGAAAATCGAGATGGAGGTCGGAGGGGAACTCGCCCGGCCGCTCGAAATCCTGTCCCTGGCTATGGCAGTTCTGTCGCCGCCGCGACGAACAGATCGACAAGGGCGGGATGCAGACTGTCGCGAGCGACCAGGGCTGCCGCCGGCGCCACCAGATGGTAATCGTGGCTCGGCACATCCTTGTCGAGGTTGATCAGCCCACGCGGTAACGTGACAACCGAGAGGAAACGAAACTGCCGCGAATAGGCCTGGGCTTGGGCGAAATCGACCAGGCTGATTCCGGGCGTCAGCATCAGATCGTCGATTGTCGGATCGCGGGCCGCCCCTACGTTGAACAGGGCATCGATACGCCCCGCCTTCAACGCGGCAGCGGCATCCTTGCCGCCCAGGGTGATCAGGGAAGCATTGCTGCCGTCGATGCCGTTGGCAGCCAGCAGCATCAGCGCCACGGCGCGGGTGCCGCTGCCCTCGATGCCGACGGCGATGCGCTTGCCGTGCAGGGCCGACAGGCGCTCGGGTGGATTGCCGCGAACGAACAGCCAGACCGGCTCGTAGTAAAGGCTGGCGATGGAACGAAGATCGGGCGCCGCCGCGGGATCGCCGGTGCCGCCCTGGACAAAGGCGATATCGACGCCGCTATCGGGTGCATTCAGCAATGCCAGGTTCTGCACCGAACCGGCCGTGGTCACGATATCCAGGGTGATGCCGTTTTCCGCGAGAGCCGCCTGGTAGCGCTTGGCGAATTCGGCATAGGCGCCGCCTGGCTGGCCTGCCGCCAGGCGCAGATGCCGCGGTGGCGCCGGGGCAACGAAGTGCCAGGTGACGAGGAAGCCAGCGAGGATCAGCAGCAAGATCGGCCCGTAGACTTTGAGAAAATCCTTCATCGCCGTGACGCCCCCGCCGTCCAGCGGCGAGGGTAGGTCAGAGGGAGCGGCGGGACAAGTTGATGGCCATCACCGGCGCCGCACCGGCATGCGCCGGCCGATGACCAGCACGATTGCAACGGCGACACCGAACAGGATGGTCGAGAGATCCAAATGCTCGCCCAGGAGCAAGGCCGAGGCGCCGAGCGTCAAAAACAGCTGGACCAACTGGACCTGGCTGACGCGCGCAACGCCGCCCAAGGCCAGGCCTTTGTACCAGAAGAAAAACCCGATGAACTGGCTGAACAGCGCGACATAGGCGAAACCCGCCCAGGCCAGCGGCGGCGCCTGCAGCCCATGCTGCCAGGCAAGCCAGAGCACCGGCAGAACCAGCAGGGGTGCGGCAATGACCAGCGCCCAGCAGATGACCTGCCAGCCGCCCAGCTTCTGTGCCAATCGTCCGCCCTCGGCATAGCCTAGTGCTGCGGCGATAACCGCGAGCAGCAAGAGCCCGTCGGCCGGTTGCGGATGGCCTGCACCCCGCACCAGCGCATAGGCGATGACGATCGCACTGCCGGCAATGCCGGCGAGCCAGAAGCCGAGCGAGGGCCGATCGCCGGCGCGAAGCGTGCCCGCAAGGGCTGTCGCCAGCGGCATGATGCCCAGCAGCACGGCGCCGTGGGAGGCAGGCACGCTTTGCATCGCCAGCGCCGACAGCACGGGAAAGCCGGCGATGACCCCGGCAATGACGATGAGGAACGAGGGCAGCAGATTCCAGCCCGGCCAGGCTGAACGGCCGCTCAGCAACAGCAGACCCGCCAGAGGCGAGATGGCCAGAGAGCGGCCGAGGCCGACCAGAAACGGATCGAGTCCGGCAACGGCCAGGCGGGTTGCCGGCAGGCTGAGGCTGAAGATGGCGACACCGAGAAAGCCAAAGATCAGGCCACGAGTTTCAGCGCTTCGCGATGCGGGTGCAGGCGAGAGGGGCGATGGCGAGGTGGTTGTGGACGAAGCGGGGGCGGGCATGGCCTCACCATCACATGGCCCCGCGCCAGCGCGCTCATGCAATTGTAAATGTCCGGCTATGCGCCGTGTTCGCCCCGCGGCAATTCGGGGCCTTTGGCAATGTCAGGCGACAATTTGTCTGTCTCGCCGGCAACCGGGAGAAGTTGAAAGCGCCAGACGGGCAAATCGAGCTTGCCCAGGCTGACACCGCGAATACCGCTCCAATCTTCTATTTCGATGATCCGATCGACCTTGTCGCCGCCATGGGAAAGCGGGAAGGCGCCGTGATCCACATGCCGCACACTGTCCGGGCCCAGTTCGCCGCGATAACGGCCGTAATGCGGACCCTTGCGATCGACCACGCGCGCATAATGGGCCAGCCATCGTTCGGTGCCTGTGGTGACCGGCATTTCGCTGAAGCGTTTGCCGGTGAAGTCGTAACCGACGGCTTCGACGATACTGGTTCCAACAAGGCGGAAACGAAGATCGAGCGGATCCAGCAGCACGTCCGATATGGCGATGTAGGGCAGCAATCGCTTGAGCTCGCCGGGCTCGATGTCGCGCGGCTGCGGCGCCATCCGCTCGCCGCGTTTGCCGTGCCAATAGGCGAACATTGCATGCACCATCGGCGAGGTGATCTCGCGGGGAGGAGAGAAGGTAATCACAGCGCCAGGCATCCTACGGCTTTCGCTCGCTGCGTTTACGCGTTCTCCCCGAAACGAGTATAGCCGATCGGGGTCAGGCCGACAGAGCGGCCCGCGCCATCGTCAGTTCGGGCACTTCTCGAAGGAAGGGCTCGGCGCACCATTACCGAGAACAATCCCATCCTTGATAAATTGCTCACCGTCGGGCGAAGCGGACTGCACGGTGTGCGCATGGCCATCGGCGATCTTGACCACCACGATGGCGACCGTACCGTTCGAGTCGCCCCAGACCGGGTCGTCATTGCGCATGCTGGCGCGTACCGTGCCGTCGTCCTCGATGCTGGCGCTGTCGATCGTCAGGTTGTAGTTGCCCGTGCCCGGGCCGCGATCGAGCTTGCGACGGACCGTGCCATTGTCGCCCTCGTAATAGGTCATCCACGGATTCTGATCGCCGGGTGCGGCCTTGCAGGAAATCGCCCAGCGGCCCGCAAGGCCCGCTTCGACGAATACCGACCAGGGCGAGGCGGCAAAGGCCGCGCCGGCGAAGGCCGACAAAACGACAAGCCCGGCAAGCAGCGGCAGGACGAAAATTTTCAGCGCAGGACGCATGGAAGTCCCTCCAACGGTCTGCTTAGGGTGCCTGGTGGTTCTGGTACCAGTGCTGCACCAGGCTCGAGGATTCGATGAGCTGGGATGAGCTCAGCTTTTCGCCGATGTAGTCGCGATTGACGCTGACCCGGTCGCGGTCATAGCCCGGCGGCAAGCTATCGAGTGCCAGGGTCAGCCACATATGGGCGATTGCCAGATCGCCGGCGACGCCCTGGCCGCGGACATACATGATCGCAAGTCCGATCTGGGCATCGGAGTCGCCCTGGAGAGCCGCGGCGTGATACCAGCGGAAGGCCTTGTCGAAATTGGCGGCAATCCCCTCGCCGTAGTAATACATGGAGGCAAGATTGACCTGGGCACGGACATCGCCGGCCTCGGCGGCCGGAATCAGCTCCTCCATCGCCTTGATGTAATAGCCCTCCTTCAGATAGGCGAGGCCGGCATCCGTATCGGCGCGAGCAGGACTGGCGAAAGCGATTCCTGCGGCGAAGACCAGGGCGATCACCAGGCAGAAAGTTGAACCGCTTCGTTGCCAATGCCGCAGCAGGCTGCGACACTGGCCGCGCGCGCCATCGCGGCGAACCAGCCGGAAGAGAAATCCCATCATGTCCAGTCTGACGGCCATCGTGACCTGTGTTGCCTTGCTTCTTTACGCGCTTCTATCCGTGCGCGTCGCCATCGCGCGGGCCAAATACAACATTAGCGCGCCCGCGACCACGGGGCATCCGGTATTCGAGCGCGCCTTTCGCATTCAGCAGAATACCGGCGAACAACTGCTGATGATGCTGCCGGCGCTGTGGCTGTTCTCGATATTCGTGGCGCCGATATGGGCTTGCCTGCTTGGGCTGGTATGGATCGCCGGGCGCATGCTCTATGCGATCGGCTATATACGCGAGCCGGAACGCAGGCTTGCCGGTTTCGTCATTTCTTTTGCTGCCACTGGTTTATTGCTGCTGGGCGCCCTCGTCGGCGCGGCCTGGCAATATCTGCATGCGGGTATGTAGGATCTTGCTCTAGCCCGGGTTATCGGAGAATACGGCAACCGCCTCCGCCAGCTCGCCACGCGCCCGTTCGGCGGCGGCGGCACCTTCGGCGATAATTTCATCGGCCCGGTGAAATTCCAGCAACCCGATATGGCCGAGCTTGGGCGTGATCGAGACATCCGGCGGTTCGCCGGCAAGCCGGCTGCGGGTGATGCGGTCCTGCAGGATATTCAGCGATTGGACCATCACGCCGAACAGGCTGGGGGCCCCATGTTCGCGTCCGAAGATGCTCTTCAGCCAGCCGGAGAAGCCGTGCGGCTTCTGGTGCTCGATGGCCGGTAACTCGTTCAGCAGATCGAACCCGACGGCGCGCGGAAAGTGCTGACCCGGGGCGCGGCTACGGCCAAGCAGGTCGCCGTTGAGATTGACCGCGATGACCAGCTGCGCCCCCATGGCACGGCAGACCGAGACGGGGAGCGGGTTGACCAGGGCGCCATCGATCAGCCAGCGCTCATTCACCTGCACCGGCGAAAAAATTCCCGGCAGCGAAAACGAGGCACGCAGTGCCTCCACCAGATCGCCGCGGTTGAGCCAGACTTCATGGCCGGTCACCAGGTCGGTGGCGACGCAGGTATAGGGTATGGGCAGATCCTCGATGGCGATCGTTCCCAGATGCTCGCGCATCGCCGCCATCAGGCGGTGGCCCGAGATCATGCCGCCGCCCGAGACATGGAAATCGAGATATGTGGCGATCTTCAGTTTGGTGAGCGAGCGTGCCCAGGCCTCCAGCTCATTCAGCTTGCCGGCGAGATTGACACCGCCCACCAGCGCCCCGATCGAGGTGCCGCAGACCACATCGGGGCGGATGCCGGCCCGTTCCAGGGCCCGGAGAACCCCGATATGGGCCCAGCCGCGGGCAACGCCGCCGCTGAGTGCCAGGCCGATACGCGGAAACTTCATCGGCCCAGCCTATCATTGCCGCCGCCGCGGCCGCGCCTGATTTGGGGCGGCAATCTGCCGCGTCCGGAGGTCATGCCAAGATTGCACCGAATATTGTATTAGAATTCAACCACAACCAATTCGCCGGGGGGATTTTAAATGACCAATATCGATCGCTGGTTTTTGCGCGTCGCCGTCATCTATGCCTTGCTGGCAATGGCTCTCGGCATCGCCATGGGCATCAGCGAGGATCATTCCCAGATGCCGACCCATGCCCATCTCAACCTGGTCGGCTGGGTTTCCATGGCGATCTACGCCCTGGTCTATCGGCAATGGCCGGCGGCGGGGCAAAGCAAGCTGGCGCTGATCCATTTCTGGACGGCCAATGCCGGGGCGATCCTGCTCAACCTTGGTGTCTACGCTTTGATGGCGGGCAACACGGCCCTGGCGCCGGTTGCCATCGTGGGCTCGCTGGTGACGATTGCCGGCATGCTGCTGTTCGCCTTCATCGTCTACACGAAGGTTTAGCAGCTAAGGCGTAATGGATTTTTCCAGCGCGCTGGCCAGCTTTTCGACCATGGGGCCGGTTGCGGCGGTGGGGTCGACACCAGGCTTGCTGTCGGTGATCTCGGCCCGCCAGACATAGCGGCCGGTCGCCTTCTCATAAATTCCCAGCGTGATGCGATAGGCCTGCTCGATCTTCTCGGTCGGCTGGGTGCTGCCGCCCAGAAGTTTGTTCTGCCCCGTATCGATGTTGATATTCACCTGGGCGTTGCTTTGCTGACCGCTGCCGACCGAAAGGTTGGTCGCCCCGCCGGTGCGGTCGGCAGCAATCGAGATGACGTAGGGCGCTTCGTCGGCAGCGACGAAGCCTCGATTGCCCAGCGCCTTTTTCAGGCTCGTTTCCACCTGGGTGGCGAGTTCCGTATTGTCCGTCAGTTCGGTTCGGAAGGCCGTGCCGGCCGGGATCTTTCCATAGCTCACCACGGCGATCTGCATGGGATCCTCCGCCAACGCAACCGGGCTTGCGGACAGGAATAAGGGCAGGGCCGCCGCCAGTATCAGGTTCAGGCGCATCGTCGACTCCTCCAGCGCGTTATTATGACATATAGTATGGGTATCGACGGGCTGAAATCGAGGAGCGGAAAATGAATGAAACGGCATTGCGCCGGGTCGCGGCGGGCGAGGCCCAAAGCCTGACCCAGATGCCCTTCACCCTGGACAAGGGGATCGCGCATCGCGCCGCCATCGGCCTGATCGTGCTGGCGACCGATCACACGGTCGAGCATGAGTTCCGCAAGATGCTGGCCATCGACGGCGTTGCCTTCTACGAGACGCGCATCCGCAATGCCGCCGACATCAACCCCACGACATTGGCCGAGATGGAAAAAGGGATGGCCGCCGCTGCCGGCGTCATCCTGCCAGGGATCAAGCTGGATGTGGTTGCCTATGGCTGCACGTCGGGCACCGTCGTCATCGGCGAGGAAAAGGTCTTCGCCCGCATCCGCGAGGCGCGGCCCGATGTCGCCTGCACCACGCCGATCACCGGCGCCATCGCGGGCTTCAAGGCGCTGGGCGCCGAGCGGATTGCACTGCTGACACCCTATATCGAAGAAGTAAACCAGATGCTGCGCGGCTTCATCGAGGCGCGCGGCATCGAGGTGCCGGTCATGGGCTCGTTCAATCATGAGAACGACAACGAGGTCGCCCGCATCAGCCAGGATTCAATCAAACAGGCGGTACGCAAGCTGGTGACGGTCGACAAGGTCGATGCGGTATTCGTCTCATGCACCAGCCTTCGCGTCGCCACCATCGCCGAGGAGATGGAGCGCGAGGTTGGTTTGCCGGTGACCTCCAGCAACCATGCCATGGCCTGGCATTGCCTGCGCCTGGCCGGCTATCGCGAACCGGTGGCGGGGTTCGGCAAGCTTTTCCGCGTCTAGCAGCGCGCCTTTTAGTAGCGATCGATCGTCAGCCCGGTGATATCGATGGCCGGGTTCCGGCCGGCGACGATGTCGGTGACGATGCGTGCGCAGCCGGCTGACATGGTGAACCCCATATGGCCCGAGCCGGTGTTGAGATAGAGGTTCTTCATCCGGCAGCGCCCCAGGATCGGCGTACCCTCCGGCGTCATCGGCCGCAGGCAGGCCCAATAGTCAGGTTTGTCATAGGCCGCGGCGGTAGGGAACAGATCGCGCGCCACCCGCAGCATGTTGGCGAAATTGCCTGCCTCATAGCTAGTGTCATAACCGGCGAAATCGGCTGTCGCCGTCAGGCGCAGCCGGTCACCCAGCCTGGCATAGGCGACGAGGTTCTTTTCATCGACACCGGCTACCGTGGGCGCGCCCTTGTGATCCTCAATGGGTAGGGTCACCGAATAGCCCTTGATGGGATAGATGGGCAGCCTGACGCCCAGCGGGCTTGCCAGCAGCGGGCTATAGCTGCCCAGCGCCAGCGCATAGGCATCGCCCTCGATCCGACCCTTGTCCGTCGCAATACCGGTGATCCGGTCGCCGGCAAATTCGATACGGCGGATATCGTGGTCGAGCATGAAGACGACATTGTGGCCAACGGCCGCCACGGCAACGCGCTGGGTGAATTTCAGACAGTCCCCGCTTTCATCCGTGGGCGCATAGATCGCGCCGGCGAGCTTGTCCCTAGCATGGGCAAGCTGGGGTTCCAGCTCAGCGATGCGGGTGGGATCGACAGCCTGCAGGTTCATGCCGTGATTGTTCAGCATCGCCATATTGGCGACGCCAGTATCGAAATGGGCCTTGTCGCGATAGAGATACAAAAGCCCTGCCGCGGTGCGGTCGTAATCCAGTTTTGCCTCCGCGCGCAGCTCGTTCAAGACTTTCTGGCTATAGAGGCAGAGCGAAAGCTTGCGCAGCGTGTTCTTGCGGTTGCGCGCCGCCGTGCAGTTGGCGAGGAAGCGCAGGCTCCAGGCCCAGAGGCGCGGATCGGCCTTGAGCCGAAAGCGCAGCGCGGTGTCATCTCGAAATAGGGATTTCAGCAGGATCATCGGCGCCCGGGGCGAGGCCCAGGCATAGACATGCCCGGGTGCGATCAGCCCGGCATTGGCGAAGCTGGTTTCCTGGCCCACCGCCTTTTGCCGGTCGAGCACGACGACCTCATGGCCTTCGGCCGCCAGATAATAGGCGGTGGTGACACCCATCACCCCGCCGCCCAGAACCACGATACGCATGGATCCTCCCCCGTGCCGCTCGGCGCCATGCTATAGGCCGGCCGGCTCGATTGCCAAGCTGCGGTACTCGCGGCTTAATGGCGGCGGATCAGGGAATCACCCGCTGCCGGGACACAAGACGAGCCTTCATGCGAATTCTGTTTCTGCATAGCAATTTCCCGGCGCAGTTCCGCCATTTGGCCCGCGCTCTCGCTCTGCAGCCCGGCAATCAGGTTGTCTTCGGCTCGCAGCCGCGCGAAGGCGAGATCTCCGGGGTCCGGCGCATCCTTTATGAGCCGGCGCGGGCCCCCCGCCAGGAGGTCCATCGCTATAACCGCACCCAGGAGTTGGCGATCTTGCTGGGCCAGGCAGCCTATCGCGCGGCGATCGAGCTGCGCCGCGGCGGTTTCGAACCCGACATCGTCTATGGGCATTCCGGCTGGGGGCCGACGATGTTCATGCGCGAGGTTTTTCCCAAGGCGCGGCTGGTCTGTTACTTCGAGTGGTTTTATCGCGCGCTCAACAGCGATGTCGATTTCCTGGCGCCAGGACAAGTGACCGATGACGATTCCTGTCGGCTTCGGGCCCGCAATGCGCCGATCTTGATGGACCTGGCCAATTGCGATTGGGGCATCAACCCGACCAAATTCCAGCAGGCTCAGTTCCCGACGGTTTTTCGCGACAAGCTGACGGTGCTGCATGACGGCATCGATACGAGCTTTTTCAAGCCGCAACCCGGCACCAAGCTCGTCCTTCCTGGTCTCGATCTGTCGCAAGCAAGCGAGATCGTGACATATGCCACCCGCGGCATGGAGCCCTATCGCGGCTTTCCCCAATTCATGCGGGCCGCCGCCATTCTGATGCGCCAGCGCCCCGGGCTGAATGTGGTGATCGCAGGATCCGACCGCGTGGCCTATGGCACGAAATTGCCGGAGGGGCAGAGCTGGCGCGGCCGGATGCAGGCCGAGCTTCCCGATATGGACCCGGCCCGGCTGCATTTCACCGGCCTGTTGCCCTACACCGACTATCTGATGCTGCTTCGCGCCTCCTCGGCGCATGTCTATCTGACCGTGCCGTTCTGCCTTTCCTGGTCGCTGCTGGAGGCCATGGCGGTCGGCTGCCCGGTCGTCGCATCCGATACCGCCCCGGTACGCGAGGTGGCCGAGGACGGCCGCAGTGCGCTGCTGACCGATTTCTTCGATTCCGAGGCACTGGCCCGGCGTATCAGCGAGGTGCTGGACCGCCCGGCGGCCTTTGCCGCCATGCGCGCGCAGGCCCGCCAGACAATCGAGGAGCGCTATGCCCTTGCCAGGCAGCTGCCGCGCCAGATGCAGCTGTTGGCCGATATCGTGACATATGGGCGTCCGGCGGAGCCTGGTGTCGGCGCCATGCCCGCGGCGCCAGCGCCCCCACTGGCACCACAAGCGGGCGAAGTCCGGTTGCCATAATTCCGCCGCAGGCCGCACTATGATGGGATTTGGGGACGAGATTCGGGGAACAGAATTGGGCGATCCGCGGATCGGGCAGGGAGCGCAAGGATGAGCAAAGCACGGCAAGGCTGGGTGAGGGCAGGGCGACGGGCTGGCCTGGCGTTGGCGAGTTTTCTGGCGTTGGCGAGTTTGCTGGTCTTTAGCGTTCAGGCTTTTGCCCAATCGGCGCCGGCGCTCACGGTGCCTCAAATCCGGGCCTGTATCTGCCAGGAGAAGAAAATCGATTCACTGCGGGCCGTCACGGCCAGCAGGGATGCCGCCTATCGCGACCGCAACAACCAGGTGAAGGATCTGACGGTGCAGATCAATCAGATGACGGCGACGATGAGCCCCACCGATACGCTGGCCCAGGATCAATTGAGCGAGCTGATCGACCTGCGTGCCCGGGTACAGCAGCAGGTACGCGAGAATGCGCTGCCGGCCCTCCAGCAATCGACGAACGCGCTCAATATCGAAGTGCGGAGCTATAACGGTGCTTGCGCCAATCGCACGATCTACGACACCGACGATGTCGAGGCGCATAAGAATCTAAGCTGCCCGGTTCAGTAAGCCACACCCAGCCCGTCATGCCCGGCCTTGAGCCGGGCATCCATCTCGTCACGTCTCGGTAATGAACCCTCATGGTGAGCTTGTCGATCCATGAGGTAGCTCGATCATGCCGCCTCATCCTTCGACAGGCTCAGGATGAGGACCCTGGTAACGAGCGGCGGAGGGATGGATGGCCGGGTCAAGCCCGGCATGACGATAGAGAACGTCTAAGCCTTCTCCGAGCGGCAGGTGAGCGCCAGCTGGGCCGCAGTATTGGAGACGGTGGCAAGGCAGGTATTGGCCTTTGCCGGCGGGATATAGACCGCCATGCGCAGCATATAGCGCGCATCGCGCGCGCCGGGCAGGCGTTCGGAATTGAGCCGCACGATATTGGCGCCGAACTGCATGAATACTTCGGAGAGCCGTGCGATCAGTCCGGGGCTGTCGATGCCGGTGATTTCGATGCGGTGGGTAATATGAGCCTGCTCGGCATGGACCGGCTCATAGCCAAAGGGCGTGACCGAGATCTTCGCCCCGGCCAGGTTCGTAATCTCACCCAGCTCCTTTTCCACACTGGCGAGTGAAACGCCGTCCGGCAATTCGCAGACGGCATTGAACTCCGCGGCACCACCAAGCACGGCGAACGTCGTATCGTCGAGATTGGCGCCGATATCGTAAAGCCGGCCGGTGACGGCGGCGATCAGGCCGGGGCGGTCCTGGCAGAGTACGGAGACGAGCGCGATATTGGCCATGGGTAACCTTCCTGACCGAACTATACGACGTTCAGCTCGATGATGGGTTTGCCCCGGGCGAACCGATCATAGCCAAAACGCGACAGATCGATCGAGCGATAGGCGCCGTAGGTGATCATTTCCGCATTGGCGCGGCCTGCCGCCGGCGATTGCTGCAGCCCATGGCCGCTGAAGCCGCTGGCGAAAAAGAAGTTTCTCACTTCTGGATGCGGCCCCAGGATCGCGTTCTGATCGACGGTGTTGTAGTCGTAAGTGCCGGACCAGGCCCGATTCATCTTGATGCTCTCGAAGGCGGGGATGCGCTCGGCCAGCACCGGCCAAACGATCTCTTCGAACAAACTGTAATCGGGCTCCAGATCGAAGGTGTCAGGGTCGTTATCCTCCGGTGGTGCCACACCGCCGATATAGCCCGCACCCTCGGGGCGGAAATAGACGCCGCTGGGATCGATGGTAAGCGGCGCCCCTTGAATAGGCGTGCGGCATTCGAAGGAAAAGACGCATCGCTTGCGCGGCCTGATGGGCAAGTCGATGCCGGCCATGGCCGCGACCGTCTGGCTGCGATAGCCGGCACTGTTGACGATGTTGGCGCAGGCCAGATGCCCGCCCTTGGCCAATTTGACTCCGGTAATACGATTGCCCTCGCGCTCCAGCCCGATAGCCTCATCATTCAGATAGACGGCGCCGAGCGAGCGGGCCTTTCGCTTGAAGGCCTGCAGCAGGCTGTAGGGATCGGTCCAGCCTTCGTTCGTTCGACCGAACGCGCCGGCGGCCAGGCCCTCCACATTGAGCCAGGAAAACTGCTGCTTCAGGGCCTTGGGATCCAGGAGCGCAATATCGGCGCCCATGCCGGTCTGGATTTTGTGATTGTCCTTCAGGGTGGGAAGGCCGGCTTCGCTGGCGAGGAACAGATAACCGCCGGGCGTGAAAGGCACGCCGGAGGATTCGCCGTCGACGCCGAGATACTTGTCGGCATTCCTGATGAAAGCGGCGCCGAAGGTCGACATGGAGATGTTTTCCGGCGTGGAGAATTGCTGGCGCACGCCGCCGACCGAGCGGGACGTCGCCGCATCGGCATAGGTTGAATCCTTTTCGATCACCACGACCCGGCCCTTGAAGCCGGTCTGGCTGAGAAGGAAATAGGCCGTGGCGCTGCCAACGACGCTGCCGCCGACGATGGCGACGTCACAAGTCTCAGTCATGCTGCGTTCTATCCTGCGAAGCGGGTTTCGGCCAAGCCGCGTACGCCCGGCTGGCAGGCAAACAGGCTGCCCGAAAGCGGGGCCTGTTTCACCTGGTCGCGGGTCAGGTCGATGGAGGCCGTGGTGATGTAGAGGGTGGCGAGATCCGCGCCGCCGAAGGCGACCGATGTCGGGCGCGGCACCGGTAGCTCAATGACACGATCGACGCTGCCGTCGGCGGCATAGCGGGTGATGCGCCAGCCATCCCACTGGCAGGACCATACGCCGCCTTCGGCATCCACCGTCATGCCGTCGGGCACGCCCTGGCCCTCCGGCACGGCGGCGAACAGATGGCGCGCGCTGACCTTGCCGGTCGATGGATCGATGTCATAGCGGTAGATCTTGTTGGCGTAGCTGTCGGCGAAATAGCAGACCCGTCCGTCGGGGCTGAAGGCCGGGCCGTTGGGGCAGATGAACTTGCTGTCGATCTTGGTCGCCTTGCCCTTGGGGCCGATGCGCAGGAAGACGCCCAGCGCCTTCTGCTCCTTGCGGTCGCCCACCCCGGCCCAGAGATTGCCCTGGCGGTCGCATTTGGCGTCGTTGAACCAGACGGGCCGCATATCCTTGACCGGCTTGGCAAAGGGCTTCATTCGGCCGGTCGAGGGATCGAGGGTGAATATGCCGCGCTGGTCGACGATCGTCATGCCGCCCGCCTTGCGCAGCACCATGCCGCCAATATAGCCCTGCAAGGCAGCCTTGATCCGGCTGTTCTTGCCCGTGGCGGGGTCAAACCGATAGATCGCGGGCTTGCGCAGATCCAGCCAGTAGAGGCGCTGTTCCACCTCGTCCCAGACCGGATTTTCGCCCAAAATACTGCGTGTTTTGAGGACGCATTCGACCGCCGACATAAGACGACCCCCTAAAGACAGGCGGGGCCGATCTAATCCTATCTCCGGGCCGGCAACAATCCTCTTGCCGGGCGGGGCCGCCGGACCCATGCTTTGCCCATGAGCCGCGCCTTTATCAAGGAAGACGACGCCAATACCTCGGGTGAGGAGCTGCCGGAGCGGCCCCAAAGCCCGCACCCGAACTATGTCACCCCGGCGGGCCTGGCCCAGCTTCAGGCCCAGCTTGCCGAGCTGCAGGCCCAGCGCCAGCAGCAGATGGCACATCCCGAGGGAATCCTGGCGGAGGAACATCTGAAGCCGGTGGAGCGCGACATCCGCTATTTCCAGGAGCGGATCGAGCGGGCCATCGTGATCGATCCCGCCGCCCAGCCGCGCGACAAGGTCGCCTTCGGCGCCGTGGTTACCACCGTCGATGACGATGACGAGAAGCGCAAGTTTGCCATTGTGGGCGAGGACGAGGCCGATCCCGCCCATGGCAAGATCAGCTGGGTCTCCCCTTTAGCTGCCGCGCTCGTCGGGGCCAGCCTGGGCGATACCGTCGTCTGGAAGCGCCCGGCCGGCGACCGCAATCTCGAGGTCACCGCGATCAGTTACTAGGCTGGGATGTGCCGCCTACTCGGCGGCCTTCGCCTCGTGCTCCGGCCCGATCACCCGATCGACGATCCAGTTCGCGAACTGGTTGAGATGCGTCTCATGGGTGCAGAGCCGGGCGATGCGCGCATAGGGCGACTGAATCCCGGCGTATTGCCGCAGCGTGATCGCCTTGTCTTCGCCCACCACGATGTCGTTGCGCCGATAATAGTTCTGCGCCAGGCGCTCAAAATCGTCGCGCTCGAAATAGGATTTCGGGAACAGCGAGCTGACGGTCAGGCGCGATTTCTTCGCCGAGATCGGCTCGCTCTGGAAGACGAGGGCACCATCAGTGCCCAGCGTCATCATCATCGCCGGGCGCAGGGTGCTGAAGAACGTGCCGCGCGCCTTGTCCTTGTCGAGCTGGGGCATCGGCGGGAAACCGTCATAACCGGGGAAGGGCAACAATAGCTGGCTTCCCTGATGCTCGGAGAACTCCAGGTATTCCTGGCCGCGGGCCTTCATGCGGACGTAGTGGTCCTCCGCCTTCCAGCGCGCCAGGGAATCCTGATGCACGAAGGGAATGTGGTAGGTGTCGATGTAGTTCTCGAAGAAGCCCTTCCAGTTGGCGTCCATCTCGTGCACGACCTTGCGCGCGCAGCGCATGTCCTCGAGCCGGTGGGAAGCCAGCGTCTCGACGAAACAGCCAAGATGCTGTTCCAGCGTGTCCGCGCCCGGCCTGAAGCGCACGAAGATGAATCCGCCCCAGGTGCCGCTTTCGATTTCGGCCAGGCCGAATTCGTGCCTGTTCGCATCGTCGATCAGGGGCGTGCCGTCGGGGTCATCGTATTTCGGCGCGCCGATCAGATGGCCATCCAGGCCGTAGCTCCAGAAATGATAGGGGCAGCGAAAGGCCTTGCAGTTACCGGAACCTTCGGCGACCTGGGCGCCGCGATGGCGGCAGGTATTGGCGAAGACCCGGACCTTCATATCCTTGCCGCGCACGACGAGCAGTGAAACGCCAAGGAACGTCATGCTGCGGAAATCGCCGGCTTGCGCGACGATCTCCTCGCGCTCCATCAGGTTCCAGCTGGGCAGGAAGATGCGTTCTTTTTCCGCCGCGAAGAAGCGCTCGGAGGTGTAGCACCAGAGCGGCAGGGCGCGCATGTGCCGGCCGCCGCGGCGCACCGCGCCATAGTGCCGGGCCGACAGGATATCCTCCGGCTCCTGAATGCCGAGATCGGCCCGTTCTTCGTATCCGCCCGTCATTGCCATGCTCCGGGTTTTGGATGATTTGATGGCCGGGATGAATTGTCCACCATCCGGGCCACGATGGCTAGTTCGGCGCGATCTTGGCGATGGGATTAAGTGTCGCGCGGACATAGAGGGCGCCCCCCACGAGGATGCAGCTCACCACGAAGCAGCCTTGGGTGAGCAGTGCGAGACTGAATCCGTTGGGGCCCGGTAGCGCCAGCAGTTCGAAGGCTAGCACGAGGGCATATTGCAGGGCGCCCAGGTTGGCGGGGGCTGAGGGAATCAGGGCGGCGAGGCAGGACATGCCCATGACCAGGAGCAGTTGAAAGAAGTTGAGCTGGATAGAGAGCGACCGGCATAGCAGCCAGGTCGCAATGCTGTCGGCGGTCCACACAATGGCGGTTGCCGCTGTCAGCACGGCCGCTTCCGGCGCGCCGGTGATCAGATGAAGACCTTCGGTCAGCGATCTGAGCTGGGTTTCGAGAAAGGCGAGAGGCTTCGGCAGCGCCCGATGCTTCATCTGCAGCAAGATGACGAGGGTCACGCCGAGCAGGACACAGCCCACGGAAACGAGTTCAACCGCATGCAGCACCGGTTCGATGCGGCTGTCCTGGCGCAGATGCAGCGTCCATAAGCCGGCGAGGATGAATCCGATGAAGACGATCACGTCGAACAGACGTTCGACGACGATGGTGCCGATCACCGACATCCGCGACACGCCGTAGCGCCGGCCGAGGAAGTCGGCGCGCACGAGTTCGCCCAGCCGCGCCGGCAGCACATAGTTTGCGGCATAGCCCACCAGCAGGCCGCAGTAGACTTGGCTGAACTTCATCCGCCGCACTGGCGCCAGGATGATGCGCCAGCGCCATGATCGCAAAGTCAGTGCTACCCAATACATGGCCAATGCAACCAGCAGCCACAGCAGGTCCACATGGCCGAGGGTGCGCCAAACATCATCCATAGGCGTACGCGCTATCGCACGCCACATGAAGAAGGTGCCGATCAGCAGGCTGGCGCCCGCCTGGAAAACCCGGTTACGCAGGATGGCTCGCATGGATTGTTGCGCGGTTCCCATTCACCCCACGGCTGCCGTGGTCATCGCCTCTATCCTGTTGGAAGAGAAGGGCCGGCAGCGCTGTGATGCGCGGGATATGAGGCGCGATTGTGGAGTCTGTCAACGCGGCTGCTATTTTTTGGATTGACAGCCACAGCACCCATATTGTGTATTGTCGCCGCGCCGATTTGAGCACCAGCTTGCGGGCGCGTTATAAATGCGGCTAAAGCGAATCGAGCTCCGCTCGGCGCAGGCCGCAGCGGAGTTTTTGTTTTGGCCTGGTCCGGCCGGTTTCGGACCCGCGGGAATTTGAGGGGCAGCTTGCGGCCGCGTCACTCCTCGCTAAAGCGCCACGGACTTGCTCCGTGGGCCCGATTTTGGTGGGCGCGGAGCGTGTTTTTCGATCCTCGCCCGCTTCAATTGGTCTCGGCCGAAAGGCCGAGCCGGAAGGAGCGGTTGGCATGGACTATTTTCCGATTTTTCTCGACCTCAAAGGCCGCCCGGCCCTGATCGTGGGCGGCGGCGAAGCGGCCGCGCGCAAGCTGCGGCTGCTGCACAAGGCTGGCGCCATCGTCAGCGTGGTGGCGCGCCGTCCGGTAGCGGAGATCGAAACCTCGGGCGCGCGCATTATCCGCCGCGGCTTCGTTGCCGGTGATGTGCAGGGCCAGACAATTGTTTTCGCCGCGAGCGAGGACGAGGCTCTCGACGATCGCGTCGCCGAGGCGGCTCGCGCCGCGAATATCCCCTGCAACGTTCTCGACCGCGCTTCGGCATCGAGCTTCGTTTTGCCGGCCATCATCGAGCGCGATCCGGTGGTGATCGCGATCTCCAGCGGCGGCACCGCGCCGGTCCTGGCCCGGCGCCTGCGGGAAGCGATCGAGCGCCTGTTGCCGGCCCGGCTCGGCTCGCTCGCGCGTTTCGCTGACAGTTTTCGCGGCGCCATCAAGGGCCTTTTGCCCGACACGACGCATCGCCGGCATTTCTGGGAACGTTTTTTCGACAGCGCCATCGCCGAAGCTGTGCTGGCGGGCGATGAGAGGAAGGCGCGCGAAGGGATGATCACCCTGGTCAATCGCAGGGCTGCGAACGATTCCACCGAGAGCGGGATTGTCCATCTTGTCGGTGCCGGGCCAGGCAGCCCCGATCTTCTGACCGTGCGGGCCGTGCAGGTGATGCAGCGCGCCGATGTGCTCGTCTATGACCGGCTGGTCGGCCCGCAGATCCTCGACCAGGCGCGCCGCGACGCCGAGCGCATTTATGTCGGAAAAGCAGCGGGGCATCACAGCCTGCCGCAGGAGGAGATCAACGCGCTGCTCGCTCGCCTTGCCGGCGAGGGCAAGCGGGTCGTCCGGCTGAAGGGTGGCGATCCGTTCATCTTCGGGCGCGGCGGCGAGGAGCTGGACTATTTGCGCCAGCGCAACATTGCGGTCGAAGTTGTGCCGGGTATCACCGCGGCACTGGGTTGCGCCGCGTCGGTGGGCCTGTCGCTTACCCATCGCGATCATGCCCAGGCGCTGACCCTCGTCACTGCCGAGGGCCGCGATGGCGAGCCCGAAATCGACTGGGCCGGGCTCGCAAAGCCGAACCAGACCCTGGCGATCTATATGGGCGTGGGTGCCGCGGGGCGCATCGCCCAACGCCTGATGGCGAGCGGCTTGTCGGCGACGACGCCTGTCGCTGTCGTCGAAAACGGAACCCTGCCGGACCAGCGCGGCGTGGTCGGCCGCCTCGGCGGGTTGCGCTCCCTGATCCGCGAGAGCGGGATAAGTGGGCCGGCGATCATCTTTGTTGGCGAGGTAGCCCGCAATGTGGGCGCCGGCAAGGCACCCGCCACGCAAGATTGGGCGCTTGCGGTCGGAGGCTAGGCATGGCGCATCAGATGATCACTGCCAATCGGCTCACCGACGGCGCCGTGGTGTTCCTGGCGAGCGGCGGGCGTTGGGTTGAGCAATTTGCCGATGGCCGAGTTGCGAATAACGAGGCGGAAGCCGCGGCCCTCCAGCAGATCGCCGAAGCCGCCGTCACCTGCGCAGAAGTCGTGGCGCCGTATCTGATCGACGTCGGCGAGATCGATGGCCGCCTCCAGCCCAGCCGCTATCGCGAACGCATCCGCGCCGACGGCCCCAGCATCACGGCCGCAAGTCAGGAAGGTCGATAACCATGTACGCCTATGACAATTACGACCACCGGCTGGTCGCCGAACGCGTCAGTCAGTTCCGCGGCCAGGTAGCCCGCCGCCTTGCCGGCGAGCTTGGCGAAGACGAGTTCAAGCCGCTGCGCCTGATGAACGGCCTCTACCTGCAGCTTCACGCCTATATGCTGCGGATCGCCATCCCCTATGGCACGCTGAATTCAACCCAGCTGCGAAAGCTGGCGCAAATTGCACGTCGTTACGATCGGGGCTATGGCCATTTCACCACCCGGCAGAATCTCCAGTTCAACTGGATCAAGCTGGTGGATGCGCCGGACATCCTGGCCGAGCTCGCCAGCGTCGAGATGCATGCCATCCAGACCAGCGGCAATTGCATCCGCAATGTCACCGCCGATCATTTCGCCGGCGTTGCCGCCGACGAGATCGAAGATGCGCGCATCTGGTGCGAGATCATTCGCCAGTGGTCGACCTTCCATCCTGAATTCTCGTTCCTGCCGCGCAAGTTCAAGATTGCGGTCACCGGCTCGCCTCATGACCGCGCCGCGGTGAAGGTCCACGACATCGGCTTGCGCATGCAGCGCAATGCCGCCGGCGAGGTCGGTTTCGAGGTCATCGTGGGTGGCGGGCAGGGCCGCACGCCGGCCATCGGCGTCACCATCCGCGACTTCCTGCCCAAGCAGCATCTGCTCTCCTATCTGGAGGCGATCCTGCGCATCTATAACCTCGAGGGCCGGCGCGACAATCTCTACAAGTCGCGCATCAAGATCCTGGTGGCGGCGCTGGGTGCCGCGAAGTTCCGTGACCTGGTCGAAGCCGAATGGGAGCAGATCAAGGATGGCCCGCTGACCCTGCCGGCTGCCGAGATTTCGCGTATTGAGACGTTCTTCGCGCCGCCGGTTCTTTCGCAGTCGGATCCGTTCCCGCCGGCGGTGGTGGCCAAGCGTCTGGAAGCCCCGGCCTTCGCCCGCTGGCTGCGCAACAACATCCATCATCACCGCGAGCCGGGCTATGCCATTGTCACCATCTCGTTGAAGCCCGATGGCGGCATTCCGGGCGATGCGACGGCGGAGCAGATGGAGGCCGTGGCCGATTTAGCCGATGCCTACGGCCTGAGCGACATCCGCGTCTCCCACGCCCAGAACCTCGTGCTGCCCAACGTGAAGCGGGCCGATCTGCCGGCGCTCTGGGAGAAGCTGGTGGAACATGGGCTGGCGACGCCGAATATCGGCCTGGTCGGCGACATCATCGCTTGCCCGGGTCTTGATTATTGCAGCCTGGCCAATGCGCGCGCCATTCCGGTGGCCCAGCGTCTCAGCGCCCGGTTTGCCGATCACGGCCGCCAGCAGGATATCGGCGAGCTCGGCATCAAGATCTCCGGCTGCATCAATGCCTGCGG
This sequence comes from uncultured Alphaproteobacteria bacterium, assembly GCA_963770335.1. Classification (GTDB taxonomy): domain Bacteria; phylum Pseudomonadota; class Alphaproteobacteria; order Dongiales; family Dongiaceae; genus DASXQK01. The sequence goes on from CAVYPG010000006.1 coordinate 57,918, forward strand.
CCACCACCATGTCGGCCATATCGGCATTCTGGGCGTCGACAAGAAGGGCGAGGAATTCTACCAGATCACCCTCGGCGGCAGCGCCGACGAAAATGCCAGCATCGGCGAGATCGTCGGACCCGCATTCTCCTACGACAAGGTTGTCGATGCGGTGGAGCAGATCGTCGATATCTACCTCGAGCATCGGCAGGAAGGCGAACGCTTCATCGACGCCTATCGCCGGCTGGGCCAGGCGCCCTTCAAGGAGAAGCTCTATGCCGCTCATTAAGGACGGCCAGCCGGCAACTGACGCCTTCGTCCATGTGGCGGATGGCGAGGCGCTGCCGGCGGAAGGGCCGATCATCATCGGCCTGGCGCGCTGGCAGGAAGAGCGGGGCCTGATCGAGCCGCGCAACACGCCGATCGGCCTGCGCCTCAAGCCGAACGATGCGATCGAGCAGATTGTGGGCGATCTCGACCGCCTCGCCGTGGTGGCGTTGGAGTTTCCCAAGTTCAACGATGGCCGGGCCATGTCGCAGGCACGCCTGCTGCGCGAACGCTATGGCTATCGCGGCGAGATCCGCGCCACCGGCAAGGTGGTGCGCGATTTGCTGTTGTTCATGTATCGCTGCGGTTTCGATGCGTTCGAAGTGGCCGACACGATTACCGCGGACATTGTCGCCAAATCGATTGCCGAGTTCGACGTGTTCTATCAGCCGGCCGCGGATGGCAGCCAAAGTGTCATCCAGCAGCGCTACGGCGAAAACGGCAAACCTGTTCGACGACCTCACGCCTGTTGCCAGAACTAGGGAGAATCCCATGCCTCATGGAATCGATTTGCTCTACGTCCTGTCCGGCTTCGCGATCGGCGCCCTGGTAGGCATGACGGGGGTGGGCGGCGGTTCGTTGATGACGCCGGTGCTGATCCTGTTGTTTGGCGTTCACCCTTCGGCTGCTGTCGGAACGGACCTGCTCTATGCCGCCATCACCAAGACAGGTGGCATTGCGGTGCATAGCATCCATCGCACGATCGATTGGCGCGTGGTCGGCCGGCTCGCGGCCGGCAGTGTTCCTGCCGCGGCACTGACGATCCTGGCGTTGTCGAAAATCGATCTTTACAGCGGCGCGGCGCGCACATTGATCAACGACGTGCTGGGCGCGGCATTGTTGCTGACTGCCCTGGTTTTAATTTTCCGCCAGCGAATTCTCGCGGCCTATGCTTCGCGCATCGGCAAGCTGAGTGACCGCACGACGCTAGTCGCAACCATAGGTTTCGGTGCCCTGCTCGGCGTGCTCGTGTCGATTTCTTCGGTCGGCGCCGGCGCCATCGGGGTGACGGCCTTGCTGCTGCTCTACCCGGACTTGCCGATGCGCAAGATCGTGGGTTCCGACATTGCCCATGCCGTGCCGCTGACTCTCGTGGGCGGGATAGGCCATGCGATCCTGGGCTCGACTAACTGGCCGATCCTGCTGTCCCTGCTGGTCGGCTCCATTCCCGGCGTGCTGCTGGGCGGCCAACTCTCGGTCAAGGTTCCGGATACGGTGCTGCGTTTCGCGCTCGCCACCATCCTGATCGTCGTGGTTGGGCGCTTGGTGCTTTAGCAGGCACCGGCGCCAGCCTTGCCGTAGGCCTGCCTATCCCTCAGACTGCCTTCGTTCTTTGGCAACGGAGGCGCCCGTTTGGCCCTGGTGCTTGCAAACCGCCCGCGTCTGATCGAGCCCGGCCTGCCGAGATTTGAGCCCGGCACGGAGCGCTACCGTATTGCCGGCGGCGGTGCGCTCGTCGTCAGGCTGTCGGCCGGCGATCGCCTGACGCTCAGCGACCCCGAAGGCGGCCAGCGGGCGGACGTTGCCGTCTTTTCGCCGCAGGGCCGCGAGGATTTCGCCGCCCTCGGTCTCTCGGCCTCCGGTCCCGCGATAGGCATCAACCGCTTGCTCGCCGGCGACGATGAAGCGGCGAAGGCCATTGCGGCAGCGTTGCGGGCACGAGGCCTGCCGGGCCAGATCGCCAGGGCCGCCGATATCTTCCAGCATGATTCCCGCGCCGGCGAGAGCTTCTCCGCCACGGCCGAACGCGATTGCATCCTGGTCATTCATGCCATCGGCGGCGCCATGGATGTTACCGGTGGATTACCGCCGACCGATCTCATCGCCGTCATCAAGCGCGCCAATCCGCTTAGGCAGGAGGCGCCACCGCTGCCCGAGCCGTTGGCGGATATGTCCTTTGAACTGCATATCGATCGCGCCACAGGGCGCTCCTATGAGGTGAAGGCGGGCGACTACATCCAGATCATCGACGTAGCGGGGCGGCAGTGTTCAGACTTTCTCGCCTTCGATGCCCGCCAGCTTCAGGCGGGGCGCGAGCGCTACTTTGATATGACGGCGACGCGCACACTGACCGGCTCCATCTATCCCGGCCCCGGCCTCTATTCGAAATTCTTCGATCAGGATCTGCAGCCGCTGCTGGAACTGGTGCGTGACACGGTGGGCCGTCACGATGCCTTCGGTCTTGCCTGCACCGCGAAGTTCTATGAGGACGCGGGATATCCCGGCCACCCCAACTGCTCGGATAATTTCAGCAATGCGCTGAAGCCCTTCGGCGTGCAGGCGCGGCGCGGCTGGCCCTGCCTCAATCTGTTCTACAATACCGGCATAGGCGCGCAGAACGCCATCTTCCTCGACGATCCCTGGTCGCGTCCGGGCGACTATGTATTGTTCCGCGCGACAACCGATCTTGTCTGTGCCTCCACGGCCTGTCCCGACGATATCGACGCGACCAATGCCTGGAACCCGACGGACATCCATGTGCGCGTTTATCCGGCCCGCAACAATTTTTCACGAGCGATCGCCTATCGCATGACGCCCGATTCAGAAGCCAAGCTGACCCGCGAGACGCCGTTCCATCCGCGCACCTCGGCGCTCACCCGCAACTTCACCGAATATCGCGGCTATTGGTTGCCGACCAAGTTCAACAATCACGGCGCCGTCGACGAGTACTTCGCCTGCCGCGAGGCGGCTGTGGTGACCGATCTCTCGCCCTTGCGCAAATTCGAGGTGCTGGGGCCGGATGCCGAAACGCTGATGCAGTTGACCTGTACGCGCAACATGCGCCGGCTGGCGGAAGGGCAGGCTGCCTATACCGCGCTTTGCTATGAGAGCGGCGGGATGCTGGACGATGCGGTTGCCTTCCGCATGGGCGCCGACCGTTATCGCCTGATCTGCGGCGATGAATTCACCGGCAAATGGCTGCGCGACCAGGCGGCGGCGTGCAACCTGAAGGCCTTCGTCAAATCCTCAACCGACCAGCTTTGCAACATCGCGGTCCAGGGGCCGAAGAGTCGCGACATTCTGAAGGGTATCGTCTGGACGGCACCGACGCGGCCGGCGCTGACGGAGATTCAGTGGTTTAACTTCACCGTCGGGCGGATCGGCGATCATAACGGCATTCCCGTGATCGTCTCGCGTACCGGCTATACGGGCGAGCTGGGCTACGAGATCTTCTGCCACCCCAAGGATGCGCCCGCCGTATGGGACGCGGTCTGGGAGGCGGGCAAGCCCCATGGGCTGGCTCCGCTGGGGCTGGAAGCCCTCGACATGCTGCGCATCGAGGCGGGGCTGATCTTTGCCGGCTATGAATTCACCGACCAGATCGATCCTTATGAGGCCGGCATCGGCTTCACCGTAGCACTCAAGGGCAATGAGGAATTCATCGGCCGCGAGGCGGTGCTGCGCCGCAAGGAGCATCCACGCTTCCAGCTTGTTGGGCTGGAACTCAACGGCAATGAGACGGCGGGCAAGGGCGATTGCGTGCATGTCGGGCGCGCCCAGGTGGGCACGGTTACCAGCGGCACGCGCTCGCCGATCCTGAAGAAGAACATTGCGCTCTGCCGGATGGATGTTGCCTATGCCGGCCTCGGCACCGAGGTCGAAGTGGGCAAACTGGATGGCCAGCAGAAGCGCATTCCGGCCGTCGTGGTGCGTTTCCCGTTCTACGACCCGGAGAAGCTGAAACCGCGGTCGTGATTTTCTCCCTCTCCCGCTGCGCGGGCGAGGGAATTATTCCACCGGAATCTTCGTGTCGTACTTCACCCGCGACAGGCAGAAACTCGAGCGGAACATGCGGATGTTCGGCTCGTTGGCAAAGACGCGCCGGGCGAATTCGTTGTAATGGGCCATGTCGGCGACGCTGACGACCACGAGGTAGTCCGCATCGCCCGAGACGAAGTAGCACTGCATCACCTCCGGGCAGCGCGCCATCTTGCGTTCGAAATTCTCCAGCAGGTCCTCGCGCTGACGCTCCAGGGTGATACTGGCGAACACGGTCATCGAGCGGCCGACTTTCACCGGATCGACCAGCGAGACATCGCGCAGGATGATCCCCTCCTCGCGCAGGTGCTTGACCCGCCGGTGACAGGGCGGGGGCGAGATGCCGACCTTGGCGGCCAGATCCTGGTTGGTAATCTGGCTGTCCTCCTGCAACAAGGTCAGGATTTTGCGGTCGATCGCATCGAGTCCGATCGGTGGTGTTTCGGAAGTGTGGGGAATATTCTTTCGCCTATCTGCCATATTCTTGCTCCAGATTACCTGAATACGGCATATTCCTAGCAGATTGCGCAATAAATGGAACCTGATACGAAAGCCACTGCGCCGTCATCGGCGCTAAGCTTGGCGAGTGTTCAGGAAAGACATGGCCATGCAGCAGCAAACGTCGCGGATTTACGACAACTCTTTCGAGGTTCATGACAAGGATGCGCTCGCCAAGGCCCGGGCCCTGCTGGATGCAGCCCAGGACGCCGAGGCCATGGGCCGCGAAGTGCTGGCGGCGGTGGGGCGCAATGCCCGATGGCGCGGCGAGCAATGCATCAACCTGCTGGCGCCGGAGGCGCCCACCAGCCCCGGCGTTCGGGCGCTGCTGTCGTCGGAGATCGGTACGCGGGCGGCCGAGGGTCACATTGGTCCGGTCAACCGCTGGTTCGCCGGCACCAAGCATATCGACGAAGTCGAGGCGCTGGCCGTCGAGCTGCTGAAGAAATATTTCCGCTGCCGCTATGCCGACCACCGTATGTGCGCCAGCATGATCGGCAACGCCGTGGTCTATTCGGCGCTGACCGATCCCGGCGATGTGATCATGACGGTGGCCCAGCCCTTCGGCGGCCACAGTTCCAACCGCATCATCGGCCCCGCCGGCGCCCGCGGCCTGAAGATCGTCGATATCCCTTTCGATCGCGATGAACTGACGGTCGATATCGACCTGTTCCGCAAGGCGGCGCCCTTGGCCCGCCCGCGCATGGTCACGCTCGGCATGTCGATGACCCTGTTCCCGCTGCCAGTGCGCGAAATCAAGCAGGTGATCGAGGAATGGGGCGGCAAGCTGTTCTTCGACGGCGCCCATCAGCTTGGGCCTGATCGGCGGCGGTCAGTTCCAGGATCCGCTGCCTGAGGGAGCCGACATCATGACCGGCTCCGCGGGCAAGACCTTCAGCGGCCCGCAATCCGGCATCATCGTATGGGACGATCCGGCGATTACCGAGCCGATCACCACATCCGTGTTTCCGGTCTGGGCCGCAACCCACCAGGTTAACCGCGTGGCGGCACTGGCGCTCGCCACCGCCGAGGCCATCGCTTTCGGTCCGGCCTATATGGCCCAGATCGTGCGCAATGCCCAGGCACTGGCGAAGGGGTTACAGGATCGCGGTATTCCCATGCTGGGGGCAAAGAAGGGATTCACCACGACGCATCAGGCGATCGCCGACGTCAGCAAATATGGCCGCGGCCTTGCCGCCGCGCAGAAGCTCGAGCGGGCCAACATCATCGTCAACAAGAACCTGTTGCCCAGCGACAAGGCGGAGGATTGGGATTACCCGGGCGGGCTGCGCATCGGCACCATCGAGGCGACGCGGCTGGGCATGAAAGAAGCCGAGATGGAGACGATCGCCGATTTCATTGCCGAAATCGTCGTACGCGGCACCGCACCCGAGGCCGTGCTGCCGCGGGTGCTGGATTTCCGGGCCGGTTTCCAGACGCTCTATTATTGTTTCGAGAACGGGCTGCCGCGCTGAGACAGCGTCACGGCGCCTTCTTCTTGACGATGGTGATGTTTTTGATGGCGTCCAGCACGAGCGGCTTGACGATATCGTAGCTGGGCTCACCCTCGAAGACCTTCAGTGTCGTGATCGTATCGCTCTGTTCGACATCGAGATGGAAGACCCGCGCCTTGGCGGGATGGCCCAATATGACTTGCGCGTTTGCCTGCGCCTGGGCCGAAGAATTCAGGGCGACGGCGTAGAGCGTGTTGTTGGCATCGTCGATGACATAGAAGCGATATCGCGTCGGCCAGTCGCCGGTCAGGTCGAAATATTCCCAGGCGATCACGCTGTTGGCGCCCGCGGTGAAGATGTCGCGGATGTAATGGTCGATGGCACGGGTTTCCGGCCGCGAGGTGTTCTGGTGCAGCGTCAGCAGGGCATTGCGTTCGCGGTCGCGATCGGCCTTGTCGCCGGTGATCTCATAAAGTTTTACAAGCTCAGCGCGCGGCAGCAGCGAGTCCGGTAGAATCTGCTTGCAGCTCTTGTAGTAGGTGATCGCCTTGGTGAGCTGGCCGGCGCCGGACGCTGCCGTGCCGGCCCGGCAATAGGAAAGCTTTGCCTCCGGCTCACGCGCGATGATCTGCTCGTAGAGCGCGAGGGCCTGGGCATATTGGCCGGCCTGAAACAGTTTCTCCGCCTGCTGATAGGTTGCTGTCGCCCACTCGGTATCGGCCGCGGCGGGCAGCGTGCTGGCCAGCATGAACAACGCCGTAAAGCAAAGAGGGAGGCCGAACCCGGCCTCCCCCCGATGCCATCGCGCAACGATAGCGCGCAAATTTGCGATCGCTCTACTCCGCCGCCTTGCTGGTGGCGGCCTCTTTCATCAATTTCTCGGCAAGCGCCTTCTTGCCGGCACCGTCGAGCTTCTTGATCTCGTTGTTCAGCACCCGCTCGTTCACCGCCTGGTTCCAGTAATCGAGCGAGGCGAAGCCCAGCAGCGAGGCCTTGCCGATGAACTGGCGCAGCACCTCGTTGGTCGGACCCATGACCCAGCCCGCCTTGCCGTCGCGCAGATAGCGCTCGATGCCGAGGCCGGGCTTGTAGCCGGTGCCGCCGCAAGCATGCAGCATCTTGTCGACCACATGGGCGACGTTCTTGGCGGCGTTGAACTTCACCTGCCACATCCAGTGCAGATACTGGGCGCGCGGCAGTTTGGTCAGGTCCTTGTGGATCGACCAGTCGCAATTGTTCGTCGCCATCGTCCATCGCCTGGGCCATCTGATAGGCGAAGGCGCGCGAAGCGTTGGTATCGCTGATCGCCTCGCCGACATAATCCTGGATCGTCGGATAGTCGGCGACCCGCATGCCGACATCGGCATGCTTCTTCATGGTGGTGTGGCGCTTGGCGATGTCGATGACGCCGAGCGAGATGCCGTTCCAGCAGGACGACGAACAGAGCAGGAAGAAGGGATCGACGCATTCGTCGTTGGAGTTGGCGCCGTCGCCCTTGGGCCCGACCAGGCGGTCATTCGGAATGACGACGTTGTCGACTTCGAGCGTGCCCGACTGATTGCCACGCAGGCCAAGCCCGTCCCATTTCGAGGGCTCGGCCTTGACCTCGTTGCCCATGATCAGCCAGCAGGAGAGGTCGGCGTAGTTGCCGCCGAAATCGGGGCTGGTGGTCTGGATGATGTACCAGTCGGCAAAACCGCCCGAGGTGGTCCAGGAGGCCTTCTTGCGCACCTTCCAGCCGCCATCGACCTTCTCGGCGCCCGAGGAGACCGGGTACCAGAAATGCGAGCCGGTCTCCGGGTCGGAATAGGAGAGGGTGCCGATGTAGACATCCTTGTCGAGGCGCGGAGGACCTTCTTCAGGGTGTCGTTGTTGTGATAGCGAAAGCAGGCCGCGGCCACGGCGCCCAGATGCATCGTGTAGCACATGGCCGTGCTGGCGCAGCCGTAGCGCGCGATGGTTTCCACCGCCATGGCGGCGGCGACATGGTTCTCGCCCATGCCGCCCAATTCCTTGGGAACGATCAGGCCGAGCAGGCCGAGCTTGGCGATGGCCTCGAAATTCTTGCGCGGGAACAGCAGCTTCTTGTCGGATTCGACCGCATTGTCGCGCAATGTCGTGCGCGACAGCTCGATCAGCTTGGTCTGCAGTTCCTTCTGCTTGTCGGTCAGGATCCATTGCGGATCCCATTCATAGCCGAGGCCCCAGAAGTCTTCTTCGCCCCATTTCTTCGTCTGGCTCATCTCGATTGCCTCCTCGCTCCCAGGGTTTTTGTCGGCCGCCGCTTGGGCGCCGAAGCCTTTGAATTGCCGGTCGTTGCGAGCCTACACGATGCCTGTTTCACGCGGCAAGGATTTGCGCCCAATTCCAGGCGAAAGCAGCATTTTGGTTTGAAATTGGTCGCGTTGTGCGGCCGTCCTAGGGCTGTGCGAGTTTATGGATCGCCGCCAGGATCGCCTCTGGCGCATCCTCCTGCATCAGATGTCCCGAGCGCGGAACCGTATCTAGCACGGCACCAGGAATCATCGATTGCAGCTTGCGGCCCTGCGCCACCGCGATCCACTCATCGGCTTCGCCCCACAGGATGCTGACCGGACAGGCGATGCCGGGTAGCGCCGCCTCGATCTCGTCGGTATAGCGCTGATCCATCTGGGCGATCTGGCGATAGAATGCGGGCTGCCCCACCGGGCCCAGCCAGGGCGCGACATAAGGCTGAAGTTCCTCGTCGCTCATTGTGCGGAACACAGCACCACGCAGATACCGCGCGACCATCGCTTCGTGAATATAGCCGGGGATGCCCTGGAACGCGGCCTCATGCTGCGCCACATGGCGCACGAAGGGCGAGCCCCAGGGGCGGATCGCCACGGGATCGATCAGCAGCAGGCGCTTAAAAGCGATGCCGTCGAGCAGATGGGCGCGCAGGCTGCTCGCCCCGCCGAAATCATGGGCCACGACCGTCGGCCGGTGCAGGCCCAGATGTGTGATGAAGGCCGCCAGCACCCGGTTCTGGATGCCGAGCGAGACATCCTGACCCTCGCGCATGGTGGATTGGCCGTAACCCAGCAGGTCGACGACGTGTACGCGCCATGTCTTCGAGATCGCCGGGACGATGCGATGCCAGACATAGGAAGAGAAGGGCGTGCCATGGACGAGCAGCAGGTCCGGCCCGCTGCCTTGCACGCCATGGCGGATCGTGTCGCCGCGAAAATCAAAACTGCCCTCGAGCGGCCAGCTGTTCGCGAGCGATGCCATCGCGCTGGCTAGGTCGCCTCGATGATCTGGCGATAGGCGCCGCGATAATAGAGTAGGGGACGGCCTTCGCCGGTGCGCAGCGCCAGCACCTGGCCGACGAAGATCACGTGATCGCCGCCATCATGCATGGACTTGGTCTCGCATTCGAAATTGGCCAGCGCGTCAGCCAGGATCGGGCAACCGGTCTCCCAGGTCTCGAACGTCACGGAATCCCATTTGTTCGAAAGGGCGCGAGCAAAGGCGGTGGAGACCTGTTCCTGATCCTCGCGCAGCACGTTGATGGCGAAGACGCCGGCGGCCTCGAAAGCCTTTAGGCTATAGGCGCGGCGGTCGAGGCTGAATAGCACCAGCGGCGGATCGAGTGATACGGAATTGAAGGAATTGGCCGTAAACCCCAGCGGCTCGCCGTCGGCGCCGATCGATGTGACGACAGTAATGCCCGTGGCAAAGCTGCCAAGCGCGCTGCGGAAGCTGCGGGAGTCGAAATTCATTGCGGCGGAAGGGCCCCGTCAGGTCGGAATCGGCAAAGAATAACACGTCCGGTTCCGAACCGGTCCATCGCAACGCTGTGGCACCCATCCGCCGCCGGCGGAATGTCGCCCGCTCTTACCGGTCGCGGCCCATCGGACGGCGCGGCGGACGCTCCACCGCAGTCGTCGTATCAAGGGTAATCACGCGAAGAACCTGCACACCCTTGCGACCAGGCCCGACTTCGCAGACGATCGACGAGCCTTCCGGTGCGTCTTGCAGCCCGGCCGCCTTCAGGGCCGAGACATGCAGAAACACATCCGGCGAACCGTCAGCCGGCGATACGAAGCCAAAACCCTTTTCCGGATTGAACCACTTTACCTTGCCGCGGGTTTCAGTCCCGCTGCCTGCGTTATGATCACTCATTTAGCCTGCCCTGCCTAATATATGGCCGTGGCCAACCAGCCGAGCTTCCAGCGACATACCCACGCCTGAAATAAAAGCGTTAAGGAATGTGCCGGGGTCCCCCGACCGCCCGCCACCTAATACTCTGCGGGGCAAGCCAGACAATTGCAAGCCCTCGGCCATTAAGCTTGCTCAGCAGTTGTTGCCTGAGTAGTCAAGAATTGTAAAAAAAATACAGTAGTTTCAATGTCTAAATTTAGCGACTTCCGGTGATGTTTTACATGAAGAAACCAATAGAAGAGGCTGGCTCGCCAAGCGCTGGCGCGCGTCGCCGCAGCATGGTCAAATTCCGCGATAGCCAGCCAGGAGCGGTTAATGACCATCGAGCTCGCCTCGCGCGCCGACTTCACTCTCGACCATTTCCGGCGAGCTGCCTGGCAGGGTGAAGGCGTGGCCTTTTCTAAGGCGGCCATGGATCGGATAGCCGAAGCCCGCCGGCAGTTCCTGCATCTCATCGACAGCGATCCGGACATCACCGTCTACGGTGTGACCAGCGGCTATGGCCAGTTCGCCCGCCTGCGTTTTAGCGAGGCCGAGCGAAAGCAGCAGGCGCGCAAACCACCCCATGGTCCCTACGTCGCCTTCGGCCCGGCACTGCCCGAACGCGTGGCGCGCGGCATCGTCTTTGCCCGGCTAACCAATTTCGTCGAAGGCCATTCTGCGATCAGCGCAGAACTGGCTGCCACCATTGCCCGGATGCTGGAGCAGGGTGCGCTGCCCAAGGTCAGCACGGCGGGCCAGGGCGGGGCGGGCGAGATCACCGGCCTGGCGCCGCTGTTCTATGCCGTCGCCGAGCGCTTCGCGCTGGGCGAAAAGGAAATGCTGGCCCTCATCAACGGCTCGCCCTGCGCCACGGCTCTGCTGGCCGATGCGGCGCTGGCGGGACGCCGGCGTCTGGCGCTGAGCGAAGAGGTATTCGCGCTGTCATCCGAGGCGATGAAGGTGCCACTCGCCCATTTCGGGGCGGATCTGGAGGATCTCTGGGGCGATCCGGCGGAGACTGCAACGCTGTCGCGGCTGCGCAGCCTGATCGCCGGCGGCGATGCCGAGCGCCGGCCCTATCAGGCGCCGGTCAGCTTTCGCATCCTACCCAGAGTGCTGGCGCAATATCGCCGTTCGGTGGAGGCGGCGGAGGCGAGTGCGGCGACTTCGCTGCGCGCGATCACCGACAATCCGGTCTTCCTTCCGGCAAAGAAGGGCGAGAAGCCGCAGGTCTTCAGCACCGGCGGCTATCATAACGCCATGGCCTATCCCGCCATGGACAATGTTGCCGCAGCCATGGCCGATCTTTCCCTGCTGGCCGACCGCCACACCTCCAAGCTGCTCGACGCAAAAAATTCACTGCTGCCGGATCAGCTGCAGAAGGGCGATGGCTACCTCGGCTGCCTCGGCATGGTGCAAGTGGGATATGCCGAACAGGCGCGCCGCGCCGCCCAGCGCAACTTCTTGCCCGGCAGTGAAGGCGGTGGCTTTGGCCAGAACGACGTGGCGCCGCCGAGTTTCTTTGCCTGGCGAGCCCAGGACGAGGCTGGCCGTTGCCTGGAAGCCGGCCTTGCCATGCTTGGCGTTGTTGCCTCGCAAGCTTTCTTCGTGACGGATCGCTCCGCTCCGCCGGCGCTGGCCGACCTGCTGGCCCTGGTGCGCAGCCATGTCAGGCCGTTGACCGATAGCCGCGTGCTCGCCGATGAACTGGCCGAGCTCGCCGCGGCACTGCGCGAACGCGTCTATGACGTGGCGCCCGCGCTTAAGGAGTAGGCACTCAAGGAGTAGGGGAGCGCCTTAGACCCGCCAGGATCGAGCGCTGGGCGCCGATGTAGCCCGCGGTCTTTACCTTGATCGCCGGAGACAGCCGTTGATGCAGCGCCGGCAAGGCATGGAAGGGCACGGCGGGGAAGGTGTGATGCTCGGCGTGGAAGGGCATGTTCCAGGCGAAGAAGCGCACGACGCCGTTGGTCAGCGTGGTGCGTGAATTCGCCAGCATGTCGGGTACCAGTTCGCAGCCCGTATGCTCGGCCATCAGATAGAGCCGCAGCCAGGGCTGACCCAAAATCGCCGGCACGATCCAAAACTCGAGCGCCGCGGTGCTTCGCAGCAGGATCGACACGAGGGCGATCAGGACGTAGAGCGCCAGATGAATGCGCGCCTCGCGGATGACCTGGCGCGCCGGGATGGGCGTGAGATAGGGTTCGTCGATCTTGCCGGCGGCGTGCTGCAGCACGCCCATGATGTGGGCCTTCCATACCGGCAATCCCGTCACCACCAGCAGCCATTGGCCGAGGCTGCCGGGTTTTGCCGTCGTCAGTTCCGGATCGCGCCCAGGGTCCTGGGTGTAGCGGTGATGGCAGAAGTGGAAATAGCGGAAGTATCCCGCGGGCAGCATGATGAGGAATCCAGTAATAGCGGCGACCACATCGTTGGCGCGGCGGTTGCGGAATACCGTGCGATGGATGCTCTCGTGCAGCGGTGCGAAGAAGAAGATCAGGATTGCTCCCTCCAGTGCCTGGGCGGGTATGCGCCACCAGAGCGATGGCGCAAGGGCCACCAGAACGCCGGCCACAATCAGGGCCGCCAGGTGCAGCGCCAGATGCAGGGCGCCATGGCGGGTGGTAAGCCGGCGCAATTCGCGCATCTCGGCCCGGCCGACCGGCGCGTGTGGATAGGTCTCGCTCTCGACAGTCATGCAGCGATTATAGGCCGGCCCCGCAAGCTTTGCGCAGGCCGAAGGCTGGCATTCCTACCGGCAGGATACTAACTTGCCGGACAACGGAGGATGGCGATGAATCATGTGGCGATGAATCAAGTTTGGCAGGCCCGGGTTGATCTGGCGGCGGCATACCGTCTGGCGGTCCGCTTTGGTTTCAGCGAAGGCATCGACAATCATTTCACCATGATGGTCCCTGGCAGCAAGGACCGATTCCTGCTCAATGCCTTCGGCCTGCATTGGTCGGAGGTCACGGCCAGCAATCTGCTCGTCGTCGATGGCAAGGGCAGGGTCGTTGAAGGCGAAGGCGAGGCAGAGACCACCGCCGTCTGCATTCATGCGCCGATCCATAACGCCAATCCCAACGCCACCTGCATCATGCATACCCACATGCCCTATGCCACGGCACTGTCGATGCTGGAGGGCGGCCGGCTGGAGCCGGTGAGCCAGACGTCCCTGCGTTTCTATGATGGCGTGGCCTATGACGAGGAATACAACGGGCTGGCCATGCAGCTGGATGAAGGCGAGCGCCTGTGCAAGGTGCTGGACGGCAGGCGCGTGCTGCTGATGGCCAATCACGGCATAACCGTCGTCGGCCGCAGCGTGGCCGAGGCCTTCGAAGACCTCTATTTCTTCGAGCGCGCCTGTCAGATTCAATTCATCGCCATGCAGAGCGGCCGGCCGTTGAAGAACATCCCCACCCAGATCGCACAGTCGACATTCCGCGGCCTGGACAATGCACGCGATGCGATGCTGCACTTCAACGCCCTCAAACGCATCCTCGATCACGAGGAGCCCGACTACGCCCAGTAAGGCCCATCAGCGTTGCTGGCTGGTTGCTGCTGCCATCGGGCTGGCCATCCTGCTGCTGGGGCCGGCGGCGCGGGCCGATGGCGCGATGACGGCGCAGCGGATCAGCCAGCTCTATCGCGCCTATTACGGCATGGGCGTCATCGACTATTGCGGCCTCGACAGCTGGGAAGTGAATGACGGCTATGAGCGGCGGATCAGCTATCTGTTGCTGAGTGCCGATCTGGACACTGAATCAGTGCGGCGCATCCGCATCAAGGGCTGGATCGAAGCCGATTATCAGTTCGGCAATCATGGCCTCGGCGGCTTTCGCGGCTGGTGCAAAAGAGACGGGCAACGTGCCCAGAGCGAATTCCTGGCCTTTCGTGCCGGACAATTGGGCAGCACGCGCAATTAGGGCGGGCTAAGTCTCGGCGAGCGCCTTGTTCAGGGCTTCGCCAGCGCTTTATTCAACGCTTCGAACGGCAACAGCACGCATTCCTGCCGGCTCTTGACGCGATGCACGGGCGCGAAGATGGCAATGCTCGACCATTCGCCTGCCGGCGCAGGCTTGCCTTCCTTCAGGATCGCGGTCACGGCGGATGTCGCACCGGCCAAGTCGGCCGCGGTCTTGCCCGGCGCCTGAACGGCGATGAGCTCGGCCGCCGCTTCGCAGAGCAGGCAGCCGCGCACCTGATGGCCGACCCGCGCCACCCGGCCATCGGCGAGATCGACATCGAGCGTGACCCGGTCGCCGCAAAGCGGATTATCGAGCGTGATGCTGTGCTGGGGCGACGACAGCCGGCCGCGCGCGCGGCCCTGCTTCGCGCGGGCAACCAGCGCTGCCTGATAGAGCTCGTCCTCCGCCGGCGGGCTCATGCCAGCTTCTGGCGCAGACTGGCCAGCGCCTCGGGCGTATCGATATCCACCAGCACGGAATCGTCCGCCATCGGAACTTCGGCCACCAGCTCGGCATACTGGCCGATCAGATGGCGCGCGCCGACATCGCCGGCCAGCGACCCCATCTCCGGAAAAAAGCTCTTTGCCCAGAGCACAGGGTTACCGCGTTTGCCCTCATAGACCGGAACGCAGATGGCGCGGCCCTCCAGCGGATTGAAAGCGGCGATCAGGCGATCGAGCACGCCCGGCTTGATCCGCGGCATGTCGCCCAGGCAGATCAGCACGCCATCGGTATCGGTGGGCAGCGCAAGCAAACCCACTTTCAGAGAGCTTGCCATGCCGGAAGCATAAGCAGGGTTCTCCACGATGGAGACGGGCCGATCGCCGATCGCAGCGCGAGTCTTCGCCGCCTCATGACCCACGACCACCACCACCGGACGCGCGAGAGAGGCGAGTACACCATCCAGCGTGCGCGTTATCAGCATCTGGCCGGCGACGTCGCTCAGCAGCTTGTTGGCGCCGCCCATGCGGCTGGAGCGCCCCGCCGCCATGACGACGGCGGCAATCCGTGGTGTACTCGATGCCGACACGGGTTCCGAGCGGGGCTGCGGGCGGGCGGGAATCTCCTTCAACAGACCGCCGGCACCCATGCCCATGATGTCGTGCCGGCTGATGGGAAGATCGGCGATCAAGCGGCGCAGCACCCAGTCGAACCCGTTGACCTTCGGCGAGCGTGCGCAGCCCGGCAGGCCCAGCACCGGGCGCTCGCCCAGCCGGCCAAGCAGCAGCAGGTTGCCGGGATCAACCGGCATGCCGAAATGAATGATCTCGCCGCCCGATGCGGTGATGGCGGCGGGGATCACGTCGCGCCGGTCGGTAATGGCGGAGGCGCCGGCGATCAGCAGAAGGTCGACATCGCCAAGTGCTGCGATGGCCGCGGTCAGATCGGCCGTGCGGTGCGTGCAGCGCCGCTCGATGGCCGGCGGACAGCCGAGTTCGGCCAGGCGCTGATCGGTGATCTGGCTCGTCTTGTCGAGAATGCTTTCCTTCATGCCCGGCAAGCGTGTCTGGATAAGGCCGATGCGACGAGGGCGCAGCGGCGCCAGGCTCAGGATCGGATCACTCTCGGCGATCAGGGCAAGACAGCGATCCAGCACCGCGCCGGGCACGGAGAACGGAATGATCTTGATGGTCGCGGCCATATCGCCGGTCGTCAGTAGATCGAAGGGTGGCAGCGTCGCCACGGTGACTGCCTCGTCGATCATGTTGAGGGCATTGAGGCGGGCCTGATCGACGACAAGGAGCCCAGGCCCTTCGGCCATCAGATTGGTCCGGCCGGTGAAGGGCTTGCCGGCGAAAAGGTAGGGGCCTGCGACGGCGCGAGCTATCAGTGCCGCTGCTTCATCCTCCTGCACATCACCGCGTTCGAGCCGCACCGCCATGACGCTTGTCTCACCAGCCGCGCGCAAAGCAGTGACATCGGCCGCACTCAGGCGCCGGCCCTTGCGAAACGCGATCCCGCCGGCCTTGACGCTATGGGCCAACAGCGCGCCTTCCGCCGAGGCCAGATCCATCTCGGCGAAGATCATCCGCCGCGCCTGACGGACGTGATCTGGGCCAGGACGGAAATGGCGATCTCCGCCGGTGACAGGGCGCCGATGGAAAGTCCCACAGGTCCATGGACGCGGGCCGTCTGTTCGGGCGTGAAACCGGCAGCGGCCAGGCGCTCCAGCCGGGCGGCGTGGGTTTTGCGGCTGCCGAGCGCGCCGATATAAAAGGCGGGCGAGCGCAGCGCCGCCTGGAGGGCCGGATCGTCCAGCTTGGGATCATGAGTCAGCGTCACCACGGCGGTGCGCCGATCGGGCTTGAGTTCGGCCATGGCTTCATCGGGCCAATCACCGCGCATGGCGATGCCGGGAAAGCGCTCGTCGGTGGCAAACGCCCGGCGCGGGTCGATGACGCTGACGCCATAGCCGGTCATGGCCGCCATCGGCGCCAGGGCTTGGGAAATATGCACGGCGCCCACCAGCAGCAGCCGGGGTGGCGGGTTATGCACCTGGGCGAACAGTTTTCCATCGGCCGAATCGAGCGTGCCGCTTTCATCGGCGCGCAGCGCCTTGCGCGCTTCGGCCAGCTGTTCATCGTTCAGCGCGATATCGCCCACTGGATCGCCATCGTCATGGACGATTCCCTGGCGGCCATCGGCCAGATCGGTGACCACCGCGACCGGCACCTTTGCCGCGCGGTCGGCGAGAACCTGCTTCAGGAGCGCCGCCTTCATTCCAGCGCTTCCAGCCAGATCTGCAGCTTGCCCCCGCAGGCGAGGCCCACTTCCCAAGCCTGTTCATTGGTCACGCCGAAATCCAACAGGCGCGGCTTGGCGCCGCCGATGACCTCCTGCGCCTCGCGCACCACGGCGCCCTCGATGCAACCGCCGGAGACCGAGCCGATCATGCGGCCCTTGTCGTCGACGGCAAGCTGGCTGCCGACAGGCCGCGGTGAGGAACCCCATGTCGCGACCACGGTTGCGAGCGCGACACCACGGCCGGTCGAGCGCCATGCCGCCGCCTGTTCCAGAATGTCTTCACTGAATGACGGCGCTGTTGAAGCCATCGGCTTACCTCTTTCCTTGTGCCGGCCATGCGGCACCGGCCATGCGTCGCCGGCCGGGCCGCGCGAGGGCTTCGGCCAATTCACCGAGGCTCGCCAGATTGTGGATCGGCCGGAAGTCGTCGATATGCGGCATGATCGCCTGGGCGCCAAGGGATTTGGGTTCATAGGCATCATAGCGCAAGAGCGGGTTCAGCCAGATCAGCCGGCGGCAGGATTTATGCAGCCGCTCGATCTCGCGGGTCAGGCCCTCGCCCGAATCCCTGTCGAGGCCGTCGCTGATGAATAGCACCAACGCCCCCTGACCCAGCACCCGGCGCGACCATTTGGCGTTGAACTCCGCAAGACAATGACCGATGCGCGTGCCGCCGGACCAGTCCTGTACCGTGTCGGCGACACGGTCGACCGCCACGTCGACATCGCGATGGCGCAGCATCCGGGTGATGTTGGTGAGCCGAGTTCCGAACAGGAAGGAAAACACGCGGTCGCGGTCATTGGTTACCGCATGCATGAAGTGCAAGACGATCCGCGAATAGCGGCTCATGGAGCCCGAGATATCGCAGATGATGACCAGCGGCGGATGCCTGCGCCGGGGATTGCGCCGGCGTAGCGCCGGGACGCCTCCGCTGCGCAGCGAGGCGCGCAAGGTGGCGCGCATGTCGATGCGCCGGCCATGGGGGTCGGGCCGGAAGCGGCGGGTGGGCACATCCATGATGGGAAGTCGCATGCGCGCCACCAGGCGCCGGGCGGCGGCCAACTCCTCGCCCGACATTTTCTCGAAATCGATACCCTGCAGCAGCTCGCGCTGGGAATAGGTCATGGCGGCATCGAACTCGACCTCGTCCTCATCCGGTGGCTCGCCATCGCGCGCGGCGCCATTGCCACCATCCTGCCGCAGGGCTTCGGCGAGCCGGCGGCTCAGCTCCTCGCCTCTATCGGCATCCTCGCCGGTGGTGAGGGTGGGCAGCAGCATGGCCATCATGCGTTCAAGCAGCTTCGGATTGCGCCAGAACACATGGAAGGCCTGATCGAAGATCGGCCGCTGGTCCTGGCGGTTGACGAAGACCGAATGCAGCGTCCAGTAGAAATCCTCGCGCCGGCCGATGCCCACGGCCTCGACCGCGCGCAGGGCCTCGACCACCCGGCCCGGCCCGATGGGCAGGCCCGCGGCGCGCAGCGTGCGGGCAAAGAACATCAGATTCTCGACGAGGCGCCCTGCCGGCGGTTGGGCATGATTGGCGATGGCCTCGTTCATGCGTGCCGGTCGGCCGATGCAATCTCGGACTTGACCTGATCCAGCAGGAGAGCTGCTTCGCTGCCGCGGATCTTGGCGATGTCGTCCTGGTATTTCAGCAGCACGCCGATCGTGTCATCCACCGCCTTGGGATCGAGAGCGACGCGGTCGAGCTGGATCAGCGCCTCGGTCCAGTCGATGGTCTCGGCAATGCCGGGCAGCTTGAACAGATCAGTCTTGCGCAGCTTTTGCACGAAGCCGACGACCTGGCGGCTGAGTTCGGCGCCGGCCTGCGGGACCTTGACGCGCAGGATCTCGAGCTCGCGTTTGGCGTCGGGATAGTCGACCCAGTAATAAAAGCAGCGGCGCTTCAGCGCGTCGTGGATCTCGCGGGTACGATTCGAGGTGATGATGACGATGGGCGGCGCTTCCGCCTTCAGCGTGCCGAGTTCGGGAATGGTGATCTGGAAATCCGACAACACCTCGAGCAGATAGGCTTCGAACGGCTCGTCGGTGCGGTCGAGCTCGTCAATCAGCAGCACGGGCACGCCGGCGGAGTCGCTCTCGATGGCCTGGAGTAGGGGCCGCTTGATAAGGAATCGTTCCGAATAGATGTCGCTGCCCAGGCTGTCTCGGCTGCGATCGCCCGCGGCTTCGGCCAGCCGGATCTCTACCATCTGGCGCGCATAATTCCATTCATAGACGGCCGAGGCGACGTCGAGGCCTTCGTAGCATTGCAGGCGCACCAGGCGGCGCTGCAGGGTCTCGGCTAGCACCTTGGCGATCTCGGTCTTGCCCACGCCCGCCTCGCCCTCGAGGAACAAGGGCCGGCGGAGCTTGAGGGCGAGGAACAATGCGGTTGCCAGGCTGCGATCGGCGACGTAGTTGCCTGCGCCCAGCAGCGCCAGAGTATCGTCGACCGATGTGGGAACGCCGTGTTTCATTCTGAATCTTTCGTCTTAAGCCGCAGCCGTTTGCAACCGGGTGGTTTGGGCGATTGAATTACAAGATCAACTGATTAGCAAACTGCGTTGCAGCAATCCGGCAGTTTATCGGCCGGACCGGTTCGCGGCTTGAAAATACTTCGCCCATATTCTTGAAAGATGCTGAAATCATTGACACTTAGGGGGTCCACTTCTAGCTTGCGCGCGGGGCGGGGGAACGGATTGTCTTCGCGGAGTATAGCGGTGAGACGGCATCGGCTTCCGGTCCTCAATTTCGGCATTGTCTTTATGCTGGCTGGCGTGCTTTCGGGCTGTGCGGTATCTGCGCCCCCGGCGCGACCCACCCCGGCCGTCTTCGCCTCGCGCGATGCCCGTTCGCAAGAGTTCTGCGCGCTGCGGGCCAAGGCCCGGGGCTACGCCGACAGCGATACGGCCATCACCTGCCGGCGCGAGGAATATACGGCAGAGGCCCGCGCCCGCAGCATCGCCATCAACGGCGAGGTCGACCGCGCTTGCGAGGAGATCGCGACATATGGCGGGCCGAGCGGGCCGTTCTCCTGGAGCGTCTATATGGACTGTATCGACGATAGCATTTGAGGGCGCGCGCCCTGTAAGGTGGCGCCCGCCATGTACTACGTCTCCAAAGCCTTCTGGCTTGTCGCCCAGCCGGGCAATTTCCTTATCGTTGTGCTGCTGCTGGGCGCGCTGCTTTTGTTCGGCCGCTGGCGAGGGCTCGGCCGCTTCCTGATCGTCCTGGTGGCGCTGGTCTCGCTCGTCATTGCGGTCCTGCCGGTCGGCCGCTGGCTGCTGGGTCCCTTGGAGGATCGCTTTCCCCAGCTCACTGTCCTTCCGCCCAAGGTCGACGGCATCATCATGCTGGGCGGGGCCGTCAGCACCGTGCTGACCGCCGAGCGTGGTCAGCCCCAGGTCAATGAGCATGGCGAGCGCTTCATCGCCTTTGCCGATCTCGCGCGCCGCTACCCCTATGCCAAGCTCGTCTTTTCCGGCGGCGGGCCGATGCTGAAAGGCGGGACCTTCCGCGAAGCCGATGCCTCGCGCGAAGCACTGGAATGGATCGGCATGGATGTGAGCCGCGTGACCTTTGAGCGGGAATCGCGCAACACCTTTGAGAACGCCGTCAACTCCAAGGCGCTGGTCCATCCGGCACCCGGCGAGGTCTGGCTTCTGGTGACTTCGGCCTATCACATGCCGCGCGCGGTCGGCATTTTCCGCGCCCAAGGCTGGCCCGTGGTGCCTTATCCGGTCGATTACCTGACGGGTGCGGGCGAGGACGATCCGGCCTATAGCGCCGATTACCTGCAGAATCTGGGCCAGCTATCCCTGGCGCTGAAGGAATGGATCGGCATGGCCGCCAATGACTGGCTGGGCCACAGCGACGCGCTGTTTCCCGCTCCTTAACCCTGATCCTCTGATCGTTGGGTCGCTGCGGGCCTTGGCGGCTAACCAGCCATGTGGCACAAGGGCCCGCCGCCGTTCCGCCCGCGAATCGAAGGCCTTATGCCGCGCCACCCCATCAGCCGCCTGTTCTTCTTCGCCAGCTTCCTCATGTTGTTTGCGCTGGCGTTCGCTGGCAGCGCTGCGGCCGATCCGTTCGGCGACTGGCTCTTGGCCCTGCGCAAGCAAGCGGCGGGCGAGGGTGTTTCGAAACCCACCCTGGATGCGGCGCTGAACAATCTGCAGCCGATCCCCGATGTGCTGGACAAGGACAAGAACCAGCCGGAATTCACCCTGACCTTCGCCCAATACGAGGCCAAGGTGGTGAGCGACGAGCGTGTGACCCAGGGCCGCGCGCTGATGACGCAATATGCCGCGATCCTCGACAAGGTCAGCGCCGAGTTCGGCGTGCAGAAGCGTTTCATCGTGGCGCTCTGGGCGGTGGAATCCGACTACGGAAAATACACCGGCGGTTATTCCGAGATCGGTGCGCTGGCAACGCTCGCCTATGGCAGCGGCCGCAAGGATTTCTTCCGCAAGGAATTGCTGGAGGCGCTGCGCATCATCGATCAGGGAAACATTACAGCGCCGCTGATGACCGGCTCATGGGCCGGCGCCATGGGACAATGCCAGTTCATGCCCTCCAGCTTTCGCCGCTATGCCGTCGATTTCGATGGCGACGGCCGGCGCGATATCTGGGGCAGCCAGACCGACGTCTTCGCCTCCATCGCGAATTATTTGGCGAGCTTCCATTGGCGACCGGAGGAGACATGGGGCCGTGAGGTACGCCTGCCCGCGAAATTCGATGCCCGGCTGATCGACCTCAAGAGCGAGAAGCCGATCACCTCCTGGCAGAAGTTGGGGCTGCGCAATGCCGATGGCAGCGACCTGCCGGTCGCCTCACTCACCGCCTCGCTGGTGGCACCCGACGGACCCAGCGGCCCCGCCTATCTGGTCTACGGCAACTACAAGATTGTCATGCGCTGGAATCGCTCGACCTATTTCGCCACATCCGTGGGGCTGCTTGCGGACAGGCTTGCCGGCGGTTAACCTACTAGTTGAAGTAGTCATGGGGCGTTGAACCACAAAATGATGCGGTTTGCCCGCTGGGGCATTCTTTCGCTGGGCCTGTTGGCCTCGGCCTGTGCCGAAACGACCCTGGTGGTCGACCAAAGCAAGCTGATCAACGGGCAAAACCAGGGCCAGCCTGGCTACAAGGTGGGCCAGCCCTATCAGGTGGAGGGGGTCTGGTATTACCCCGCCGTCAACTACGACTATGACGAAACCGGGGTGGCCTCCTGGTACGGCCCGGGCTTCAGCGGCCATGCCACGGCGAGCGGCGAGACCTACGACGAAAATGCCCTGACGGCCGCCCACAAGACCCTGCCGCTGCCCACCCTGGTGCGGGTGACCAATCTGGAGAACGGCCGGCAGATCCAGATTCGGATCAATGACCGAGGCCCCTTCGTCAACAACCGGATCATCGATCTTTCACGCCGCGGCGCCCAGCTTCTGGGCATGGAACAACAGGGCACGGCCAAGGTCCGCGTCCAGGTCATGGCGGATGAAAGCCGGCAGCTGGCGTTGGCGGCCGGTGCCGGCCAGGATTCGGCGCCGAAGCCTGCCGCCGTCCCGGTGCCGAAGGTGACCACCGAGGCACTGCCAGGCTCGACGGCGCCGGCGCCCCAGCCGGCGGCCCAGCCGAAGCCGGTCGTGATGGCGAATGTTCCGGTTCCCCAACCCAGCCCCGTGGTGGTGCAGCAGCCTGTGCACCCGACCAATCTGTTCATCCAGGCCGGCGCCTTCCTGCAGATCCAGAACGCCGATCGCCTGCGCGGCAAGCTCTCGGGTGTGGGGGCTGCGCGCGTCGTGCCAGTTCAATTAGGCGCGCAAAGATTCTATCGTGTGCGCCTGGGACCGATCGCCACGGTGGAGCAGGCCGATGCCATGCTGAGCCAGGTGATCGCTATGGGTAACAAGGACGCGCGGCTGGTCGTCGAGTAGACGCCGAGCGCCCGCATACCGGACCGGCTCTGCCGGTTCGCGAGAGGAATCATGAGACACCTTCCCGCTTGTCTGTTTGCGGCTGGTCTGTTTGCCGCATCGGGCCTAATTGCAGGCAATGCCGCGGCCGAAGACATCCAGACCACCGCCGATGTCGCCTATATCGTCGACTTCCAGACCGGCGCCGTCTTGCTCGACAAGGACGGCGAAAAGCAGATCGAGCCTGCTTCGATGAGCAAGCTGATGACGGTCTATCTGGTGTTCGAGGATCTGAAGGCGGGCAAGATCAAACTATCCGACAGTTTCCCGGTATCGGAGCGCGCCTGGCGCACCCAGGGCTCGAAGATGTTCGTCGAGTTGCACGGCCAGATAAAACTGGAGGACCTGCTGCAAGGCATCATCGTGCAGTCGGGTAACGATGCCTGCGTCGTCGTTGCCGAGGCTCTGGCCGGCAGTGTGGAGGCCTTCGCCGAGCGTGAGAACAAGGAAGCCCAGCGGCTGGGCCTGACCCACAGCCATTTCATGAATCCCGATGGCTGGCCTGACCCGCAGCACTACATGACGGCCCATGACCTGACGATCCTGGCACGTCACCTGATCACCGATTTTCCCGAGTACTATCACTACTTCTCGCAGATCGATTTCACCTATCACGGCATCAAGCAGGGCAACCGCAATCCGCTGCTCTACAAGAATGTCAATGTCGACGGCCTGAAGACCGGCCATGCCGACGGCCCGGGTTACGGCCTGGTGGCTTCGGGCGAGCGCAGCGGCCGGCGCATCATCATGGTGGTGCAGGGTACCGACAGTAAACAGTCGCGCTCCGACGAGACGCTGCAGCTCTGGGAATGGGCGTTTCGCAATTTCGACAATTACAAACTGGCCAAGGCCAACGCACCGCTGGTCGACGCGAAGGTCTGGCTGGGCACTCAGCCGACGGTGCCGCTAGCGGCGGCAAGCGATGTGGTGATGACGCTGCCGCGCGGCATGCGCGATCAAGTGAAGGCGACGGCCGTGTTCGATGGACCGCTGCCGGCGCCCGTCGCCGCAGGGCAGACCGTCGGCAAATTGCGTATCGAGGTTCCGGGCATGAACCCCATGGAAGTGCCACTCGTCACCGTGGGCGCGGTCCAGCAGCTGGGGACCTTCGATCGCATCATGGCGGCCGCCCGTTACCTGATTCACGGCTAGGTATTCAGCCTTGGCCAAGGAGCGCCGTTTCATAACCCTGGAAGGCGGCGAGGGCGCGGGAAAATCCACCCAGGCAAAACGCCTGGCCGCGGCATTGCGCCAGGCGAACATCGACGTGGTCGAGACCCGCGAGCCCGGCGGCTCGCCCGGAGCGGAGGAAATCCGCCGCCTGCTGACCACGGGCGAACCCAATCGCTGGTCGCCCATGGCGGAGACCCTGCTGCATTTTGCCGCCCGCGCCGACCATGTCCGGCGCACGATCCGTCCGGCCCTGGCGGCAGGCCGTTGGGTCTGCTGCGACCGCTTCGCCGATTCCACCATGGCCTATCAGGGCTATGGCCATGGTGTCGATCGCGGCTTCATCGCCATGCTTGCCGGCGCGGTATTGGGCGATCTGCGCCCTGATCTGACGCTGATCTTCGACCTGCCGGTGGAACAGGGGCTGGCGCGGGCCGCCCGGCGCGCGGGCCAGGAAGACCGCTACGAAAAGATGGATCGCAAATTTCATCAGGCGCTGCGCCAGGGATTTCTTGAGATCGCCGCGAATGAACCGCAGCGCTGTGTGGTCATCGATGCGAGTGGCGACGAGCAATGCCACTTGGCAGCAAGTGAGCGCGGTGTTGAAAACCCGCTTCGGTATCGGTTGACCGTGCAAGCGCAGGAAAATCCCGAATTGCTGGGGCAGGAGGGAGCCGAGCGTGCGCTGCTGGATGGCGCCGGTTCGGGTCGGCTCGCCCATGCCTGGCTGCTTACCGGGCCGCGCGGCGTTGGCAAGGCCACGCTCGCCTACCGCTTTGCCCGACATTTGCTGGCAGGCAAGGGGGAGGGCGGCGGTCTGTTTGGCGATGAGCCTGCGAGCCTGGCCATGGCACCCTCCGATCCCGTTTTTCGCCGGGTGGCGAGCGGGGCACATCCTGATCTGCGCCGCATCGCGCGGGGCATCAACCCCAAGACCGGAAAGCTGCGCAGCGAGATCGTCATCGACGATATTCGCGAGGCCGTCGCCTTCCTGCGGCTGACGCCATCGGAGGGCGGCTGGCGTGTCGTTATCGTCGATGGTGCGGAGGATATGAACCGCAACGCGGCCAATGCCCTGCTGAAGGTGCTGGAAGAGCCGCCGCCACAGGCGGTGCTGCTGCTGGTCTGCCACGCGCCCGGCCGCCTGCTGCCCACCATTCGCTCACGCTGCCGCCGGCTCGACGTAAAATCGCTGCCAATGGCGACGGTGCTTGAACTGCTCGCGCGCCGCGAACCGGCGATGAGCGAGGCTGATCGCCACATGGTGGCCGGCCTTGCCGAAGGCAGCATCGGGCGTGCGCTTGCCCTGGCGGAAGCGGGCGGCGTGGATCTCTATCGCGAGCTGTCCGACCTGCTGTTGCCGTTGCCCAAGCTGAATGCCGCGGCACTGCACAAGCTGGCCGACAAGGTGGCCCGCGGATCGGCCGACGGCACCTTCCGCATCGCAACCGAGCTGTTGACGGCCTGGCTCGTGCGCCTGCAGAAGCTGGCCGCGGGATCCGCCGGCGCGGGAAGCGAGCTGATCGCCGGCGAAGCAGCCAGCATGCGCCGGCTTGCGGGCTCGCAGGCTGCCAGCCGCTGGATCGATTTTACCGAAGCGATGCAACGTCATTTCGCCCTGGTCGAGGGTCTTAACCTCGATCGCCGCCAGATCTGGATCGCCACCATGCTGGGACTGCAACGCATGGCAGCCGGATGACCCGGCGATTTGACCGCAACGTGGTCATCGCTCTGGCGCTGATTACGATCCTTTATCTCGTCCTCTTCGGCTACTTCATCGGCGCGACCGCACTGCGCGTGCCGGTCGTCGACGAGATCTACTGGGTGACTCCACTACATCGACCATTGGCTGACCGGCGACTGCTGGGGCTATATCTGGATCGATCACAATGCGCACCGCTGTCTGGTGCCGTTTGCTGACGATTGCGACGCTGCAATGGCCGGGTGGCAGCGTCATGCCCTTCATCCTGTTCGGCATCGTCTGTTTCGTCGTGATGATCGGCGGACTGGTGCTGGAAGTGATGGCGGCCGAGCTTCCCTCCGCCCCCCGGATCGCTGTCGCGTTCATGGTCGTGCTGCTGTTGGCGACCAGTTTCAGCGCCATCGATTCGGCCACGCCGATGTTCGGCAATTTCCTGCATACCTGCGTATTCGCCGTGCTGGCTCTCATCCTGTGGGACGGACCGGGCGAAAAGCAAAGGCATGGCACGGCGCGAAGGGTCGGCGCGCTGATTGCCGGCGTTGTCGCTTCCTTTGGCGTCAATGGCGGGATGCTCGTCTTGCCCGTGCTCGTCTGGACGGCGTGGCGCGGTGGTTTCGGCTGGCGCTGGACGGTGGCCGCCCTTGTGGTAATGGCGGCGCTTCCCGCCGTCTACTTCCCAACGGAAAAATCCATGCCGCTGGTAACCACGTTTGACGGCCAGACCCTGTTGCGCATCTGCGACTACATCCTGCGCTTCTTCGGCTTGCCCTGGTCGCATTCACCGGCGCTGGTCAATGCCGGCCGGCTCATCGGATTGGCGACGATTCTGGGCGGTGTCTTCGTGATATTCCGTTTCAGCGTCATCGGCCGGCCGCGCAGCCGCCTCGAGCGCATCGCCGTCGGACTTCTCCTCTTTATCTTCCTGCTGTCCGGGGCCATCACGATAGGACGCCTGAACACCGCGCCAGAGCGCGAGATGCCGATACGTTATGCGATGTTCACTTCATTGGCGCAGGTTGGGTTGCTTCTTGCAGCCGCGCCGTGGCTCTGCCGGCTGTGGATCGGGTTTAGACGGCCCGTGGTGCAGGTTGCCGCTCTCGCCGTGGCGCTGCTCCTGCTCGTGCAACAGGTTCTGGGCGGTCAGGCCGGGGCTCGTGTCGTGGAACAATACACCGCCGCCTACCGCGCCTATGAGAGCGGCAATGCAAGCGGGGAGCAGAATCGAATTGTCGGCACCCCGGTAAATGTGGACCGCGCTCTCGATTTTATCCACGCTCACGGACTGTTCCCGCCCGAACGCTAGTGCCGGTGCTGTCGACTTGCTTCGCCCGGCGGCCTATGAGACAAGGGCCGCCGATTGGAGTGCCACATGGCTGAGCGCCGCTATTACCTCACGTCACCCATCTATTATGTGAACGATTCACCGCATATCGGGCATGCCTACACCACGCT
This sequence comes from uncultured Alphaproteobacteria bacterium, assembly GCA_963770335.1. GTDB lineage: Bacteria > Pseudomonadota > Alphaproteobacteria > Dongiales > Dongiaceae > DASXQK01. The sequence continues at coordinate 85,120 of CAVYPG010000006.1, forward strand.
TGCCTGCGATGTGCTGGCCCGTTTCATGCGGCTGGACGGGCGCGATGTCATGTTCCTGACGGGCACCGACGAGCATGGCCAGAAGGTGGAGAAATCTGCGGCGCTTGCCGGTATGGCGCCCAAGGACTTCACCGATCGGGTCTCGCAGAATTTCCGCGACCTTGCCGTCGCGATGAACTTCAGCAATGACGATTTCATCCGCACCACCGAGGAGCGCCACATCCGCGCCTGCCAGGCGCTCTGGCAGCGTCTGGTGGAGCGCGACGAGATCTATCTCGGCAAATATTCCGGCTGGTATGCGGTGCGCGACGAGGCTTATTACGCCGAGGACGAGCTGACCACCACGCCCGCGGGCAAGAAGCTGGCACCCTCCGGTGCCGAAGCCGAGTGGGTGGAGGAGCCGAGTTATTTCTTTCGCCTGTCGGCCTGGCGGGATCGCCTGCTCAAATTCTACGACGAGCATCCGGATTTCATTGCGCCCGATGTGCGGCGTAACGAGGTGACAAGTTTCGTGCGCAGCGGCTTGCGCGATCTCTCGGTCTCGCGCACCAGCTTCAAATGGGGCGTGCCGGTGCCGGGCGACCCGGCCCACATTATGTATGTCTGGCTGGATGCGCTGACGAACTACATCACGGCGACGGGATTTCCCGATACTGACAGCCCGACCTACAAGAAATTCTGGCCGGCCGATTTGCATATGGTTGGCAAGGATATCCTGCGCTTCCATGCGGTCTATTGGCCGGCCTTCCTGATGGCCGCCGATTTGCCGCCGCCGCGGCGCGTCTTCGCCCACGGCTGGTGGACGAATGAAGGCCAGAAGATTTCGAAATCGCTGGGCAATGTCATCGACCCCCTTGCACTGGTCGAGCGCTATGGGCTGGATCAGGTGCGCTATTTCCTGCTGCGCGAGATTCCCTTCGGCAATGACGGTGATTTTTCCCACCGCGCCATGGTGACTCGCATTAATGCGGATCTGGCCAATGGTTTGGGCAATCTGGCGCAGCGCTCTCTCTCGATGATCAACAAGAATTGCGGTGCTGCGGTACCTCAGCCCGGTGCCTTCAGCGACGCCGACAACGTCTTGCTTGGCGCCACCGAGGCGCAGTATCAGCGCTTGTCGGCGGAGATTGGGCGTCAGGCCTTCCATGTGGGGCTCGAATCCCTGTGGCAGGTCGTCGCCATGGGCGATCGCTATGTCGATGAGCAGGCACCCTGGGCCTTGAACAAGAGCGATCCGGCGCGCATGGCAACGGTGCTCTATGTGGTGGCCGAGGTGGTTCGCCGGTTGGCGATCTTGGCCCAGCCCTTCATGCCGGAATCCTGCGGCCGGTTGCTGGACCAGCTCGCCGTTCCGGCAGACAAGCGCCGGTTCGCCGATTTGGGGCAGACTCTCGTTCCCGGTACGGCGCTGCCGAAACCGGTTGGCGTCTTCCCGCGTTTTGTCGAGAAGGCAAACTGAGTACCAATTCTGCTGCTAGCCAGGCCCTCATGCTGATCGACAGCCACTGCCATCTCGATTTCGAGACCTTCGCACCGGAGCTCGATTCCGTGGTGGCGCGCGCGCACGCGGCCGGCGTCGGAGGCTTGCTGACGATCTGCACGCGGCTGACCGAGTTCGACCGGGTGCGCGCGATCGCCGAACGCTACGACAATGTGTGGTGTTCCGTCGGTGTTCATCCTCATGAAGCGGCGAGCGAGCCGGATAGCGATGCGGCGCATATCGTCGAACTCACGGGGCATCCGAAGGTGGTCGGCATCGGCGAGGCAGGGCTCGACTATTTTTATGAGCACAGTCCGCGCGATCGCCAGCGCGCTGTCTTTCGCGAACATATCGCAGCGGCGCGGCACGCAGGATTGCCGCTGATCGTGCATAGCCGCGATGCCGATGAGGAGACGGTGGAACTGCTGGAGGAGGGGGCTAAAGTCGGCACACTCACCGGCGTCATCCACTGCTTCAGCTCGACGGCCTATCTGGCGCAACGCGCGCTGGCGCTGGGTTTTTACATCTCGCTTTCCGGCATCGTTACCTTCCGCAAGGCGACAGAGCTGCAAGCGATCGCGCGCACGATTCCCGCTGACCGGCTGCTGGTTGAAACGGACTCGCCTTATCTGGCGCCCATACCCCATCGCGGCAAACGCAACGAGCCGGCCTATGTCGCCGAGACAGCGAAATTCGTGGCGGGGCTTCGTGGCGTGAGCGTGGAGAGTCTGGCCGAAGAATCGACGGCCAATTTTTACCGGCTTTTCGCCAAAGCGGCGGCGTGATGCGGGTCACGGTGCTCGGCTGTGGCGGGTCCGGGGGCGTGCCGCTTATCGGCGGCATCTGGGGAAGCTGCGACCCAACCAATCCGCGCAATCGCCGGCGCCGGGTCTCGATCCATGTCGAAAGTTCGGGCCAGTCTATCCTGGTCGATGCCTCACCCGATCTGCGCCAGCAGTTGCTGGATGCCGAGATCAAGCATCTCGATGCCGTGTTGTTTACCCATGACCATGCCGATCACTGTCATGGCATCGATGATTTGCGGTTCGTGCGTCCTGACGGCAAGGCGCCGCCGCTGGAGGCCTGGGCCACGCCGAAGACGCTCGCGCAGCTGAAGGAACGCTTCGGCTACATCTTCCGCCAGAACGAGGTCGGCTCCGGCGTGTTGTATCGCCCGTTCCTGGCGGCCCGGCTGGTCGAGGGGCCGTTCGCAATCGGGCCGCTTCGGGTGACGCCATTCGATCAGCAGCATGGCCTCGGCAACATCACCACCGGATACCGGATTGGCCGGATGGCCTATTCCACCGATGTCGTGGCACTGGACGAGACGGCCTTCTCCAAACTCGCCGATCTCGATCTCTGGATCGTCGATTGCCTGCGCTTCGAGCCGCATCCGACTCATGCCCATTTCGATCTGACGATGTCCTGGATCGAGCGCCTGAAGCCCAAACGCGCGTTGCTGACGCATCTCAATCACATGATCGATTACGACGTACTGGCCCAGCGCTGCCCGCCTGGGGTCGAGCCCGCCTATGACGGGCTCAGCGTCGAAATTCCGGACTAAGAGCTAGAACCAGATGCCGACGTCGAGTGCCTTGAGCACGCAGTCAGTGACTGCGAGGTAGTCCGAGTTCGGCAGGCTGAACAGGCGCCGGAATTCTTCCAGCGGCAGGCGGCCATCCAGGAACAGATCCAGGATCTGCATGCTTATGGGATGCAGCTTCGGCGGCAGGCAGGCAAGAACCGCAGGTGCCATCGCCCGTCAGTTTATGCCAATCGCCAAGCCGTCACAGCCCAAAATAAGGCGGACTATCGCCTGTTTTCAGGCGGCCACATGCAGGGTGAAACCGGGTTCCTTGGCAAAGCGGCTGATCCCAGCGCCGACGCCGCGTACATCGACCAGGATGCGCCAGCCGCTCAATTCCTTGTCGATGCGATACAGATGATAGCGGGCGTGATCCTTGTGGCCGGAGGCTCGCGCTGAGGCCGAGGGCACGCCCACCACCGGCACGCTGCCGGCCGGCGAGGGAAGCTGGGCCAGGCCCGAGACATGGGTGTGGCCGTGCAGGATCAGCTCGGCGCCCTGGGCGGCAATGACGGCGCGGAACTCGGCAGAGTCGAGAAGCTGCTTGCGGTCGGCGGCGGGGCCGGGCAGCGGCGGATGGTGGATCAGCACGACACGGCAACACCCATCCTGGCGCGTGCGGGCAAGAAGAGCGCCGAGGCGCGCCATCTGCTGAGCACCGATGCGGCCCGCGGCCATATGGGCGGGCATCGGGACGGCGCTGGAAACGCCGATGATGGCGAGTGGCCCGCGCCGGCGCAGATACGGAAAGTCGCCGGGGCCTGTTGCGGGATGTTCGCGGCCATCGCTGCCTTCGCCCGCCATGTAATCGGCCCACAGACCCAGCGAGCGCTCCCAGGCGATGCGAACATAGGCATCGTGATTGCCCGGGATGACGCTGACCTCGCGGGGCGATCCCAGCTTCTCCAGCCAGGCCGCGGCGCGCAGGAATTCACCCGGCAGCGAGATGTTCACCAGATCGCCGGTGACCACGGTGTGATCGGGATGTTCGGCATGAATATCGTCGATCAGCCCATCCAGCACGGAGCCCAGATGGATCTTCTTGCGGCGCAGATGCCAGGTGAGAAACCCCAGAACCCGTTTTGAGACCAGCAGATCCGGCCGGGGGAATCCGACCTCGCCAAGATGGGTATCCGACAGGTGAGCCAGCGTGAACATGGGCACGCTACTTGTGACGGAACGCCGGCAGGGTCAAGGGTCTTCGAAGGTGCGATAGTCCCGGCATGGCGCGCAGCGGGCACATCCGGGCGCCAGGCGATCCGATTGCCGCTGCATCTACCCCATGTTATGCAGCGCCGGTTGCGATTTTTGGGGACATCCCCGGGGCAATTCGCGGCAGTTCTTGTCGATTGAGGAACCGGTGCTGGCCATAGTCTCCGAGCGCGATCTTCGTCTGGCCTGGCGCGATCTGGTGGCAGCATGTCGCCGTTGGCCTCTGATTGCCTATCTGGCCTGGCATGACATCCGCGCGCGCTATCGCCGGTCCGTCCTGGGGCCTTCCTGGCTCACCATCAGTGTCGCCGTGCAGATCGGCGCGCTGGGCCTGGTCTACGGTTCCCTGTTCCACATGGATGTGGCGAAATACCTGCCCCATCTCGCCGCCAGCATGACCGTCTGGGCGCTGATCGCCAGCATGATCAATGACGGCTGTACCAGCTTCATTGCCTCGGAGAGCTATCTGAAACAAGGCGCGCTGCCCAAGGCGATGTTCCCGGCTCGCGTGGTGTTGCGCTCGTTGTTCAATTTTGGCCACGACCTGGTCATCGTGGTGATCGTGCTGGCGATCTGGCCGCCCGTCTTCGGTTGGCCGACCCTGCTCGTCTTTCCGGGATTGGCCTTCCTGGCGGTCAATGGCCTGTGGGTGGGCCTGCTGGTCGGCATGCTGTGCGCGCGCTTTCGCGACCTGCCGCCCATCGTTACCAGCATCATGCAGGTCGCATTTTTCATCACGCCGGTGATCTGGATTCCCAATGCGTTGACGGGTCATGCTGCCACGTTCCTGGCGCTGAACCCCTTCGCCGTCTTTCTGTCGCTGGTGCGCGATCCGCTGCTGGGCGAGGCGGTGCCGGTCGGCCGATGGGCGATTGCGATCGCCATCACGCTGTTCGGCTGGACGCTGGCTTTCGCGGTCTTCGCCCGCTTTCGCGCCCGCATCACCTATTGGCTCTGATGATCGCTGGAAATCGATGACCGGAATCGACATCAGAAATATCGACGTCCATTTCCCGATCTACGATGCGCGCGCTCGCTCGTTCCGCCACAGCCTGCTGGGCATGGGCACAGGCCGCATCGGCGCCACCAAGACCCATCATGTCGTGGTCCGGGCGCTCAACGACATATCGCTCTCTCTCAGCCATGGCGACCGGCTGGGATTGGTAGGGCGCAATGGCGCCGGGAAATCGACCCTGCTGCGGGTGATGACCGGAACCTATGAACCAGGGGTGGGCAGCGTGCGCATCGAGGGCCGGCTGGCCGCGCTCACCGACCTCACCATGGGCATGGACATGGAAGGCACCGGCTACGAGAACATCCTGATCCGCGGGCTGATGCTGGGGCTGACGCGCCGGCAATCGCTGGATCGGATTGGCGAGGTCGAAGCCTTCACAGAGCTCGGTGACTATCTCAACCTGCCGCTGCGCACCTATTCCAGCGGCATGCTGCTGCGCCTGGCGTTTGCGATCTCCACCAGCGTGCAGCCGGAGATCCTGATCCTCGACGAAATGATCGGCGCCGGCGATCAGAAGTTTGCCGAAAAGGCCACGACGCGGCTGAACCGCCTGACGGATGCGGCGAGTATTCTCGTGGTTGCGTCCCATGCCCCCGAGACCTTGCGCCGGCTCTGTAACAAGGCGGCGTTGTTGCGCGAGGGCCGCCTGATCGATATCGGCCCGGTCGACCGGATATTGGAGCGCTACGCCGCAGAGGGCTGAAACAGGCCTGAGCGCGGCGTTGCCAGCCTGCCGGGCTCGGCGGCATAATCGAGGCGAGGTGAGCGCCTGAGGGAGGGCCGCATGCAGCTTGTCATCGATCAATCCGATTTCATCCGGCTATCCACGGCGACCCGTGGCGAGCTTCTGCGCCTGCTCGGCGGCGAAACCCAGCCGGCGCCGCCCGGTGCCGCAGCACCGGCCAAGCGGGGTTTTCGCTGGCGCCAGCCCCACGATGTCAATCAGGCGCTGTTGCGAAAGCTGTTGAAGGGCGCCGATGGGCCGACCCGCGAACGCCTGACGGTGTTTGCCCGCAACAACGGCCGGGCCAGCATGAAACAGCTTCTTGCCGTGACCAAGGACAAGGACTGGCATGCACTGACGCCCTGGGAGGGCGCCATCACCCGGCGCCTGCGCCGGCTCGTGGGCGACGACAACCGGATCGTTTCGCTGATGCAATGGGACTACGAGGCGGAAGTCTGGGACGCCGATCACAGCAACCTGCTGGACGGCGTCTACTACGTCTCGCCCGCCACGACCAAGGCGCTGCGCAAGGAACTCGGGCTGGATTAGCGCCTTATTTGAAGACCAAAGGCAACGGGCCGATTCCCGTCAGGGAACCGGCCCGCCAATTTTTATCGCTGCCCCGAGGGGATCAGGATTTTTTCTGGCGGAACTGTGTATGGCACCCGCCGCAACCCTTGGAGCCCACCACGTCATACTGGGCGGCGAAGGCGGCCATATCGCCGCTCTTGGCGGCGTCGGCAAGCTTGCCGGCTTCGGTCGCCAGCACGGCGGCGGCGGCCTTGAAATCGTCGAAATGATCCCAGATTTCGGGCTTGGCATAGGACTTGCCCGGCATATCCGCCAGGCTGGTGCCTTTGGGGAACAGATCAGGGATCTTCGTGGCATTGGCCTGCAGTCCGGAAGCGAGTTCCGCCATGGCCGCCAGATCGCCGGACTTCGCCTGAACGACGGCTCCCATGGCCTTCATCTTGGCGCTGTTATCCTTCATCAACGCGACCCGGGCATCCACAGCAGCCTGCATATCGTCGGCCGCGGCCTTGCCGGTGAAATTCTGCAACGCGAAAAATCCGATGCCGGCAATTACGGCGATGCCGATCGCGGTGGTTAGCATTCTGCGTTTCATCAGGTCCACTCCCTCCGGTGCTGACAATTTCCCGCGTCCAACTAAAAACTCGCCCAGAGGCCATGGGCTGTAAAGTAGTCACCCCAGCGTAACCCTGCCCTTACACGAAAACGTGACCGGTTATGCCGGCGCGGCATCAGCATTAGGTAGCGGGAAGCGATCGCCTTGCGGCAAGGGCGGTTTCTTCGATCCGGATTCGCCAGGCCAGGACCGCCGCATTGGCGATGCCGAAGACGATGGCGGGTAGCCAGGCGCCAAAAGCCAGCGGCAGGATCACGATCTCAAGCTCGACGATCAGATAATTGGGATGGCGCAGGAAGCGATAGGGTCCGCTTCGAACCAGCGGCGCGCTCGGCAGGTGAATGATCCGGGTCGTCCAATAGCGCCCCAGCGTTGCAAAGACCCACAGCCGCGCGACTTGCAGCAGTGCGAACAGGATAAGCCAGGGCCAGCTTGCCGGCGCATCGGCGGGAATGACGACCAGCAATGCTGCGAACCAGGCCAGATGCAGGCAGATGATCACTGGATAATGTGAGCGCCCGATCTCAACCGCGCCCTCGGCCAGAAGCCGGCGCGTGTTGCGCCGGGCATGAACGAGCTCGGCCAGGCGCGCCAGCGCTACCAAAGCGAGGACGAGATGAAACAGGCTCAAGCAGCTTCGAGCAATTGCAGTCCGACGCTGAATCCGGGCCCCAGCGCCGACATCAGATAGCGTCCAGAGCTGGCGGTCGCGAGGGTGCGCTCCAGCACGAACAGCACGGTAGCCGCCGACATGTTGCCGTAACCGCGCAGGACTTCGCGGGCCACGGTCAATCCCCCCGCCGGCATGGAGAATGCATCTTCGAGCGCATCCAGCACTTTGGCCCCGCCCGGATGGCAGACAAAGCCGGCGAGATCGTTGACAGAGACGCCGTGGCTACCGAGAAAAGCATCGGCGATAGGCCGGATCTCCGCGCGCACCAGAGCCGGGATATCGCGCGAGAACAGGACGCCCAGGCCGTCCTCTTGAACACGCCAGCCCATGATGTCGAGGGATTGCGCCCAGGTATGTTCGCCTGCGGCACCGAAGGCAGGGCCTGATCCTGTCGTCGAGATGACGGCTGCTGCTGCCCCATCGCCGAACAGTGCCGAGGCAATCACATTGCTCTTGGAATTGTCGCCATGCCGGAAAGTGAGAGTGCAGAGTTCCACCACGAGATAAAGCACGTTCGATCCCGGCAGTGCACGCGCTTGATCGACGGCGCGCGCCAGGCCGGTGACGCCGCCGGCGCAGCCGAGGCCGAAGATAGGCAGGCGCCGCACATCGCGACGCAGCCCCAAGCGTTCGATCACCAAGGCATCCAGGCTGGGTGTGACGACACCTGTTGTGGAAACCGCCACGACAGTATCGATATCGCCTGTTTCAAGTCCGGCTTGTTCGAGGGCTTTCTCGGCTGCTTCACATAGCAGGTTGACGGCATGTTCACTGAACAACTGGCTGCGCTCGATCCAACCATGGGGCGCCAGGTACCATTCGAGCGGCATGCAGGAATAACGCGCATCGATACCGGCATTGTCGAAAACCGGCATCAGCCGCGTGAGATCGGCCTTGTTGCGGTCGAACAGAAGATGGCTGGCATCGCGCACCTCCGTCTGCTCGTAGCGGTGTTTCGGCACAGCTGTCGCGAGCGAGCGAAGGCGGGGAGTAACCATTGGATGGATATAAGTCCGGCTCGTGGATAATGTTATTATCGTACACTTCCCTTGTTTGTGTTGCCTTGTCCACCACCGATTAGCCTCGGCTTTCACCCGAGCTGGCCTTCCCTTATCATCGCCTCATGAGCGACCCGGTCATTCCGCCGCCAAAACCGGTCCGAATCGGGCTTTGGCCCAGGCTGCGCGGCTACTTTTTTGCCGGCATGCTGGTGACGGCGCCCATCGCGATTACGGTCTATGTCGCGCTGCTGCTGATCTCCCTCGTCGACGAGCGGGTCTTTGCGCTGATCCCGCCGGAATACAACCCGGAAACCTATCTGCCCTTCTCGGTGCCGGGCATCGGCGTCGTGCTGATGATCGTGATCCTGACCCTGATCGGGGCCATCGCCGCCGGCTATCTCGGCAAGATGCTCCTGCGGCTCAGCGACCGCCTGCTGAACCGGATGCCGGTGATCCGCAGCATCTATGGTGTCGCCAAGCAGATCGTCGAGACGGTGGTCAGCAACAAATCCGTCGCCTTCCGCGAGGTCGTGCTGATCGAGTATCCGCGCAAGGGCATCTGGACCATCGGATTTCTTACCGGCCGCTCCATCGATCAGATCGGCGAGACACTGGTTCGGCCAGACCTGGTCAATGTCTTCGTGCCGACGACGCCCAACCCAACATCGGGGTTTCTGCTGTTCGTCCCCGAGGGCGACGTGCAGCGCCTGCCCATGTCGGTGGAGGACGGGATCAAACTGGTGATTTCCGCCGGCATTGTCGTACCGCCCGGCGTGCGACGCCCGGTGATGACGCATATCGAGACTGCGCCGCGCTAAACAGCGCGCAGGGTTTTGACGCCGGCGTCGCGTTCAAAGAGATAGAGCAACGTGCGAAGCGCCTTGCCGCGCGCCGTGGCCAGCGCTCCATCGCGCTCCATGATCAGCCGCGCATCGGCATGGGCAACGGCGATCAGATCGCTATGGTCGGCGGGTCTGGCCAGGCGGAATTCAGGCAGACCGCTCTGCCGCGTGCCGAGAAGTTCGCCCGCACCCCGCAGCCGAAGGTCTTCCTCGGCGATACGGAAACCATCCTCGGTCTCGCGCAGGATGCTGAGCCGCGCCTTGGCGGTTTCGCCCAGCGGCGCCTGATAGAGCAGCAGGCAGGTTGAATGCGCATCGCCCCGGCCGATACGGCCGCGAAGCTGGTGCAGTTGGGCCAGGCCGAAGCGTTCGGCATGTTCGACGACCATCACTGAAGCGGCAGGAACGTCGACACCCACTTCGATCACCGTGGTGGCGACGAGAATGTCGAGCCGCCCTTCGGCGAAGCCGGACATGGCCACATCGCGCTCTGCTGCCTTCATGCGGCCATGGACCAGGCCGACCCGCTCGCCGAAGGTTTGCTTCAGATGGGCATGGCGTTGTTCGGCGGCGGCCAGGTCGCTTTCATCTGATTCCTCCACCAACGGACAGACCCAGAAGACGCGAGCGCCACCGGCAATCGCGCGGCGCACGGCGGCGATCACCTCGTCAAGACGCTCCAGCGGAAGCGTACGGGTGTCGATGGGTTTGCGGCCCGGCGGCTTTTCCGTCAGCCGCGAGACATCCAAATCGCCATAGGCCGTCATCATCAGGGTGCGCGGGATTGGCGTGGCAGTCATGGTTAGCAGATGGGCCTGCTTGCCCTTGTCGGCCAAGGCCAACCGCTGCTCGACACCGAAGCGATGCTGCTCGTCGACCACGGCGAAGGCAAGATCCTTGAAGACCACATCCTCCTGCAGCAAGGCGTGCGTGCCGATGATCAGCGGCAGGCTGCCATCGGCAAGGCCGTCCAGGATGGGCGTTCGCGTCTTTGCCCGGTCGCGGCCTGTCAGCAGCGTGACGGTGAGGCCAGCGGCCGCGGCCAGTGGCTCGATCGTTGCCAGATGCTGGCGGGCGAGGATGTCGGTGGGCGCCAGCAATGCTGCCTGCGCGCCCGCTTCGACCGCGCTCAGCATGGCCAGCAAGGCGACGACCGTCTTGCCGCTGCCGACATCGCCCTGCAGCAGCCGCAGCATGCGGTGCGGAGTAGCCAGATCAGCATCGATCTCCGCCAGCGCCTGTTCCTGAGCGCCGGTCAGCCGATAGGGGAGTGCGGCAATTACCTTTTTGCGCAGGCGGCCCGTGCCGGAAATCTTGCGGCCCTGCGGCCGGCGCTGCTCGGCACGCACCAGTCCCATGGCGAGCTGGTTGGCGAGCAGTTCGTCATAGGCAAGGCGCCGGCGTGCCGGCGTATTGGGCGACAGATCGTCGTCGGATGTCGGGTTATGGGCGACCCAGAGCGCGGTGTGCCAGGCCGGCCACTTCATCTTGCGCAGCAGGGTCGGCTCGATCCATTCGGGCAGCTCCGGCGCGCGGGCAACCGCGCCCTGCACGGCGCGGCCCAGCAGCCTGGGCGTCAGGCCGGCGGTCATCGGATAGATCGGCTCGACCCGTTTGAGCTGCGCTATCTCCGCCAGAGTGGCGATGTAGTCCGGGTGGGTCATCTGCAGCGCGCCGTCATAACGCTCCAGCTTGCCGCTCACCACGCGCTGCTCGCCGACAGGCAGGTGACGCTTCAGATAGTCGTCATGGGCGTGAAAGAAGACCAGGACCAGCCCGCCGGTCTCATCATGGCAGCGCACCTTGTAAGGCAAGCGGCGATTGCCGCGTGGCAGGTGCGCATCGATTGTTACCGTCAGGGTGACAATCACATCCTCCGGTGCCTCGGCCAGCTTGGGTGAGAATCGGCGGTCGATGATGCCGGTCGGCAGATGCCAGCACAGGCTGACGATTGTCTTGCCGGCGACCTTTTCGATCAATTTCGCCAGGCGCGGCCCGATACCGGGCAGCGTTGTCGTCTGGGCAAAGAGAGGATAAAGAACTTCCGGGCGCAAGGGCGTCTAACCGCCTGATTCTCTGATGGACCATCCTAACGCTATGCCGACCGATGACCAAACGCTCCGCAAGCAGCTGCTGTTCCGCTCCTGGCATCGCGGCACGCGCGAGATGGACCTGATCCTGGGGCAATTTGCCGAGCGTCATCTGCCCGGCATGGATCGCGTGCGCCTTGACGGATACGCGCTGCTGCTGGAAAAGAGCGACCCCGATATCTACCTATGGCTGACCGGGCGCGAAACGCCGCCCGCCGATATCGGCGGGGAGCTCTGGCGTTCGCTGATGGCAAGTTTTCCCCTGGACGCGGGCAAGGACGCCAATTCGTGATTTCTGCCGATCGAACGGGTGGCGCGGCTGCAACGCCGGTGGCCGCGGCCTTGCACTCCCTGCTGTTGGACCAGCCGGGGCGGCGGCGCCTGAGCGGGGCGCCGGAGGGATTCGACGGCCGGATCCTGGCGGCGCTGGCGGGCGAGCGCGACGTGCTGCATGTCTGCCTCGACGATCTGCGCCTGGCGCGGTTGAGCGAGGATTTGGCCTTCTTCGATCCGGATCTGCCGGTCATCGCCATCCCCGCCTGGGATTGCCTGCCCTATGACCGGGTCTCGCCCCATCGCGACATCGTCGCGCGGCGCATCGATGGCCTCAGCCGGCTCGCCACATCGCCTGGCCGGGCGCGACTGGTTCTGACCACGGTCGCAGGGTTTCTGCAGCGCCTGCCCCCCAAAGCGAGTTTCGAGACGGCGGTGCTGGAACTGACCCAGGGTGCCGAACTGGCGCCCCAGCAGGTGACGGCCTTCCTGGCCGCCAACGGTTACTCCCGCAGTGCCAATGTGGCAGAGGCGGGGGAGTTCGCATTACGCGGCGGCATCATCGATCTGTTTCCGCCGGGCTCCGCCACCCCCTTGCGCATCGATTTCTTCGGCGACGAGATCGAATCGATCCGCGAATTCGACCCCCTTAGCCAGCGCAGTACCGGAAAGCTGCAGCGCTTCACCCTGCGCCCGGTCAGCGAGCTGCGCCTCGATGCCGAGGCGATCCAGCGCTTCCGTACCGGCTATCGCGACATGTTCGGCGCTGTCGTCGACGATCCACTCTATGAGGCGATCAGCGCCGGCCGGCACTATCCCGGCATGGAGCACTGGCTGCCGCTGTTCGTGCCGCGGATGGAAACGCTGCTGGATTACCTGCCGGGGGCTCTGGTCAGTTTCGATTATCAGGCCGATGAGGCGATCCAGGCGCGTTTCGATACGATTGCCGATTTCTATCAGGCGCGCGCGCAGATGGTGCGCGGCGGCAAGGGTGACGGGGCGGCTGTCTATCGGCCGCTGGCGCCTGATGCACTCTATTGGGGCCGCACGGAGTTCGAGACCGCGCTGGCTTCTCGCCCCACCCTGGCGCTTTCGCCTTTCGCCGCGGCGGAAGGCGAACCCGATGCCGGCGGGCGCCGCGGAATCGACTTTGCCGAAGCCCGCGCCCGACCGGAGGTCAATCTCTACGACGCGGTGCGCCAGCGCATCGGCGAGGAACAGGCCGCCGGCCGGCGCGTGCTGATCGCCGCTGTCAGCGAAGGCAGCCGCGACCGGCTGGAGCATGTGATGGCCGATCATGGCCTGGCGCGCGGTCAGCAGCCCGCCAGCTGGCCAGATGCCGAAGCCCTGCCGAGGGATATGGTCGGCTTCGTCATCCTGTCGCTGGATCACGGATTTAGCGCCGGCGACCTCGCAGTTATCGCCGAGCCGGACATTTTGGGCGACCGCATGGCGCGCCCGGCCAGGAAGCGCGCCAAGGCCGACCGTTTCCTGACGGAGCTGGCGAGCTTCAACGCGGGCGATTTTGTCGTCCATGTGGATCACGGCGTCGGCCGCTATGAGGGGCTCGAGACACTGGATGTCGGTGGCGCCCCCCATGACTGCCTAAAGATGGTCTATGACGGCAACGACAAGCTCTATGTGCCGGTCGAAAACATCGAGGTGCTGTCGCGCTACAGCGCCGAGGATACGCCGGTCACATTGGACCGGCTGGGCGGGCTGGGATGGCAATCGCGCAAGGCGCGCGTCAAGCAGCGGCTTAAAGATATCGCCCAGCAGCTGATGCGCACCGCCGCGGCGCGCGCCACGCGGCAGGCGGATGTGGTGCAGCCGCCAGCGGGTCTGTATGACGAATTTGCCGCGCGCTTCCCCTATGCCGAAACCGATGACCAGACCAAAGCGATCGAGGAAGTGGTGGCCGACCTCGCCTCCGGCCGGCCCATGGATCGGCTGGTCTGCGGCGATGTCGGCTTTGGCAAGACCGAAGTAGCACTGCGTGCTGCTTTCGCCGTGGCGATGAGCGGCAAGCAGGTCGCCGTGATCACCCCCACGACGCTGCTCTGCCGCCAGCATTTGAAGACCTTTACCGCCCGTTTTGCCGGCCTTCCGCTGCGCATCCGCCAGCTCTCGCGCCTGGTCAGCAACAAAGATGCCGCGGAGACGCGCAAGGAACTGGCTGCCGGCCAGGTCGATATCGTCATCGGGACCCATTCGCTGCTGGGCAAGAACGTCACGTTCGAGCGGCTTGGCATGGTCATCGTCGACGAGGAGCAGCATTTCGGCGTGGCGCAGAAGGAGAAGCTGAAGGACCTCGCCGCCGATATCCACGTGCTGACCCTGACGGCAACGCCAATCCCGCGCACGTTGCAGCTCGCCTTGTCCGGCGTGCGCGAGATGAGTCTGATCGCCACCCCGCCGGTCGACCGATTGGCCGTGCGCACCTTTGTTCTGCCCTACGACCCGGTGATCATCCGCGAAGCGATCATGCGCGAGCATTACCGCGGCGGGCAGGTCTTTTATGTCTGTCCGCGCCTCGAGGATATCGAGCGGCTGACGGAGCGAATTGGCAAGCTGGTGCCGGAGGTCAAGATGGTGGTGGCCCATGGCCAGATGCCGCCGACCCAGCTCGAGAAGGCGATGACGGCCTTCTACGACAAGCAATATGACCTGCTGCTCTCCACCAATATCATCGAATCCGGCCTCGATATCCCGACCGCCAACACGATGATCATTCATCGCTCGGAGATGTTCGGCCTGGCCCAGCTTTATCAGCTGCGCGGCCGTATCGGCCGCTCCAAGCTGCGCGGCTATGCCTATCTGACCCTGCCGCCGGATCGCAAGCTCTCGGCGACCGCCATGAAGCGCCTTGAAGTCATGCAGACTCTCGATCAGCTGGGCGCGGGCTTCACGCTGGCGAGCCACGATCTCGATATCCGGGGTGCCGGTAATCTGCTGGGTGCCGAGCAGTCGGGCCATATTCGCGAGGTGGGTATCGAGCTCTACCAGCATATGCTGGAGGAGGCGGTGGCGGAGGCGCGCGGCCAGGGTCAGGCAGCGCTGGCCGCCCAGGACTGGACGCCGCAGATCAATCTCGGCATGCCGGTGCTGATCCCCGAGGCTTATGTGGCCGATCTGCCGGTGCGTCTCGCGCTATACCGGCGCATTGCCATCCTGCTCGATCAGAATGAAATCGATTCCTTCGCCGCCGAAATGATCGACCGCTTCGGTCCGCTGCCCGCCGAGGTCGAGAACCTGCTCAAGGTGGTAGCGCTCAAGCGCCTCTGTCGTGCCGCCAATGTCGACAAGGTGGAGGCGGGGCCGAAGGGCGCGGTGGTCAGCTTCCACGAGAACAAGTTCCCGCATCCCGAACGCCTGATCGGCTTCATTGGCCAGCAGGGCAAGGCGGCATCGGTCAGGCCCGATCATCGCATTGTCTTTCGCCAGCCTTGGGACAAGGCGCCGGAGCGGGTGAAGGGCGTGGAAACGCTCATGGAAAAACTGGCGAAACTGGCGGCTTGAGATTAGGAGATTTGATGTTCTACGACACGAAGACCAAGGGGCACGGGCTGCGCAACGACCCCTTTAAGGCACTGGTGGTGCCGCGTCCCATCGGCTGGATCACGACCATCGACAAGCAGGGCCGCGTCAATCTGGCGCCCTTTAGCTTCTTCAACGCCATTGCCGAAGACCCGCCGATGGTCCTGTTCGCACCCGGCGGGCGGAAGGCGGACCGGCCGGTGAAGGATAGCCGCGCCAATGCTGAAGAGACGGGCGAATTCGTTTGCAACCTCGCGACATGGGATCTGCGCGAGGCGATGAATTTGACGTCGGCCAATCTGGCGGTGGGCGAGGATGAGATGCGCCATGCCGGGCTGACGCCGGTGCCCTCGTACCTCGTCAAGCCGCCGAGGGTCAAGGAATCGCCGGTGCATTTTGAATGCAAGCTGTGGAAGGTGGTCGAACTGCCAACCCATGACAGGGAAGAGCCCAACTGTATCGTCATCGGCCAGGTCGTCGGGATTCATATCGACGATGCGCTGATCAAGGACCAGCGGGTGGATATCGTCGCCGCCCAGCCCATCGCGCGGCTGGGCTATAGCGAATACACGGTGGTGGATTCGAAATTCTCGATGCGCCGGCCGGGTTGAGAAAGCTGAAGCACCGGCGGCGCCATTTCATCAACCATCATGCCCGGCCTTGAGTCGGGCATCCACGATGTCTTACCTGGCTAGAAAGATGGATGGCCGGGTCAAGCCCGGCCATGACGAATAAGTATGCGGCGCAACGTCAAACGCCGCCGAAGCCGCTTTATTCCGCCCGCCAGTAATACGGCTTGACCGGGCTGGTGTCGCGGAATGTCGATTCCCACAACCGCCGTGCCTCGAGCGCGTCGAGGCCGCCCCAGCGCTCAGCGAGTTGTGCCGGGATCGTGGCCCCGCAACCATCGCAATGGCGCATCTCGAAGACGGGATCCCAGGCATGGTCCTTGTCGACCATCGGCACCGACAGCGTGGTGCGCATGGCGGCCTCGGTCTGCGACCCACAATTGGGGCAGAGGAATTCGCCCGGCTTGGCAGTCTGCTTAACCACGCTCATCCGGCACTCTCGCGCAACACGCCGGCCTCGTCCTCGCGGGCGAGGTCGAACAGCTGGAAAAAACTCTCCGGTTCCTGCGCGCCCGACAGCAGGAAGCGGTAGTTGAAGATAAAGCAGGGAACCCCGTTGATGCCCTGGCGCCGGGCTAGGCTGTCTTCGGCACGAACTTCCTCGCCGCCGTCATCGCTCGCCAGATACGCGCCCACTTTTTCCAGGCCGACAGATTCGCCGATCTCCGCCAGTACGCGGGCGGTGCCGATATCGCGGCCGTCGACGAAATAGGCCTGGAACATGGCTTCCAGCAGCGGGTCCTGCAGCCCCTCCTTGCTCGCCTTGCGCAGCAGGCGATGGGACAGGATTGTGTTGGGCGTTCGCTTGATTGCCTCGAAATTGAAGCTTATGCCCTCGCTAGCGCCCACGGCCGAGACCGCTTCATATATTCGCTTGGCGCGCTCGGAACTGCCGAACTTGGCATCGATGTAGCGCTCGCGGATCATTCCCTCGGCCGGCATGCCGGGATTCAACTGGAAGGCTCGCCAGCGGACAGCCAGTTTGGGCTGCGGGCGCGCGGCAAGAGCGCGGGCGAGGCGCCGCTTGCCGACATAGCACCAGGGGCAGATGGTGTCGGAGAAGATGTCGAGATGCATGCGATCGCCATGGTAATGGAAGCAGGCGGAACTGGGGGAGCAAAAAGATGGCGTATTCGGCTTTCGATCTGAAGGGACGTATCGCCATCGTCACCGGCGCGGGGCGCGGGCTCGGCCGCGGGATGGCGGAAGCACTCGCCCAGGCCGGCGCCACCGTCGTCTGCGCCGGGCGGACGCAGGCAAGCATCGACGAAACCGCCGCACAAATCCGTGCATCTGGCGGCAAGGCGGAATCCTTCCTGTTCGATGCGGTCAAGCGCGAGGATTGCCGGCGCCTAGTCGAAGAGACGGCAAAGCGCCATGGCCAGCTCCACGTCATGGTGGTCAATCACGGCATCGCCTTGGCGGCACCCGCTACCGAGGTGGGCGAGGGCGACTGGGCGGAGACCATCGCTGTCAACCTGACCGGTGCCTTCCTCTGTGCGCAGGCCGCCGGCCGGCAGATGATTGCACAAGGCAAGGGCGGATCGATCATTCTGATCTCCTCCAATGGCAGCCTCGTCGGCTTCCAGGACCTGACGGCGTATGGGGCGTCCAAAGGCGGCGTCGACCAGCTCTGCCGCCAGCTCTGCGTCGAATGGGGCAAGCACAATATCCGCGTGAACGCGATCAACCCGGGCTGGACCACCAACAACATGGCGGGCGGGGACGATCGCCATGCGGCGGCCGCGATGAACGAGAACGTCAAGCGCGGCACGCCCATGGGCCGGCGCGGCACGGTTGCGGAAATCGCCGGACCGGTCGTTTTCCTGGCCTCCGACGCCGCGGGCTTTGTCAGTGGCGTGTGCCTCGCCGTCGATGGCGGCTGGTGCGCGCTATAGGGCTCATGCCGCGCCGGTAAAGCGGCAGTTGATTTCGGTTCGCCTCAACCATCCATCGCTTCGTCGCGGCTGTTTCTTAATTCCGTTCGGATAAAATAATATCCACATAGCGGAGATTATATGAAGCGCTGGTTATCATTTTTGTCACCATGGATTCTTCGAGTCTTATGTGAACAAGGGGGCCAGAAAGAGTGATGCATAGCGGACCACTTCCCTATTTTATGCGCAGAAGCGAGGGCAACACTTCGCACGCATTGGGCCGAGTTAGCGTATAATTTTGCGACGGGCAGTTTCCTTTTGGGGACGAAACAGGTGTATATTATATTGGCCGGCCTGTGCCATAGGGGCGGAGGACGCAATGAGCAGCGACATTGGGGCACGCTTGAAGGCAATCAGGGAACAACAGGGACTCTCACAGCGTGAGCTCGCCAAGCGCACGGGGGTAACGCATGCGACCGTATCGCTGATCGAACAGAATAAGGTCAGCCCGTCGGTTTCTTCCCTGAAGAAAATTCTCGGTGGTCTTTCGCTGTCGGTGGGCGATTTCTTCGCGCCGGACCGCTCGCCCGAGCAAAAGATTTTTTTCACCAAGGATGAATTGCTGGAGATCGGTGGCGGCAAGATTTCGCTACGCCAGGTCGGTGAAGATCTCCATGGCCGCTCGCTGCAAGTGTTGCACGAGCTGCATTATCCCGGCGCCGACACGGGCAAGCAGACCTACAATCATGATGGAGAGGAAGGGGCCGTGATCATCCGCGGGTATATTGAGATCACCGTGGGTGAACAGACGCGCGTGCTGGGGCCGGGTGATGCCTTCCAGTTCAGCAGCCGCTCACCGCATCGCCTGCGCAACATCGGCACCGAGGTCTGCGAGATCGTCAGCGCCTGCTCGCCGCCGACATTCTGACAACGGGTAGGCTACCAGGCTGACCTGCCGCAATTGAGGCGGCAGCCCGGCTCCTGCTGCCAAGCCCGGTTACCGCCTTGCACAGCGCCCACCTTGCACGTCAGCAAGGGCGCGGGCAGACTGACCAAGCGCCGTTTGCGCCGACACTCGCGGGAAACGCCTTCAGCCATGCCCTCGAACATCTATCGCCAGAATCTCGACCGCAATCCGGCGAACTATACGCCGCTGACGCCGCTATCCTTTCTTGCGCGTACGGTCGAGGTGTATCCCGGCAAGACGGCCGTTATCCATGGCGACCGGCATTTCACCTATGCCGAACTGGGCGGACGCTGCCGACGGCTCGCCTCATCACTCGCCAAGCGGGGCATCGGCGAGGGCGACACCGTCGCCATCATGGCGCCGAATATCCCCGCGATGCTGGAGGCACATTTCGGCGTGCCGATGGCCGGTGCCGTGATCAACTGCCTGAACACCCGGCTTGATGCTGCCACCATTGCGTTCTGCCTCAAGCATGGCGAGGCTAAAATCCTGATCGCCGATAGCGACTATGCCGATGTGGTCGAAGCGGCGCTGAAAACGCTGGATCGGCCCATCACCGTGATCGATATCGATGACCCTGAAATCCAGCAACCGGCGGCGCCTGGGCGAGATCACCTACGAGGAATTCCTGCTGCAAGGCGATACGAATTACGAGGGGCCGCCGCTCAAGGACGAATGGTCGGCGATCAGCCTGGGTTATACCTCCGGCACCACGGGCAATCCCAAAGGCGTCGTCTGTCACCATCGCGGCGCCTATCTGACCTCGCTCGGCAACATCATGGCGGTCGGGCTGGAGCGGCAATCGGTCTATCTCTGGACCTTGCCGATGTTCCACTGCAACGGCTGGACGTTTCCCTGGGCGGTCACTGCGGTTGGCGGAACTCATGTCTGCCTGCGGCGGGTCGAACCGGCGGCGATCTATGCTGCGATCAAGCGCGAGGGCGTAACCCATCTCTGCGGCGCCCCGATCGTGATGAACATGCTGGCCAATGCGCCGGACGCGGTGAAGACAACGTTCGAGCGGATCGTAAGGATCGCAACCGGCGGTGCGGCACCGCCCAGCCCGGTGATCCTGGCCATGGAGCGCGACGGATTCCGCGTCACCCATCTCTATGGGCTGACGGAATGTTATGGACCCGGCCTGATCTGCGCCTGGCATGACGAGTGGGAGAGCCTGCCGGTGGAGCAGCGCGCCCGCATGAACGCCCGCCAGGGCGTGAACTACATCACGCTCGAAGGCGTGATGGTGGCCGACCCGCAGACGATGGAAGAGACACCGCGCGACGGTCAGACCATGGGCGAGATCTTCCTCGCCGGCAACACCGTGATGATGGGCTATCTCAAAAACCCGCCGGCGAGCGAAGCGGCCTTCAAGGGCGGCTGGTTTCACACGGGCGACCTCGCCGTGCGCCATCCCGACGGCTATGTCGAGATCAAGGACCGCTCCAAGGACATCATCATCTCCGGCGGCGAGAACATTTCCTCGATCGAGGTGGAGGAGGTGCTCTATCGCCATCCCAAGGTGCTAGAGGCAGCGGTGGTGGCGCGGCCCGATGAGAAATGGGGCGAGCATCCCTGCGCCTTCGTGACGCCGCGGCCGGATGCAGGCGACGTCACGGCCGAGGAGATCATTACCTTCTGCCGCGCCAATATGGCGAAGTTCAAGGCGCCGCGCACGGTGGTCTTCGGTCCGCTGCCCAAGACCTCCACCGGCAAGATCCAGAAGTTCGTCCTGCGCGATCAAGCCAAGGGGCTTGGCAGCGCTTAATGCTCGGCAACGCCTAAATGGATGGCATCGAGCGCGCCTTCACCAGCCTGATCGACCAGCTCAATCCGTTCAGCCTGGGCAATCTTATTTTCTATTTCACCTGGCTGACGCTCTATACCTTCAGCCTCGTCGCCGTCTGGCGCTCGCATCGAAGCTGGGTGCGCTTCATCTGCCTGGTGCTGAACCAGGTTCTCTCCATCGGCGTTCTCATTTCCTATTCGCTCACCCTGCTGCTGGCCTATAACTACTGGCTGCCGACGGCGCTGATCTTCCTGGGCGTCGCCCTGGTAACGTTTCTTCTGTTCCACAGGCGGCGCCCATGAATGCTTTCGATCTTGGCGGCAAGGCAGCCATCGTTACCGGCGCCGGTTCGGGTCTCGGCCGCCATTTTGCCCTGACCCTGGCGCGTGCCGGCGCAAGCGTTGCGGTGATGGGACGAAGAATGGAACTGCTGGCGGCACTCGCGCGCGAGATCGAGGGCTTCGATGGCCGCTGTGTGCCTATTGCGGCCGATGTGAAGGATCAGGCAAGCGTGCGTCGGGCAATCGCGGCGGCCGAAACCGAACTCGGCCCTATCGCCATCCTGGTCAACAATGCCGGCATCTCGGTCCACAAGCCGCTCCTCGATCAGACCGAAGATGATTGGGACAAGGTCGTCGATACCAACCTGAAAGGCGCCTGGCTGGTGGCGCAGGAAACCGCGCGCCATATGGTTCGGTTGGGCCATGGCGGCAGTATCGTGAACATCGCTTCCGTCCTTGGCCTGAAGGCTACGGGTGCGGTGCCGGCCTATGTCGCCTCCAAGGCGGGGCTGGTGCATCTGACCCGCGCCATGGCGCTGGAACTGGCGCGCCACAAAATCCGGGTCAACGCGCTCTGCCCCGGTTATTTCGCGACCGACATGACACAGGCGTTTCTGGAAAGCCCCGACGCCGAAAAGCTGATCAAATTGGTGCCGCAGCGCCGCGTCGGCGACCCTCGTGATCTGGATGGACCGCTGCTGCTGCTAGCCTCCGATGCGGGCGCGTATATGACCGGCAGCGTCATCGTCATCGATGGCGGGCTCTCCATTTAAGGAAGAAGTCGATGGATTTCTCACTGTCACCGGAAATCGCTGGGCTGGAGCGACGCATTCGCGACTTCGTCGCCGCGGAGATCCTGCCGCTGGAATCCGATCCCGCCAGTTTCGACGAACATGAGAACATCGCCCTGCCGCTGCTGGACAAGTTGCGCGCGCGGGCGAAGGCTGCAGGCTTGTGGGCGCCTCAGATGCCGCGCGAACTGGGTGGGCTTGGCCTCAACGTCGCAGGACTTCGCCGTGTGCTACGAGGCCATGGGCCGCTCGATCTTCGGCCCTGTCGTGTTCAATTGCGCCGCACCGGACGATGGCAACATGACGGTGCTGGCGAAGCTCGGCACGGCGGAGCAGAAGCGCCGCTGGCTGATGCCGATCATCGAGGGCAAGGTGCGTTCGGCCTTTGCCATGACCGAGCCCGCGCCGGGTGCCGGATCCGATCCTGGCCTGATGCGCACCCGCGCGGAGAAACGCGGCGAGCGCTGGGTGGTCAACGGCCATAAATGGTTCATCACCGGCGCCGGCGTGGCCCAGCATTTCATCCTGATCGCACGCACCTCCGACGATCCGCGCAAGGGCCTGACCGCTTTTCTGTTCGACCGCGACCAACCGGGCTGGCGTATCGAGCGGCGCATTCCGATCATGGGGCCGGAGGAGCATGGCGGGCATTGCGAACTTATCTTTGATGGGCTGGAGATTCCCGATGAGAACCGTCTTCTTGGTGTGGGTGATGGGCTGAAGGTAACGCAAGTTCGGTTGGGCCAGGCGCGGCTGACCCATTGCATGCGCTGGCTGGGCATGGCCCGGCGCGCGCTCGAGATCGCGGCCGGCTACGTCGACAAGCGCCAAAGCTTCGGAACCAGCCTGGCCAGGCATGAAGGCGTGCAATGGTTGTTGGGCGAAGCAGCGATGGCGGTGGAAATGGGTCGCCTGCTGACGGCCAAGGCGGCGTGGAAACTGGACCAGGGCGATTTCGCCCGCAAGGAAGTCTCCATGGCCAAGGTCCAGGTGTCCGAGGCGCTGCACAAGGCAGTCGATACCGCGATCCAGCTTTGCGGCGCGCGAGGTTATTCAAAGGATACGCCGCTGGAATGGATGTACCGCTACGCCCGACAGGCGCGCCTGGTCGATGGCGCCTCGGAGGTGCACAAGATGGTGCTGGCCTCATCTTTCCTCGCCGAGGGGCAGGAGTTCTGGTCCTGACATGACTCGATTGAGGCTTGATGACCCGGCCGCGCGGGAACGGCTGGCCGATTTCATCGCCACGGCGAGTAGGCAGAAAGTTAGCTCGCTCGAAGCTTCGCCGCTCTCCGGCGGGGCGATCCAGGAAAACTGGCTGGTTGCAGCATATCTCGATGGCAGGCGGCAGGAGATGGTGTTGCGCACCGATGCGCCCTCGCGCGTGGCGGTCAGCCACAGCCGCGCGGAGGAGTTTACCATTCTGCAGGCAGCCTTTCGTGCCGGGGTCGCTGCGCCGGAGCCGCTCTGGCTTTGCCGCGATACCGCCGTGCTGGGACAGGTGTTCTATCTGATGCGCCGTGCTGGCGGTGTGGCACCCGGCTATCGCGTCGTAAAGGACAAGAGTCTGGGCGGCGATCGGGTGAAGCTGGCCGAACGCCTCGGCAGCGAACTGGCGCTCATCCACACGATCAAACCCGGTGCACCGGGCCTCGGCTTTCTCAGCTTACCGAAGATCAGCCCAGCACTCGATCAGATTGCCAGCCTACGAGCTGATCTCGATCGACGCGCGATTGGCTATCCGGTGCTGGAATGGGGCCTGCGCTGGGCCGAGCATCATGCTCTGCCGGCGGGGGAGATAACGCTGATCCATCAGGATTTCCGCAGCGGCAATTACATGGTGGACGAGAAGGGGCTCACCGCCGTCCTGGATTGGGAGTTCGCGACATGGGGCGATCCCATGGCCGATATCGGGTGGTTTTGCGCCAAATGCTGGCGCTATGGCGAGGATGCGCTGGAAGCAGGCGGGATCGCCAAGCGTGTGGATTTCTACCGCGGCTATGAAGATGCTGCCGGTGGGCGGAAAATCGATGCGACGTCCGTGCATTTCTGGGAGGCGATGGCTCATCTGCGCTGGGCCATCATCGCGCTGCAACAGGCCGATCGGCATATCTCCGGACAGCAGCGCTCGCTCGAGCTGGCGCTGACCGGGCGCATCCTGCCGGAACTCGAATTTACCATCATCGATCTCATCGCGCCGGGCCCCTGGCCCAGGCCCGCCGCGACGACGGAGATCGGCCAGCCCGACGGCGCCGGTTTGCTGGCTGAGGCCCGGCGTTTGCTGACCGAGGATCTTCTGGTGAAGCTGCCGGAACAGCGGCAATACGACGCGCGCATGATCGCCAATGCGATGGCGATAGCCGCGCGGGAGCTGGCAGCGCGTCCAGCCCCAATCTCGAAGTCAAAGACATTCGCCGGCGAGATACGCAATGGCCGCCACGATCACGATGGGGGCTTGCGCAATCGCCTCGCTGCCGACGTTTTGGCGCGCCTTGCCATCAGCAATCCCAAGGCGCTGCCGCGCAGCTAGCGCCTATTCGATCGGCTTGGGGTCGATGAAGCGCTTCAGCACGTTTCCGGTGATGCGCGCGACATTGTTGTCATAGCCGTTATGGGCCAGGGCCGTGGCCCAGGTGATGGAGCCGGTGCTGAAGACGGCGCCGCCCCGTGGCGTTTCGAAGAAAACCATGTCGGCGCGCACCTTGGGACTTTCGATACCGTCAGTGGCTGGCTGCGCCGAGATCAGCTCCTCCGGCGTCAGGGCATAGACGTTGCTGTGCTCGACCGAACAGGCGAGCGTCAGGGCATGGGGTGGTGTTCCCAGTGCTGGATCGGCGATATCCAGTTCAAAGCCTGCCGCCCCGCCAAGCGAGCCGAAGTCGCCGATGCGCTCATCCTTGCCCACGCCCTTGAAGATGAAGGCCGCGCGAGGGTCGGAGCTCTCTGCCGTGCGCAGAAAATAGGAATTGGCGTCGAAGCCTTCGGAGGCAAAGCCGACGCCGACGAGTTTTTGCGGCGCGCGGCCGCTGCTGCGCCATAACCCGCCGGGCTCGCCGGTGAAGCTCAGATGCAGCTCCGCCGGATGGGCCTGCCAGGTACGCGTGCCCTCGCTGCGGCGCACTTCGATCACGCCGGGCAGTTCCGGATGAAAGGCGGTGCGCCAGTAGAAGCCGTTGCCGCCCAGATACATGAGGCGCCCGCCCCGGGCGAGATAGGATTCGAAAGCATCCAGCATCGCGACGGAGTGATATTCGGGATGGCTGCCGGCGATGATGCAGCGATAGGGCTTCAGCAACCCCAGGCCCTCGCGGTGGATATCCTCGTCGGTGATGATGTCGCAGGCTTGGCCGATGCCCGCCAGCCAATCGACGATGTGAAGATCGGCGTTGTAGTTCCAGATCCGCCCCTTGGCGCGCGAGGTGAGCAGGGGCCGCAGCCGAGAGCTGTAACAGGAGCCGCTGCCGTCGCGATGCACGTCATAGGTTGAGACGCCGAGGTCGCGGCGCTGGCGCAAGAACAGATCCGTGGGCGCGAATTTCAGCAGTGAGCCATAGGTGAGCTCCGCGATCGGGTCTTCATAGCCGTGATGGCTGTTGGCATAGGCCATGAAGGTGGCGGTCGACGCGATGAAAGCGACCGGGGCATTCGCCTTGCCCTTGGGCGGAGAGACGAAGAAGGGAATGAAATCTTCCCCCGTCTCCTCGCCGGGCGCGCTGGTCACATGGGCAGCATAGAAGCCGCTGGGCAAATCGTGGGGAAGCGTCCAGGCGAAGTCGGTCTGCCAGCGGCAGTCATAGAGATCATCGTCGTGGAAATGGATCGCGCCATAGAGATCGGGCCGCTCGCGCCAATGAAAGGCCTGGCCGTTCCAGCCGGCCCCCACCATGCCACGGGTGGGCAGGTTCACCGTCTCGCCATGCAGCGCGTTGGCCGAGCGATCGGTGATGCGTGTCGTGGCGATTCCCTCGGCGAAATCCCAGGCGGCGATCAGGCCCTTGCCGGGGTCGCTGAGGCGGGGCGTTTCGATTTTGCCATTATAACCGCGGCCCATGATCAGCGGCGTCGTAGCCGGCGGCGCCGTCATGCGGGCCTTACCCTTCACCGTGGCCGCACTGTCGTCGCGCGCCATCAAAGCGAGAGGAGTTTGGCTGAGCTCGATCGCGCCGCTGGCGGAATCATAGCGGGCTTCGATGCGATACCATTGCCGCTGGCGCAGCGGCTTGCCGGTGGCAATCACCGTGTCGCCGATGCTGAGGGCCAGATCGCCGGCCGCACCGATCATGAGCGCGAAGCCATTCGTGCCCTCGCGGCGGCCGATCAGCAATTGCTCGGCCTTGGCCCATGTTCTCGTGGGCGTGGTCGGCCAGATATTCGCGGCGATGGCAAAGCTCGTGATGGCATCGAGCGCTGCAGCACCCGGCACCCGGATATAGGAGCCGATCTCGATGGGCTGGCGGCGGCCAGGATAGCGGCCCTCGATTGCACTCTTGACGGCCTGTGCCTTGAAGCCGGGTCCTTCCGGCCGGTCGTCACCGCAGATCAGACGCAGGATTTCCGCCTGATATGCGGCGGCGCCGGCTTCGCAGCTGACCTTGAATTCGATTGTTTCGCCGGGGCGCACCGCCAGGCGGTCGCCATAGCCGATGATTTGCAGCATCTATTCCACCGCCAGGTCCTGGCCGGTGAATTTTTTCCAGCGCAGTTTGAAAACGGCCCATTCGGCTTCTTCCACCGTGGCAAAGACCGGCCCCACACGCTGCGGCAGCGTGCCTGGTATTGGGTCGTATTGCGCCAGCGCCCAGGGTCCGCCCTTGGCGTCGCGAATCAGGACGTATTGTCCCTTCTGCGGTTCGCTGCGGAACAGATTCAGAATCCGCTGCAGGTCACCGCTATGCCGGCCGTAGATGTTCGCCTTGAACTCGCGCGCGAGATCGAGGCGGCTGGGATCGACGATGAAAGTCATGAGCGAAGCGGGTCCCCCGGTGGAAACGGCGTGGGCATTTTAGTGACATCGCGCATTCCGTCCATGACGAAGCATTAATGCCAATCGCGAAATTGCCGCATTCTCGTCCCCTCAGCGCCGCACTCGGCAGGCAGTCTTCACCGATCGCAACAGCGTTCAGGGGAGATCACCATGTGCCGCTTTCAAGAAGAGCCGAAGCTGAGCGAGTTGTTGAGCGACCCCATCCTGCATCTTCTGTTGAAGCGCGACGGCGTCAGTGTGGAGGAATTGCAGGCCCTCATCGAACAGGCCCGCCGCAGGCGGCCGGCAATGCGGCTGCGTCTGCAGTAGGTTTCATGTGCGCACGCTCTCGCATTTGGCAAGCGAGATGGTATTGTCCCCCAATCACTGCAACGGGGTCGGCGCCTTATGCGGACGGGGCTTGGCATTGCGCTATTCGGCATGGCGATCTGCCTTGGCACCACGGCTGGCCTGCAGCCGGTGGCTGCCCAGGACATGATGACCGTCGGCGAGCTGGTTCATCATTGCCAGACGAATTCAACCCAATGCGGCCAGGATTTCGGCTCCACGCAAATCAGCATGGCCTTCCTGTGGGGCGGCAACTGCATCCCGCCGAAGCTGGTCCGCCAGCAGACGGAGATCGCCGTACTGCGCTGGCTGGTTCACCATCCAGAGCTGGCCAATGAGGATGCGGCCGATGGCATCGCCGATGCCGTTGGCGAACTCTGGCCCTGCGCCAATTAATAGCGCCAACACCGCTTCATAGTACGCGCTCAGCGAACGATGATAACCACCCGACTGCTTCGTCGTCGGTCCATGTTTCGCTCGTATCGCCGATAACCACTTCGGCGATCGAGTGCATCGGCAGCGGGGCTTCGGTGAAGCCGTTGAAGAGCCAAAGGGACGTCTTCCGCGCAAAAAGCCCGGTGAGCTTTCGCCAGCTGCTCCGGCCGGCCCGGAACCAGAATGTGGAAGGCGTTGGTGTCCGGCCGCGACGGGTAAACGCGCAGCGGCGAAATTCCGGCAATCCGCGGTGCCAGCGCCCGGGCACGTTCGACGTATTGCGGAAATTTCCCCAGATAGTGATCGAGCCCCATATGGGCTTTGACCGCACAGGGGTAAGACGTAAAGACATTCCCGCCGTGGCGCGTCTTCCAGATTTTCAGTTTTTCGATGAAGTCAGACTCGCCGGCGACAACGCAGCCCGCAAGTCCACCAAGGCCTTTGTAGAAGGACACGTAGACGCTGTCCGCCAGCGAGGCCACCTCCGCAAGCGACCGGCCATAGCCGGCGGCAGCTTCCCATAGCCGTGCGCCGTCAAAATGCAGGGGAATGCCCTGTTTGTGGCACCAGGCCGATATGGCAGTGAGTTCTTCCCATGACGGCAGCAGATAGCCCGCCCGGCGCAGGGGAAGTTCAACGACGACTGAGCTCATCTTTTCGGTGATTTCGCCGAGCTGGGCGGCAGTAAACGGCTCCGATCGGCCCAGCCGCAGCGGGCGAAGGTTATGCATATGTTCGAGAGCGTTCGCTTCGTCGTAATCGATATGGCTGAGGGGATGGAGCGCCACCAGGTTCGAGGCCTGCTCCTCCGCGCGCAGGCGCAGGACGCAGAGCTGGGCGATGACGCCCTTGAAAAAGAACAGCGCGCGGGGCTTCGCGAGCAGTTTGGCCACCCGCTCTTCCAGCGACGTGACCGCGCCGCCCTCGCCATAGACGTCGCCCTCAAGCTTTGAATAGGCGGACTGCGCCATGTCGGCCAGGCTGACGGCGGGGGTAGCACCACGATGATGCGTCAGGATTTTGCGGGCGCTTTGCCGCAGCGCGCGATCTGCCGGTGTCACGTCGATTCTTCCCTCATGTGCTGGTGTGCTGCCGCTCGCAGATAACCGGCTACGCCGCGCGATAGAGCTCGATTCCCTCATCGGCAAAAGCGCGCGCAACGGCAGGCCGCGCCATCATCCGCTCAGTATGGGCGGTCCAGGCGGGGTAGGGGGCGAGATCCTTCAATATCTGGAATGCCCAGCGATAGATCGTAATCAGATAACTGTCGGCGATGGAGTAGTGGCCTGGCACGGCCCAGTCGCGCCCATCGGCCAGAAGGCCCTCGATATAGGCGCTGTCGCGAGCGAGCGAATTGCGGCCCTTCGCCTGCACCGGCGGATAGTCGACGTTCGTTCTCGACAAAGCGTTGCGGCCGCCAGAACTGCGCCACGTCGTAGCCGTGGACGGTGCCGGAGAGGAAGCCCAGCCATTCGAGACAACGCCCTTCTCCCTCCGGCGTCGGCGGCAGCAGCTTGGCCGCGGGGTACTTTCGCGCCAGATAGACCAGGATCGCATTCGCCTCGGTCAGCAGATTTTCGGTGCCGCCCATCTTGCCCGGCACGCCGAGCAAAGCCGGCACATAGCCTTTGGGATTGATCTTGCGCCAGCTCTCCGAGCCGGTGCCTTTGGCGGAACCGGCGCGGACGATTTCCTTTTCGTAAGGAACGCCGATCTCCTCCAGCGCGATATGGGCCGTGAGCGAGCAGGCGCCGGGAGAATAGTAAAGCTTCAGCATGGAAAAACCTCGCGCGCGATAACGCCGATTGCCAGCGCTATCACAACGCGAGGTTGCTATCCAGCACCCGTGGCGTAACTAAATCCGGTGTGGGTGAGTGCTAGCCTGCCGGCGGTGGGGGCGGCGGCGGGGCGTTGTTGTACGAATACCCCGGCACCTGATTGCCCTTGGAATACATGCATTGCGAATAGGCAATGTCGTAGCGCTGCTGGATATCGTACTGCGCACCGCCTGCCGGGCCGGCTGCGACCGCCGTTCCGCCGATAGCGCCCGAAGCGGCACCGATCGCGGCACCGCCGCCACCGCCGATGGCCGCACCCAGGCCCGCGCCCAGGATCGTGCCGATCACTGCCGTGCCGACGGCGCGGTTATTGGCATCCTCCGCCTCGCCGGCGGTCTGCTGATTGGCCCATTGGGTGCAGACGGCCTGGTCCTGCTGGAAGACCTCGAAGGGTTTGTTGGGGGGCGGCATGACGGCAACGCGCGGGCCCATCGGCTGTTGCACGCAGCCGGCAAGCGCGATCGCCGCCGAGACCGACAGCGCGGTCATGTTCATGATTGATCTTTTCGTCCTGCTCATTGTCCAAATCCGCAAAACTGGTGATCCCGATCTGGCTCTAATATAGCAGTTGGCAAGGGACATTAAAATGGCTCGCAAGTCTTTGAATTTATAGCAAAAGAACTGTCCGTGCAGGAACCGGTGAAACCGCTCTGTCACTGGTACGCCCGTTATGTCTCGCCTATCATCACGCGACCGATCGGCTCGCTCGCCCGCGACAACGGCGCCGAGGCGCTGGACCAGTATCTGCAGACAAAGACGATCTGGATCAATGTGACGCCGCTCTGAGCCTCATTCTCTGAACGCGGCCAACAGTACAGCAGGAGACAGCGATGGCGACGATGCGCGCGATGATCGTTCCCGCCAAAGGCGCCAAGTTCCGCTTGGAGGAGCGCGCGATTCCCGAACCGGGCCCGCGCGAGGCCCGCATCCGGGTCCAGGCCTGCGGTGTTTGTCATAGCGATTCAGTCGTCGTCGAAGGCCTTGTGCCGAGCCTGACTTATCCGCGCATCCCGGGCCACGAGGTCATTGGCGTGGTCGAGGCCCTTGGCACGGAGGTGGGCGGCTGGAAGATTGGCGCGCGTGCCGGTGTGGGCTGGTCGCCCGGCGCTTGCGGCTATTGTGCCCGCTGCCGGCGGGGCGATGCCTTCGCCTGCGAGACCATAAAGGGCGCCACGGGCGTCAGCCGCGATGGCGGCTATGCCACCCATATGCTGGCCGATGCCTCGGCTCTGGCGCGTGTGCCGGGCGAACTCGACGCGGTCGAGTCTGCCCCGCTGCTCTGCGCCGGCATCACCACCTTCAACGCCTTGCGCCATTGTGGCGCAGGGCCGGGCGATCTTGTCGCCATTCATGGGGTCGGTGGCCTGGGGCATCTCGGCATCCAGTTTGCCGCCCGCCAGGGCTTTCGCACCGTTGCCGTCAACCGCGGCAGCGACAAGGAGGCGCTGGCGCGCTCGCTCGGCGCCGGCAGCTACATTGATAGCGAGGCCCAGGATCCGGCGGCGGCCCTCCAGGCCATGGGCGGCGCCAGGGCGATCATCGCGACCGTCACCAATGCCGCGGCCATGCAAGCGATCGCCGGCGGGCTCGGCCCCAACGGCGTCTTGATGGTAATCGGCGCCGTGGGCGCACTCACGGTAAATTCGCTCGATCTGCTGATGAAGCGGGCCGCGATCCATGGCTGGTACTCGGGAACAGCCGCGGACTCCGAAGACACGCTCAACTTCAGCCTGATGAACAAGATTGCCTCGATGAACGAGATCTATCCGCTGGAGGAGGCGCAGGCGGCCTATGACCGGATGATGAGCGGCAAGGCGCGTTTTCGCGTGGTGCTGAAGATCGGCGGCTGAACGCCTGCCTCAAGCGAGCATATTGATCGGGTTGCGCCTCCATGCTCCGATGCGAAGGCAGGTACGGCAAATTGGCCAAGGCAGAACAGAGAAGGGGGGATGCCCAGATGAGCAGCAAGACGGTGTCGAGAAAGCTTTGTGCGATTGCCGGCGCCGCAGCGCTGGCCTGGCTGGTGTTGGGGAATGTGGCGATGGCGCGCGACCTTCCCGATAAGGGCATGACGATCGAGGAGCTGGTGACGTGGCTGAAGGATGCCAATTACAGCGCCATCATCCAAAACGAGGACGATGGATCACGCAGCATCTACAGCAGTACCAACAATCAGAATTTTCATATCTACGTTTACGACTGCAAGGACGATCGCTGTGGCTCGATCCAGTTCTCCAGCGGCTTCGATACCAAGGGCACCTTCAATACCAAGAAGATGAACGATTGGGTGCGCGAGAACCGCTGGACGCGGGCCTATGTCGA
Source organism: uncultured Alphaproteobacteria bacterium (assembly GCA_963770335.1). GTDB lineage: Bacteria > Pseudomonadota > Alphaproteobacteria > Dongiales > Dongiaceae > DASXQK01. The sequence continues at coordinate 116,939 of CAVYPG010000006.1, forward strand.
CAAGAGCAACGATCCCTGGGTGGAATTCGACGTCGATCTGGCGCCGGGCGGAACCTATGAGATGCTGGATGATGAATTCGGTATCTGGCGGGATTCCCTCAAACATTTCCGCAAATACATCGGCTGGTAAGTCGCAGGCGCGGGCGAGCCGGCGCCTTCGGTACCGGTTCGCTTCAAGTCAGGCTCTGGTGGCAGGGGAACGAAACGGGGCGGGGAAAGTTACAAACTGAGGTGCCGAACATCGGTACCAATATCGGGAAGGAAAACACCCATGCTCTTCAAGCCCAAGATGTTGACAACCGGAACCCTGGCAAAAGCATCGCTCGTCGGAATGATCCTGGCCCTGGCGGCCTGCGCCCCGCGCTATCCGACCAGCCAGCAACCCGTCAATCAGGGTGCCTACAATCAGGATCTCGCGAACTGCCAGCAGCAGGCCGCGTCATCCTTCTCCTTCGGCAATGCCGTCACCGAATGCATGCGCGCACGCGGCTATAACGTGAACTGAATCGGGCAATATCTGGCGGATGGGCCAGGCGTTAGGCGAGCTGTCCCATCTTATTGCGGGGGGTTTTGTCGTGCTTGTGCCCGCTTTGCCATGAGCCATTCTGCCAGCCATCCAGGAGAAATCCTAAAACGGCGAAGGCCACCGCTCTTCCCGCTATCTCCCCTGCCGCCGCAGCGGTTTCGCGCTGCCGTATGGGCTGGAACGAAAAGAGACCGGGCCCTTTTTGGGGCGCCGGCCTCCTTCGATCGGCGGCGACTACTTCTACTACTTGCCAGCCAGCAACCCATCCAACGCGGCCTGCGTCTGAGCATTCACCGGCGTCTTGTTGGCGGCCGTGTTGAGCGCGTTTTGCTCCGCTGCCGCAGCTGACGTTGCCGCTGCATCGGCCGCCGCAGCTGCGGCTGCAGCGTTGGCCGCCGTCGTCGTGTCTGCAGCCACCGCCGTGTTATCGGCCGCGATCGCTGTGTTATCGGCTGCGATGGCGGCATTATCTGCCGCGATGGCGGCAACGTTCGCTGCCGCAGTATCCGTGGCGAGTTGTGCGGTATCGGTGGCGAGTTTTGCGGTGTCGGTGGAGAGCTGACCCTGCGCAGTCGCCAGCGCTCCTGCCGCTGCGGCGGACGTGGCATCGGCCGCCGCCGCTGCGGTCGCTGCGGTCGCCGCCGTCGCCGCTGCAGCCTTGTAGGCCGCTATCTTGCCTATGCGGGAGTTCGGCGATGCATTAGCCAGGGCTGTCGCTGAGGCATGGGCCGCGTTCAGCCCCCCTAACGAGCTGGCCACCGCGCCATGATTGCTGGGGTGTGAATCGCTATTTCCTCCCGCTGCGTTTGAGGCGCCATTCCCCGCGCCATTGCCATTGCCGTTTCCACCGGCGTTGCCATTGCCGTTTCCACCGGCGTTGCCATTGCCACCTTTGGCCGCCACAGCGCTATTGGAAGAAAGTGAATATGGCGCATCGAATTTCACTGGAAGCATGGTTATTAGGGCAGCGACGGCTGCCGACATTATCAGTTTCGACGCCAGGTCTCCATGCATGTCGTGTCTCCTTAAAAGGCTATGGCCAATGCGGGTATCTCTCGCCTGTTCAAATCGAACTCGTACAATTCTTTCGCGGCGACCCGCTTCGACGCCGCTAGGACTAGTTCAACAACGGCTCGCGCCTCACTTTTCGCCCGTGGCAAATTGTGGCGCCGGAGTAGTGGGTCAGTTTGAAATCCCGCCGCGCAATCCGTAAATTGCGCTTAGCGAGAGGTGCCTGAGGGTTCCGAGGTAAAAACCGTGTATCCTGTGACCCTGACTTCGCGCGACCAACTAGCAAAAGCGATCTGATAGATGCGCCGCAGGAAACGGCTGCGACAGGCCGTGCCTGTCAGCATTGAGATCGGAAAAACACGCTACGAGGGCTCTTACCATGTTGATCGGGGATTCCTAACCGTCTGGTATGGCTCTAGGCGAAGGGTCGCGAGAACAGGCCTCAACGAACTAACGCTTGCCCGCATCCTGCTGCTGGATATGGTCGAAGCCGATCTCGCGGCTCGCGATTGATGCCAGGCTGGGTCGAGGGAAACAGCCGCGCTCGAGAAGCGCGCTAGTTGATCTCGAGGACGACGATTTTGCAGGTCGCACCGGTCACGCGAAGTGTCGATCAAGAGACCAGTGGTGATTGTCGAGGAGGATTGGTGGTCTCGTTGACCGACGCCGCATTGTCTTCATGGGCAGGGGTGGCGCATTCCACGCAGGCAACCTGCCTCGAATTATCTGGTGCGAGCCTCACGTAAAACCCTTCTGAGGCGCTGCGGATTCTGGCGCCATCTCGATCGCCCGACGCGATAGTCACAGTTCCGCTTCGCCCGCACGATGGGCACCTCACGCGAACCTGCATTCTAATGACCAATCCCATACCCATGATGAACCAAAACATAGGTAGTTGGTTCCCTCAAAGGCGACCGATTGTAATGGTAAAAAATATTACGGAATAATTGCTGCGGCTCGAACGTTCTTGCCGCCCTATTGCTCACGCTTACTTGCGAAGCGTAATTTTTTTACCATATCCAGTCTTGTGCGCCTCATGCGGCATGTGAACATTTGCCTGTGACCGCCGTAGTTGGCCTCATCGGTCTCATGGCCACATGTTCTGCGGCGCAGCCGAGATAGCCACATCAGGGATCCCATGATCCTGCGGACTGGACCCGATTGGGACTTCAAAGAAAGGTGCATGTGGTTTGAGATACAGCACCAGGTAGGCCAAGTCCTATGCCGCATCGATAGCGACTGTTTCTTGAACTCGCTGGGGGCTGACTCAGCTTCGCCCATAGCCTGCCGGCGGGCATTCCAGAGCGAGCGAAAACGCATTCTTGCTGTTGCTTCCTCTCAGGCTTTCGCTGGGCATTTCGCTGCATTGCCCGACACGGTTCGCAGATTTGTCTGTCTTAGAGATAACGAGTTTCGGTTGGCCGCGCCATGAATTGGGCCTCGCTCTTCCCGTTGCCCGAAGACGCAGTAGAGATTGGGTACGAGATCGGCCGCAACCTGCGGAGCGGCGGCTCTGGCAAATCGAGCGAGAAAGAGAACCTGAGCCGCTGGGCGCGAGACGGCGCGGCCAGCCCGAATGCTATATTCTGGGAGGTTGGATTTCGCGCTGGATATCGCGGCTCGCCAAAACCGGACTCCGGCCTTTAGCGAGGTACGAGCCCAACCGCCCGGTCCGTGATGGACTACTGGTAGCCGTCCCCTGGAAATGCTGGATTATGGATTTCAGGCACTCAACGTTCAGACCTCTTGCGGCGCGGTACTGCCCCGGACTGCCGGTAAATAACCCCGAATAAACTAGCGTTCCTAAACGTTCTTCCTTCTGGCGCATGCCGCGGGTGGACGACGCATTCCCCAACCTGTTCGTCAGCGCTTACGCGGGGTCGCACGTCATGACAGGAAAGACACTCGGGAAGCTATTCTTCAACGTCGCTTCTGCTGCGGTCCTTATTATCACTATCGCCCTCAATGTTTATCCGGCTGAATTTGCTGGGCAAGAGCGTGTGATATTCGGCTTCGCGGTGGTGATCGCGAGCGTCGGTGCCATTGCCCTGATCTTCGGTATGACATATCGCCTGGCGATGGTGGCGGCGAGCATTAGTGCCGCTGGCCTCTACTATTTCCTGGGCTATGGCACGACGCTGCACTGGGACCTTTGGGCGCGGCTTTAATTTTTGGCTCCCCTGGGGAAGTAGGCCAGGAACGCGCTCTCCTGGCTTCGTTCAATGCAGGAACTGGCAACAAAGGCCGCAGGTGATGTGGTCTTTCGGCTCTAACTCGCGGGCAGCGCCCGGCGGTACGTCGTGCAACCCGCAGCGCGTCCAGAGGATGAGGGCGCCCAGATCGGCCTCAACCAGATATGACCGCCGACCCCGACATCTTCCGCGCTGCGAAGCTGCTGATCGACCAGCACTGGGAAGACGCAGCCGAACGAGCGGATCGCCGCGCGACTGAGTTATGGGATGCGCGCGATGCGGAGGGCGCCGTTATCTGGCGCCAAATCTCGTTGGCAGTGGAGGAATTGACGCGCAATCGGCGGGATGATGAGACGGTGAATTGAGAAACCAAGCGCCCGCGTAGCTGTATAACGACTTGTATAATCGTAAAGTGCCTTGCTCTGATTATCAAGTTTATTCAATTCTTTAGTATCTATAGTTGGCGGATGGGGTGAGATTTCGAACTCACGGTACCCTTGCGGGTACGCCGGTTTTCAAGACCGGTGCCTTAAACCACTCGGCCACCCATCCTTGCGCCTGATCCTCTAGCGTTGATTTATTGATTTACCGCAAGGAGAGGAGCGCTCGCCACTCTAATTAGATTCCCACCTCGGACATTCACCTCAATCAGGCGGAGTCCCGCCGGTGGACGGCGAGGCGGCGGGCAGGTATCAGAAGCGGGCATGGCGCCAGATCAGCATGACCGCGCGGGGTTCGAAGGTTATGAGGCCTGGCGCGAGAAGCGCCTGGCTGAACGCCTCATTGATCGCCCCGGAGCGGGACCTGTTGCTGAATCCGCGCCGGCGCCGTGGAATCACCTGATCTCGGTCCTGCTTTATGCCGATGGATTGGGTGCCGAGCGGGCTGCAAGCCCAGCCGCTTTTCGCGCCAGCATCCAATCCCTGAAAGACCAGGCTTATCGCAATATCGAAATTATCGTCCTCGGTCCGGGGGCAGGGGACGAGCTTGCCGGGATCGACTGCTCCGGCTTGCGCGGGTTGTTCTTCCGCCCCGAGCTGACGGTGGCGGGGTTTCTGGCGGAGCCGGGGAGCGAGGCGCAGTGGCGCGGCGATTATGCGCTTCTCGCGCCGGCAGGGGTCGAATTCGATCCCGATACGCTCGCCCTGCTGAACGGGGCGCTGAACCGCGAGTTCGGCCGACCGGAAATCGTCACCTGCGATTATGATGTGAGAGAAGGCGATAGCGGCAGGCGCGAGCCGCATTTTCTTCCCGGTTGGGATCCGGACCTCGTTCAATCGGTCGATTATCTGCGCTCGGCATTCCTCGTCTCGCGCGAGCTGATCGGCAGGCAGCGCTCGCCAGGCCGCCCGGCATCCCTGCATGACTGGCTGCGCGCAACTCGGGCGAATGCATCGCCAGCCCGCCACCTGCCATGTCGCGGAATGCCTCCTGCATTTTTCCGGGCGCCGGATGGAACACGGCAGTGGCGCCGGCAAAACCGGACCTGCCCTCGACTTTCCCGTCGATAGCGATCCTGGTTCCGAACCGCAACCGGCCGGACCTGCTTGAGCGTTGCCTGGATTTCCTCGATCGCGACCCGCCGTTTCGGCCGGAGGTGATCGTGATCGACAACGCCAGCGACGATCCGGACCTGCCCGCCGCCTATGAGCGCCTGCGCACGAGGCATGGCGCGAAAATCCTGGCGATGGATCAGACGTTCAATTTCGCCCGGATGATCAACCTGGGCGCGGCCGCGACCAGCGCCGAGGTCATCCTGCTGCTCAACAACGATGTCCATTTCTCGCAAGCCGGCCAGATAGAGCAGCTGATCGCCGCGGCGATGCGGCCCGAAGTCGGCGTCGTGGGTTGTCTGCTGCAATACCCGGATGGCACGGTGCAGCATACGGGGATGCTGCTGCATCTGGATGAGAGGCGAACGGTGCCCATGGCCAGCGCCGATCATGTCCTGCGCGGGGCGCCCGTGGCATCCCTTGCGGCGATGGCCCATTTCAACGCGGTGCGAAACTGGCAGGCCGTGACTGGTGCGGTGCTCGCCATCCGGCGCGAGGTCTTCGAGCGATTGGGCGGCTTCGACGAAATCAGTCTGCCGGTGGATTACAACGATGTGGATTTCTGCCTTCGTGCCCGGGCGGCCGGGTTGCGCGTTCTCACCTTGCCCCTGATGGGCGTCGTGCACGCGAATCCTCCACCCGCGGGCAGACGCCGCGAGCTGATTGCGGCGCGGATCGTGCAAGCCGCCGCGGCGATCATGGCGGCGCGCTGGCCCGTCGAATTCTTCCACGATCCCTATCGCCATCCATGGTGCGATCTCGGCGGGGGCCCTTCGCCCGCCTTCCCCTGGTCGGCCGACCGGCATTGCCCGCCCCAGGCGACGCGGGCCGGAGCTGCCTCGACGCCGCCACGGCAGGATCCGACGGTCGGTTTCATCCGGCGCCACGCCAAGCGCATGGTTCATGGCCTGATCCGAAAAGGCGATCTCGGCCGGCGCTTCCATGCGCGGCTCGGCCGCATGCTCGATGGTGAGGTTCCAGCGTCCCAATCGCCGCGTCTTATGGCGAATGCCGAGCGGCGCCGGCCGAAACAGCATCCGTACAGGCCGCAACCAGGACTGAGCATCAGCGGGTATCTATGTTCGGAAATTGGCCTCGGCCAGGCAGCGCGCAATATCGCCTATGCCTGCGACCGGCAAGGCCTGGATGTATCGCTTCGCGATGTCCCGCTTGCAGGACGCGACAATGATGGTGAGTTCGTCAGCAAGTGCAATTCCATCGCCGACCGCATGGTGAATCTCGTCGTCGCGGCACTGCCCGCTCTCCCGGACATTCCCGCCGAACCCGGGCGAATCAATATCCTTGTGCCGTTCTGGGAGCTGAGCCGGATTCCCGAAAAGTGGGCCGAGCATGCGCGCCGCTTCGACGAGATTTGGGCGCCCTCGCAGTTCATAGCCGATGCCTTTGCCGGTGATTTCGGGCGCCCCGTCCGGCTGATGCGCCAGCCCGTCCGGTTGCCGATGGAGAATACGGCCGCCAATCCCCTCGCCGGGCGCGAGCGCGATGTCCTGCGCCTGCTGACCTATCTCGATTTCAATTCATGGGCCAGCCGCAAAAACCCGGCTGCCGCCGTCGGCGCCTTTCGGGCGGCATTTCCGCCGCAGCGACGCGATGTCGAACTCGTCGTCAAGATGCGCGGCCGTGATGACCGGGGATCACGCCGATTCCTGGACGAAGCATCCAGCCAGGACCGGCGCATTCGCCTCATCGATGGCACGCTGGACCGCGCCGCGATGGATCGTCTGATCGGCAGTTGCGATGCGTTTGTCTCGTTGCATCGTTCGGAGGGATTCGGGTTCGGCGCCGCCGAGGCGCTTGCCGCCGGCCGGGCCGCGGTTGCGACCGACTATGGCGGCACGACCGACTTCATCACCACCGACACGGGCTATCCCATTGCTTATCGGCTGCAACCCGTTCAGCCGGGTCAATATATCGAGACGCAGGATCAGGTCTGGGCCGAGCCGTTGCTGGATTCCGCCGTTGCGGCATTGCGGGCGATCTATGACGACCCCGATGAAGCTGCGGCGCGGGCGCGCCGGGGGCAGACCTTTTTGCGGGAGCGGCATGGGCCAGCCGCAGTGGGCAGCCGGATCGAGGAATTGCTTGATCAGCGCGAGAGCTTGGCAGCGCCACGTTGAACACATCACCCTCCCGGGCCAAAATTTTCCTCGCGGCAGCGGCGCTCAGCTGCATCGCGGGCGCCGGCACCCTGGCCGAAGACGCCATGACGGGGAAGGTAGCGCCGTTCAAATCAGTGCAATTTGCGCCCGATCAGGACGTGGCATGTCTCGCCGCGGCGCTCGAGACCGGAAACCCGACGGCAGGGCCTTCCACCTGGATACTCAAGGCGCCGGCCGGCTGTGTCGTGCCATGGCACTCTCATACCGCCGAAGAGCAGCTGATCATCGTTACCGGAAGCGTGTCGGGGGAAATGCGGGGTCAGCCGCCCACCCGGCTCGATCCGGGCGGGTTTGCCATGATGCCAAGTCACATGGCCCATAAATTCACCTGCCAGGGGCCGGATGCGTGCGTGATGTTCGTCACATTCGACCGCACCTACGACATCAAATGGGAACCGGGTCCTTGAACTGCGGAGAAGTTTCCTTCCGCCGACTGAATTGATCCCATCATGGTCACGATGAAATCACGGTTGCGCTCTCGGCTTCCTCGGTAATCTGGTGTGCCAATGAGGGGGATACTCTGAAAGAGAGATAAAGGCGCTATGGCTGACATATCCCCCAAGTCCATTGATCGTCGCCGCCGGCAGTTCATCGGCGCTGCCGCCTTGACCGCCGCTGCAGCCCAACTCGAGCCGTTTTCGATCAAGAATGCTCACGCCGGCACGCCCGCTTCGTTTCAATCGCTCAGGCAGATCGACGCGGGTGTTCTCAATATCGGCTATGTCGATACTGGTCCTGCCGATGGTCCCGTGGTCATCCTGCTCCATGGCTGGCCCTACGACATTCACAGTTTTGCCCATGCGGCGCCCCTACTTGTCGGCGGCGGGTCATCGCGTGATCGTGCCCCATCTGCGCGGCTACGGAACGACCCGCTTTCTTTCGGACACAACCACCCGCAACGGTCAGCAGTCGGCGGTCGCGGTCGATCTGATCGCCCTGATGGACGCCCTCAAGATCGAGAGAGCCGTCATCGCCGGGTTCGACTGGGGCGCACGCACCGCCAATATCGTGGCGGCGCTTTGGCCGGAGCGCTGCACGGCCATGGTGTCGGTCAGCGGCTATCTGATCGGCAACCAGAAGGCCGGTGCCGTGCCGCTGCCACCCGCTGCCGAACTGCAGTGGTGGTACCAGTATTATTTCGCCACGGAGCGCGGCAGAGTTGGCTACGAGAAATACCGGCGCGATTTTGCCAAGCTCATCTGGCAGCTCGCCTCGCCCAAATGGCATTTCGACGACGCCACCTTCGCCCAAAGTGCGGCATCGCTCGACAACCCCGATCATGTCGCGGTCGTCATCCACAATTACCGCTGGCGCCTCGGTCTGGCGGAGGGGGAAGCGCGCTACGACGATCTGGAGAAGCGGCTTGCGGCCGCGCCGGCGATCGGCGTCCCGACCATCACGCTGGAGGGTGACAGCAATGGCGCTCCCCATCCGCCGGCGGCAGCCTATGCCGGAAAGTTCACTGGCCGGTATTCGCACCGGAATATCGGCGGCGGCATTGGCCATAACCTGCCGCAGGAGGCACCCAAGGCATTTGCCCAGGCCGTCATCGACGTCTCGAAGGGCTGACTACCGTCAGGCGTGCCTCAGGCCCGAGGAAGGCGTCATCCGCCAGCAGGGGTCAAAAGCGAAAGCAGGCCCCGAAGCGAGGGCGACGGGTCGCTATGCCACACGATATGAGTGCGGTTTCGCGAAAATCGTTTAGGGAGCGCGTGTTGGCGCACGCTCTTGGTCGCACGCAGGGTATCCAGGACAGACTTGGGTACCACGGCAAATCCTGTGCCGGCGGCAACGCAGGCGATCATCGCCTGGTACGAGCCAAATTCCATGATCCGTTCGGGCATCATATTCGCGATGCCCAGCCATTCCTCGATGCGCCTGCGATAGGAGCATCCCTGCGGAAAGGCGATAAGCGTTGAGCGCCCGAGGTCGGCAGGGCCGCTCACCTCGCCGATCGCCTTGGATGTCACAAGCACCAGTTGTTCCTCGAAAACGGGGCGCGTCTGGAGGCTGGGCGCGGTGAAGGGCTCGGAGACGAAGGCGGCCTCAAGCTCGAAATTCATGACGCGGGTCACGAGCGCCCCCGTCGTTCCGGTGGCGAGCTCCACCACCACGTCGGGATAGGCGCCGTGATAGCGCGAGAGAATGGGAGCCAGCCGACTGCCGGCCGTGCTCTCGAGCGAGCCCAGCTTGAATACGCCCTTCGGTTTGCCGGTGCGCATTTCGCTGACCGTCTCGTCCGCCAGGCGTAACAGACGATCGGCATAGGTGAGCAGGTTGTGCCCCTCCGCCGAAAGACGGATGGAACGCCCGTCGCGGCGAAACAGCCGGGTGCCCAGGTGCTCTTCCAATTGGCGAATGCGCTTCGTCACATTGGATTGCACGCGATTGAGCTTGTTGGCGGCTCGCACGACCCCGCCCTCGTCAACGACGGTCCGGAAGATCTTCAGGGACTCAAGGTCGATCGTTCTCATGGTGAGAACGATATCGCACAATTATTCATTTGTTCAAGACGGTCTTCGGCCTTTATTCCGCTGCATGACATCGCATCGAACCGCACCAAAGGCACCCCACGCCGGCCGATCACAGGCATCGGAGAACGGCATCTCCCGACGCGACAGCCCTTACGCTTGCTGCCGCCGGACTCGCCGCGCCGCTGCTGCCGACAGTCTCATTCGCCGAAACCAGAAAGGAGAGCCAATCCCATGAGCTACATCAAAGTCGGGCAGGAAAACTCGCAACCCATCGAGATCTACTACGAGGACCACGGCTCGGGATCGCCGGTCGTGCTCATCCATGGCTGGCCGTTGAACGGCGACGCGTGGGAGAAGCAGACCGCCGCGCTCCTCGCAGCCGGCCATCGCGTGATCACGTATGATCGCCGCGGCTTCGGCCGATCGAGCAAGCCGGGCGTCGGGTACAATTACGATACGTTCGCGGCCGATCTCGATGCTCTGTTGAGCGCCTTGGATCTGACCGGCGTCTCGCTGGTCGGACACTCCATGGGCACCGGCGAGATCACACGATACATCGGCAAATACGGCACCACGCGGCTGCGCAAGGCCGTGCTGATCGGCACGCTCGGACCCTATCTGGTCAAGGCACCCGACAATCCGGAAGGCGTCGACGCGAACGTGTTCGACGGGATCCGCGCCGGCCTCAAGGCCGACCGGCCGGCCACGCTGATGGAGTTTTTGAAGAACTTCTACAGTGTCGGCGGCGCCGACGGAAAGCGGGTCAGCGAGCGCGTCATGGAAGCCAATTGGACGGTCGCAATCGGCGCGTCGCCCATCGGAACCCTGGCCTGCGTCGACGCCTGGATCGAGGACTTTCGCAAGGACATCGCCCGCAACGACCTGCCGACCATGATCATCCACGGCGATGACGACCGCATTCTGCCGGCAGATGCCACGTCCAGGCGGCAGGCCAAGATGATCAAGAACGTCAAGTACGTGGAGATCAAGGGCGGTTCCCACGGCATGCCCTGGACGCGCGCCGAGGAGATCAACGCTGAACTCGTGCGGTTCCTGGCCTGAGGGGCATCGCGCAACCGCGCATTGCTGAAATCGATGCAAGCTGGAAAGGGAATTCTCACCATGAACCGACTCTTTGGACTGACTCTCCTGGCCACGATGGGTCTTGCGATCGCAAACGCCGCTGCGGCGGCGGAGCCGGCGCGCGTTCGCGGCACTGTGTCCGCCGTTTCGGCCAATTTGCTCACCGTGCACACGGCGAGTGGTGGCGACGTTTCGATATCGCTTCACGGCGATACGATCTATCTCACGGAGACCCGCTCGGACGTCGACCACATCCCGGCCAGCAGCTATATCGGCGTGGCGGCCAAGAATGTGGGCGAGAAACTGGTGGCGCTCGACGTTCTGGTGTTCCCGCCCGCGCTGAAAGGCGCCGCCGAAGGACATTTTGGCTGGGACAGGGTCGCCGACACCACCACGTCCGGGGCCGCGGACACGTCGAGCTCCATGACCAATGGCAGCGTCGCCGCGGAAAGCGCGAGCACTGCCGGCGTCAACAGCACAATGACAAATGGCAGCGTCGCGGCCGAGACGGCAAAGCTCGGGGCCAAACAGTTGAAGGTTACCTACAAGGGCGGCGAGCAGACGATTCTCGTACCACCCACAGCGCCGATCGTAAATCTTCAGTTCGGCACTGTGTCTGATCTCAAGCCCGGCGACATCGTATTCGTGAACGCCATCGTCGACGCAGGCACGACGAACGCCAAGCTGATCCTTGTCGGCAGCGACGGCGTAGCGCCGCCGATTTGATTAGCCGTTATGCACCGGCTCGAATTCAGCAGGCTCGTATGCCCATGGCCGACAAACGCAAGCGTCCGGCGCATCCGCTCCCGATCCGGATCATGCACTGGATCGGCGCGGCCTCGATCATCTGCATGATGTCGAGCGGCTGGGCAATTTACAACGCTTCGCCAAGCCTGCCGTTCAGGCTTCCCGCCTGGATGACCTTGGGCGGGTGGCTGGCGGGCGGGATCGCCTGGCATATCAGCGTCATGTGGGTGCTGTTCGCGGACGGGGTCGCTTATCTGCTCTACGGTTTCCTCAGCGGGCATTTCCGCCGGGACATCCGCCCGCTCGGGCCACGTGCGGTGATCGTCGACCTGGTCGCCGCGCTGACCGGCCGGCTTGGCCACAGGCTCGGTTACTACAATGCCGTGCAGCGGTTGCTCTATGTCGGGTGTGATCGCCGTGATCTGCTGCTCGGTCGCGACCGGTCTGTCGATCTGGAAGCCGGTGCAGCTTGGCTGGCTCACCGACCTGTTCGGCGGCTATCCCGTCGCCCGCGGCATCCACCTCGCCGCGATGATCGGCATCGCGCTGTTCGTCGTGGTCCATCTCACGCTGGTGGCGATTTTCCCTCGCACCCTCGTCGCGATGCTCGACGGGCAAGGCGGCTGAGCCGGAGGAGAGCGCGCGGTGAGCCTGCCTCACACTCCGCGGGCGAAGCCCGCTGTCACGGCAAGCGAGATCGGGCCAGAACTGAAGCGGATCAGCCGTCGCGGCATGCTCGCGCGCGGGCTCTCGCTCGGCGGCCTGGCGCTGTTGACCGGCTGCGAGCTCTCGACCCATTCCGGCGTGGACGCGGCGCTCTGGGCGATGCTGCGCTTCAACGACCGGGTGCAGGCGGCGCTGTTCTCGCGCGCGCCGTCTCGCGGAGACCTACCCGGTGAGCGCCGTGACCGATCCGTTCCGCTTCAATGCGTATTACGAGGAATGGCAGGTTCGCGAGGCGCCTTCGGACTGGCAACTCGAATTGTCCGGCCTCATCGCCGACAAATCACCATGGACGATCGGCAAACTGCGCGCGCTTCCGCAGGAGGCGCAGGTGACGCGGCACATATGCATCGAAGGCTGGAGCCAGATCGGGCAGTGGAGCGGCGTGCCACTGCAAGTCTTTCTGCAGCGGATCGGCGCGGATCTCAAGGCCCGCTATGTCTCGTTCAAATGTTTCGACGGATATTCGACCAGCATCGATATGCCCAGCGCATTGCACCCGCAGACCATCCTCGCACTCGATTTCCTGGGCAAGCCGCTGGCTCCCGAATGGGGCGCTCCGGTGCGGCTGCGGATACCCGACCAAGCTCGGCTTCAAGAGCGCCAAGAATATCAAAGACCATTGCGGTCACCAACACCTATCCCGGCGGCTACTGGGAAGACCAGGGCTACGACTGGTTTTCGGGGTCGTAATCGGGCTCTACCGGTGAAAGTTCAGAATTTGGAGGCACGAATGAGCAGTGCAAAACATGGCGAGCGGGTTCGCCTCGAGCGGCGGACGCCATCGTATTGGCGCGTGACGTTCGAGCGTGCGCCTCTGAATATCTTTGGGCCCGAGACCATCCCGGAATTGAACGCGGTTGTGACCGCGCTGGAGACCGACCCTGATGTAAGGGTTGTCGTCTTCGACAGCGCCGTCGAAGGCTTGCTTCTTGACGCATTACGATTTTCTCGCCAGGTTCGAGGACACAACGCACCTGTTGCCCGGTGCTACGGGATTGTCGCCGGTTCCCGACATGCTGGCACGCATCAGCCGCGCTGCGGTCGTGTCGATTGCCTCTATACGCGGGCGCGCATCCGGCGTCGGAAGCGAACTTGCACTCGCCTGTGATATGCGCTTCGCCAGCCGCGAAAGGGCCATCCTGTCGCAATTCGAAGTCGGGGCGGGTTTCGTCCCAGGCGGCGGCCCGATGGCCCGGTTGCCTCGCCTCATCGGCCGGGGACGGGCTTTGGAAGTGCTGCTTGGCGCCGACGACATTCCGGGGCGATCTCGCCGAGCGCTACGGCTACGTCAATCGTGCTCTGCCGGATGCGGAACTCGACGGTTTTGTCGAGGCGTTGGCCATGCGGATTGCTTCTTTCGATAAACAGGCCCTCGTTGAGACGAAGCATTTCGTCAATGTCGCAAGCCTGCCGCCCGACACTGAAATCGCGCCGGAATGGGGTGCATGTATTGCCTCCGTTCGGCGTCCCGCGGCCCAGAGAAGAATCAAAACATTGCTGGAGCGCGGCTTGCACACGCCCGGCGATGTCGAAAATCGACTGGGATTCCACGTGGGTCAACTCGGTAGCTGAGCGCAGCTACCGGAATAGTTCAACGAAATGAAGGAGACGAGCGTGAACAATGACAGGAAGGTTGCCAGCAATACGTGGT
>CAVYPG010000007.1:0-503873 GCA_963770335.1 uncultured Alphaproteobacteria bacterium
TGGCCAATCCTCCAGCGCTTTCGTCGCTGCCCCCATCATGGCCGCCACGTCGATATCGCCCTCCGGGGTGTGGGTTACCGGCACCTCGGGCAGCAAATGCAGGCAAAAATGCGCACCTTTCACCCGCTCGACCACCGCGCCGATGACCGGGAAGTCAAAATGCTGCGCGATTTTCGCCAGGGTCGGGGCCGTGCGCGCCGGCCGGCCGAAAAAGGGCAGGTCGACGCCGCGCCCAAAATACTGATCGATCAGCAGACCCAGGCTTTCGCCCCGCCCGAGTGAAGCAGCCGCGATCGCGGCTGTCGCCATTGTATTGGTGGGTATCAGCCGGCCCATGCTGCGCCGGCGGATTTTTTCCGCCAGCTGGCGGGCATAGGGGCTGTTGGGCGGCCGAAAAATGATGGCGAGCGGCAGGCCGTAATAGGCCGCCACAACCGGCAGCACCTCCCAATTGGCACAATGACCGGTGTAGAAGATAGCGGGCTTGCCGCTCTGCAGCAGGCTCAGGAAGCGCCGCCGCTCGGTGAAGTCGAGGCGCCTGTGGCCGAGGATGATCTTGCCACCGACTTCCACGCGCAGGGGATTCTTGTCCCACAGGCGGTCGAGCTGCGAATATTCGGCGAAGGTACGGCACAGGTTGTCCAAGGCGCCGCGCAGGATGGCGTCGATCTCGGCATCGCTCTTCTCGGGAAATGCTGCCCGCAGATTGCGTTCACCGACCTTGCTGATCGGAAAGTGGGGGCCGAACCGCCGGCCGACAAATCCCCCCAGGCCGGACGCCCAGTCGACCGGCAGCAGGCGCATGAAGCCGAAAAAGATCGCAATAGCCTATCGATTGCAGCGCATAGACGTATCGTTGTCGAAATTTGAACAACCATCACCTGTATAAGGGAAGCCGCGGCGGATGAGTGCTGCGGTTTCGCTTAGCGGCTAGCGCCTGTCAAGCGCTGACAGGTGAAACCAGGCCTTGCCAGCCAGTCGCCGGGCGACGTTGAATGCTCGCCTGACCGAAGGATCCAGCCCATGTCCGACCTGACCCAAAGCCCGTCCTGGAAGGCGCTGGAAGCCCAGCGTAAATCGCTGGCCCGCGTTCCGCTGGCGGAACTCTATGTCCAGGATCCCGGGCGCTTCCCGCGCCTCAGTATCGAGGCCGCCGGCCTGCTTCTGGACTATTCCAAGAACCGGATCACCGGGCGCACGCTCGCATTGCTGCTGGACCTGGCGCGCGAGGCGGATATCGAAGGCTGGATCGCTCGCCTCTTTGCCGGGGAACGGGTCAATACCAGCGAGGGGCGCCCGGCGCTGCATATGGCGCTGCGAGCGCCGGCCGATCGGCCGATGCTGGTGAATGGCGAGGACATCATGCCGCAGGTGGAGGCCGAACGCCGCCGGGTCTGCGGTTTCGCCAGCGAGGTTCGCGACGGCCGGCGCACCGGCTTCGACGGCCGGCCGATCCGCGATGTGATCGTCATCGGCATCGGCGGCTCCTATCTCGGCCCCGCTTTGGCGGTGGATGCGCTGGCCGACGGCAAGGGTCCCCGCATTCATTTCGTTGCGAATATCGATGGCGGCGAAATCGTTGCCGCGCTCGCTGGCCTGGAGGCGGCAACGACCCTGGTGATCGTCATCTCCAAGACCTTCACCACCGCCGAGACCACCACCAATGCCGAGACGGCGCGCGAATGGTTCACCGCCGGCGGCGGCTCGGCCGAGGCGCTGGCCAAGCAGTTCATCCCGGTCTCGGCCAATGACGAGGCGGTGCGCAAATTCGGCCTCGATCCCGCCTTGGGCTTCGCCTTCTGGGACTGGGTCGGCGGCCGCTATTCATTGTGGTCGTCGGTCGGCCTGCCGATTGCGATCGCAGCCGGGGCCGAGGCCTATCGCGCCATGCTGGCCGGTGCCGCCGAGATGGACAGCGCATATGCGCGAAGCGCCGCCGGCCCAGAACATGGCGGTGCTGTTTGCCCTGGTCGGCATCTGGAACCGCAACATCCTGGGCGCCGGCAGCCTCGCAATCGTGCCCTATGACCGGCGGCTGACGCTGCTGCCCTCGTTCCTGCAGCAGCTGGAGATGGAGAGCAACGGCAAGCGGGTGACGCGCGAGGGCGAGCCGGTCGATTACCTGACGGCGCCGGTGATCTGGGGCGGGGTCGGCACCAACGTCCAGCATGCCTTCTTCCAGTCGATGCATCAGGGGCCGGAACCGGTGCCGGTGGATTTCATGGTGGCGCGCCACGGCACGGGCGCGCTTGCCCATCATCAGCAGTTGATGGCCAATTGCATCGCCCAGAGCGAGGCCCTGATGCGCGGGCGCGACCAGGCAGCATCCGAAGCCGAGCTGATCCAGCGCGGTCATTCGGCCGACGATGCAAAGCGCCTGGCACCCCATCTGGTCTGTCCCGGCAACC
The DNA here is from genome assembly GCA_963770335.1 of uncultured Alphaproteobacteria bacterium. GTDB lineage: Bacteria > Pseudomonadota > Alphaproteobacteria > Dongiales > Dongiaceae > DASXQK01. The sequence goes on from CAVYPG010000007.1 coordinate 2,409, forward strand.
GGCAATCCAACACGATCCTGTTCGATCGCCTCGATGCGCGCACCCTGGGTGCGCTGATCGCCCTTTACGAGCACAAGGTGTTCACCCAGGGTGTGATCTGGCGCATCGATTCCTTCGATCAATGGGGCGTGGAGCTGGGCAAGCGGCTGGCCGGCACGGTGCTGGGCGAGCTGGAAGGAAAGCCGGCTTCCGCCCATGACTCATCGACGGCGGGGCTGATCGCGCGCTGCAAAAGCGCCTAGAGCCAGCCCGACTTGGTGAAGCGATAGTAGAGATAGCCGCAGAGACCCAGGATCACGCCCATGATGGCGACATAGCCGTAGCGCCAATGCAGCTCCGGCATGTTCTGGAAGTTCATGCCGTAAATGCCGGCGATGGCCGTGGGCACGGCGAGGATGGCGGCCCAGGCGCCCAGTTTCTTCATCACCTCGTTCTGACGCACCGAGGACAGCAGCAGGTTGGCTTCCAGCGCCGAGGTCAGCAATTCGCGCTGGGTTCCGATGCTCTCGCTGACCTTGAGGGCGTGGTCGTAGACGTCGCGGAAATAGAGGTGGGTATCGCGGTCGATCAGCGGCACGTCGAAGCGGATCATCCGGTTGCAGATATCGATGAGCGGCAGGACCACATTGCGCAGCGTCAGCAGGTCGCTGCGCAGGTCATAGATATGCTCGATGCCGCTCTGGTCGAATGTGTCCTGGAAGATGCGGCTTTCGATGGCGTTGACCTCGTCCTGCAGGCTGTTGACGATGGGGAAATAGCTGTCGACGACGAAATCCATCAGGGCATAGACGATAAAGTCCTCGCCCTTCTTCAGCATTTTGGGGGCCTGTTCGCAGCGCCGGCGCACCTCGGCATAGCTGACCGAGGGCCCGTGGCGCACGGAGATCACATAGCCGCGCCCGGCAAAGATATGGGTCTCGCCGAACTGGATCTTGCCCTCGATGATCTGGGCCGTGCGCAGAACCAGGAACAGGCTGTCGCCATAGACCTCCAGCTTCGGGCGCTGATGGGCGACATGGGCATCTTCGATGGCGAGCTCATGAAGCCCGAAATGGCGCTGCAGTTGCGTCAGCAGCGCCTCATCGGGCTCGTGCAGGCCGATCCAGATGACGCGGCCTTCCTTCGCCGGCCAATCATCCAGCTTGTCGATACTGATATCGGCAACCCGGCGGCCATCTTCATAGGCCGCGCAATTGACGACCATCCCCATATCTGAACCCCGGGCGCCCAGCGCAAGATCGGACCGGGTTGTGACGACCTGATCCATGAATCTCACTCCAATTTGTTAAGTCAGCGGCTGATCTACCCTTCAAATTGACTCGATGTAAGGTGATCAGACGCGAGCTTCGCTATAGACATAGCTGCGCGCACTGCATTCGTCGATAACCCGCTCGCCTAAACCTCACACAAGATTGCGCAGCGGCGAGGCGCCTTGGTCCGGATCGGGAAATCGGTCTAGGGTGGCGCCAGGGTCAGATCACCAAGGAACCATGCATGGCCGCTGAACCGGCCCGCCCCAAGGTCCGATGGCGCGCATCAAGAACCTGCTGAACCGTCCGGCGAGCGATGCATCCACGCCCCAGATCGCCGTGGTCGTGGTCAATTTCAACAGCGGCCCCTATCTGGCGCGCTGCCTGGCGGCGCTTGCCGCGCAGACCTATCGCGACTTCACTGTCGTCATCGTCGACAACGCATCCAGCGATGAATCCCTGGAGGCGCTGGAGGATCTGCCGGCGGGCTGGCAAGCGCTTCGCTTGACGGAGAATGTCGGCTTTGCCGCGGGTAATAACCGCGCGATCGCCCTGGTTGCATCGCCCTGGGTTGCAACGCTGAACCCCGACGCCTTCGCCGAGCCCGATTGGCTGGCGCAACTCATGCGGGCGACAGCGCGTTATCCGGATGCTGGCGCTTTCGGTTCGCTGCAGATCGAGGCTGGCCGTCCCGACCATCTGGACGGCGTGGGCGATGCCTATAACGTTGCCGGCCTGCCCTGGCGCGGCGGGTTCGGTCAGCCCATCGCCGGCAATTGCGCGGAAGGGGAGATCGTTTCGCCTTGTGCCGCCGCAGCGCTCTATCACCGGGAATCGCTGCTGGCGGTCGGTGGTTTCGACGAGGATTTCTTCTGTTACGGCGAAGATGTCGATCTGGGCCTGCGGCTGCGGCTTGCCGGTCTGCGCTCCATCCAGCTCGTCAATGCCGTCGTGCGCCATGTCGGCGGCGGCAGCGGCGGCGGGCAAAGCGCCTTTGCCCGCTATCATGGTGTGAGAAACCGCTTCTGGATCTTCGTCAAGGACATGCCGCCGGCCCTGTTCTGGCCGATGCTGCCGATCCATCTGCTGATGACCGCGATGCTGGCGCTGCGTTCGGCCGCCAAGGGCGAGTTCGCTGTCTTCGGCCGCGCCGTCCGCGATGCCGTCCGTGGCCTGCCGCGCATGATCGCCAAGCGTCGGGCATTGCAAAGCGCGCATCGTGGCTCGATCGTTCCGATGCTCAGCTGGTCGCCCTTTACCGGCGGCCGGCGCCGTCCTTTCGTGCGCCCGGCAAGCTCGATCGACCATCTCGAACTCGCCACCGGCGCGGGCGGCGTGGGCGTAGCCATGGTCAGTTATCGCACCGGCCCGGTGCTGTTCGACGCCATCGCGGCTGTTCTTGCCGATCCCGTGGTTGAGCGCCTCGTCCTGGTGGATAACGGCAATTCGCCGCAGGATCGTGCCGAACTCGCCCGGCGCGCGGCAGCCGAGCCGCGGCTGAGAATTCTCGAAGGCCAGGGCAATGTTGGTTTTGCCACCGGCTGCAATCTCGCCGTGCGCCACATCGAATCCGACCATGTGCTGATCCTCAATCCCGATTGCGTGCTGGGCGAGGGCGCGGTGAACGCTTTTCGCGAGGCTCTGCACCTGTGCCGGCGGCCGGCATTGCTGGGCGCCGTCATGGTGGATGAGAGCGGCAACGTACAGCGTGCTACCCGGCGCAACCTGCCGACGCCGGCGAACCTGCTGGGCGAGGCGCTGCATCTGGGGCGCTTCGGCTGGCCCAGGATCGAGATTGAAGGCGAGATGCCGCGGAACGTTTCGCCGCTGCCCGCGATCAGCGGTGCAGCGATGTTCCTGACACGGGAAAATTACTGGGCGCTTGGCGGGCTCGACTGCGCCTTTTTCCTGCATGTGGAGGATCTCGACTTTTGCGCCCGTTTCCAGGCCGCCGAGGGCGAGGTTTGCCTGGTGCCCGGCATCCGCATCCGCCATGCCCGCAGCTCAAGCCGCGTCAGCGCGCTCACCGTCGAATGGCACAAGACGCAGGGATTTCGCCGCTATTTCGCCAAGCGTGGCTTGCCGCTCTGGCAGCGGCCGCTGATGGATGCTGCGATCTTCGGCCGCTTCGCGCTGCTCGCTATGCTTTTTCCCTTGCGGCGGCGCGTATCTGGCTGAGGCTCTGGCGCGGCGTCAGCGCTTCGGGATCGATTCTGATCTCGATCAGCGAGGGCTTGCCGGCGGCCATCGCCCGCTGGAAGGCCGGGGCGAATTCGACGGTGCGGGTGACCGTCTCGCCCAGTGCGCCATAGGCGCGGGCCAATGCGGCGAAATCCGGATTGACCAGGTCGGTGCCGATCACCCGGTCGGGGTAATGGCGTTCCTGATGCATGCGGATCGTGCCGTACATGCCGTTATTCACCACCACGAAGATGACCGGCAAATTGTGCTGCACGGCAGTGGCCAGTTCCTGGCCGTTCATCATGAAACAGCCGTCGCCATTCCAGGAGATGACGGTGCGGTTTGGATAGACGGCCTTGGCCGCCACGCCTGCGGGCACGCCATAGCCCATGGCGCCGCTGGTGGGTGCCACCTGGGTGCGAAAGCCGCGATAAGGATAATAGCGATGGACCCAGGCCGTGTAGTTACCGGCGCCGTTGGTGATGATGGTGTCAGCGGGCACATTCTTGCGCAGCCAGCCGACGATCTCGCCCAGCTGCACCTCGCCGGGAAGGCGCGTGGGCTCCGTATTGGCGAGGTAGTCGGCATGAGCGACTTCGGTGCTGCTTTTCCAGGCCGATGAATCGACCGGCTTCATCGCTTTGGCCGCCGCAGCGAAGGCGGCCATGCCGGCATTGATGGGCAGGATCGGCTGATAGACGCGGCCGAGTTCGTCCGGGCCGGGATAGACATGGACCATTGGCTGCTTCGGCACGGGAATGTCGAGCAGCGTATAGCCGCTGGTGGTCATCTCGCCCATGCGCGCCCCGACCACCATCAGCAGATCGGTGGTACGCACGCGCTCAGCGAGTTTGGCATTGATGCCGATGCCGACATCGCCGGCATAAAACGGCTTCAGATTGTCGACGATATCCTGGGCGCGGAACGAGCCGGCGACAGGAATGTTGTTGGCCTCGGCGAAGGCGGAGATGTCGGCGCTGGCCTGGGTGCTCCAGCCGCCGCCGCCCACGATCATCAGCGGGCGCTTGGATGCTGCCAGCAGTTCGCGCAGCTTCGCCATATCCGCCGGGCCGGGATGGGCCTCGATCTTCTTATAAGGGCCGGCGTCGGCGGTCTCGACCACATCGGTCAGCATGTCTTCGGGCAGCGCCAGCGCCACCGGACCGGGGCGGCCGGAAGTGGCGCGATGGAAAGCCTGGCTGACCAGCTCGGGAATGCGCCTTGCATCCTCGATCTCCGCCGTCCATTTGGTGACGGGGCCGAACATGCGGCGGAAATCGATTTCCTGGAATGCCTCGCGCTCGGTCTGGTCGCGCGCGACCTGGCCGATCAGCAGGATCATCGGCGAGGAATCCTGGAAGGCGGTATGCAGGCCGATGGAGGCGTTGGTGGCACCCGGGCCGCGCGTCACGAAACAGATGCCGGGCCGCCCGGTCATCTTGCCATAGGCTTCCGCCATGACGCAGGCGCCGCCCTCCTGCCGGCAGGTGATAAAGCGGATGCTGTTGCGCGCGTCATAAAGCGCGTCGAGGGCGGCGAGATAGCTTTCGCCGGGCACGCCGAAGGCGAGGTCCACGCCGTGAATCTTCAACTGATCGATCAGGATCTGGCCGCCGGTGCGCCGGCGTGGCGTTTCACTCATTGAAAACCCCTGGGAACTCACCTCGGAACCGCGCCCGGCATAGCGGATCGAGGCGTGGCGGGCAAGGGAGAGGCATGTCGGCGATGTTGGGCAGATAACGCCCGAGAGACACGGGATTGCTCTTAACCATCTCCGCCCCGGTCGATCGGTGCAGTTTCTGACACTTGAATTGATCGCCGTTAAAGCTCGACCCGAGCGGCGTTCGATGACGCTTCAACGGCTCCGTTTTACAAGCGCTATCAGACCCCTGACAAACATGAGGGCGCCAAAAAAGAAGATGAACACAGCAAAATCGACGGGGCCGCCGGTCAGCCACCACGCCACGCCAACGACAGAAAGGACCGCGCCGCTTACCGTTTCCGCTTTTGGATCGTTGAAAGGTACGCCACGCATGATCTCAGATCGGCGGGCGAAGCTGCGCCCAGGGCCGCGCCATTTCCAGGGCCTTGCCGATATTGAGGGCCGTTACGTCCTGATAGCGCCGGGCGACGATCTCGAGCCCGATCGGCAGGCCGCCCTTGGTGAAGCCGGCGGGCACGGAAAGCGCCGGGCACTGGCTGACGAAGTTGAAGACCGAGGTGATGTCGAGGCCGTGGAAGCGGCCCTGCTCATCGGTCCAGTCGTATTCCGTGTCCTTGCCGCCGACCTTTGGCGCGGCATGAGCCATGGTCGGACAGAGCAGAGCGTGGCAGCGCTGCAGGATCGGCGAAAGCTTCTTCCACATGTCGGTGCGGATATGTTCGATCTTCTTGAAGTCGAGGGCGGTCATGGCCGTGCCAGCCTCGATCAGCCGCACGACATTGGGATCCATCTTGCCGCGGTACTTCGCCAGGGTGTGGCCGAAGAAGGAGGCGAGATAGACGCCCCAATGGCGGCCCCAGGCATCGTTCATTTCCTTGGTCCAGCCGAGATCGACCTCTTCGATGATCGCGCCGCGTTCGGCGAGCGCCGCCGCCGCACTGCGCACGGCGGCTTCGACCTCGGGATCGAGGAAAAGGAATCCCAGCGTCGGCGCCAAGAGCCAGGCGCCAGCCGCGCACATCGCCCGGGAATCGGTTTGGGAATCTCGAGGCGCGGCGACAGCGACTGGATATCGCGCTCATCTGGCCCCTGAGTGATATCGAGGAACAGCGCCGCATCGTCGATGGTGCGGGCCAGCGGGCCGAAATGGGAGAGGGAGTCGAACTGACTGGGCAGGATAGTGAAGGGGATGCGCCCGAAGCTCGGCTTCAAACCGACGATGCCGCAGAAGGAAGCGGGAATGCGCACCGAACCACCCATGTCGGAGCCCTCGGCCAGCGGCACCGAACCGCTGGCGACCGCGGCGCCCGATCCGCCGGAGGAGCCGCCGGGCGTGCGCCCCTTGTCCCAGGGGTTGCGGGTGATGCCCCAGAGCGGGCTTTCGGTGAAGCTGGAATAGGCGAATTCGGGCGTGGTGGTCTTGCCCACCATGATGCCGCCGGCCTTATCGAGCGCCTCGACGATGGGCGCATCGTCGGTCGGCACGTTGTGTTCATAGGCGTAGGAGCCGAGCGTGGTGCGCTTGCCCTTGGTCGGCGTCAGATCCTTGATGGCAAAGGGCACGCCATGCAGCGGCCCCAGCGGCTTGCCGGCCTTGACTGCTTCATGCGCCGCCTTCGCCTTGGCGCGCGCTTCCTCGGGATAGACGAAGCAGAAGCAGTTGAGCTGCGGGTTGATCTCGCGCGATGCGCGCCAGCGCGTTATCGACGAGATCGACCGGCGATAGCTGGCCCGCGCGGATGCGCTTGGCCATGTCGGTTGCCGGCATGTAGCAGAGATCGAGATCGGCCATTGGTGCTTCCCCCAGCGCGTCCTAGGAATTAGGCGCGACAGTCTCGGGGGTTCGCGGCGGCGCGTCAAATAGGCTCGACGGGTGTCTTGTCAGAGGCTGCAGCACCCCGGCATAGTCGCCCCATGATCGAGCTCAGCGAAAAACAGGTCGCGCAGTTTCATGAGGATGGTTTCCTCATCCTGCCCAGCCTGATCGACGCCGAGGCGGCGGAGCGCGTCGCGGCGCGCTACGAAAATCTGTTTCGCGGCAAGTTCGAAACCGGCCTCTATCCCGACGAATGGAACTGGCAGGAGGGCCGCGACAAACCGGACCGGGCCCGCCAGATCTGCAATGGCTGGAAATCCGACTACACGGTGGCGAGCCTGGTTCTGCGCGGCCGAGATCGGCCGGCTCTGCGCGCAGCTTGCCGGCTGGCCGGGCGCCCGGCTTTCCCAGGACAATGTGATCTGGAAGCCGCCGGGCGCGAAGGCCCTGGGCTTTCATCAGGACGACAGCTACACCGGCTGGATCGTGCCAGCGCATATGACTACCTGCTGGATCGCGCTGGATGCGACCACAGCGGCGGGCGGTACCATCGAATATGTCCGCGGCTCCCATAAATGGCCGGTCTCGCCACCGATCAAACAGTTCCACGCGCCGGAGGATTACCGCAAGGAGATGCGCGATGCCGCAGCGGCGGTTGGGCTATCCGCGCCGGAGCTGGTGCCGGTGGAAGTGCCGGCAGGCGGCTGTGCCTTCCATGACGGGCGCACCTGGCATGGCAGCGATGTGAACCGGGCCGACAAGGCGCGCCGTTCGGCGGTCAGCCACTGCATGTCGTCGGAAGCGCGCTTCCACCCGACGACGATCAGCTACATCTACAACCGCTACAAGCGCGCCGGTGACGAGACGATGGATGAGAGTTTCTTTCCCATCCTCTGGCGCCAGGACGGCTATCGCACGCCGTTCATCGACGACTATGTAAAGAAGGGCTCGGCGGCCGGGTAGTTGCACCGGCGCCAGACATTTCTCCTTTCGTCATGCCCGAGATCGGCCGATGGGCCGAGGCTCGCGTCTGATCGCTTCAAGCCAAGCTTGAAGCGTGAATCAGCCGCGAATTGTTAAAAGCGGAGCAAGATTCACGGATCAGGCGGGCGGCTGATCCGATCTTGCTCCGGATATCCACTATTTCAAACGCCACGACGACTGGATGCCCGGGCTCCGGCTAAGCAGCCGGCCCCGGGCATGACGGAAAATAGGCGATGCGCCTTTGAGGAGCGTGTCGTGGCCGGTTCAATGCCCGCCATGGCGGTGCAGGAGCGTATCCGCCATGCCGGTATCATAGGCGATACCCTCGGGCGTCAGCACCGCGGCCATGGGAAACATGGAATTGAGCAGGCCCTTGCGCTCGAGCGCAATCCAGGCGGCTTCGTTGTGCAAGCCCGTCGCATCGCTCGCAGCGACCACCGCTTCCCCCACATGGAAGTGATCGCCATGGCGGCCGGGAAAGCCGGTGACGATGACATGGCCCGGTGTGTCCGAGGGCCGGCCATGGCCTTCGATCTTGGCCAGCGCCTGCATCAGCGTCAGGGTCTTGAGCTGCAGGGGATTGAGGTTCAGCGGGTTCTTCTTCGGCATGGTGGTCTCGCTTCGTTGTGGCGTTTCAGGCGGCCAGCGACCGGTCGATGCGCGGCAGCCACAGGCCCAGCGTGGTCATGCGCAAGACATAGAACACCATCAAGGTGAGCCACAAGCCGTCATTGCCGAAGCGCGGCACGGCAAACCAGAGCGCCAGCAGGAAGCCCGGCCAGCGCCAGGATCATGCCGTTGCGCATCTCCGCCGTGCGGGTGGCGCCGATATAGATGCCGTCGAGCTGGAAGCACCACACCCCCAGCAGCGGCGACATGGCAAGCCAGGGCAGATAGCGCACGCGCAACGGCCTGGACGTCGCCATGGGTGGTGAAGAGCGAGATCAGGAACGCGCCGGCAAGGAAGAAGATCGCGCGTGCCGAGGATCGCCAGCACGCCGGCCCAGATCGTCGAATCCCGGATGGCGGCGCGAAACCCGGCCCGGTCGCGGGCGCCGACGGCGTTGCCGACCAGGATCTCGGCCGCCATGGCGAAGCCGTCGAGACCATAGGCGCTCATGGTCAGCAGGTTCATCAGGATGGCATTGGCGGCGAAGACGATGTCGCCCTCGCTCGCGCGCGGCGAAGGTGAAGGTGACGAAGGCTGCTTCCAGGCAGAGGGTGCGGATCATGATGTTGGCGTTGACATGCAGCACCCGCAGCATGCGGTGGCGGTCGAACAGCTTCGGCACCGCGACGCGCGGCAGCAGGCGCGACACCAGGAACAGGCCGCCGCAGGCCGCCAGCACTTCCGAGGTCAGGGTGGCCGCGGCCACGCCGGGAATTCCCCAGCCCAGCAGCAGCACGAAGACGATGGCGAGAATGATGTTGATGCCGTTGAGGACGAGCTGCAGGAACAGCGCCATGCCGGTGCGCCCGGTGCCCAGCAGCCAGCCGAGGATCGTGTAATTGGCAAAGGCGGCCGGCGCGCTCCAGATCCGCACGTCGAAGTACGTGCCGGCATAGCCCTTCACCGCCGCGCTGCTCTGCGACGAAGCGCAGTGCGAGAAAATGAATCGGGACCTGCAGGATGACGAGCAACAGGCCGATGCCGCCGGCGATCGCCAGGGTGCGCAGGAATATCGCGCGCAGCTCGACGCGGTCGATCGGCGCCCAGCGCCTGGGCCGTCAGGCCGGTCGTTCCCATGCGCAGGAAGCCGAAGCCCCAGAAGACGAAATTGAAGATCAGCGAACCCAGCGCCACGCCGCCGATCAAGGCGGGATCGGGCAGGTGGCCGACCACGCCGGTATCGACCGCGCCCAGCAGCGGGGTGGTGATGTTGGAGAGGATGACCGGTCCGGCAAGCCGCCAGACCCGGCGGTGGTTAGCGGCCCAAAGGTTAGCGACCAAGTACGCATAGCCCTGCATTCCGCGCGGATTGGCCGCGGCCTTCAGCATGCCCGTCGGCCCGCGCCACGGCCGTCAGCCGCCCCTGAGCTCCACGGGCCGGTCAGCGTCACCCGATGGCCGTTGCGCCGCAGGGCGACTGATGGACCTTTCCGGCATACGGTCTTCGACCGTCAGGCTGGCCGGCTGCCATGTGCGCGGCCAGAACGAGCTCGGCATGTGGTCGGTGTGGAACATCGGCGCGTCGATCGACTTCCTGCAGGTTCATGCGCGTGATGCACATGGCGCAGGAAGAAGACCAGGCTCCACTGATCCTGGTAGTCGCCGCCCGGCGTGCCGAAGGCGAGATAGGGCTTGCCGTCGCGAAACGCCGAGATTGGGCGACAGCGTGGTGCGCGGCCGCTTGCCCGGCGCCAGGCTCGCGGGCAGGCCGGGCTCGAGCCAGAACATCTGGGCCGCGGCTGCCGAGGCAGAAACCCAGGCCCGGAATGATCGGCGAACTCTGCAGCCAGCCGCCGGACGGCGTGGCCGAGACCATGTTGCCCCAGCGATCGACGATATCGAGATGGCAGGTATCGCCGCGCCTGACCGTCGGCTCGCCGCCGCCGGCGGCGTGCTGGCGCTTCGTCGTCTCGGCGTTCGTCTCGGCTTCGGGCGGCGTGACGAGCCGGCCGGCAAAGCCGGAGACCTTGCCGGGGCGAAGCTCGCGCGACGCGCGGCTGCCCACCAGCTTCGCGCCGCGTCGCGGTTGTATTTGTCGTCGAGAAGCCGGCTCAGCGGCACTTCGACGAAATCCGGATCGCCGTAGATAGGCCTCGCGATCGGCGAAGGCGAGCTTGGCGCATTCCGTCACCGTATGGACGAAGTCCGGCGCCCAGCGGATCCATGGCGGCGAGATCGAAATTCTTCAGCAGCGCCAGTTGCTGCAGGAAGACCGGCCCCTGGCTCCACGACGCCGCATTTGAAGACGCGGTAGCCGTGATAGTCGTAGCTGACCGGCGCCTCGACCGTGGCTTGCCAGCTTGGCCATGTCGGCGCCGGTCAGCACGCCGCGATGGCGCCGGCCGGATGAATCCATCACATCGGTGGTGCGGCAGAAGGCGTCGATGGTCTCGGCGATGAAGCCCTGGCGACCAGCCGCGGCGCGCGGCATCGATCTGCCTCTCGCGATTTCCCCCGGCCGCCTCTGCCTCGCGCAGCAGGCGGCGCCAGGTTGCGGCGAGGTCGGGATTGCGAAACAGGCTGAAGGGCTTGGGCAGGCCATCGGCCAGATAGAGCTCGGCCGAGGTCACCCACTCGTCTTCGAACATGCTCGCGCACGGCATCGATCTGCTCGACGATGCGCGGCACCAGCGGATAGCCGTTCTTCGGCATAGCCGATGGCATAGGACATGACATCGGCAAGGCCCATGGTGCCGTAATCGCGCAGCAGCAGCAGCCAGGCATCGAAGGCGCCGGGCACGCACGTGGCGAGCAGGCCGCTGCCCGGCATCACCTCGAGGCCAAGATCGCGATAATGCTCGATGGTGGCGCCGGCGGGCGACGGCGCCCTGGCCGCAGATCGCCTGCGGTACCTCGCTATCCGCCGTGACCAGCAGGATCGGCACTTCGCCGCCGGGGCCGTTCAGATGCGGCTCGACGATCTGCAGCACGAAGCCGGCCGCCACCGCCGCATCGAAGGCATTGCCGCCGCGCTCCAGCACCGCCATGCCGGCGCCGCTGGCGAGCCAATGGGTCGACGCGACGCAGCCGAAGCTGCCGAGAATCTCCGGCCGGGTGGTGAACATGGGATTTCCTGCAAAACGCGGCGAGGGGATGGCGCGACTATAGCGGCGGCGGCTCGGGACCAGCAAGGATTCACGCCTCAAGTTGTTTCAACTTCAGGCGATCAGACGCTAGGATGCGCGCCTTCCAATTCGAGGGGCGGCGTGGCCATGGTGAAGACGTCAGGGGGCTTGGTCCGATCGGCATGGCTGGCGCCGCTTTGCCTGCTGCTGCTGGCTGCCTGCACGACGGCGGATGAGGCGCCGGCGCCAATGCCGGCACCGCCGCAGGAATGCCCGAAGGACCTGGCTTACCTGCAGCCCAGCCTTGTCACGCCCTACGACAAGCTCGATGCCTTCATGGGGCCGGGGGTGCTGGAGAAGACCCTGCACAAGCCGATCGACGAATCCATCGAGCATGGCGGCGGCATCGACCGCTCCATCCAATCGGTAAGCGAGCAGGTACAGGAGCTGAAGAACGAACTGGCCAATGCCGACCAGATCCGCGCCGACGACAAGAAGGCCGGCCAGTCGGATGAGTGGATCGATACATACCTGTCCGCGACCAAAGACGGCGTCACCATCAATCAGGGCTTTCTCGATGCTGTGAAATGCCGCAAGGCCCGGCTGGAACAAACCGAGTCCGTTCCGGCCAGCTGACCAAAATCTGTGCATTTCCGCCGCAGGCAGCGGCCGAAACTATGTCGGAATCATGAAAATTGTTGCGTTGCAGCAACAGTGGCCTGCGACAAATTATCCATCTCAAAGAAAACGATGATTCCCGCTTGAAGCCTTGCGGGGCCGCCTCGATATTGTGCACTGCGTTATCGCGGTTTCTCCGCGCTACGCGGCGCCCATTGGGCGTTTCCTCCCAGAACTTCAGGCCGTCCTTCGGGACGGCCTTTTTTTGCGCGGATTTTTTGTGCGGGGCGGCGGATCAGCCCTTGGGCAGGACGCTGTCCCCTGCGCCCAGGGCTCGCTGCATGACCACGGTATCGACCCAGCGGCCGAATTTGAATCCGATCGATTGCAGGATGCCGATCTGGCGAAAGCCCAGGGCTGCATGCAGACCGATGGAAGCGGCGTTGCCGGAATCGCCAATGATGGCCAACATCTGCAGCCGGCCCAGTGCCTCGGCCCGGGCGACAACCTCGCTCAGCAGCCGCCGGCCGATGCCGCGGCCATGGGTGCCGGGTGCGACATAGACCGAATCTTCCACCGTGAAGCGGTAGCCCGAACGCGGCCGATAGGGGCCGGCATAGGCAAAGCCCAGCACCTCGCCGCCGTCATGGGCGACAAGATACGGCAGGCCCAGTTCCTGTACGGAGAGGCGCCGGCGATCCATCTCGGCGATCTCTGGCGGCACCTCCTCGAAGCTCGCCAGGCCGTGCAGCACCCAATGGGCGTAGATGCGATGAATGGCGGGAAGATGGGCCGGTGCGGCGTCGGCGATCGTCGTACTCATTCCGCCGCGGCAGCACCGAGGCCGCCGGCGATTTCGCCCAACGCCCGTACGAGCCTGGCCATGTCGCCGGCGAGGCGCGCGAGGCCGGGCGCGCGGGTGAGGTTCGCCTCATCCATATAGAGGGCGCGATTGATCTCGATCTGCAGGGCGTGGACCTTGTCGGCAGGCCGGCCATAGAACTGGGTCACATAGCCGCCGGAATAGGGATTGTTGCGGGCAACGCCATAGCCCATCTGGCGCAGTGCGGTTTCCACCCGCTCGGTCAGCGCCGGCGCGCAGGCAGCTGCCGCGGCAATCGCCCAGCACCATGTCGACGCGGCCGCGCCCGGCATCGCGCTCCATCGGACCGCCGACCGAGGGCATGGAGTGGCAATCGATCAGCACGCAAAGGCCGAAACGCCGCTTCGTCTCGCCGATCAGCTCGCTCAACATGGCGTGATAGGGCCGGTAATAGCGTTCGATGCGCCGCAGCGCTTCGGCCACCGGCAGCTTGCGGCCATAGATCTCCTCGCCGGAGGCGATGACGCGCGCGATCATGCCAAGCCCGGCGGCAACCCGCGGGGAATCCGTGTTGGCTTCCGGCGGCAGCTCGTCCTCGAACATCTGGGGATCGAGCTCGAGGGCCTCGCGGTTGGGATCGACGAAGGCGCGGGGGAAGAGTGCTGAAAGCAGGGGTGCGCCGGCCGCCGGTGCGCCGGCAAACAGCTCGTCGACGAAGGCATCTTCGGAGCGGCGCAGGCTCAGCGGATCCAGCCTGGCGGCAGCCAGGAACTCGGCCGGGTAATCGAGGCCGCTATGGGGCGAGGAGAAGACGAGGGGAATCGTCTGGCGTACCGGGCGGCGCAGCGCAAACGGCGGCCGGTCATTGGCCGGCGGCGAGACGAGCGAACTCATGGCAAATACGATAATCGCTCGCCGCGCGCGGCGCCATGGGCGAACGCTGCGGCAATGCGGCGCAAGTGGCGCCGCCTGAGGCTTGCATTGCCGGAAACGCGATGCTATTTGGCCCCCGACCCACGCGAAAATCGGGCGCTTAGCTCAGCGGGAGAGCACTTCCTTGACATGGAAGGGGTCGCAAGTTCAATCCTTGCAGCGCCCACCATTTCGCGCAATTCAGCGCAGAAAAATCAGCACCGGCACCGCATCGGCTTCGACCCAGACGATGCAGTTCTGGCCGTATTTGCGGCCGAGCGCCTCGACCGTTTCCTTCGTGGCGTCGAGGACGAGCAGGCTGACCTCGCCCTTCCACTCTTCCTTCGGATCGGCACCGAGCGCCGGCAGATGGAGCGAGACCGGCTGCTTCAAGATCGGCGATCAGATTGGCCTGCGCTGCCTCGTTCTCGGCATCGGTCTTTTTCTCGCTGCGCGGATTCCAGGCGGTGATGACCGTCGCCGTACTGGCGCCGGTGCGCCGATACAAGGCTTCGAGTTCGTGGCTGCGCCGGCCGATCTTCATGGTGAACGGCAACCGGCTCGAGCACGCGATAGTCGGTCGCTTCATAGGCGCTGATCAGGCTCGCCGGTATCGCCGAGCCTGTCATGTCGCAAACAGCTCGCGTGCGTTATTCCCAGAGGCCGATCACATTGCCTTCGCTGTCGATGACGCGAGCATAATGGGCGCTGTTGCCCATGGCGATCTTCGCCTGCACAACGCTGCCGCCCGCCTGCTCCACCGCAGCGACCGTCTCGTCGATGGAGGCAACCGCGATGACAATGACCGGTTGACGCGAGAGATCCTGCCGCAGGGTCATGCTGCCATTGATCGCACCGGGCCGTTTCGGCCGGCCATGTTCGGATTCCGTCGTCTCCAGCATCACGGTGCCCAGCTCGGGAAGTTCCGTGGTCTTCCAGCCGAATACTTCGGCGTAGAATTTTTGCGCGCGCACAAGATTGTCCGTCGGCACTTCGAAGTGAACGACACCGTTCATCGCTATATCTCCCCAAGGCCCCCCACGGGCCGATAACGTCGCAATGACTTCCCCAGCGAAGACGAGTCCTCGCTGCGCGAAGCGTTGCATGGGGGCCAGGGTGCGGCAACAGGAGTTCGGTTAACGCGCTGATTCACCGCGTTAATTTGTAGGCTCATATGATCAGCGAACGGGACCGGTCAGCCGCGGGATTTTCGCCAGGACGAGACGGCATTGGCATGGCCTTCGAAGCCCTCATAGCGCGCCAGGATTTCGGCCATGGGCGCCAGCATCGGGTATCCCGCTTCGGTCACATAGCCCACGCCGGTGCGCTTCATAAAGTCATGCACAGAGAGGGGCGAGACGGTCCGCGCCGCTCCGGAAGTGGGCAGAACGGCGTTGGGACCGAGCACGAAATTCCCCAGGGTGAAGGGCGTGTGGCTGCCCAGCAGGATCTCGCCGGCGTTGCGGATGTGCTCCATATGGGCGAAGGGCTCGCGGCCCAGGATCAGCAGATGCTCGGGCGCGTAGTCGTTGACGAAGGCATAGGCGGAATCCATGTCGGGCGCGAGCAGCACGCCACCGCGCGGTCCGCCGAGCACGGCCGCGGAATAACCGCGGCGCTGCTCGCCCATCTGACCCCAATGCTGCGGCAAGGCAGCGATCGCCGCCTCGGCGACCTTGCGGCTGGGCGTCACCAGATAGGCGGATGAATCCGCGCCATGTTCGGATTCGATGATGAGGTCGAGGGCCGCCTGCCAGCCATCGGCATGATCATCGGCCAGCACGATGGCTTCGCTGGGGCCGGCGGGAATACCCGGATCGATGGCGTCGGCCAGCAGGCGCTTGGCCGCGACGTGATAGGGGCTGCCGGGGCCAACGATCTTCAGCGATTTCGGCACCGTCGCGGTGCCAAAGGCAGCCGCGGCGACGGCCGCCGCCCCGCCGCATTTATAGATGCCGCTCACGCCGGCCAGCCGCGCCACGACCAGTGTCGCGGCATCGACATGCGCGTCGGGGCCGCAGGGCGTCAGGATCGATATCTGCGGCACACCGGCGACCACGGCGGGAACGGCCGTCATCATCGCCACGCTGGGAAATGCGCCTTTGCCGCGTGGGACGTAGCAGGCGACGGAATCGATCGGCGTGGCGCGTTCGCCGGTGAAGACGCCGGGGCGCAATTCCTTCATCCAGAGCTTCTGCGGCAGCTGGGCTTCATGAAAGCGGCGGATGCTGTCGATGGCGAATTCGATCGCCTCGACGAGCTTGCGATCGAGGCTGTCGACGGCACGGTCGATTTCGGCCTTCGTCGCCGCGATGCGGTCGGCAGTCAGCGGCGCATGATCGAATTCGCGCGCAAAGCGGGCCAGCGCCTCGTCGCCTTCCTTGCGAACTGCTTCGACCACCGGCCGCGCCTTTTCGATATAGGGGCCGAGATCGGATTCGGTGCGCTGAAGAAGTTGCGCGCGCTCGGTCGCCGAGAGCTTTGCAAGTTCGATGAAGCGGATCTTGTTCTCCCTTGGGCTCACGGGTTTGCCCTGGGGCGCAGGAGGAAGAACCAGGCCATGGCGGCGAGCTGGAGTGCCAGCAGGATGCCGAAGGCAGCGCGATAGGCCGCCGGGTCATAACCGGCCGATGGCGTCAGCGGCCAGAGATCGAGCATCCAGCCGATGCAGGCCTGGCCGGCGAAGGCGGTGGCAAACATCAGGAAATTGAGCCCGGTATTGGAGCGTCCGGCAAGCTCCTTGCCGAGCGCGCGCGAGACATGGGCATAGGCCAGCACGCCGATCTGGCCGGTCATGCTGTAGAGCAACCAGAAGAGCAGGAAGGGGCCGCCATGGCCCAGGACGATGAAGCCCATGCAGATGAAGTTCAGCGCCATGCCGGCAATCATGGTTGAAAGAAAGCGCGATCCCGCGCCGGGCCAGCAGATCGGCAACGATACCGGTCAGCAGGATGCCGAGGCTGAAGGCAATGGCGATCCAGAACAGGCCATGGGCGACGCCATCGCGGCTGAGGCCGCCGACATCGCGCAGCCAGGGACCGGCCCAGAGCGTCTGTACCGCCACATTGCCGCCGGTGGCGAACATGATCAGCGGGCCGACCTGCCAGAACTGACGGCTGGTGCAGGCTTTGGCCAGGCCGCGAAGTTGCTGGCCGATGGTGGCGGTGGGGCGCTCGTCATGGCGTTCGGGCACCAGGAAGAAGATGAGGGCCGCGACCGCGACGATGATCATCGCCATGCCGGCGAAGACCAGGCGCCAGCCAAAGGTCTCGGCCGCCCAATTGGCCGGCACGGTGGCGGCAACGGTGCCGAGCCCGCCGAAGGCCATGATGCAGCCATTGCCAAGCGCGATGCGCTCGGCCGGCAGCCACAGCGTCACGGCCTTGAACGAGGCCATCAGACCGCCGGCAAAACCCAGGCCGATTAACGCGCTCGCCAGCACCAGGTTCAGATGCACGACGGCCTGGGAGAACAGCATGGAGCCGATGGCCGAGATGCAGAGCAGTGCTGCCTGGACGCGTCGCGGCCCGAAACGGTCGAGCAGCAGGCCGAGAGGAAGCTGGAACAAGGCGAAGGCGCAGAGATATGCGGCCGGCACCAGGCCGAGCTGGGCAGCGGACAGATGGAAATCGTGCACCAGATCGGGGCCGACGACGGCGTTCACCGAGCGAAAGAGATAGGAGAGGAAATAGCCCAGCGCGAAGGGCGCCATGACCACGAACAGCAGCCGGGCCATGCCGGGCGCTTGTGGATGCGCCTGTGGATTTTGGCCGCGAGCGCTGAGCGCTGTCATGAGCGAGGGGCTTTCCGGGCTCAGGGATTGGGGTCGATCAGCGCGCGGCGCAGCCCGAGCCGGCGTTCGCGCAGCGAGATGTATATGCCGCTCGCCGCCAGCACGGCAATGCCGACCCAGGTGCGGCTATCGGGAAAGTCGCCGAACATGACGAAGCCGACGATCACGGCCATGACGATCTCGTAATAGGCGAAGGCGGCCAGCAGCGAGGCTTCGGCGCGTTCATAGGCCAGGATGACGAGATAGTGGCCGGCCGCGGCGATCAGGCCGATCACCATCATGATGCCGAGCTGAAACAGCGAGGGCGTCACCCAGTAGAGGGGTGCGCTCACCGACATGACGACCGCGCCGACCAGGGCGGTGAAACCGGCGGTCACCAGCGGCGGCGCCGTGCCGGCGAGCTTGCGGGTGGCGATGGCATAGAAGCCGTAGCAGAGGCCCGAGCCGATGCTGAACAGCGCCGGCCAGCGGAAAGCGCCGAAACCCGGGGTGAAGGATGATGAGTGCGCCGATGAAGCCGACGAGCACCGCACCCAGACGGCGCGGCCCAACCTTTTCCTTCAGCAGCAGCGCCGACAGCAATGTCGCGACCAGCGGCGAGATGAAGAACAGCGCCAGCGCGTCGGCGACCGGCATGTAGGAGAGGGCGAAGAAGAACAGGGTTGTGCCGACGAGCAGGATCGCGCTGCGGCCGAGCTGCATGGTCATGCGCGCCGGGGTGAAGGCACGCCAGGAATAGCGGGCCAGCAGGATGGGCAGCAGGATGATCCAGTGAAAGAAATATCGCGCCCAGGTGATCTCGTAGACCGACAGGGTTTCGCTCAGCAGCTTGGCGCAGCCATCCATGACCGGCAGCAGGCTGAGCGCCCCCAGCATCAGCAGGATGGCGGTCATGGGCGAGGGGCGGGACGTGGCCGGGTTCGAGGGACATGGGCGAAGAGCGGTTGCGGGCGGCGGAGATTAGCGGGCCGCCGGTGGCTTCGCGTTGTTCAGCGATTGATTTCTGGCGATTTAACCCTTAATCAGCGCAACTCATGTCTGCCCAGCCCCTGTCAGCCCAGAAAATCCCGGCTCGCCCGGCGCCGCTCTCGCAAGCCGAGCGCCGGCGCACCTTTGCCATCATCGCCCATCCCGATGCCGGCAAGACGACGCTGACGGAAAAACTGCTGCTGCAAGGTGGCGCCATCCAGGAGGCGGGTGCTGTGCGCGCACGCGGCGAGCGCCGGCGTACGCGATCCGACTGGATGAAGATCGAACAGCAGCGCGGCATCTCGGTTTCGGCCTCGGTCATGACCTTCGAGCATGACGGGCTGGTGTTCAACCTGCTGGATACGCCGGGCCACCAGGATTTCAGCGAGGATACCTATCGCACGCTGACGGCGGTGGATTCGGCGGTGATGGTGCTGGATGCGGCCAAGGGCATCGAATCCCAGACCCTGAAGCTGTTCGAGGTGTGCCGGCTGCGCGACGTGCCCATCGTCACCTTCATCAACAAATTCGACCGCGAAGGACGCCATCCCTTCGAGCTGATGGAAGAAATCGAAAAGACGCTGGCGCTGGATGCAGCGCCCGTACTTTGGCCGTTGGGTGCGGCGGCCGACTATCATGGCGGTCTCGATCTGCTGACGGACAAGCTCAACGTCTATGACGGTGGATCGGCGACGGCCGAGGAACTGGCGAAGCTGAAGGAAGAGGCCGAACTGGCGCGCGCGGGCTGTCCTCAATTCAACCTGGCCTCCTATCGCGAAGGCCATATGACGCCGGTCTATTTCGGCAGTGCGTTGCGCACCTTTGGCGTGGCGGAGTTGCTGGAGGGCCTGGCCCAATTCGCTCCGCCGCCGCGCCCGCAACCCGCGAAACCCAGGCCCATCGAGCCCTCGGAAGACAAGGTGGCGGGCTTCGTCTTCAAGGTGCAGGCGAATATGGATCCCAACCACCGCGATCGTGTCGCCTTCCTGCGGCTTTGTTCCGGCCGCTTCCGGCGCGGCATGAAGCTGACCCAGGTGCGTTCGGCCAAACAGATCTCGATCAACAATCCGATGTTCTTCGTGGCCCGCGAGCGCGAGCTGGCGGAGGAAGCCTATCCCGGCGACATCATCGGCATCCCCAATCACGGCACCTTGCGCATCGGTGACGCGCTGACCGAGGGCGAGCAGGTGACATTCACCGGCATTCCGAGCTTCGCCCCGGAAATCCTGCGCCGCGTGCGCCTTGACGATCCGATGCGGGCCAAGCATCTGCGCAAGGCGCTGGAAGATCTGGCGGAGGAGGGTGTCTCCCAGCTCTTCAAGCCCACGATCGGCTCGCAATGGATCGTCGGCGTGGTGGGCGAGCTGCAGCTTGAGGTGCTGGCTTCGCGCATCGAAGCCGAATATTCGATCAAGGCAAGTTTTGAAGCCGCACCCTATGAGACGGCGCGCTGGGTGCAGGCCGATGATCCGCTGCGGCTGAAGGCGTTTATCGACGCCAATCGCGGCGCGCTGGCGGAAGACCGCGACGGCGCACCGGTCTATCTGGCACGCAACAGCTGGGAACTCGATTACACCCAGCGCGAATGGCCGGACATCCGCTTCGCCAAAACCCGCGAGCAGCCGGAGGTTTAAGGCTACTCCCTCTCCCGCTTGCGGGAGAGGGTAGGGGTGAGGGTGTTCTTTAAATCCCGCACAACCCCCTCACCTCGATCCTCTCCCCCTCAGCAGGGGGAGAGGAGGAAGACTGGGCCGTCAGTCAGAGATTAATCTCCTCTACCGGCTCACCGGCGGTGTGACGGCGCCACATCTCGGCATAGGCGCGTTCGAGATTGCGCGTGATGGCTGCCGTATCGAAGACCAGCGATTTCAGGCGGCGCTCGGCGAGCTTCGCGCGAAGGAAGGCGAGCCGCGCGGGATCGCGGGCAAGCTCGAGCGCCAGCGTTTCATAACTCGCCAGATCGGCAGCGATCAGTTCGGGCAGGCCCAGGGCACTCAGCAGGCTCGCCGCGACGCGGCCGGCGAAGTGATGCCCCATCATGGCGAGCAGCGGCACGCCGGCCCAGAGCACATCCACGCTGCTGACATGGCCATTATAGACGCGGGTATCGAGTGCGAGATCGGCCAGGCCGAGGCGCCGCATATGACGTTCCTTGGGCCAGCGCGGGGTGAAGATCAGCCGGTCGGGATCGATGCCGGCGGCGCTGGCAGCACGGCGCAGATTTTCCTGCGCCGGTTGACTCGGGCGCAGCAGCCAGAGGACCGATCCTTTGACCTGTGCCAGCAGCCTCATCCAAACGGCGAACGTCCGGGAATCGAACTTGTAGGCCTGGTTGAAGGAGCCAAAGACAAATCCATCGGCGGGGAGTCCGCAATCGGCCCGGGTCAGACTCTCCGGCGCGATCGGCTGCTCATCGTCGGTGGGAAGATAACACCCCGGCAAACGGCAGATGGCTTCGCTGAAGAAAGCGGCATGTTCGGGCGGGGCGACGATGCGGTCGGCGAGGACATAGTCGTAGAAGGCAGCGCCGGTGGTGCCAGGATAACCAAAATAGGCGAGCTGAACCGGCGCCGGCCGCACGCGCCGCGATGCCCAACCGGCTGCCTTTGATATAGCCGTTAAGATCGATCAGCAGGTCGGTGCCCTGGCTTCGGATGCGTGCCGCCGCATCTCCGTCGTTCAATGAAGCGACGTCGATGAAATGATCGGCATCCTCGGCGATGCGGCGGCGATAGATGCTGCCGTCATCCTTGCCATAGGAATAAACCGTCACATGGAAGTGCTCGCGATCGTGGCGGGGAAATATGCCGAGAAGCAGCTGTGCAATGGGGCTATCGAAGAAATGATTGCTCAGATAGGCGAGGCGAATGCGGCCATCGGGGCTGGGCGTCCATGGCGCAAGCGTGGCGGTGGAGGCGGCGGCCTGGCGCTCATAGCGTGCCCCCCAGGTGCGGGCGATGGCGAGATGGCGCGCCGGGTTTTCACTGCGGGTGATCGCGGCAAAAGGCGTTTCGGCGCTGCGCCGGCGCATGACGTATCGCCTCGTCGGTCTGGCGATCGACCAGCGGCGCCAGGCTATCCGCGCCCGGCCAATCGCAAACATTCTGGCGCAGGTTCAGCAGGCTGGCGGCGATCTCCGCATCCTGCGGGCGCAGGCTGCAGCGCCCGATCCAGCAAGGCGATCGCGCGAGCGATCTCATCGCGCGGCTGCAGGCCGGCCAGCAGCATCAAGGCTTCGGTATTCCCGGGATCGCGCGCCAGGATGGCTTCAAGGCGTTGGCCCGCCGCGGCCGACTTGCCCTCATCGAGCAGTAGAAGGACTTCGTTATGGAGGGCAAAGGGTGAGGTAGGGTCGAGGGCGAGTGCGGCGCGTGAGGCCGCCAGCGCCTCCTCATGACGCCCGAGTTCACGCAGCGCCAGTGTCAGGTTGACATGCGCCTGAATCAGGTGCGGGGCGTGGATGATGGCCTGGACATAGGCTGCTGCAGCACCGGCTACATCGCTCAGGCCATTCAGCGTCAGTCCCAGATTGAAGGCAGCCGGGGCATAGCTGGGCTTGGCGGCAAGCGCCTGGCGATAGGCGCCGGCGGCTTCGGCCGTCCGTCCTGCCTCGCGCAGCATATTCCCCAGATTAAAAGCCGCATCGGCGAGCGCCGGATTAAGGTCCAGCGCCCTGCGGAAGAACGGCTCGGCCTCGGCATCGCGTTTCGCGGCCCGTTCGGCATTGCCGCGGGCAAAGGCCTCGGCAGCCTGCTGCTGATGCTCCGGTGAAACCTCATCGAAAATGTCGAGATGATGGGGGAGCAGGGACTTTTCCCGTCGGGCCTGCATCGCCTCATAGGCGCGTTCCAAATCGCGGATGAAGCGCGGCGTGTCGAAGAGCGGGGCTGACTTGCGCGCCTTCGCCAGGCGCTCGCGCAGCGAGGCCAGCCGGGCGGGCTCGCGCGCCAGAGCCAGCGCCAGATCGCGATAGGCCTCGAGACTGTCGACGACCAGGTCGCCCAGCCCCAGGGCGTGCAACAAGCTGGCGGAGACGCGCGAGGCAAAATGACGGCCCTTCAGCGCGACGAGGGGCGTGCCGGCCCAAAGCGCATCGCTGCTGGTCGTGTGGCCGTTGTAAAGACGCGTATCGAGGGCGAGATCGGCCAGCGCGAGGCGGGCGAGATGATCCCGCTTCGGGCAGTGCGGCGCGAAGATCAGCCGCCCGGGCGCGATGTCACGCGCTTTGGCTTCGCGCCGCAGATTGCGCTCGAGCGCCGCTGGGCCGCCCAGCAGCCAGAGGACCGAGCCCGGCGTTTCGCGCAGCAGGTCCATCCAGAGATCGAACATCACCGGTTCGATCTTGTGGGCATGGTTGAAGCAGCAGAAGACGAAAGCCTTCTCCGGCAGGCCCGCTTCGGCGCGTGAGGGGATCGGTCCGATTTCCTGCCGGTCGTCGTTGATCTGATAGCAACGGGGCAATCGAGCGATCTTCTCGCTATAGGGATCGGCCGACCCGCGCGGCAGCACGATTGGATCGGCGATGAAATAGTCCAGGAAATCGGCCCCGATGCTGCCGGGGAATCCCAGCCAGTGGAGCTGGATCGGCGCCGGGCGCAGCGCCATGATCTCGAGCCAGGCATCCATGGTATGGCCCTTGAGATCGACCAGGATATCGAGGCCGTCGTCGACGATGCGTTGGGCGGCGCTCAGCGTATCGAGGCCGGCGAGCTCGACGAAATGCTCGGCATCGCCGGCCAGTTTGCGCCGATAGGTGCTGCCGTCATCGGGGCCGTACGAGTAGAGAAAAACGTCAAACCGCGACCGGTCATGGCCGGCGAAGAGGCCGGATGCCAGATGCGCCGTGGGGTGGTCCCAGATATCGGCGGTCAGATAGCCGAGGCGGATGCGCCCGGTCCGTTGGCGCTGCTTACGCTCGCAGTTTGTCCTGGGCCCAGCTGACGCGGCGCGCGAGCTCGCTCGTATGGCTGCGGGCGATCCGAAAATTATACTCCGCGTCTTCGCTGCGCAGCAGATTGAGAAATGCGGATTCCGGCGCCGGGCGGCCTGCGGTCAGCGCGGCCTTGTTCAGCCGGTCGATCTCGCGTCCCAGCGCCGGCAGGTCGCGCCAGTCGCCCAGGCGCAGCAGGTCGTGATAGAGCGTGGCGCGGATACCACCATCCTCGGGCGCCGATGATGCTGCCTGGCGCAGCTGCTCGATGGCCTCTTCGGCGCGTCCCTGACGGCGCAGCAGTGTGGCAAGATCGACCTGCAGCCCCGGTGTGCCGGGCGAAAGCTCGACCGCGCGACGATACCAGCGCTCGGCATCGGCAAGCCGGCCCCGGTCGCGCAGTGCCATGGCGAGATTGATGACGGCTTCGGGGGAGTTCGGCGCCAGGGCGGCCGCGCGTTCGCCGGCAGCGATCGCGTCATCGATTGCACGCTGGCGCAATCGGAGTGCGCTCAGATTGGTCAGCGCGGCTGCATCGGCGGGATCGAGCGCGATCGCCCGGTTCAGGCTCTCCGCGGCCTCGCTCGGGCGATCGAGCGACATGAGGGCCAAGCCCAGATTGCGGTGGAATTCGCCGCGCCCCGGCTGATGGGCCAGCGCCCGGGCGATCAGTTCTTGAGCCTTGGCGGCATCGCCCCGCTGCAGGGCGATCACCCCCAGCAGATGCAATGCCTCGGCGTTATCGGGATTGGCCTCGAGAATTTCGCGATAGAGCACCTCGGCCGCGGCGATGTCGCCCTGCCCGTGAAGTGCTACCGCACGCTCGATCTCGCCCGGCCCCATCCACTGCTCCCCAAAGCGGGGTGATGATAGGGGCGACGATGGCGCAGGGGCAATCGATCGGTTTTGAGGCTTAGCTCAGCACCTCGGGAAAGCCCGGCGCGCGCAGGTCGGTCTTCAGGGCATCTTCCAGCAGCTTCACCACCATGGAAGACCAGGCTTCGCCGCCGAATTGCTGGCGGGCGCGGATGAAGGTCTGTTCGGTGAGGCCGGCGAGTTCCAGCGGCACGCCGAATTTGCGACCGAAGTCGAGGGCAAAGCCCAGATCCTTGCAGGCGAGGTCCATGGTGAAGCCGATATTGTAGCTGCCGTTCAGGATCACCTGGCTTTCGGTCTCATGGACGAAGCTGTTGCCGGAACTCGCCTTGATGGCGGCGAAGGCCTGGGCGAGGTCGAGGCCGCCGCGCTTGGCCAGCATCAGCGCCTCGCCCGCCGCGACCAGATGGATGAAGGCCAGCATGTTGGTGATGACCTTGATGACGGCCGCACTGCCCAGCGGGCCCATATGGAAGATCTCGCCGCCCATGGCTTCCAGCGCGGCGCGATGGGCGTCGAAGACTTTCTTGTCGCCGCCCACCAGCACGGAAATCTCGCCGGCCGCGGCGCGATGAACGCCGCCGGTCACCGGCGCCTCCAGCACGTCGATGCCCTTGGCGGCGGCGATCTTGGCGATGCGCGCGATCTCGTTCTGGTCGGTGGTGCTCATTTCGATCCAGGTGCCACCGCGCTTCAGCGCGCCGAGCACGCCGCGTTCGCCGTTAAGCACGGCGTCCGAAGCCTTGGGCGAGGGCAGGCAGGTGATGACGGCATCGACGGCGGCGGCGGCTTCCGCCGGGCTCGCTGCCCATTTGGCGCCGAGCGCGATATGGCGGTCGGCTGCCTGGCGGTTGCAGATCATGGACCGTGACGTTGAAGCCCTCGCGGCAAAGGCTCGCCGCCAGATGCGATCCCAGATTGCCAAGCCCGATGAATGCGTAGCGCATGACGCGATCCTCACAGTCGATAGATGGATTGCTTAGTCGCCCGGACCGAAATTCGGGACCAGGTGGAGGTCCTTGCCCTTGTAGGGATGGGCAAGCGCGACAGCCTCGTCCAGCTCAACGCCGAGACCCGGCTCCGTCGGGGGAATCACATAGCCGTCTTCCCAGCGAATACCCTTCTTCAGGATCCGGGCGTGGAAGCCGCCCCATTGCTCGATACTTTCCAGAATCAGGAAGTTCGGGCTGCAGGCGCTGATCTGGACATTGGCGGCGCCCACGACGGGGCCGCAGTAAAGATGCGGGGCGATCTGGGCATAGAAGGTTTCCGCCATGCCGGCGATCTTCTTGGCCTCGAGCAGCCCGCCGACGCGGCCGAGATTCATCTGCAGGATCGAGGCGGCCCCCGTCTGCAGCACGCGAGAGAATTCGTATTTGGTCGTCAAACGCTCGCCGGTCGCAATCGGAATGCTGGTACCGCGGGCTACCTTGGCCATCTCCTCGGGCATTTCCGGCGGCGTCGGTTCCTCGAACCAGAGCGGTTCATAGGGCTCGATGCGGCGCGCCAGGCGCAGCGCTCCGGAGACGGTGAACTGGCCATGAGTTCCGAACAGCAGATCGCATTTCTTGCCGACGGCCAGCCGAATCTTGCGGCAGAACTCGGCGGAGAGTTCGAGGCGCTCCAGTGCCGGCTGGCGCGGATCGAAGGTGG
Organism: uncultured Alphaproteobacteria bacterium; assembly: GCA_963770335.1. GTDB lineage: Bacteria > Pseudomonadota > Alphaproteobacteria > Dongiales > Dongiaceae > DASXQK01. The sequence continues at coordinate 28,612 of CAVYPG010000007.1, forward strand.
CAAAGGCGCCGGCGGGATCGAACTTCACCGCGGTGAAGCCCTGGGCCATGTATTCAGCCGCGCGCTCCGCTGCTACATCGGCATCGCGGTAGACGGCGGGGTCGCTATAGGCGTCGCCCTCATGGCTGCGCGGATAGAGATAGGTATAGGTGCGCAGCCGCTCATGCATCTTGCCGCCGAGCAGCTCATAGACCGGCTTGTTGACCGCCTTGCCGACGATATCCCAGCAGGCCATCTCCAGCCCGCTCATGACGCCCATCAGCGAGGGATCGGGCCGCTGGGAATAGCCGCGGCCATAGGCATTGCGCCAGAACGTCTCGATGCGGAACGGGTCCTTGTCCAGCAGGTGATGCTGGAAAACGTCCTCGATCATCGTGACGATGGTCTTTGGCGCGAAGCTGGCGGCATAGACCTCGCCCAGCCCCTCGATTCCGTCGGCCGTTACCAATTTCAGAAAGATGAAATAGCGGCCGCCGAAGGTGGGCGGCGGGTTGCCGACGATGAAGGTCTTGAGGCCGGTGATTTTCATCGCCGCCTCAGAAGACGATCACATTGCGCAGCGCCTTGCCCTGGACCACGGCCTCGATCGCCTCGTTGATCTTGGCCGAGCGGATAGGTCTTGGTCACCAGCTCGTCCAGCTTCACCCGGCCCTGTTTGTAGAGCTCGACGATCTTGGGCACGTCGATCTGCAGGCGCGTCGAGCCCATCCGCGAACCAATGATGCGCTGTTCGTCATAGGCGAGATAGACCGGATCGAAGGTGGCGCGCACGTCGGAAGCCGGCATGCCGACCAGCACGACGCTGCCGCCCCGGCGCACCAGCGAGAAGGCCTGCTCGATGGCCACCTTGGCGCCGACGGTCACGAAGACATAATCGGCGCCGCGGCCTTCGGTCAGCGCTTTCACTTCCTTGGCCACATCGCCCCCGGCCTGCACGCCATGGGTCGCGCCGAAGCGCTTGGCCGCCTTCAGCTTCGTGGGTGACAGATCGATGGCGATGATGGGCGAGGCGCCGGCCAGCGCCGCACCCTGGATGCTGTTGAGGCCGACTCCACCGGTGCCGATCACGGCAACGCTTTTGCCGGCGGTGACCCCGGCGGTGTTCACCACAGCGCCCATGCCGGTGACGACCGCGCAGCCGATGAGAGACGCGGGCGCAAAGGGCATGTCCTTGGGGATCGCCACGGCTTGGGAAGCATCGACGACCGCGTATTCGGCGAAGGCCCCGGTGCCGAGCCCATGAGTGATTGGCTTGCCGTTCTTGCCCGTCAGCGGCGACTTGCCGGAGAGATCGAAGGTGCCTTCGCACAACACCTGATCGCCGGCAGCGCAGGAGGGGCAGACGCCGCAGGAGCGCACGAGCGTCACCACCACGTGATCGCCCTCCTTCAGATGGCGGACATTGCGGCCGACCTTTTCGACGATGCCCGCGCCCTCATGGCCATAGACCGCGGGCAGCTTGCCGCCCCAGGCGCCCTCGATGAAATGGATATCGGAATGGCAGATGCCGCAGGCCTTGATCTTCACCTTGATATCGTTCGGGCCGGGTTCGGCCAGTTTGATGTCCTCGATCACCAGCGGTTTCTTGAATTCGCGGCAGACGGCGGCTTTCATCGTGTTCCTCCAGCGGAAATCGGTTGGGCGCGCGCCGGCGATGCAGTGCCGCGCGGCGGGCGCAAATGAGCGAGGCCATGAAATTCGACGAAGCGCGTGGTCGTCGCCCAGAGATGATCGCCATAGAGGAACGGCTCGAACGCCTCGATCCCCGGCAGCGGCAAGGGCGCGATCCGATAATCGGCGCGCGGTTCATAGAAGAAGGGAATGGAATAGCGCTCGCGGCCCGTTCCGATGACGCGGTGCTGGGTCGCCTTGATGCGTCCGCCCGTCCAGCGCTCCAGGGTCAGTCCGAAGTTGACGGCCAAGCGTGTTCTCCAGCGGCGGCACATCGAGCCAGGCGCCGTCCGATGCCCGCGCCTGCAAGCCCTCGACACCATCCTGGGCGAGCAAGGTGACGAACCCGGTATCGACATGGGGCCGGCCGGTGACATAGCGCCGCTCGCCGTTATGGGTGACCCAGCCTTCTTCCTCGGTCAGCCCGACGAAAGAATCGTCCGAGCGCGGCGGATAATGGATCAGCCGCAAGGTGGAGAGCCCGCCGACAAAGGCTTCGTCGAAGATATGCTCGTCGAGATTCAGGCCACGGGCGAGCGAGCGCATGAGAGCGGCGGAAATCTGTTCGAGCTGGCGGTAATAGCTGGCTGCATCCTGGCGCCAGCCGGGCAGCGCGCTCTCCGACGGCAGCGGTGTCGCCTCCAGCAGCGGATCGCCGGCATCGACCGAATCCGGCGCCATAGGCGACATCGCGGCCCATATCGATGCCTTCCTTGTAGGTCGCATGGCCCGATTGCAGCGGAAACCAGCCGCGATAGACATTGGGACGCGAGGGATCGAACTTCTGCCGCCAGAGTTTGCGGATTTCCGTCTCGCGGCAGATCGAAGAGGCGCAGCAGGCGCCGCCGCGCGGCCTGGCCCATGGGCATATCGGCCGGCAGGCCGGTCATCATCAGGAAGCCGACGCCGGTGGCGGCTTGATGAATGCGGCGGTCGGCCTCCTCGCGAGCGGCCGAGGGACCGGCAAAAAGAGCTGCGCTATCGATCAGCGGAATCATGGGGAGCGATCCTGCATCGCCGCCTGACGATAGAGAAGCCCGGATTCGACATGTCTCGCCTTAATTTGGCCGCTTCAAGCCGACCGAAAGCGCGCGGGCGATATGTCGCCCGGCGCAACGCCGAGGCTGCGAAGATCTGCCGGTAGCTCGCCATGGTTCATCAGGCTGGCGAGGCCGCGGCCCAGGGATTCCGCCATCATGATTCCGTAGCCGCCCTGGCCCGCCAGCCACCAGAAGCCTGGTGCATCGGGGTCTTCACCCAGGACCGGCGCGTTATCCGGCGCGAAGGTGCGCAAGCCCGCCCAGCGCCGCTCGACCCGGCGGACGCTCTGGGTGGTTTTCGTCTCGTACCAGTCGACGAGGATGGCGATGTCGAGCTCTTCGGGCTGCACGTCCTGGGGATCGACCGGCGTGGCATCGCCGGGCGAGACCAGAAGCTTGCCGGATTCCGGCTTGAAATAGCCGGGCTCGCCGGCAACGCCGAAGACCGGCCAGCCGTGGATGTCGTATCCCTCTGGCGCGGGCAGGATGGCGGCCGTGCGGCGCTTGGGCTGCAGGCCGATCTTCGCAACACCAGCCAATACGGCAATCTCGTCCGCCCAGGCGCCGGCAGCGTTGACGATCGCGCGTGCCTCGAAGCGACTCGCTGCCCGCCGCAATGCGCCATGTCTGGCCGGTCCGTTCGATCCGCTCGATCCCGGCATTGCAGACCAGTTTGCCGCCCGCCGCGGCAAAGCCGCGCAGGAACCCCTGATGGATGGCATTCACATCCATATCCATGACGTCGGGCTCGTAGCCGGCGAAAGCGACGAGGCTCGGCCGCAGGATCGGCACTATCGCCAGGGCCTCGGCGGCGGAGATCTCCCGGATGACATGACCGCCGATCCCGTTCAGCGCCAGCATGCGATCGAGCTCGGCGCGCTGATCGGCATCGGCCACGGTCAGCTCGCCGCGCCGGCTCATCAGCGGCCGCTCGGCAAAATCCCGGCGGTGGCGAGTGCAGGAACGCGCCGCTGGCCGCGTTGAAGGCGCGCACCGTCGCGTTGCCGAGAGCGGGTTCATAAAGGGCGGCGGACCGGCCGGTGCTGTGATAGCCCGGTTGGGATTCGCGCTCGATCAGGATGATGCCTTGCGGCGGTGCCACGCGATTGTGCCAGCGCGTAGCCGGCGGCGGCACCGGCCATGCCGGCGCCGATGATGGCGATATCGTAGGTCATGCGATTTTATACCGTGGGGGCAATCACACCGCCCGCACACGCCGGCGCGCCACGATATAGAAGCGCCCACCCAGCAGGCTGCAGATGACGACAAGGCCGGCGGTCAAGCCCTCGACGATGCCGACCGCGCCGGTCGCCTGGTGATAGCCCCAGTAATAACAGAGCGGCAGCGCGCAGCCCCAGAAGGCGATGAGATATCCGGCCATGGGAAACAGCACATCGCCGGTGCCGCGCAGCGCCCCCATCAGCACGCCCTGCACACCGTCGAAGATCACCAGGATCGATATCACCGTCAGCGCCGGCAGGGCCGCCTCGATCACCGCCGCATCCACGGAATAGACGCCGGCGATGCCGGCGCGCAGGAAATGAATGGCTATGCCGATCACGACCATCGCCACGGCAATCATGGCAACCGCAATCCAGCCCGCCTGGCGCACGCCGGGCTGATCGTCGCGGCCGACGGCATTGCCGACGCGCACGGCGGCGGCGGTGCCGAGCCCCAGGGTCAGCATGTAGAAGAACGAGGTGACGTTGATGGAAAGCTGGTATGCGGCAAGCGGCGTCTCGCCCAGCCAGCCGGCGATGATGGTGGCGCCGGAAAAGGCAGTGGTCTCGCAGGTAACCGCAAAACCCACCGGCAATCCCAGCAGCAGCATCTTGCCGATCAGATGGTAATAGCCCTTCAGCGGCGCATGGATGCCGAAGCGCTCGCGATCGGGCATGCGCAGCACATAGCCTGTCATGGCCGCAAACATCAGCCAGCGGGTGATGGATGTTGCGAGTGCGGCACCCATGGCGCCCATGGCCGGCAGGCCGAAATGCCCGAAGATCAGGGCCCAGGCGAGGGGCAGGTTCACCAGATTGGCACCAAGCGAGACGATCATGCCGGTGCGCGGGCGCGAGATGCCTTCAAGAAAAGTGGATGTCGCGCCATACAGCACCGCGGCGGGCATGCCGATGGCCCACATCTGCATGACCTTGCCGCCGCCTTGCGTGATGTCGTCACCCTCGCCCAGTGCATGCAACACCAGATCGCCGCGCACAAGGATGGCGGAGAACAACAGGCCGATGCCGATGGAGAGCAACATGGCCAGCCGCCAGAAGCGTCCGCATTCCTGCTGCCGGCCGGCGCCATCGGCCTGGGCGGTCAGCACGACGGTGCCCACCATCAGGCCGACGCTGACCGCGATCATGATGATCTGAGGCGCAGCGCTGATGGCGAAGAAGGCGAGCTCATGGCTGCTGGCGCGCCCGACCAGGATCGTGTCGACGGCGACCATCACCACCAGCCCCGCACGGGCCAACATTACCGGCAATGCCAGGGTAAAGGTGCGCTGAATATGCTGGGTGAGGGTAAGGGATGGGCTCATCGGGCGGGGCTCATTCGAGGGCGACAATATACGAGGCGGCACCGCTTTGCAGCCCGGGCACAGCGCTGGCAGCTAAATGAACACTGGCAACCGGAAATGCCCGTTCATTGCCCGGGGTAAAGCGGATAGGCTCGCCGCCCAGAATCGTAGAACAGAGGAATACGGGTGAGGCCAACACGCACTATTCCGGTTTTCGATGTGGGCAATGTGCTGATCCGCTGGGACCCGCATCTGCTTTATCGCAAGCTGATCGCCGACGAGGCGGAACGGCATGATTTCCTCACCCGCATTTGCGCCGGCGAGTGGAATCTGGAGATGGATCGCGGCAAGACCTTCGCGCAGGGCGTGGCCGAGCGCATCGCCTTGTTCCCCGACAAGGCCGATCTTATCCGCGCCTTCGACGAGCGCTGGGTCGAGACCCTGGGTGGTGCTGTGGACGGCTCGGTCGCGATCCTGGAGGAACTCCAGGCGCTGGGCATTCCCTGCTACGCCATCACCAATTTCAATCACGAGAAATTCGATCTTACGACCCGGCACTTCCCCTTTCTGAGCGGTTTCCACGGGATCGTCGTTTCGGGCGAGGAGGGGGTGTTGAAGCCGGACCGGCGCATCTATGAGCTGTTGTGCTCGCGCCACGGCCTGGCGGCGGAAGATTGCCTGTTCATCGACGACAGCGCCGCCAATGTCGAAGGGGCACGGGCCGCCGGCATGCGCGCCCACCACTTCAGCGAGCCGGCTCTGCTGCGGGCCGAGCTGAAGGCTGCCGGGCTGCCGCTGGCCTAGTAAAATATCGTTCCAGGCCAAGGGCTTGAAGGGCCTTCGGGCGCGGCCATCCGGCGGTTGACAGTCTGGCTACCGATGCCTATGTTCCGCGCCTCGCAGAAGGGCCGGATGTGCCGGGCCTCAAGGATCGGATCATGAAAGTCGTCAACTCGCTGAAATCGGCCAAGGCCCGCCACAAGGATTGCCGCATCGTGCGCCGCAAGGGCCGGGTCTATGTCATCAACAAGACCAACCCCCGCTACAAGGCGCGCCAGGGCTAAAGCCCGCGCATCTTGAGAGCTTCGGACCGCGCCTTGATGGCGCGGTTTTTGTTTTCGGGGGCCTTACGGCGCGGGTTTCGTTTGTGGGAGCGCTGGCGTGGTTTTGTTAGGGGTGCTGGCGCGCGGGCCAGCCCACCGGCATTATTGATCCATGCAGATGCCGCAACCCGACCAGGGCGCCATCGATCGCCGGGCAGAGATTGCCGCCGCACTGCGGCGCATCCTGCCGGCCGAAAGCGTCATCGACAGCGAGGATGCCCGCCGGGTCTATGAGAGCGATGGGCTGACCGCCTATCGCCAACTGCCGCTGCTGGTGGCTCTGCCGGCAACGACGGCGGAAGTAGCGGCGATCCTGCGCTATTGCCATGAGAACAAGCTGAAGGTCGTGCCGCGTGGGGCGGGCACCTCGCTCTCGGGCGGGGCGCTGCCGCTGGCGGACGGCATTTTGCTCGGCCTGGCGAAGTTCAACCGCATCCTGGATATCGATTTTGCCAACCGGGCAGCCGTGGTGCAGCCCGGCGTCACCAATCTCGCCATCACCCGCGCGGTGGAAGCGAACGGCTTCTACTACGCGCCCGACCCCTCGAGCCAGATCGCCTGCACCATCGGCGGCAATGTGGCGGAGAACTCCGGCGGCGTGCATTGCCTGAAATACGGCATGACGGGCAACAATCTGCTGGGCCTCGAGATGGTGCTGATGACCGGCGAGGTGGTCCGCCTCGGCGGCAAGCATCTCGATTCCGGCGGGCTCGATCTGCTGGGCGTCATCACGGGATCCGAAGGCCTGCTGGGCGTCATCACCGAGGCAACGGTGCGGCTGCTGCGCCGGCCTGCAACCCAGCGGGCGCTGCTGATCGGCTTTCCCAGCGATGAAAGCGCCGGCGATTGCGTGGCCAGGATCATCGCGGCGGGAATCATTCCGGCCGGCATGGAGATGATGGACAAGCCTGCGATCCATGCGGCCGAGGCTTTCGTTCATGCCGGATATCCGCTGGAGGCCCAGGCGCTGCTGATCGTCGAGCTGGATGGGCCCGCGGTGGAGGTCGATGAGTTGATCGCCCGCGTCGAGGAAATCGCCAACGGCGTCGGCGCGCAATCCTGCCGCATCAGCAATGACGAGGCCGAGCGCGAGCGCTTCTGGGCCGGGCGCAAGGCAGCGTTTCCCGCCATCGGCCGCATTTCGCCCGATTATTACTGCATGGACGGCACGATTCCCCGCCGGCGCCTGCCCGAAGTGCTGCGCGCCATGGCCGAGATGTCGAAGCGCTACGGGCTCGGTGTGGCCAATGTCTTCCATGCCGGCGACGGCAATCTGCATCCCCTGATCATGTATGACGCCAACAAACCGGGCGAGCTGGAGAAGGCGGAGGCCTTCGGCGCCGACATCCTGCGGCTCTGCGTTGCCGTTGGCGGCGTGCTGACCGGCGAGCATGGGGTGGGCGTGGAAAAGCGCGATCTGATGCCCGAGATGTTCAGCGAGATCGATCTGAACCAGCAGCAGCGGCTGAAATGCGCCTTCGATTCCGAAGGCCTGCTCAATCCGGGCAAGGTCTTTCCCGTGCTGCATCGCTGTGCGGAACTCGGCCGTGTGCATGTCCATGCTGGCCGGCTGCCGCATCCCGATCTGCCGCGCTTTTGATGGCCGAGCGACTTCAGCCGGCAACCTTGGTGGAACTGGTGGCGGCGATCGCCGGCAGCGAAGGCACGCTGGAGATCGTCGGCCAGGGCAGCAAGCGCGGCCTCGGCCGCCCTTTGCAGACCGAGCATAGCCTCGATCTCTCGCGGCTCTCCGGCGTCAGCCTGTATGAGCCCGAAGAGCTGGTGATGAGTGCGGCTGCCGGCACGCCCTTGCGCGAGATCGAGGCACGGCTGTCGGCGCATAATCAGATGCTGGCCTTCGAACCGCCCGATCTGGGTCCGCTCTATGGCCTGCCGGCAGGGCAGGCGACCCTCGGCGGCATCATCGCCTGCAATCTTTCAGGACCCCGGCGGGTGAAGGCCGGTGCGGCGCGGGATTTCATTCTCGGCTGCACGGTCGTCAACGGCACGGGCGAGATCGTGAAAGCAGGCGGGCGCGTGGTGAAGAACGTGACCGGTTATGACCTCAGCAAATTGATGACCGGCAGCTTCGGCACGCTGGCGGTGCTGGCGGAGGCGACGATCAAGGTGCTGCCGGCGCCGGAATCCTCCCGCACGCTTTGTATCGCCGAACTCGACGATGCGGCTGCCGCGGTGCTGATGAACAAGGCGCTGGGCGGCGCGCAGGATGTTTCAGCTGCGGCCTATCTGCCGGCAGGGATTGCGGCACAAACCACGCTCGGCGGGGAAACAGCCACCTTGCTGCGTCTGGAGGGCACGGCGATTATCGGTCGATCACCGGCTGGGAAAACTCCAGGAAGAGAGCGGCGGCAAGAGCCAGGTATTGGGCGAGAGCGATGCAGTGACGCTCTGGCGCAGCATCCGCGATGCGACGTTCTTCACCGAGGATCGAGGCGATGCTCTGTGGCGGCTCTCGGTACCGCCGGCGGCAGGGCCCGCGGTGACCCGCGAGCTGGGCGATGGCGCCCGCTATTTCTATGACTGGGGCGGCGGCCTCATCTGGGTCAGCCTTCCCGCAGCGGGCGATGGCGGGGCGGCCAAACTCCGCGCCGCGATGGCGCCGCTCGGCGGTCACGCGACGCTGGTTCGAGCACCAGCCGCGTTGCGCGCGGCGATCGATGTGTTCCAGCCGATGGATGCGGCGCTCGCCGCATTGACGCGGCGGGTCAAGGAAAGCTTCGATCCGCTGAAGCGATTCAATCCCGGCCGGATGTATCGCGATGTCTGAGCACCGCTGATGCAGACCAACTTCTCCCTGGCACAGCTTGCCGACAGCGATACGGCGGAGTCCGAGAAGATCCTGCGCGCCTGCGTGCATTGCGGCTTCTGCACCGCGACATGCCCCACCTATCTGCTGCTGGGCGACGAGCTGGACGGTCCGCGCGGGCGCATCTATCTGATCAAGGACATGCTCGAGGGCGGCAAGCCTGCCTCGGCGACGGTGGTCAAGCATATCGACCGCTGCCTTTCCTGCCTCTCCTGCATGACCACCTGTCCCTCCGGCGTGAATTACATGCATCTGGTGGATCATGGCCGCCGGCATATCGCCGAGACGTACCGTCGGCCGCTGGGGGATCGCCTGTTGCGGGCGATGCTGACGGCAGTGCTGCCGAACCGGCAATTGTTTGCCTGGTCGCTGCGGCTCGCCCGCCTGGCGCGGCCCTTCGCACGCATCCTGCCGGGCCGGCTTTCCGCCATGCTGAGCCTGGCGCCGAAGAGCAGCGCCGCGCCGTCGCCGGTCGACCGGCCGCAGGTCTTCAAGGTGAAAGAGGAGCGGCGCAAGCGCGTGGCGCTGCTCTCGGGCTGTGTGCAGCCGGTGCTGAAGCCCGCCATCAACGAGGCGACGATCCGGCTGCTGAACCGGCACGGTGTCGAGGTTGTCGTGAGCGAGGGCGCGGGCTGTTGCGGCGCTCTGACCCATCATCTGGGCGAGGAAGCGCCGGCCATCCGCTCGGCCAAGGCGAATATCGCTGCCTGGTGGCGCGAGATCGAGGGCGAGGGGCTGGATGCCATCGTCGATCAATGCGTCGGGCTGCGGCACCATGGTGAAGGATTACGGCTTCCTGCTGCGCAACGATCCGCGACTGGGCGGAGAAGGCGAAACGGGTCTCCGAGCTCGCCCGCGACATCACCGAGGTCATGAGCGAACTGCCGCTGGCGCCGCTGGCGGCGATCAAGCGGCCGGTGGTGGCCTATCACTCGGCCTGCTCCATGCAGCATGGGCAGAAGCTGAGCCAGCCGCCCCGGGCATTGCTGCGGGCCGCCGGATTCGAACTGCGGGAGATCGGCGAGGGGCATATCTGCTGCGGCTCGGCGGGCAGCTACAACATCCTGCAGCCGGTGCTGGCCGCCCAGCTTCGCAACCGCAAGCTCGCCCATATCGAACGCACGGGTGCGGCGGTCGTCGCCACCGGCAATATCGGCTGCATCCAGCAACTGGAGAACGGGCTCGGCCGGCCGATCCTGCATACGGTGGAGTTGCTGGACTGGGCGACGGGCGGCCCGCGGCCCGCCGCACTGCCGCCCGAAATCGAGACTAGGACTGAGCCAGCCCCTTGACCATGCGGCGGGTCACTTCGACGGCCCGCTCCCACACCATGGCGCGCCAATCATCGGCATCGGGATAGAAGGCCTTGCGGATCTGCGCCTTGATGGCGCGGCCCTCGGCGCTGTCGAGGCGGCCATGGGCATGCAGCCAGTTGTCGGCGCGTATCGGCATCGATCATGTCGCGCAGCGGCTCGGTTCCGTATTCAAGGGTGATTCCCCCGATGGCGGCCTTCGGCAGCGCCTCTTCGAGGCCGATATTGGTATCGCCCATCACCGCCGATGATGTCGAACTGCCGTCGTCGCTCGAGGTCGCCTCGCTGCCGAACCAGTCCCTGATGCGGGCCAGGCCTGATGTGCCGGCGTAGTGATTGCTGATGATCTCGCCATAGCCATAGGGGCCGAGGCCGGTATGGAGATCGATGAACCCGACATGGCGGGCATGGGCGGCGTTGCGGACCAGGATGTCGCGGAAGGTGCGGTTCGACCAGGTCGGCGACAACCCGCCATAGAAAACGCCATGATCGTCCACATACTGGCCCGACATGATGGCGGCTTGCAGCGCCATGGCGCCATGCTTCTGCGCCATAGGCCAGCAACTTCGCATCCGCCTTTGCGCGCGCTTCGCCATGCCACTCATCGGGGCAGATGGAATCGCGCAGCGTCTCATAGCCGGCATTGGACGGGTAGCTTGCGCCATGGGCTACGAAATTCCGGTTGAGATCGATATTGCCTTCGGTGACACGCCTGAGCCAGGCAAAGCCGCTGGGGTTGATGGCATGGATCAGCAGCACGCCGAGTCCGCCGGCGATCTCCTTGGCAATGCCGCTCTGCAGCAGGCCGACCTGGATGGCCGAACCGCTGAAGGTCTCTGCCCCATGGGTTCCCGACATGACGATCAGGACCCGATCTGCATCGCGCGGCCCAAGCCAGGCGCTCTCCGCCGACAGTTTCAGCCCGTCGGGCCCGGTCGCAGGATTGTGATGACTCTCGAGGCGGGCCGAGGCTTGCCTGGCCGCGGCGGTGAATTTCTCCCGCGCCGCCGCATAATCGGCTGAAAAACAATCTGAAATCTGCATGACCCGGCCTGTATTGCGGGAGAAGCGCGGAGGATTGCAGGGCCGGCGGATAACAGGCAAGTAGTGAATTTTTTGTTGGGCCGGCAAGGCTGAGCATCGGATAATCGGAGCATGCAGAAGCTCGCCGCAGCACTCCTCCTCCTGGTCTTCTTCGGGTTCAACCTGTCGCCCGCCTCGGCCGACCAGAAGGATCCGCGCCTGGAAAAACTGTTCACCCAGCTGAAAGCCGCCAAATCGCCGGAGGATTCCCAACCCATCGAAGCAAAGATCTGGGAGATCTGGTTGCAGTCCGGCGACCAGAATGTCGATGCGCTGATGGCGATCGGCACCTCGGCGCTGAACGACGAGGATTACAACCAGGCCTATCGCGCCTTCGGCCGCGTCGTGCAGCTGGCGCCCGATTTCGCCGAGGGCTGGAACAAGCGGGCGACGGCGCTCTACATGCTTGGCCGCTACGACGATTCCATGAAGGACATCGTCAAGACCCTGGCGCTCGAGCCGCGGCATTTCGGGGCGCTCTCCGGCCTTGGCCTGTGCAATGCGCAGCTCGACAAGGAAAAGGAAGCGCTCGACGCCTTCGAGAAGGCGCTGGCGATCAATCCCAACATGCCCGGCATCCGCCAGGATGCCGAGGAGATGAAGAAGAGCCTGGCGGCGAAGTCGATCTAGGCACCCGGGAGAGGGAGTAGCTGAGCCCCTTTTTTTCCTCGCCCCCATTCTTCATGGGGGAGAGGATCAAGGTGAGGGGGTGTCGATCACGTCCGCGACACCAGCCGGTAAAAGCGTATCGCGCAGAAGAAGGTGAACAGCGAGACCAGGGCGCTGACACCGAAGACCGCCACCGGCACCGCCGCGGGAATGTCGGCCGCACCCGACGCGCCGAAACCCGCCATGTTTCCCAGCAGACCCGCCAGGGCCGCGCCGATCGCAGCACAGGTATTTTCGAGCGTCGGGATCCCACCGGCGGTGACGTCGCGCTCGCCATCCGGCGACAGGCCGATCACATATTCGGTGAAAAAGGTGTAGCTGAGGCCGAAGCCGGCGCCGAGTGAGATCAGCGCAAAGGCGCTGACGTAGAGCGGCAAGACGTTCCAGAACATGAGGGCTGCCAGGCCCAGGGTCAGCAGGCCGGGCCCCAGGATCAGCATCGGCCGGCCGACGGATTTATCGTAGCGGCTGATGTAGATGGCGCTCAGCGACCAGGCGAGCGCGGTGATCGCCGAGAACTGGCCGGCGAAGAAAACCGAGGTGCCGTGACCGACCTGGACGAAATAGGCCATGTAGAGCGGTGCCGCGGCTTCGGTGCCGAACATCAGCGCCAGGATCCATATGCCGAGCGTCGAGGGATCGCGCAGCGAGAGCAGGCGGGTGGGAAAGAGATGCGAGGGACTGCGCCGGTCGAGACGAAAGCAAAGGCTGATCAGCACAATGCCGACAACCAGCAAGGCCGCGGCGAGGGCAAAGTTGCGGGTAGCGCCGGCAAACGAGACGGCGCCGATGGTGAGGGCGATGATCGCCAGGCGCCCCAGCGGCAGCATGCCCGATGCCGTGGCCGGGCGCTCAGCGAGCTTGCGATCCGTGGCGATCAGCCAGAGGAAAGTGCCGGCGAGCAGCAGTAGCGGGGTGAAGGCCAGGCGCCACGAGGCGATGGCCGTCAGCAATCCGGCGAGCCACGGCCCGATCAGGGTTGCCAGCGCCCAGACCACGGCGACGATGGCGAAGGCGGGACTTACCTCGCGCGGCGCCAGGGAATCGCCCACGAGGATATAGCAGAGCGCCAGCACCTGGCCTTCGCCCAGCCCCTGCACGGCGCGCGAGAGCAGGAACACATCCATGCTGGGCGAAAGAAGCCCCAGCAGGTTCGAGGCGATGACGAGGCTGCCGGCGGCAAGCAGCACCGGGCGGGCGCCGAAACGGCCCTTGAGATAGCCGGCACTGGCGCTGCCCGGCACCGATAGAGCGAGGAAGGCGGTGGTGCCCCAGCTCAGCTCCTCGGGCCGGCCGAGCTGCAGCACCACGCTGGGCATGATGGTGGAGACGAGGAACCAGCCGAAGGCCTGGATGGCGACACCGATGCTGATGGTCCAGACCGTGCGTCGCGAGGGTCCGAACAGCACATCGCGCCAGGTCGGGGCGGCGGATGAAGCCGCCGGCGCGCCGTCGGCGCCCTCACTCATGGTCCAGGTCCCTCGGATCGGAGAGGCGCAGCTAACGGGCCGCCGACACCGTCACTTCAATACCATGAACCGAGGTGCTTTCGCCCATATCGGTCTTGCGGCCGGCGTGGAGTGCGTTGATGTTGCGCCGCTCGGGCATCAGCTTGGGCCAGGCGCCCTTGACCGCGAGCGCGACGCCCCTGGGCATGCGCGCGGCGATATGCAGGGGCATGACGATCTCGCCCTGTTCGTTGGATAGCCGCACCATCATGCCGTCATCAAGGCCGCGGGCCGCGGCATCGTCGGGATGCAGGACCACGCCCTCCTCGGCGACTTTGTCGCGATTCTTGGCATCATTGGCATAGCTCGTATTCATGGCCCAGGCCGAGGCCGGCGAGAGCAGGCGCAGCCGGCCTTCTTTGGGCCGCTCATCGACATAGGGCAGTGGTATGCGCGGCAGCCCCATGGATTCAGCCTTGGCCGAAGCGATTTCGATTCTTGCCGCTGGGGGTGGGGAATTTCCCGTCGGCGAATTGCATCACCGGTTCGGCGAAAGGGTTGACGGTGCCGCTGGCCTTGAGGCCAGCAAACCCGCCGGGGAGTTTTGCCTGAGCGCACATCGCCGCCAACATCGATTCATCGCTTTCGTAAAGCTCGGGCTCGCCATAGCCCATGGCTCGCGATAAGCGGCGGAAGATTTCCTGGTTCGGCAGCGCTTCGCCCATCGGCTCGCTCGCCTTGACCTGGGGCGAGATGGTCAGATTGAAGTAGGAGGTGACGATATCGTCGAACTCCAGGAAGCTCGCCGCCGGCAAAACGTAGTCGGCGAAGTCGGCCGTGTCGGTCTGGAACAGGTCGAGCACCACCGTCAGCAGGTCTTCGCGCTTTAAGGCGCGATGCAGGCGCTGCTGGTCCGGATTGGAGGCCGCGATGTTGATGTTCCAGCAGAACAGCGCCTGGATTTTCTTCGGGTCTTCCAGGGCCGCAGCGAGATCCATATGGCTGATGCTGCCGGGCGGCGCCTTGCGCAGCGCCCCGCCGCTCAGATAATTGCCGTCGATGCCGCGGCGCCCGCCATTCAGATAGTAAAACCCGGCGCCCGGCTTGCCGATATTGCCGGTGGCCGCCGGCAGCAGGGCGCAGGCGCGAAAGACATTGCCGCCCATGGGCTGGCGCTGCAGGCCCTGGCCCAGCCAGAGCAGCGAGGGGCCCTTGGCGTAAAGACGTGCTGCTTCCTCGATCAACGCCGCCGGCACCCCGGTGGCGCGCTCGCCCCATTCGGGCGTGCATGACTCGAGCTTCGCCTCGACCTCGTCCCAGCCGATGGTGTTGTGCTCGATATAGCCGCGGTCGAGCAGGCCCTCGCGGCGGATGACATGCAGCATGGCGAAGGCTAGGGCTGCATCGCTGCCGGGGAAGGGCTGCAAATGGAGATCGGCTGCGGCGGCGGTCGGATGGCGCACCGGATCGACGACGATCTTCTTCGCCGGCGATTCCGGCAGCCAATGCTTATGCGCATGCGGGGCAGAAGCTGAGGGGTTGGCGCCCCAGACGAGGATGCAAGCCGCGTCCTTGGCCGTCGCAGGATCGAAGCCGGTATAGGAGCTGCCAAAGACGAGCTCGAAGGCGACATGGCCGGCGAGATTGCAGATCGTATCCGGCTCGACCTCGCTCGCGCCCAGCCGGTTGAAGAAACGCATCGGGAAATTGCCGGCGATTTTCGAGCAGGTGCCGGTGTAATGGGTGTGGAAGATCGAGGCCGCTTCGCCTTTCGACACGATCCCTGTCAGACGCTGGGCGATATCGGTCAGCGCTTCGTCCCAACTGACCGGTTCGAACCGACCTTCGCCTTTGGGACCACTTCGCTTCAGCGGCCGGCCGAGACGCTGGGCTGCGTCGCGCCAGGCGCCGTTATAGGCGAGAGCACATTTGCCGCAGAGCGCGCCACGGCTGACGGCATGATCAGGGTCGCCCAGCACCTTGGTGATGACGTCGCCGCGCTTGATGACCGCGATGCCGCAGGCATCGTAGCAATCTCGCGGACAGGTGGTGCGCACGATCGTCTTGGCGGCGCGATCCTTGGTGGCAGTCTGGGCAGCCATTATCCTCTCCCGGCAATCGCGGCAAAGTTTGCGCTGTGCCTGGACCTTTGAACAGGGCCAGTTTACCGGCTAAGTTGCAACCACCCCGCCCATTTTCCGTCTGCTTTCGCCCAGTCCTCATGACCATCACCGACCACAGCCGAACGCGCATCGGCGTCGCCTATGCCCTGGCGGCGTTCTTGTCCTGGGGTCTTAATCCTTTCTACTTCAAGGCCGTCGCCGATATCTCGACGCTCGAGATCCTGGGACATCGTGTCGTCTGGTCGATGCTGTTCCTGCTGCCGCTGATCCTTTACGCGCGGCAATTTCCACAAGTGGTCCGGGCGCTGACAGGGTGGCGGACCTTCATCACCCTTGCCGCTACCTCGATCATCGTCGGGATCAACTGGCTGCTTTACATCCACACGGTGGAAGTGGGGCGGGTGCTGGAATCGAGCCTCGGCTACTACATCAATCCGCTGGTGAATGTGATGTTCGGCCGTGTCTTCCTGGGCGAGCGTCTCAGCCGGCCGCAGATCGTGGCCGCAATTCTGGCCACGGCCGGTGTGCTCAACCTCGTCATCGCCTATGGCGAGGTGCCCTGGCTGGCGCTGGGGCTTGCCGTTACCTTTGCCATCTATGGGCTGCTGCGCAAGGTGGTTGCGGTCGACGCCTTGCCCGGCCTTTTCATCGAAACGGTGATGCTGTTTCCCTTCGCCATCGTCGGGCTCGCCCTCTTCGGCCACAGCTTCACGACTGCCGACACCAAGACCGATCTCCTGCTCGTCCTGGCCGGACCCGTGACCTTTCTCCCACTGCTCTGGTTCACCTGCGCCGCGCGGCGATTGAAGTTGAGCGTATTGGGATTCTTCCAGTTCATTTCACCCAGCATTCAATTCCTGCTGGCGGTGTTCGTCTTCGGCGAGCATTTCGGCCATGCCCATTATGTGACCTTCGCGCTGATCTGGACCGCCATCCTGATCTTCACCATGGCGCCGCGGCTGATGCGCGAACCGGCCGTGACGTGACGGTGTTGACGTGATGGGGGGCGATCAAAGCCGGGTGCGCGCCGGCGTGTTCTATGCGCTTGCCGCCTTCCTCTGCTGGGGATTTAACCCGTTCTACTTCAAGGCCGTCGCCGATGTCCCGGCGGGGGAAGTGCTGGGCCACCGCATCGTCTGGTCGATGGCGATCCTGCTGCCGATGGTGCTGGCCTCGCGATCATGGCCGCAGATCGTGAGCGCGATCACCACCGGCCGCACCATCTCTACGCTCTGCCTGACGGCGGTCCTCGTCGCGGCGAACTGGCTGCTTTATATCCACGCCGTCGGCACGAGCCATGTGATCGAAACCAGTCTCGGCCAATACATCAATCCGCTGGTGAATGTGCTCCTCGGCCGCCTGTTTCTCGGCGAGAAGCTGTCGCGTCCGGCGATTGCCGCCATGCTGCTGGCGGCCGCGGGCGTGCTGATCCTTGTCATCGCTTATGGCCAGGTGCCGTGGATGGGGCTGGGGCTGGCGTTTAGCTTCGCGACATACGGACTTTTAAGGAAGATCGTCGCCGTCGAGGCGTTGGGCGGCCTGTTCATCGAGACGGCGATGCTGTTTCCCTTCGCGCTGGCTGGGCTGCTGTTCTTCGGCCACGCCTTCACTTTGGCCGACGGCCGCACCGATCTGCTGCTGGCGCTGGCCGGCCCGGTGACGTTTGTGCCGCTGCTCTGGTTCACCTGCGCCGCACGGCGGCTGCCCTATGGCGTGCTCGGCTTTTTCCAGTACATCGCCCCCAGCATCCAGTTCGTGCTGGCGCGGTTCGTCTTCAACGAACCGTTCGGCTGGGCCCATTATGTGACGTTCGCGCTCGTCTGGATCGCACTGGCGATCTTCACCCTGGCGCCGCGGCTCAGCCCCAAGCCGGCGGCAACGTGAACCATTGCCGGCGGGCTGCTCACATCACCGTTGCGACCAGGGCGCCGATCCCGGCGGTCACGCCCATGGCCAAGGCGCCCCAGAATGTGACGCGCAATACGCTCGGCACAACGGCTGCGCCGCCGGCACGGGCGGCCAATGCGCCCAGGAGTGCGAGGAAGAGAAGAGAACTGACGGATACGGAGACGATCAGGCCCGCATGCGGAACAATCGCAGCGACGATGAGAGGCATGGCAGCACCAACAGCGAAGCTGCATGCGGATGCGATTGCCGCCTGAATAGGCCGCGCCCTGAGATTTTCGGTGATGCCAAGCTCGTCCCGCGCATGCGCGCCCAAGGCGTCGTGGGCCATGAGCTGATCGGCAACTTGTTTTGCGAGCGATGGCTCAAGGCCGCGGGCAACGTAGATGCCCGTCAGCTCCCTATGTTCTCCCTTGTCGTCTGCTTTCAGCTCCGCACGTTCACGTTTGAGGTCGGCCGCTTCGGTATCGGCCTGCGAGTGCACGGACACGTACTCGCCTGCGGCCATCGACATGGCGCCCGCAACCAGTCCCGCGACGCCTGCGATCAATACGCTGCTGCGCGTACCGTCGGCGGCCGCCACACCAAGAACCAGGCTGGCCGTGGAAAGAATGCCGTCATTTGCGCCTAAAACCGCCGCGCGCAGCCATCCGATGTTATTCGTACGGTGTCGTTCCGAACGGCGTCTAGGCATCATTTGTCCTTGTAGGGGCGGTCACGATCTCCCTCGCTAGGCGGCGCAGGGCCGATCGCCCTGCACGGTGACGCGGTGCATCAGCCGATGGGCCGGCGCATAGTCGGCCGTGGCGAGATGCAGGGTGCAGCGGTTGTCCCACATCACCAGATCGTTCGCCCGCCAGCGATGGCGCATCTGGAATCCGGTCTGTTCGGCATGTTCGAGAAGCAGGCCTAGCAGCCAGTCGCTCTCCAGCTTCGACAATCCATCGATGTGGGTCGTGAAGGAACGGTTGACGAAGAGCGCCTTGCGGCCCGTCTCCGGATGCACGCGCACGACCGGATGCAGCATGGGCGGGAATTCGCGCTGAATCTCGGCGAGGCGCTGCGGGCCGTTGGGCTGCGCCAGCACGATCTCGCGATAATTGGCAACGCGGTTATAGGGTCCACCCCCGCAGATGTCGTGCCAGGCGCTGAGGCCCTCGAGGGCGCGTTTGAGTGCCGGGCTCAGTGCCTCATAGGCGGAATTGAGATTGGCCCATAGCGTGTCGCCGCCTTTTTCCGGGATGACGCGCGAATAGAGGATGGATCCCAGCGCCGGCTGGGTGCGGAACGTTACGTCAGTATGCCATTCGTCGTTATAGACGCCTTCATTGCCGCGGTTCTCCAGCACGCTGACCTGCGGATGATCCGGCAGATGGGCAAAGACCGGATGCGGCGGTTCAAGCTCGCCGAAACGGCGCGCGAAGGCGAGATGATCTTCCGGCGAAAGCTGCTGATCGTGAAGGACGATCACCAGATGGTCGAGAAGCGCGCGGTGAATGGCGGCAAAGTCGCGATCGTCCATGCAAGCGAGCTGTATCCCGGCGATCTCGACGCCGATGGCGGAGGTGATGGGTTTGAGCGTGGCCGTCATTCCGCCGCTATTCCTTCACCCAGGCGATGCGCAGCACGTTGGTTGAGCCTGGCGTGCCGAAGGGAACGCCGGCAGTGACCACCAGGCGCTGGCCGGGTTCGGCGAAGTTCTCCTCGCGCGCAATGCGGCAGGCCTTGTCCACCATCTCCGAAAAACTCTCGACATCCGGGGTCTCCACGCAATGGGTTCCCCAGACCAGGGCAAGGCGCCGCGCTGTGGGCAGACTGGATGTCAAACAAAGGATCGGCACGTCCGGCCGCTCGCGCGCCGCGCGCAACGAGGTCGAGCCCGAGGTCGTATAGGTGACGATGGCCGCGGCAGAGAGCGTATGGGCAACTTGCGCGGCGGCGGCACTGATGGCGTCGGCGGCGGTTGCCTCCGGCTCCGGATGCTGGGCGGCCATCAGGCGGCGATGCAGCGGATCGCGCTCGGTGCGGGCGATGATGCAATTCATCATGGCAACGGATTCGACCGGATAGTCGCCGCTGGCGGATTCCGCCGACAGCATCATCGCATCGGCGCCGTCATAGACGGCCGTCGCGACATCGGAGGCTTCGGCCCGCGTGGGTGCGGGCGCATGGACCATGGAATCCAGCATCTGGGTTGCGACCACGACGGGTTTGCCGGCGAGACGGCAGGCACCGACGATGCGCTTTTGCGCGCTCGGCACATCTTCGGGCGGCATTTCCACGCCCAGATCGCCGCGCGCCACCATGATGGCATCGGAAAGCTGGATCAGCTCCTCGAGATGGGTCAGCGCCGAGGGCTTTTCGATCTTGACGATGATGGCGGCGCGCTGACCGATCAGCCGGCGCGCCTCGGCCACATCTTCCGGCCGTTGGACGAAGGAAAGCGCGATCCAGTCGGCACCGAGATCGAGGCCGAATTGCAGATCGGTGCGGTCCTTGTCGGTCAGCGGCGAAACCCCCAGCACCACATCGGGAAGGTTCAGCCCCTTGCGGTCGCTCAAGCGCCCGCCGGTCAGGACGGTCGTCTCGCAGCAATCGGATTCCGCCTGGTCGACCCGCAGGCGAATGCGGCCATCGTCGAGCAGCAGCTCGGCGCCGGGTTTGAGCGCCGCCAGCACCTCGGGATGGGGCAACGGCGCGCGGGTCGCATTGCCCGGCGCCGGCGAGAGATCGAGGCGGAAATGCGATCCCGCGGCAAGGTCGGTGCCGCCGCCCTCGAACGCACCCACGCGAAGCTTGGGTCCCTGCAGATCGACGAGCACGCCGATGGGCCGGCCGGTATCGCGCTCCACCTGGCGCACGAGATCGTAGCGCAGGCGATGATCGGCATGGGTCCCGTGACTGAGATTGAGCCGGAACACATCGGCGCCGGCTGCAACCAGCGCCTGGATACGCTCGATCGTGCCGCTGGCCGGACCCAAGGTCGCCAGGATCTTTGCCTTGCGCAGGCGTCTCATCTGGCTCGTTTCATGGGGGCTCGTCTCATTGGGGCTGGTTCACGGAGGGAGGGTTCACCAGGATCACGCGGAAATCATTAACATTGGTTCGTGTCGGGCCTGTGACGATAAGGTCGCCGATGCCGGCAAAAAATCCGTAGCCGTCATTGTTGGCGAGCATCGCCTTGGCATCCAAGCCTTTCGCCCGGGCGCGCGCAAGACTGTCCGGTCCCGCGATCGCGCCGGCATTGTCCTCGGTGCCGTCGATGCCGTCGGTGTCGCAGGCGATCGCATGAATGCCGGGTTGGCCATTGAGAGCGACGGTTAGCGCCAGCAGGAACTCCGCGTTGCGGCCGCCGCGGCCTGAGCCCCGCAAGGTAACCGTCGTCTCGCCGCCGGAGATGAGGGCGGCGGGCGCTGCTTCAGGCTGGCCGTGATTGACGATCTGGCGCGCAATGCCGGCATGGACCAGTGCGACGTCGCGCGCCTCGCCCTCCAGGCTGTCGCCCAGGATGACGGGCCGATATCCCGCCTCGCGCGCCGCCCGCGCGGCGGCCTCGAGCGCATCCTGTGGGCGGGCGATCAGGATCGTCTCGGCACGGGCAAAACGCGGATCGCCAGGCTTCGGGGTTTCATCCGTGGAGGCCAGGCGTTGCGCGACAGCAGGCGAGATCGGGATTTTGTATTTCTCGAAGATCGCGCGGGCGTCGGCGAAGGTGGTGGGATCGGGCACGCTCGGGCCCGAACCGATGATGGAGAGATCGTCGCCGGGCACGTCGGAGATCACCAAAGTGACTACCTTCGCAGGATATGCCGCCGCCGCGAGCCGACCACCCTTGATGGCCGAGAGATGCTTGCGCACGCAGTTCATCTCCGAAATCGCCGCTCCGCAGGCGAGCAGCGCCTTGTTCACCTGTTGCTTGTCGGCGAGCGTCAGGCCGGGGGCGGCCAGCGCCAGCAGCGCGGAAGCGCCGCCGGATACCAGGCACAGCACCAGATCGTCGGGCCCCAATCCTATGACCGATTCCAGGATGCGTTCGGCCGCTCTGGCGCCGGCGGCGTCGGGAACCGGATGGGAAGCCTCGACCACCTCGATCCGCTCGCAGGCCACACCATGACCATAGCGGGTGACCACCAGGCCGCTGAGCGGACCGGCCCAGCTCTGCTCCACCGCGCGGGCCATGGCGGCGGCGGCCTTGCCGGCGCCGACCACTACGGTGCGGCCCTTGGGCAGCGCCGGCAGATGCGGCGGCACGCAAAGGGCCGGATTGCAGGCGGCCAGGGCCGCATCCAGCATCTGGCGCAGCAGCAACGAGGGAGCGGTGAGAAAAGCCAAGCGGATACCTGGGCGGGGTAGCGGGGCGGAGCGGACAGGCCGCTGGTATAGGGGGCGATTGCGGCACCGGTCAACGCCGGCTGTCCCGCCCAGTTCTGACCAGCTGCGCACTGGGTGGTTTCGATCTTATTCTACTTAAGATTGTTTTTCTCCATAGTCTATTTGATTTTTAGTAATCACTCAGATTGTGACAAAATGTGGACAAACCAAGGCTTAGCGAGCGGTACTTCTTGTGACTTAATTGCGCGGCCTTATAAGTGATTGAAGGCTCGTTCTGGCGAGCTGTGAGGGGAGCCACCAAAGGGGCTCGCGCCGATGCGTCTGGAGGAATTTCTTGTCGCCGAAGGGGTGATACGGCCCGTCGACCTTGCCCGTGCCGTTGAGCGCAGCGAGGCACGGGGCGGACGGATCACGGACAATCTGCTGGCGCTCAAGCTCGTGACGCCGGAGCAGATCCATACAGCACTGAACACCATGCCACCGAGCCTGCCCGCCTCGGTCGAGGGAACGGGCGTCGCCCGCTCGACCCTGCACGGGCTGCTGTTGAAGGCGCTTTACCGCGGCGGTGTCGACAGCCTGCCGGGACTGGGCCAGACCCTGAAACTGCCGAGCCATCTGATCGGCACGCTGATCGAAGAAGCGATCGAGCAGAAATTGCTGAAGGTCACCGGCGCCACCGCACGCACCACCCTGCCGGTGCTGACATATTCCCTGACCGCCGCGGGGCGGCTGGCGGCCATCGAGGCCATGGAGAAGTGCAGCTATATCGGCCCGGCGCCGGTCTCGCTCGCGGCATATACCGAGCGTGCGAAGCGCCAGAAACTGGCCCATGCCCGCGACGAGGCAGCGCGGCTACGCGATTCGCTCGGCGATCTGGTGCTGCCGGAGGAAATCGTGGACGCGGTAGGCCCGGCGATCAAGGCCGGCCGATCGATCCTGTTCTACGGGCCCCCCGGCAACGGCAAAAGCTCCATTGCGCGCCGGATCGGCCGGGTCTTCGCCGATGTGATCCATGTGCCCTATTGCATCGAGGTCGAGGGCCAGATCGTCAAGATCTTCGATCCCAAGGTGCATCAGGAGGTCAGCGCCGCAACCGACAAGCCCAACCTGACGCCGGTGAAGCTGCGCCACGAGAACTTCGATCACCGCTGGGTTCCGTGCCGGCGGCCGGTGGTGATCACCGGCGGCGAATTCAGCCTCGACATGCTGGAGCTGCGCCATGTCGCGGAGTCGAACTATTACGAGGCGCCGCTGCATATCAAGGCCATCGGCGGCACCTTCGTCATCGACGATTTCGGCCGGCAGATCGTCCAGCCCAAGGATCTGCTGAACCGCTGGATGATCCCGCTGGAAGAACATGTCGATTATCTGAAGCTTCATACCGGGGCGACGTTCCCGGTTCCCTTCGATGCGCTGGTGCTGTTCTGCACCAATCTGTCGCCAAGCGACCTGATGGATGCGGCCTTCCTGCGGCGCATCCCCTACAAGATCCGCATCGGCGCGCCGTCGATCGAACAGTTCGGCGCCATTCTGAAGCGCGAAGCCGCCGAGCGCGGCCTGGAGGTGGCCGATCCGTTGTTCGACTGGCTGTTGGGCGAGCTGCGGGAGCGCCGCCAATTTCCGCTGGCCTGTTATCAGCCGCGCTTCATCGTCGATCACGTGATCGAAGCCTGCGCCTATCGCAAGCAGACACCGGTTCTGAGCGAGGCGCTGATCTGCCGCGCCCTCGACCATCTCTATCCGCAGCATATCTAGACGCCGCTTAAGATGGATGCTCGGGTCAAGCCCGAGCATGACGAGGGTGTGTGCGACTCGCGGCGCGCCGTATTCCTCCAGCGTCATGGCCGGACTTGACCCGGCCATCCATCAGATTCCGGCGGGGGCCGTGATGTGGATCGCGGCCATCTCGCGATCGATATTGGGATCCATAATGCGCGCCGTGCTGATGTCCTTCTCGGCCTCGGCCTGGCGGCCCTTGCGGGCGTAGGCAACGCCGCGGCCGTACAGCGAGCCGATGATGCTGGGATTGAGCCTGAGCGCCGCGTCGTAATCGGCGATGGCCTGGTCGAGATCGCCGGCGCGCAGATAGGCATAGCCGCGGCCGTTCAGCGCCTGCGATGTATTGCCCGGATCAAGTTCCAGCGATTTGTTGCAGTCGGCGACGGCGTGCGCGGCATCGCCCGCTACGGCATAGGTGTTGCAGCGCGCGAGGTAATTCAGTGAATCGCGCGGCGCGAGACGGATGGCGGCGCTGTAATCCTGGACCGCCTGCTCGTATCTGCCGAGCGCCTGGTTGGCCAGGCCGCGGTTGTAATAGGCGAACTCGAAAGCCGGATCCTGGCGGATCGCCGCGTCGTAATCGGCGATGGCTTCGGTATAGCGCTGCAACCCGGCATAGGCATTGCCGCGGTTGTTGTAGCTGCGGGCAAAATCCGGATTCAGCGCGAGGGCTTCTGCGCAGTCCGTCAAGGCTGCATCAAACTGCCCGAGATCGTTGAGGGCCGAGCAGCGATCGTCGAGCGCCAGCGCCAGGCTCAGCTCTTGCGTGCCGCCGGCCTCGATGATCGGCGAGCAGGCCGCCACCACGATGCTGGAATCGGTGCCGCTCTCGCATGTGGCGGCATCGCCGATCTCGGCATGAGCGGTGCGAAACGGCAGCAAGGCAGCAAAAACGATTGCCACCGCCAGAATGCCCGGGCGCAGATGAAACGACATGCTTTCCCCTCAGTAATGAAGCCCGAGTGATGAAACCTTAGCGGGTTGTTCCCGCCTTACTCCCTGAAAACCCCGATGCCCCCGCGCAGTGCCCCCGCCCCAACATTGCCCCAAAGGACCGCATGGTCCTCGGGCAAGGGCCGGCTATTGGGCATGGCCAGCCATAGACGCAGCAAGCGCCGCACGCGACCCGCCTCGGCATCGTCCGCAAAGGCGTCGCGTGCGTGATAGATGACATGATTGTTCAGGAACTGCATATCCCCTGGCCGGAAATGCATGCGGTAGCATAGGCTCTCCGCCGCCTCGGCGAGCAGGTCGATCGCTTCCATCTGGCGGGCGGTCAGGCGCGGCACGTCGGGCAGCTTCTGCGCCGCTTCGATATAGGTGCGCGAATAGTGGCTGGTGAAATAGCCGTCACGCAGGCCGAAGACGGGCAGCATATAGATCATCTCGCCGCCGTCCTTTTCCTCGCCCAGGCGGCTGCGCGGATAGGGCTGGAACAGCTCCTCCAGCAGATCGGGCCGCCGGCGCAGGATCTCGTTATGGACAGCGACGGTGCTGGCGATCTTGCTCAAGCCGCCCGAGGCCGCCTGGTCGATGCAGAGCAGCCCCACCACATCGGTGCGGTCGGTGTGGAAACGCAACGGTCCGTTGGAAACCGCGCGCGCATAAGCCGAGAGGAAATTGGGCCCGCCTGCTTCGCGCATCTCGCCATAGACTTCACCCACGGTGGCGCCCTCGTCGCGGATGACCTTTAGGCGCAAGCCCGCATGGCTTTGCGAGACCGGCGTGCCGAGATGAAGGCCGATCCCGTACCAGATGAATTTGAGATCGTCGTCACTGTATTGGCCGACCGGCAGGCCGGAAAGCCTGGCAAGGCCGAGGCCATGCTCCAGCGTCTGCGAAACCTCGTCCAGCAGATCCTGTGTCTGCGGCAGCGGAAAATCCTCGCGGCGCATGTTCTGCCAATCCGCCCCGCCCTGGCGAAAGCGGCGAAACGCCGCGTCGATTTCCGCATTCATGGTTGGCGTCAGCGTGAAGCGCCAGGCGGATGAACCGGCCAGTTCATCGCCAGTCCACACGAACGGGCCGTGCAAGGGTTCTCGCATGGGGCGGCATGCTCGCTTCGGCCTTGCCGGCTGTCAAGAAAGGCGCGGACGGCACCGGCAAGGAAATTGCTGGTTGGGGCCGGCGCTGCTACACTTCCGCGACAAAAACGGGGAGTCCAATGACGGACCAGATCAGACCGGTGGCCGATGAAGCCGAACACATGGCGGCCGACCGGCGCGCTGCGCTCAAGAAACTCGGGCGGTTCGTCGTATTTTCCGCACCGGCGGTGACCTTGATGTTGGCGGCGGGAAGCAAGTCCGCCAAGGCCGTACCCTGCAGCAACTGCAACCCGTGCAGCCGTTCCTTCAAAACACCCGATGGCAATGTTGACGCGAAAGCCCTGCTGGCGGCGGTCGCCACCTTGCCAGTGGAAACCTGGCGCTACAAGGCGGAGACCGGCCTGGAAACGCGCCCGCATATCGGCCCCTATGCCGAGGATTTTCAGGCGGCGTTCGGCGTGGGCGATGGCGTTACCATCAACCCGATCGACGCCATCGGAGTCTGCCTCGCGGCCATCCAGGCGCTTACGCAAAAGGTCGAGAGCCTGGAAGCGGAATTGCAAAAGGCGAAGCAGTCCAAAGCCGCCTGAACCATATCGGTTGGGCAACTAAGATAAAGACGGGGGGCTAGAGATGGACGAGAACAAATTGTTGGTAAATGCCGCCACCGAACAGGCCGAGCGGCTGCCAACAGACCGCCGTGCTGCGCTCAAGAAACTTGGGCGGTTCGTCGCCATCTCCGCGCCGGCGGTAACACTGATGCTGGCGGCGGGAAGCAAATCCGCCAAGGCGCAATCTTGCAGTCCCTGTTCATCGAGCCGCCAGTTCAAGACACCGGAAGGTGGCGTGGATACGGCAGCGCTGCTCGGCAGCGCGCAGCGAATGCCGCTCCAAGTCGGCGCGATCAATGCCGGCGATTTCCGCGCCGCCTTCGGTCTCGGCGACGGCAAGTCGATCCATCCGCTGGACGGCATCGGCGTCTGCCTGGCGGCGATCCAGGCGCTGAGCGCGCGCATCGGCTCGCTGGAAGCGGCGATCGGCTAAGGAGCCTGACGCGGCCTAGTTCTGCTTCAGCAGGCAGTTCTGCTCGAGGGGATCGCCCAAATCGGTCTTCATGACCGCCTTGGCCGTGAACTTGCCATCTTTCACCGGACCGTCGAGGGTAAGGGAACCTTCGTTGAACGATAGATGGAGCATGTTGTCCGAATAGGACCAGGTTCCGTCCAGATCGGTCGATTGGGTATCGGCCGTGGCGGTGTTGCTGCCCACGGAGGTTTCCACCACGGCGGAGGCCTGGGCCGTGCCGCCGGTCTGCAACAGGATCTTGCCGATCTGGCCGAGTTGGCACTCCTCGGTGACGACGACGGTCCAGCTCGATCCGGACAGATCGTCCGCCAGGGCAAATGACGGTTCGCCAGCAAGCGCCGCCGCCAAAATTAGACCGAAGCGAACAGCCGGGCAGTGCATGACGCCAATCCCCCGAGGCTGACTTGTCGGCAATTCCGGCCTCGACCAATGATCTGGCGGCAATTCCTCAGCCGGAGCTTTCGCCGACGGGAGCCACCAGAGGTTGGCGAGGATTTGCCCGGCTTTGCCTCTTGTCAAGCAGGCCGCAGGAAATGCCCGGCAGGGCCGTGAAGTAAAGTAAGCGAGACTTCAAATCGGGAGAGGCACCCCTTGCGCAACCTTTCAAAGATTTTGGCATCCCTGATGCTGGCCGGCGGGCTGTCCGGCTGCGTTGCCTATGGCGGCGGCTATGGCTCGGGCGGCTATGGCTATGGCGGCGATTACGGATCGGCGCCAGCCTATGGCGGTGGCTATGCTGGCGCACCTGATGGCTCCTATGGCGGCGCCTACGCGCCCGACTATTCCTACGCCCCCAGCTATGGCTATTACCCCGACTATTCCCTGGGCTTCGGCTATTACGGCGGGTCGGGCGGTTACTACGGTGGTGGTGGCTATTACGGCGGTGGCTATGGGGGCGGCTATGGGGGCGGCTATGGCCATGACAACGACTGGCAGCACCGTCACGACCATGATGGCGGCTGGCAGCATGGCAATAACGGTGGCAATGGTGGTTGGAACCACAACGGCAATGGCCATCAGCAATGGCCCCAGCAAGGCAATAACGGCGGCAATGGCGGCTGGAACCACAATGGCAATGGGCCCCAGCAGTGGCCGCAGCAGGGCAATAACGGCGGCAACGGCAGTGGTCACCAGCAATGGCCCAATGCCAGCGGACAACAGGGCAATAACGGCGGCTGGCAACAGGGAAATAGCGGTGGCAATGGTGGCTGGCAGGGCGGCTGGCAGCATGGCAGCAACGGCGGCAATGGCAGCGGCCATCAGCAATGGCCCAATGGCGCCAGCGGCGGCAATGGCGGCTGGAGCGGCGGGAACAACAATGGCCATCAGTGGGGCGGCAACAACTACGCCTCCCGCAACAATGGCGGCAGCAACAACAATCGCCCCAAGTGGCCGGCGAACTAGGTAAAACGGATGCCTGTCCGAAGGCCTGCTAACGCGGGTCTTCGGGCCGCCTGAACAGTTCAGCCGCGGCGAAGGTCATCACTACATCGGCCTTGTCGTCGACCAGCGGGAATTCCCCCCACTCGTAGACGATATGATGTCGTTCGCGGATATGCACGCTGTCGCGCCCAAAGAGCGGCAGCTTGTCGCGGCAAATGCGCCGATAGATCTCCATGTAATAGGCATAGCCCTCGTCCCCCTCGCGCTCGCGAGAGAGATATGACGCCGTGTAGTCGAAGCCATAGAGCTCGGCCACGGCGGTGCCCGCCAGGCGATAGCGCACAAGGAACGGTTCCTGCCAAATCTCGGCCAGCAGGATATGGGGCAATAATCTGGGGATCTCGACCGGATCGATGTCGCGGCGCGAGGGCAGACGCTCACCGCCGAATTTGCTGCGCCAGTAGTCGAAGGCGGCGTGAACCACCGGTGAGCCGATATCGTCAAGGTTGAGGATGGGCAAAGCGGAGTAAGCCTAACACCGAAGCGGCGCGCGCGGCATGGGCAGAACGGCGCTGGCTATCGAGCCACTCCCGCCGATAAGCTTGCGCCCGCATGAACCCCCGCCTGAGCCGTCGATACTTGCTGCAATGTTGTCTGGCGGCGCCGGCGCTTTGTCTGGCTGCTGCTGGCTCGGCCGGCGCTGCGGCGCCCGCGTCGTCCGCAGCACCCCTTATCGCGCGGCTGGGCTTTGCCAAGAGCGGTGTCGGTTTCATCCTGGCCGATGTCCAGTCCGGCAAGATCCTGGAATCGCAATCGGCCGATCAATTGTTTATGCCGGCATCGGTGGCCAAACTGGCGACGGCCTATGCCGCGGTAAAGATCCTGGGCGCCGATTACCGATTCACCACCGCGCTGTACCGCCGCGGCAGCGATATCTACCTGCGGGGCGGCGGCGATCCGGTGCTCTCCGCCAACGATCTGCAGAAGCTTGCCTTGCAGCTGCAGGCAAACCGTCCGGATGGCAAGAGCGGGCGCTTCTTCTTCGACGATACGCTGATGGCCGCCTTGCCGGAGGTGAGCGCCGGCCAGCCGATCCCGACGCCCTATAATGCGGGGTTCGGTGCGCTCAACGTCGATTTCAATCGCATCGAGGTCGTCTGGTCGAAGTCCGACGCTGGCGTGCCGATCTTCCAGGCGCGCAGCATCGCCGACGGGCTGATCCTGCCCTGCGACTGGATCACCTTCACGCCGGCTGAGGAGGCTCTGCCGCCCGGCGCTCCCTTCGTCTATGACGGCGCCGGCGATCGCGAGCGCTGGCGCTATGCCGGCCACCTGCCGGCCCAGGGCAATACCTTCCTGCCGGTGCGCAGCCCCAGCCTGCAGACAGCTCTGGTGTTTCGCCAGCTGGCGCTGGCCGGTGGGATCGCCTTGCCATTGCCGGAGCCAGGCCATGTCCCGGCCAATGCGGTTGAGATCGCCATCGTGCAAAGCCCGTCGTTGAGCGAGATTCTCGGCGGGCTGCTGCGCTACAGCAACAATATGGAGGCGGAGCTGATCGGCCTTGCCGCCTCGCGTCAGCTGACCGGCAAGGCGCTGCCGCTGAGGGAATCCAGTGCCGCACTCAGCCAATGGCTGACCCAGCAGGCGGCTGGCACGGATTGGCGCGGCCTTCGCCTGGAAAATCACTCCGGCCTCAGCGCCGACAACCGCATAAGCCCGAGCCAGATGCTGGCGCTGCTGCGGCTGATCGCAGCCGAGCCCGCTTTGATGGCGGTGCTGCCGCAGCGCGATGACGATGGCGATATTGCCGAGGTGTCGGCCAAATCGATTGCCCGGCCGATCACCGGCAAGACCGGGACCATGGATTACGCGCGCGGGCTGGCGGGTTTTTTCCCGGCGCGAGACGGCCGGCTGCTCGCCTTTGCCATCTTCGTATTCGACGGCAAGCGCCGGGCGTCGCTGGATGCCGCCATGGATCGCCGGGTCGCGGATTCGCCGCCCGTGGCGGCACTCTGGACGCGCCGAGCAAAATCCCTCGACAATGCGCTGCTGAAAGCCTGGCTGAAGAAATATTGACCGACAGGAGAGTGCCATGAAGAAACGTCACGCCTGGCCCAAGGGTCATTGGAACTGGCCGATCAAGGTGAGCCACAAGCATGGCGTGCGCTGCGGCCAGATGATCTGGGTCGGCGGCCAGGTCGATCTGACCAGCGAGGGCGTGGTGTGCCATCCCGGTGACCTGGCAGGCCAGACCAGCGCCGTCATGGCGAATTTCGCCCAGGTGCTGAAGGAGCTGGATGCCTCGCTCGGCGATCTGGTGAAGCTGCTCTGCTTCTACGTCAACGATGG
Source organism: uncultured Alphaproteobacteria bacterium (assembly GCA_963770335.1). Lineage (GTDB taxonomy): Bacteria > Pseudomonadota > Alphaproteobacteria > Dongiales > Dongiaceae > DASXQK01. Next base: position 59,292 of record CAVYPG010000007.1, read on the forward strand.
CAGCGTGGATGAGACCCGGTTCCTGGAGATGGTGGCGGCATCCTTGCCGGCGGAGGCGAAGCCGGCGATCACGGCGATACCCGTGCCTTATCTCGCCTATCCCGACATGGTGGTTGAGATCGAAGGCTACGCCATGCTGGGTGAGAATAACGCCAGGCTCGCGCGCAGTTATGCACTTGCAACGGGGCTATCGCCGCTGCCGGGCCATTTCGCCCAAGGCCTGCGCTGCGGCAAGATGATCTATGTCAGCGCCCAATCGCCGGTGGACGCGAAGGGCGGCATCCTTCATCCCGGCAAGATCGTCGACCAGACCAAACAGGTGATGGGCCAGATCGGCCGGGCACTGACCCATTTCGGCGCCAGCTTCAACGATGTGGTCAAGGTGAACCGCTGGTATGTCGGCCACGGCACCGTCGAGGATTTCGAACCGGCGGCGCTGGCCTGTGCCGCGCATTTCAGCGAGCCGGGACCGGCGGCAACGGGAATTCCGATCCCCGCCCATGCCCGCCAGGGCCAGCAGATCAAGATCGAGGCAGTGGCCATGCTGGGCGAGGATGGGCAGCATCTGCCGCGCCGCCATTCCTGGCCCGAACTCCCTGTGGGACTGGACCATCCACCTTCCCTACAAGCACGGCCTCAAATGCGAGGACATGATTTTCCTCGGCGGGCAGGTCTCGCTGAGCAAGAAGGGCCAGGCCGTCAGTCCGAACGATCTCGCAGCCCAAGCGCGCCAGGCCATGACCCATATCGGCACGATTCTGCGCGATCTCGGCGCCGATTATGGCGATGTCTGCAAGGTCATCGCGATGTATCAAGGCCAATGCGGCGGCAACGATCTGCACAAGAATCTCTCGATCCGCTCGTCGTTCTTCGCTGAACCCGGCCCGGCCACGACGGGCATTCCGCTGCCGGTTTTGGCCTATCCTGAGATGGTCATTGAAATTGACGTATTTGCCATGAGCGATCCGGACCGTTAGGAATCCCCTCCTCTAGGGGGATAGCGGAATGAGATCGGTGAGCGCGGGTCCCGCTTATGGGCGGGCTCGTTTTGGACGTGCGATTACACAGCGCTGGGCCATGCTGGTGCTGCTCGGGATGCTGGCCGCCTGCGCGGTGCAGCCGCCGGCGCCGATCATCGCACCGCCAACGCCGCCGACACCATCGCCGCCGGCAGCCGCCCCCGTGGAGCAGCCGACCTTCGCGCAAAGCGGGCTGGCCTCGATCTATGGGCCCAAGCAACAGGGCGCTCGCACGGCGAGCGGCGAGCGGCTGGATATCCATGCCTTGACGGCGGCGCACCGCAATCTGCCCTTCTATACGGTCGTGCGGGTGAGCGCGCCTTCGACCGGCAAGATGGTGAAGGTGCGCATCAACGATCGAGGACCCTTCGTGTCCGGTCGCATCGTCGATCTGTCGGAAGCCGCGGCGATAGCACTCGGCATTCTCCAGCGCGGCACGGCGCCGGTGCGCATCGAGGTTTACGCTTCCGACCAGCCGTAACGGGCGAAGTCCCTGATCCGGCTGGGCTTGTCGCTATGCCCGGCACCATGCCTGCGCATCATGAAATCCATACAAGCTCGGCATTTCCGTCGTAACCGGCAATCGCCAATGCTGAGACCCTGACAGTGGACGCATCGCTCCGGCTGTCGCGGAGGGTTTCATGCAGCTCATGCGCAGCGGAAGACAGCTTTTGTGGCTCGCAGCCGGCCTCGCCGGTTTTGCCGGACCGCTCCAGGCGCAAGACGGTTCGCATGCCTGCTTCGCCAATAACTCGATTGTCATGGGCCACCGCATCCAGCCGACCCAGGCCGAAATCGCAGCCCGTCTCGATACGCCCGCCTGCCGCGCTGTTCTCGGCGGTGCCGACAGCTATGCCGAACAATCGGCGGCAACGCGCCGCGAGCTTGCTCGTGTCGACGATGAAATCGCCGCGCAAAGCCGTGCACTCGCTGCCGGCCAGTCCCCCGCGGCCAATTGAAGGAAGAAAGCAAAATGACCACGAAACTCGCGGCCCGGCAAAGTGCGCAGAAGACCCAGCCCGTCACGCCGCCAAGGGAAAATCCGGCGGGGCAGATCGTCCTGGTGCTGCAGGGCGGTGGCGCTCTCGGCGCCTATCAGGCCGGCGTGTACGAGGCAATGTGCGAGGCCGGGATCGAGCCCGAATGGGTGATCGGGACCTCGATCGGCGCCATCAACGGCGCGCTGATCGCCGGAAACGAGCCGGCAAATAGATTACCCCGGCTGGCCGAATTCTGGCGGCGTGTTCGCAACCGGCCGAGCATCGCCGATCTGTGGGCCTCCGCCTTTAGTGGCGCGATCGCCAATATGGGAATCGTAACCCAGGGCGTTCCAGGCTTCTTCTCCCCCAACCCCAGCGCGCTCTTCGGCATCCACTATCCCCAAGGCATCGAGCGCGCCGCATTCTATTCGACTGAGCCGCTGAAGGAGACGCTGGGCGGCCTGATCGATTTCGACTACCTGAACAGCCGGCATGTCCGGCTGACCACGGGCGCCGTCAGTGCCGCCACCGGCGCCATGCGCTATTTCGACAGCCGGCATATGCCGCTGGATGTGCGCCATGTCATGGCATCGGGCGCGTTGCCGCCGGCTTTTCCGGCCGTCGATATCGACGGCGAGCCTTATTGGGATGGCGGCATCTATTCCAACACGCCGGTTGAAGTGGTGTTCGACGACCGGCCGCGGCTGGATTCGCTGATCTTCTCCGTCAACATGTGGCAGCCCAGCGGGCCGGCGCCGGAAACGATCTGGCAGGTGCTGGGCCGGCAGAAGGATATCCAGTATTCGAGCCGCGGCCTCAGCCATGTCGCCCGTCAGCAGCAGATCCACCGGTTGCGCCATGTCATCCGCGAACTCGCCAAGCAGCTGCCGAAAGAACAGTCGGACAATCCGGCGATCAAGGAGCTGACGGCCTATGGCTGCGGCACCACCATGCATCTGGTGCGCCTGCTGGCGCCGCGTCTGGACAACGAAGATCACACCAAGGATATCGATTTCAGCGAGGGCGGCATTCGCAGCCGCTGGCAGGCAGGCCTCGACTATGCCCGCGGGGTCATCGCCCGCGAACCGTGGAAATGCGACGTCGATTCCCTGACCGGCGTGGTCATCCATCAGGCCGAAGAACGCGTGTCGTAACATCACCGCGCGCAGCAACAGGATTAATCGTCGGCCGTACTGCGGCGAAGCTGTTTGTTTCTCGCATGACGGCTCTTGCTGTCGAGCCGGCGCAGCTTCGAGGAGCGGGTCGGCCTGGTCTTGTGCCGCGGCCGCGGTTTGACCGTAGCCTGCCGGATCAGCTCGACGAGTTTAGCCTGCGCTTCCTGGCGATTACGCTCCTGCGAGCGGTGAGCGTGGGCCGCAATAATTACCACGCCTTCGCGGGTCAGGCGGCTTCCAGCGAGCCCCACCAGCCTTGCCTTCACATCGGCCGGCAGCGACGTGTTATGCGCAAGATCGAAGCGCAGCTGCACGGCGCTGGCGACCTTGTTGACGTTCTGGCCGCCGGGTCCGGGCGAGCGAATGAAGCTCTCTTCGATCTCGAACTCATCGATGGCAATGGTTGACGTAATCTAAATCATCGCCTGGATGTCCCCTGGGTGAGCTTATCACCTCTGCGTTCGGCGGGGGTGGAGCCCATGCAGGGCCCATGCTAGACCAGTCATGAAACAATCGGACAATCCGAGGGACATCATGACGGGCGTTTGGGCCGCGAGCCTGGATCAGGTCGATCCGCAGGATATCTGGCGCAAGGATCGGGATCACTTCCTGCATCCCTGGACCCATTTCAATTCATTCAAGAAGGATGGGTCGCTGGTGATGGCGCGCGGCGAAGGCGCCTATGTCTACGACATATCAGGCAAGCGCTATCTCGACGGCATCGGCGGGCTGTGGTGCGTGAATATGGGCTATGGCCGGGAAGAGATCATCCAGGCCATGGTCGATCAGGCGCGCCGGCTGGTCTATTTCAGCCCCTTCGTCGACACCACCAACGTGCCGGCGGCGGAGCTGGCGGCAAAGCTCGCCGCATTGGCGCCGGGTGCGCTGAACCATGTCTTCTTCACCTGCGGCGGCTCGACGGCCAACGATACGGCGGTGCGGCTGGTCCAGTATTATCAGAGCCGGCGCGGCAAGCGCTCCAAGCGCCACGTCATCGCGCGGCTGGGCGGATATCACGGCAGCACCTATCTGACCGGCTCGATCTCCGGCAAGCCTGGCGATCGCAGCCCGCATCTGGAATTCATCTCCGACTGGATCCATCACGTCTCCGCGCCGAACGTCTATCGCCGGCCCAAGGGCATGAGCGAGGCAGCCTTCTGCGACCAGCTGGTCAAGGAGCTGGACGACAAGATCCTGGAATTGGGCGCGGATAACGTCGCCTGTTTCTTCGCCGAGCCGGTGCTGGGTGCCGGCGGCGTGATGGTGCCGCCCGAGGGCTATCACCGCCGGACCTGGAGGTCTGCCGGCGCCATGACGTGATCTATATCTCGGATGAGGTTGTCACCGGCTTCGGCCGGCTTGGCCATATGTTTGCTTCCAAGGATGTCTTCGGCATCGAGCCGGATATCCTGGTCTGCGCCAAGGGCCTGACCTCCGGCTATCAGCCGCTGGGCGCCTGCATCTATTCCGATGCGATCCACGAGACGATCAGTGCCGCCGATCCCGATGGCTGGTTCACCAATGGCTATACCTATTCGGGCCATCCCATCGCCTGCGCGGCGGCGCTAGCCAATATCGCGCTGATGGAGCGCGAGAATATCTGCGGCCATGTTCAGGCCGTCGGACCCTATCTCGAGGCGAAGCTGAACGAGCTGCGCGATCTGCCCATCGTCGGCGATGTGCGCGGCAAGCGCTTCATGATGTGCGTGGAGAACGTCGCCGATCCGAAGACCGGCGAGCTGTTCGCCGATGAGATCGATATCGGCCGGCGCATCTCGCGTCATTGCGAGGCTCGCGGCCTGATCGTACGGCCCATCGGCGCGCTCAACATCATCTCGCCGCCGCTCATCCTGACGCGGGCGCAGGTGGATGAGCTGGTGGGCATATTGCGCCAGAGCATCGAGGCGGCGATGGCCGATCTGCGCCAGGAGGGCCTGTTGGCGGCTTGACTGGACATTCAGCTGGTTTGAGCCAAGTTAAAAGCTGCAGAGGCGAAGGAGACAGGTCATGGAAGACCATCACGTGATGGGCAAGATCGACGAACTGGCCCGCGAGGAGCATGAGCTGTTCGCGAAAGAATCTGCCGGCAAGGCCAACGATGCCGACAAGGCGCGCCTGAAGCATCTGCAGGTGACGCTGGATCAGTGCTGGGACCTGCTGCGCCAGCGCCGTGCGCGCCGCGCCGCGGGCCAGGACCCGAACGACGCCAAGGTTCGCGACGAGAAAATCGTCGAGAACTATATCGGCTGAAGTCAGTCAGTTAAGACTGGGCCTCGCCGAATTTGCCGCGCAGGGTCTCGACGCATTCATCGATAAAGATGCGCAGCTTGGGTGCCAGATAGCGCCCGGCGGGATGAACGATATGGATCGGGATCGGCGGCGGCTCGAACCCTGAAAGGATGCGCGCCAGACCGCCGCTCTTCTCCAGCACCTCCGACTGATAAGAGAGCAGGCGAAGGATGCCGCCGCCCGATGATGCGGCATCCAGCGCTGCCTGTGCCGTGGTGACGGCCAGCCGCGGGTCGATAGCAACATGGATCGCGCTTTTACCGCTGCCGAAGGTCCAGCGCTCGCTTGCCGGTCTGGTTCCGGAGGTCGAGATCACATCGTGCCCGGCCAATTCCGCCGGCTTCTTCGGCGTGCCACGGCGGGCGAGGTAGTCCGGGCTGGCGCAGACGATGCGGCGCACATGGCCCACCAGGATCGCATGCATGGATGAATCCGGCAGATGGGCGATGCGCAGGCCGAGATCGATGCCTTCATCGACGAAGGAAACGATGCGGTTCAGCAACAGCAGCGAGACCTTTACCGCCGGATAGCGTCCCATGAAGGCGAGCACGATGGGTAGGATGTGCAGCCGGCCGAACAGCTCCGGTGCCGTCATGGTGATGAGGCCCTGCGGCTCGGCGCGCTCGCCCGCAGCCGACAGTTCCAGTTCCTCGAACTCGGCCAAGGCCCGCCGGCAGAGATCGAGATATCGGGCGCCTGCATCGGTCAGTGCTACAGCCCGGGTCGTGCGGTTGAAGAGACGGGTCTGGAGGCGGTCCTCAATCCCGGCAATCGCCCGGGTCACCGAGGCAGGCGAGCGCGCCAGATGCCTGGCGGCGCCCACGAAGCTGCCCTGCTCGGCAACTGCGACAAAGACCGAGAGGGCTTCCAGCCGATCCATTTATTATTCCAGTTTTAGCAATAATAAGCTGCAGAATACGCTCATTGAGCCAAATCTGCAAACAGACCACATTCGCTTACATGGTGAATACGACCCACAACGACTTCGAATCCCGGCCCTCGCCCTGGCATGAGGGCGAGCGGGCGCTGCATGAGCGTATCGGGCTCGCCGACAAGATGGAGCGGGCCGGACGTCACAGCCTGCGCGATGCCATGTCCGACCAGCACCGAACTTTTTTCGCCCAGTTACCTTTCCTGCTGGTGGGTTCGGTGGACGATCAGGGCTGGCCCTGGGCCTCGCTGCTGGCGGGGCTGCCCGGCTTTGCCAGCAGCCCGGATCCGCACCGGCTCGATATCGACGTGCTGCCGTTCCCCGGCGACCCGCTGCTGGCGGCGCTCAAACCCGGCGCGCAGATCGCCGTTCTTGGGATCGAACTGCCGACACGCCGGCGCAACCGGATGAACGGCCGGGTCATCGCGGTAGACGAGACGGGATTCTCGGTTGCCGTCGATCTCAGCTTCGGCAACTGCCCGCAATATATCCACGCAAGGGACTATCTGGCGTTCAAGCCGGTGGCGATGCCGGCACGCGAGACCTTCCAGGGCTTGCCGGATTCCGCCCGTGCGTTGATCGCCCGAGCCGACACGTTCTTCATTGCTTCCCAAGCGCCGGGCGAGGGGCCGAGCCATGGCGCCGATATTTCCCATCGCGGGGGCCCGCAAGGATTTCTTCGAATATCCGCCGACGGCACGATCACCGTGCCGGATTACAGCGGCAACCGCTATTTCAACACGCTCGGCAATCTCGCGGTGAATCCGAAGGCCGGGCTGCTGTTCGTCGATTTCACCAATGGCGATGTGCTGCAGATCACGGGACGGACCGAGATCGTCTGGGACGGTACGGATGTGGAGGCGTTGCCGGGTGCCGAACGGCTGTGGCGCTTCTTTCCCTCGCACGGGCAATGGTTGCGTGGCGCCATGCCGCTGCGCTTCGATCAGGGCGAGGCCTGGCCGCTGCGCTTCGGCGATTAGCGATTCTTGATGCTGCCTTGGCGGGCGAGCGCAATGCCGGCAAGCACGACCCCGCCGCCCGCTGCCTGCAGGGGGCTGATCTGTTCGCCCAGTACCGCCCAGGCGAAGATGGCGGCGGCAACCGGATTGACCAGGAGTGCGACCGAGCCGAAGGCGACAGGCAGATGAGCCAGCGACCAGGCGATGGCGCTGCTGGCCGCCACCTGCATCAGCCAGGCCAGCGCAAAGAGCACGAGCCAGCCATGGAGGGAATGCGGCGTCAGGCTTTCGCCGGAGGCAACCGCGATGGCGAGCAGTGTGACGCATGTGGCGATACCGCCGATGCCCAGCACGGTGGCGGTGGAAAAGCGTCCGCGCAGGCGCCCCACCAGCATGATGTAGGCGCCGTAGAAGGCGCCGACGACGACAGCCATAAGATCGCCGAAGAAGGGCCTTTGTCCGTGACCGAAGCTGATGCCCACGACCACAACCGCGCCGGCGATCGCCAGAGCGAGGCCCAGCAGAAAGACCAGGCTGAAGCGCTGGCCGAGCAGCAGCCAGCCGGCAAGCGTGACGAAGATGGGTGCGGAATTTCCCAGCAGCGTCGAATTGGCGATGCTGGTCATGCGCAGCGACCAGTGCCAGAAGACGAGGTCGCCGGCGAACATCAGGCCGCATAGCACCAGCAGCGCCCAGTCGGACGAGCGCCGCGGCAAGGCCTGGGGATTGCCGCGCGCTTCGATCGCCATCCACAGCCAGAAGATCGGCAGCGCCAGGAACAGACGGTGAAACGCCGTGGCTGTGGGTCCGAGTTCGGAAATGCGAACGAAAATGCCGGAAAACGAGATCAGCACCGCGCCCAGCAGCAAGACGGGCAGCGCATAACGCGCGCCGCGCGGCGCGGGAGGGGCGATCGCGGCTTCGGAGGAGATCGAGGCGGTGGTCATCGGCCGCTTCTTATAGGGGCTCGGCGGCGAGGGCGGAAGGGAAGGCGCGGGCGAAGAGGCCTAAACCAGCTGAAACCCCTTCGCATAGGGATCGCGGTCGTCGATGAAGATCGTGTTGTAGCCGGTGATGCGCGCCCAGCCTTCGACGCTGGGCACGATGGCATCGTGATTGCCGACCTTCGCGGCACGCTCGATGCGGCCGTTGAACAGGCTGCCGATGATGCTCTCATGGATGAATTCGTCGCCGACCTTGAGCTTGCCGCGGGCGGCGAGCTGGGCCATGCGCGCGGAGGTGCCGGTGCCGCAGGGGCTGCGGTCGATGGCCTTGTCGCCATAGAAGACAGCGTTGCGGGCATGGGCCTTCGGATCGCGGGGCTTGCCGGTCCACAGGATGTGGCTGACGCCCTTGATGGTCGGGTTCTCCGGATGCACGCAGGTGATCGCCTCGTTCAGCAGCCGGCGCATGATAGGCGAGAGGCGCAGGATATCGCCCGGCGAGAAGTCGCTCATGTCGCGATAGTTCTTCTGCGGCTCGAGGATGGCGTAGAAATTGCCGCCATAGGCGACATCGAAGGCGAGTTCGCCGATTCCCGGGCAATCGATCACCACGCCCTCGGCATGAAGATAGCCGGGCACGTTGGTGAGCCGCACGGATTCCACATGCTCGCCCTTGCGCTTGTATGTCGCCTCGACGAGGCCCGCGGGCGTGTCGAGGCGAAGCTCGCCCTCCTTGCGCGGGCTGACCAGGCCGCGTTCGACCGCCACCGTCACCGTGCCGATGGTGCCGTGGCCGCACATGGGAAGACACCCGCTGGTCTCGATGAAGACGATGCCGGTGTCGCAATCCTCGCGCGTCGCGGGATAGAGAACCGAACCCGACATCATGTCGTGGCCGCGCGGCTCGAACATCAGCCCGGTGCGAATCCAGTCATACTCGGCCATGAAGCGGCTGCGCCGTTCGCTGGCGTTCTTGGCCGGCAGCGGCGGAGCACCGCCCGCGACCACGCGGACGGGATTGCCGCAGGTATGAGCATCGATGCAGAAGAAGGTGTAGGCCGACATGGCGCTCTCCGGAGGACTGCGCGGGTTTTAGGCCAGCACCGCCAGCCGATCAAGCAGATGAGCCTTGTACAGGCAACATTGCAGCTATCCGGGTGATTTGCTCTAGTCAGCGCGATGACAGCACAATTTGCGCTGCTTGCCCCCGGCGATCCGCCCGCCTTCGAACTCTGCAACGCGCAGGCGCGCGTCCAGGGCCTGCTGATCTGCGATCATGCCTCGGCGGCGATTCCGGCAGCGCTCGGCAACCTCGGCCTGGATGAAGGCCAACGCCGGTTGCATATCGCCTGGGATATCGGTGCGGCCGATGTGACGCGCCGGCTTTCGCAGCGGCTGGGCGTGGCCGCCATCCTGTCCGGCTATTCGCGCCTGGTCATCGACTGCAACCGCCAGCTGGACGATCCGACCTCGATCCCCCAGGAATCCGATGGGGTCGCCGTGCCCAATAATCGCGGTTTGAACGCCGCTGCGCGCAAACAGCGGGCCGATGCCTGCTTCTGGCCCTATCAGCGGGCGATCGAGGGCTGGATCGCCGGCCGCCGTGCCGCCGGGGAGCAGCCGATCATCGTCTCGCTGCACAGTTTCACGCCGGTCATGGATGGGTTCGAGCGGCCCTGGCATATCGGCATCCTGGCCAATCGCGACCGGCGCGTGGCGATCCGGCTGATCGAGGCCTTGCGCCGCGACCCGGCGCTGAACGTCGGCGATAACGAGCCCTATGACGGCCGCCATGGGCGCGGCTATGGCATGATGGTGCATGGCGAGGAGATGGGATTGCCCTTTGCGCTGATCGAAATGCGCCAGGATCTGATCGATACCCATCATGGCGCCGAGGCCTGGGCAGAGCGGCTGGCGCCGATCCTGGAGCGGATCTTTGCTGAAGGCGTAGATGAGGAGATAGAGGCGTGAGCACGCCGGATTTCACCATCGGGATCGAGGAAGAATATCTGCTGGTCGACCGATCCAGCCGCGATCTTGCGAGCGACCCGCCGCCCGGCATGCTGAGCGAATGCCAGGCGCTGCTGCAAGGGCAGGTGAGCCCGGAGTTCCTGCGCGCCCAGATCGAGGTCGGGACCACCGTCTGCCAGACGCTGGGCGAGGCGCGCGGCCAGCTGGTCCATCTGCGGCGCAGCGTCGCCGATGTCGCCGCACGTTACGGCCTGGCGCCCATCGCCGCCTCGAGCCACCCCTTCGCCGAATGGGCGCAGCAGAAGACGACCGACGGCGAGCGTTATCGGCTGCTGGCCCGCGACATCCAGGCGCCGGCGCGCCGGCTGGTGATTTGCGGCATGCATGTGCATGTGGGGCTGGCCGATCCGGACATGCGTATCGACCTGATGGGGCAGATGACCTATTTCCTGCCGCATCTGCTGGCGCTCAGCACCTCATCGCCCTTCTGGGGCGGTGAGGATACTGGGCTCAAATCCTATCGCATCGCCGTGTTCGACGAGATGCCGCGCACCGGCCTGCCGGAGCTGTTCGAGAGCTGGGGCGAGTTCGAGCGCCACCTGAAGGTGATGGTGAATGCCGGCCTGATCGAGGACGGCACCAAACTGTGGTGGGATATCCGCCCCAGCGTGCGCTTTCCCACGCTGGAAATGCGCATCTCCGATGTCTGTACGCGCCTCGACGATGCCATGTCGATCGCCGCCCTCTATCGCTGCCTGCTGCGCATGCTCTGGCGCCTCAAGCGCGCCAATCAGCGCTGGCGGCGCTATGCCGCATTGCTGGTCAACGAGAATCGCTGGCGCGCCCAGCGCTATGGCTTCGACGAAGGGCTGGTGGATTTCGGCAAGGGCCGCATCGTGCCCTATGCCGAGCTGCTGGATGAGCTGATCGAACTGGTCGCGCGAGGATGCGCAAGTCTTCGGCTGCGAGGCGGAAGTGGCGGCAGCGCGCGATATCCTGAAGCGGGGCACCAGCGCGCATCGCCAGCTTGCGGCCCATAAGGCTGCGATCGACCAGGGCGCCAGCAACCATGAGGCGCTTCAGGTGGTGGTCGACATGCTGATCGAGGAGACGGTCAAGGGACTCTGATCGGTTCCCGCCGGCCCTGGCCGCGCGGCCCTGACCTTGGGGCCAGGATCAGCCAAACAGGCGCTGGAACTCGGCTTCTGGCCCGCCATAGGCGCCGTTGGCAACCTTCTCCAGCGCCTTGCGATCCAGCATCGTTATGGTTCCACGGCTGGTGCGGATCAGGCCGCCATCCGCCAGGTGGTTCAGCGCCACGGTGACACCCGGACGCCGTGCACCGAGCATAAGGGCGAGAAATTCATGGGTCAGCAGCATCTCGTCGTTCTCGACGCGATCATGGGCCATCAGCAGCCAGCGGGCGAGGCGCTCGTCCATTCTGAATCGGGCATTCGCCAGCGAGGTATAGGCCGACTGAACGATGAAGGCATGGCCGTAGCGCAGCAAGACATTGTGCAGTCTGCGGGTTTCGCGCAATGACGCGCCGCAGGCTGTCGACGGTCATCCTGTACCCCTCGCCGGCGAACTGGATGAATATGTCGTAGGGGGCACGGTCGGTGCCCATCAGCACCGCAAGCCCCGTCATGCCCTCTCGTCCGATCAGCGCGACCTCGATGCTGTTGCCATTATTGCCGTTGATGACAACCGAGGCGAAACCGCCGCGCGGAAAATAGACGTGCTCTATCCGCCGGTTGCGGACTTCCAGCTTCTGGCGAAGCGGAAGATCCACGGACTCCAGATGCGGCGCCAACAAGGCAAAGTCGTCGCGCGCGAGACGCTTGAGAAGGCGGTTATAAGGCTCGGTGCTTTGCGAGATTTGAGACATGGCTCATTCCCTATCGGGGGAAGAGCTCGTCATCTGTCTCTCAACCGTCCGCGCCCCAGGCGCATTGGCAAACGGTGAATCACGCTACGCCAATGCTAACGTCAAGTCTCAGTTATTAGACTGTCTATTTTTGTACATAAGAAAACTAAGCCATCGGTTGAATCGCGGCGGCTGATTGTAAGTTTTGTACCAAGTTTCTTTGCCGGATTTATTGACTGAATGCTGCTGGCCGTCGCTGAATCGTGATTCTGCTTTCCTATTGCCGGCCCTCTCCCACCCCGCCAAAGGGCCGTGCAGGTCTATTACCTGGCGGTTTGTGCAGGGGGGAGGCAAAAATGGTGCCGGAAGTAGAACTGAGATACATTCCGCGCAGCTTCGCCGTTGAGCCGCGGATTCGCGTCACGGTATTTCGCGAGGGCGGCAGTGCGATCCTGGACATTCAGAATTCCGTCATCACGGAATTCTGCCAGCCCGATAGCGAGGGACGAGAGGATACATTGAGAGCATTTCGTGAAAGCATTCCCTTCCTGCTGCGCGCCTTGAACGGCGTCATTGCGGCGACGCCAGCCGGTGGCGTCGTCTTCGTGACGGCCAAGATGATTCGCGCCGGCGAGAAAGCGGCATGACGGGCCGCAGCATCGGGGGCCTGATTAATCCCCGTCGTCCGGTTCGCGAAACGGCGGTCTAGAATGCAAAAACAGCATCCCCATCTGGGAGCGACGTACCAGGTCATATCCCTGCCCGAAGGTTCCTTCGTCGTGGAGGTAACCCTTCCCGAAGCGCCCCAGGTGAAGGTGACGGGTTTCGCGACCCAGGACGCGGCGGACGCCTGGATCGCGCAGCACGAGCAGCAGATCGCGACCGGAACGGTGATGCGGGCCAAGCTGCATCTCTGGAAGTAACGGACGCCAAGGCCGGAGAGACTACCCGCCGCGGCATTCCATCGCGGTCCGATTAGCCCGTTGAACCGTCCTGCCCGGATGTCTAGATATCCATTCTGTTGCCTGGAGGAGGGAACAAGATGGACGAGAAGACGCAAACCGAACTCGAGGCCGCTGCTTTCCGCCGCCTGGTGCAGCATCTGCGCGAGCGCACCGATGTTCAGAACATCGACCTGATGAACCTGGCAGGGTTCTGCCGCAACTGCCTGTCGAAATGGTATCGCGCCGCCGCCGAAGAGCGCGGCATGGCGCTCAGCGATCCCGCGGTGCGTGAGCTGATCTACGGCATGCCCTATGAGGCCTGGAAGACGAAGCATCAAAAGGGCGACGGCATTCCCGCATTGCGCGAACTGGCGGCCAAGGCCGGCGATCCGCACAAGCACTGAAGGTCGTCGAACACGAAAAGAGGCGCCTCTCGCTGGTGGCGCCCCTTTTTTATGCCGGTGCTGAGGCGCTAGTCGCCGCCACTCCCGCTATGGCCGCCATGCCCGCTGCCGGAATTCCCGCCGCCGGAACCACCATCGCCGGAGCCGCCGCTGCCTGAGCCGCCGTCTCCTGGCCGCCGTTGCCCGAACCACCGCTGGAGCCATCGCCGGACCCGCTGTTGGAACCGCCATCGCTGTTGCCGGGGCCGCTATTGCCCGGACCCGCTTGTTCCCTCGCCGCTATTTGCCGGGGCCGCTGTTTGCCGAGGGCGTGCCATTGTCATCGCCGTTATCGTCATTGGCGTCGTGATCGGCAGGATCGACACCGTTATCGTCATTGGCATCGTGGCCGGCGGGATCGACGCCGTTATCGTCATTGGCGTCGTGATCCGCGGGATCGTCGGCGCCGGGCACGTCGTTGGACGCATAGGCCTGATTGCTCAACGGGCTGTGGCCGGGAAGGATGGTGGGCGCCAGCGTCAAGGCCAGGGCCAGAAGCCCCGCCTTGCCCAGCAGCAGGGCGCGGCGATCGGCCAGAAGAGCGGCCAGCGGCGTGGATAGCAAACGCTTGGTCATGATGATTCTCCGATGGTGGCGAATGAAGCCACGGGGCTCCCCGTCCAGTGCCCTTGCTTCGATAACGCCGCAGATGCGGAAATATTCCTGGCCGGCGAAATGCCGGCGAAATAATCCCTTGGCGGTGAAAAGCTGGCGGAACTTGGGCCCGGCAAGCCTTGCCCCTGGATGAGCCGGCCGATATCTTCCGCCCTCCGCGCGGGCCGGGATTCGGCCGGCGGGATGTGTTGCGATCCAGAAGAGGGACCAGGCATGGCGGGCAAGGGCGGCGTTCAAGCAGAGCGCCTGAAATCATTGATCGAGCGGATCGAGCGGCTGGAGGAAGAACGCGCCGCCACCTCAGGCGATATCCGCGAGGTCTATGCCGAGGCGAAATCCGCCGGCTACGACACCAAGGTCATGCGCCAGATCGTCAAACTGCGCAAAATGGACAGCGCCGACCGCCAGGAGCAGGAGGCGCTGCTCGAGGTCTATATGCAGGCCGTCGGGCTCGGCTGAGCAGGCTCCGAGCGGACTATTCGTCCCAGTGATGGCAGGCGACCTGGTGGCCTTTCTCGATGGCCAGCAGGTCCGGCCTCTCATTGGCGCAGATATCGCTCGCCTTGGGACAGCGGGTGCGAAAGGCACAGCCGCTGGGCGGGTTGAGCGGCGAGGGCAGGTCGCCCTTCAGCACGATGCGCTGCTTGCCGCGCTCCAGGTCAGGATCGGGAATAGGCACGGCCGAGATCAGCGCCTGGGTATAGGGATGGCGCGGGTTGCGGTAGAGCTGTTCGCGATCCGCAAGCTCCGCCACCCGGCCCAGATAGAGCACCATGATCCGGTGGCTGATATGCCGCACGACGCTGAGGTTGTGCGAGATGAAGATCATCGACATGCCGAATTCGCGCTGGAGATCCATCAGCAGGTTGACGATCTGGGCCTGGATCGAGACGTCGAGGGCGGAGACCGGCTCGTCGCAGACCACGAGCTTCGGGTTGTTGATCATGGCGCGGGCAATGCCGATGCGCTGGCACTGCCCGCCGGAGAATTCATGGGGATAGCGGTTGATCTGCCGAGGCAGCAGCCCGACCTTGGCCATCATCGCCTGGACTTTGGCCTTGGCTTCGGCGGCTGACAGGTTGGGCTGGAAGGTGTGCAGCGGCTCGCCGATGATCTCGCCCACCGGCATGCGCGGATCGAGTGCGGCCAGCGGGTCCTGAAAGACGATCTGCATTTCGCGCCGGTGCCGGCGCATCGCTTCCTCGCCCAGGCTCGCCAGATCCTCGCCCAGCCAGACGACCCGGCCCTCGATATTGGGCAGCAGGCGCAGCACGGCGCGGCCAAGGGTGGTCTTGCCGCAGCCGGATTCGCCGACGAGGCCCAGCGTCTCGCCGGGCTTGAGGTCGAAGCTGACGCCGTCGACGGCTTTCAGGATGCCGGCGTTCCGGGGCGAGAAAAGCCCGCCGCCGAGCCGGAAATGGACCTTCAGATCCTTGACCGAGAGAAGCGGTGCCCCGTTCACAGCCGGTCCGTTCACAGCCGGTCCAGATGGCATGCCTTCCTCCTTCCCGGTGCGAATTCGCGCAAGGCCGGGCGCTCGACCAGGCAGCGTTCCATCACATAGCCGCAGCGATCGTTGAAGGCGCAGCCGGGCGGCAGGCGCTGCAGGTTCGGCGGCTGGCCGGCGATGGTGGCCAGGCGCGTCATGTCGGTTGCATCCAGCCGCGGCATCGAGGCCAGAAGCCCCGCGGTATAGGGATGCTGCGGATTCTTGAAGATGTCGTGGACCGGACCGGATTCGACGATGCGGCCGGCATACATGACCAGCACATAGTCGCACAGGCCGGCGATGACGCCGAGATCGTGGGTGATGACGGCGAATGAGGTCTTGCCGGCGCGCCTCAGCTCGGCCAGCAGCTCCAGAATCTGGGCCTGGACGGTGACGTCGAGGGCCGTGGTCGGCTCGTCGGCGATCAGCAGTTCCGGCTGGCCGAGCAGGGCCATGGCGATCATGGCGCGCTGGCGCATGCCGCCGGAGAACTCGAAGGGATAGAGGCCGATGCGCTCGGACGCCTTGGGAATCTGCACGCGCTCCAGCATCGCAATCGCGGCATCGCGCGCCTGGCGGCGCGACATGTGGCGGTGGGTCACCATCACCTCGGTCAATTGCCGCTCGATGGTGAGATAGGGGTTCAGCGAGGTCATCGGGTCCTGGAAGATCATCGTCATGCGCGTGCCGCGGATGTGATTGAGTTCCTTGGCGCTGCGCCCGAGAATTTCCTCGCCCTGGAATTTGATGCTGCCGGTCGCCTTGCCGTTGCGATGCCAGCAGGCCCATCACCGACATGAAGACCTGGCTCTTGCCCGAGCCGGATTCGCCGACGATGCCGAGGGTTTCGCCCGGCTGGATGGCGAAGCTGACCTTGTTGACCGCCTCGACGGTGCCGTCGGGCGTTTCGAACCGGACCTCGAGGTCGCGGACCTCCAGGACCGCCGTCATCGCTTAGCGATCCTTGGGATCGAGCGCATCGCGCAGGCCGTCGCCGATGAAGCTGAAGCAGCCCAGCGTCACCGCCAGGAACGTGGCCGGGAAGATCAGCGCCCAGGGCGAGGAATCCATGATCCGCGCGCCATCGGCGATCAGCACGCCCCAGCTCGTCGCCGGCTCCTGGACGCCGAGGCCGAGGAAGCTGAGGAATGATTCGGTCAGGATCACATTGGGCACGGTGAGCGTGATGTAGATCACCACCGGCCCCAGGCAATTGGGGATGATGTGCCGGCGCACGATGGTCAGCGCTGCGCACACCGCCGGCATGGGCCGCCTCGACGAATTCGCGCCGTTTCAGGCTCATGGTCTGGCCGCGCACGATGCGCGACATGTCGAGCCAGGAGACGGCGCCGATGGCGACATAGATCAGCACGATATTCCGCCCGAAAACGACGGTCAGCATGATGACGAAAAAGATGAAGGGCACCGAATAGAGGATATCGACGATGCGCATCATCACGCCATCGATGCGTCCGCCGAGAAATCCTGCGGTCGCACCCCAGGTGACGCCGATGACGAGGCTGACCAGCGTGGCGACGAGGCCGACCGTCAGCGAGATCCGGCCGCCATACATGGTGCGCACGAACAGATCGCGGCCATTGTCGTCAGTCCCGAAATAATGGCCGCCGGCGAAGTCCGGTGGCGAGCTGACCGAATCCCAGAACACATCGTCGATGGCGATGGGGCTGACCATCGGGGTGACGACGCAGACCACGGCGATGATGGCGAGCAGGACGAGGCTGGCCACGGCGGCGCGGTTGCGCCGCAGCCGCCGCCAGGCGTCGGCCCACAGGCTGCGGCCCTTGACCTCCTCGACCGGGTTGACGATGGGACGGATGACGGCGTCGGTCATGGCGTGCTCAATCGTAACGGACCTTGGGGTCGAGCAGGCCATAGATCAGATCGACCAGCAGATTGGCCAGGATGATGAGCACGCCATAGAAGACCGTGACGCCCATCACCAGCGTGTAATCGCGGTTCAGCGCCGCCTGGACGAAATAGCGCCCGATGCCCGGGATGCCGAAAATCTGTTCGATGACGATGGAACCGGTGATGGTGTTCACCACGGCGGGCCCCAGATAGGAGATGACCGGCAGCATGGCGGCCTTGAGGGCATGGCGAGTGATGGTGATCCGCTCCGGCAGGCCCTTGGCCCGCGCCGTGCGCAGGTAGTTGGTGCGCAGGATCTCGATCATGCTGCCGCGCATCAGGCGAGCAATGGAACTCAAGGGATAAAGCGCCAGTGCGACGACCGGCAGGACGACATGGCTGACATCGCCCTCGCCCCAGCCGCCGACAGGAAGCCAATGCAGCATGAGCCCGAAGACGAGGGTCAGCAGCGGCGCGATCACGAAATTGGGAATCATGATCCCGGTCATGGAAACGCCCATGACGGTGTAATCGAGGCGGCTGTTCTGCCGCATGGCGCAGATGATGCCGACGCCGCTGCCGATGACGAAGGCGAGTAGCATGGCGAGCGAACCCAGCAGCAGCGAGGTCGGAAAGCCGCCCCGGATCAGTTCGGTGACGGTGAAGTCGCGGTACTGGAACGACGGGCCGAAATCGCCATGCAGCAGGTTCCAGACATAGTGGAAGAACTGCAGGCTGACCGGTTCGTCGAGGTGATATTCGTGCTTGAGCGCCGCCTCGATCTCGGGCTGGACAACCCGTTCCTTGTCAAAGGGGCCGCCGGGGGCCGCCCGCATCAGGAAGAACGCAACAGTGGTGATCAACAGCATGGTGGGGATCGCCCCCAGCAGCCGCTTGATGGTGAATTTGAGCACGCCCTCAGTCCTTGCTGGCGGGAGCGATGACGGCCGCCCCTCCGCGTATCCGCTGTTGTCGGATCACGAAAGGGCGGCCGGCGATCATCGCCTCGAGCTTCGCAGGCTCTAATTGAAGGAGAGGTAGCGCTCGAGGTTGTAGCCCAGCAGGTTGTTGTGCCAGCCGGCGACCTTCTTGTTGATCATGTGGACGTTGACGTAGTGGTAGATCGGAATGATCGGCTCGTCATGCAGGAAGATGGCTTCCGCCTTCTGGAAGTCGTCCATGCGGGCCTTGGGATCGGGTTCCGCTGCTGCCTTGTGCAGCAGATCGTCGTAGTCCTTGTTGTTGTAGCCCATGAAGTTCGAATCGCCCGCGTCGGAGAGGTATTGCTCCATGAAGTCGCTGGGATCGAGATAGTCGCCGATCCAGGCGGCGCGGGAGACCTCGTAGTTCTTCTGCCGGCGCGTATCGAGATAGACCTTCCATTCCTGGTTGGTCAGCTTCACCTGTACGCCCAGCGCCTTCCACATGCTGGCGATCGCAATGGCGATCTTTTTGTGGTTCTCGCTGGTGTTGTAGAGAATCTCGACCTGCAGCGGTTTGCCGGGGCCGTAACCGGCGGCGGCGAAGATCTTCTTCGCCTTGGCCAGGCGATCCTTCATCGACATGCCGGCGAAGGCGAGCTTCTGCTGTTCGTAGCCCGGAACGCCCGGCGGCATCCAGGAATAGGCCGGAATCTCGCCGCCCTGGGTGATCTTCTTGGTCAGGGCAACGCGGTCAATGGCCATGGAGAGTGCATCGCGCAACTCGAGACTCTTGCCCAGCGGGTCCTTGGTCAGGTTGATGGCGTAAAAATAGGTGCCGAAATAGGCCGAATCGCTGAACTCGTCCTTGTGCTTCGTCTGCGCCTCGGCGATCTTTTCCGAGGGCACCGTGTAGGTCACGTCGAGTTCGCCGGCCAGGAAGCGCTTGTATTCCTCTGACAGGTCCTCGGTCGGATACATGATGACCTTGTCGATCTTCACGTTCGCGGCGTCGTGGAACATCGGGTTCTTCACCAGCACGATGCGCGACTGCGGCGTCCATTCAGCCAAGGTATAGGCGCCGCTGCTGATGTTGTTACCGGGCCGCGTCCACTGGTCGCCGAACTTCTCGACCGCCGCCTTGTTCACGATCTGCGAGGAGGTGTGGGCGAGCAGGCCAAGCAAATAGGGCGTCGGTGCCTTCAGCGAGATCTTCACCGTATGCGCGTCCACGGCGACGACACCGAGCTTGGTCAGGTCGGCTTCCTTGCCGTTGCTGATCTCGTCGGCATTGATGATGGGCGCGTAGATATAGGCGTATTCGGCGGCGACCTTCGGATCGACGATGCGACGGAAGGAATAGACGACGTCGTCGGCGGTGATCGGATCGCCGTTCGACCATTTGGCGTCGTCGCGCAGATGGAAGGTATAGGTCTTGCCGTCGTCGCTGATATCCCAGCTCTTGGCCACGCCGCCGGTGGGATTGCCATGGTCGTCGAGGGTGGCGAGCCCCTCATAGAGGTCGTAGGCGATATTGGCTTCCGGCACGCCGGTCAGCTTCTGCGGATCGAGCGTCTCCGGTTCGGCGCCATTGCCGCGGTTGAGCACCGTCTCTGCCTGTACCGCCGTGCTGGCAAGCAGCATGGCAGACACAAAAAACGAGGCCAGAGCCAGCCCCGCATATCTTTTCTGTCATGATGTTACTCCCTGGAATTTTATGCCCCTCGATGGCCGCGAGCCTGCGCTTCGCGAGCGCCGCCTCGCTTCTTTCGTCGAGGCCTCTGCCGCGGATAGTGGTAGATAACACCCATGGGTTCAACGGCTTTGTCGCAGGCAAAACACATGGATTCGCGCGGCTGGCGAAACGATCCGAAGCTGGCTCAGATTCTGTCCGGTATCGCTGCCGCCACGCATCGACGTTTCCCGAAGCTTGGCCACGACGAGCTGGCGATGACGCTGGTTATTCCCGACGGTGAAGAGCCGAAAGGCGCGTCGTTACATGGCAAACAGCCGTGGTATCCGGCCAGCGTTGTCAAATTGTTCTATATGGCGGCCATCGAAGGGTGGCTCGAGCGCGGGCGTCTTTCGGCGAACAAGGATCTTCGCGGCGCGCTCCTTGAGATGATCGCGCGTTCCGACAACGACGCGACGAACCACATTGTCGACCTGCTGACTGGTACCACGAGCGGCCCGAGAATGGCTCCTTCTGCCTTCAAAGTCTGGCTGCACAAGCGCCGCGCCGTTAATCGTTACTTCGCAACTTGGCGCTATCCCGAATTCGCCGGCATCAACATGACGCAGAAGACCTGGAGCTTCGGCCCCTACGGCCGTGAATATGAGTCGCGCTTCCGCGTGCCAAACAATCACAACGCCTTGTCGAGCGATGCGGTGGCGCGGCTGCTGCTGGCGATCCGCGATGGCGAGGCGGTGAATCGCCGCCGGTCGGCCGCGATGATGAAACTGCTGGCGCGCCGGATCTTGCCGAAGCCAGATCGGGCGAACCCGGCCGGTCAGGTGTTCGGCTTCCTCGGCGAGGGATTGCCCAAGGGCGCCAGGCTTTGGTCGAAGGCGGGCTGGACCAGCACGGTCAAGCATGACGCAGCGATCGTGCGCCTTGCCGACGGACAGGAATTCATCGCGGTGGTCTTCACCAAGGGCAAGCTGGCGGCGACCAGCACGGAAATCCTGCCCTTCATTGGGCGTCGGCTTTCTGCCGCGGTCACGCATCTACCCCCAATGACGTAAGAACTCAGCTGCAGCAGCCCGCAATTGTCCATGAATTGACGCGATTGCTGCACTCGCGAAGGCGGCTGAACCTGTGGATTTTCTTATGGTTCACCATTACAGCCGAATTTGCCACAATGGTGTTCCTGCCTGCTCGTGATCTCCTGTCACAACGCACGTCCTAAATACTGCGAAACTCGTAAATCGGTGAAAGAATGAATTCGGAGCAAACGGCGATCGATCCGGGTCTCGCAGCCGTCGGACTTCACGGACTCGCAAAAGAGCATTGGAATTTGAGCGTGCCTGCCCTGTACGACCAGGCGCTCGCGCGCGGCGAAGCGAAACTCGCTCAAGGCGGCCCGTTGGTCGCAGCAACCGGTTCGCGAACGGGCCGGTCGCCGCAGGATCGCTTCATCGTGCAGGAAGCCTCGACCGCAGGCGATATCGCCTGGGGCGAGACGAACAAGCCCGTTACGCCGCAGGTATTCGACAGTCTGCTGACCAGGGTTACCGACTACTTCTCCGGCCGCGAGGTATTCGTGCAGGATCTGCTGGTCGGGGCCGATCCTGCATTCCGGCTGCCCATTCGGGTCATCACCGAACAGGCCTGGCACAACCTTTTTGCCCGCAACATGTTCATCCGCCCGAAGCCCGAGGACCTGCGCGGCTTTGTTCCGCGCTTCACGGTCCTCCATGCACCCGGATTTATGGCCAATCCGGCGCGCGACGGAACCCGGTCGGAAGCTTTCATCATGCTGAACTTCGCCAAGCGCCTCGTGCTGATCGGCGGCACGCGCTATGCCGGCGAAATCAAGAAATCGATTTTCTCGGTGCTGAATTTCCTGTTGCCCGCTCGCGACGTTCTGCCGATGCACAGCTCGGCCAATATCGGCCCGCACGGCGACACCACCGTCTTCTTCGGATTGTCAGGGACCGGCAAGACGACGCTGTCGGCCGACCCATCACGTACGTTGATCGGCGACGACGAGCATGGCTGGGGCAAACGCTCGGTCTTCAATTTCGAAGGCGGTTGCTACGCCAAGGTCATCCGCCTGGACCCAAAGGCAGAGCCGGAGATATACGCAACGACACGGCGTTTCGGTACCGTGCTCGAGAATGTCGTGCTGGACGAGGCAACCCGCGAGCTCGATCTGAACGACGAAAGCCTGACCGAGAATACCCGCGCCTCCTACCCGATCGATTTCATTCCGAACGCGAGCTCGACGGGAATCGGGGCGCTGCCGACCAACGTCGTGATGCTCACCGCCGACGCATTCGGGGTGTTGCCTCCGCTTTCCCGGCTAACACCCGAACAGGCCATGTATCACTTCCTGTCGGGATATACGGCACGCGTTGCAGGAACCGAAGCCGGCGTGCGCGAGCCTTCGGCAACCTTCTCGACCTGCTTCGGCGCGCCCTTCATGCCGCGCCACCCGACCGTCTACGCCTCGATGCTGCTCGAGCGCATCCGCGCGGGTAACGTCGGCTGCTGGCTCGTCAACACCGGCTGGAGCGGCGGCGCCTATGGTACGGGAAGGCGCATGTCGATCGCCCATACCCGGGCTTTACTCGGGGCGGCGCTGGATGGCGCTCTGGATCGTGTCCCGATGAAGCCGGATGCCGCCTTCGGTCTAATGGTGCCGGAAGCGTGCCCCGGGGTGCCGACCGACGTACTCCAGCCGCGCAATGTGTGGAGCGACAAGGGCGCTTACGACAGGACCGCCAATGAAGTGGCCCGGCGGTTTGAAGCAAACTTCCTGCAGTTCGCCAGCAAGGTCGACGAACGGGTCCGCGCCGCGGGCATCCGTCCGGCGGCCTGAGACAGCCTACTCCGCGGCACTCTGCCGGGCCGCCGGCGCCTGGAAATCCGCCAGCAGCTCGGCCTGGCGCTTCAGCGCCTTCTCAAGATGGGCCTGTTTGACATGGCCGTAGCCGCGGATCTGCTCCGGGATTGAGGCCAGAGCGACCGCCACGCGATGGCGATCGTGATCGAGGCCCGCGAGGATCGTCTCGATCAGCCGCTCGTAGTCGGCGATGAGCTGGCGTTCCTGCCTGCGATCGGCGGTGTGGCCGAAGATGTCGAAGGCCGTGCCGCGCAGGAATTTGAATTTCGCCATCAACCGGAAAGCAGAAAGCATCCACGGGCCATAGCTGCGCTTCACCGGCTGCCCGGTATCGGGATCCTTGGGCGCCAGCAGTGGCGGTGACAGATGGAACTGCAGTTTGTAATCGCCCTCGAACTGTCCCTTCAGCGATTCAAGGAAGGCGCCGTCGGTATAGAGCCGCGCCACCTCGTACTCGTCCTTATAGGCGAGCAGCTTGAAGTAGTAGCGGGCAACCGCCTCGGCGAGGCCGGTCATGCCCGGTGATTTTTCCACTTCCGCGGCGCGTACGCGCTCGACCAGCGCGCGATAGCGCTCGGCATAGGCCGCATTCTGATAGCCGGTCAGGAAATCAGCGCGCTTGGCGACAATCTCATCGAGCGTCTTGGCGATAGCATGGGGCAATGCTGTCCGGCGCCGATTGATCGACGAAGCGCTCGACGGCAGCAAGATCGTGGGCGGCGCGCCGGCCCCAGAGGAAGGCGCGCTTGTTGGCCTCGGCGGCCACGCCGTTCAGATCGATGGCACGCTCGAGCGAGGCGGCGCTCACCGGCAGCAGGCCCTTCTGATAGGCAAAGCCCAGCATGAAGGGGTTGGTGGCGATGGAATCGCCCATGAGGACCGTCGCCAGCCGCGTGGCGTCGAGAAAGTCGGTGGCCGATTTGCCGGCGGCATCGGTGATCAGCGTCTTCAAGCCGGCGGTCGGGAATTGCATGTCGGGGCTGCGGGTGAAATCGCCGGTGACGGTTTCATGGGTGTTGATGACGGCGCGGGTCTCGCCCTGGGCGATCTTGGCGAGCGCATCGAAGGTGGAGGAGACGACGATGTCGCAGCCGAGCAGCAGTTTCGCCCCGCCGGCGGCAATGCGCACGGCGTGGATATCCTCGGGCTTCTGCGACAGGCGGATATGGCTGAAAACGGCGCCGCCCTTTTGCGCCAGGCCCGTCATGTCGAGGACGGAACAGCCCTTGCCTTCCATATGCGCGGCCATGCCCAGCAGCGCGCCGATGGTGACGACGCCGGTCCCGCCGACGCCGGTCACCAGGATGCCATAGGGCTCGGCAATCTCCGGCAGCACCGGCTCCGGCAACGGGCCGAAGCCATCGCCCGACACGGCCTTGCTTTCATGCTTGCGCAACTGCCCGCCATGGACGGTCACGAAGCTGGGGCAGAAGCCGTTGACGCAGGAGAAATCCTTGTTGCAGGTCGATTGATCGATGGCGCGCTTGCGGCCGTATTCGGTTTCGACCGGAACGACCGACAGACAGTTCGATTTGACGCTGCAATCGCCGCAGCCCTCGCAGACCAGTTCGTTGATGAAGGCGCGCTTGGCCGGATCTTCCATCAGGCCGCGCTTGCGCCGGCGGCGCTTTTCCGCGGCACAGGTCTGGTCATAGATGATGGCGGTGACGCCCGGCGTCTCGCGCATCACGCGCTGGACATGATCAAGGCGGTCGCGATGGAACACTTCGGTGCCTGGCGGGAAGCCGCCGCCGGTCGGGTATTTCTCCGGCTCGTCGGTGACGATGGCGATCTTCTTGACGCCCTCGGCGGCGATCTGGGCCGCCACCGTCGGCACATCCAGCGGCCCGTCGACGGGCTGGCCACCGGTCATGGCGACGGCGTCGTTGTAGAGGATCTTGTAGGTGATGTTCACCTTGGCGGCGACGGCGGCGCGAATGGCGAGGCTGCCGGAATGGTAATAGGTGCCGTCGCCCAGATTCTGGAAGACGTGCTCCGTCTTGCTGAAGGGCGCCTGGCCCAGCCATGTCGCGCCTTCGCCGCCCATCTGGGTGAAGCTCTGGGTGTCGCGGTCCATCCACTGGGCCATGAAATGGCAGCCGATGCCGGCGAGCGCCCGGCTTCCTTCCGGCACCTTGGTGGAGGTGTTGTGCGGGACAGCCGGAGCAGAAATAGGCGATGCGGCGGATGGGCGGCTTCAGGTTGGATAGCGCCTGTTCCTTCGCCTCGAGGAAAGCGAGCCGCTGTTCGATACGCGAGCTGGTATGGAAGCGGGCGATGCGGCGCGCAATGATGCGGGCGATGCGCGCCGGCGTCAGCTCATCGGCCGAGGGCAGGATCCATTCGCCCTGTTCGTCGAACTTGCCGATGACCCGGGGCCGAACGCTCTCGTTCCAGTTATAGAGCTGTTCCTTGAGCTGGTTTTCCACCAGCGCGCGCTTTTCCTCGACGACCAGGATCTCTTCCAGCCCCTCGGCGAAATGGCGCATGCCATCGCGCTCCAGCGGCCAGGTCATGCCCACCTTGTAGACGACGAGGCCGATTTCGGCGGCGTGCGCTTCGTCGATGCCGAGATCGTCGAGCGCCTGGCGGACATCGAGATAGGATTTGCCGCAGGTGACGATGCCAAAGCGCCGCTTCGGGCTATCCATCACCACGCGATTGAGCTTGTTGGCCCGGGCAAAGGCGAGTGCCGCATAGAGCTTGTGCTTGTGCAGGCGCATCTCCTGCTCCAGCGCCTGGGCGGAGGCGAAGGAGGATTGCGGCCAGCGGATGTTGAGCCCTTCCGGCGGCATGGCGAAATCGTCGGGGATGCGGATATCGATGCGATGGGGATCGACATAGCAGGAGGCCGTGCTGTCGACGGTCTCCGCCACCACCTTGAAGGCGATCCAGCAGCCGGAATAGCGCGACATGGCCCAGCCATAGAGGCCCATATCGAGGAATTCCTGCACGCCCGCCGGGTTCAATACCGGGATGCCGGCATCCATGAAGGCGTATTCGCTCTGATGCGCGGTGGTCGAGGATTTGCAGGTGTGATCGTCGCCGGCCAGAAGCAGCACGCCGCCGTGCTTGGCCGTGCCGGCAAGGTTGCCGTGACGAAGCACATCGCCGCTGCGGTCGACGCCCGGACCCTTGCCGTACCACATGGAAAAGACGCCGTCGTATTTCGAATCGCCAAAGAGATCGAGCTGCTGGCTGCCCCAGACGGCGGTGGCCGCGAGATCCTCGTTGACCCCGGGCTGGAACTGGATGTGGTTTTCCTTGAGGAATTTTTTCGCCTGCCACATGGCGAGATCGACGCCGCCCAAGGGCGAGCCGCGATAGCCGGTGACATAGCAGGCGGTGTTGAGGCCGGCCGCGAGATCGCGCTGGCGCTGCATCATCGGCAGTCGCACCAGGGCCTGGGTCCCGGTGATGAAGACCCGGCCGCTTTCCAGCCTGTATTTGTCGTCGAGTGTGACGGCGTCGAGCGGCATGGGCCCTCCCGGGGCGCTGGCTTCTTCTTGGCAGCCAGCCTTTGTATGCAACTTAATGTGTCAGCCTCCCAGCCGCAATTGATGGGCGAGAGGCGGCGAGCAAACGCAACAAAGGGCGCAGCGCTCTCGGCAGGCGCGATACGGACTGTCGCCGGGCCTCCTCGGTGGCAAAGGAAATTGCTTTGATTGGCAGGCTGTTTCGCTATGCTCGCGCCCCGTTTGAGGGGATTTGAATGATTTTAGTGACTGGCGCCGCCGGATTTATCGGCTTTCACGTCGCCCAGCATCTGCTCGCTCGCGGCGAGCAGGTGGTCGGGGTCGATAGCCTCAATACCTATTATGACGTGAAGCTGAAGGAAGCCCGCCTCGCGCAGCTTCAGGGGCGCAACGGCTTTTCCTTCCAGCGCCTCGATCTATGCGACAGGGCAGCAGCCGAGGCGTTCTTTGCCAACCATTCCGGGCTGACCGGGATCATCCATCTGGCGGCCCAGGCGGGGGTGCGCCATTCGCTGATCGACCCCTATTCCTATGTCGATGCCAATGTCACCGGGCATCTGGTGATCCTGGAGGCCTGCCGGCGGCTGCAAGGCCCTGAAGCACATGGTCTATGCCAGCTCGTCTTCGGTCTATGGCGGCAACGACAAGATGCCCTTTTCGGTGGCGGATCGGGTGGACCAGCCGGTCTCGATCTATGCCGCGACCAAACTGGCCGACGAGCTGATGACGACGACCTACAGCCATCTGTTCGGCCTGCCGGCGACGGGGCTTGCGCTTCTTCACCGTCTATGGACCCTGGGGGCGGCCGGACATGTCGGCCTTCCTGTTCACCGAGGCCATCCTGGCGGGCAAGCCGATCCAGGTCTTCAACGGCGGCGAGATGGTGCGCGACTTCACCTATATCGACGATATCGTCGCCGGCGTGATTGCGGCCCTCGACCGGCCGCCGGTGGCAACAGCCGAGGAACGGCCGCACCGGATCTATAATCTGGGCAATCACCGCGCCGTCGGCCTGATGGATTTCATCGCCACCATCGAGAAGGCCTGCGG
Organism: uncultured Alphaproteobacteria bacterium; assembly: GCA_963770335.1. Classification (GTDB taxonomy): domain Bacteria; phylum Pseudomonadota; class Alphaproteobacteria; order Dongiales; family Dongiaceae; genus DASXQK01. Next base: position 86,801 of record CAVYPG010000007.1, read on the forward strand.
ACGCAAGGCGAAGATCGATTTCCAGCCGATGCAGCCGGGTGACGTGAAGGCGACGCTGTCGGATATCGAAGCGACCACCCGCGATCTGGGCTATCGCCCGACCACCGAGATCGAGGTGGGCGTGCCCAATTTCGTCGCCTGGTACCGGAAGTACTACGGCGTGTAGAGGACGCTCCAGCGCCGCGCCGTAGCGCTCCATGATCTTGTGGCGGCGGATCTTCATCGAGACCGTCAGCATGGCGTTCTCCATGGTGAAGGGCTCCGCCGCGATCGTGTAGCGGCGGATGCGCTCGATGGGCGAGAGGCCGGCATTGACCCGCTCGATGGCCGGCGCAAAGGCGCGCTGGAAGGCTCGCGATCCTCGGCCAGGCGTGCAAGATCGGGCGAGCCGCCTTCGCGCCGGGCCCAGTTTTTGACGAACTCCTCATCGGGCACCAGCAAGGCGACGACATGGGGATGCTTGTCGCCATGGACCATGGCCTGGTTGATCTCCGGCTGGAGCACCAGGAAGCCCTCGACCCGCGCCGGCGAGACATTGTCGCCGCCCGAGAGCACGATGATGTCCTTCTTGCGGTCGGTGATCTGAAGATAGCCCTCGCTATCCAGCACGCCGATATCGCCGGTATGCAGCCAGCCATCGCGGATGGTGGCGGCTGTAGCGGCTTCGTCGCGCCAATAGCCCTTCATCACCGCTTCCGAGCGGATGAGGATCTCGCCGTCGGCGGCGATCCTGATCTCGACGGCCTCGAGCGCGGGACCGACGGTGCGGATCTTGATCTTGCGCGGCGGGTTGGCGCTGACCACGGGCGAGGCCTCCGTCTGGCCATAGCCCTGGAGCAGGCGCACGCCGAGCGCCAAAAAGAACAGGCCGATCTCCTCGTTGAGCGCCGCCCCGCCGGAGACCAAGGCCTTGAGCCGGCCGCCGAAGCGCTGGCGCAGCTTGCGGCGCACGAGCAGCTCGGCCGCCAGATCGTGCAGGCGTTCGACGGGCCCGAGGCGCTGGCCATCCATGCGTCTTGCGGCCGAGGCTGAGCGCGAGATCGAACATGCGGCGCTGGAAGGGCGTCGCCTTGGCGAGACCGCGCAGGATGCGCTGATGCATCGCTTCATAGAGCCGCGGCACGGCGGTCATGATCGTGGGCTTCACCTCGACCATGTTGTCGGTCAGCTTTTCCACGCTCTCGGCGAAATAGATCTGGGCGCCGACGGTCATGGGGAAGAACTGGCCGACCGTATGTTCATAGGCATGGGAGAGCGGCAGGAAGCAGAGGAAGACATCGTTGCCGATGCCGATGTCCTTCAACAGATGCCAGGCGCCCAGGCAATTGCAGAGGATGGAGCCGTGGGTCAGCATCACGCCCTTGGGCGTGCCGCCGGTGCCCGAGGTGTAGATGAAGCAGCAGGTATCGCTGCGCTGCAGGCGCGCGACGATTTCGTCCAAGATCGTCGGGCCGGCCGGCGCCGGCCTCCAGCAGATCGCGCCAGTTCACCAGCCGCTTGGCGATGCGCTGGGCGATCGGCAGCTCTTCCATGGTGACGACGAAGGCAAGGTCATGCGCTTCCAGCGCGGCGGGCAGCACGCGCTCGGCAATGGCCTTGGTGGAGACGATCACACCCTTGGCGCCGCTATGGCTCAGCACATGGCGGTGATCGGCGACGGTGTTGGTGGCAAAGGCCGGCACCGTGATGGCGCCGATGGCCATGATGGCCATGTCGGCGATGGTCCATTCCGGCCGGTTCTCCGCCACCAGAGCGACGCGGTCGCCGGGTGCCACGCCAAGGGCCTGCAGGCTGCGCGCGACCCGGCGGACCTGGCTCGGCGGTATCGGCGTAGGAGAGCGATTCCCACTTGCCGGCGCGCTTGCACCAGAGGAAGGGCTGGCTGCCCAATTGACGGGCCTGGGCAAAGAACATCGCCGGCAGGCTTTGCCAGGTCGGGAAGGCCACCGCTATCCTCCGCTAAATGCTTGGCGCAACCCTGCCTGCCCCCTATATCGGTAGGCAAGCCCTCGCTTTGCCCCATCCAATGGAATCCTGCGATGAATGAATTGTCCCCTGCCGGCGCTTCCAGCGATCTGGGCACGCTGCCGCAATGGAATCTGGGCGATCTCTATCAGAGCACCAGCGCGCCGGCGCTGGAGGCCGATCTGACCAAGGCGGCCAGCGAGTCGAAGGCATTCCGCCAGGCCTGGGAAGGCAAGCTGGCCACTGCTTCCGGCGAGGCGCTGGGCCAGGCGATCGCCGCCTATGACAAGCTGCAGGACCTGATGGGCCGCATCGGCAGTTATGCCCAGCTGGTCTATGCCGGGAACATGACCGATCCCGCCATCGCCCAGTTCTATCAGACGGCGCAGGAGCGGCTGACCGATATCGGCGCGGAGACGATCTTCTTCGCCCTCGAGATCAACCGCATCGAGGATGCGGCGCTGGCCGAGAAGCTGAAGGCGCCGGCGCTGGCCCATTACCGCCCCTGGCTCGACAGTGTGCGTTCGTTCCGCGCCACACCAGCTTTCCGATGAGCTTGAGCGCATGCTGCACGACAAATCCGTCGTCGGCCGCGCGGCCTGGAACCGGTTGTTCGACGAGACCACGGCGGGCCAGCGTTTCGATTTCCGCGGCAAGCCACTGACCATCGATGCGACGCTGAACCTGCTGACCGACCGCGACGGTGCCAAGCGCAAGGATGCCGCCAAGGCGCTGGCGGCAGGCTTGCGCGAACGCGCGCCGGCCTATGGGCTGATCACCAACACGCTCGCCAAGGACAAGGAGATCGAGGACCGCTGGCGGAAATTCCCGCGGCCGGTGAGTTCGCGCAATCTTGCCAACCAGGTCGAGGACAAGGTCGTCGATGCGCTGGTCGGCGCGGTTGAAGCCGCCTATCCGCGGCTTTCGCATCGCTATTACAAGATCAAGGCCAAGTGGTTCGGCCAGGACCAGCTCGATTATTGGGACCGCAACGCGCCGCTGCCCGAGGACTCAGATCGCAAGATCGACTGGCCGCAGGCCAGGAAGATCGTGCTGGAGGCCTATGCCGCGTTTTCGCCGGAGCTGGCGAAAATCGGCGAGCGGTTCTTCGACAAGGGCTGGATCGATGCGCCGCCGCGCCAGGGCAAGGCGCCGGGCGCCTTTGCCCATCCGGTGACGCCGAGCGCGCATCCCTACATTCTGCTGAACTATTACGGCCGCACCCGCGATGTGATGACGCTGGCCCATGAGCTGGGCCATGGCGTGCATCAGGTGCTGGCGGGGCCGCAGGGTGCGCTGATGTCCGATACGCCGCTGACGCTGGCGGAGACGGCGTCGGTGTTCGGCGAGATGCTGACCTTCCGCGCGCTGCTGGAGCGCGAGAAGGATCCCAAGCGCCGGCGCATCCTGATCGCCGGCAAGGTCGAGGACATGCTGAACACCGTGGTGCGGCAGATCGCCTTCCACGGTTTCGAGACCAAGCTGCATGACGAGCGCCGCCAGGGCGAGCTGACCGTCGAGCGCATCAACGACCTCTGGATGGAGATCCAGGGCCGCAGCCTGGGGCCGGCGCATACGCTTCGATGACGATTACCGGATCTATTGGGCCTATATCCCGCACTTCATCCATTCGCCGTTCTATGTCTACGCCTATGCCTTCGGCGATTGCCTGGTGAATTCGCTCTACGCCGCCTATCAGGCTGCGCCCCAGGGCTTCGCGGAGAAGTACCTGGCGATGCTCGCCGCCGGCGGCACGCTGCGCCACAAGGAGCTGCTGGCGCCCTTCGGTCTGGATGCCGCCGATCCGAAATTCTGGGATCGCGGCCTCACCATGATCGAGGGCCTGATCGACGAGTTGGAATAGTTTTGAGCGAAGACGACAATCTCGCCGGCCGGGTCCGCCGCTACGCGCGGGTGGGGGCGGCCGTCGGCGGTCTTGCCGCCCGGCTGGCAGGCCAGCGCTATCTGGGCGTGAAGCTGGACCGCGACCGTCATGCAGCCGATCTGGCCGCGGCACTCGGCGGGCTCAAGGGGCCGCTGATGAAGGTGGCCCAGATCATGTCCACCATTCCCGATGCGCTGCCCAAGGAATATGTGGCCGAGCTGGCGCAGCTTCAGGCCGATGCACCGCCCATGGGCTGGCCCTTCGTGAAACGGCGGATGAGTACGGAACTGGGGCCCAATTGGCAGAAGCGCTTCGCCAGTTTCGAGCATGAAGCGGCCGCGGCGGCGAGCCTGGGCCAGGTGCATCGCGCCACATCCCATGAGGGCGAGCGTCTCGCCTGCAAGCTGCAATATCCCGACATGCAATCGGCGGTGGAAGCCGATCTCAAGCAGCTGCGCCTGATCTTCTCGATCTATGAGCGCTATGACCGCGCCATCGTCACCAAGGATATCCATGCCGAGATCGCAGCCCGCCTGCGCGAGGAACTCGATTACCGGCTCGAGGCGTCGGCATATGGGCCTCTATGGCGACATGCTGGCCAAGGAAAAGGATGTCGAAGTGCCGGTGCCCCACGAAGATCTGTCGACGGGCCGGTTGCTGACGATGAACTGGCTGGAGGGCAAGCCCCTGATGGCTTTCATCAAGGCCAATGACGATGTCGAGATGCGCAACCGCGTCGCCTACAACATGTTCCGCGCCTGGTACGTGCCGTTCTATTACTACGGCGTCATTCATGGCGATCCGCATCTGGGCAACTACACGCTGAAGCCCGACGGTTCGGTGAACCTGCTGGATTTTGGCTGTATCCGGATCTTCGGCGCCTCGTTCGTGAAGGGCGTCATCGATCTCTATCACGCGCTGCAGAACGACGATCGCGCTCTCGCGGTCCACGCCTATGAGTCCTGGGGCTTCACCAATCTCACCAACGAGACCATCGACGTGCTGAACCGCTGGGCGGGCTTCGTCTATGGACCCCTGCTGGAAGACCGCACCCGGCGTATCCAGGAAAAATCATCGGGCGTTTATGGCCGCGAGGTCGCAGAAAGCGTGCATGCCGATCTGCGCCGGCTGGGCCCGGTGCAGCCGCCGCGGGAATTCGTGTTCATGGACCGCGCTGCCATCGGGCTCGGCTCCGTGTTCCTGCATCTGGGGGCGGAGATCAACTGGCACCGCCTGTTCCGCGAGCTGATCGACGGCTTCGACGTCAAGGAACTGGATCGCCGGCAGAAGAAGCTGTTGAAGAAGTTTGGCTTGCCCCAGCCGATAGAGCGCGAAGCAGGGGCTTAGCTAACGCGCGTATCTCTCAGGTGTGCGGGCCGTTCTTCTGCTCTCCGAAAACGATCCGGTGACCGTCGATCGTCGTAACGACGATTTCGCGCATGCCATAATGCCGGTCTGCGGGCTGAGAGCATGCCGCGCCCCGAGCTGTTATCTCCGCGTGCAAGGCATCGACATCGTCGACGTCCAGATATCCAAACCAGTTATGCGAGCCGAGGTCAGCGGGCCGCATATCAGTGGGGCAATGGCCTAGCATCACGCGCACGCTGTCTCGCTCGACGAGGCGCCAATCCGCTGCATCCGCCCAGCTGATCTTGAATCCCAATACGTCGCGAAAATAGTCGGCGCTTTTGTTCAGGTCAGGCACCGCCAGCACGAAGGCCCAGGGAGAGATCTTTGGCCGCATGATTTTCACCTCCTACGCCCGATCCGACAAAATCATCGCAACGATCGGATGCAGGCTTCAAGGGCAATATCAGGCCTATTAGCCGCGCCACTGCACCGACCGGCCATGGGGATGGGCCAGGGCCAGCAATGTCTCTTCACCATCGGGCCAGAGCGTCAGCCGCAATACGAACTCATTCATCGTGGCATCGTATTCCATGCGCAGCCAGGCGAGCGGCGTGTTCGCCGTTGCCGCCGCACCGGCCTGTGACAGCTGGGCGATGAACGCCTCGCGCTCGGCAGCCGGGAAATACTGCATCACCACCGAGTGATAAACGACCGTCGCCTGGCCGGCGGGGCGGCCGGCAAGCTGTTCGGCGGTCCAGGCGGCGGCAGAGGCTTTCTCAACCATGATCCCCATGGCGAGCGCATTGTCGATTGCCTGGCGCATGAGGGCGAGGCGCTGGGCCTGGTCGGGCCAGATATAGGCCTGCAGCCAGAGCCGGGCATCGGGATCGGCTAGATCGATGGGGTTGAGATCGCAGCCGGCCCGGCTGGCGACGGAAACCGGTGCGGCAAGATCCGGTGCGCCGCCCTGCCAATGTGCCTTCAGGGTCAGGGCAGGCCCGGGTAAGCGACCAGCGATAGGGCCCAAGCTCATAGGCATAGCGGTCCCAGGCGAGATTGAGGCCTGCACTGGATCCTACCTCGCGCAACCGCAGCGGCAGGCCGGTGCGTTGCGCCACGCGCAGGAAGCCGCCGAGCAGCACGGCGGAGCGGGCGACTTCGTTGGTCTGCGGCGGCGAAGCAAGGGCGCGCTTCAGCAGCGGCTCGTTCGCTTCGACGGCGGCACGCAGCACAGGCCAAGGCTCATCGCCAGGCACCCCACCGGTGGACGGCAGGCGGGCGGCCAGGGCTGGCGACCGGTTCGACAAGGCGAGGTAGTGGATGCCGCCGAAGAAGCGCAGCGCCATGGCGCCGAGCTTGAGATCGCCCTCCCAATCGGCGAGCAGGCGGGCGACCGGCCCGCCATCGTCGATATCGCGCGCGGCGTGGCGCATCATTTGGGCCCAGAGCGGCGAGCCCAACGCGTCGCAATAGCCGGCCTGCTGGCGGAAGGCTTCGGCGAGATCATGCGGCCGGTGCGGCATGCGGTCCCAGTCATCGTGCAGTGGAATTCCGATTCGTAGCTTGAGATTCGATAGACCGTCCGGCATTGTGTCCAGCCGGTTCCGGGGGCACTGAACAAGGTCGCGTCACATATGAAAATTGGCATCGCCAAAGAACGGCGCGCCCATGAATTGCGCGTCGCGGTCTCGCCTGACACGGTGAAGAAGCTGATCGCGCTCGGCGCCGATGTGGTGATCGAGACCGGTGCCGGTTTGGGGGCTGCCTATACCGACCAGGCCTTTGCCGATGCCGGGGCCAAGATCGCAGCCGACGAGCAGGCCGCCATTGGCGATGCGGATATCGTGCTGAAGGTCCAGCGCCCCCTGACGGGTGCGGAGGGCGGCGTCGACGAGATGGCCCTGCTGAAGCCAGGATGCCATGCTGGTGGGCATTCTCGCGCCCTATGCGGCGAAGGATCAGGTCACCGCCTATGCCAGCCGTGGCGTGAACGCCTTTGCCATGGAATTCATGCCCCGCATCACCCGCGCGCAGAGCATGGACGTGCTCTCCTCGCAGGCGAATCTCGCAGGCTATCGCGCGGTGATCGAGGCGGCTGCCGTGTTCGGCCGCGCCTTTCCGATGATGATGACGGCCGCCGGCACGGTGGCGCCGGCCCGCGTCTTCGTGATGGGTGCCGGCGTGGCGGGCCTGCAGGCGATCGCAACCGCACGCCGCCTGGGCGCAATCGTCTCGGCAACCGACGTGCGGCCGGCCTCCAAGGAACAGGTGAAGAGCCTGGGCGCGACGTTCGTGGCGGTCGAGGACGAGGAATTCAAGCAGGCGGAAACGGCCGCCGGCTACGCCAAGCCGATGAGCGCCGAATACCAGACGAAACAGGCCGCACTGGTGGCCGAGACGCTGAAGAAGCAGGACATCGTGATCACCACGGCGTTGATCCCCGGCCGGCCGGCACCGGTGCTGATGACCGAGGAGATGGTCAAGTCGATGCGCCAGGGCTCGGTCATCGTCGATCTGGCGGTGGAGCAGGGCGGCAACTGCCCCTTGAGCGAACCCGGCAAGGTCGTGGTGAAGCATGGCGTGAGCCTGGTGGGCTTCCTGAATATCCCGAGCCGCATCGCGGTCGATTCCAGCGCGCTTTATGCCCGCAACCTGCTGAACTTCCTGACGCCGCTGATCGACAAGGCAAGCAAGAGCCTGAAGATCAACTGGGATGACGAGATCGTCAAAGGCACGGCGCTGACGCGCGACGGCAAGGTCGTGCATCCGGCGCTGGCCGGACAAGGAGCCGCCTGACATGGAAAGCGAAATCGCCGGACACCTGCCCTTCGTCTTTGGCCTCACGGTCTTCGCGCTGGCCTGTTTCGTCGGCTATTACGTGGTCTGGCGGGTGACGCCGGCACTGCATTCGCCGCTGATGGCCGTCACCAATGCGATTTCCAGCGTGATCATCGTCGGCGCGCTGATCGCCGCCGGGCCGGCGAATTTCAACTTCGCGCAGATCATGGGCTTCATCGCGGTGACGCTGGCCAGCGTCAACATCTTCGGCGGGTTCATCGTCACCCACCGCATGCTCTCCATGTTCAAGAAGAAGAAATAGGCGAGAGGCCGCGTCGTGAACCAGGATCTGACAGCCTTCGCCTATCTGGCCGCCGCCATCTGCTTCATCATGGCGCTGCGCGGCCTGTCTTCGCCGGTGAGCTCGCAGGCGGGCAACCGCTTCGGCGTCGTCGGCATGGTCATCGCCATTGCCACCACGCTGGCGCAGCCCAATGTGGTCAGCTATCCGCTGATCATCGCCGGCATCGTCATCGGCGGGGCCATCGGCGCCTTCATCGCGCTGCGCATCAAGATGACAGCGCTGCCCCAGCTGGTGGCGGCGTTCCACAGCCTGGTCGGTCTGGCGGCGGTTTGCGTGGCGGCAGCCGCTTTCTCCACACCGCAGGAATTCGGCCTCGGCCAGCCCGGCGCGATTGCGGTACACAGCCTGATCGAAATGGGGCTGGGGGTGGCCATCGGCGCCATCACCTTCACCGGCTCCATCGTCGCCTTCGCCAAGCTGCAGGGCCTGGTCACCGGCGCGCCGCTGGTCTTCAAAGGCCAGCATTTCCTGAACGCAGCCCAGGGTATCGCCATCGTCGGGCTGATCGTGTGGCTGCTGCTGGCGCAGAATCCCATCGCTTTCATCCTGCTGGTGGCAGTTTCGCTGCTGCTGGGATTCCTGCTGATCCTGCCGATCGGCGGCGCCGACATGCCCGTCGTCGTCTCGATGCTGAACTCCTATTCCGGCTGGGCAGCCTGCGGCATCGGCTTCACGCTGGGCAACAACCTGCTGATCATCACCGGCGCGCTGGTGGGCTCGTCGGGCGCCATCCTCAGCTACATCATGTGCAAGGGGATGAACCGCTCGATCTTCAACGTGATCCTGGGCGGGTTCGGCACCGATGGCGGCGGCGGGGCAGCCGCGGCGGCAAAGCAGGACCGGCCGGTCAAGAGCGGCAGCGCGGAAGACGCGGCCTTCCTGATGAAGAATGCGAGCTCCGTTATCATCGTGCCGGGCTATGGCATGGCGGTGGCGCAAGCCCAGCATGCGCTGCGCGAGATGGCTGACCTGTTGAAGAAGGAAGGCGTGAAGGTAAGCTACGCCATCCATCCGGTGGCGGGTCGCATGCCGGGTCATATGAACGTGCTGCTGGCCGAAGCCAACGTGCCCTATGACGAGGTCTTCGAGCTGGAGGATATCAACCGCGAGTTCCCGACGACGGATGTCGCCTTCGTCATCGGCGCCAATGACGTGACCAACCCGGCGGCCAAGACCGATCCCAAGAGCCCAATCTATGGCATGCCCATCCTGGATGTGGAGGCGGCCAAGACAGTGCTGTTCGTCAAACGCTCGATGGCGTCAGGCTATGCCGGCGTCGATAACGAGCTGTTCTTCCGTGACAACACGATGATGCTGTTCGGCGATGCCAAGAAGGTCTGCGAGGAGATCGTCAAGTCGATGGGGCATTAGTGGGCGGCACGGCATTGAGCCCTGCTGCATCACCCCCACCCTGACCATCGATCCGCTTTGCGGCTCGATCCGTCAAGGGGGCGGGAATAGTAGCGAGCAGACCCCCAAAACGCATCGAGCCACCCCTAGGGGTGGCTCGTATCGTTTCGGACGAAACCGAAGAAGGGTCTAGTAGCCTTCGCGATCCATGCGCTTGCGCATCACCTTGCGGTGGCGGCGGACGGCCTCGGCCAGTTCGCGGGCCCGGCGCTCGGAGGGCTTCTCGTAGTTGCGGCGCATTTTCATCTCGCGGAAGATTCCCTCGCGCTGCATCTTCTTCTTGAGCACGCGCAGGGCCTGATCGACGTTGTTGTCGCGGACTAGTACTTGCAAGGCGCCTCGACCTCCGAAACGGAAAATAAGGGGTGATCCGGGCCCGACGAGCCCGTAAACCGCGGCTGAGTATCATATAGTTTGCGTCTTGGGAAGGGCCCAGCGAAGCCCGCCGGCCATTGCTCCGGGCCGAATTGAGGCCATATTGGCGCCATGGCGATCCTGAAGATAGCCCGAATGGGGCACCCCATCCTGCGCAGCCCGGCTGAAGCCGTGGCCGACCCGAGCGCCCCGGATATCCGGGCTCTGATAGGGGATATGTGGGAAACCCTGGCGGATATCGGCGGGGCAGGGCTGGCGGCACCCCAGGTGCATGTCGGCAAGCGCGTCGTCATCTTCCACGTGCCCCAGGCCCGGGCCGAGCGCGAGGGCGCCCTGGCGGTGGCGCCGACGGTGCTGATCAACCCGGAAATCGAGCCCCTGGACGAAGAGATAGCCGAAGGTTGGGAAGCCTGTCTTTCGGTGCCCGGCCTGACCGGCTGGGTTCCCCGCTATTCGCGGATTCGCTATCGCGCGCTGACTCCGGAGGGCGAGCCGATCGAACGCGAGGCCAACGGCTTTCATGCCCGCGTGGTGCAGCATGAATGCGATCATCTGGATGGCGTATTGTATCCGATGCGAATGACCGATCTTTCCAAACTGATGTTCGTCGAGGAGATGCATCGCAATTTCGCCGGTGCGGAAATCGACGACTAGGGTAGCGAGGCCGACATGACCGACACCGATGCCTTGCGCGAGAAACTGATCGATGCGGCGATCGCCCATGTGCCGTTCGACGGCTGGGGCGACAAGGCGCTGCTGACGGCGGCGAAGAATCAGGGGATCGAACCGGTGGTGGCGCGCAACGCCTTTCCCGGCGGCGCCATCGAGATGATCGAGTTCCACAGCCTGCTGGCCGACCGGCGCATGGTTGCCGACTACGAGGCGGCGGACAGAAGCGAGCTCAAGCTGCGGGAGAAGGTGGCGCTGGCCGTGCGGCTTAGATTGCAGGCCAACATGACCCATCGCGAGGCGATCCGCCGGGCGGTGGCAACGCTCGCCTTGCCGATCCATGCAGCACTCGCCGCAAGGCTTCTCTATCGAACCGTCGATGCGGTGTGGCACGCCGTGGGCGACCGCTCGACCGACTACAATTTCTATACCAAGCGTATGCTGCTGGCGGGGGTCTACAGCTCCACTGTGCTGTACTGGATCAACGATAAATCGGCTGATTGCGCCGATACCTGGGCCTTTCTCGACCGGCGCATCGCCGATGTCATGCAGATCCCCAAGGCGATGGCGCGGCTGAACAAGATCAAGGACAGGTTGCCCGATCCGATGCGCATCCTGCGCCGGCGCGCCGCGCGCTAACCGGTGCGAAGCCAGGCCGATCGCATCGATGCGGCGTTCTTCGTCGAGGAATGCCGCGGACGCGAGTTAGCCTTCAAGCTGCGGGTCATCGCGATCGCGGCGATTTCGCTGCTGCTGCTCACTATCGTCCCCTGGCCCGCGGTTCTCTATTACTACGCGCTGATGCTGGGCTTTATCGCCAATGGCGCGCTTGCTTTCGTGCCGCGCTATCTGGGCCCCGGCTCGCGCTATACGGAGTGGGGCCGCTGGGTGGTGCCGCTGGTCGATGCAGCATTGGTGACATTCGCGCTGGTCTATCCCAATCCGTTCGGCGATGAGGCCTGGATGACCCGGCCTCTCGCGCTGCGCCTCGACAACGTCCTCTATCTGATGCTGTTCGTCGGCCTCTCGACCCTCAGTTATTCGCCGCGCCAGGTGATCTGGACCGGCGTGGCTGGTGCCCTCTGCTGGACGATCGGGTCGCTCTGGGTTGCCAGCCTGCCGGGCGTGCACTGGACATCGCTCGTCTCACCAAGCGATGCAACCGGGCTGAACGATCCCCATGCCGTAGTGCTGCAGCTTCTGATCAAGCAGGTCGCGGTTCTGCTGATCATCACGGGGGTGCTGGCAGGCGCTGTAGCGCGCACGCGCTCGCTCGTCTTTCGCCAGGTGAAGGCCGAGCGCGAGCGCACGCAGCTCGCGCGATACTTCTCGGCCAATCTCGTGGACGAATTGGCGGACGCCAACCGGCCGCTGGATCAAATCCGCAATCAGTCGGTCGCGGTGCTGTTCGCCGATATCGTCGGCTTCACCACGCTATCGGAATCTGAACCGCCCGAGCGCGTCATAGCCCTGCTGCGTGAATTCCATGACCGCATGCAGGCGGCAGTTTTCACCCATAACGGCACGCTGGATAAATATCTGGGCGACGGGCTGATGGCGACATTCGGCACGCCCTATCCCGGCGCGCGGGATGCCGCCAACGCCCTGGCCGCGGCCCGCGGCATGGCGGCAAGCCTTGCCGAGTGGAACACCACGCGCCAGCAGCAGGGCCTCTCGGCCATTCGAGTCGGCATCGGCCTGCATTGGGGGCCGGTGGTGCTGGGCGATATTGGCGGCGAGAACCGGCTGGAATTCGCCACCATCGGCGACACGGTCAATGTGGCGAGCCGGCTGGAGCATATGACGCGCGAACTCTCCGCCGATGTGGCGGCGAGCGAGGATCTGGTGGCATCGCTGCGAGCGTCTCTACCCGAAGCGGAGGCGGAAGCGCTGCTGGAGGGTTTCGTCCAATCCGCGCCCATGCCGGTGCGCGGCCGCAGCGCGCAGCTGGGAATTTTCAGCCGGCCACGATTCTAGCGAGGACCTTTAACTGCGGCGCGGCGTCAGCCGTGTCACATGGCCCATCTTGCGGCCCGGCCGCGGCTCGCTCTTGCCATAGAGATGCAGCTTGGCACCGGGCTCGGCAAGAATCTCGCGCCAGGTCTTCACATCATCGCCCAGCAGGTTCTTCATCACCGCATCGGAATGATACTCGACGGAGCCGAGCGGCAGGCCGCAGACCGCGCGCACGAACTGCTCGAACTGGCTGGTGAGGCAGGCATCGATGGTCCAATGGCCGGAATTATGCGGCCGAGGCGCCAGCTCGTTCACCAATACCTCGCCAGCCTGGGTCACGAACATCTCCACGGCCAGAACGCCGACCACATCGAGAGCTTCAGCAATATGGCGGGCGACCGCTTCGGCGCGCATCAGGATCGGCGCCGGCAGGCGGGCAGGCGCAATGGTCGTGTCGAGGATGTGGTTGCGATGCTGGTTTTCCACCGGCGTATAGGCCGCCGTGGTGCCGTCGATGCCGCGGGCGACAATGACGGAAATCTCATGACTGAAATCGACGAAGCCTTCGAGGATACCGATCCCGGCCCCCATGCGTTCCCAGGCCGATTCGATGTCGCTTTCTCGGGCGATCATCACCTGGCCCTTGCCGTCATAACCGAACTGCGCCGTCTTCAGAACGCTGGGCAGGCCGATGTCGCGAACGGCGGCCGCAAGCGCCTGGGCGTTGCGCACCTCGGCATAACGGGTCACCGGCACGTTGGCGGCTGTCAGGAAATCTTTTTCGCGCAAACGGTGCTGGGCGACATGCAGCACATTGGGCTTGGGGCGCGTCGGCTTGCGCGCGGCCAGAAGCTCGGTGGTGGCCGAGGGAATGTTCTCGAACTCGAAAGTAATAATGTCGACGGCATCGGCAAACCGGCTGAGCGCCGCCTGATCGTCATAGGCCGCAATCGTGGAAGCGGCCGAAACCTGGAATGCGGGCGAATCCGCTTCCGGACAATAGGAATGCACGCGATAGCCCAGCCGTGCCGCGGCCATGGCGGTCATGCGCCCGAGCTGGCCCGCGCCCAGGATGCCGATGGTGCCGCCCGGCGGAATGACCTGGCCGCGATCGGCGCTCATGTTTTCCGCTTTGCTTTCGGCGGCGTCTTCACCGGCGACTTGGCGACTGCGGCAGTGCGGGCGCGCCGCCATGCGGCAAGTGCTGCGGCGATCTTTCGGTTGTCGAGGGCCAGCACCGATGCAGCGAGCAGTGCGGCGTTGATGGCGCCAGCCTCGCCGATGGCGAGCGTGCCGACCGGAATGCCGGCGGGCATCTGGGCGATGGAAAGCAGGCTATCGAGGCCCTTGAGCGCCCGGCTTTCGATGGGCACGCCAAGGACCGGCAGATCGGTCATCGAGGCGGTCATCCCCGGCAGATGGGCGGCCCCGCCGGCGCCGGCGATGATGACTTTCAGCCCGCGGCGCTGGGCGCCATGGGCATAGCTATAGAGGCGCTTCGGTGTGCGATGGGCGGAGACGATCCGGGTTTCGTAGGCGACGCCCAGCGCATCGAGGATCTCGGCGGCGCGCTGCATGGTCGGCCAGTCGGACTGACTGCCCATGATGATGCCGACCGCCGGTTTCATGTCCCCACACCTCCGAAAAAGGAGCGGCATTATAGGTGGGGGCAAGGTGGGTGCAAGCGAAGCGGATTTGCGCGGCGGTTGGATGGCGGCTAATAAGGATGTCGCCAATCGCGTTCTTGCAGGTGGCCGGTTGATCCTCAGGCGTATCGCGATTTCGCTGCTGGTCCTGCTTATCGTGCTCGCGGTCGCCGCGGCTGGTGGAATCGGCTGGCTGCTGACGGCCAATCTCAAGCCCATCGCCGAGGACTACGCAACCGAGCTGCTCGGCCGGCCAGTGACCCTTGAATCCCTAACGGTCAAATGGGGCGATCCGCTCAGCATCGAGGCGAGCGGGCTAAAGGTCGCCAATGCGGATTGGGCGAGTGCACCCAATTTCGCCAGCGTCGAGCATATTTCGGCGCTGCTCGATCCCTGGTCGCTGATGGGCGGCGCGCTCAAATTCCCGAAGATGCGGCTGGAGAAGCCGGTCATCGTGCTGGAGCGCGGCGAGGGCGAGGACCGCAACTGGCGGTCCGGCAAAGCGGCGCCGATCACGCCCGGCGAGATCGTTGTGGTGCCTCGCTATCGCTCGCAGTTTCCGAGCCTGCCGGATTTCCAGATGACCGATGGGCAGGTCATCTACAAGAGCAAGACCTACAACATGCAGCTTGATCTCCATGACGTGGCGATCCACGCCGACGACGATCATGCCCGGCCCAGCGTGGCGGCGAGCGGAAAATACAACGGCACGCCGGTTCTGCTGACGGCCGATACGGACTCCTTCACCGCGATGCGCGACGCAAGCAAGCCGTTCGGCGTCAATCTCGTCCTGCGTGCAGCGGGGTCGGAGATCGATTTCCAGGGGGGCATGCGCGATCCGCTCGGCTTCGAAGGGGTGGAGGGGCCGCTCACCCTCAATGCGCCGAAGCTAGGCGATCTGATGAAGCTTTTCGGCACCGATATCGGCATCGACCCACCATTCACCATCGCCGGCGCCTTCAAGCATGGCGGCAACCATTGGGAGATCAGGCAATCGAAAGGCAAGATCGCCACCAGCGCTTTTACCGGCGATCTGCTGTTCGAGGAAGGCCCCCGCGGTCAGCCGGATAATCTGACGGCGGTGCTGCGCTTCGACAATCTCGTGATCCCGCCGATCATGGCCAGTGCGCCAAAATCAGGAAAGCCGCCGGCGGATTTCATGACTACCTCGCTGGCGGTCGACCAGGATCGCGGCACGAATATCGACCTGACGCTGGATGCGGGACAACTCGTTCTCGGCAAGGGCCGTATCGCCGACTTTGGGCTGACGGCGAAGATCGTCTCGAGCCAGATCACGCTCAGCCGCCTGACCCTGGCCTTTGCCGGCGGCAGGATCGACGGCTCCGGCTCAGCAACATCGGTGCCGGGCGGCTCGCATATCGTCCAGCGGGGCACGATCGTGGGCGCCGATGCTTCCCAGCTCGCCCTCTATGTCTCCGCGCTTGCCGGCAAGCTTACCGGGCGCATCGATGGCGGCTTCGATGTCGACATGACCGGCGACACGCTGGGCCATGCGCTGAAGGCCAGCCGCGGCCATGCGGTGCTGGGCATGGCTAATGGCAGCATCGCACGCGATCTGATGGAGAAGCTCTCGACCAACCTATTGAACCTGTTTCGCGGCGGCGAGGGCGCGGTGCCGGTGGCCTGCCTGCTCAGCGTCGCCGATTTTCGCAACGGCGTGGCACAGATCTCGCCGATCCGCCTGCGCACCAATGCAGGGACCCTGATCGGCCGCGGGCAGGTGGACTTCCTGGGCCACACCCTCGACATCACCATCCAGTCGGAATCGGCGACCACGGGGTTCTTTTCGCTCGATATACCAATACGGATCAGCGGCAGCTTCGCCAATCCCGCCATCGATCCGCATTTCGGCTCGGCCGCCGCTACGCGTCAGGCACTGGCCAACAGCAACCCCGCGCAAGGCCTGTCCGGTGAGCTGAAGGGCTTCGTCGATCGTAGTGCCTGCAAGCGCTAGAGCCGTCAGGCGATGATGTGGTCTAAGCGATGATGTGGCTCAAGCAATGATGTCGGGCAGCAGCCTGCTCTCGAGCAGGATGATCTGATCCTTCAGCATCAATTTCCGTTTTTTCAGGCGCTGAAGCTGGATCTGGCTCATGGGCGCGCTCTCCGCCAAGCGGGCGATTACGTCGTCCAGATCGCGGTGTTCGAGGCGAAGCTGTTCGAGCTTTCCCCGCAACAATTCGGTGTCGGCCATGGTTTCGGGATCATAACGAATTCGGCCCGGGCCGTCACGAATTCGCCCTCAATCCTGCTGGAAGTTTACTCTGGTGCCGGGTTTGTCCTGCCGTGGGCTTGCCCCGCCGGTGGCGGGCCGCTAAAGCTTGCGGAGCCCTGACGGAGGCCCAATTTTGAGCGAACGTTTCGACCTGATCATCCATGGCGCGATCGCGGCCACGCCCAACGGAATCGCCCGCGCCGATATCGGCATTCGTGACGGCCGCTTTGCCGCCATCGGCGAGTTCGACGGCATCGCCGCCGAGACTTTCGATGCGCGGGGCCTGCATGCATTGCCGGGCGTCATCGATACCCAGGTGCATTTCCGCGAACCGGGAATGACCCATAAGGAAGACCTGGCAACGGGCACGGCCGCGGCCGTGCTGGGCGGGGTGACGGCGGTGTTCGAGATGCCGAACACCAACCCCAACACGCTGAGCGCCAATGACATCGCAGACAAGGTCACTCGGGCCAAAGGCCGTGCGCGCTGCGACATCGCGTTTTTCGTGGGCGCAGCGGCGGAGAATGCCGGCGACCTGGCCAAGACCGAGCGCAGCCCCGGCTGCGCCGGGGTGAAGGTCTTCATGGGCAGCTCCACCGGCAGCCTGCTGGTGCCCGATGACGAGACGCTGGAAGCAGTCCTGCGCAGCGGTTTCCGGCGCGTGGCCATCCATTCCGAGGACGAGGCGCGCTTGCGCGAGCGCATGCATATCGCCAAGGAGAGCGGCGATGTGGCCATGCATCCGGTCTGGCGCGATGAGGAGACGGCGATTCGCGCGACCAAGCGGGTGCTGAAGCTGGCGCGCGAGACAGGGCGGCGCGTGCATTTGCTGCATGTGACCACGGCAGAGGAGATGGCGATCCTGGCCGGCGCCAAGGACATCGCCACGGTGGAAGCCACCCCCCAGCATCTGACCCTGGTGGCACCCGATTGTTATCGCGAGCTGGGAACGCTGGCGCAGATGAACCCGCCGATTCGGGAATGCCCGCCACCGCGAAGGGCTGTGGCAAGCGGTGCGCGACGGGGTGGTGGATTGCATCGGCTCCGACCACGCCCCACATACCCTGGAGGAAAAAGCCAAGCCCTATCCCACCAGCCCCTCGGGGATGGCGGGGGTGCAGACGTTGCTGCCGCTGCTGCTGGATCATCTGGCGGCGGGCAGGCTGACCCTGGAGCGTATCGTGGATTTGACCAGCGCCGGCCCGCAGCGGATCTACAACATCGCCGGCAAGGGCCGGATTGCCGTGGGCTATGACGCGGATCTCGTGCTGGTCGATCTGGAGACGCGGCGCGTCATCCGCAACGAATGGATCGCCAGCCGCTGCGGCTGGACGCCCTTCGACGGGCGCGAGGTGAAGGGCTGGCCCAAGGCGACGATCCTGCGCGGGGCCTTCGTGATGCGCGAGGACGAGCTGATCGGCGAACCCATCGGGCAATCGGTGCGCTTTGCCGAATGCCTGAACTGAGAGGAGAACGAGCATGAGCGGTTGCATCGTCGGCTGGGCTCATACGCCCTTTGGCAAGCATGAGGGCAAGGATGTGGAAGCCCTGATGCTGCAGGTGATCGATGCGGCGCTGGCCGATGCGGGTGTGGATGCCGCCGACATCGACCGGATCTTTGTCGGCCACTTCAACGCCGGATTCTCCAAGCAGGATTTCCCGTCCTCGCTGGCGCTCCAGGCCTCGCCCAAATTCCGCTTCAAGCCGGCAACACGCGTGGAAAATGCCTGTGCCACGGGCAGTGCTGCGATTCATGCGGGCCTCACCAGCCTCGCCGCCAAACAGGCGCGGCTGGTGCTGGCGATCGGTGTGGAGAAGATGACCGATACGCCAGCGGCAGACGTAGGCGCCAATCTGCTGAAGGCGAGTTATCTGAAAGAAGAAGCAGGCGTGGAAGGCGGCTTCGCCGGCATCTTCGCGCGCATCGCCCAGCAATATTTCCAGCGCTATGGCGACAAGTCGGACGCGCTGGCGAAAATCGCGGCCAAGAACCATCGCAATGGCGTGGACAATCCCTATGCGCAACTGCGCAAGGATCTTGGCTATGAGTTCTGCCGCACGGTCTCCGACAAAAATCCGATGGTTGCGGCGCCGCTACGGCGCACCGATTGCAGCCTGGTTTCCGATGGCGCTGCCGCCGTCGTGCTGGCGGATTTCGATACGGCGCTGGCGATGAAGAAGGCCGTTGCCTTCCGTGCCGTGCGTCAGGTGAACGATTTCCTGCCCATGCGCGGGCGCGATGTGACGGCGTTCGAAGGGCCGCGCCAGGCCTGGGCCCAGGCGCTGGGCGATGCGAGGCTTTCGATCGGCGATCTGAGCCTGGTCGAGACCCATGACTGCTTCACCATCGCCGAGCTGATCGAATACGAGGCCATGGGCCTGACGGCGCCCGGCGAGGGAGCGCGCGCCATCGATGAGGGCTGGGTGGAAAAGGGCGGCAGGCTGCCGGTTAATCCCTCCGGCGGGCTGAAGGCCAAGGGCCATCCCATCGGCGCCACCGGCGTCTCCATGCATGCGCTGGCGGCCATGCAGCTGACCGGCACGGCCGGCGGCATGCAGATCAAGGGCGCGAAGCTCGCCGGTGTGTTCAATATGGGCGGGGCGGCAGTCGCCAATTACGTCAGCATTCTGGAGCCGCTGCGCGGCTGATTTCTCTCTTACGGCATCAATCGGAAAGTTGGGGTCATGTTCAAAGCGCTTTTGCTCGAGGAAAAGGACGGCAAGGTTTCCAACCGGATCACGGAACTGGCCGAGGACAAATTGCCGGCGGGCGATGTGACCGTCGCGGTCGAGTATTCGACGCTCAATTACAAGGATGGGCTGATCCTGGGCGGGCTCGGCCGTCTGGTGCGCAACTACCCCCATGTGCCGGGCGTGGATTTCGCCGGCCGCGTACTGGAGTCGAGCCATCCGAAATGGAAGGCGGGCGATCAGGTCGTGCTGACCGGCTGGCGCGTGGGCGAGACCCAATGGGGCGGTTATGGCCAGAAGGCGCGGGTCAAGGGCGACTGGCTGGTAGCGTTGCCCATGGGCATGACGGCACGCCAGGCCATGGCCATCGGCACGGCGGGCTTCACCAGCATGCTGGCGGTGATGGCGCTGGAAGAGCATGGCGTTGGCCCGGCCTCGGGCGAGGTGCTGGTGACGGGTGCTGCCGGCGGGCTTGGCAGCGTGGCCGTCAGCATCCTGGCCAAGCTCGGCCACAAGGTTGCGGCCTCGACAGGCCGGGCGGAGACCCATGAATATCTGAAAAAGCTGGGCGCCTCGGCCATCGTCGAGCGCAGCACGATCGAGAAGCTGCCGGCCAAGCCGCTGGAGAGTGAGCGCTGGGCCGGCTGCATCGATTCGGTCGGCGGCAGCACGCTCGCCAATGCGATGGCCAGCATGAAGTATCACGGTGCGATCGCTTCCTGCGGTCTTGCCGGCGGCACGAAACTGGAAACGACGGTCATTCCCTTCCTGCTGCGCGGCGTCTCGGTGCTCGGTATCGATTCCGTGATGTGCCCGCTCACCCGGCGCGAGAAGGCCTGGACGAGGCTCGCCCGCGACCTGCCGATGGATCAGCTCGAAAGCATGATCGTGCCGGCGAAGCTGGGCGACTTGCCGAAGCTGGGTAGCGAGATCCTCGCCGGCAAGGTGCGTGGCCGCGTCGTCGTCGACGTGAACGCTTAGAAGGGTTTTCACCGCCGAGACACAGAGGCACTGAGGAAGCGGAGCGGGCCGCTTACTCAACCGTCATGCTTGGCCGGGCCGAAGGCCCAGGCCGAGCATCCACGGCTTTTTCCTTTCGAGGCCAAGTCGTGGATGCCCGCCTCAAGGGCGGGCATGACGAAGAGAAGAAAACCGGCCGGCCTGCGCCCTTCGGATCCCTACGACCGCGCCACGGCGACGTTGCTGTCGTCGACCCTGGTCACCACCAGATTGACGATGGCGGGCGCGTTGCCATGGGCAGTGTTGGCGATGATCTGGTCGCCCTCGCGCAGCAATTCCTGGGCTGAATCGAAATAGCCGTTGGTCAGAAGATCGTCAGTCGCAGTGCGGTAGTGCCAGAGGGTAAAACCATTGGCATAGGCAAGGACGCTGAGTTCGCGGGCAAGAAACGCCATGTCGCCATCTCCCCATGTTAGCTCTACTAACGCATTATTACGTGAAATACGTAATAACGTCAAGCAAAGGCAGGGGGAATGGCTGGAAATTGCGGCTATTTCAGGTTGGCGACGATGGCCGCGGCTGTGTCGGCCTGCTTCTTCATGATGTTCGACAAGGCCTCGAGGAGTTTGGACCGCCGGTCCATGATCATCTGCAGGCGCATCTGGAGTTCTTCGCTGACATCCGAGAGCGACTGCAATTGCCCGGCGGCGGCGTCGCTCGCCTGGCGGAGGAGGGCG
This sequence comes from uncultured Alphaproteobacteria bacterium, assembly GCA_963770335.1. Classification (GTDB taxonomy): domain Bacteria; phylum Pseudomonadota; class Alphaproteobacteria; order Dongiales; family Dongiaceae; genus DASXQK01. Next base: position 107,823 of record CAVYPG010000007.1, read on the forward strand.
GCATTGTCAGCCGCAACACTGCCCGTGTGGCCGCGGAGATCCGCCGCCAGTTTGCGCCAGCGGCAAAGCCGCTCATTGCGCTTGCGGATCTCGTCCATGATCTCTTTCAGATCGGCCGCGTTCTCCTCGGCCGCCTCCATCATGACCAGGAGGATAAGTTCCATGATGTCATCGGACATGCGCGTTCCCCTCATTGCCCGATCGCCAGCAAGCCATGGCAGCGGTGAACGAGCGATAAACGCCTAGCTCGATTCGCCGGAACCGGTAATGCGATAGATGCGCTTCACCTCGGCCACAGGCAGGCGGATTTCCTTGGGCGGGTTGAACTGGGTGAGCACCAGGAGCTCGTCAGTGCGACGCACGAACTGCTTTATAAGCCCCCGATCATTGGTCATTTCAACAGCCACGAAGCAGCCTTTGGCTAACGGTCGGTTCGGATTCACATACAGCACTTCGCCGGCGTAATAGCGCGGCTCCATGGATTCACCATGGACATAGAGGGCGAAAGCGTTCGATACGCCCGCCAGTGAGGGCGGGCGGACGATGTATTCCTTTGCCTCGCCCTCATTGAAATAGAACCCATCCTCCCCGCCCTTGACGGTGCCCATGACGGGCAAGTCGCGCTGCAGTGCAGGAGCAGGTGGCGGTTGCGTGGTCGGTTCGCTTGGCACGGGCTTGCGTGGAACACCCGCCAGTTCCGTGACGTCTTCGAGGGGTATGCCGCGCGGAACGAAGAGATCGGCAAGCTGATTGGCGAACTCAATTGGCAGAGAACTGCGGCGATAGCGGTCTTCGTAATGCTGGTAGCGGGTGAGGGTCCAGCCCAGCCCCTCGGACACCGCGCGCATGGAAAGCCCCGCGCGTTCGCGCAACATTTTCAATCGCCTGGCAACTTGAGACGTTTCCGACATATCCACAGCATACGCACACTCTAACCGCTTATCCAGTTATTTTGCGGTTGACCACACGCGTTATTACGCATAACCTAAATATATGACCGCAAATTGCGTTATACATCAACCTGCCAGCGATAACCTCGCCGCGCCGGGCCCAAAGCGTTGCCTGTGCTGCCGAGGCCCGTTTGCCAGCAGCGGCCGCCATGAATGGGTCTGTCCGCGCTGCAAGGATTCCGAAGCCTGGCAGGCGGCTTTGAGCGAATACGCCTGCTATCCCGAAACCCAGCCCCGAGGAGGAGCCGAGTGAAGAGCACCATGGCTGCCGTCATTGATCTGCCGCCCGCCGAAACCCTGCGCCCGGACCAGGCGATCGGTGAACTGGCCAAGCTCGCCTGGGACGAGGTGATCGGGATCGGCGTAACCGCCGCGGGCGATTTCGAGGTGATCAACAGCGCCATGACGGCGGAGCGTGCGCTCTGGCTGATCGAATGGGCCAAGCGCTGGGCCATGGGTCTCGAGATCGACGAATAGAAAAGTGGGGCAGGGGCAGGATGGCGATCTGGCGCAAGCGCGGCCGGCCGAAGCTCGATCGGCCGAACCAGGACAGCGGCACACCGGAGTTGCAGGCCCGGCGCTCGGCCTTGGTAGGCTCGAACGATCCGGCGCTGGCGGAATATCCGCTGGGCATCATGCTGGCGCGGGGCCTCATCTCCGGCGAGGAACATGAGGCCGGCTGCTACTACGCCATGCTCTATGCCAAGGCGGTGGCTCGCACCAATCTCAGCTGCGCCCACATCTACCGGCGCATGCTGGCGGAAAGCGGCCGCAGCACGGCTCTCGACGACAAGAGCCAGGAGCATGTCGAGAGGCTGTTCCGCCAAGGGAAAAACAGGCTACTGGCCGCCAGCCGGCGTGTCTGCGAGGCGACGGAGAATCTGGCGGTGTTCGGCCGCCATGCCCGCTTCCTCGACAGCCGGCGCACGGCTGAACTGCGGCGCGGCGCCGATTTCACCGAGTTCCAGGCGGTAATGGAGGGCCTGGCTATCCTCGTCGCCTGTTACGGGCGGGGTGCCGGCCGGCGCGGACGCATGGAGACGTATCGGGCGGCGAGCCTGGCCTCGCGCTGACCCGTCCAGGTCTGCGGTGCCTTGAAATCGTAGCGATCGCGGATCTGGTGGTTGAAGAAAGCGCCCTTGGAGGGGGCCGCCATAAAGGCCTCGTATACCTCGGGCGGCACGTCGAAATAGGTGTAGGTGCCGGCGCGAAATGTGACGAACAGCTTCTGGCCCCGCTCGCTATAGGCGATGCGCGTGATGGCCGTTGAGTTCGACAGACGTTGCGATAGCGGATGCCACTATGGGCCTCCCTCGCTGTACGGCGCCTAACAATTCAACACCCGCTGGCACCGACTGTTCCAGAGCCAAATTCCGGGCTCTCCGCGAACATTCTTCGCAGAAGGCATTTGGTTCTTGACGTTCTAGGAATATAATCCTATATTCTAAATATAGGCTGCTCCTTGGGCTCTCTGGCGGCCCCTTCAGTCCCCCATGTCATGCCCCGCAAATCACCGCTGAAAACTAAAGCAACAGCGGTGGTGGTGAAGGCTACGCCCAAAGCCAATGGCGAAAGTCCCGCCATCGCCACGCTGGCGCGCCGCCACGCCGAAGCGGCACTGGCCGCGCTGATCGAAGTGGTGGGCGACCGCACGGCCTCTCCAGCGGCACGGATCTCGGCGGCCAGTGCCCTATTGAACTGGGGCTTCGGCAAATCCAACGCGGCGGGGGACGATGGGGATGATGGTCCGGCGGAGCTGGTGATCCGATGGCGCAACGCCCAGGACGGATCGCCGCCAGCAAGGCCACCAACTCAGCCTCGGGCCCAGCCCCGACCAAAACGGAAATCGTAATCCCCTATTCGCCACGGCCGCATTTCGCAGCATTTCATAACCGGGCCGAGCGCTTTGCCATCGGCGTTGCCCATCGGCGCGCCGGCAAGACCGTCGCCTGCATCAACGATCTGATCCGTGGCGCCCTTACCTGCAAGCGGCGCAACCCGCGCTTTGCCTATATCGCGCCGCTCTGCAAACAGGCGAAGGGTGCGCTCTACCACTGAGCTACGGCGGCTTTTTCGGCGGCGCACCTTATGCCAGGCCAAGCGGCGGACGCAAGCGCTGCTTGGCACCTGGATTGTTCCAGAGGCTGGTTTCCGGGGCCACCCCGAAGCCAAGCCGCCGGTCGAGCGTCAGTCACAGCAGTAGAGGCGACTATCGTCTTCCAGCGCTTCCTTTACGGAGGCGATTTTCGGCCGGTGCTGGCGTGAATCGCCCGCGGCTGGCGCCACCAGATCGAGAGGGCCGGCGGCGCCGAACGGCGCATCGCGATAGCGGCCGTCGCTCAGCCAGACGCAGGCGCCATGCATCTGCACCTCGCCGAAAATGAGTCCCTCTTCGAGCGCGATGCGCGCGACATGCGCCTGCCGGCGATCGCGGGTGCGATAAGTAACGCCGATACGAAAGCCGGCATTGGTTTGCGTTTGATCAGTCATGGCAGCGCAGGGCTTCGTCAATCTTGGCCGAATTGTGGCGAAATTCTAGGAGTGCAGCGGGCCGGCCACAAGTCTTGAACATCATTCGTCGGGAACCGGAAAGCAAGGCGGCATAGGCAGGAAACGCCGTAACGACAGGCAAAATGGATCTTCAGTGCGGCGCGGCCCGAAAGGGTCGCGCCGCTTTTTGTTTTTCCAGCAGCATCTGCTTGGGCATTACGCCGATTTAATCGGTGAGTCATGGCGCGGAGGGACCGCGCGCCTAATCTATGCCATCGACGCGGCCACGACGGAGCCGCCCAACCGACAGAACAGACGGAGCTTCCCACAATGATGCAACTGGCCCAGGCAGACCGGACGTTATCGCGACCGGCTGCGACTTCAAGCGGTGCTACGGCACGCATGCCGCTGCGAGGTCTCGTGGCAGCGGGCATGGCGAGCATGGTCATCGCCTTCGCCGGCGTTGCTTCCGCGGCGAGCCTGCCGCCGGATAGTTTTGCCGATCTGGCCGCCAAGGTCACGCCGGCGGTCGTCAACATCTCCTCGACCCATCATGAGCAGGCCTCGGACAGCGCAGACATGCCGGACCTGCCGAAGGGTTCGCCCTTCGAGCAGTTTTTCCACAATCGCGGCCGCCAGAAGGGCGGGGATGTCATGGCGTTGGGCTCCGGCTTCATCATCGATTCCACGGGCTATGTCGTTACCAACGACCATGTGGTCGATAGCGCCACCGACATCATCGTCACATTGAATGACGGCAAGGACTACCCGGCCAAGCTGATCGGCACCGACAAGAAGACGGATCTGGCGCTGCTTAAGATCAACGCCGGCAAGCCGTTGCCGACCGTGTCATTCGGCAATTCCGACGTTTCGCGCGTCGGCGACTGGGTGCTGGCGGTGGGCAACCCCTTTGGCCTGGGCGGAACGGTGACGACCGGCATCATCTCGGCGCGCAGCCGCGATATCCACTCCGGACCCTTCGATGATTTCCTGCAGATCGATGCCTCGATCAACAAGGGCAATTCCGGCGGCCCGACCTTCAATCTCGCCGGCGAGGTGATCGGCATCAATTCGGCCATCTACTCGCCCAATGGCGGCAGCGTTGGCATCGGCTTCGCCATCCCTTCCAACGAAGCCAAGCCGGTGCTGGATGCGTTGCGCGAGCACGGCAAGGTCGATCGTGGCTGGATCGGCGTGCAGATACAGCCGGTGACACCGGAGATCGCCAGCTCGCTCGGCTTGCCCGATTCGAACGGCACGCTGGTCGCTGCGGTGCAGGCGAACGGGCCTGCCGCCAAGGCGAAGATGGAGCAGGGCGATGTCATCCTGTCGTTCAACGGCCAGGATGTCGGCGAGACGCGGGAATTGCCGCGCATCGTCGCCGGCACACCAGCCGGCAAGCCGGTCGACGTGATCGTCTGGCGCAATGGCGAGCGCAAGACGCTGCGCGTCACGGTCGCCCCGATGAAGGAGGACGAGAAGGTCGCCTCGGCCGATGACGGCTCGCAGGATGGCCAGCAGGGCTCGGCCAACCAGACGCTGGGCGTACAGCTGTCCTCGCTTACCCCGGATCTGCGCCAGCAGCTGGGTCTGGGCGACGACGTGACCGGCGTGGTGGTCATGGATGTGACCGAAGACGGTCCGGCTGCCAAGCAGGGCCTGCGTCAGGGTGACGTAATCGAGCAGGTCGCCCATAGCCGGGTGAACGACCCGGCGCAGGTCGACCAGGCGGTCCAGCAAGCGGTGGCGGCGAAGAAATCCGCCGTGCTGCTGCTGGTTAACCGCCAGGGCGACGAGGTGTTTCTGGCAATCAAGGTGGGCAAGGCATAGGCACCCCTCGGTCTTGCCTTTCCTGCCTGGCAGGGCCGGTTCTCGTGTTCCCGATGACACGGCCGGCCCTGCCTCTTTTATTGGGGTTCAACGATGACTAACTTACCCTCTGATTCCTCCGCACCCTCTGGCGGCCATCAACCTGATTCGGAACGCATGCGCATTCTGGTGATTGAAGACGACGAAGCGACCGCCGCCTATATGGTCAAGGGGCTGACGGAGAACGGCTATGTCGTCGACCAGGTGGGCAGCGGCCGCGATGGTCTGTTCCATGCCACCAGCGGCCATTTCGACCTGATCATCGTCGACCGCATGCTGCCGGAGCTGGACGGGCTCGCGGTGGTGAAGGCCCTGCGGGCGGCCAAACTATCCACACCCGTGCTGTTCCTGAGCGCGCTTGGGCCAGGTGGATGACCGGGTCAGCGGCCTCAAGGCCGGCGCCGATGATTACCTGACCAAGCCTTTCGCCTTTTCCGAATTGCTGGCCCGCATCGAGGCGCTGCTGCGCCGGCGCAGCGCGCCCGCGGTGCAGACCAAGCTGAATGTCGGGGATCTGGAGATGGATCTGCTGGCCCGCCAGGTGCGCCGTGCCGACCCAGTCCATCGAATTGCAGCCCCGCGAGTTCCGCCTGCTGGAATATCTCATGCGCCATGCCGGCCAGGTCGTCACCCGCACCATGCTGCTGGAGGGCGTGTGGGACTATCATTTCGATCCACAGACCAATGTGATCGACGTGCATATCAGCCGGCTGCGCCAGAAGATCGACAAGGGGTTCAACCCGCCGTTGCTGCATACCGTGCGCGGCGCGGGCTATTGCATACGTGCGGATAACTAGGTTCCTGCGCACAACAGCGTTTCGCCTGGCGCTGATCTACGCAGGCATCTTCAGTCTTTCGGTCATTCTTCTGTTCGCCTTCATCTTCTGGACCACCTCGGTGCTGGTCGATCGCCAGCGCCAGCAGGCGATCGTCGCCGACATGAACGATCTGCGCGACGAGTTCAGCTCGCTCGGCCTGTCGGGCCTGCTGGATTCGGTGATCGACCGCAGCCGGCCCGATCGGGTGGGCAATAACGTCTATCTGCTGGCCAATCCCGACTACGCGCCCATGGCCGGCAATCTCTCGGCCTGGCCCAAGTCACCGAGCCGCCAGGGTCTGTGGATCACCTTTCCCATCGAGGCGCGGCGCTTCGGCGACCCGCAGGGCGAGCGTTCCGTCGCCGAAGCCCTCGAGGCCCAGCTGCCCGGCGGCTATCACGTGCTGGTGGGGCAGAACACGGCCCCGCAGCGGCGCATGCAGAGCGCCATCATCCAGGCGCTGTTCTGGTCGCTGGCGGCGATGGTCTGCCTGGGCCTTGCCGGCGGGCTGCTGCTCAGCCGCAACATGATCCGGCGCATCGAGATGATCAACCGCAGCGCCGAACGCATCATGCAGGGCGAAGTCATGCACCGCATGCCGGTGGGCGAGGCCAATGACGAATTCGACCGCCTGTCGGAGAACCTCAACCGGATGCTGGAGGAGATCGAGCGCCTGGTCGGCGGCATCCGTGCCGTCACCGACAACATCGCCCATGACCTGCGCAGCCCGCTGACACGGTTGAAGAGCCGGCTCGAGATTGCCATGAACGCCGCCGATCATCCGACCGAGCGCCGCGCGGCAATCGAACAGGCAATCCAGGAAGCCGATCAGCTTCTGGCCACCTTCGGGGCGCTGCTGTCCATTGCCGATGCGGAAGCCGGCGCCCGGCGCGCGGACATGACCACCGTCGACCTCGGCGGTGTCGTCCAGGATGTGGTCGAACTTTATCGGCCGCTGGCCGAGGAACGCGGCGCCGATCTCGATCTTGCCGTCAAAGGCAGCGCTACCGCCCAGGGTAATCGCCAGCTGCTGTTCCAGGCGGTGGCCAATCTGATCGACAACGCAGTCAAATACGGTGCCGAAGGGCAGCGCATTTCGGTCGAAGTGGCCGGCGGCCCGTCTTCGCCGACGATCTCGGTTGCCGATTACGGCCTCGGCATTCCGGTGGATGAGCGCGAACATGTGCTGGAACGGTTTGTCCGCCTGGATGCCAGCCGCACGACGCCTGGCAGCGGCCTCGGCCTCAGCCTGGTTGCTGCCATCGCCCGCCAGCATGGCGCGACCCTGGAACTGGCCGATACCAGGCCCGGCGAACAGCCGCCCGGATTGACAGCGCGGCTGCGTTTTCCGCGCGAGCCGGAAGAGCGGCTGGCGCTGCCTTCAGCCGCTGAGTAGCGCCCATCCTCAGGCCAAAGTCCTCTGGCCAAACTCCCCCCTATCCGCTAGCTTCCGGCCATCGAGTGTAGGGAAGCCGGTGCGGCCTGTTTGGCCCAGTCCGGCGCTGCCCCCGCAACTGTGTACGGTTAGATCGCTGCCCGCCCTGATTGGGCGACAAGTCACTGGCCCGCAAGGCTGGGAAGGCGGCAGCGGTCGGCGACCCGAAGCCAGGAAACCTGCTCGATCGACGCAACGGCACAACTTCCTCGGAGGGAGGAAAGCCCATGGCATCGCTTTCGTCCCGATTCTGGCAATCCTGCACCGGTCACGCTGGTGCTGGGCGGTGCTCGTTCCGGCAAAAGCCGGTTCGCCGAATTGCTGCTGGCCAATGCCGGCCAGCGCATCTATCTGGCGACAGCCGAGGCTGGCGACGAGGAGATGCGCGGAGCGCATCCTCGATCATCAGGCTCGCCGCGGCGAGGGCTGGCACACGATCGAAGCGCCCTTCGACATTGCCACGCCCATCGCACAGGCGGGCCGCGAGGCGGTGCTGGTGGATTGCCTGACGCTGTGGCTCAGCAATCTGATGGCGGCGCATCTCAATATCGAGGAAGCGACGGCGGGGCTTTGCCAGGCGCTGGGCAAGGCGCAGTCGCCGATCGTGCTGGTCAGCAACGAGGTCGGGCTCGGCATCGTGCCGGACAATGCGCTGGCCCGCGAATTCCGCGATCATGCCGGCCGCCTCAACCAGACGATCGCCGCCGCGGCGACCCGTGTCTTCTTCGTCGCCGCCGGACTTCCCCTGACCCTCAAGAACAATGCCGCCAAGGACACCACAATATGAGCGCCAAGATTCCCGCTACCGTCGTCACCGGTTTCCTCGGCGCCGGCAAGACCAGCCTGATCCAGAATCTGCTGCGCACCGCCAACGGCAAGCGGCTCGCGCTCATCATCAACGAGTTCGGCGATATCGGCGTCGACGGCGAGATCGTGAAGGGCTGCCGCATCGAGGGTTGCGAAGAGGAAAACATCATCGAGCTCGCCAATGGCTGCATCTGCTGCACCGTGGCCGATGATTTCCTGCCGACCATCGAGGCGTTGCTCAATCGCGCCGTGCCGCCCGATCACATCGTCATCGAGACGTCGGGGCTGGCGCTGCCCAAGCCGTTGCTGAAGGCTTTCGCCTGGCCCGAGGTGCGTACCCGCGTCACCGTCGATGGCGTGATCGCCGTGGTCGATGGACCGGCGCGTCAATGCCGGGCGCTTCGCCGAGGACCCACAGGCCATCGCCGCCAGCCGTGCGGCCGATCCCAGCCTCGACCATGACAGCCCGCTTGCCGAACTGTTCGAAGATCAGCTCGCCTGCGCCGACATGGTGATCCTGAACAAATCCGATTTGATGTCGGTCGACGAGCGGCGCCGCGCCGAGCAGACGGTCGGCGGGCATCTCCGGCCATCGGTCAAGATTGTGCATGCGAGTTTCGGCGCCATCGATGCGGCGACCTTGTTGGGTGTCGATGCCGCGGCAGAGGACGACCTGGCCAGCCGGCCGAGTCATCACGACCTGGAAGACGAGCACGACCATGACGATTTCGAGAGCTTTCATGTCGAACTACCCGAACTGACATCGGCCCAGGGCCTGCTCGACAAGCTCACCGGCACGATCGCGCGTCACGACATATTGCGGGTGAAGGGCTTTCTCGCCGTTGCCGGCAAGGAAATGCGCCTGGTGCTGCAAGGCGTGGGCGGGCGGCTGCAACATTACTACGACCGGCCCTGGCAAGAGGGCGAAGACAAGGCCAGCCGGCTGGTGGTGATCGGGCTGAAAGGCCTCGATCGCGCTGCGATCACGGCGGCGCTGGCCGGCTGAGCAGCGATGCATCTTCTTGCCGCAAAACCTGGCGCGATTTCGGACGGCAGTGCCGCCGTCGATCTTGGCCAGACTCCTGGCGAGATCGTCATTCTTTCTTCGGCCGATACCGAGCTTGCCTGCCTCGCCGCCGCGCAATCGCGCCGCGGGGAAACCGCCCTCAGCTTGCGCCTGGCGAACCTGCTGCAGCTTGGCCACAACCTGTCGGTCGATCTCTATATCGAGCAGGTCGTGCAGCATGCGCGGCTCGTTATCCTGCGCCTGCTGGGCGGATCACGTTACTGGCCCTATGGCGTGGAGCAGCTTGCCGCGATCTGCCGCGAGCGCGGCATTGCCTTTGCAGCCTTGCCCGGCGATGACCGGCCGGACCCGGAATTGACGGCCGCTTCCACCCTGCCGGTCGAGGTAACCCATCGGCTCTGGCATTATTGCGTGGAAGGTGGCGTCGAGAACGCGCTCAACCTGCTCGGCTTTGCCGCAACCCTGATCGGCCGCGAGGCATCCTGGCGCGAGCCCACGCCCTTGCTGCGCGCCGGGCTCTATTGGCCGGGCCGAGCCATGCCAGGCTTCGAGGATGTGGCGCGCGGATGGCAACGCTCGCGGCCGGTGGCGGGAATCGTCTTCTACCGGGCGCTGATTCAGGCGGGCAATGTCGCCGTCATCGATGCGATGATCGCCGCGCTCGACAAGGCCGGGCTCAATGCCCTGCCGATCTATGTCACCAGCCTCAAGGAAACCGTGGCGGCCGATTTCATCGCCACGCTGATGGAGCGCGCAAAACCCGCCGTTATCCTGAATGCCACGGCCTTTGCGCTGGCCTCACCCGGCGCCGAGCGGAGTGCCACGCCCTTCGATGGTGCGGATGCCCCGGTGCTGCAGGTCGTATTCTCCGGCGGCAATGAGGCCGATTGGCAAAGCGGCAGCCAGGGTCTCTCGGCGCGCGATCTCGCCATGCATGTGGTGCTGCCCGAGGTCGACGGTCGAATCCTGTCGCGCGCCGTCAGCTTCAAGGCTGAATCGGCATTCGATCCGGCGACGCAATGTTCCATCGTCGCCTATCGTCCGGTCGCCGACCGCGTCGATTTCGTCGTTCAGCTCGCCGCAAATTGGGCAAGGCTTCGCGGCACGGCCAAGGCCGAGCGCCGCATCGCGATCCTGTTGGCAAACTACCCAAATCGCGACGGACGCATCGGCAACGGCGTGGGGCTCGACACACCAGCGGGAACCGTGACCGTTACGCAAGCCCTGGCGCGCGAGGGCTATTCGGTCGATGGCGCACCGCAAGATGGCCAGGCGCTGATGACGAAATTGCTTACTGGTCCGACGAATAGCGGCCGCTCGCAAGAGGGCGGCGAGACGCTGCCGCTCGCGGATTATCGCCGGTTCCTCGAATCCCTGCCGACTGCTGCCCGCGCCCAGATCGAGCAGCGCTGGGGTGAGGCAGAGCGCGATCCTTTCTTCGTCGAGGGCCGCTTCGTGCTGCCGATCCATCGCTTCGGCAACGTCGTCATCGCGGTGCAGCCGGCGCGCGGCTACAACATCGATCCGGCGCGCAGCTATCACGATCCCGATCTGGTGCCGCCCCATGGCTATCTTGCCACCTATGCCTGGCTTCGCGGGGCCTTCGATGCCCATGCCATCGTGCATATGGGCAAACATGGCAATCTCGAATGGCTGCCGGGCAAGGCGCTCGCGCTGTCCTCGTCCTGCTGGCCTGAAGCGGCGCTGGGCCCCATGCCTCATCTCTATCCCTTCATCGTCAACGATCCTGGCGAGGGCAGCCAGGCCAAGCGGCGCGCCGCCGCTGTGATCGTCGATCATCTGACGCCGCCGCTGACCCGGGCCGAAAGTTACGGACCGCTTCGCGATCTGGAGCGCCTCGTCGACGAGTATTACGAAGCGGCCGGCCTCGATCCGCGGCGCTGCAAGCTGTTGCGCGACCAGATACTGGATCTCGCTGCCTCCAGCGGGCTGGACAAGGATTGCGGGATCAACGCGGATGAATCCGCCGATACGGCGCTCGGCAAACTCGACGGCCATCTCTGCGATCTGAAGGAACTGCAGATCCGCGATGGGCTGCATATCTTCGGTCGCTCGCCTGCGGGATCGCAGGAAACCGATCTGCTGGTGGCGCTGAGCCGGCTACCGCGCGGGAACGGCCAAGGCGGATCCGCTTCGCTGATCCGTGCTCTGGCAAAGGACCTAGAAATCAGCGAGGCCTTCGACCCGCTGGATTGCGATATGGCGAGCGCCTGGACCGGACCCAAGCCGGATGCGCTCGAGCTCGTCGATGGTTCGTGGCGCAGCAAAGGCGATACAGTCGAGCGCCTGGAGATTTTGGCCCAGCGGCTGGTGGGCGGCGAACAGATAGCCCAAGCGAGCTGGGCCGCCTGCCGCGCGGTCCTCGACTTTATTGCCGGCGATCTGCGCCCCCGCCTGCGCGCCTGCGGTGAAGCGGAGATTGCCGGGCTACTGACCGGCCTCGATGGGCGCTTTGTGGCGCCCGGCCCCTCCGGTGCGCCTACCCGCGGGAAGCCGGAAGTGCTGCCCACCGGCCGGAATTTCTATTCCGTCGATACGCGCCTGGTACCGACCCCCGCCGCCTGGCATCTCGGCTGGAAGTCGGCCTCGCTCTTGCTGGAGCGCTATCGCCAGGAACATGGCAACTGGCCGAAGAGCCTGGCCCTCAGCGCCTGGGGCACCGCCAATATGCGCACCGGCGGCGACGATATCGCCCAGGCGCTGGCGCTGATGGGCGTGCGGCCAAGCTGGGATGCAAATTCGGGCCGTCTCGCCGGCTTCGAAGTGCTGCCTCTCTCGATTCTCGACCGGCCGCGGGTCGATGTTACGCTCCGCATTTCGGGCTTCTTTCGCGATGCCTTTCCCCAACAGGTCGATCTGGTGGCGAGCGCGGCGCGCGCCGTCGCCGAGCTGGACGAGCCGCCCGCCCTGAACCCGCTGGCGGAACGTGCGAGCCGCGAACGGGCGACGTTCATGGCCTCTGGCATGACGGCAGAGCACGCGTCGCGGCGCTCGACGCTACGCGTTTTCGGTTCAAAGCCGGGCGCCTATGGCGCCGGGCTGCAGGCGCTGATCGATGAGCGCGGCTGGAAGACGGGGGCCGATCTGGCGAAGGCCTATATCGCCTGGGGCGGTTACGCCTATGGCGATGGCGCGGAAGGTGCGGCCGAGCACAAGCTGTTCGAGGCCAGGCTGGGTCAGGTCGAGGGCGTGCTGCACAACCAGGATAATCGTGAACACGATCTGTTCGACAGCGATGACTATTACCAGTTCGAAGGCGGACTCGCCGTTACGGTGAAGGAACTGAGCGGCCGCAAGCCTGCCGTCTACCACAACGATCACTCGCGGCCCGAAAGCCCGCGCATCCGCCGCCTGGAGGAAGAGGTGGCGCGCATCGTGCGCGGCCGCGTGGTCAACCCGAAATGGATCGCGGGCGTCATGCGCCATGGCTACAAGGGCGCCTTCGAGATGGCAGCGACGGTGGATTACATGTTCGCCTTCGCAGCCACCACCGGCGCCGTGGCCGATCATCATTTCGATCTGGTCTATCAGGCTTATCTCGCCGATCCGCCGGTGCGGGAATTCCTGCTGTCGGCCAATCGCGACGCGGCGCGCGAGATGGCCGAGCGGCTGCTGGAGGCGATGGAGCGGGGGCTGTGGCGGCCGCGGCTCAACGCTGCGTTCGACGACTTGACCGCGCTGAAAGCTGCGTGAGGGCAGGGGGATGTAATGACCGACGGAATAGAAACAGACGACGAGATCAATCGCCGCGCCAATGAGAAGTCGGCGAAGCGCAAGGCCGCGCGCGACAAGATGCTGGCGACGAAGACCATCGAAAAAGGGCTGCTGATCGTCCATACCGGCAAGGGCAAGGGAAAATCGACCGCCGCCTTCGGCCTCGTCATGCGCGCCCTGGGCCACGGCTTCAAGATCGGCATCGTCCAGTTCGTGAAGGGCAAATGGGAGACGGGCGAGCGCAGCGTGCTCGCAAAATTTCCCGATCTCGTGACCATAAAGGCGATGGGCGAGGGTTTTACCTGGGAAACCCAGGACCGCGCCCGCGATATCGCCGCGGCGCAGGCAGCCTGGGAACAGGCGCAGCAGATGATCGCCGATCCCAGCTATCGCCTGATCTTGCTGGACGAGCTCAATATCGTGCTGCGCTACGATTATTTGCCGATTGCCGATGTGGTGGCGAAACTGGCATCGCGCCGGCCCGGCCTGCATGTGGTGGTGACCGGACGCAACGCAAAGGATGAGCTGATCGGCGCGGCCGATCTGGTAACCGAGATGACCATGATCAAGCACCCCTTCCGCGAAGGCGTGAAGGCGCAGGTGGGAATCGAGTTTTGAACAATCCTGTTACCATCGACCATCGGCCAAAGGCGGGGCGCACGACCTATCGCGCCGGCACGCCACCCGATAATCCGGTGGTGTGTATCGTCGACCGGTTCAGCTATTGCCGCGTGCGGCTGATGTGGTACGGCGAGAAGGCGATTCTGCGCATCGGGCGCTATACCTCGATTGCACCTAGTGTAACCGTATTTATCGGCGGCGATCATCGCACCGACTGGGTGACGACCTATCCGATCCAGCTGCTTTCCGAGTTCTGGCCGGATATCGCGGTGCCTGCCGCTTTATCGACCGGCAAAGGCGATGTCGACATCGGCCATGATGTGTGGATCGGCGATAACGCCATTATAATGTCGGGCGTCTCGATCGGTCATGGCGCCGTCGTGGGGGCCGGCGCCGTGGTCACAAAAGACGTGGCGCCCTATGCCATTGTTGCCGGCAACCCGGCCCACAAGATCCGCCAGCGCTTTGCCGAAGGCGATGTTGCGCGGCTGCTTGAGATTGGCTGGTGGAGTTGGCCCGATGCGCGAGTGCGCAAATCTTTGCCGCTGCTGGCCTCGGGCGATCTTCCTGGCTTCTTTGCGGCAGCTGTGAAGGGCGGGCAAGCGTGAGCCGCACACCGGCCATCATGTTCCAGGGTACAGGCTCCGATGTCGGCAAATCGCTGATCGTCGCCGGGCTGGCGCGTGCCTTTTGCCGGCAGGGCCTGGCGGTGCGCCCCTTCAAACCGCAGAACATGTCGAATAATGCCGCGGTGACGGCGGATGGCGGCGAGATCGGCCGGGCCCAGGCCCTGCAGGCCCGGGCCTGCGGCGTGGCACCCTCGGTACATATGAATCCGGTTCTGCTGAAGCCGCAGAGCGAGATCGGCGCTCAGGTCGTCATCCAGGGCCGCATGCAATACACGGCCAAGGCAGCCGAATGGCAGCAGCAGAAATCCCAATTCATGCCCCGGGTTCTGGAGAGCTTCGCGGTCATGGCGCGCGAAGCCGATCTGGTGCTGGTCGAAGGCGCGGGCAGCCCGGCGGAAATCAATCTTCGCGCTGGCGACATCGCCAATATGGGGTTTGCAGAAGCCGCCGATCTGCCGGTCGCCCTGATCGGCGACATCGATCGCGGCGGTGTGATCGCGAGCCTGCTGGGTACTGTGGAACTGCTGGAGCCGAGCGAGCGCAGGCGTTTGTGCGGCTTTATCGTCAACAAATTCAGGGGCGATGCGCGGCTGTTCGATGACGGCCTCGCCATCGCCGAGCAGCGCACGGGGCTGAGTTCATTGGGGGTGCTGCCCTATTTTGCCGAGGCGGTTCGCCTGCCCGCCGAAGATGCGCAATCGCTGAACGGCGGATCTCATCCAAACGCGGCAGCAAGGATCAAGATCGCCGTGCCCCAATTCGCCCGTATCGCCAATTTCGACGATCTTGATCCCCTGATGGCAGAGAGCGACATCGAGGTCGAGATCGTGCCGCCCGGCCGCGCTCTGCCGGGCGATGCCGATCTCGTCATCCTGCCGGGATCGAAATCGACCATCGCCGATCTGGTACAGCTTCGCAGCGAAGGCTGGGATATCGACATCGCGGCCCATCTGCGCCGCGGTGGGTTCGTTCTGGGCATCTGTGCGGGTTATCAGATGCTGGGCCATACCATCGCCGACCCCAAAGGTATCGAAGGCTCTGCCGGCAGTGTGGCGGGGCTGGGCTTTCTGGACCTTTCGACCGAAATGACCGGCGACAAGCGTCTGACGGCGGCGAGCGGACGACACATAGCCAGTGGCAGCCCGATGCAGGGTTATGAAATGCATATCGGCCGCTCGACGGGCCCTGCCTGCGAGCGACCCTTTATGACCTTCGCCGACGGGCGTTCGGATGGCGCACAGACGGCCGATGGCCGCATCGCCGGCTGTTACCTGCACGGCCTGTTCGCCAGTGACGCGTTTCGCCATGCCTATCTCTCGGCGATCCGGCAGCGGACGGCCAGCGGCCTCGCCTATGAAGCGATGGTGGATGGCGTTCTGGATCGGCTGGCGGAACATTGCGCGGCCCATCTCGACCTGCCACAGATCCTGAAGGTGGCCCGTGGGCGCTGAGCTAGATCACTGCCATCGCGGCCACGACCGCCGCCTGGAGAACGCAGGCGATCAAATAGAGTTTGAGGCCGCGGGCCAGATCGGCGAAGCCCGCCTCGCGGCGGCCATCGCAATTCATCCAGTGATCTTCCACGATCTCGCCGTCATAACGCCGCGGCCCCGCCAGGGCGACGCCCAGGGCACCCGCCAGCGGCGCCTCCTGCCAGCCCGCATTGGGCGAGCGGTGTCTGGCGGCATCCCCCATCATGGCGCGATAGCTCGCGGCCCACTTGGCGCCGGGCGTGAGCGCTGCGGCGCCGACGATGAGAAAGCCGGCGATGCGCGCCGGTATCAGGTTCAGCAGATCATCGAGCCGCGCCGAAGCCCAGCCGAAGGCAAGGTGACGTGGCGATCTATGGCCGATCATGCTGTCGGCCGTATTGATCGTCTTGTAAACGAGGATTCCCGGCAGGCCAAAGAGCAGTGCCCAGAAGGCGGGCGCAACCACGCCGTCGGAGAAATTCTCCGCCAGGGATTCAAGTGCTGCGCGGCAGACGCCCGACTCATCCAGGCTTTCAGGATCGCGGCCGACGATGTGCGAGACAGCGCGCCTGCCGCCCGCAAGCCCCTCGGCGCGAAGCCCGCGCGCGACCGCGGCGACATGGCCATAGAGGCTGGTTTGCGCCAGGAGCACCGACATGATCAGGGCTTCGATGAGCCAGCCATGGCGAAAGTCCTGCAGGAAACGTTCGATCGCGATGCCGATGGCGGCGCTCGACACAACCAGAAAAGCGCAGACGACAAGGCCGGCGCGCCGGCGGGCAGCTTCGCCGTCGCGCTCACGGTTGAAGGCGCGATCCAGCCAGCCGATCAGCCGGCCGATAGCGGCCACCGGATGCGGCAGATGACGGTAGAGCCAATCCGGATCGCCGATCAGCGCGTCGAAGGCGAGCGCCGCCAGCAGCAGTTTCGGGTGGAAAAACATGGCGGGCAGATTGGGCCGCGCCGTGCATTGCCGTCAATGACAGGGCCGGTGCGCCGGCGGGAGCCGAAAGCATGAGCAGGATCGGAGTCATGGTCTGCGGTCACGGCAGCCGCGATATCGAGGCAATCACGGAATTCCAGACGGTGGCGGCCGGCATCGCCCTGCGCCTGCCGCAATACCCCGTCGCCTCCGGCTTCCTTGAATTCGCCAAACCCATCATTCGCGACGGGCTCGACAAACTGCGCCAGCAGGGCGCCGACCACATCCTGGCCGTGCCCGGCATGCTGTTCGCCGCAGGCCATGTGAAGAACGACATACCTTCGGTATTGAATACCTATGCGGCCCAGCATCCGGGCTTGCGCATCGACTATGGCCGGGATCTCGCGGTCGATACCCGGCTGCTCGAGGTCGCGCGCCAGCGCATCGAGGCCGCCGAGGCAGGTTCGCTGCGGCGCATCGCGAGAGAGGAGACGCTGCTGATGGTTGTCGGCCGCGGCACTTCGGACCCTGACGCCAATTCCAATATCACCAAGGTCGCCCGCATGTTGTGGGAGGGGATGGGCTTCGGCTGGGCCGAGGTCTGCTACAGCGGCGTAACTTTCCCGCTGGTGGGGCCGGGACTGGAGCATGCGGTGAAGCTCGGCTATCGCCGGATCATCGTGTTCCCCTACTTCCTTTTCACCGGCGTGCTGGTGAAGCGCATCTATCGCATCGCCGGGCAGATGGCGGTGCGCCATCCGGATGTCGAATTCCTGCATGCCCAGTATCTGAAGGATCATCCTTTGGTGCTGGATGCCTTCGCTGATCGCGTTTCGGAGATACTGACGGGCGAAAACAAGATGAATTGCGGACTTGTGCAAGTACCGGGCCCAGGTGCTGGGCTTCGAGGCAGAGGTGGGCCTGCCGCAGGAAAGCCATCACCACCATGTCGAAGGCATCGGGACCGATGCCGGCAAGGCGAATGGTCATGGGCCTCACAATGGCCATCATCACGATCATGAGCATGGCCATCATGACCACGGGCACGACCATGATCATCATCACGGTCATGAGCATGATCACGGACACGGCCAGGGGCACGATCACCATCATCCGCCGCATCCCCATGCGGATCACCCCCATGGGCCCGGCAAGCGCAACCCGGACAATCTGGAATAGGCGACCGCCATGCTGGCCTATGTGAAGGACCCGGCGGAAATCTACCGCCAATCATTCGAGATCATCCGGCGGGAAGCGCCTATCGCCCGCCTTCCGGCCGATATCGCATCGCTGGTGGTGCGGCTCATTCACGCCTGCGGCATGACCGACATCGTTGAGGGCATCGCCTTCAGCGACGATATCGTGGTGCGCGGGCGGGACGCGCTGCAAAAGGGTGCCTCGATCCTCTGCGACACGGGAATGACGGCAGCGGGAATCATCCGCCGGCATTTGCCGGCCGAAAACGAAATCATGATTGCCAGCGAAAATCCGGCTGCCGCAGACCATGCCGGGAAAATCGGCAATACCCGGAGTGCCGCCGGCGTCGATCTCTGGGGCGAGCGGCTGGACGGCGGCGTGGTCGTTATCGGCAATGCGCCGACGGCGCTGTTCCGGCTGATCGAGCGCATCGATCTCGACGGTTTTCGTCCGGCAGCAATCCTGGCATTTCCCGTGGGTTTCGTCGGTGCGGCGGAGTCGAAGGAGTTGCTGGCGGCAGGCGACTTTGGCATTCCCTTCATCACCCTACGCGGCCGGCGCGGCGGCAGCGCCATGGCCGCAGCCGCACTCAACGCGTTGCTGATCGGCGAGGGGGCCGCGTGAGCCGCTGGCTATCCATCGTCGGGCTCGGCGAGGGCGGCTGGGAGGAATTGCCGGCGCTCGGACGCAGCCTGGTCGAGAGTGCCGCGTTCATCGTCGGCGGCGAACGCCATCTCGCCATGCTGCCGGCTTCGATCAAGGCCGAGCGCGCAAGCTGGGCGACGCCGTTGCGATTGACCGTCGCGGAGATTCTTCGCCATCGCGGCCGGCCGGTTGCCGTGCTCGCCACGGGCGATCCCATGCATTACGGCATCGGCGTCACGCTGGCGCGCGAAGTTGCCGATGACGAGATGCTGATCCTGCCAACCATTTCGGCTTTCGGCCTGGCAGCGGCCCGGCTCGGCTGGTCGCTGGGCGATTGCGAATGCCTGACCCTGCATGGCCGGCCGCTGGAGAAACTTGCCGCCTTCCTCTATCCCGGTGCGCGTCTGCTGCTGCTTTCCCATGACGGATCGACGCCGGCCAAGGTCGCCGCCGAGCTGACGCGGCGAGGCTGGGGGCCGAGCCGCCTGATCGCGCTTGAACATATGGGTGGGCAGAAGGAACAGCGAAGCGCGGCCATAGCGGCGGAATGGGGCGGCCGGCAGGCGGCCGATCTGAACACGCTGGCGGTCGAGTGCGTTGCAGCGCCCGGCACGATCAGCCGGCCGCGCCTGCCGGGATTGCCTGACGATGCCTTCACCCATGATGGCCAGATCACCAAACGCGAAATGCGGGCTGTAACGCTGGCGGCCCTGGCGCCGCTGCCGGGCCAGCGGCTCTGGGATGTGGGCGCCGGTTGCGGCTCCATCGCTATCGAATGGCTGCGAAGTGGCCGCGGTATGCGGGCGATCGCCATCGAAAGCGATGCAGCGCGTTGCGACATCATCCGCGCGAATGCGGCAGCGCTTGGAACGCCGGAGATCGAGGTCATTGCCGGGGAAGCACCGGCGGCGCTGGAAGGTCTGGCCCCGCCCGATGCGATCTTCATCGGTGGTGGCATTGCAGCACCCGGCCTGGTCGAGCGCTGCTGGGCGGCACTTGGGCATGGCGGCCGGCATGGTCGCCAATGCGGTGACTGTGCAAGGCGAGGCGGTGCTGCTGCGATCCCGCGCGGCGTTCGGCGGTAGCCTTGGGCGCGTCGCTGTCTCGCGGGCCGAGCCGATCGGCGACCAGCTCGGCTGGCGCGCCCTGATGCCGGTGACACAGTGGGCAGCGATCAAGCCATGACCGCCGACGGCGCCACTCAGGTCTGGGGTATTGGCGTGGGACCCGGCGATCCGGAACTGCTGACCCTGAAGGCGCTGCGACTCATCCGCGCTGCCGATGTCATCGCCTATCCGGCGCCCGAGGAGGGCGCCAGTTTCGCGCGCAGTATCGTCGACAGCCATCTGCCCGGCGGGCAGAAGGAGATCGCCATCCGCATGCCGATCGGCGATGGCGCCTTTCCCAAGGCGGACATCTACGATTCGGCGGCGGCGGAGATCCTCGCCGAGGCAAAGGCCGGCAAGCGCGTGGCGGTGCTGTGCGAAGGCGATCCGTTCTTCTACGGCTCCTTCATGTATCTCTATGCGCGGCTCGCGGATCGCTGTCCGGTTGCGGTGGTTCCCGGGGTCTCGTCACTGACCGCCTGTGCCGCCGCCTCGGGCGGACCGCTGGCGCTCCGCAACGAAACGCTCACCGTGCTGCCCGGTCCGCTGCCGGAGGCCGAATTGAAGGCGCGCCTCGTCGCGGCGGAAGCCGCGGCCATCGTCAAGGTCGGCCGGCATTTCGCCAAGATCCGACGGGTGATCCGCGAGCTGGGCCTCGAAGGCCGCGCCCATTATGTCGAGCGCGCCACCCTGGCCAATCAGCAGGCCAAGCCGCTGCGCGACGTGGCGGGCGATCATGCGCCGTATTTCTCGATGATCTTGATTCGAGGCCGTTCATGAGCCGGCCGGCAGTCATCCTACTAGGTCCGTCGGCCATCGAACTCGGGCGGCACATTGCCGATGCAGTCGGCGGCGAGCTGCATGGCTATGGCCCGCGCATCGGCGAGGGCGTTGTCACCTTCACCGCGACCGCCGAGCATCTACGCACATCTATTTGTCGCCGGCCGGCCGATTATCGGCATCTGCGCCGCGGGTATTCTGATCCGCGCGCTAGCGCCGCTGGTCACCGACAAACGTGACGAGCCCGCGGTGGTCGCGGTGGCGGAGGATGGCAGCGTCGCCGTGCCGCTGCTGGGCGGTCATCACGGCGCCAATGATCTGGCACGGCGAATTGCCGAAGTAACGGGCGGCAAGGCGGCAGTCACCACGGCCGGCGATCTGCGCCATGGCGTGGCACTCGACGAGCCTCCGCCTGGCTGGCGTCTCGGCAATCCTGAGGCGGCGAAAGCGATCATGGCATCGCTTCTCGCGGGCCAGCCCGTTGCCCTGCAAAACGAGACACAGATCGCCGCTGATTGGCTTTCAGGTCTGCCATGGGCTGCGGAGGCGACCCAGCGGGTTTTGATCACCGAGCAGTCCAAAACGGAGACTGGCGAGCTTGTGCTGCATCCGGCGAGCATTGTCGTCGGCATCGGCTGCGAGAGGCTGGCGCCGGCTGAAGAGGTGATCGCGCTCGCCGAGCGTTCTCTGGCGGCGGCGGGGCTCTCGCCCTTGTCTGTCGCTTGCGTCGCCTCCATCGCGCTGAAGGCAGCCGAGCCTGCGGTTCATGCGCTCGCAGCGCATTGGCAGGTCCCCGCCCGCTTCTTTGCTGCCGAGGCGCTGGAGCGTGAGGCGCCGCGTCTGGTCAACCCCTCCGACCTTGTCTTTCGCGAAACCGGCTGTCATGGCGTGGCCGAAGGCGCGGCCCTGGCCGGTGTGGGTGCCGAGGGCCGTCTTGTTTTGCCCAAGCAGCGCTCGGAACGAGCGACCTGCGCCATCGCGATCGCGCCACATATCGTCGATGCGCAGATCGTGGGCCGGCCTCGCGGCCGGCTCTCGATCCTGGGCCTGGGCCCGGGTTCGCCGGCAAGCCGCACGCCGGAGGTGGACGAGGCCCTGCAGCAGGCGACCGACTGGGTGGGCTACAAGCTCTATCTCGACCTGCTGCAATCGCTTGCGGCCGGCAAGACGCAGCATGCTTTCGAACTCGGCGCGGAAGAGGCGCGGGTCGCCCATGCCCTCGATCTCGCAGCCGAAGGCCGCGATGTTGCGCTGATTTCTTCCGGCGATGCCGGCATCTATGCGATGGCAACGCTGGTCTTCGAGTTGATCGAGCGGGGAAGCAAACCGGATTGGGCCCGGGTTGCGATCACCGGTCTGCCAGGCATATCGGCCATGCAGGTTGCCGCCGCGCGCATCGGTGCGCCGCTGGGTCATGATTTCTGCGCCATCTCTTTGTCCGACCTCTTGACGCCCTGGCCCGCCATCGAGCGACGGTTGCGCGCCGCGGCGGACGGCGATTTCGTGGTGGCGCTCTACAATCCCGTCTCGCAACGCCGCAAGCATCAACTCGCTGCCGCACGCGACATCCTGCTGAAGGCTCGCCCCGCCGAAACGCCGGTGGTGCTGGGCCGCAATCTTGGCCGCACGGGCGAGGTCTTGCGTGTCACCACCCTCGAGCAACTCGACCCGGCTGATGTCGACATGCTGACCGTGGTGCTGATTGGCGCCAGCACGACGCGAGCGATTGCGCGGCCAGACGGTGGCCAGTGGGTCTACACGCCGCGTGGTTACGCGGCAAAGAAAGAGGGCGCGGCGTGACGGTCTATTTCATCGGTGCGGGCCCGGGTGACCCGGAGCTGCTCACCCTGCGTGGCCGCGACCTGATCGCGCGCTGCCCGCTGGTTCTCTATGCCGGTTCGCTGGTGCCGAAGGCGGTCGTCGGCCATGCTGGCGCAAAGGCCGAGGTCATCGATACGGCGCCGCTGACCCTGGACGACATAATGGATCATATCGCCGAAGCCGCGGGACGCGACGAAGATGTGGCTCGCGTACATTCCGGCGATCCCTCGCTTTATGGTGCCATTGCCGAGCAGATGCGCCGTCTCGATGCGATGGGGATCGCCTATGAAGTTGTGCCGGGCGTTCCCGCCTATGCCGCGGCGGCGGCACTGCTGAAGACCGAACTTACGCTTGCCGGAGATCAGCCAGACGGTGATCCTGACCCGTACGCCGGGCAAGGCTTCCCCCATGCCCAAGGGTGAGGAGCTGACGACGCTGGGCGCCTCAGGCGCCACGCTGGCGATCCATCTCTCGGTGCGTAACATCCATCTCGTTGTCGCCGATCTGACTCCAACCTACGGCGCCGATTGCCCCGCCATCGTCGTCTTTCGTGTCGGTTGGCCCGACCAGCAGGTGATCCGCGGCACGCTGGGCGACATCAAGGCAAAGGTGAAAGCGTCCAAGATCACCCGCACGGCCTTGATTTTTGTCGGACGCGTTTTCGGCAATCAGGATTTCAGCGACAGCCGTCTCTATCATGAAGATCACCGGCACATCCTTCGGCCGAAACGGCGCGGCACGGCGTGATCCGCGAGATCGCCGCCGAGCAGACCTGGCTGCTACGCCGCGACGTGCTCAACCCCGGCAAGCCGCTGCCCACCGCCGTTGATCCGCGTGACTCGGTCGAGGGTGCTCGCCATCTCGGCTGGTTTGAGGGTGATCGACTTCTGGGCGTGGGCAGCATCAGCCGCCACCCGCTGCCCTTGCAGCCTGAGGCGATCGCCTGGTTTGTTCGCGGCATGTCGGTCGCGCAAGGGCAACGTTCGCAGGGAATCGGCGGCAAGATCCTCGATGCGCTGATCGCCTATGCGGCGGACCATGATCCCGGCGGCCTTGCCTGGTGTCATGCGCGCATTCCCGCCGAGAGCTTCTATCGGCGCCACGGCTTCCGCCTGCTGGACCGCATCGACCTGCCGGAGAAGGGCCTGCGTCTCCGGATGGCGCGGTCGCTCGTTTTATAGCC
Source organism: uncultured Alphaproteobacteria bacterium (assembly GCA_963770335.1). Classification (GTDB taxonomy): domain Bacteria; phylum Pseudomonadota; class Alphaproteobacteria; order Dongiales; family Dongiaceae; genus DASXQK01. The sequence continues at coordinate 131,330 of CAVYPG010000007.1, forward strand.
GCTCGACCCAGGCGATCGCGTCTGCGATGGCCGTGGCCGTTTCCGCTGGCGGCAGCACGGGCCGCCGCAGCAGAAGGACCGGCAGGCCGAGGTCTCGGGCGGCAACGATCTTGCCATGGGTGGAATCGCCGCCGCTGTTTTTGGCGATGACCAAATCGATGCCATGCCGCTGCATCAGGGAGCGCTCATCGGCCAACTCGAACGGCCCACGGGCCAGGATCAGTTCGTGATGGCTGAGGGGAATCGGCGCCGGTGGCCGGTCGACCAGGCGAACCAGGAACCAGACATTGTCGATGCCGCGAAAGCTGTCGAGTTCCTTGACCCCGATGGTCAGGAAAGCGCGGCGGCCAAGCTCCGGCGCTACTTTCGCGGCGGCTGCGAGACTGTCGACGATGATCCAGCGATCGCCTTTCTGCGGCTGCCAGGGTGCCCGCTCGAAGCGCAGCAGTGGCCGGCCGGCGGCAGAGCACGCCTCGACCGCATGGGCGCTGATCGCCGCCGCATAGGGATGCGTGGCATCGATGACGGCCTCGATACCGGCTGCGCGCAGGTAATCGGCAAGACCGGCGGCGCCGCCGAACCCGCCGATGCGTATCTCGCCCTGTGGCCGGCGCGGCTCGATCGTGCGGCCGGCGAGCGAGGTGATCACGGCGTGGCCTTTGGCGGTGAGCGCATCCGCCAGAGTCCGTGCCTCCGCCGTTCCTCCCAGAATCAGGATTTTCCTAGAACGTAGCACGGCCGACGATCTCGCCTTGCCGGTCGATAATGATTACCTCGATGGCCGTTTGCCCGTCGAGCATGTCCAGTGCCTGGGTTTTCGCGCGCCGGGCGATGGCATCGCCGAGCGGCAGGCCTCGTTTGCGGGCCAGTTCCAGAATCTCGTTGGCGGTATTGGCCTGACGCGTAGCCGCGAGAATCCCCTCGTCGGCGCCCAAATCGCCCAGCGCGTCGGCCAATTGTTCACGGTCGATCTCGCTGCGCCCGGAATGCAGATCCATGGCGCCATCGGCGAGCTTGGACAGTTTGGCGAAGCCGCCGGCGATGGTGAGTCGGGGTAGAGGGTGTCGCTTCAGATATTTGAGCGTGCCGCCGGCAAAATCACCCATATCGATGAAGGCGAAATCGGGCAGGCCATAGAGACGACGAACCGCGGCCTCCGATGTCGATCCGGTGCAGGCGGCGGCATGGCTCACGCCATTGGCGCGGCAGACATCGATGCCTTGATGGATCGAGGCGATCCAGGCAGAGCAGGAATAGGGATGGACCACGCCGGTCGTGCCCAGGATCGAAATGCCGCCGAGGATACCGAGGCGGGGATTCCAGGTGTGCCTGGCGATTTCCGCGCCGCCTGGCACCGAAACGATGATCTCGGCGTCGGCGCTGACCCCTTGCGCCGATGCGATCTCGGTGAGGGCCTGGCGCATCATGTCTCGCGGCACGGGGTTGATCGCTGGCTCGCCAATGGAAAGGGGCAGCCCCGGTTTGGTGACGGTGCCCACGCCCTCGCCGGCGCGAAAGACGATGCCGCTGCCGGCCGGCAGCCGGCGCACCTCGCTGACGATCAGGGCCTGATGGGTCACGTCGGGATCGTCGCCGGCATCCTTGACGATGCCGGCGGAGGCGCAGGTCGCGGAGAGCGACTGGCGGGCGAGGGCAAAGCTCGGCCGCTCGCCCTTGGGCAAGGTGATTTCGACGGGATCGGGGAATTCGCCGGTCAGCAGCGCGCTGAAGGCGGCCTTTGCCGCGGCGGTGGCGCAGGCCCCTGTGGTCCAGCCCCGGCGCAGGGGCCCGCGCGGCTTTTCTCGCATGTCGATATTCTTAAAGGCCGGGTCTCGATTTGACTAGTCGCGAGGCCGCCTCTGCCTAGAATGCCGTTATGGACGACCTTTTCGCTGATATGCCGGTCTTTGCGCCGGGTTCGGTCTGGCTCGCCGGCGCCGGTCCGGGCGATCCCGGCCTGCTGTCGCTGCTCGCCCTCCATGGCCTGAGGCAAGCGGATGTCATCGTCTATGACGCCTTGGTCGATGGCCGGATTCTCGCCATGGGTCGCCCTGGCGCGCTGCAGGAATACGCCGGCAAGCGCGGCGGCAAACCCTCGGCCAAACAGCGGGACATCTCGCTGCGGCTGATCGAGCTGGCGCGTGAGGGCAGGCGTGTGTTGCGGCTCAAGGGCGGCGATCCCTTCGTCTTCGGCCGCGGCGGTGAGGAGGCGCTGGCGCTGGTTGCGGCGCGCATTCCCTTCCGCATCGTGCCGGGCATCAGTGCCGGCATCGGCGGACTTGCCTATGCCGGCATTCCGGTGACCCATCGCGATGTGAATTCCGCGGTGACCTTCGTGACCGGTCACGACGCCAGCGGTCTGGTTCCGGATTCCGTGGATTGGCAAGCGCTGGCGAAGGGCGCGCCGGTTCTCGTTATCTATATGGCTCTGAAGCATCTGGACCAGATCGCGAACCGGCTGATCGCCGGCGGCAAGAAGCCGGATGAGCCCGTGGCAATCGTTTCCAAGGCGACGACGGCCAACCAGCGGGTGCTGGAGACCACATTGGCCAATGCGGCGCGCGATGCGGAAGCCGCCGGCATCGAGCCGCCGGCGATGGTCGTCATCGGCGATGTCGTGCGACTGCGCGCGGCGCTCGATTGGCTGGGCGCCCTCGACGGGCGGCAGCTGATTGCCGACCCTCTCCAGCTCGGCGGAAAAAGCGAAAGCGCGTGAGCGCCCGAGGGCCGATCCGGGGGCTGATCGTCGCGGCCCCGGCCTCGGGCAGCGGCAAGACGATCCTGACATCGGCCCTGCTTCGCCTGCTTGTGATGCGTGGGTTGCGTGTGGGCGCCGCCAAGCTGGGCCCCGACTATATCGATCCCGCCTTTCACAGCCTCGCCGCCGGCTCCCCCTGCCTGAACATCGATCTCTGGGCAATGCGCTCCGCAACGGTCTCGGGCCTGCTCCACCGCCTGAACCGACATAGCGACATCGCGATCGTCGAAGGCGTCATGGGTCTCTTTGATGGCGCGAGCGATGGCACGGGATCGACCGCCGACTTCGCTGCGCTTACGGGTTGGCCGGTCATCCTGGTTGTCGATGCGCGGGGGCAGGCCGCTTCCGCCGGCGCCCTAGTGCGCGGCTTCGCCGGCCATCGTCGCGGCGTCGATATCGCCGGGGTCATCTTCAACCGGGTCGGCGGTGCGGCGCATGGTGCCATGCTGCGGGCTGCCGTCGAGGCGTTGGGCATTCCGGTATTGGGCCTGATGGCGCGTGACAACAAGCTCGCCTTGCCCGAACGCCATCTGGGCCTCGTCCAGGCAAGCGAGCATGGCAATATTCAGCAGATCCTGGACGGCGCCGCCGAACGCTTTGCGGCATCGGTCGATGTCGATGCCATGCTTGCCTTGGCGCGGCCGATGACAACGATCTCGGCCCGATCGACGGGCTGTGCCATCCCGCCGCTGGGCCAGCGCATCGCGGTCGCCAGCGATTCAGCATTTGCCTTTGCCTATCCAGCATTGCTGGAAAGCTGGCGCTCGGCCGGTGCGGAGGTTCTGCCTTTCTCGCCTTTGGCCGATGAAGCGCCGGCGGGCGATGCCGACGCGGTCTATCTGCCGGGCGGCTACCCCGAGCTATACGCCGGCCGTCTGGCAGCAAATGCCGCGTTTCTCGGCGGTGTGCAGAGTGCGGCTGCGCGGGGAGCCACAATTTTCGGCGAATGCGGCGGCTATATGGTTTTGGGCGAAGGCCTAACCGATGCGCAAGGTGCCCGCCACGCCATGGTGGGATTGCTGCCGCTCCAATCGTCATTCGCCAGCCCGCATCTGCATCTGGGCTATCGCCAGGCGCTGGTGCTCGCCCCGGGTCCGCTAGGCGAGGCGGGTGCCTGTTATCGCGGCCATGAATTTCACTACGCCTCGGTGATCGACGAAGGGCCGGGCGAGCCGCTATTCGATTGCGTCGATGCGCGGGGCCGGAAGCTCGGCGCCACCGGCCGCCAGCGCGGTGCCGTGCTGGGCTCTTTCATCCATTTGATCGATCGCGGGGAAGGTCAGCCTATCAAGGCGTGATAACGTTCTGTCAGCGCCTTTGCGATCGGGCCTGGCGACAACTCTCGCTTGTCGATGCGCGAGAGCGACCGCACTTCCAGCAGGCTGTTGCAGATCAAAGCTTCGCCGGCGCGTGCCAGATCCGCCATCGTCAGCGGCATTTCGCGAGTCTCAATGCCCATATCACCGGCAAGATCCAACACGGTCTGCCGGGTAATGCCGGCCAGCACGCCTTCGCCCAGCGGCGGGGTCGCCAATACCCCATCAATGACAAGGAAAACGTTGCTGCGGCAGCCGCCGGCCAGACGTCCGGATGTATTCAGCAGCAGCGCCTCCTCGCACCCTGCCTCGGCTGCTTCGCGCAGGGCCAGGATGTTGTCGAGATAGGCCAGCGACTTCACCTGCGACAACGGTGAGTGTTCATTGCGCCGAATGCCGGCGATATGCGCCGTCATTGGCGCCAAAGATCGCTCCGCCACCGGAGATGCCGTAATCAGCAGCGTCGGCTTCGCATCCTTTGGCGGCAGCAGACCGCGTTGCCCGGGCCCGCGTGTCAGGGTAATGCGCAACGAGGCGTCGCGAAGCTTGTTGGCGTCTAAAGTGTCGCTGACGGCGAGAGCGATTTTGCCGGATTCTGGCTTCGGCAGCCCGAGGATGCGTGCGCCGGCCGCAAGCCGCGCCAGATGGGCCTCGAGCTTGAATGCCTTGCCGTCATAGACCCGCAGCGTCTCGAACACGCCATCGGCCAAAAGAAATCCGCGATCCGCCGGATCGATCCGCGCCGTCGCCGCGTCGACCAGCCGGCCGCCCAGATGAATCATTGCCATGCGTGACCGTCGAGGAAATTCTGCAGCAGGCGATGGCCGTGCTCGGTCAGCACGGCCTCAGGATGGAATTGCACGCCGGCGATCGGCAATTCGCGATGGCGCAGCGCCATGATGACGCCGTCATCGCTGCGCGCCGTGATCTGCAGACTGTCGGGAAGATTGTCGTTGGCGACGATCAGCGAGTGATAGCGGGTGACGCGCAGCGGGCTTGGAATGCCGGCGAAGAGCGCGCCTCCGTCATGGGTGACAGGCGAGGTCTTGCCATGCATTACCTTCGCGGCGCGCACGACGCGGCCACCCATGGCCTGGGCGATGCATTGATGACCGAGGCAGACGCCGAGCAGCGGCCGGCGGCCGGCGAAAAACCGAACGGCCTCCAGCGAAATGCCGGCGCGTTCCGGCGTGCAGGGGCCGGGCGAGATCACCACATGGCTGGGGGCCATCGCCTCGATCTCGCCGAGCGTCATGGCATCGTTGCGGATCACCTCGACGGTCCGGCCGCATTCGCGGATGTAGCGGGCGAGGTTGTGGGAGAAGGAATCGTAGTTGTCGATCAGGGCGACGGTCATGGCGCCGTCCCCTGCAGCGTCTCGATGAGGGCGCGCGCTTTGGTCAGGGTCTCGTCGTATTCGCTGGCCGGATCGGAATCCGCCACGATGCCGCCGCCGGCCTGGAACGTCAGGTGCCGGCCCAGTATGGCCATGGTGCGGATGACGATGCTGGTATCCATCGACCCATCGAACCCGACATAGCCGATGCTGCCGCAATAGGGGCCACGTCGCGAGGGCTCCAGCTCGGCGATGATTTCCATGGCGCGGATCTTCGGCGCGCCGGTGATGGAGCCGCCGGGAAAAGCGGCGCGCAGCAGGTCGACGGCGGTTTTGCCTTGATTCAGCTCACCGGTGACGATGGAAACCAGGTGATGGACGGTGGCATAGCTTTCCAGCCCGAACAGCACCGGCACTTCGACACTGCGGTCGCGGCAGACCCGCGAGAGATCGTTGCGCAGCAGATCGACGATCATCAGATTCTCGGCGCGATCCTTTTCGCTCGCGATCAGCTCCTCGGCCAGGGCGCGGTCTTCCTCCGGCGTGCGGCCGCGGGGCCGAGTGCCCTTGATCGGCCGGGTCTCGACATGGCCCTGGCGCAGCTTCAGGAAACGTTCCGGTGAAGCCGAGACGATCGATATATCGCCGTGGCGGATGAAGGCGGCAAAGGGCGCCGGATTGCGCTCACGCAGGGCGCAGTAAAGCGCGAAGGGATCGGCATCTTCCGGCAGCGTCGCGTTGAAGCGCTGGGAAATGTTCGCCTGGTAGATATCGCCGGCGAGGATGTAGTCGATCACCCGGCGGACGCGGCCTTCATAGGGCGCGCGCTCCACGTCCGATCTCGGCGTGGCGCGGACGATCGCATTGGGCAAAGCCGGCGGTTCGGCAAGCTGGCGGACCACGGCGGCAAGCCGCGCGGCGGCGCGGCTGCGGCACTCCTCCGGCGTCTTGCCGGGATGGCCGCTCGACATCACCCAGGCCTTCTTCGTTGCGTGATCATAGGCGATCACCCAGTCGTAAAATCCCATCAGCAGATCGGGCAGCGGCTGGTCGTCGATACGATGAGCCGGCAAGCGCTCCAGATGACGGGCAAGGTCATAGGCGAAATACCCGGCGGCCCCGGTCTGGAAGGGCGGCAGATCGGGCTCGCTCTCCACGGGGTATCGTGCCAGGCGCTCAGCCAACGCCGCAAAGGGATCGCCGGCAAAGCGACTCTCGCCATCGTCGATCAAGCCATCGCGGGCCTTCAGCGTCAGGAACGGATCGGCGGCGATGAAGGAATAGCGAGCGGCATCGCCGTCCGGCCGGGCGCTGTCGAGAAAGATTGCGCCGGGCGAATGGGCGAAGCGCGCGAAGGCGCCGAGCGGATCGCCATAGGCCACTTCCTCGACAAGAAGACGCGTCATCGCCATTCGCCCTACAGCCACTCGTCCTGGAAGCCGTAGTAGCGATAGGCCAGGCGCTGATAGACCCGCCGCAATCCGGGAAAGGGAAAGCGCGGCAAGGGTGCGCCCAGCAGCGGGCCTGCATCACCTTCCGGCTTGCCGGCGATGCGGGCCGCCAGCACCCGGCCGCAGTAATGGGTCAGCGCGACGCCATTGCCCATATAGGCCAGCGAGTAATGCGCCGTACCGTCATCGACGGAGGCGATATGGGGATTCTTGTCGCGGCTGAGGCAGACCCAGCCGCGCCAGAAATACTCGCTCTCTACTTTGGCCAGGGGCGGAAACATCTCGGCGAAGCGCCGCTCGAGCCAGCGGCGCTGCACTTCGTTGCTTTCGGGCCGGTCCTGGATGCCGCCGCGCGCGCCGAACAGCACGCGGTTCTGCGGCAGCAGCCGGTAATAGAACAGCAGCCAGCGCGAATCCCAGATCTTCAGATGCGTCTTCCAGTTCACCGACTGGCGCTCGGCCTCCGTCAGTTCGCGGGTGACGATGACGTTGGAGAGAACCGGCAGCAGGCGTCCATCGACCGCAGGATGCATGCGATCGCCGGTATAGCCGTTGCCGGCGATCACCACCTGGCGCGCGCGGACCGTGCCGCCGGGCGTGGTCAGCAGATGGCGATTGCTTTCGCGCCGCCAGGCGGTCACCGGCGAGGCGCCATGCAGGATGGCGCCATGACGCTGGGCTGCGCGGGCCACGCCGCGGGCAAGCTTCATCGCGTGGAGCGCAAATCCCTCGGGATGCAGCAAGGCGCCATAGGCTTCCCGGCTGACGAGATAATCACGCTCCAGTTCCGCCTTGCTCAGCAGTTTCGCATCGAGGCCGAAATTCTTGCTGAGATGCGCCTGGCGCGCAGCAAGCCCGGCCATGCGGTTGGGCTTGTGGGCCAGTTCAAGCGCCCCTTCCGGCGTGCGGTCGACATCGATGGATTCACGATCGAGGATGCCCTTCACGGTGCGCACCGCTTCGCGGCTTTGCTCGAATACCGCCTTGGCGGCGTCGAGGCCCCAGCGCCGCGTCCAGTCGTCGAAGTCTTCCTTGCCGATGCCCACCGAACAGAAGCCGCCATTGCGGCCACTGCAGCCCCAGCCCATGCGATTGGCCTCCAGCACATGGGCGCGCACGCCGTGCTCGCGGGCGAGATGATAGGCGGTGGAGAGGCCGGTATAGCCGCCGCCGATGATGGCGACATCGACATCCATATCGGCCGAGACCGGATCGCAATTCTCGACCTCCGCACCGGCGGTCGCCGCCCAGAACGAGCCCACATGGGGCGAGCCGGGCTTGCTGAGATCCGTCGGATTGATGGGCATAGGCGACCTCTGGGACGAGCTTCGAAGGAAGACGATGCCAGAGATATGCCGCATCTGGCGCCGTGCCGCCAGCCATGCCGTTATCGCTTGGTCGGGTCGCGGCGGCGTCGATTGTGCGGGGCAGCGGGACCGGCCAAGGTTCGCGCCATGCCGGGGGATGTGAGTCGGGTGGTGTCGCTGCGCGAGATGGTGCTGGCCAATCTCGGCCTCACCCTCATGATCTTCTTCTGGGGCGCATTCTTCCCGATCCTCGAACGGCTGCTGCTGAGCTGGGATGTCTATTCCATTACGCTTGCGCGACAGGTTGTTGGCACCGCGGTGCTCTACCTTGCCGTCGTTGTAGAGCGCCAGCGCACACCCTTACCAAGGGTGCGTTCATGGTGGCCGATCCTGTTGCTGGGCGGCATCGGCGTTACCCTGGGCTCGCTGCTCACCAGTCTCGGGGTGCTGTATTCCAGCGGGCTTTCGTCTGCGATCATCTCCACCACCAATCCCGTCGGCTCGGCGCTGACCGCCGCTGCGCTCTATCGCGAGCCGCTGGCGACGCGGAATCCTGTTCGGCACGGCGCTATCGGTGATCGGCGGGCTGATCTCTGTTGTTGCCGGCCAATCGGTCGAAGGCGCGCATTTCCATGGCGGCGAGATCATGATCGTGCTCGCCAATGTGCTGTGGACCTGGATGTCCATGGCGGCACAACGCTGGCTGCGCGGCTACAGCCAGATGCAGATCACCTGTTATACCGTAGCGGCCGGCGCCTTCTGGCTGCTGCTGCTGTTTCCCCTCGTCGCGGTCACCAAGATCGTGCCGATCCAGATGGATTTCAGCCCGCTGTCGCTTGCCATGGTGGCCTTTGCCGGCGCCTTCCCGATCGCGATCGGCAATTTCTTCTGGCATTACGGCGTCAGCCGGATCGGCATCGTCGTCTCGTCCATGTACAACAACCTGCTGCCGGTGGCGGCCGTGGCGGTCACCGTGCTGATGGGCGGCATATTTACCTGGTGGCAGCTGCTGGGCGCCGGCGTAATTCTGGTCGGCGTCTTCACCGCCCAGATCCTGGCGCTGCGCCGGCGCAATTAGAGATCAGCTGCCAGGCTTAGGCCGCTTTGGCCGCGCGGCTGTTGATGTAGATATCCGCCAGTTCGCGCAGCCTCGTGCGATCGAAGCTGGGATCGTGGCCGGCATGAACGACGCTGACCGGTAGCTCGCGCAGGCGCCGCATGGTGCGCAGATAGTCGGTGATGTTCGAGGTCGGCAGCTGATCCAGCAGCGGCCCGTCATAGAGCGCGTCGCCGGAGAACAGCGTGCCGGTGGAGGCTTCCCACAGACCGATACTGCCCGGCGAGTGCCCCGGCAGATGCAGTACCTCGAAATGCCGGTTGCCGATATCGACGATGTCGCCTTCTTCCACGATGACCGTCGCCTTGGCGGGGCGGCGTACATAGTCGGAGAGCTTGTAGCCCGCATGGGGGATCGCGGTGATCAGTGCCCCCGGCACTTCATAGCCCACCTTGTTCAGCCCTTCGATATCGGCGGGATCCCAGCTGGAGGTATCCAGGCTGTCATGGTCCGACGTGCGGGCGAGGCCATCGGCCTCCAGGCGGTGAACCAGGCAATTGTCGAATTCGTGATGGCCGCCGACGTGATCCAGATGGGTGTGGGTGGCCACGGCCAGCACCGGTTTCTCGAGCAGATGGCGCGCGGCCTCGCGCAGGCTGGCGACACCCATGCCGGTATCGATCAGCAGGTCGCGTTCGCGCCCGCGCACGTGCCAGATATTGCAGCGCATGAGCGGTACGACATGCGGCTCCCATAACAGGGTGATATCGTCGTCGATGCGGCGGATCTCGAACCAGCGATCGGCAATCTTGAGTGACATGGGCGAACCTGCGGTGAAGCATTGTCGAAGGCCGGACATGGTACGCGGATGAGCGACGAGGGAAAAGCCTTCAACCGGCTCTGGCTCGCTGCCGGCGCCATCAACGGATTGGTCGCTGTGGCCATGGGTGCTTTCGCCGCTCATGGTCTTGGGAATCGTTTGCCGGCGGAAGCGCTGGATTGGGTGCGCACCGGCTCAAGCTACGAGATGTGGCATGCGCTCGCGCTGATCGGCGTCGCCTTGCTGGCGTCGCACGGCGCGGTGGGCAGGGCGCTCGGGCTTGCGGGCTGGAGTTTTCTTGCCGGCTGCGTCCTCTTCAGTGGCAGTCTCTATCTGCTGGCGCTCACCGGCTGGCGCGGTTTTGCCTTCGTCACGCCGCTGGGCGGCGTTGCCTTCCTGATCGGCTGGGCGGCACTTGCCTGGCATGCCATCGCGGGCTCAAACAAGGCCTGACTCCCTCGCATTCAATTTATTGGCAATCCGCGAGCGGGGCGGGTAATTAGCCCCATGACCACGCGCATTTATACCCACCCAGCCTGCCTGACCCACGATATGGGCATGGGCCATCCCGAGAGTCCGGCGCGCCTGACCTCGGTCCTGGCGGCCCTCAGGACGCCGGCGTTTGCCGTGCTGGATTGGGCCGAGGCGCCGAAGGCGGAATTTGCCCAGATCATGCGCGCCCATCCGCCGGCCTATATCGAGAACATGCTGGCCGCCGTCCCGGAACGGGGTCTGGTGGCGGTGGATGCCGACACAATCCTCTCACCCGGCTCGGGCGAAGCAGCGCTTCGCGCTGCGGGCGCTGTCGTTGCCGCCGTTGACGATGTAGCGGCGGGAAAGGTTGCCAATGCCTTCTGCGCCGTGCGGCCGCCGGGCCATCACGCAGAGGCCGCCACGGCGATGGGTTTCTGCCTGTTCAACAATGTCGCGATCGGGGCCTATCACGCCCGCGAGGTGCATGGCTTCTCGCGCGTCGCGGTCATGGATTTCGACGTACATCACGGCAACGGAACCCAGGCGATCTTCGAGCAGGACGCGAAACTGTTCTACGCCTCGACCCATCAGATGCCGCTCTACCCTGGTACGGGCTCGGTACGCGAGACGGGGGTGGGCAATATCTGCAACGCCCCGCTGCCGCCCTATGCCGGATCGGCGGAGTTCCGGGCGGCGATGAGCGATCGGATTCTGCCGGCAATCGACGCCTTCAAGCCAGACCTGCTGATCATCTCCGCCGGGTTCGACGCCCACAAAGCCGATCCGCTGGCCAATCTTCAGCTCGTCGAGGCCGACTATGCCTGGGCGACCGACGAGTTGGCGAATATCGCGAAACGCCATTGTTCCGGCCGCCTCGTATCCGCGCTCGAGGGTGGCTACGACTTGCAGGCGCTGGCGGCCAGTGCAGCCAGCCATGTCGAACGCCTTATGGCTGCCGCCGGGACACGATCCCTGTCATAATTGCCGCCGCCAGACAGGACACCCCATGGCCGAATCGAAAAACCCGCCGGCTATCGAAGCCATGAGCTTCGAAGAGGCCTTGACCGAGCTGCAAGCCCTTGTTAAAGCGTTGGAAAAGGGCGACGCCAAGCTTGAGGAAGCCATTACCGCCTATGAACGCGGGGTGGCCCTCAAGCGCCACTGCGAAAAGAAATTGCGCGATGCGCAGGAGAAGGTGGACAAAATCGTCGTGACAGCCGATGGGGGGCTCGCGACGGAGCCGGCTAAATTGGATTAAAAGGGCTCCGGCCCACCTGCGATTGCAGGGGTAAAATCCGGCCCAGCATCTTGATTTCTTTGGGGAAAAGGCAGAAGTTCTGACTGATTCGGTCGGGTTGCCGCAACCGGCCGCAATTGAAGGATCACGCATCTTGTCGAATTCCAGTAATACACCCCTCCTCGACACCGTCCGCATTCCGGCCGAGCTGCGTCGCCTGCCGGAAGGAAAATTGCGCCAGCTTGCCGATGAATTGCGCCAGGAAATGATCAGCGCAGTCTCGATCACCGGCGGCCATCTGGGCGCGGGCCTTGGCGTCGTCGAGCTGACCGTGGCCCTGCATTACATTTTCAATACGCCGGACGACCGGCTGATCTGGGATGTCGGCCACCAGGCCTATCCGCACAAGATCCTGACCGGCCGGCGCGACCGTATCCGCACCCTGCGCCAGGGTGGCGGGCTTTCCGGCTTCACCAAGCGCGACGAGAGTCCCTATGACCCGTTCGGCGCGGCCCATAGCTCGACCTCGATCTCGGCGGGCCTCGGCATGGCGGTGGCGCGCGATCTGGACGGGCGCAAGAACCAGGTGATCGCCGTCATCGGCGACGGCGCCATGAGCGCCGGCATGGCCTATGAGGCGATGAACAACGCCGGCTCGATGGACAGCCGCCTGATCGTGGTGCTGAACGACAACGACATGTCGATCGCCCCGCCGGTGGGCGCCATGAGCGCCTATCTCTCGCGGCTGCTGTCGTCGAAGTCCTATCGTTCGCTGCGCCATCTCGGCAAGGAAATGGCCAGGAAGTTCCCCCGGCAGATCGAGACCGCGGCCAAGCGGGCGGAGGAATTCGCCCGCGGCATGGTGACCGGCGGGACCCTGTTCGAGGAGCTGGGCTTCTTCTATGTCGGCCCGATCGACGGCCACAATCTGGATCACCTGCTGCCGGTGCTGCGCAATGTGCGCGACAGTGCCGAAGGTCCGGTGCTGGTCCATTGCGTCACCCGCAAGGGCCATGGCTATGCCCCGGCGGAGAAGGCAGCGGACAAGTATCACGGCGTGGTCAAGTTCGATGTGGTGACCGGCGCCCAGGCCAAGGCCGTCTCGAACGCGCCGAGCTATACCAAGGTGTTCGCCGAGGCCCTGATCAAGGAAGCCGAGCATGACGACAAGATCGTCGCCATCACCGCGGCGATGCCCTCGGGCACGGGCCTCAATCTGTTTGCCAACAAGTTCCCCAAGCGAACCTTCGATGTCGGCATTGCCGAGCAGCATGCGGTGACGTTTGCCGCTGGTCTTGCGACCGAAGGCTACAAGCCGTTCTGCGCGATCTATTCCACATTCCTGCAGCGCGCCTATGACCAGGTCGTCCATGACGTGGCCATCCAGCGCCTGCCGGTGCGCTTTGCGATGGACCGCGCGGGCCTGGTCGGCGCCGACGGCGCCACCCATGCCGGCGCCTTCGACATTCCCTATCTCGGTTGCCTGCCCGGCTTCGTGATCATGGCGGCAGCGGACGAGGCCGAGCTCTATCACATGGTCGCAACCCAGGCCGTCATCGACGACCGTCCCTCGGCGCTGCGCTATCCGCGCGGCGACGGTGTGGGCGTGGAGATGCCGGCGCGCGGCATGCCGCTGGAGATCGGCCGCGGACGCATCATGCGCGAAGGCACGACGGTGGCGCTGCTTTCGCTCGGCACGCGCCTGCAGGAATGCATGAAGGCGGCGGAGGAGCTCGCCATGCGCGGGCTATCCACCACCGTGGCGGATGCACGCTTTGCCAAGCCGATCGACGAAAAGATGATACGCCGGCTGGCGAGCGAGCATGAGGTTCTGATCACGGTCGAGGAAGGCGCCGTCGGCGGCTTCGCGGCGCAGGTCATGCAGTTCCTGGCGATGGCCGGGTTGCTCGATTCCGGGCTCAAGATCCGCCCGCTCGTGCTGCCTGACCGGTTCATCGACCACAACAAGCCGGAAGTGCAATACGCCGAGGCCGGCCTGGACGCCAAGCACATCGTGGCGACCGCGCTGGCAGCTCTCGGTCGCGACGCTGCCCACACCTCGGCGCGCGCCTAACAGGAGTTCATCCGTGTCGGGCGACGCCGCCAAGCGGCCACCATCACCTATGTCTGGGGCTCGTTTGTCCTGGATCCAGGAATCGTCCGCCAATCTCTGGCTGGCGATCCCGATTGCCATCGGCTTTCTGGCCCAGATGGCGATGATCTTCATCGACAACGTCATGGTCGGCCGGCTTGGCGCCGATTATCTGGCTGCCGGCGGCCTGGGGGCCAATCTCTATTTCACGCCGATCGTGCTCGGCATGGGGCTGCTGGGCGGGATCGGTGCCGTCACCGCGCATTTCCATGGGGCCGGTGAGGAGGCGAAGGTCGCCATTTCCGGCCGCCAGGGTCTTCGGCTTGCCATCGCGCTGACCCTGCCGCTGTTCGGCGTGCTGCTCGCCATCATCCTGCTGCTGCCGCAACTGGGTTATGACCCTTCGACGGTGCGCATGGCCCGCGGGCTGCTGCTCTGGGGTCTCATCGGGGTGCCGCCGGCGCTTGCCTTCATGGCGCTGCGCTATTTCGTCATCGCGCTTGCGAAGCCGCGGGTGGTGACGGTGGTCACGATTCTCTCCATCGGGGCCACGGCCTTCTTCAACTATGTCTTCGTCTATGGCCATTTCGGCGCGCCGGCGATGGGTGTGCCGGGCGTGGGCCTCAGCGGCAGTATCGTCGGCTGGCTGCAGCTGTTCGCCGTGGGCGGTTATGTCACCTTCAGCAAGGGTTTTCGCCACTACCGCATCTTCCACGACCTTGGCCGCGCCGACCCGATCCTGTGGGAGATCGTGCATGTCGGCTGGCCCATCGCCGGCTCCTACATGTTCGAAAACGGGCTGTTCCTCATCACCACTATTCTGATGGGGTTCTTCGGCGCGGCGGCGCTGGCGGCCCATACGGTGGTGATCGGGCTATGCTCCTTCACCTTCATGATTCCCTATGCCATCAGCCAGGCGGGAACGACCCGCGTCGGCCATGCGGTGGGTGCCGGCAATGCCACGGAAGCGCGCTGGGCAGGCTATGTCGCGCTGCATATGGGCGTCGTGTGGATGACATTCACCGCCGCCCTGTTCCTGATCCTGCCGCGCCATCTTATCGCGCTCTATATCGACATCGGCGATCCGCAGAATCAGGCGACCCTGGCGATCGCGCTGGCCATCCTGCCCATCGCCGCCTTGTTCCAGGTGTTCGACGGCACCCAGTCGGTCGCCGGTGGCGTGCTGCGTGGCTACAAGGATACGCGCATCCCCATGCTGCTCTGCTTCCTCGGCTATTGGCTGATCGGGATCACCGCCGGCCTGCATCCTCGGATTCGGGCTGAAGTTCGGCGCCGTCGGCCTTTGGTTCGGTCTGGCGATCGGGCTTGCGGTGACGGCAATCGCCTTGACCTGGCGCTATCACCGGCTGGCCCAGCGCGTCACGCTATGAAGAAGCGCGCCGACCTTCTGCTGGTCGAGCGCGGTCTGGTCGAAACCCGCAGCCGGGCGCTGGCCGTCATCCTCGCCGGCAAGGTCTTCAGCGGCGAGCAGCGCATCAAGAAGGCCGGCGATCTGCTGGCCGAAGACCAGCCGCTGGAACTGCGCGGCCAGGATCATCCCTGGGTTTCCCGCGGCGGGCTGAAGCTGGTGCAGGGGCTGACTCATTTCGGCATCGATCCGCGGGCGCGCATCTGCCTGGATGTCGGCGCCTCGACCGGCGGTTTTACCGATGTGCTGCTGAGCTGGGGCGCGGACAAGGTCTATGCCGTCGATGTGGGCCATGGCCAGCTCGCCTGGAAGCTGAGGCAGGATCCCCGCGTGGTGGTGCTGGAGCGCGTCAATGCCCGCTATCTGACCCGCGCCCAGATTCCCGAGGCGCCCAGCCTGATCGTCTGCGATGCGAGCTTCATCGGCCTTTCGACCGTGCTGGCGACACCGCTATCGCTTGCAGCATCCAAGGCCGAGCTGGTGGCGCTGATCAAGCCTCAGTTCGAAGTGGGCCGCGATGGCGTGGGCAAGGGCGGCATCGTGCGCGACGCGCGCTTGCGCGAACAGGCGTGTGCGCGTGTGAGCCGACTGGCTGGCGAGCCAGCCCGGCTGGACCGTGCTGGGCATTACCGAAAGCCCGATCACGGGCGCCGACGGCAATATCGAATTCCTGATCGCCGGTCGGCGCGGCTAGCGAAATCTAGGGCAGCGGCGCGCGCAGCCGCTCATCGGCCGCCGGGTTGGTCGCGACATCCAGCGCGCTCAGCAAGGGACCCGCGAGGCGCAGCAGTCGCGTCAGCGAGGCGGCGTTTTGCGGTATCATTGCTCGTGCCCATCAGCCGGGCGATCGCAGCCTGCAGCCGGTCGCTCTTGCTGGGATAAGGTTCGATGGCGACTTGCGCATCGGGCGCGATCTTGGCCAGCGGGCGCAGCAGCTCGACGGCGGTCATCAGCCCACCCAGCTGGTCGACCAGGCCGTTCTGTTTAGCCGCCGCACCGCTCCATACCTGGCCCTTGGCGATGGCCTCCACGGCCTGTTTGCTCAGACGCCGGCCCTGGCCGACCTTGTCGACAAAATCGGCATAGACGCGATCGAGATCGGCTTCCACCTTCGCCCATTGATCGGGCGTGTAATCGTCGGTCGTGCTCTCCATCAGCGCATTGGTGCCGGCGCTGACGCCATCGACGGTGACGCCGATCTTGGCCAGCAGATCCTTGAACAGGAACTTGCCGCCGAAGACGCCGATCGAACCGGTGATGG
This sequence comes from uncultured Alphaproteobacteria bacterium, assembly GCA_963770335.1. Classification (GTDB taxonomy): domain Bacteria; phylum Pseudomonadota; class Alphaproteobacteria; order Dongiales; family Dongiaceae; genus DASXQK01. Next base: position 147,868 of record CAVYPG010000007.1, read on the forward strand.
TGCCGGGCTCGGCGACGATGGCCGCGGCGGGTGCCGCGACGAAATAACCACCGGATGCGGCAACCCCGGCCATGGAGACGACCAGGGGCTTACCCTTGTCCTTGGCCCGTTTGACCTCGCGCCAGATGGCGTCGGCCGCGACATAAGAGCCGCCGGGGCTGTCGATGCGCAGCACGATGCCGGCGATATCGGGATCGTCGATCGCCTTGTGCAGCGCGTCGCCCACGGTCTGGGAGCCCATATTCAGCTTGCCGAAAAGGGGATTGCTGTCGCCCTTGCCGAGCACGACATCGCCGACGCCATAGATCACGGCGATGCGTGGCGTTCCCTTGGCAGGATCGGGCAGGCTGCCGACGTAATCGGCCAGCGAGAAGGTCTTTGAATCGCTGCCGGCATGGTCTTTCGCCGCCGCCACCGCTTCATCCCAATAGCGTGTGGCATCGACAAGGCCGGCTGTCTTGGCTGCCGGCGCGCCATAGGGGCCCTGATCGATCAATTGCCGCGCCAGCTTCGGATCGAGATGGCGATTGCGCGCAATGCCGGCCGCCAGCTGGTCGACCCAGGCATCCACCAGCAACTGCAGATTGGCGCGCACCGGCGGCGTCATCGAATCCGCCATCAGGCTGTCCAGCGCCCCCTTGTATTCCTCTCGCCGGTCCATGCGCGCGACGATGCCGAGCTTGTCGAACAGGCCGCGCAGGAAAGGTGATTGCAGGGCAGCGCCCGCCAATTGCAGATCGCCGGAGGGCTGCAGCCAGACTTCGTTGGCCGATGTTGCCAGCAGATAATGGCTGCCGCCGCTGCCGGCTTCGCCGAAGCTTTCGGCAAAGGCGAGAGCGAATTTGCCGGATTTGCGGAAATCGGCCACCGCATCGCCCAACTCCTGGGCATGGGCCAGATCGAGTTCGCCGCTGCCCAGATGCAGCAGCAATACCTTGACCCGATTGTCTTTGGCGGCCGCCTCGATGCCGCGCACGGCGTCGAGCATCGTCACCGATTTATCGAGCCCGGCAAAGGAAAGAGGACTGTCGGGTGCGGCTTCGCTCAGACCATCGGCGAGGTCGAGGGTCAGCACCATGCTGGCCGGCGGCGGGGCGATGGCCACCCCGGGCAGGCTGCGCCAGGCGACGCCGATGGCGAAAATGCCCAGAACGACAAGAATGCCGATCAGGGCGAAAATGACGACGATTGATTTGGCGAGGAATTTGACGAATTTCATGCTGGATATGATAGCGGTCGGTGAGGGCGGGAGAGAAGCAGGATATGCCGGCCAGACGCAAGGCGATGACGAAGCTGCCAACGGGCCCAGAAACACTCGAGCTGGAGATTTCTGCCCTGGGCCATCGCGGCGATGGCATTGCGCATGTCGAGGGCCAGACGATCTTCGTGCCCTATGGCGCGCCGGGCGACCGCCTGATCGTGCGCCTCAAAGGCGAACGCGAGGGCGGGCGGCTGGCGCGCATCGAGCAGCGCCTGGCCGACGGACCGGACCGGGTGCTTCCGCCTTGCATTTACTTCGGCGATTGCGGCGGCTGCGCGTTGCAACATCTCAGCGCCCCGGTCTATCGCAGCTGGAAACAGTCGCTCGTCGGCGATGCGCTCGCCCGGCAGGGCGTGGCGGCAGAGGTCTCGGCGATGGTTGCGATACCGCCCGGCAGCCGGCGGCGCGCCACCTTCATTGCCGATAAGCAAGGCGGAGATGTCCATCTCGGCTTCAATGCCATGGCCAGCAGCCGCATCGTCGACCTCCATCTCTGTCACATCCTGTTGCCGGCGCTGGTTGATCTTCTCGGCGCCCTGCGCAGCACGCTTGTTCGTGTTCTCGGCGGCAACGAGACGGTCGATATCAGTGCGACCCTCAGCGACAGCGGCATTGACCTCTGGCTAAAGACCAAACGGCCGCTTTCGCGGGCGGTACGCGAGGCTTTGGTTGCGTTCGCCGAACAAAGTGATCTTGCCCGCATCAGCGCCGGCGCGGATGCCGAACCCGTGGCGCTACGCCGCCAGCCCCAGATGAATTTCAGCGGTGTTGCCGTGGCTTTGCCGCCGGACTCATTCCTGCAACCCAGCGCCGGCGGCGAAGCAGCGCTGGTGGCGCTGCTTGGCGAAGCGTTGGCTGGACGCAGGGCGGTCGCCGATCTTTATGCCGGCTGCGGCACCTTTAGCTTTGCGCTTATGCCTGGCCGGCGCATTCACGCGGTCGAAGGCAATGCTGCTTCTCTTGCCGCCCTCGCCGCGGCCGCGCGCTTTTCGGGTGGCAGGGTGACCAGCGAACGGCGCGATCTTGCCCGCGAGCCGCTGACGCCCCTTGAATTGAACAAATTCGACGCGGTCGTCTTCGATCCGCCCCGTGCCGGTGCCAAGGAACAGGCAGCCGAGATCGCCCGCTCAAAGCTAAAGCTGGCCGTGGCGGTTTCCTGCAACCCTGTCACCTTCGCCCGCGATGCACGAATTCTCACCGATGCGGGATTCCGCCTGGCGAAGGTCACACCCGTCGACCAGTTTCCCTGGTCGGCCCATCTCGAACTGGTTGGTGTGTTTACTCGCTAGGCGGGAAGCGAACCCATCTGGGCGCGATGGCGCAGCAGATGGTCGGCCAACACGAGGGCCAGCATGGCTTCGCCCACCGGCACGGCGCGGATCCCAACGCAAGGATCGTGACGGCCCTTGGTCGCAATTTCCGTCTCCTCGCCCGCGGCCGTCACCGTTTCGCGCGCGATCAGGATCGAGCTGGTGGGCTTGACGGCGAAACGCACGACGATGTCCTGGCCGGTGGAAATGCCGCCCAAAATGCCGCCGGCATTGTTCGACTTGAATTCGACCCGGCCATCCTTCAAGCGCATCGCATCGCCATTGGTCTCGCCGGCCAGTGCCGCGGCGGCAAATCCGGCGCCGATCTCCACACCCTTGACGGCGTTGATGCTCATCATGGCCGAGGCCAGATCCGCATCGAGCTTGCCATAGATCGGGGCACCCAGCCCGGCCGGCATGCCTTTGGCGACAACCTCGACGATGGCGCCGGCCGATGAGCCTGCCTTGCGCAAGCCATCGAGCTGGCTGCTCCAGCGCTCGACGACCGCCGCATCGGGGCTGAAGAAGGGATTGCGATCCACCTCCGCCCAGTCCCAGTGTCCGCGATCGATAGCCTGGCTGCCGATCTGCACCAGCGCGCCGCGGATATCGGCGGCCTTGCCCGTCACATGCTCGATCACCTTGCGTGCGACGGCGCCGGCGGCAACCCGGCTCGCTGTCTCGCGTGCCGAGGAACGGCCGCCGCCGCGATGGTCGCGGATGCCGTATTTGGCCCAATAGGTAAAGTCGGCATGGCCCGGACGGAACTTGTCGCGGTTCTCGCTGTAATCCTTGGAACGCTGATCCTCGTTTTCGATGATCAGGCTGATCGGCGTGCCGGTGGTCTTGCCCTCGAACACGCCGGAGAGGATTCGCACCGCATCGCTTTCACGCCGCTGGGTGACAAACCGTGATTGGCCGGGTCTGCGCCGGTCGAGCCAGGGCTGGATATCGGTTTCGCCGAGCGCAATCAGCGGCGGGCAGCCATCGACGACACAGCCGATGGCCGGCCCGTGACTCTCGCCCCAGGTGGTGAAGCGGAACAGGCTGCCGAAGCTGTTGTCCGACACGCCTTAATCCTTCGGTTCGAAATTCGCCAGCATGGCACGCACTTCCGAGGCGGCATCGGTGCGCAGCATGCCCACCACGTGATAGCCACTGTCGACATGGTGCACTTCGCCGGTCACGCCCATGGAAAGATCGCTCAGCAAATACAGGCCGGCATTGCCGACCTGCTCGATGGTGACATTGCGCTTCAGCGGCGAGTTCAACTCGTTCCAGCGCAAGATGTAGCGGAAATCGCCGATGCCCATGGCGGCGAGCGTCTTGATCGGCCCGGCGGAGATCGCGTTCACGCGAATATTGTCGCTGCCGAGGTCGGCCGCGAGATAGCGCACGCTCGCTTCCAGCGCCGCCTTGGCCACGCCCATGACGTTGTAATGCGGCATGACGCGCTCGGCGCCGAAATAGGTGAGGGTCAGCAGGCTGCCGCCCTTCGTCATCAGCTTCGCCGCCCGCTGGCTGACCGCGGTGAAGGAGAAGCAGGAGATGTCCATGGTCATGGTGAAGTTGGCGCGCGATGTGTCGACGTAGCGGCCCTTCAGCTCTTCCTTGTCGGAGAAGGCGATGGCATGGACCACAAAATCGAGGCTGCCCCAATCCTTTGCCAACGTATCGAAGACGGTGTTCAGGCTCGCTTCATTGCTGACATCGCATTCCAGCAGATGAGTTCCCTTGACCGATTCGGCCAACGGCTTCACCCGCTTGTGCAGCGCCTCGCCCTGATAGGTGAAGGCCAGGGCGGCACCCTCTGCCGCCAGCGCACGGGCAATGCCCCAGGCGATCGAGCGGTCGTTGGCAACGCCCATGACCAAGCCACGTTTGCCGGCCATAAGCCCGCTTCGCTCGCTCATGAATCCCCACTAAACAACGGATAAATCAAACTTCGACGACGCCCGGGCATCCTACAGAAATGGGACAGTTGGTCAACGCAGCAGGCCAATTCGAGCGCCGTTCCGGCGCTATTTCAGCTTGCTGGAGATGATATCCTGCACGTCCTGCGGGCAGGACTTGATCGCCTGGGTCAAATCGTTCAGCGCCTTGCGCAGCGCATAAACCTGGTCCAGCAGTTTCAGAACCACCGGCATCGCCTCGTCGGTGACGTTGAAATCCTGGCGCAGTTCGGCGATCAGCCGGGCGCGGGCCATGTCCGCCTCGTCGAACAGCGGCTCGCCGTCATCCATGGTCGGACGGATCCAGCGCTGCTCGATCCAGCTGCGCAGCACCTCGCCCTCGAGCGAAAGCTCGTCCTCGACCTCACTGATCCGGCGCATCAGCCTTTGCCTTTCCTGCCCCTGACATCATAGGGGTGAGTGCTGCCCCAGCGCTCCATGAATTCACCGAGTTCGCGGTCGATGACCTCGGGCAGCACCACCTTTATTGTCACGATCTGGTCGCCGCGCTTCTGCGTCGTCTGGTTGACGATGCCCTTTGCTTGCAGGCGCATGAGGGTACCGGTATTCACCCCCTTGGGAATCCGGATGGTCACATTGCCGTCCACCGTCGGCAGGTCCGCGGTGCCGCCCAGCACCGCCTCCTGCAGGGTTACGTTCAATTCCACATGCACATCGTCGCCTTCGCGCCGGAACAGAGGATGGGGCTTGATGCGAATTTCGATGAAGGCATCGCCTGCCGGCGCGCCGCCTAGGCCAGGGCGGCCTTGGCCTTTCAGACGCAAGGTCTGGCCGTCTTCCGTCCCCGGCGGAATGGCGAACTCCAGGGTCTTGCCGTCGGAGAGCGTCAGGCGGCGCTTGACGCCGATGGCGGCCTCCACCAGATCGGCATCGGCGGCGTAGGAGACGTCGGCGCCGCGGATGCGCACGCCCGGGCCTTTCCCGCGGAAGAGATCGCCGAACAGCTCGTCGTCGAAATAGGCTTCATCGCCATCGAAGCCGCGATATCGCGCACCCCGATCACCCTCGGCATAATTCTTGTAGTAGGAGCGCCGCCGCTCGGCGCCTGAACCGTCGATCTCGCCGCGATCGAACCGCACGCGCCGCTCCGGATCGCCCAGCACGTCATGGGCGACGGCGACCTCCTTGAAGGTCTGCTCGATGCGCGAATTGCCAGGGTTCAGGTCGGGATGCAGCTTCTTCGCCAGCCGGCGATAGGCCTGTTTGATCTCTTCCGCACTCGCGCCGCGCGGAACCCCAAGGACGTCATACGGATCGCGCATCGGGCCGCCTGTTCTCAGACGGCGATCGGACATGCATGCTCTACATGCAGGTCAGACCGGCCGCCTCCCCTCGTAACCCCATGGTAAGACATATATAATACGGGATTCTATCGCCCGACGATAGCGGCAGCGGCGGCGAAGCCGGTGGCAGGGCCGCAGGCGCCTGGGCTAACATGCCGATCGCGACCCCGAATCCCAGTTCACGGGCTATTTCCATGAGCGTTTCCACCGCCGATGTGACGCGTCACGACCATGCCGAACCCTTTTTGCTGTTCGACAGCTGGTTCAAGGAGGCCGAGGCGAAAGAACCCAACGACGCCAACGCCATGGGCCTGGCGACGGTAGCGCCGGATGGCATGCCTTCGCTACGCATGGTGCTGCTGAAGGGCGTGGATGAGCGGGGCTTCGTCTTCTACACCAATTATGAGAGCCGCAAGGGCCAGCAACTGATGGCGCACCGCAAGGCAGCGCTGACCTTCCATTGGAAGTCGCTGCGCCGCAGCGTGCGGATCGAGGGCGATGTCGAATTGACCACGCCGGAAGAGGCGGATGCCTATTTCGCCACCCGTCCGCGCAGCAGCCAGATCGGCGCCTGGGCCTCCGACCAGTCGCGGCCGCTGGAAAGCCGTTATGCACTGGAAACGCGGATCGCCAAGCTCACCGCCAAACATGCCATCGGCGCCGTGCCGCGGCCGCCGCACTGGTCGGGCTTTCGGGTCATTCCCCGGCGGATCGAGTTCTGGGAGGACCGGCCCTTTCGCCTGCATGACCGCGCGGTCTATCAGCGTGAGGGCGAGGGCTGGGTGGTGACCAAGCTCTACCCGTGACCATCGCGCCATCCAGCTCCCAGGCGGCCGATAACGGGCGGCTGATGCGCCTGGCGACATACGCCTCCGTCACGGTGGCGTTATGTCTCATCACCCTCAAGGTCTTCGCCTATGTGATGACGGATTCCGTCAGCATGCTCTCGACGCTGATCGATTCCCTGCTGGATGCCGCCGCCTCGCTGCTCAATCTGTTCGCGGTGCGGGCAGCGCTGACACCTGCCGACAAGGAACACCGCTTCGGCCATGGCAAGGCCGAGCCGCTCGCAGCCATGGGCCAAAGCGCCTTCATCGGCGGTTCGGCCGTCTTCCTGCTGGTCGAAGCGGGAAACCGGATGTTCAACCCGTCGCCGGTCCAGAACACCGGGCTGGGTATCGTCGTGATGGCGATATCCATCGCGGCAACTATCGTCCTGGTGACCTTTCAGCGCCGGGTGATCCGGCGCACCGGTTCCGTCGCGATCAAGGCGGATTCGCTTCACTATCTCGGCGATTTATTCGTCAACTGCGCGGTGATCGTCTCGCTGCTGCTCTGGCGGCAATTCAGCTGGACCTTCACCGATCCTGTCTTCGCCGTTGCCATCGCCGCTTACATCCTGTTCACGGCCTGGCAGGTCGCCCATACCGCCCTCGACCTGCTGATGGACCGCGAACTGCCCGACGATGCCCGGCGCAAGATCCGCGACGTCGCGCTGGCCCATCGCGAGGTGCGCGATATTCACGATCTGCGTACCCGGTCGTCCGGCCAGGCGACCTTCATCCAGTTCCACCTGGAACTCGACGGCAACACGTTGCTGAGCCGGGCCCATACCATTTCCGATGAGGTCGAGGACGCAATTTTGGTGGCTTTTCCGGGCGCCGAGGTGATTATTCACCAGGATCCCGCGGGGCTGGTCGAAAACCGGCCGCGCTTCGCCTGACCACCCTTTAGAGCCATCTCATTTCATTTCACCTGAGTGCTGGAGGAATAGAGCGATGACACCCAAATCGATTCTCGCTTTGGTCGACGGAAGCCCGCTTTCCGAGGCGACCCTCGATACCGCCGTCATGGTGGCAAAGAATTTTGGCGCCGCCCTTGAGGTTCTGCATGTCCGCGCCGACCCCGCGACATTGGTGCCGATCGTGGGCGAAGGCATGTCCGGCGCCATGGTGGAACAGGTCATGGATGCCATGTCGAAATCCGTCGATGGCCGCTCGCAACGCGCGCGTGCGGTCTATGACAAGGCGGCGGCGAAGGCGGGGATGGCCATCACCTGGCGCCAGGAAACGGGGCCGGAGCCGGTGGTGCTGGCCTCTGCCGGCCGGCTGGTCGATCTGACGGTCCTGGCGCGGCCCGATGCCGCCGCCGACGGCCAGATGGCGGCGAGCCTCGATTCCGCTTTGTTCGATACCGGCCGGCCCGTGCTCGTGGCGCCGGCGAAGAGCTCCGGCAGCGTGGGCAAGCGCATTGCGGTCGCCTGGAACGGCAGCGCGCAAGCCAGCCGCGTGGTTTCCGCCGCCGTCGCCTATCTGGAAAAGGCCGAGATGGTGACGGTGCTGACCGCGCCTGGCTTCGACAAGCGTGCCCCGGCCGAGGCCCTCGTCGCTTATCTTGCCAAACACAAGGTCAAGGCAACGACCCAGACGGTCGATCCCCAGGGCAAGCATGTCGGCCACGCTTTGCTGGAGGAGGCGACAAAACAGAATTGCGACCTGTTGGTCATGGGTGCCTATGGCCACAGCCGTCTGCGCGAGATGATCCTGGGCGGCGCCACCCGCGAGGTGCTGGCGCAATCCACCATCCCGGTGCTGATGGCCCACTGACCGCTCGATGCCGGCGACCCGCAAGACCGTCATCCTGACCGGTGCCAGCCGTGGCATTGGCCATGCCACGGTCAAGCGCTTCAGCCAGGAGGGCTGGCGCATCGTCACCTGCAGCCGGGAAGAGGTGCCGGAGGAGTGCAAGCGCGACCCGAACTGGAGCCGCCATATCAGCGTCGATCTGGCCCTGCCGGCCGACGTCGACAAATTCGTCGCCGAGGCGAACGAGTATCTCAACGGCGATGCACTCCATGCGCTGGTCAACAACGCGGCAATCTCGCCCAAGACCACGTTCAAGGAGCGCCTTGGAATCCTGAACGGCGAGATCGAAGGCTGGCGCGATGTTTTCCAGCTGAATTTCTTTGCCCCCCTGGTGCTCTCCCGCGGCCTGGCCCAGGCGCTTCATCGTGGCCAGGGGGCGATTGTCAACATCACCTCGATCGCGGGACACGCGATCCATCCCTTTGCCGGTTCGGCCTACAGCACATCGAAGGCCGCGCTCTCGGCGCTCACCCGCGAGATGGCGGTGGAATTCGCCGAGCTTGGCGTGCGGGTCAATGCCGTGGCGCCTGGCGAGATCGAAACCGCGATGCTGGGCCCCGAATACGAAAGCCTGATCCCGCGCATCCCGATGCATCGCATGGGCAAGCCCGACGAGGTGGCTTCGGCCGTGTTCCAGCTCTGCGGCGGGGATTTCAGTTACGTGACCGGCACGGAGATCTTCGTCACCGGCGGCCAGCACCTATTCTGAGCGGGCTTCGAGCATTCCCAACAGGGTGCGAAACCAGGCGATCCGCTCTTCCACCTGATGGATATCGTGGTCGAGCCAGTCGAGCAGCAGGCCCGGCCGGTCCGACAGGCGCCCGCGCAGATCGGTCAGGCGCGCCAGTTCCTGTTCGAATGTCTCGGCCAGCATTTCGACCTGCATCAGCCGGTCGTCGGGCGCCAGCGCATCCAGGAACATGAGCTTGAGGGCGATGATCAGCTTGTTGACCTCGCCGATAGGTCCGCGCAGTGCCGCCTTCAGCAGGCGCTGCAGCTCAGCGCGGCCCTTGTCGGTGATCGCCAGCAGCCCGTCGCTATCGACAACGGCCAGCTCTTCCACCTTGAGCAGCTCGATGGAAGGGCCCAGCAGATCGAGGGAGGGGCCCACCAGCCGCGCGCTCAGATGGCGCACCTCGCTGGCGAGATCGCCATAGCTCCGACGCGCCTCGGTCAGCAGGCCGAGCGCTGCCAGCCGCACCGTCTCGCTGGGGATCAGGCTGTTGTCGCGATACATGCGGGGCCGAATCTAGGTAAGGCGCCGCGGCAAGTCCAGTTATCCGCTGCTCACGCCGCGGCGGAGAGGCCGAGCTTCTGCCAGCTTAGCGCCGAGCGCCCGGACAAGCTGGCGGATCATCGCCTCGTCATGCAGGGGCGTGGGCGTCAGGCGCAGCCGCTCGCTGCCGCGTGGCACGGTCGGATAGTTGATCGGCTGCACATAGATGGCGTGGCGCGTCAGCAGCTCATCGCTCAGCGGCCTTGCAGGCGGCGGCATCGCCGACCATCAGCGGCACGATATGGCTTTCGCTCGGCATCACCGGCAGGCCGGCTTCGGCAAGCCGGCGCTTCAGCAGGGCGGCCAGCGCCTGGTGGCGCTGCCGCAGCTCGTTCGATTGGCTGAGATGGCGGATGCTGGCCAGCGCGCCGGCGGCAATGACCGGCGGCAGCGCCGTGGTGAAGATGAAGCCGGGTGCGGCGCTGCGCAGCGCATCGACCAGCGCCGCCGAGCCGGCGACGTAGCCGCCCATGGTGCCGATGGCCTTGCCCGAGCGTGCCCTGGATGACGGTCAGGCGGTGGGCGACACCATCGCGCTCGGCGATGCCGGCGCCGCGCTCGCCATAGAGGCCGACGGCATGGACCTCGTCGAGATAGGTCATGGCGCCGAAGCGCTCGGCCAGATCGCAGATCGCGCCGATGGGGGCGATATCGCCATCCATGGAATAGACGGATTCGAAGGCGACCAGCTTCGGCCGGTCCGCCGGTGCCGCGGCCAGCAACTCCGCCAGATGCGCCAGGTCGTTGTGGCGGAAGATCCGCTTCTCGGCGCCGCTGGCGCGGATGCCGTTGATCATCGAGGCGTGGTTCAGCGCATCGGAGAAGATGATGCAGCCGGGCAGCAGCCTGGGCAGCGTGCCCAGCGCCGCCTCGTTGGCGACATAGCCGGAGGTGAAGAGCAGGGCTGCCTGCTTGCCATGCCAGGCGGCGAGTTCCCGCTCCAGCTCGACATGGTCGTGGCTGGTGCCGGAGATGTTGCGCGTGCCGCCGGCGCCGGCGCCGCTGCGCTGCGAGGACATCCTGCATGGCCGCCAGCACGGCGGGATGCTGGCCCATGCCGAGATAGTCGTTGGCGCACCAGACGGTCACTTCCTGGGTTCCGCCGCCCTCGGCGGCGGGGCGATGGCGCAACGCCAGGGGGAAGCGGCCGGCCAGGCGCTCCAGATCGGCGAAGATGCGATAGCGTCCCTCGGCCTTCAGCCGGGCGATCGAATCGCGGAAATGCTGTTCGTAATCCATGGGCATGGTCCAGGGCGGGTGGCAGAGTGAACTCGCCGCCGCCATTCAGCTTGTCTTGCGACATGCCGTCGCGGGCGAAAACCCGCTGCTTAGGCGGCCTTGTCGTGGCCTTCCTTCTTCAGCCAGTCATGGGTCTCGTCCAGCGCCCGGCCGAATCGCTCGAACATCTCGCCGATCTCGGCCTCGGTGGCGATCAGCGGCGGGCAGAAGGCAACGCCGTCGGGCACGACCCGCACGATCAGGCCGTGATCCTGGGCTCGTTTCACCACCGCGGCGGCGACGCCAAGCTTGGGATCGAAGGTTTCTTTCGTCTGCTTGTCGCGCACCAGCTCGATCGCGCCGATCAGCCCGATGCCGCGCACTTCGCCGATCATCGGATGATCCTCGAAGGCGCCGAGATGCTTCAGGAAGCCCGGCGACACGCGGCGCACCTGGCCCAGGATATCGCGCTCCTGGTAGATCTTCAGCGTCTCCAGCGCGACGGCCGACGAGACCGGATGGCCGGAATAGGTGAAGCCATGGCCGAAGGTGCCGATCTTGGCCGTGTTCTCGCTGATGCCGTCGTAGATGCGCTTGTTCATCAGCACTGCCGCGATCGGCAGATAGGCGGAGGACAGTGCCTTGGCCATCGTGATGATGTCGGGCCGCAGCTTGAAGGTCTCGGTGCCGAACATGTTGCCGGTGCGCCCGAAGCCGCAGATCACCTCGTCGGCGACGAACAGCACGTCGTATTTCTTCAGCACCGCCTGGATCTTCTCGAAATAGGTCTTGGGCGGAATGAGCACGCCGCCAGCGCCCATGATCGGCTCGGCGATGAAGGCGGCGACCGTGTCGGGGCCCTCGGCGACGATCATCTGCTCCAGGCTCTCCGCCATGCGGGTTGCGAACTGCTCCTCGCTCTCGCCCGGTTTGCCGAAGCGGTAATAGTGCGGGCAGTCGGTATGCAGGATGTGCGCGATCGGCAGATCGAAATCGCGATGGCACATCGGCAGGCCGGTCATGGAGGCGGCCGCGACCGTCACGCCGTGATAGCCCTTGATGCGGGCGATGATCTTCTTCTTCTCGGGCCGGCCGATCGCGTTGTTGTAGTACCAGATCATCTTGACGGCGGTGTCGTTGGCCTCGGAGCCGGAATTGGTGAAATAGGCCTTCGACATCGGCACCGGCGCCATGCCCACCAGCTTCTCGGCGAGGTCGATGGTCACGTCCGCCACCTTCTGGGTGAAGGTGTGGTAATAGGGCAGCTTGCGCATCTGGGCCGCCGCGGCCTCCACCAGGCGCTCCTCGCCATAGCCCAGCGACAGGCACCACAGGCCGGACAGGCCCTCGATGTATTCCTTGCCGTCATCGTCATAGATGTAGACGCCCTTGCCGTGGGAGATGACGAGCGAACCCTCCGCCTCGTTCTTCTTGGCGTTGGTGTAGGAGTGCAGGTGGAAGGCGATGTCACGCGCGGCGTTGGAATTGCTGCGAACGGTCATGATGTCCTCGATCCTGAGTGGCCCTGCGCAACCGGCTGAAACCGGTTTCGACCGTCCTTTTCACGACGGCGGCTTTGGTGAAAGATGGGCGAAACTATCCATGGCGCCAGCCGGAATGTCAAAGCCCGGGGCTTCCGGAAATCGCATGCCAGCCCGGTCGTTTTTGCGCTGAAACAGGGGGATTTTCATGATCGCCGCCGCAAAGCAGTTCGCCCTCGACTGGGTGACGAAGAACCGGAAATCCCTGTCCGACTGGAACCAGGTCATCTGGCATTACGCCGAGCCGGCGTTGCGCGAATACAAATCCGCAGCCTGGTATGTCGAGCGGCTGCGGGCCGAGGGGTTCAAGGTCGAGGCCGGCAGCGGCGGCATGCCGACCGCCTTTTGCGCCCGTTACAGCCGCGGGCGGAGCGGTCCGGTGATCGGCGCCTATGCCGAATACGATGCCGTGCCGGGCAATTGCCAGGCGGCCACGACCCGCAAGATGCCGCGCAAGGGGCTGAGCAAACACGCCGCCGGCCATACCGATCCTCATTCGGCACTGGGCATCGGTGCCCTGGGCGGCCTGCTCGCCGCCAAGGCCGCGATGGAAAAGCATGACATCAAGGGCTCGCTCGTCTTCTTCGGCGAGCCGGCGGAGAAGCTTCGCCTGTCGAAGCCGGTACATGCCGCCAAGGGCTATTACGACGGTATCGATGCCTTCATCAGTTTTCATCCGACCTACATGCTGCCGCTCGCCAACACGACGCGCTGGGATACCCATTGCGGCGCTGCCTATCTCTGCATCTACAGCTTCGAGTGCGACGAGCCGGAGACCTGGCTGTCCGGCGACAAGGCCAGTGCCTTGCCCGCCTATCACTCGGCGGCGCGCGCACCGGGTGCCAACGATGCGCTGTTCTTGATGTTCTCGCTGGCCAAGCAGCTGCAATCCAACACGCTGCCCTTCGCCAGCAGCTGGTCGATGAGCGAGGCGATCCTGACCGCGGGCCAGGCGACGGCCGACAACCTGCCGGCCCAGCTTTCCCAGATTCAGTACATCTGGCGCGTGCCGACGGTAGAGATGGCAGAACAGGTCGCCCGCGCCCTCGACAACACGGCCGAGGCCGCGGCGAAGGCGAGTCATTGCCGCTGGCGCAAGACCTGGGTGGTGAAGTCGCGCCCCGGTTTGCCGAACCATGTGCTGGCGCGCCTTACCTTCGACAACATAAAGCTGGCGGGCGCGCCGAAATGGGAGGGGGCGGCGATCAAGGCTGCCCAAGCCATCCAGCGCGAATTGAAGCTAAAGCCGATGGCGCGGCCGTTCGTGGCGGCTTGCGAGCAAACCATCGAACCCAAGGAAGCGGAGCTGATCCTTCGCCAGGACCTGCCGCCCAGCCAGAAGAACTTCACCTCCGACGATTACACCGAATACTGCTGGCACGCGCCGACCGTGCGTTTCTATATCGGCCGGCCGATGCTGAAGGCGCCGCCTGGGTTTGCTTATCCCGCCTGGGCCATGAATGCGCTGGGCGGTATTCGCGCCTGCATCGATCCGATGATCGTGACAGCCAGCCGCACCATCGGCGCCACGATCGTCGATCTGCTGACGCGTCCCGATGTGCTGCAGGCGGCGAAAGACGAATTCGTCGAACGCACCGGCGGCGGCGTGGGCGGCAAGAAATGGATGGCGCCGCTGCTGCCCAAGAATTTCCGCGCACCCATCGACTATCGCTGGCCGGAATATGTCACCACGGTACGCGGCGAGGAGTGGTGGATTCCAGCCAGCGCGGATGATTAGGAGAATTTCATGACCATCAGCCGCATCTGGCATGGCTGGACCACACCGGCCAATGCCGACACTTACGAGAGCCTGCTGAAGAGCGAGATCTTCCCCGGCATCCTGGCCCGCAAGATCGAGGGGTTTCAGCGCATCGACCTGCTGCGCCGGCCGCTCGAAGGCGAGGTCGAGTTCATTACCGTCATGTGGTTCGATTCATGGGCGGCGGTGAAGGAATTCGCCGGCGACCATATGGATCATGCCGTGGTGCCGCCCAAGGCGCGCGCTGTGCTGGCGCGCTTCGATCCCACTTCGCAGCACTACGAGGTGAAGGAGTCTGCGGCAGCCCTAGATCACAGGCCGCAGGAAGGTGCGCTCCTCGCTGAAAATGAATTTCTCCTTCTGGGCAAAGTCGAAATTCGCCTTGCCCTCCGGATCGGCCTTGATCCGCGCGCGATAGGCCTCATAGGCCGCCAGGCTCTCGAAGGAGATCATGGCAAGCGCGATGTTGTTGGTTCCTTCATGGGGCATGAAATAGCCCAGCAGATTGCCGCCGCAGCGCGGGATGATGCGGTTCCAGTTTTGCGCGTACTTCTCGAACTCATCCCGCTTGAAGGGATCGAGGACATAGCGGATGCAGCAGGTGACGGTCATGGTTCGCTCCTGGTTTGGCAGGAGCGGAAGGTTAGCGCGGTTGCTCGCCGGGATGCTTCGGCGGCGGCCGAAGGGTGCTCGCCCATTTAGCCCCTAAATCCGTCATGCCCGAGGCGGCCCCTGGCCGAGCCCCTTGGGCCGAGCTCGGGCATCCAGCCCATACCATAAACACTGGATCCCCGGGCTCTGCTTTCGCAGCCCCGGGGATGACGAGAAAGAAAACCGAGACCTACACCCGTCCGTAATTATCCTCTAGCCGGACGATATCGTCCTCGCCCAGATAATCGCCGGATTGCACCTCGATCAGATGCAGGATTTCCTTGCCCGGATTCTCCAGCCGGTGGACAGCGCCCAGCGGAATATAGGTGCTCTGATTGGCGTGGAGATCATAGACGTCGCGGTCGCGGGTGACCCGCGCCGTGCCGCGCACCACCACCCAATGCTCGGCGCGCCGGGCATGCTTCTGCAGGGAGAGCCGCGCGCCGGGATTGACCACGAGGCGCTTCACCTGGAAGCCATCATCGATATCCACGGTCTCATAGCTGCCCCAGGGGCGATAGACGCGCCGATGGGCCAGCCGCTCGCCGCGCTCGGCCTTCTGCAGCTTATCGACGATCAGGCGGATATCCTGGGCGCGGTCTCGCGCCACCGCCATCACCGCATCGACGGTCTCGATCAGCACGATGTTGTCGAGGCCGACGGCGGTCACCAGCCGGCTTTCGCTGCGGATATAGCTGTTGGTCACGTCGGCAGCGATGACATCGCCGATCAGCGCGTTGCCCTGGGAATCCCTGTTCGCCACGTCCCACAGTGCGGCCCATGAGCCGACATCGGTCCAGCCCATATCCGCCGGCACCACGGCCGCGTCCTTCGTCTTTTCCATGACCGCATAGTCGATGGATTTTGAGGTTGCCTTGGCAAAACTGTCCTTGGCCAGCCGAATGAAGTCGAGATCGCGCGCGGCACCGGCGACGGCCTCTTTCACCGCCGCCAGCATGGCTGGTTCGAATTTCTGCAGCTCGGCGAGGAAGCGGTCGGCCCGGAACAGGAACATGCCTGAGTTCCACAGATACTCGCCCGCCGAGAGATATTTTTCCGCCGTCGGCGCGTCGGGCTTTTCCACAAAAGCGGCAACCTTGTAGGCGCCCTTCGTTGCGGCGAGCGCTTCGCCCCGGCGGATGTAGCCGTAGCCGGTTTCGGGCGCCGTCGGCTTGATGCCGAAGGTCACCAGGGAACCTGCTTCCGCTGCCTTGGCCGCGACCGCGATGGCAGCACGGAATTTCGCCGCATCGACGATGTAATGATCGGAAGGCAGGATCAGCAGCAGGCTCTCGGGCTTGGCCATCAATGCGGCAGCAGCAACCGCCGGTCCGGTGTTGCGTCCGACCGGCTCCAGCACGATCGCCTCGGCCTTGCAGTCGATCGCGCGCAGCTGCTCGGCCACCAGGAAGCGGTGGTCGTCATTGCAGATCAGGACAGGGGCGGCGAAATCCTTCGGGTCGGCGACGCGCTGGATCGTCTCCTGCAGCAGGCTGTTCTCGCCCACCAGCGGCATGAGCTGCTTGGGATATGCGGCGCGTGACAGCGGCCAGAGCCGCGTGCCCGAACCGCCGGAGAGGACTACGGGATGGATCGTCATGGCACGTCTCTCCGGAAATTGCCCGGGCGGTTGTCAGTATCGCCGGGCCGGCATTTCGGCAGGCTTAACATGGCGTCGCCGGGTGGCCGTGATGGCAAAATGGGGGCGTTGGCGCTATTCGGCAACCTTGCCGCCATGGGCCTTCGACCAGCCCTCGGGATCGTCGAGAAATCCGCGCACGGCCGCAATGCCGGCGGCATCCAGCCGCTTGTTTTCCTCGGCGGCAGCCAGCACGTCCCACCATGTCGCGAGCCCATGCAGGCGCACGCCAATGGCGGCAAGGCTCGAGACGCTTTGCGGGAAGATGCCGTAATGGAAGACCACCATGGCGTCGCTCACCTTGCCCTCGGCCTTGCGGATCGCCTCGATGAAATTGATCTTGCTGCCGCCGTCGGTAGCGAGATCCTCCACCAGCAGGCAACGGCAGCCCGGCGCCATCTCGCCCTCGATCTGGGCATTGCGGCCAAAGCCTTTCGGCTTCTTGCGGATATAGAGCATGGGCAAGGCCAGGCGGTCGGAGAGCCAGGCGGCATAGGGAATGCCCGCCGTCTCGCCGCCCGGCGACGGCATCGAGGGATTCGAAGCCGATCTGTTGCTCGACGATCTCGGCCATCATCTCGGTGACTGCCCGTCGCGCACGGGGGAAGGAGATCACTTTGCGGCAATCGATATAGACCGGGCTCGCGCGGCCCGAGGTCAGGATGAACGGATCGTGGGGGCGGAAATGAATCGCACCGATCTCCATCAGGATGTTGGCGGTGGTGCGGCCGAAGGCGGACGTCATTAAGGGGGGCTCCGGGTCGAAACTGATGCGCCGGCACGATTGCCCGGCAGGCGATCTTAGGCCATAGCCCGCCGAGCTTGGCAAGCTGACGCGAGCCAGTGTTTGGGGGAAGCAAGAAAGGATTTAAACCGCAGAGAGACAGAGGCGCAGAGATCGCCAGTCTGTGTTCTTGGTCATGTTCACGCCGGCACGCCGTTCGGATCGTCGCTGCCCTTGCGGTATTTGTAGACGCCTTCGCCGGTGGCGATGAGCTGACCTTTGCTGTCGACCAGATCGCAATGGGCAAAGAAGATGTTGCGCCCGCCGCCGATGCGCTTTGCCTTGCAGATGAGCGTCTCGCCGGCCCCTGCCTGGCCCAGGAAATTCGTGCTCATGTTCAGCGTGACGGCGCGGCGCACGCGGCCCGGCACGGCGCAATAGCAGCCGACAAAACCGCCGGCCGTATCGATCAGTGTTGCGATCACCCCGCCATGGGGCACGCCGCTGCGGTTGAGATGGCGGAGTTCCAGGTCGAGTTCAACCTCGGCGTAATCGGGCTCCCATTTCGTCAGGCGATAGCCCACGAGCTGGGCGAAGCCGCCTTGTGGTTCGGCTACGTCTTTCATTCGGTCATGTCTTTCATGGCGCGGGAGACTGCCGGAATGGGCCGAGCCTGTCACCCGCCGGTGCTTGACTCTCTGTCTTTAACTAGAACAAAATAGGAACAAGCAATCGATAATCAGTTAGGACAGCATGCTGTTGGATGGTGAAAACCAGCCTAAATCAGCGGATATCGAGGCGTTGCGGGGTCTGCTCAGCCGCAGCGCTCCGGCCGCCACGGGCCAGCCTTGTCCGCTCGGCCTGCCGGCCCTGGATGCGGCCCTAGGCGGGGGCTTGCCCACCGGCTGCCTGCAGGAGGTGATCGGCGGCGAAGGCACTGCCGCCGCCGGATTCTGCGCCTTCCTGCTGGGCCGCCTTGTTGCTCACGGGGCGGCCGCCTATGGGGGAGCCGCCCGAGAGACCTCGCCCAAGGCCATTCTCTGGGGCTGGATCGGCGAGGGCGATCTCTACCCGCCGGGCCTCGCCTCCTTCGGCCTCGATCCGGCCCAGGCCATCCTGCTCTCGGCCCCCAATTCCGCCGAGCTGCTCTGGGCGATGGAGGAGGGGCTGCGCTCGCCCGCTCTTGCCGGCGTGGCGATGGAGGCCCAACGCCTCGATCTGGTGACGAGCCGCCGCCTGCAGCTCGCCGCGGCCACCGGCGGCGTCACGGGGTTTCTTCTGACCCGCGGCCGGCCATCGGCGGTGAGTGCCGCGGCACTGCGCTGGCGCGTCAGCGGATTACAGGACGGTCGCTGGCAGGTGGTGCTGGAGCGCCGGCGAGGCGGCGGGCCCGGCGCCTGGATCCTGGAGAAAAATGATGAAACGGATCATCTCACTGTGGCTGCCGAACTGGCCGACGGATCGTTTGAACCGGCGCCAGCCGCTGCCGGCTGAAACCCCCGTTGTCACGGTCGAGGAGGTTGGTGGCCGCGCCTTGGTCGCCGCCCCCAATGTTGTGGCTGCGGCTAACGGCATTCTGCCCGGACTCTCGCTCGCCGATGCCCGCGCCTTGATGCCGGGGCTGGCCGTCTTCCCCGCCGATCCATCGGGTGATACGGCGGCGCTCGCCCGATTGGCGGATTGGTGCATCCGCTATACCCCGCTGGTCGCTCTCGATGGTGCCAACGGAATCTGGCTCGATATCGCGGGTGCCGCGCATCTTTTCGGCGGTGAGGCCGATCTGCTGGCCGATCTGCAGCAATCGCCTCGGCAGGCTTGGTTATCGCAACCAGGCGGCCATCGCCGATACGCCGGGGGCTGCCTGGGCCGCCGCGCGATTTCTCTCCGGCGAAGAGCGCATCGTGCCGCCCGGCGAGGCGCGCGCAATGCTGGCCGGGCTTCCGGTTGCAGCCTTGCGCCTGCCTTCGGCCATCGCCGGCGATCTGGAGCGTCTCGGCCTGCGCCGCATCGCCGATCTTTATCCGCTGCCGCGCGCGGCACTCGCCCGGCGCTTTGGCCTGCTGCCCGGCGAGCGCCTCGACCAGGCGCTGGGCCGCTGCGAGGAGCCGATCTCGCCGCGCCTGCCGGCGCCTATGCATCAGGTGCGCCAGGTGCTGGCCGAGCCGATCATCGATGCCGACAATATCGCCGCCGTCCTCCAGCGCCTGATGAACCGTCTTTGCCGCGAACTGGCGATTGCCGGGCGCGGTGCGCGCAAACTGGAGCTTGGCTGCTATCGCGTCGACGGCCGTGCCGTGAAGCTGGGCGTGGGCACCAGCAAGCCCTCGCGCGATGAGCGCGCGCTGCTGCGCCTCTTTGCCGAACGGCTGGAACGCATCGATCCGGGCTTCGGTATCGAGGCGCTGAGCTTGTCGGCGCCCCATGTCGAGCCGCTGGCCGATCTGCAGTTGGCCCTCAAGCGCGGCGAGACCGTGGAATCGGGCGATCTCGCCACGCTGATCGCCCCCCTGATCGATCGCCTGGGAAATCGCCTTGGCTTCGATCGCCTGGCTCGTGCCGTGCCGCGGGAAAGCCATCTGCCGGAGCGCGCCTTGCAGCGTCTGGCGGCACTGGCCTCGCCGCCGCGCCCCTCGGCTCTTGTGCGCTGGCCGGATCGCAAGAGCCCGCTGCGCCTGCTGGCGCGGCCGGAGCCGGTGCAGGCATCCGCACCAACCGGCTCGGCGCCCGAGGAATTCTTCTGGCGCGGCCGGCGCCGGCGCATCCGCCATGCCGATGGCCCTGCGCGGGTTTCCTGCGAGTGGTGGCGTGGCGAGAGGAGTGCGCCGCGCGACTATTGGCGGCTGGAGGATGAGGAGGGCGGGCGCTTCTGGCTCTACGGCCAGGCGGGAGGGTGGTACCTCCATGGCCTCTTTGCCTGAGCCCCGTTTACCTGAACTGGGGGCGGCTTATGCCGAGCTTCAGGTCACCAGCAATTTCAGCTTCCTGCGCGGCGCTTCCCATCCCGAGGAAATAGCAATCGCCGCGGCGGCGCTGGGGCTCGCCGGCTTTGCGCTGACCGATCGCAACAGCCTCGCCGGCGTGGTGCGCGCCCATGACCGGGCCAAGAAAGTAGGCATGCCCTTCATCGTCGGCAGCCGTCTCGACTTTCGCTGCGGGCGCAGCCTGCTGGCCTATCCCATCGATCGAGCCGCCTACGGGCGGCTGGCGAAGCTCATCACGCTTGGCCGCCGCCGCGCGCCCAAGGGCGAATGCCATCTCGATCTTGCCGATCTCGACAGCCATGGCGAGGGGCTGATCTTTCTGGTGCTGCCGGAAGAAGGCATCCGGGATGAGGAGGAGCTTGCGGGCCTGCTGCAGCATCTGACCGGGCGCTTTCCAGGATATGTCTATCTGGCGGGCCAGCATCTCTACCGCGGCGATGATGAGCGGCGCCTGGCGCGGCTGGCAAAGGTGGCGGAGCGTTGCGCTGCGCCGCTGGTGGCCGTGAACGATGTCCATGCCCATGGGCCGGAGCGCCGGCCGCTGCAGGATGTGCTGACCTGCATCCGCGAACATTGCACCATCGATGAGGCAGGCTATCGCCTGTTCGCCAATGCCGAGCGCCATCTGAAGCCGCCAGCGGAAATGGCGCGGCTCTTCGCCCGATATCCCGATGCGCTCGCCCGCACGCTGGAGATCGCCCGGCGCTGCCGTTTTTCCCTCGACGAGCTGCGCTACGAATATCCCGATGAGTTGACCGAGGCCGGACGCACACCGCAGCAGGAGCTGGAACATCTCGTGCGTCGAGGGCGCAGCCAAGCGCTATCCCGAGGGCGTGCCGGAGAAAGTGCAGGCGGCGCTGGCCCATGAGCTCGCGCTGATCGGCCAGCTTTCCTACGCGCCCTATTTCCTCACTGTCCGCGATCTGGTGCACTTCGCCCGATCGAAGGACATCCTCTGCCAGGGCCGCGGCTCGGCCGCCAATTCCGCCGTCTGCTATTGCCTGGAAATCACCGCCATCGATCCGATCAAGATGGATCTGCTGTTCGAGCGCTTCATCAGTGCCGCGCGCAACGAGCCGCCGGATATCGATGTCGATTTCGAACATGAGCGGCGCGAGGAGGTGATCCAGTACGTCTATGCGAAATATGGCCGCCATCGCGCCGGGCTTGCCGCCACCGTCATCTGTTACCGCAGCCGCTCTGCCTTGCGCGAGGTGGGCAAGGCCATGGGGCTTTCCCTCGACACGGTGGCGGCACTTTCCGGCGCCATCTGGGGCTGGAGCAGCGAGGGGCTGGAGGAAGAGCGCGTACGCGAACTCGGCCTCGACCCCGAGGCGCCGCGCCTCAAGCAGACATTGCAGCTGGCCCGCGAGCTGATCGGCTTTCCCCGCCATCTCTCCCAGCATGTCGGCGGTTTCGTCATGACCCGCGGACCGCTGGAGGAACTGGTACCCATCGAGAATGCCGCCATGGCCGACCGCACCATGGTGGAGTGGGACAAGGACGATCTGAACACGCTGGGGATTCTGAAGGTCGATGTGCTGGCGCTGGGCATGCTGACCTGCCTCGCCAAGGGCTTCACCCTGCTGAAGGAACATTACGGGCGCAGCCTCGATCTGGCGGGCGTGCCCGCCGACGATCCCGATGTCTATGCCATGATGTCGCGCGCCGACACGGTCGGCGTCTTCCAGGTCGAAAGCCGGGCGCAGATGACCATGCTGCCGCGCCTGCAGCCGAAGAAGTTCTACGATCTGGTGATCGAGGTCGCCATCGTGCGCCCCGGCCCGATCCAGGGCGACATGGTCCATCCCTATCTGCGCCGGCGCGACGGGAAGGAGCATGTGACATATCCCTCGCGCGAGCTGGAGCAGGTGCTGAGCAAGACGCTTGGCGTGCCGCTGTTCCAGGAACAGGCGATGAAGATCGCCATCGTCGCGGCCAAATTCACCCCCGACGAGGCCGACCAGCTTCGCCGCGCCATGGCCACATTCCGCAAGAACGGCACGATCCACCAGTTCGAGGCCAAGCTGATCGAGGGCATGGTGGCGAACGGCTATGAGCGCGATTTCGCCGAGCGCTGTTACAATCAGATCAAGGGTTTCGGCGATTACGGCTTTCCCGAAAGCCATGCCGCGAGCTTTGCCTTGCTCGCCTATATCTCGGCCTGGATGAAGCATCATTATCCGGCGGTCTTCGCCTGTTCGCTGCTGAACAGCCAACCCATGGGCTTCTACGCCCCGGCGCAGATCGTGCGCGATGCCATCGAGCATGGGGTGGAGGTGCGGCCCGTCGACGTCAATTTCAGCGATTGGGATTGCACCCTGGAAAACGCCATGAACGGCTATGCCCTGCGGCTGGGCTTTCGCCAGATCAAGGGGCTGGGCGAGGCGGAGGCGAAGCGTCTGGTTTCGCTGCGCGGCAATGGCTATGCCGACAATCTTTCACTCAGCCGGCGCGCCGGCCTCTCGATGCGCAGCCTGGCGGCACTCGCCAGGGCGGATGCCTGCCGCTCGCTCGGCCTCGATCGGCGCCAGGCACTCTGGGCGCTGCAGGGCCTGGGCGAGACGCCGCTGCCGCTGTTCCATGCGGCGGCGGAGGAAGAGCAGGGGGCCGAAGAACCCGTCGCTTTGCCGGCCATGGCGCTGGGCGAGCATGTGGCCGAGGATTATTCGACCCTGCATCTCTCGCTGAAGAGTCATCCGCTCGCTTTGCTGCGCCCGCGCCTGCCGCGCGCTCTCGATCTGCCGGCCAAACGCCTGGCCGGAATCAGGAATGGCGACAAGGTCGGCGTGGCGGGGCTGGTGCTGGTGCGCCAGCGGCCGGGCACGGCGAGCGGCGTTATCTTCGCCACGCTGGAGGATGAGACGGGCATCGCCAATATCGTCATCTGGCCGCGGGTCTTCGAAAGCCACCGGCGCATCGTATTGACCGCGCATCTGATGGGCGTCAGTCGGCCGCGTGCAATGCGAAGGCCTGGTCATCCATGTGGTGGCCGACAGGCTGATCGACCTCAGCCATCTGCTGGGCGAGATGGCCGCCGGTCTGCCTACGCCGCCATCGCCGCTTGCCCGCGCCGACGAGGTGGCCCGGCCCGGCAACGACCATCGCGTGAAGGGCTATCAGTCGCGGGATTTTCACTGACGCCCAGCGAGCCTCTCTTGCCGCAAAGCATGGGAGCCGTTAACACATGGCGTCATGACAAACCCGCCGTTGATTTTCTCCGAACCGCTTCCCCCCGCAACGCCGCTGCGCGCTGCCTTGCGCCAGGCCTATCGCGCGGACGAAACCGAGATCGTCGACCAGCGGCTGGCCGAGGCAGATCTGCCGCCCGAGACCCTCGATCGTATCGCCGCGCGGGCCCGCGATCTGGTGCAGAAGGTCCGCGCGGCACGGCTGGGGCAGGGCGGGCTCGATGCCTTCCTGCATGAATACGAGCTCTCCAGCCGCGAGGGCGTCGTCCTCATGTGCCTGGCCGAAGCCCTGCTGCGCATTCCCGATGCGGAAACCGCCAATCTGCTGATCAAGGACAAGCTCGCCGATGCCGATTGGCGCCGGCATCTGGGCGGCAGTGAGTCCCTGTTCGTGAATGCCTCGACATGGGCGCTGATGCTGACGGGCCGCGTCGTCTCGCTGGATCAGGAAGGACAGGACCTTGCCGGCGTGCTGCGCCGGCTGGTGGCGCGCAGCGGCGAGCCGGTCATCCGCCAGGCCGTGACCCAGGCAATGCGTATCCTGGGGCGCCAGTTCGTCATGGGCCGCACCATCGACGAGGCGCTCGAACGCGCGCGCGCCAATGAGAAACGCGGCTATCGCTATTCCTATGACATGCTGGGTGAATCGGCGCGCACCATGAAGGATGCGGAGCGTTACGACCGCTCCTATCGCGCGGCAATCGCGGCAATCGGCCGGGCCGCCGCCGGGCGCGGCCCGATCGAAGGGCCGGGCATCTCGGTCAAGCTCTCGGCGCTCCATCCGCGTTACGAATTCGCCCAGCGTCATCGGGCGATGGAAGAGCTGGTGCCTCGCCTGGTGGCGCTCGCCCAACTTGCCCGCGACCAGAAGATCGGCTTCACCGTGGATGCGGAGGAGGCCGAGCGGCTCGACCTCTCCCTCGATGTCATCGAGGCCGTGTCGGGCGATCCTTCGCTTGCCGGCTGGAACGGCTTCGGCCTCGCGATCCAGGGCTATCAGAAGCGCGCCGTGCCGCTGGTGGATTGGCTGGCAGATATGGCGAAGCGCCACAAACGGCGGCTGATGGTGCGCCTGGTCAAGGGCGCCTATTGGGATAGCGAGATCAAGCAGAGCCAGGAGCGCGGGCTGGAGGGCTATCCCGTCTTCACCCGCAAGGCCTCGACCGATGTTTCCTACATGGCCTGCGCCAAGCGGCTGCTGGCGGATGAGGCGGCGTTCTATCCGCAATTCGCCACCCACAATGCGCATTCCGTAGCCGCGATCCTGGAACTGGCAGGCAATCGCCGCGATTTCGAATTCCAGCGCCTGCACGGCATGGGCGAGGCGCTTTACGAGCATATCGTGGCACCGGACGCCACCGGCCACCCTTGCCGCGTCTACGCGCCGGTGGGAAGCCATGAAGACCTGCTGGCCTATCTCGTGCGCCGCCTGCTGGAAAACGGCGCCAACACGTCTTTCGTCAATCGCATCGTCGATGATAAGCTGCCGATCGACGAGATCGTCGGTGATCCCGTCGCCCGTGTGCGCCGCCTCTCCGCCAAGCCCCATCCGCACATTCCGCTGCCCAAGGATCTCTATGGCGCCGAGCGGCAGAATTCCGCCGGCATCGACCTGACCGATATCGATCGACTGGCGCCGCTTGCACAGGCGATGCAGCACAGCTCAGTCGGCATCTGGCATGCAGCGCCCCTGATCGGCGGCGCGGCCTCGGCCGGAAAAGGCCGCGCACTCAACGACCCCGCCGATCGCCGTCGCCGCATCGGCGAAGTGGTGGAAGCCGATGCGGGTGCCGTGGACCAGGCACTCTCCCGCGCCGTACGTGCCCAGCATGACTGGAATGCAGGCGGTGCTGCAGCACGCGCCGATTGCCTGAACCGCGCCGCCGATCTGATGGAACAGGATGGCGCAACCCTGATGGCCATGGCGATCCGCGAAGCCGGCAAGACCCTGCCGGATGCGCTCGCCGAATTGCGCGAAGCGGTCGATTTCCTGCGCTATTACGCGGCGCGGGCAAAAGTCGATTTCGCCCATCCGCTGGCGCTGCCGGGTCCGACCGGCGAACGCAACCAGCTGCAGTTGGCCGGGCGCGGGGTCTTTGCCTGCATCAGCCCATGGAATTTCCCGCTTGCCATTTTCAGCGGCCAGGTCGGTGCGGCACTGGCCGCGGGCAATGCCGTCATCGCCAAGCCGGCGGAGCAGACGCCGCTGATCGCCGCCCGCGCGGTCGAAATTCTTCACCGTGCCGGCGTGCCGGGCGATGTGCTGCACCTTTTGCCAGGCGACGGGCCCGGCGTCGGCGCGCCGCTGGTCGCCGATCCGCGCATCGCCGGCGTCGCCTTTACCGGCTCGACCGAAACGGCCCAAGGCATCAACCGGGCGCTTGCCGCGCGCAGCGGGCCTCTTGCAACCCTGATTGCAGAGACCGGTGGACAGAATGTGATGTTGGTCGATTCATCTGCGTTGCCGGAACAGGTGGTGCGCGATGTGCTGATCTCATCGTTCCAGAGCGCGGGCCAGCGCTGCTCGGCGCTGCGCATTCTCTGCGTGCAGGAGGATATTGGCGACAAGCTCATCGACATGCTGGCTGGCGCCATGGCCGAACTTCGCGTCGGCGACCCGGGCCTGCTCGCGACCGATATCGGCCCGGTGATCGATGGCGAGGCCAAGGCGATGCTGGACGCTCATGCCGCGCGCATGACGCGTGAGGCCAAGTTGATTTATGAAATTGCTCTGGGGGCCAATTGTGCCGAGGGCTGTTTTGTTTCGCCCCGCGCTTTTGAGATCGATCGTCTCGATCGCCTGCAGCGCGAGGTGTTCGGTCCGATCCTGCATGTCCTGCGCTTCCGCCAGGACCGCCTGGATCAACTTCTCGACAGCGTCGATGGGCTTGGTTATGGGCTGACGCTGGGCATCCATAGCCGGATCGATTCGACCGTCCGCTACATCCATGAGCGGCTGCGTATCGGCAACACCTATGTGAACCGAAACATGATCGGCGCCGTGGTCGGAGTGCAGCCCTTCGGTGGCGAGCGGCTGTCCGGCACAGGCCCCAAGGCCGGCGGCCCACATTACCTGCCGCGCTTTGCCACGGAGCGAACGCTGAGCGTCGATACCACGGCTGCCGGCGGCAATGCCTCCCTGCTTTCGCTAAACGAGGAAGGCACTTAGTCCGCACTTCCCACGGGGACCAACGCCTCGGCGACCCCTGTGAGAAGTGCGAATTCAGCCTCGTTTTTGCCACGGTTCTCGCTTATAACACCCTCCCACCAAAACGCACCGGGGGGTGTCATGAACAGATATTGGCGTTTCGGCTTGCTCCTGCTTGTCGTGCTCGTTGCGTGCTCCGACAAGAAGGCAGAACAGGCCGCGTCTTTGAAGACCGAGATCGAGGCCCAGCTTGCCAAGGCGGCGGGTCCCGACAAGAAATTCCTCACCTATGGCGATGTGACGGTCACGCCGGGCGACGGCGATGCCTATAACGTCACGATCGACAAGGTGACGCTGACGGCGCCGGACGTCCAGCCGATCGATTTCGGCAAGGTCGCCTTCAAGGTCACGCCTGACGGCGATGACATGCGCAAGTTCAGCGATCTCGCGATCCCGCCGCTCTACAAGATCAAGGATGCGGCTGGCGAGGAAGTCGACGTCAACATCAACTTCGATCATGTCAATGGCAGCTGGTCGAAAAGCCTCGGCCGCATCATGAGCTTTGACATGGCGGCGAA
Source organism: uncultured Alphaproteobacteria bacterium (assembly GCA_963770335.1). Classification (GTDB taxonomy): domain Bacteria; phylum Pseudomonadota; class Alphaproteobacteria; order Dongiales; family Dongiaceae; genus DASXQK01. The sequence continues at coordinate 175,046 of CAVYPG010000007.1, forward strand.
GTCGATCGATGTATCGCAGGCCACCAGCGGCGACAGCGCCACGGCGCTCAATGTCACTTATCTGGTCAGCTCGACCGACAAGGGCAGCGGCGTCTGGGACCAGAAGGGAACCGCAGCGGCCAAGCAGATCGTCTTCAAGAGCAAAGACGGCAATATGAGCGCCGGCGATGTCTCCCTGACATCGGAGATCGATGGCTGGAAGGTGGCGGAGTTCACGGCCCTGCAGGAGAAGTGGCAGGCGGCGATGAAGGATCCAAAGCCGGGCGAGGCAGCACCGCTGCTGGTCCAGATGGTGGCGCTGATGAAGTCAGCGCATTCGGAGCTGGTGTTCGGCAATCTTTCGGCCGGCGAGGGTTCCACCACCATGTTCTCCGTCGGCAATGTTCATCTGGGCTTCGGCGCCGACAACCTCGATCAGCCAAAATCGAATCTCATGCTCGGCCTGCGTTATGCCGGGCTGGCGATTCCCAACCTGGCCCAGGAGGCGGGAGCGGCCACGGCCGATCTCGTGCCGGCTGATTTCGGCCTGGAAATCGACATGAACGACGTGCCGCTGCCGGCAGCGATCGCTGTTGCCGGGCAGAACATGGCCGGTGTGAACATGGCCGATGAAGGCTCCATGGCGGGTGCCGGGCTGATGATGGCCGGTGGCCTGCAGCAGGCACTGATCCAGGCGGCCACGAAGTTCGTCATCAAGGATGGCTCGTTGAAGGCGCCGGCGGTCAGTGCCACCTTCACCGGCGAGGCCTTGGCCGACAAAGCAGCGGCCATGGGGGCCAGCGGCAGCCTGGATATCATCATCGCCGATCTCGACGGGGTGATTGCCAAGATCTCTGCCCATTCCGACGATCCTTCGGCGCAGCAGATCGTGGCCGTGCTGACGCAGCTCAAGGCCATCAGCGACCATGGCACGGATTCGTCCGGCAAGCCGACCGACCATTTCAAGGTCACCCTGGATGCCCAGGGCAATACCATGGTCAACGGCAAGCCGTTCACCCCGGGCGGCCCCTAGCAGACGCATCGCGACGCAACAAAAAGGGCGGGTAGCCGACTGGTTACCCGCCCTTTTTCTTTGTGCCTGATCGTCTAAGCATTCTGGGCGAGTCGGCCCTCGATGCTGGCGATAAACATCTTCTTCATTTCCGCGGCACCGGCGGGAACCGGATTGCTGCCCGCGGTGGGATCGACCGCCGCCATCTCCGACAGCTCGTCGATGCGCTCGCTGCCCACGCCGATATCCTTCAGCGTGTGGGGGATGCCGATTTCCTTGCGGAGCGCGATGACCCAGCTCATCACCGATTTGAATGAGGGGTTCGGCAGGCCGAGCCAGGCGGCGAGGCGCACCATCTTTTCCTCGATCGCCTCGCGGTTGAACTCCAGCACATAGGGCATGACCACGGCATTGGTCAGCCCGTGATGGGTGTCATAGACCGCACCCACCGGGTGGCTCAGCGAATGAATGGCGCCGAGGCCCTTCTGGAAGGCGGTGGCACCCATGCTGGCCGCCACCATCATATTGGCGCGGGCCACCAGGTTCTTGCCGTCCTTTACCGCCGTGGTCAGCGAGACCTTGACGAGGCGCATGCCTTCGACCGCGATGCCGTCGGCCATCGGGTGAAAGCCCGGCGCGCAATAGGCTTCCAGGCAATGGGCCAGCGCATCCATGCCGGTTGCGGCCGTCACATGAGGCGGCAGCCCCACCGTCAGCGCCGGATCGGAGATGACGATCGAGGGCAGCATCTTGGGATGGAAGATGATCTTCTTGGTGTGGGTCGCTTCATTGGTGATGACCGAGGCACGGCCGACTTCCGAGCCGGTGCCCGAGGTCGTCGGCACGGCGATGGTGGCGACGATGCCGTTGGGATCGGCGCGGGTCCAGTTGTCGCCGATATCCTCGAAATCCCACATCGGGCGCTTCTGCCCGGCCATCAGCGCGATGGCCTTGGCTGCATCGAGCGCGCTGCCGCCGCCAAATGCGATGATGCCGTCATAGCCGCCGTCGCGGAAGACCTTCAGCCCGTCCTCGACGTTCTTGGAGATCGGATTGCCCTTGATGTCGGCGAACAGGCCGGCCGATAGCCCGGCGGCCTTCAGGCTCGCGAGCGCTTCTTGAATCATCGGCAATTTGGCAAGACCCGGATCGGTGACCAGCAGCGGCTTCTTGAAGCCGAGTTGCTTGCAGGCATCGGGCAATTCCTTGATCCGGCCGACGCCGAAGCGCATCGATGTCGGGTAGTTCCAGTTGCCGCGCAAGGCGGCAGCATCGTTCGCCATGATTTATCCCCGAATATTGGAATTGCCGATGTCCATAGCAGGAAAGACCTTTTACCGCCAGTTACGGCAGCGCGCCAAAGCCTCGCTGAATCGCCGCCTGCCGGCTTCGCTTAACCGCCCCTGCGGCTGCAGCACGCGGCTGGGGGCCGCGGCAGGCGGCAGGCTCGCCGGCGTGGCAAGGCCGGCGCCGATCAGGGTCAGTTGCGCGGTACCCAGGCCCGTCAGGTCGGCGCTGGCCGCCACGCTGACCGGACGGTTCAGCGCCTCGGCCAGGAAGGTGCAGAAATAAGGGTTCTTCGATAGCCCGCCATCGATGGAGATCGCACCCGTCAGCGGTGTGGCGCGATCCATCGCGGCGATCAATTCGGCGGCAAGGAAGGCAACGCCCTCCAGCACCGCCTGGACCATGTCGGCGGCGCTCGTCTCCAGGCCCATGCCGAGCCAAAGGCCCGCGGCATTGCGATCCCAATAGGGGGCAGCCAGGCCGGAAAGGGCGGGCACAAAGGCAAGGCCACGCTCGATGGCCGGCGCGGCGGCGAATTCGTTGATCTCGGCGAATTCCTTGAACAGGCCGAGACCCCGCGCCCAGTTGACGGCGGAGGCCGCGTTATAGACGCCGCCTTCGATCGCATAGGCCATGGGCGAGCTGCCGATCTGCCAGGCGATGGTGCGGTTCATGCCGGCGACGGCATCGGGGGCGATATCGCGATGGGCGACGGCGAGCGCGAAGGCGCCGGTGCCGAAGGTGATCTTGGCCTGGCCGCCCTTGCGGGCGCCATGGCCGAACAAGTGCTGCCTGCTGGTCGACGAGATTGGCGCGGATCGGCAGCCTGCCGGCAGAGCCGAAATCGCCGACCGTCGGCCTGATCTCCGCCAATGCTTCGATGGGCACGCCGAACAGCCGGCACAGCTCGGGATCCCATTGCCCGGTCGCGAGATTCATCAGGCTGGTGCGCGATGCCGTGGTGACATCCGTCGCATAGACGCCCGCCAGGCGATCGAGGAAGAAACTGTCGCTGGTGCCGAGCCGCAGCTTGCCCCGCGCCAGCAGCGGCTTCGCCGCAGGCACATGATCGATGATCCAGCGCAGTTTGCTCGCCGAGAAATAAGGATCGAGGGGAAGGCCGGCGCGCTCGATGGTCAGCGCTTCCGCGCCTTCGGCCTTCAGCCGTTCGATCCTGTCCTGGGTGCGGGCATCCTGCCAGACGATGGCGTTATGGATCGGCTCGCCGCTCTCCGCATCCCAGGCGATCACCGTTTCGCCCTGGTTATCGATGCCAAGCGCTTCGGCATCGCCGGCCAGGGCTGCCAGGCGCCGCAGGTGATCGAGCAGCTCGCGCGCGTCATGCTCGACCCAGCCGGCCTGCGGGAATATCTGCTTATGCTCGAAACTGCCCAGCAGGTCGAAGCGGCCTTGCGTATCCAGGCGATAGGCCTTGCTGCCGGTGGTTCCCTGATCGATGGCGATGACAGCGGGCATGGCTATCCCTCGATGAAGTCCACGGTGATGTCATCCACCTCGCCCTGCGGCAGACGCGAGACGGGGATCGACAGGCGCCGCTCCGGCAAGGCGGTCATGGCGCGGCTCCACAATTCGCGGCCGTTCGCCGTCAGGCGAAGCCGGCCCCGCGCCGGGTGCTGGATGCGCGCCTTCATCAGCAGAGGCGATATCCGCGCCAGGGGCAAGGCGAGGCGCTGGGGGTAGAGGTATTTGAGCGGCGCCGCGGCGCTCAGCGCGATCATGCGCTGGGGCGCCGGCAGCTTGCCGGCGAGCGATGCGGCGATCGAATCCGCGGCGGCGCGACCCTCGGCGAAGGCCACACCGGCGGTCTCCACCGGGCGCAGCAGATTGCCGGCAACGAAATAGGCCGGATCGCTGGCCCGCCAATATTGATCGATCATCGGGCCGCGGGTGCCGGGATCGAGCGCCAGATGGCTCGTCGCCAGGATCGCCGTCTCCGGGCGGAACTGGCCGGTGAAGACCACGCCGTCGCACGCGATCCGCCGGCGCTTGCCCGTACGTTCGATCTCGACCGCCTCGACCTTGGCGCCGCCATGGATCGCCACGAGCGCCGAGCCGGTCAATACGGGCACGCCGAGCAGCAGGCGGGCCGACCCAGTCGGATGGCTTTCGCGCCGTGATCCGGGGCCCTGCCTCGATCATCGCCGCACAGCCGATCCCGGCATGACGCAGGGTGAGCAGGCTGGAAAAGGCCACCAGCTCGCTGCCGATCACCACCGCACGCTCGAAAGGCTTGCGGTGCTGCAGATAGACGAATTGCTGCAATGCGCCGGTGGTTGTGACGCCCCAGGGCCGGTCACCGCTGACCAGCCGCGTGCTGCGCGGCGTCTCGCGCAGGCCAAAGGCCAGCAGCACGGCGCGCCCGGCGATCCGACTGGGCCCGCTCTCGGGATCGACGATATCGACCTCGCCGCCCGGTGCTATCGCGGTCACGGTGGTGCGCCGGCGCACGCCGATCTGGGCCACCATCCGGGTTAGCCGGCGGGCATAGGCGGGGCCGGTCATCAACCGGTGGAATTCGCGCAGACCGAAGGCGATATGCCCGCAATGGCGCGGCACGCCGCCGGCATCACTCTCGCGCTCGATCAGAACGATATCGCGAATGCCGAGTTCTGCCAGCCGCGCGGCACAGGAAATTCCGGCCGGCCCGGCGCCGAGGATTAGAACGTCGTGGCGCTTCATGAGGTACCGCCGGGAAGATCGGCGATGCGCTCACCCGCAATCGCGCTCACTTGCGCGCTGCAATAGAACCCCTGGCAGCGGCCCATCATGGCCCGGGTGCGCCGCTTCAACCCGCCGATATCGCCGGCCGCCAGCGGCCCGGCCAACGCCGCCTCGATCTCGCTACGGGTAACCAGCTCGCAATGGCAGACGATCTCGCCGTAGCCGGGCTCCTGGTAGCGCCGCGGCCGGTGATCAGCGAGGTTCGGCACCGGCGTCCAGATCGGTGGCGCTTCTTCGAGCTCGCCGAAATGCCGGGCGTAGAGATCGCCAATATGCCGCGCGATGCCGAGCGATCCCGTCAGGCCGGTGGAGCGGATGCCGGCGACCGTGATCCAGTTCCTCTCCGCCAAGCGCTTCGATCTGGTAATCCCTGAACTGAGTGGCCGGGCGTAGCCCGGCATAGAGCGCGCTGACACTCTCGCGCGCCAGATCGGGCAGCATGCGCTGGGCGCGGGCGATCAGGGCCTCGATTTGGCCCTGCTCGACGGTCTCGTGATCGCGATCTTCTTGCTCCTCGGCGGTGGGGCCGATCAGCAGATTGCCGAAGACGGTGCGGGCCAGCATGACGCCCTTCGTTCGCTCGCTGGGCACCGGCATGATGCAGGCGCCGACCAGCCTGGCTGCGGGTTTGTCGAAGACCACGAACTGGCCCTTGCGCGGTTTGATGGTGAAGGGGCTCGGCCGCGCGATCGCCTCGACGATATCACCCTGCAGCCCGGCGGCATTGACGACGATCCGCGCCTCGATCAGCCCGTCGCGGGTGGCGAGTTGCCAGGCTTCGCCATCGAACTCGCCGCCGTTCACGCTGACGCCACGCAGGACCTCGCCGCCATGGGCGATGCCCTGCAGCACATAGGCGAGCGGCGCCGACCAGGGGTCGATGACATGCTCGCCGGGGATGACGACCCCGCCCATTGCATCGCCGGCGAGATGGGGCTCGTGCTGCAGCACCTCGGCGCGATCGACCTGATGCACGTCGCCGACACCATTCTGGTGGGCCTTTGCGACGATCTCCGGCAGCTTCGCCAGCTCGTCTGCCGTCCAGGCAACGATCAAACCGCCGGTTTCCAGAATTGGCAGATTCAGTTTCTCGTGGATCTCGCGGTACTCGGCATAGCCCGCCCGGATGCAGGCATGTTCCAGGCTGCCGGGTGGTGCGTCGAAGCCGGTATGCAGCATGGCGCTGTTCGCCTTGCTGACGCCTGAGAGAATGTCGGCGCCGCGTTCGATCAACAGGCATTTGAGGCCGCCCAGCGCAAAGCGCCGGAAGATCGCGCAACCCACCACTCCAGCGCCGATGATGGCGAGATCGAAGCGCCGGGTGGAGAGCGCCGTCATGGCCTTGTCGGCGCGTTAGAGCGTCAAGCCCGGCGGCAGCGCCTTGCCGATCGCGGCCTTGACCGTTGCCAGGGTCGCGAGGTCGCGCAGCCATTCGTAGTAGACGCCTTTCACCGTGGTGACGGTCATCCCGGCATTGGCCAGCCGCGTCATGGCGATGTCGTGATGGGGCGGGGGCGAGGCACAGGCATCCGCGGCGATTGCGACCTGATAGCCGGCATCGCGCAGGCCGAAGGCCGAATGCGAAATACAGACATCGCTTTCAAGGCCCGTCAGCACGAACTGGTCGCGGCCCAGCGCCTTCACCGCTGCGCGGATATCCGCCTGGTCGTGCAGGCCGAAGATCATCTTGTTGAAGGCCATGTTGCCGGCCGGCAGCAATTTCTCCAGCTCCGGCACCAGCGGCCCGTCATGCTGGATGTCTTCGGCGGTGGCGAGGATCGGAATCTCCAGGGCAGCGGCAACGCGCATCAGCCAGGCGATGCGCTGAACCAGCGGCTCGCGCTGGTCCAGCGGCAGCTTGTCGAGAAAGAAGGCCTGGACGTCGATGACGGCGAGGCAGCTTCGCTTGCGATCGAGAAGGCCCGGCCGCGTCACCTCAGCGCCCGGCACGTTAGAGTTTCGTGCGCAGGTGAAACGATTTCGGCCGGGTCAGGTATTCATAGCCGACGCGGCTCAAGGTGCAGCCACGGCCCGAATCCTTGACGCCGACCCAGGCCAGCGCCGGGTCGAGATAATCGCAGCGGTTCATGAACCAGGTGCCGGTCTCGATCTGGTCGCCGATGCGGGTTGCGGCCTTCTCGTCCATCGTCCAGATGGCCGCCGTCAGGCCGAAGGGGTTGTCGTTCATCAGCCTGATCGCCTCATCGTCGGAAGCGACCGGCATGATGTCCGACCACGGGACCGAAGCATTCTTCCTTCATGAAGGGATTGCTTTGGTTGAGGTCGAGCAGGATCTGGGGCGTGACATAGGCGGTGCCCGGCTGGTCGGCCTTGAACTTCTTCGTATCGATGGCGGCCCGCGCGCCGGCCTTCACGGCCTTGGCGACCTGGCCGCGGATCTCCTCGGCGGCCTTGGCGCGCACGACCGGGCCCAGATTGACGCCATCCTCCAGCGGATTGCCGAGTTTGTATTTCTCGGTCAGCGCCACCGCGCCATCGGCGAAGGTCTTGTAGACGTCCTTGTGGACGTAGATGCGCTGGATGCCGCAGCAGGATTGGCCCGAATTGAAGAAGGCGCCGTCGACCAGATTCTCGATGGCATGGGCCATATTGGCGTCGTTGCGCACATAGGCGGGATCGCAGCCGCCCAGTTCCAGGCCGAGGCCGATGAAGCGCTTCGATGCGGCTTCCACCACGGCATGGCCGCCGGGGACGGAACCGGTGAAAGCGACATAGTCGATGCCGTCGGTCCCGATCAGTTTTGCCGTATCGTCATGGGTCAGCACCAGATGCTGGAACAATCCCTTGGGCAATCCCGCCGCATCGAAGGCCTGCTGGAAGCGCTCGGCGCAAAGCGGCGTCTGGGCCGAATGTTTCAGCAGCACGGCGTTGCCCGCCATCAGCGCCGGCATCACTGCATTGACGGCGGTCAGATAGGGGAAGTTCCAGGGCGCCACGACGAAGACCACGCCCAGCGGATCGCGCCGGATGAAGCGGGTGAAGCCGTCCTTGGCACCCACGTCCATATCGGCCAGTGCAGCGGGCGCGATATCGATCATATAACGGGCGCGTTCCTCGAAGCCGCGGACCTCGCCTGGCGATTGCCCGAGAGGCCGGCCGATCTGGCGGGTGATCTCCTCGGCGATTTCGCCCTTGTGGGTGAGGAAGGCATCGACCGCCTTGCCCAGCATCCTTGCCCGCTCGGCCACCGGCACGCGCCGCCAGGCCTTGGCGGCGGCGATCGCCGCGGCCAGGGTGGATGAAATTTCGGCGGCGCCGTTATATGGCCGCTCGACATAGAGGCTGCCGTCGATCGGCGTGACGGTCTTCTGCATGGCACTCATGGCCGTTCTCGTCCTCCGGTCTCGGGTCTCAGATGATCTCGAAGTAGCGGGCGAGTTCCCAATCGGTGATGTGCTTGCGGAACTCGCGCTCTTCCCATTCGCGGCTGGCGGCGTAGTGTTCGACGAACTCGTCGCCGAACAAGGCGCGCCCGGCCTTTGACTTCTTCAAGCGCTCGGCCGCTTCCATCAGGGTCAGCGGCAATGCCGATTTGGCCGGGAATTTCATGGCATAGGCATTGCCCTCGATCGCCGGCGGCAAATCGAGTTTGTTCTCGATGCCGTAGAGGCCGGAGCCCAGTGCCGCAGCCAGCGCGATATAGGGGTTCGCATCCGCCGCGGCGATCCGGTACTCGACCCGCTGCGACTTTGCGGCACCGGGAATGACGCGTAGCGCGCAGGTGCGGTTCTCCACGCCCCATGTCGCCGTGGTCGGCGCCCAGAAGCCGGGGATCAGGCGCGAATAGCTGTTCACCGTCTGGGCCACCATGCCCAGCAGTTCGGGCATCAGCGCCTGCTGGCCGGCGACGAAATACTGCATGGCCTTGCTCATGCCATGCGGGCCCTTGGGATCGTGGAAGGCAGCCTTGCCATCCTTGCCCTTGAGCGAGATGTGGATGTGCCCGCTCTGGCCCGGGTAGTTGTTCGACCACTTCGCCATGAACGTCGCCATCATGCCGCGGCGTTGGGCCAGCACCTTCAGGAAGGTCTTGAACAGCGCGGCGCGGTCGGCGCTCTCCAGCGCCTTGTCGTAATAGAGGGCTGCTTCCAGCACGCCGGGGCCCGTCTCGGTGTGCAGGCCCTCGATGGGCATGCGCATCTTTTCGCAGGCGTCCAGGATCTCGTGATAGAGGTCGGCCCAGACCGAATTGCGGATCGTCGAATAGCCGAAGAAGCCTGGCGTGATCGGCGTCAGGTTGCGATAGCCCTTTTCACGCACGCTTTCGGGCGTCTCGTCGAACATGAAGAATTCGTATTCGAAGGCGGCACTCGCCTCGAAGCCCATGGCTTCCGGCCTTGGCCAGCACGCGGCGCAGCAAGGCGCGCGGGCAGACGGCCTCGGCCCGGTCGGCGAATTCGCAGAGGAAGAACAGGGTTTTTTCTTCGAAGGCGAGTTCACGGCAGGTATTGGGCAGAACGCGTACCGGCGCGTCGGGATAGGCGGTGTGCCAGCCGGTATAGGTGACATTGTCATAGAGCTGGTCGTTTGAATCCCAGCCCAGCACGACATCGCAAAAACCAAACCCGCTTTCGAGCGCGGAAAAGAATTTTACCTTGGAAATGTATTTGCCGCGCAGCACGCCGTCGTTGTCGAAGATGCCGACCTTCACATGGGTCAGGCCGCGTTCCTCGACGATCTTGCGGGCGTCGGCAGCGCTACGAACGTGTTCCGGTTTCAAGGCCATAAAGTCCCCCTGTTTTTTGTTGGGGGGACTGTGCCCCCGCGCCCCGTTTGCTGTCAAACCGGGGCGGTCTTGCGCTCAAAAAAGGAAGGGGCGCCGAAGCGCCCCTTCCCCAAGCCAATCGAGCGGTCGTTATTTGGCTTCGCCGACCGCCTTCTCTTCCGCGGCGATCATACCCTGACGTTGGGCAATGACATCGCCGATCGGCGGGCCGGGGAAGCGCGTGCGCGCCACTCCGAACCACAGGATCGCCATGATGATCAACAGGAAACCTGTGTATTTGATCAGGGCGTCATTCGGGGGCTGAACACCGATGAAGAAGAGGATAAACGCCCCTACCACGGCGATGACGGCGAAGGGCTTGGACAACCCGCCGAGTTGGAACGGGCCCTTCTTCGTCCATTTCTTGCCTTCCTGCAACATGCCCGCGCCGATCGGAGCGGCGTAGGAGATGTAGAGGAAGATCGCGCAGCCCGACGCCAGCGTCCAGAACTGAGGCGTGTAGAGCGTCGAGATCAGCGCCAGCACGGCACCGATCCAGATCGCATTCACTGGTGTGCGATGGGCCGGGCTGACCTTGCGCAACCAGGCCGAAGCCGGGAATCCGCCATCGCGCGAGAAAGCGAAGATCATGCGCGAGAGCGACGTCATGCCGGCAAGGGCACAGAGGTAGTTCGAGATCACGATGCCGATATAAAGAATGGCCTTCAGGCCGGCGGGTACAGCGAGACCACCCATCAGCCAGAAGAACACATTGCCGCCCTGCTTGGCGCCGTCGCTGACGCTCGGCATGGCGAGCACGAACGAGCAGATCATCACATAGCCGAACAGGAACGACCAGAAGACCGAGTGAAGCATGCCCTTTGGAACTTTGACGGCAGCTTGCCGGGTCTCCTCCGACGTGTGGGCGGAGGCATCGAATCCAGTCACCGTATAGGCGGGCAACAGAAGGCCGAGCATGAAGACGTAAATCAAGCTCGTGCTCGCCGGCCAGATTCCACCGCCCGGATCGCCCGTATTGTTCGTGAACGTGAAGAGACGGCTGATATCGATGCCGGGTGCTGCCGCGATCATGGCGATGGTCAGCACGATGGCTACGACGAAGATCAGATAGCCGCTGAAGTCCGTCAGGATGGTCGTCGCCCGGATGCCGATATGGTTGAACAGGGCCTGGGACGCCAGGATGATCGAAATGCCAATTGCCTGTACCCAATAGGCACTCGTCCCCATCTGCTCGGTAAACGATTTACTGAGGTCCGGGATGAAGTGCGTGGGATCGACACCCAGATAGTTCTGCAGGATCAGCGGAACGAAGAGGATCTGCCACAGACCCACATCGACCGATGAGACGACGAAAATCAGGCCCAGCATGTTGAACCAGGCAACCGACCAGCCGAAACCACGCCCGCCCAGGATCGAGGCCCAGTGATACAGGCCGCCGGCTGTCGGATAAGCCGAGGCGATCTGTCCCATTGAGGCAGCGACGATCAGCGAAAAGGCGCAGGAGAGCGGCCAGCCAATGCCGATCGCGATGCCCCCCGCTGCGCTGAAGCCCAACTGGAACGACGTGATGCCGCCGGCGAGAATGCAGATGATCGAAAAGGAAATGGCGAAATTGGAAAAGCCGCTCATGCGCCGGGCGAGTTCCTGCGCATAGCCCATACTGTGTAGCTGTTTTGTATCGTCTTGTGAGCCCGAATAGTCATCGGGCCTATTTGATGTAGCCATTAGCACGTCCCCCTGATTTGCGCAGTTAGGTGCTCAACGTCGAGGAAAACGGCGCCAGCCGTCAGGACGGGTTATCTCGCGCAACTGATACCCGCCGCATCCCCCATCTAGCGGTGCATTCTGCCCCTGCTTACTATATCTTGTAAAGTCGCTATGACGACTTGGTGTCGGCCTGATTCTTCCTCAGGAATCGGGGCGAAAGCGGTTGTGTTGAAACGAGCCTATGTCGGCTCGCTCAGCCCGGCCGCGAAATGAGCGCGGCAGAACTGGGCGAAACCGGCCGAAAGCCGGGTGGGGCGGAGCTGCGCCAGGCGGGCAAGGCCCAGTTCGGTTGGCCGCACCCGATCGGCGATGGGCCGATAGGCCAGCCGGCGATTGTCGAGTGCGCGGGTGCTCGGCGGCTTTGAATGCATGATGGAATAGCCCAGGCCATTGGCGACCAGCCCGCGGACCATCTCGAACGAGCCAGTCTCGTAAGCGATTCGCGGCTCCAGCCGTAGCGCATAGAAGATCGAAAGGAAATATTCGCGGCTCTGGGGCAGGCCCAGCAGCACCAGCGGCTCCTTCGCCAGATCGGCCAGCCGCACCTCGCGGCGCCGGGCAAGGCGATGGTTCGCCGGCAGGACGACATGCAACGGTACCTCTCCCAAGGGCTCGAACAGGATGTCGGGGCCGAGATCAAGATCATAGGTCAGCGCGACTTCGCTCAAGCCGCTGCGCAGCTCGTCCAGCACGCCGCGCACATGCGCCTCGTGCAGCCGCACCCGGGCATCGGGGAACTGGCGGGCGAATCCGCGCAGCAGGCCCGGCACGATCCAGGGCGCGAAAGTGATGAAGCAGCCGAGGTCGAGCTGGCCCGCGAGCCCGCCGCCGAGATCGAGCGCGGTCAGCTGCAGCTCATCGGCATGGGCGATCAGCTGGCGCGCCTGGCCCAGCAGGCGCCGTCCGGCCGCGGTCAGCGACAGGCCCTGGGCATGGTGGCGCAGGAAAAGCTGCAGGCCCAGGCGGCGCTCGAGCTCGGCAATGGCCGCCGAGATCGAGGGCTGTGAGACGTTGAGCCGCCGCGCCGCGCCGGTGACACTCTCGGCATCCGCCGCGGCGATGAAATAACTCAGATGCTTGAGCGTAAACAAGATAGGGAAATCCTATTCAGATGGTCGCTAAATAATATTTTCCCTCTCTTCTGCCGCTGGGTCAAGCTGGACCTCTCCATCGACCGGGGATGCAGCATGATCAGGGGCCCAGAATGATCAGAACAGGCCAGCAATACCGCGACTCGCTGAAAGACGGCCGCGAGGTGTGGATGAACGGTGAGCGGATAAAGGACGTTGCCAGCCATCGCGCGTTCAAGCCGATCGTCGATATCCGGGCCCGCATCTACGACATGGCCCATGACAAGGCGACGGCCGGGGCGATGACCTGCCAGGACGAGCAGACCGGCGAGACAAACTGTATCGGCTATCAGCTTCCCCGAACCCAGGAGCATTGGCAGGCCAAGCGCAAGGCCGTGGATCTGGTGATGAAGGATATTGGCGGCGTGGTGGTGCGTGTCGGCGACGAGACGATCGGCGAGATGTGGTCGCTCTTCGACGGCCAGAACGTGTTGCGCGAGGTCGATGCGCGATTTGCCGACAATATCGAGACCCATATCTACCGCGCGTTGCGCTCCGACACATTCCATGTCTCGGGCAACACCGATCCCAAGGGCGACCGCTCCAAACGCCCCCAGGATCAGGATCCCGACATGCTGCTGCATCTGGTGAAGGAGACCGATGCCGGCATCGTCGTGCGCGGCGCCAAATATGAAACCGCCGCGGCATATGCCAACCAGGCGTTCGTTAAGCCCACCATCGCCAATTGGGGCGATGACAAGCTGTCCGACTATGCGCTCGGCTTCATCTGCGACATGGGCGCCAAGGGGCTGAAGCATATCTGCCGCACAGGCTTTGCCGGCAGGGCACCGGCGCGAGATTATCCGCTGTCGAACCGGTGTGATGAGGTCGACACGCTGCTGATCTTCGACGACGTGCTGGTGCCCTGGGAGAACGTGCTGTTCTATCGCCACACCCGTGCCGCCAGTTTCATCCGCGGCACGCTGCACCGCTACAGCGCTTTTCCCTTCGTCCAGCGCCTGCTCACCATCGCCGACATGATGATCGGCGTTGCCCTGTTCAATGTGCGCCAGACCGGCCTCGACCAGCAGCAGGCGGTGCGCGAGAAGCTGGCGGAGCTCGCTGTCTATCGCGAGACGATCAATGCGCATCTGACCGGCGCTATCGCGCTGGCGGAGAAAAGCCCGGCTGGGCTGCTGATGCCCAACCAGTCGCTGCTCTATACGGGGCGAGTCCAGGCCTGCACGCGCCTGCCGGCGATGATGCATATCGCCCGCGAGCTTTGCGGCGGCCAGATCTGCGTGACGCCGGATAGCGCCACCTTCGACGATCCCGAGACGAAGAAGTGGCTCGACAAATATTACAACGTGAACGAGTTCTGGGTGGCCGAAGACCGGCGCAAGCTGCTGGCCTTTGCCCGCGACCTGCTGAATTCGGATTATGCCGGGCATCGGGTGACGTTCGAGCTGTTCGCCCAATCGCCGCCCTTCGCCCATCTCAACGCCGTCTACAACAACTTCAATTTTTCCGGCCCGCTGGATTTCGTGCGCAAGGCGGCGGGCCTGTCGGATCGAGTCATGGAACAGGGAAAGAAGTGATGGCCCATCATCGGCTGCGGAAGTTCAACACCAAGAAGACCTATCCCGAGCAGAAGATCGACAACGACCTCTGCATGTCGGTCCGCGCCACCGGGACCCATGTGTTCCTGCGCGGCCAGGTGGGCCAGGATCTCCAGGGCCGCATGGTCGGCATCGGCGATCCCGCTGCCCAGGCCGAACAGGCGATGAAGAACGTGAAGACCCTGCTGGAAGAACAGGGCGCGCGGCTGGAGGATATTTGCAAGATCACCGTCTACATCACCGATCGCGCCTATCGCGATGCGGTCTATCGCGTGATCGGCAAATGGCTGAAGGGCGTGTTCCCGGTCTCGACCGGCCTCATCGTCCAGGGCCTGGCCCGTCCGGAATGGGTGATGGAGATCGATGCCTGGGCCGTGATCCCGGAGGAACGGGGCAAAAAACGCGCCGGCGCTCCCGCTGCCCGCCATGCGCGGCGCCTGCCCAAGAGGCGGCCATGACCTTTTCGCTCATCGGCCGCTGTGCCGAGACCGGCATGTTCGGCGTGGCGATCACCACCTCGAGCATCTGCGTTGCCAGCCGCTGCCCCTGGGCACGCGCGGGCGTGGGCGCGGTATCGACCCAGAACGTCACCGATCCGCGGATCGGGAACCAGGCATTGGACCTGTTGGCCCAGGGCCGTTCGGCACCGGAGGCATTACGCGATGTCGTGGCGTCCAATAAATTTCCGGAGTTCCGCCAGGTGACGGTGATCGACCGCCAAGGCCGCATTGCCCATCACACCGGCGCGAGAACGCTGGGGACCGCTGCGGTCGCGGAAGGCAAGGACTGTCTCGCCGCCGGCAATCTGCTGAAGACCCGCGATGTGCCCGCTGCGATGGCGCGGAAATTCGAGACCGGCAGCGGCCTGCATCTGGCCGAACGCCTGCTGCGCGGCCTGGAAGCGGGATTTGCCGCGGGAGGCGAGATGGGCCCGGTCAAATCCGCCGGCCTGCTCGTGGTCGATAAACAGATGTGGCCGCTGGTCGATCTCAGGGTCGACTGGTCGGATGAGGGGCCGGTCGCCGGGCTTCGCGAGTTGTGGCGCCTGTACGAGCCGCAGATGAAGGATTACGTCACCCGCGCGCTCGATCCGAATTCAGCCCCCGCCTATGGCGTGCCCGGCGATCCGTAACGAAATCACGCGGTATCGAAAGCCTGGGCCAGCGCCTGGATGACGCTGCGCCAATCGTCGGGCCAGCTTTGGCGCAGAAGGGCGATGGTCGGATACCAGGGGCTGTCGCCCCGGCGCTCCAGCCAGCGCCAGTCGCTGGCATAGGGCAATAGCACCAGCGCCTTGCGGCCGAGCGCGCCGGCAAGATGCGCCGCCACCGTATCGATGCTGACGATCTGGTCCAGTTGCGCCACGATCGCCGCCGTCTCGGCGAAATCGTTGAAGGCCGCACCGCCCAGTTTCGGATCGGCGGCCGGATCGACGATGCGATGGGAAAGGCCCGCCAGATCTTCGCGGGTATCGGGCTGCAGGCTGATCAGGCTGCCGCCGCTATCGGCGAAGACCGGCAGCAAGGCAGCGAGCGGGATCGGCCGCGGATCACGCGCCATCGCACCGCTGCCGCGCCAGGCAAGACCGATATGCGGACGCGGCAATCCTGCGAGCCAGCCGCGCCAGCGGCGCAGCGAGTCTGCCGGCGGTGCCAGATAGGGAACCCGGGCCGGCACGTTCTCCAGGGTCGTGCCGAAGATATGCGGCAGGCTCAGCAGCGGGACATGCAGATCGAAGGGCGGCAAGAGTGCGCCCTTGGGCAGCACACTGATATCGGCTCCAAGGCGAGCGAAGAGGCGCGCCAGCGCCGGCGCGCATTCAAAGACGACGCGGCCGCCGCGCGCTGCCGCGAGCGGCACATAGCGGGCGAATTGAATCTGGTCGCCGAAGCCCTGCTCGCCATGGATCAGCAGGGTGCGGCCGGCGAGATCGCTGCCGTCCCATCGGGGTTGCGCAAAGCCACGCCGGTCGCCGGCTGAGGCGGGAATTTGCCAGCGCCATTCATAGCCGCGCCAGCCTTCGCGAAACTGTCCCTGAGCCAGCAGGACCAGTGCCCGGTTCCACTGTGCCTCGGCATAGTCGGGCTCCAGCGCGATCGCTGCCTCGTAACAGGCAAGCGCTTCCGGCCGCCGAGCCTCACGCTCCAGCGCCGATCCCAGATTGACCTGGGCCTTGGCGAAATCAGGTTTGAGGGCGATGGCGCGGCGATAATCCTCGATGGCGTCGCCGGTCTGACCCAGCGCCTGGCGAACGATGCCGCGATTGTTGAAGGCCTGGGGGTAATCTGGCTTCAGCGACAAGGCAAGCTCGATCTCTGCCAATGCCGCCGTCAGATTGCCTGTCTGCTGCAGCACCATCCCAAGAAGATTATGGGCGACCGCATCGCCGGAATCGGCCGCGACCGCCGCGCGGTAAAGCCTCTCCGCCTCGGCGAGGTCGCCGGCTTTGTGCCGCTCGATGGCCGACTGCCGCAGGGCCTCGCTCACCGCACCTCCCCCAATGCCTCGGTCAGCCGGGTGAACACATAGCTCCAATCGCCCAGCCGGTGCTGGCGCAACAACCGCATCGTCGGATACCAGGGGCTGTCTTCGCGATCCCGCAGCCAGCGCCAGTCCCCGACATGGGGCAGCAGCACGAAGACCCGCCGCCCCAGGGCGCCGGCAAGATGGGCGACGGCACTATCGATGCTGACGATGGCGTCCATATTCGCAACGAGGGCCGCGGTCGAGACGAAGTCTTTGGCTGCCTCGCCGGCGAACGGATCGTAGGGCCGTTCAATCTCGGGCAGCTCGCGCATCTGCTCGCTGCCATGGCCGACCTGCAAGCTGACGAGAGTGGCCCCTGCTGAAGCAAGCGCACCGGCCAGCATGCGTAGCGGAATGGAACGGCGCCGGTCGCCCTTATGCTGGGGGTTGCCCTGCCAGGCAATGCCGATCAGGGGGCGCTTCAGCGCCGACAATTGCCGGCTGCGCCGTTCAACCTCCTGCCGATCCACGACGAGATAGGGGATGGATGCGGGGATAGTTTCTCGGCTCGTGCCGAGAAGGCCCGGCAATGAAAGCAGCGGTGCATGGAAATCATGGGCCGGCAACGCCTCCTCGCGCGCAATGAGCGTCTCGGCGAGATTCGAAGCCTCGATCAGGCGGCGCAGCGCCGGCTGGCACTCGAAGGTGACGCGGGCACCGGTCGCTCGCAACATTGGCAGATAGCGGCAGAACTGAATGGTATCGCCGCTGCCCTGTTCAGCAAGAACGAGGATCCGCCGTCCGGCCAACGATTCGCCCTTCCAGGCGCTGGATTCTGCAAGCCCGCGGGCAGCGACCGGCGGCCTCGCGCGCTGGCGCCATTCATATTCGGGCCACCCCTCCTTGAAGCGGCCAAGGGTAAGCAGCGCGAGTCCGTAATTGAAATGCGCCACGGCGTTCCCCGGCTCCAGCGCAAGGGCCAGCCGGTATGCGTCGAGCGCTTCCTCGAAGCGCTCCATCTGCTCGAGGGTCGCCCCCAGATTGACCAGGACATCGACCTTCTTGTCATCGATCGTCATGGCATGGCGATAAACGGCAAGCGCTTCCTCGCTTCGGCCTTCCTCGAGCAGGGTCGCACCGATATTGACCAGGATGCCGGTATGCCGCGGATCGGCGCGCCCGGCCCGGCGGAAGAAGTCCAGGGCCCTTGCATGGTCGCCCGCGCGCCGATGATGCATCCCCATCAGGTTCAGCGCATCCAGGTGATCGGGCTTGACCGCCAAGGCCTGTTCGAGGCTCGCAAGGCCGGCCGTGTGATCGCCGCTGTCGATCAGCGCCACGGCAAGGTTGTAATGGGCGCCGGCATTAGCCGGCCTCAGCGCTGTCGCCTGCTTGCCGGCGGCAATGGCCTGATCGAACTTTCCGGCCCGGCAGAGAATGGCCGCGAGGTTGCTATGGGCAACAGGCGATAATGGCTCCGCCTTCATCACCGACTCCATGATCGCCATGGCCTGATCGGGATCGCCCGCTTCCGACAGGGCAAGCGCGAGGTTCTGGCGAACATCGTTGCGCGCCGGCGCTGCCCCCAGCGCGCGCCGCCAATACTCGATGGCGTCGCGGACGTTGCCCTGGCGCTGTCGCAGTGCTGCAAGACCCGCCAGGCCTTCGACGGATCGGGAATCGAGCGCGATGGCCCGATCGAATGCCTCTTGGGCTTCGCTGGTGCGGCCAAGGGCAGCCAGCGCATTTCCCCGATAGGCATGGGCGGCCGCGAAGCGGGGTTTTAGCGCAATGGCGCGCTGGAACAAATCCGCCGCGCCCTCGTGCTCGCCGCGTTCCTGGAGAATATGCCCCAGATTTGAAAGCGCGAGAGCGGCACGAGGCTCAGCTAGCCAGATGAGCGCGATACAGGCGTTCTGCCTCTGCCAGCTTGCCTGCCTTGTGCAGGGCGATGGCAGCCGCCAGCTCGCCGGCCTCTGCTTTACTGGCCGGCATGGAAACGTTCCGCCAATGCTGCTGCAACGCGGGACAACACCTCGTCCCAATCGCCCGCCTGGTGCTGCCGGAACAGACGCATAGTCGGGTACCACGGGCTATCCTCGCGGCCGCGCAGCCAGCGCCAATCGGGATCGCTGGTCAGCAGCGTCCAGACGGGCCGGTCCATGGCGCCCGCCAGATGCGTGGCTGCGGTATCGATGGAGATGACGAGATCGAGATTGGCCATCACCGCGGCAGTGTCGACAAAGTCGCGCGCCGGCTCCGTGGCGAAGGGATCGAACGGGCTGTGCGCCGGCGCGATTTCGCTGAGCGCCATGCGGCCCTCATCGGCCTGCAGGCTGACGAAGCTGATGCCCCGCTGCTGCAGAACCGGCAACAATCGCGTCAGCGCGATCGAGCGGCCGCGAAGAATGTGGTTGTTCAGATTGCCCTGCCAGACCAGGCCGACCCGTGGCGCTGCAAGGCTGGCGAGTTGGCGCCCTCTGGCCTCGACGTCGTCCGCCGGCGCGCTGACGTAGCCCACGGGCCCGGGAATCGAAGCGAGCTCGGTCTTCAGCAATCCTGGCAGCGAGAGCAGCGGCATGTGGAAGTCGTGGGCGGGGATCCTCTCGCCATGGGCGATCACGGAGTCTACGCCCTCGACCGGGGCCAGCAGACGCTTGAGGGCCCCAGCACAGCCCAGGATGACCTGCGCGCCGCCGCGCTTCAGCACGCTTGCGTAGCGAACAAATTGCAGCGTATCGCCAAAACCCTGTTCGGCGTGGACCAGCAGCCGCATGCCGGGGCGGTATCGCCCATCCCATTGGGGTGCTGCGAAATGTGATGGCGTGCGTCCGGGCAGGCGCCGGTGCCATTCATATTCCGGCCAGCCTTCAGCGAGCCGGCCGAGCGTAAGCAGGGCCATGCCCAGGCCCGTATGCGCCATGGCTTGCTGGCCGTCCAAGGCGATGACGGCACGATAGATCGCGATGGCGCGCTCGATCGCGCCCAGCTTCAACAGATCGGTCGCAAGATCGCACAGCGCCGGGGCCATGGCGATTACCGGAGGCTGCTTCATCCTGGCGCCCTGAACCATGGTCACGCCAAGTTCATAAAGCGCTTCGGCATCGCCGGGCGCTTGCGTCAGGTGGCCACGATAGAGTTGTTCCGCCTCGGCGATCCGGCCGGCCTCGCGGTGGGCGAGTGCCGCGGCCAGGTCACTTGCCGTCATGAAGAAAGGCGCCGAGCGCCGCTTCCAGCCGCTCCATCACCTCGACCCAATCGCCGGGGCGGCGCTGACGAAACAGGCGCATGGAGGGATACCAGGGGCTGCTGTCGCCCTGGCGTGCCCAGCGCCAATCGGCGGCGAAAGGCAGCATGACCCAGACCGGCCGCCCCATAGCGCCGGCAAGATGGGCGACAGCGGTATCGATGCTGATGACGAGATCGAGATCGGCGATGATCGCTGCCGTATCGGCGAAGTCGCGCGGCGGGGCATCGCCAAAGGGGTCGAAGGGGCGGTGCGCGAAATCGATATCGGCAAGCTGGGAGCGTCCGGGATCGATCTGCAGGCTGACGAAGGCGGCATCGCGATGCTGCAGGATGGCCGACCACAGCAGCAGCTCGGTCGATCGCCCGCGCAGCGATTTGTTGGTGAGATTGCCCTGCCAGAGGATGCCGATCCGGGGGCGGCGCAGCGCGGCCAATTGCGCGTCGCGGGCGGCGATATCCTGTGGGTCGGCGATGACATAGCGCAGAGGTGCTGGGATCGCGCCGGGCTGCGTCTGCAGAATCCTGGGCAGCGACATCATCGGCGCGTGCAGATCGAAGGGCGGCAGGGCTTCGCCGCGGGCAAACAGCAGATCGATGCCGGGCGAGCGGGCGAGCAGACGCTTCAGACTGGCCTGGCATTCCACAATCACACGTGCGCCCAGCGCCTTCGCCAGGCTCGCATAGCGCAGAAACTGCAAGGTATCGCCGATGCCTTGCTCGGCATGGAGCAGCAGCCGCTCGCCGGCCAGACGCCGCCCATCCCATTCGGGCTGGGTGAAATCACGTGGCTTGCTGGGATTGTCGCCAAGCCGCCAGCGCCACTCATATTCCGGCCATGCTTCGGCCCAGCGCTCGAGCGATAACAGCGACAGCCCGCGATTGAAATGCGCGCCCACATCGCCGGGATCGACCGCCAGTGCGCAGTCGAAGGCGGTAACCGACTCTTCATAGCGGGCGAGCTCGGCCAGTACGATTCCCCGGCGGGTTTCTGTAGACGGGAATCGGGGATCACGCAGGAGTGCTGCTTCGAAGGCGCGCAGTGCCTCTGCATGGCGACCAAGCGAGCGCAGGGTGACGGCGAGATTGTTGTAACAGCGCGGATCGTCGGGCTTGAGCGCGATTGCCGCGCGGAAGCCTTGCGCCGCCTGTTCGTGACGCTCCATGCGGAACAACAAATTGGCGCGGTTCAGCTGGGCCGCGAAAAACCGCGGATCGAGCGCGATGGTGCGGTCATAGGCTGCGAGCGTCTGATCGGGCTGGCCCATATCGTTCAGCAGCATGGCGCGCTGAAAATGCGAGCCGAGATGATCGGGCGCCAGTTGCAGGCAGCGCTCCAGCGCGCCCATGGCATCCTCAAGCTTGCCGGACCGGTGGAGTGCGATTCCCAGATGGCCCCAGGCCTCGGCATTGCCGGGTTCGCCGATCACACCCCGGCCAACGAGGCGTACAGCTTCGGCCAGTTCGCCGCGCTGCAGGGCAACCACGCCCAGCAGATAAAGGGCGGTTGGCTGGTCGGGCAGTTGCGTCAGGATCTGGCGATAGATGTCGGTGGCCTCGTCGAGGCGTCCGGCGGCATGGGCGCCACGCGCCTCGGTCAGGGCCTGCTCCAGCCCCATCCGCCGCGTCGTCATGCCCGCAGTTTCGTTGCCGGCCCCAATCTCGGCCATCCCGCGCCCTCCTTCCCCGGGCCGACGATACAAAGCTATCGACGGGGTGGATAGCCGTTCAATCGGCGAGTGTGGCGGCTACCAAATCGGCAAGCGCGAGGGATGAGGTGAGGCCGGGGGATTCGATGCCGAAAAGGTTAATCAACCGTGGGATACGGTGGCTGGCCGCGCCCTGGATCAGGAAATCGGCCGCCGGATCCTTGGGCGCCGAGATCTTCGGCCTGATGCCGGCATAACCGGGCGTGAGCTTGCCATCCGCCAGCCCCGGCCAATAGCGGCGGATCGCGCCATAGAAGACGGCAGCTCGTTCCGGCTCGACGCGATAATCGCGCTGGGCGACCCATTCCACATCGGGCCCGAAACGGGCCCGCCCGGCAAGATCGAGGGTCAGATGAACACCAAGCCCGCCATGTTCGGGTACGGGATAGACCAAACGGCCGAAGGGCGCGGACCCTGCGAGCACGAAATAGCTGCCCTTGGCGAGATAGAGCGGTGGCACGAGGGCAGGATCGAAGCCGGAAAGACTCAACGCCACCTGCTGGGCGTCGAGGCCGGCAGCGTTCACCAGATAGCGGCAATGCAGTTGCATCGGTGTCACGCCGCCGATGGTCAGCTGAAATCCATCATTGCCGATGGCGCCACCCACAACGGGGCTGTGAAAAGCGATCGCCGCGCCGTTCGTCTCGGCCTCGCCCAGATAGCTCAGCATAAGTCCGTGGCTGTCGACGATGCCGGTCGAGGGCGAGAACAGCGCCGCACTTGCCTGCAGGGCGGGCTCTATTGTCTGCACGGCATTGGCGCCCAGCCATTCCAGATCGTCGACACCATTGGCTTCCGCCTGCGCCTTGATCTTCTGCAAGGCGGGAATTTGGGCCGGCTCGCTGGCGACGATCAGTTTGCCCAGGCGCTTATGGGCGATGCCATGACTTGCGCAATAGGCGTAGAGCTGTTCGCGGCCGGAAAGGCATAGCCGCGCCTTCAGGCTGCCGGTCGGATAATAGATCCCGGCATGGATCACCTCGCTGTTGCGCGAAGAGATCTCGCTGCCGAATGTCGGCCGCCGATTCCAGGATCAGTACCTCGCGCCCGGCAATCGCGAGCGCGCGGGCGACGGCAAGACCGACGACACCGGCGCCGATGACGACAGCCTCGACCGATTCCGTCATGGCTCCGGAACGTGGGCGGCAGCTATGCTGGGATCGCGTCGCCGGCCGTGCAATCGGGTCTCGCGGTGTACGACATAGATGTTGCTGGCGACGATGATCGCCGAGCCGATCAGCACGACCGCACTGGGAAACTCCTGCCAGAAGACGACGCCGAACAGCACGGCCCAGATCAGCGCGCTGTATTCCAGCGGTGCCAGGAACGAGATCTCGCCATAGCGATAGGCCTGGGTCAGCAGGAACTGCCCCAGCGTGCCGCCCAGCGCCATGATGCAGAAGACCAGGATATCGTTGCCGTGGGGCGTGACCCAGCCGATGGGGGCCACCGACCCCGAGCCCGCAAGCAGGAAGACCGAAAACCAGAACAACATGCTGTAGCTGGTTTCGGTCGTGCTGATCCGCCGCGAGATATTGATGGACACTGCATAGGTAAACGCGGACACGAGCGCCAGGATGGCGCCGAGGCCAAACCCCGCACCGGTCGGCTGCACGATGACGATCACGCCGGCAAAACCGACGACGATGGCGGCCCAGCGCCGGGGCCCGATCTTCTCGCCCAGCAGCGGCACGGACAGCGCGCACATGATCAACGGTGCGACGAAGCAGATCGCAACAGTATCGGCCAAGGGCAGCAGCTTCAGCGCGTAGAAGAACGCACCCATGGTGCCGACGCCGAAGATCGCGCGTAGCAGGTGCCAGAAAATTTTTCCCGTCTTCAATGTGGCGAGCCCGCCATTCGCCATGGCCAGGCAGATGGCGAAGAGAGGCGCGGGCAGGCGCCCCAGGAACATGAGCTCGGCAATGGGATAGCCGGTCGTCAGCCATTTGGCCGAGGCATCCATGACGGAGAGGAAGAATACCCCGCCGACCATGTATAGCAGCCCCTTCACCGGGACGTGACGCAGTCCGGAAGCCGACACGGCCATGGTCACTCCGTCGGCGCGATGGGCGCTAAGTTGCGCCTGGCATGAAGCTGCGCCTCGCGCCGGGCGATGTAGAAGCTGCTGGCGATAATCACCACGGCGCCGCCGAGGATATAACGCGTGGGGAAGTCGCCGAAGACGATGAAGCCCATCAGGGTCGCCCAGACCAGCCCTGTGTAGTCGAAAGGCGAGACCATGGAGGCTTCGCCATACCGGAACGCCTGGTTATAGCAGTACTGGCCGAAGCTGCCGGCGATCCCGCAGACGCCGAACCATATCCAGTCGAGACCATGGGGCGTGATCCACAATTTCGGCATGCAGGCGCCAAGCGCCACGATGATGGCGACCGAGTAATAGAACAGGATCGTGTGGCTCGGTTCCGTGCCGCTCAGCTGGCGCGACGAGATTTGGGTCAGCGACCAGCACAACGCCGAAATCAGTGCCAGCATGGCGCCCATGTTTACGCCATGGCCCGAAGGCTGAACGATCAGCAATACGCCTCCGAAGCCAAGCGCAACTGCGCTCCAGCGCCGCAGGCCGACCTTCTCCTTCAGCAGCGGGCCGGAGAACGCGGTGGTGAATAGGGGCGTTGCGAATCCGATGGCGATCGCATCCGCTAGGGGGATGAGCTGGAGTGCGTAGTAAAACGTCAACATTGTGACGATGTTGAGGACCGAGCGGGTCAGGTGCCCTGCCAGACGCCGCGTCTTGAGGGTAGCTAGCCCGCCATTGTGTTGGGCTATCCCGGCGGCGATAAAAAAACCGATCACATAGCGCAGGAAACCGATCTGGAAGGGCGAATAATCCTTGGCCAGCCACTTGACCGCCGTATCGAGGATGACGACCAGGAACGAGCCGGCCAGCATGTAGATGATGGCGCGGCCCGGAATGTTGCGCAGCCCGGTTGTCGCCACTAACTCCGCCATGTTTGCCCTCGTTTGAAGGCCTATCCCTAACCGCTTCGATGGGCTGCCGTCACCCCCTTTCCTTGCATTGGGGGGCTGCGCCGCCTGCGGGCAGCGGCACCACCGACAGCGGCCTGGCTTGCGTTGCGGCAGGGGGGCAGGCTGGCTACACTTGATTCGACCCTTCAGGGACGCCCGTATGCCGCTGGATATCGTTCATTCCACTTGTCCGCATGACTGCCCGAGCACTTGCGCCTTGGATATCGAGCGCTTGTCGCCGACGCGGATCGGCAAGGTGCGTGGCTCGCCGGACAATACCTATACGGCGGGTGTCGTCTGCGCCAAGGTCGCCCGCTATGCCGAGCGCCAGCATCACCCGGACCGGCTTGCTCATCCGATGCGGCGCGTGGGCGCGAAGGGCGAGGGGATTGGCGCCTTCCAGCGCATTACCTGGGAACAGGCGCTGAATGATACTGCCGAAGCCTTCGAAAAAGCGGCTGCCCGCCATGGGCGCGAGGCGGTGTGGCCCTATTTCTACGCCGGTACCATGGGGCTGGTGCAGCGCGACGGGATCGAACGGTTCCGCCATGCGCTGGGATATTCACGCCAGCTTTCGACCATCTGCGTGGCGCTGTCGGATGCCGGTTGGTTTGCCGGTGCTGGGGTGCGCCATGGTGCCGATTCCCGCGAGATTGCCGATTCCGATCTGATCGTCGTGTGGGGCGGCAACCCCGTGCACACCCAGGTCAATCTGATGACCCATATCAGCCGGGCGCGCAAGAATCGCGGCGCCAAACTGGTGGTAATCGATCCCTATCGCACCGCCAGCGCCGAGGTTGCCGACATGCACATCATGCCGCGCCCCGGCACCGACGCGGCGCTTGCCTGCGCGGTCATGCATGTCCTGTTCCAGGAAGGCTTCGCCGATCGCGAGTACTTGCTGCGCTATACCGATGCGCCGGATGAGCTGGAAGCCCATCTGCAGAGCCGCGATCCCGCCTGGGCAGAGCGCCTTTCCGGCGTGCCGGCGGCAACCATCGTCGAGTTCGCGCGAATGTACGGCCGCACACAGCGCAGCTTCATTCGCATCGGTTATGGCTTCACCCGCTCGCGCAACGGTTCGGCCCAGATGCATGCCGTCAGCTGCCTGCCGGCGGTGACCGGCGCCTGGAAGCATCGCGGCGGCGGCGCGCTCTATGCCAATGGCGCACTTTACAAGCTCGATCGTTCACTGATTGAGGGCCACGATGTACGCGACAGCGGCATCCGGCTGCTCGACCAGTCGCGCATCGGCCCGGTACTGACCGGTGACAGGCGCGATCTGGGGGAGGGGCCGCCGGTGACGGCGATGCTGATCCAGAATACCAACCCCATGGTGGTGGCGCCGGAAACGACAAAGGTGCGCGCCGGTTTCATGCGCGATGATCTGTTCACCTGCGTGCATGAGCAGTTCATGACCGACACGGCCAAAATGGCCGATATCGTGCTGCCGGCCACCACATTCCTGGAGCATGACGATATCTACACCTCCTCGGGCCACACCCATCTGCATCTGACCCGCAAGGTGGTGGAGCCCCTTGGCGAAGCGCGGCCCAATCACTTTGTGATCTGTGAGCTGGCCCACCGGTTGGGGGGCAAACATCGCGGCTTCGAGATGACGGAGTGGGAGATCATCGAGGAGACGCTGCGGCTCTCGAAGCTGCCGCCGCCTTCCGAGTTTCATGAGGGCCGCTGGCTCGACTGCGCGCTGCCCTTTGAGGAAGCGCATTTCCTCAAGGGCTTCGGCTTTCCCGACGGCAAGTTCCGCTTCAAGCCGGACTGGAAATCGCTGGGCATCGATCACGCCCGCATGCCCGTACTGCCGGACCAGGCGGCGCTGATTGACGATTCGAGCGAGGCGCACCCCTTCCGCCTGGTGGCCGCACCCGCCCGCCAGTTCCTCAATTCGACCTTTACCGAGACGCCCGGCTCGCTTTCCCGCGAAGGCCGGCCGACGGTGCTGATCCATCCCGAGGATTGCGGGCGGCTCGGCATCGCCGAGGGCAGCCGCGTGCGGCTGGGCAATACGCGTGGCTCGATCGTGATCCATGCCCGGCCCTTCGATGGGTTGCAACCCGGTGTCGTGGTGGTGGAAAGCATCTGGCCCAACGCCGCCTTCGAGGAGGGTAGCGGCGTGAACACGCTGACCAGCGCCGATGCCGGCCCGCCCAAGGGCGGCGCTGTCTTTCACGATACCGCCATCTGGATCCGCGCGGCGTGAACCTGCCGCCCCGCGCGGGCGCGTTCCGGCGCCCGCAGATCATCGTCCTGGGTAATGAGAAGGGCGGGTCGGGGAAATCGACGACCGCCATGCATCTGATCGTGGCCCTGCTGCAGTCAGGGTCCAGCGTGGCCAGTATCGATCTCGATGCCCGCCAGGGAACACTGACCCGCTATGTCGAGAACCGCCGTGCCACCGCCGGCGAACTGCCTTTGGCCCTGTGGCGGCACATCCCCATCGAGGCGAGCCGCGTTGATTCCGCCGCTGCGGCGGCGGCCGAGGATCAGGCCCGGCTTGGTGCTGCGCTCTCCGAACTCGCCGATAACGATGTCATCGTCATCGATACGCCCGGCAGCGATACGGGCCTCTCGCGCATCGGCCATGCCCGGGCCGATATCCTGATCACGCCGCTGAACGACAGCTTCCTCGATCTCGATCTGCTGGCCCGCCTGGATCGCGAGGGCAAGCAGATCAAAGGCCCCAGCATCTATGCCGAGGCGGTCTGGGAACAGCGCAAGCGCCGCGCCATGACCGATGGCGGGTCCATCGACTGGGTGGTCATGCGCAATCGCCTCTCCAGCCTCGATGCCCGCAACAAGCGGGATATCGGCCGGCTGCTGGAGCAGCTGGCCAAGCGCATCGGCTTTCGTCTGGCCCCCGGTTTCTCCGAGCGCGTTATCTTCCGCGAGCTGTTTCCCCGCGGCCTGACCCTGCTCGATCTGAATACGGGCAAAGGCGGGCCGGCCATGAACATGTCACATGTCGCGGCCCGGCAGGAGGTGCGCGCCCTGTTGCAGGCGATCGGTATTGCCCCGCCGGCCGAGCAATAATGCGTCAGCGCCTCTGGCGCTTGAGGCCCCGGCTGTACTACCTCTGAGGCATGGGCGAGCGCGGCAAACTGCCCGACAAGACCAAATCGGAACCAGGCGCTTCCAGCGCCGTCGATCAGTTCGTCAAGAAATTGGCTTCGCTGCCGATGGTGCGTGCGCCGGGCATGCGTGGCCGGCTCATGTTCGCGCTGGACGCCACCGCCAGCCGCCAGCCCACATGGGATGCCGCCTGCGAGCTTCAGGCGGAGATGTTCACCGAGGCGGCGGCTCTCGGTGGGCTCGACATCCAGCTCGTCTATTATCGCGGCTTCGGCGAGTTCGTGGCGAGCGAATGGCTCGGCGATTCCGCCAGGCTTACCCGGCAGATGACCGGTGTGCGCTGCCTGGGCGGGCGCACCCAGATCGGCCGCGTGCTGCGCCACGGCCTGGCCGAAACCAGGAGAAAGCGGGTCAATGCGCTGGTCTTCGTCGGCGATGCGGCGGAAGAGCCGATCGACGAACTCTGCGATCTGGCCGGGCAGCTGGGCGTGTTGGGGCTGCCCATATTTCTATTCCATGAAGGTCATGACACGGTGGCTGAGGCTGCCTTTCAGCAGCTCGCCCGGCTCAGCGGCGGGGCCTGCTGCCCTTTCGATGCCGCAAGCGCGCGCCAGCTTCGCGAGCTGTTGCGAGCGGTTGCCGTCTATGCGGCTGGCGGGCGCAAGGCGCTGGAGGATTTCAGCCGCGCTACCGGCGGTCATGCCTTGCTGCTGACGCGCCAGATCGTGAAGAAATAGCGCCATGCCCGCCTATTTTGCGTTGGGTGTCATGGTCCTGGCGGTGGCGCTCTACGGGCTGCGCTGGGGCGGCCCAGGTCAATCCCGCGGTGTTGGCCCGATTTCTGCGCTATGCGGGATTTGCCGCCGTACTCATCGTCATCCTGCTGCTGATCCTCAGCGGCCGGACCGGCATTGTCATCCTGCTGATTCCCGCGGCCGTCTATTTCTGGTGGCGCCGGCGCCAGGCGCAACTGGCCGCCGGGATCGCCGCCGGGCAGGCCGGCCGGACGTCGGGCATCGAGACCGGCTATCTCGGTGTCAGCCTCGATCACGACAGCGGCACCGTCGACGG
This sequence comes from uncultured Alphaproteobacteria bacterium, assembly GCA_963770335.1. Taxonomy (GTDB): domain Bacteria; phylum Pseudomonadota; class Alphaproteobacteria; order Dongiales; family Dongiaceae; genus DASXQK01. The sequence continues at coordinate 203,842 of CAVYPG010000007.1, forward strand.
GCGCGTCAAGGCAGGCAAGTTCAAGGATCGCCGCCTGGCCGATCTGACGCAGCCCGATCTGCTGGAGCTGCTCGAGGAGTTACGCGCCAATGACGCCGAGGGCGTACCGGTGCTGGAAGCCTATCTCGATCGCCTTCATGCTGGCTGGCGCGGCAATGACGGTGCGGCGGAGGAACCAAAGCCGGCAAGCCCGAGCTCGCCAGGCACCATGAGCCGCGAAGAAGCTTTCGATATCCTGGGCCTGCCGCCCGGCGCCAGCGTGGCGGATATCCGCGAAGCCCATCATCGCCTGATGATGAAGGTGCATCCCGATCACGGTGGATCTTCTTATCTCGCCGCGCGCCTAAACGAGGCGCGCGACCGGTTGCTGGTCAATTGAGACCGGCCGGCGCGCCACCCTGGTTGCAATTCAGTTAACGGCGGACCCAGCCCTGCACTGTCCTTGCGTCATTTAACGGCGGCGTTCAGCGGCGCCGTTGTCAAAGGTAGATACCCTATGGCACAAAGTCGCGCTTCACACCGCACGGACCCCATATGACGATCAGACCCGTTCGCAAGGCCATTTTTCCGGTCGGCGGCCTCGGCGCCCGCTTCCTGCCTGCCACCAAGGCGATGCCCAAGGAGATGCTGCCGGTGGTGGACAAGCCGCTGATCCAGTATGCGGTGGAGGAGGCGAAGGCGGCGGGCATCGAGCAGTTCATTTTTGTGACCGGCCGCGGCAAGAGCGCGATCGAGGATCACTTCGATCACTCCTACGAGCTGCATGACACGCTGAGCGGGCGGGGAAAGCGCAAGGAGCTCGGCATGATCGACGGCCTGCTGCCGGTGCCGGGCCAGGTCGCCTACATACGCCAGCAGCATCCCGCGGGCCTGGGACATGCGGTCTGGTGCGCGCGGCATCTGGCGGCCGGCGAGCCGGTCGCGGTGTTGCTGGCCGACGACATGGTGATGGCCAAGACGCCTTGCCTGAAGCAGATGGTCGATGCCTACAACAAGGTGGGCGGCAATCTGGTGGCGGTGATGGATGTGCCGCGCGAGCACACCAACCGCTACGGCGTGTTGAAGCCCGGCAAGATCGATGGCCCCCTGACAGAAGTGAAGGGCCTGGTGGAAAAGCCGAAGCCGGCGGAAGCGCCCTCGACCCTTTCCATCATCGGCCGCTACATCCTGCAGCCGCTGGTCTTCGATCTGCTGGCCGAGCAGAAGCCGGGCGCCGGCAACGAGATCCAGCTGACCGATGCGCTTGCCCGCATGATCGGGCATGGGCCGTTCAACGGCTTTCGCTTTGAGGGAACGCGCTTCGATTGCGGCGACAAGGCCGGCTTCATCGAGGCCACGATCGCCTATGGATTGCGCCACGAAACCATCGGCAGCGCGGTCCGCGACATCATCCGCGATTACGCCAGCCGCAACTAGCTTCGGGAGACCTCGACCATGCGGATCGCCGTCATCGGCACCGGTTATGTCGGACTTGTTTCCGGCGCCTGTTTCTCCGAGTTCGGCCTCGATGTCGTCTGCGTCGACAAGGATGCCGGCAAGATCGCAGGCCTCAAGGCCGGCAAGATGCCGATCTTCGAGCCCGGCCTCGACGCGCTGGTGGAAAACAATGTGCGGGCCGCCCGGCTCTCGTTTTCAACCGACCTCAAGGCCTCGGTGAAAAGCGCCGATGCGGTCTTCATCGCCGTCGGCACGCCGTCGCGCCGCGGCGACGGCCATGCCGATCTCTCCTATGTCTATGACGCAGCCCGCGAGATCGCCGAAGCCATGGATCACTACACGGTGGTCGTCACCAAATCGACGGTGCCGGTCGGCACCGGCCGCGAGGTCGCCCGCATCATCCGCGAGGCCCGTCCCACGGCCGATTTCGACGTCTGCTCCAATCCCGAATTCCTGCGCGAGGGCTCGGCCATCGGCGATTTCATGCGCCCCGACCGCGTCGTCATCGGCGCCGATACCGATCTCGCGCGCGAGGTGATGCGCAGGCTCTACCGCCCGCTCTATCTGATCGAGACGCCGATCGTCTTCACCAGCATCGAGACGGCCGAGCTGATCAAATACGCCGCCAACACGTTCCTGGCGACCAAGATCACCTTCATCAACGAGATCGCCGATCTCTGCGAAAAGGTCGGCGCCAATGTCAACGACGTGGCCCGCGGCATCGGCCTCGACGGCCGCATCGGCCGCAAATTCCTGCATGCCGGCCCCGGCTATGGCGGCTCCTGCTTTCCCAAGGACACGCTGGCCCTGGTCAAGACGGCCCAGGATTACGGCGCGCCGCTGAAGATCGTCGAGACGGTGGTCGAGGTGAACGATGCGCGCAAGCCGGCCATGGCCAATCGGGTGATCGAGGCGCTGCGGCGGTTCGGTCGCGGGCAAGACCATTGCCGCACTCGGCCTGACCTTCAAACCCAATACCGACGATATGCGCGACAGCCCCAGCCTTGGCATCCTGCCGGCCCTGCAGAAGGCGGGCGCCACCATCCGCGCCTTCGATCCCGAGGGCATGGACGAGGCGAAGAAACTGCTGCCCGATCTGACCTATTGCAAGGACGCCTATGACTGCATGACCGGCGCCGATGCGCTGGTGCTGATCACCGAGTGGAACGAGTTTCGGGCACTCGATCTGACGCGGGTCAAATCCCTGCTGCGCCAGCCGGTGCTGGTGGATCTGCGCAACGTCTATAACCCGGCGGACATGACGGAAGCCGGATTCCGCTATACCAGCATCGGCCGGCCTTAGATCCGATGGTCAAAGGCAGCCACCGGTTCGATCCCACGGCGATCCGCGAATACGATATCCGCGGCGTCGTCGGCAAGACGCTCTCCGCGGACGATGCCTATGCCGTCGGACGCGGCTTCGCCACCTTGATGCGCGAGGCCGGCGGAACGAAAGCCGCCGTCGGCTATGACGGGCGGCTGAGTTCGCCTGCCATGGAAGCAGCGGTGGTCGAAGGCCTGCTGGATGGCGGCATCTCGGTGCTGCGCGTCGGGCTTGGCCCGACGCCCATGCTTTATTTCGCCGTCCGCTCGCTGAATCTCGACGGCGGCATCATGATCACCGGCTCGCATAATCCAGCCGAGTACAACGGCTTCAAGATGATGCTGGGCAAGGGCGCCTTCTATGGCGCTGCCATCAGGCGCCTGGCGGAAATTGCCGCATCCGGCGCCTATGCCGGCGGCAAGCGCGGCACGAGCGAGGATCGCCCGGTGCTCGATCCCTATGTCGACCGGCTGGTGCAGGATTACCGCGGCGCCAGGCCGCTGACGGTCGCCTGGGATGCCGGCAACGGGGCGGCGGGCGAAGCGATGGTGCGGCTGACGGCAAAACTGCCCGGCCGCCATCATCTGCTCTACCAGACGATCGACGGCAATTTCCCCAATCATCATCCCGATCCGACGGTGCCGAAGAATCTGGTCGATCTGCAGGCCAAGGTCGCCGAGGTGAAGGCCGATCTCGGCATTGCCTTCGACGGCGATGGCGACCGCATCGGCGTGGTCGATGGCAAAGGCCACATCCTTTGGGGCGATCAGCTGATGGTTCTGTTCGCCCGCGAGGTGCTGGCCGACAGGCCGGGCGCTACCGTGATCGCCGATGTGAAGGCAAGCCAGGTGCTGTTCGACGAAATTGCCGCAGCCGGCGGGCGCCCCTTGATGTGGCGCACCGGCCATTCGCTGATCAAGGCCAAGATGGCCGAGACCGGCTCGCCGCTGGCCGGCGAGATGAGCGGCCACATCTTCTTCGCCGACCGCTATTACGGCTATGACGATGCGCTCTACGCCGCCGTGCGGATCTTGGGCATCGCCAGCCGCGGGCCGCAGAGTTTGGCCGAAATGCGCGATGGCCTGCCCTCGGTCATCAATACGCCGGAGCTGCGCTTTCCCTGCAGCGACGAGCGCAAGTTCGCCGTGGTCGAGGAAGTGGCCAGGCGCCTGGCCGAGGCAGGGGCCAAGGTCAGCGATGTCGATGGCGTGCGAGTGTCGACCGGCGATGGCTGGTGGTTGCTGCGGGCTTCCAACACCCAGGATGTCCTGGTTGCCCGCTGTGAATCGAAGACCGATGCCGGCCTCGCGCGGCTGAAGGCCGCTTTGGGTAAGGAGCTCTCCGCCAGCGGCGTCGAGCTGCCGAAGGACTAGGTAGCCGAGCGGCGCAGTACGCGGCCCGGCCTGGCGCCGGTCGAAGCCCCATCGCGCCAGATCGCCTGGCCGTTCACCAGCACCAGCGATATTCCGGCCGCCGGCATGTCCGGTTGTTCGAAGGTGGCACGATCCATGATCTTGTCGGGATCGAACACGACGATATCGGCGAAGGCGCCGGCCGCAAGTCGGCCTCGATCCTTGAGGCCGAAGCGCTGCGCGGAAAGGCTGGTCATCTTGCGCACTGCCTCCTCGAGGGAGAACAGGCCAACCTCGCGGCTGTAATGCCCCAGCACGCGGGGAAAACTGCCCCAGAGGCGCGGATGGGGGTGGCTGTCATGGGGCAATCCGTCGGAACCGATCATCGTATGCTCGAAGGCGAGGATGCGCTGCACGTCGGCTTCGTCCATCGACCAGTAGACCGCGCCCGCCGGCCTCAGCCGCTCAGCGGCCGTGGCGAGATCGACGCCCCAATCGGCGGCGATGGCCGACAGATCGCGGCCCGCCATCTCGGGATGCGAGCGCGACCAGGTGACGAGCACCTTGCGCGCCTCGCTCGCCATCTCGGCCGTCAGCACCGTCGATGACGCGACATAGGGGTAGGCATCGAGGCCGGCCTCCTGCTCGGCGATGGCCCGGGTAATTCGCGGCAAGGTTTCCATGCTGCGGCCTGAATTGTCTTTTCCGGATACCTTGTGGTGGGAAATGACCACGGGCACGTTTGCCGAGCGGGCGGTCGAGAAGGATTCTTCGAGGCTTCCCATGACGTCATCACCCTCGTCGCGCATATGGGTCGTATAGATGGCGCCCGCGCGGCCCGCCTCGCGGGCCAGCGCCGCCACTTCGCTGGCCGGTGCTGCTTGCGAGGTCGCATAGCCAAGGCCGGTGGAAAAGCCGATGGCGCCCGCTGCAAGCCCTTCACGCAGCCGCGCGCGCATGGCGTCGATCTCGGCCTCGTTCGCTGGACGCTCGACATCGGCCATGCAACCCACCCGCAGGGTCGAGTGCCCGACCATGCAGGCGCCATTGATCGCCGGCGGGGCGGCATCGAGCGCGCCGAGATAATCGGCGAAGCGCGCAAAGCGATAATCCGAGCGCTCACCGAGCAAATCGAGAGGGGGCGGCGGCACGCCATTAAGGGTCAGGGGCGCCAGGCTGATACCGCAATTGCCCACGACAACGCTGGTGACGCCCTGACTCGCCTTCATCGCCATGCCGGGATTGGCCAGCAGCGCACGGTCGTCATGAGTGTGAACATCGATGAAACCGGGTGCTACGGCTTGACCGCCGACATCGACTTCGGATCGGGCGCGCTCGGCGATCCGGCCCATGGCGACGATGCGCTCGCCGGCAATTCCCACGTCGCCGGAAAACGATGGCGCGCCGGTGCCGTCGACGATTCGCGCGCCGCGAAGGATCAGATCGAAGGTCATGGATTTACGTCAGCCATTATCGCGCGCCCCGGCCCGGGCATAGGCCGGACGCTCGGTGCAGCGCTTCACATAAGCGTCGAGCGTCGGCGACTTGGGCAGCATCGGGTTGGTGCTGAACAGGGCGAAGGTGCTGCCAAACAGCACATCGGCCGCCGAGAAGCTTTCGCCCAGCAGATAGGGGCTGGCCGAAAGCGTCTTGATGACGAAGCCCATCGCCTCGTCGACTGGAACCCAGCCGGCGGTCCCACGCGGCACCGGGGTATTCTGGAATTTCGACATGAAGGCTGGTTCCAGCACATCGCCGTAATAGGCAAGCCATGACAGATAGGCGCCGCGGGTCGGATCGCCGATCGACGGGCCGATCCGATTCTTCGGGTAGGCATCGGTCAGATAGAGCGCGATCGCCGGCGATTCAAAGACTGTGGCACTGCCGTCGACGATCGCCGGCACCTTGCCATGGGGATGTGGATTGGCGGGATCGAGCGCGCCGCTGCCATCGCCGCGCCGGATCGTGACCACCTTCAGCGCATAGGGCGCGCCCAATTCCTCGAGCAGCCAGACGAAGCGGGAAGAGCGCGACTTGGGCGCGTGAAAAAGCGTCAGCATGGGTGAACACTCCCTTTTCCTCGATCAAATGTAGTGCAGCTTGGGTGAGCGCCCAGAAGGAAGTTTGGCCAGCCTTTAAGGCGTGGGGATCATCGCCACGGCGGTATTGGCCTGGACGACCAAGCAGGGGATTTGCCGAGCGCGCAATTCGCGGCAGGCGTTCGCGGCCTCATCCTGGGCCAGGCCCACGAGCCGCGCGCGATAGAGCTTGCCGCTATGGCCGTCGGCTTCGTCGACGGCAACACGAATATCCTTGATCTGGAAAGGCAGGTTCTGCTGGGCCTTGACCGCCGCCAGATGCGCCGGCGAATAGCGGCTGAAGGCACCAACCTGCACACCCCAGAAGCGCTTGTTGTCGACCGCCACCGCCACCACGCCATCGGAGATGCCCGGCAGTTCTGCCGAGCCCGGCCGCAGCATCGGCACTTTCAGCGCGGCCAGCGATTGCTCATCCGTCGGCGCCGGCACGAAGGAAATTTGCGGCGCAAAAGCCGCACCGGCAGATTTGGTGTTGCCCTGTGTTGCGGCAGAAGCCGCCGGCAGCGGCGGCAAAGCTGCAGTCTGGATCATCGCACCCAGGTTCGCACCCTGGTTCGCAGCTGGGGACGTTCCGGGAGCCGCCGCGGCCGCCACGCTGGGCGCCGCCCCGGGCGCCATTGGCACCGTGACCGGCGCACCGTACGGCAAGCCCGCGAGCTGCGGCGACAGCGTGCTCAGCGTATTGTCGCCTTCATCGGTCGCGTCGGTGGCGTCGCTATCGCCTTCGCTGTCATCGCCCGGGCGCAGGATCGGCAGGATGTCGGAATTGCCTGCACTGGCCAGCAGCAGCGCATTGTTCTGTGTCTTCGGCGTTGCCGTGCCGAAGCCCTGATCGAGCAGTGCCCACATGGCCGCGTCGCGCAGCGAGGGCGAGCGCCCGCCCATGATCACCCCTACCAGGCGCCGGCCGTTATGGACGGCGGAGGCAGCGAGGTTAAAGCCAGACCTGTTGATGTATCCCGTCTTCAGCCCGTCGGCGCCGGGATAGTGCAGCATGAAGCGGTTATGCGTCACATAGACCCGGCCGTGAAAGGTGAACCGCGCCAGGGTGAAATAGGAATAGTACTGAGGAAAGTCGCGATGGAGTGCCAGCGCCAGCGTCGCGATATCGCGCGCCGTCGTATGCTGCTCGACATCCGGCAGGCCATTGGGATTGCGGAACAGGGTGCGGGTCATGCCCAGCGCCACGGCCTTCGCGTTCATCTTGGCGGCGAAGGCATCGACGCTGCCCGAGAGCCCCTCTGCCACCACAACCGCCACATCGTTGGCCGAGCGGATGATCATGCCCTGGATGGCGTTCTGCACCGAGATCGTATCGCCGGCTACGAGCGCCAGATTCGTCGGCGGCATGCTCGCGGCATTGGCCGATACCGGCAGCGGCTGGTCGAGTTTGACCTCGCCCTTCTTCAGCGCCTCGAACAGCAGATAGAGCGTCATCATCTTGGTGAGCGAGGCGGGATATGTGGGCGCATCGGCATTCGACTGCAGCAACACCTGGCCGCTGGCGGCATCGATGACGATGGCCGCACTGGTCGGCGCAGCAGTAGCAGGATGGATGGCGGATAGGAGGAAAAGGGTGAAAGCGGCAGCAAAAATGGCGGAGCCACGAATCCGCCACACTTGTCCCCACTTGGACATTGCCTGACTCACCCTTGATATCCCCCGAGTCGTTGGTGGCAGCATATTAAAAAAACTGAGGAATCCTGTCCACCTAGAACATGCGAGCTTCAGTAACGGTTGAGGGTGGTGCCCATTTGCCACAATTTAGAGAGGCAGGCCGTCGACGCTGTGACTCGCAAAGGTCGCGCTCTGGGCCGGCTGGAGACCTTCATTGTGCAGTGCAGCATAATCCTAAGTTACAGCGATTCGCGCCGACACGACAGCCCAGCCGGGCCGGACGGGGTGTCATCTGGCGAAAACCAGGCCAATTGTGGCGACAATGCCGCCGGTGAGCAGCGAGGAAAGAAGCGACCCCAGATTTTCTGCCGCGTTTTCTGTTGGTGACCTGCTGCGGTCCCGCTTCTCGTCTCCTCCTTCTCGTTCGCCTCACGCAGTCGTGACGAATCCGGCGCGCGTCAAGGTGTGCTGGCAAAATCTTTTTTCATGATTCGACGCCAGCGAGGACTTTGCGGTGGCGACAGCGATCCAATATTATGGGCCAACAGCGAATTTGCTGGGGATTTAGCACATCGGCAACCCACAGCCATGAGCGGCGATAAACGCAACGATGACGACCAGCAGATCGGGGTCGTCGTCAAGACCAAGCCGAAAACCAAGAAGCCCTCGATGTACAAGGTGCTTCTGCTCAATGACGACTACACGCCGATGGAATTCGTCGTTCATGTGCTCGAGCGGTTTTTTGGCAAGAGCAGTCAGGAAGCCAACGCTATCATGATGCATGTCCACCGCAGGGGTGTGGGGGTGTGTGGCGTGTATACTTATGAAGTCGCGGAGACCAAGGTAACCCAGGTGATCGATTTCGCTCGGCGCCACCAGCATCCGCTGCAGTGCACGATGGAAAAGGAGTAAAGCCCGATGCTATCGCCCAATCTCGAGAAGACGCTGCACCGGGCACTGGGATATGCCAATGAGCGGCGGCATGATTTCGCCACCCTCGAACATCTCTTGCTGGCCTTGACCGAAGACCCCGATGCGATCGCGGTAATGCGCGCCTGCAATCTCGATATCGAACGGCTGCGCCGCGACCTGGTGGACTACATCGATAGCCAGCTCGGCAATCTGATCTCCAACCATGGCGGCGAGGCGAAGCCGACTGCCGGATTCCAGCGCGTGCTGCAGCGCGCGGCGATCCATGTGCAATCCAGCGGGCGCGAGGAAGTGACCGGCGCCAATATCCTGGTTGCGATCTTCTCCGAACGCGAAAGCCATGCCGTCTATTTCCTGCAGGAGCAGGAGATGTCGCGGCTGGATGCCGTCAACTACATCAGCCACGGCATCGCCAAGGCGCAAGGCCGATCCGAGACTCGCCGCGTCCAGGGTGCGGACGCCGAGGCCGGCGACAAGAACGCCAAATCCGGCAGCGAGGCGCTGGATGCCTATTGCGTCGATCTGAACCGCAAGGCCTCCCAGGGCAAGATCGATCCCCTGATCGGCCGCGAGGCCGAGGTCGAGCGCACCATCCAGATCCTCTGCCGGCGCACCAAGAACAATCCGCTCTATGTCGGCGAACCCGGCGTCGGCAAGACGGCGATCGCCGAGGGGCTGGCGCGGCGCATCGTCACCGGCGAAGTGCCCGAGGTTTTGAAGGGCTGCGTTATCTACAATCTCGACATGGGCTCGCTGCTCGCCGGCACGCGCTATCGCGGCGATTTCGAGGAGCGGCTGAAGGCGGTGATCGGCGAACTGGAGAAGATGCCCCACGCCATCCTGTTCATCGACGAGATCCATACCGTGATCGGGGCCGGCGCCACCAGCGGCGGGTCGATGGATGCCTCCAACCTGCTGAAGCCGGCGCTGGCGGGCGGCGCTATCCGCTGCATCGGCTCGACCACCTACAAGGAATACCGGAATTATTTCGAGAAGGACCGCGCTTTGGTTCGCCGCTTCCAGAAGATCGACGTGAACGAGCCGTCGGTCGAGGATTCGGTGAAGATCCTGCGCGGCCTGAAGCCCTATTACGAAAAGCATCACAATGTGCGCTACACGGCAGAGGCGATCCGCGCCGCCGTCGAGCTGGCCCAGCGCTATATCAATGATCGCAAGCTGCCCGACAAGGCGATCGACGTGATCGACGAAGTGGGGGCAGCCCAGATGCTGCTGCCCGAGGGCAAGCGGCGCAAGATCATCGCGGTCAAGGATGTCGAAGCGGTGGTGGCCAAGATCGCCCGCATCCCGCCCAAGAGCGTCAGCCGCGACGATCGGCTGGCCTTGCAGAATCTCGATCGCGATCTGAAGACCATGGTCTTCGGCCAGGACAAGGCCATCGACGCGCTGTCTTCGGCCATCAAGCTCGCCCGCGCGGGTCTGCGTGAACCGGAAAAGCCGATCGGCTCGTATTTGTTCTCAGGCCCCACCGGCGTGGGCAAGACCGAAGTCGCCCGCCAGCTCGCCCGCAGCCTGGGTATCGAGCTGATCCGTTTCGACATGTCGGAATACATGGAACGCCACACGGTCTCGCGCCTGCTGGGCGCCCCTCCGGGCTATGTCGGCTTTGACCAGGGCGGGTTGCTGACCGATGCCATCGACCAGCATCCCCATGCGGTGCTGCTGCTGGATGAAATCGAAAAGGCCCATCCGGACCTGTTCAACATCCTGTTGCAGGTGATGGATCACGGAAAGCTGACCGACCATAACGGCAAGACCATCGATTTCCGCAACGTGGTGCTGATCATGACCACCAATGCCGGCGCCAGCCAGATGGCCAAGGCCGCCATCGGCTTTGGCCGCGAAGGCCGGACGGGCGAGGATATCGAGGCCATCGAGCGCATGTTCTCGCCGGAATTCCGCAACCGCCTGGATGCAACCATCGCCTTCAGCAGCCTGGTGCCGGAGACCGTCGCCAAGGTCGTCGATAAATTCGTCATGCAGCTCGAGGCGCAGCTGGCCGATCGCCAGGTGACCATTGAGCTTACCGACGCTGCGCGCGCCTGGCTGGCGCGCAAGGGCTATGACCCGCTCAATGGTGCACGCCCGCTCGCCCGCATCATCCAGGAATACATCAAGAAGCCGCTTGCCGAAGAACTGCTCTTCGGCAAGCTGGAAAAGGGCGGGCTGGTGCGCGTGGACGCCGGCGAGGACAAGCTGCTGTTCACCTATCCCACGCCCAGCCTGCCGGGTCCGAAGGTGCCGGCTCTCGTCGAGCCGCGCTAGCGCTGTTACCTATCCTCCCCCCATCCTTCATGGGGGAGAGGATCGAGGTCCAGGCGGCTTCCAGGCTCTAATTACCTGCCTTGCGGAACGGGGCGTATTCGCTGAGCGCCGCGCGCTCGGCCTCGATGGCGCGCTTTTCACGACGCAGGAAATCCGCGACCGCCGCGGCGAATTGCGGATCGTCGATGTAGTGATAGCTGCGGGTTTCGACGGGCAGATAGCCGCGGCCGATCTTGTGCTCGCCCTGGGCACCGGCCTCCACGCGCGACAGGCCCCGCTCGATGGCGAATTCGATGGCCTGATAATAACAGGCCTCAAAATGCAGGGAGCGATAGGCGCCGTCCGAGCCCCAGTTGCGGCCATAGAGCGTGTCCTGGCCAATCAGGTTCAGTGCGCCGGCCACCGGCTCGCCATCCTGTTCGGCCACCACCAGCAGCACGCGATCGGCCATGGCCTCGCCCAGTGCCAAGAAGAATTCACGGGTCAGATAGGGGCTGCCCCATTTGCGCTCGCTGGTGTCGATATAGAAGCGAAAGAAACTCTTCCAATGGGCCCGGGTGATCGCAGAGCCGGTCAGCCGCTTGATACTGAGGCCATCGCGCAGCGCTGCCTCGCGTTCCTTGCGGATCATCTTGCGTTTGCGCGAGGCAAGGGATCCGAGGAAATCGGCGAAGGTTTTGTAGCCGTCGTTCTGCCAGTGGTACTGGGTTCCCACACGCTGCATCAGCCCGGCCTTCGCCAACACGGGGCTATCGGTTTCGTCGGTGAAATTTATGTGCAGGGACGAAACGCCGAGTTGCTTTGCCGCAGCCACCAGCCCCTCGGCCAGATGGCGGCGGTGGCTCTCCGCTTGCCGGCCGGGCCGCACCAGCAGGCGCGGCCCCGGCACCGGCGTGAAGGGAACGCCGACCAGAAGCTTGGGATAATAACGCCCGCCCGCCTTCTCATAGGCGTTGGCCCAGCCGTGATCGAAGATGTACTCGCCGTAGGAATGGCTTTTGACATAGAGGGGTGCCGCCGCCAGCAGGATGCCGTCGGCCAATTCCAGCAACAGCGGGCGGGCCAGCCAGCCCGTGCCCTTGCCCACCGAGCCGCTTCGCTCGAGTGCTGCAAGGAAATCATGAGAGAGGGATGGATTGTCGCCGCCCGCACAGGCATCCCAGGCGGCGCGATCTATTGGCGCGACGCCTTCGCCCAGCCGCAGGACCGGCTGTTCGCGGCCGTCAGGCATGGTTCACCGGATTGTCGATCATCAGGCTATTGATCATTGGGGTATCGATCACGGCAATGTGCATGCGCATGGCGATAAGGTCGCGCCTCGAAGCCGCTTCGGCAAGGGCCTGGCCCTGCCGATCATGCTAATATCCCGCCGATGACATCGCGCATGAAAATGATATCCGCGGCGCTGTTGGCAATGCTGCTGTTCTGCGCCAGTGCCACGGCCGCGCTCGCCGATATGAAGGACGCGTGGGACGCCTATGACCGCGGCGACTATGACAACGCGGCCAAGCTATTCAAGACCGAAGCCAACAAGGGCGATTCGGAAGCCCAGTACATGCTGGGCTTCATGTATGCCGAGGCCATGCTGGGCCCGCGCGATCCCGCCGATGCAGCACCCTGGTATGCGAAGGCGGCCGAACAGGGCCATCCCGATGCGCAGGATGCTCTGGGCTACTTCTACGATTTCGGCCTGGGCGTGCCGCGCGACACGGCCAAGGCGGAAACCCTGTACCGTGCCGCGACCGAAGGCGGCAGCGTCAATGGCAAGAACAACCTCGCCTTCGAATGGGCCGATTCCGGCCGCAACCTCGATCAGGCGCTGGCCTATGCCCGCGAGGTCGCGGCGACGTCACCGAAGCAAGGCGCCTATCAGGACACGCTGGGCTGGGCCTTCTACAAGCTGGGCCGCTTTGTCGAGGCGCTGCCGCCGCTCTGCCGGGCGGCGAAGCTCGATCCCGCCAGCCCGGAGATCCATGCCCATCTGGGCGATGCCTATTGGCATCTCGGCCTGAAGAACAACGCCGCGGAGCAATGGCGGCAGGCCTTCGAAATGTCAGACCGGCCGCAATTGCTGGACGATGAGGGGCAGGATTTCCTCTACGCCCAGGGTGCGACCTTCCGCGCCGGGATGAAGGCCCGCCTGGCCGATGGGCCGGGCGATGGTCCAGCGCCCGACAAGGTCGATCCCGCCGCCATCAGCCAGTTGATCGGCGGCGATTGCGAGCTGCCGACCTCCTGAGCTAGCTTCGCCGTCAGGCGAGCTCGAAGACCGCGTCCACCTCGACCGCGACGTTCAGCGGCAGCACATTGGTGCCGATGGCAAAGCGCGCATGCTTGCCGCCATCGCCGAACACCTCGACCATCAGGTCGGAGACGCCGTTGGCGACCTTCGGCTGGTCGGTGAATGTCTCGACCGAATTCACGAACACGCCGAGCTTCACGCAGCGCTTCACCCGGTCGAGGCTGCCGCCGAGTGCCGCGCGCAGCTGGGCCAGAATATTCAGGCCGCAGATTCGCGCCGCCTGCTGGCCCTGCTCGATGGTGTATTCCTTGCCCAGCTTGCCGATGAATTTGAACTCGCCGTTCCACACCGTGACCTGGCCGGAGACGAAGGCGAGATTGCCGGCAACCACCACCGGCACGTAATTGGCGACCGGGGCCGCCGCCTTGGGCAGCTCAATCTTCTTTTCCGCCAGCACTTTTTCAGCCGATCCGGCCATGACGCACTCCCTGATGTCCCTGAAAAGAAGGGCCGGAGAATAGCGGCAAGCGACCTGGTTGTCTCGCCTGGGGCGGCGGCTTCGGCCATGAAAAAGCCGGGTCCATCAACCCCCGATGGACCCGGCCAGTACTGGGGAGGTGCGCGTCTACAGTGGCCGCCCGCGCTCCATCCCCCTCGTCAACGCCTCAGGAACAGCCGCTCGTCGAACCGCAGGTCGTGCATTTCAGGCAGGTGCCGTTGCGCACCAGCGTGAAGTTGCCGCACTCCCCGCAATTGTCGCCCTCATAGCCCTTGAGGCGCGCTTCGCGGATCTTGTCGAATTTCGCATCGACCGCCGCGACGACCGCCGGATCGACGCCGATCGGGCCATGGCCGTTGGTGTGGCCATTCGCATGTCCGTTGGTCACCGCGACCATGCCGCTGCTGACCGCGGCCGTCGCCAGGGTCGCTGGTGATCGAAACCTCGCTCAGGCTGACATCGTCCGACGAGGCTGCTGCTGCCGAGATGTCGTGCCCATTATCGACTGCATGGCCATTGCCATTCGTATGCCCGTTGCCGTGGGCATGCCCATTCCCGTGCGCATGGTTATGGAAGACCACCAGGCTGTTGCGGACATAGCCGGCGCTGGCATAGCGCTTGACGGCTTCCATCGGCTCGCTATTGCCCCCGGTCTTTTCGATCTCGCCTTCCTTGATGCCCTTGCCGACGGTATCGGGCTGCAGATCGGCCGGCTGGACATGGGCCAGATCGGTGCGGCCGATATAGCTGATGGCGAGTTCGCGGAAGAGATAATCGAGAACCGAGGTCGCCATCTTGATGGTTTCGTTGCCCTCGACCATGCCCGAGGGCTCGAAGCGGGTGAAGGTGAAGGCCTCGACGAATTCCTCCAGCGGCACGCCGTATTGCAGGCCGATGGAAATCGCGATGGCGAAGTTGTTCATCAGGCTGCGGAAGGCGGCACCTTCCTTGTGCATGTCGATGAAGATTTCGCCCAGATTGCCGTCTTCGTATTCGCCGGTGCGCAGATAGACCTTGTGGCCGCCGACGATCGCCTTCTGGGTATAGCCCTTGCGGCGGTTGGGCAGGCGCCGGCGCCCTTCCTTGACGACGCGCTCGATGATGCGTTCGACGATCCGTTCCGCCAGCATCGGCGCCTTGATCCCGGCCGGTGCCTCGACCATCTCCTCGATCGCCTCGGCATCGTCGCCCAGCACTGACGCTGCGAGCGGCTGCGAGAGCTTGGAGCCGTCGCGGTAGAGTGCGTTGGCCTTGATGCCAAGCTCCCAGGACAGCATGTAGGCGCTCTTGCAATCCTCGACCGTCGATGCATTGGGCATGTTGATGGTCTTGGAGATGGCGCCCGAGATGAAGGACTGCGCCGCCGCCATCATGCGGATGTGGCTTGCCACCGACAGGAAGCGCTTGCCGATGCGCCCGCAGGGATTGGCGCAATCGAAGATGGCGATGTGCTCGTCCTTCAGATGCGGGGCGCCTTCCAGGGTCATGGCGCCGCAGCAATAGGTGTTGGCCACCTCGATTTCCGATTTGCTGAAGCCCAGCGCCGTCAGCATGTCGAAGCCGGATTCGTCGAGCTGGGCCGGCGAGAGGCCGAGCGTCTTGGTGCAGAATTCTTCGCCCAGGGTATAGCGGTTGAAGACGAAGCGGATGTCGAAGGCCGCGGCCAGCACCCCTTCCAGGGCCTGGATTGCCGCCGGGGTGAAGCCCTTGGCGCGCAGCGCGATATGGTTGACGCCCGGGGAAGATTCCAGCGTGCCGTGACCGACGGCGTAGCGGATGATGTCTTCGATCTCCGCCTGCTTGTAGCCCAGGGTCTGCAGGGCTAGCGGCACCATGCGGTTGATGATCTTGAAATAGCCGCCGCCGGCCAGCGTCTTGAACTTCACCAGCGCGAAATCGGGCTCGATGCCGGTGGTGTCGCAATCCATCACCAGGCCGATGGTCCCGGTGGGGGCGATGACGGTTGCCTGCGCATTGCGATAGCCATGGCGCTCGCCCAGGGCTCAGCGCCTTGTCCCAGGCGCGCTTGGCTGCGTCGACCAGCGCTTCCTCGGGGCAATGGCCCGCATCGAGCGCCACCGGCAGAACGCTCAAGCCCTCATAGCCGGTCGTCTCGCTATAGGCGGCGCGGCGATGGTTGCGGATGACGCGCAGCATATGTTCGCGGTTCTTGTTGTAGCCCGGGAAGGTGCCGAGCTCGCCCGCCATCTCCGCCGATGTGGCGTAGGAGACGCCGGTCATGATGGCGGTGAGCGCCGCGGTGAAGGCGCGGCCCTCGGCGCTGTCATAGCCCAGGCCCATGGTCATCAGCAGGCCGCCGATATTGGCGTAGCCCAGGCCCAGGGTGCGGAATTCATAGGAGAGCTGGGCAATTTCCCTGGAGGGGAACTGCGCCATCAGCACCGAGACCTCCAGCACCACCGTCCACAGCCTGACCGCATGCTCGTAGCTCTCGATGTCGAACAGCCCGTCCGCCTTGCGGAAGGTCATCAGATTGAGCGAGGCGAGATTGCAGGCGGTATCGTCCAGGAACATGTATTCGGAGCAGGGATTGGACGCATTGATGCGCCCGCTCGCCGGGCAGGTATGCCACTCGTTGATGGTGGTGTCGTACTGCACGCCCGGATCGGCGCAGGACCAGGCGGCTTCGCCGATCTTCTCCCACAGGTCGCGGGCCTTCAGCGTCTTGTGGACCTTGCCGTCGGTGCGCCGGTTCAGCTTCCAGTCGGCATTGTCGGCGACCGCCTTGATGAAGTCGTTGGGCACGCGCACCGAGTTGTTCGAGTTCTGGCCCGACACCGTCAGATAGGCGTCGGAATCCCAATCGGTGTCATAGGTCTTGAAGTCGATCTCGGTATAGCCCTGTCCGGCGAACTGAATGACCCGCTGGACGTAGTTTTCCGGGATCTGGACCTCGCGCGCCTTGAGGATCGCCTTGCGCAGCGCCTTGTTGCGCTTGGGATCGAGGCGGGCTTCGCCTTCCTCGGCGTTGCAGGCCTGGATGATGGCGTTGAGATGGCGGCTCGCGAGCTTGGAGCCGGTGACGAGTGCGGCCACCTTCTGCTCTTCGATCACCTTCCAGTCGATATAGGCCTCGATATCCGGGTGATCGAGATCGACGCTGACCATCTTGGCCGCGCGCCGCGTCGTGCCGCCGGAT
This sequence comes from uncultured Alphaproteobacteria bacterium, assembly GCA_963770335.1. Classification (GTDB taxonomy): domain Bacteria; phylum Pseudomonadota; class Alphaproteobacteria; order Dongiales; family Dongiaceae; genus DASXQK01. Next base: position 220,785 of record CAVYPG010000007.1, read on the forward strand.
TTGATGGCACCCGCCGCGCGGTCGCCGATCTTGAGGAAGCTCATCAGGCCGGAGGAGCGCCCGCCGCCCGAGAGCCTCTCGCCATCGCCGCGCAGCTTGGAGAAATTGGAGCCGGTGCCCGAGCCGTATTTGAACAGGCGCGCTTCGCGCACCCAGAGATCCATGATCCCGCCCTCGTTCACCAGGTCGTCGCTGACCGACTGGATGAAGCAGGCATGGGGCTGGGGATGCTCATAGGCGGATTCGGAGGCGACCAGCTTGCCGCTCTTGAAATCGACGTAGTAATGGCCCTGGGCAGGACCATCGATGCCATAGGCCCAGTGCAGCCCGGTATTGAACCACTGCGGCGAATTGGGTGCGCCCATCTGGCGGCACATCATGAATCGCATCTCGTCGAAGAAGGTCTGGGCGTCGGCTTCGGCGTCGAAATAGCCACCCTTCCAGCCCCAATAGGTCCAGGTGCCGGCCAGGCGGTCGAATACCTGGGTCGCCTTGGTCTCGCCGGTCGACCGCTGGGCCGGCTCGAGGGCGGCGAGTGCTGCTTCATCGGCGGCATGCCGGCGCAGCCAGACGGGGATATCGGCTTCGGCCACGGCATAGTGGCGGGTCGGAATCCCGGCCTTGCGGAAATATTTCTGGGCCAGCACGTCGCAGGCGACCTGCGACCAGTCCGCCGGGACCTCGATATCCTTCAGCTGAAAGACCACCGATCCGTCGGGATTGCGGATTTCGGACGTGGTGGTGCGGAATTCGATCGCTGCATAGGGCGACTTTCCCGCTTGCGTGTACCGGCGCTCAATCCGCATGGCAAACCCCCGACAAATTCAGCGGCCTAAGGCCGCGATCCCGCTTCATCCCACCCGCCGCTGGACCCAAGGTTTTGGTTTAAGTTGGGCCCTTAGGCAGTTGTGGCGGCGCAAGTTATTGTACCTCAACTCGCGCCGCCCACAATATGAAGAGTGTGCATCAATGCACGGTGGTCTTCAACAAAAAACTGCCGCTAATCTGCAACCGTACCGCAATATCTGGTGTTGCAGCGCAGCAATTTTCCGCCGAACCCCCAATATATAGTAGGGGGTGGGCCACTATATGCAGTGCCAAAATTTTTTCTGTGACTTTCGACGGCCTGGCCATCGTTGCGGTGGACGTTCCCTCGCAGACCCGGCAAGCGACCACGAGCGCCCGGTCGAGTCAGGCCCCAAGAATGTTGCCCTCAGGAATATTGCCAACCGGGATGCTGGCTTGTCAGCGAGGCGAGGGGACGTTATCCGATAGAACCCTCCTCTCAAGCGTGAGCCACCCCTCTGTTGAGCATAGGCACATGTCGGAACCGACGCTGAAGCTGCGAGTCTATGAAGGCATCAAGCAGCTCATCCTGTCCGGCAAGCTGCGGCCCGGCCAGAAACTGGCAGAGCGCGACCTGGGCGAAAGGCTGAAGGTCAGCCGCACGCCGATTCGCGAAGCGCTCGGCCGCCTCGTCCAGGACGGGCTGGTGGAAAGCCGGCCCCAGCGCGGGCATTTCGTGCGCGAGGTCGACGCCAAGACGGTGGAAGACCTCTACGACTTGCGCGAGATGTTGGAGAAGCATGCGATCAAGCTCGCCATGCGGCGCCTCAGCGAGGCCGATCTTGGCCGAGCTGGAGCGCCTCGGCCGCCAGCTTCGCCGATTCGACGGCGACGGGATCCAGGGCGATGAGGAACTGCGCGAAGGCCAGCGCATCCACGAGATCATCGCGCGCGCCTCGCGCAACGACCTGCTGTTCGAGATGCTGATGCGGCTTTACGACCGTCTCCAGATGTTCGTCTGGATCGATGCCTTTTATGCCGATGAAGCGCCGCTGACCCGGCGCGAGCACCAGGCAATCATCCGCGCGGCCCGTGGGCGCGATGAAAAGAAACTGGTGAAACTGGTCGAGGCGCATTTGCGCCGATCGAAGCAGAATGTGCTGCGCGTCCTGCAAGCGCGCCCCAGTTTGGCGATTTGACGGTTCTCTAGCGCCCGGCGAGCAGCCGGCCGAATCCCCGCAAGTTGGTCGGCCGGCCCGCCAGTTCCAGACAATGCCAGGCAAGCGCCTGGTTCGAGGTCACCACCGGCAGGCCTGTCGCGGATTCGAGCTCGGCGATGATGGCGGCAATCCTGAGCGAGGTGCAGGAGACGAAGATCGCCTCGGCCCCCCGGCGATCCAGTTCCAGCACCCGGGCGCGAAGATCCTCCGCCGGATAATCGGTTATTTCGCGATCGATCGCGATGCCCAGGCCCCGTTCATCGACGATCTCCATGCCATGGCGGCTGAGATGATCTGCGATGGCGCGATGGATCGAGCGCGGATAAGGGGTCAACAACGCGATGCGCCGGGCACCGAGCCGGCCCAGCGCGCCGCGTGCCGCCGTGATCGGCGTCGTTGCGGGGACCCCAGGCAGGGCGGCCTGCAAGCTCCGCGCCACCACGTCTTCGCCCACGATCACGCTAGCCGAGGTGCAGCCATAAGCGGCGACATCCATGTCGTTCGCAAACCCCATCCAGCGCACGGCCCGGCCGATATCCGCGGTCGTTGCGGTCAGGCTTTTGGCATTGAATTTGTCCGGGGCTGAGACCCGCGCCAGATGCAGTTCGGCGCGCCGTCCCAGCAGCAATCCCATTTCGCCGCGGATACCGTGGTCGCTGGCGAGTGCGATCAAGGCGACGCGCAAAGGTGCCGAGCGCCGCGCCGGCGTGGCATCGGCTTCGACCATGCCGCTCGGCGGGCGGTTTGCCGGATCGGTTCCCTCGCTCATCGTCCCGTTGCTGCCCTTCCTGCACGATACTTTTCCCAGGTGCTGCGGCCTGCTTGACAAGCCTCAGCGCCCGAAGGCAAATGGTATACCAAAATGGATGCCAAGAAACCATGACCTTGCGCCGGCGCGTAGACGACCAGCCGAAAGCACCAGCAGCACCGCCGGGCGCAACACCCTATGCGGCGCGTGCCCGGGGCATCACCGGTTCGCTGATCGACAGCAGCATCGCCTTGCTGCAGCGCCAGACGAGGCCCGTGATCTCCTTCGCCATGGGCAGCCCCGCGCGCGGATGCCATCCCTTCCGCGACCATCGCCGCCATTGCCGCCACGATCCTCAGCGATGTGAAGGCCGAAGCGCTGAATTACGGCCCGACCGAGGGCGAGGCTTCGCTGCGCCAGGCCTTGTTGGCCTTCCTCGCCGAGTCCGGCCAGCCGGCCAGCAGCGATCGGCTGATGATCACCGCCGGCGGAACCCAGGGCCTCGATCTCGTCGCCAAGCTCTTCATCGATCCCGGCGATGTCGTGATCGCGGAAGAGCCGAGCTATACCAACGGCACGGCCATTGTCACCGGCTATGAGGGGCGTGATCCTGCGCTGCCCCATGGACAGCGCCGGCATGCAGGTCGAAAAACTGCCCCACCTGATCGCCGCGGCCGATCGCAAGCCCAAGCTCGTCTATGTCATCCCCAATTCGCAGAATCCCGGCGGCACCACGCTGTCTCTCGAACGCCGCCACCTGCTGTTGGAACTCGCGGCCAGGCATGGCTTCCTGATTCTGGAAGACGATCCCTATGGCCTGCTCTATTTCGACCGGCCGCCGCCGGCAAGCCTTCTGAGCCTCGATGGTGCCGCTGGCCGCGTCATCGCGGTCAATACCTTCGCCAAGATCATCTCGCCGGGCTTGCGGGTCGGCTGGATCGTCGCCCCGCCTCCGGTCATCGAGCGCATGATCGCGGCCAAGCAGGGGCTCGATACCTGCAGCAATCCGCTCGGCCAGCGCATCATTGCGAGCTTTCTTGCCGGCGGCCATATGCCGGCGCATCTGGCTTATCTGCGCAATACCTACCGCTTGCGCCGCGATGCGATGCTGGAGGCGCTTGCCGGGGCGTTCGGCAGCCTGCAGGGTAGCCGCTGGTCGCGGCCCGATGGCGGCTTCTTCGTCTGGGTCGAGCTGCCGGGAAATATCGCCACCGACGCCCTGTTCCCTCTGGCGCTGGAGGAAGGTGTCGCCTTTATTCCCGGTTCGGCCTTTGTCAGCCAGGATGGGCCGCGCAACGCCATGAGGCTATGCTTTGCCAATGCGAACCCGGCGGAAATTTTCGATGGCATGGGTCGGTTGCGCCGTGCCGTCGATCGCCTGCTCTGAACAGGAGGGTTGAAATAATGACGGCTCCACGAACGGGTGCGGCATCGGCCCCATCGCCGGCGGCAAACCAAAGCAATGTCGGGCTGCTCGATGAGCGCGCGCGCGCCGATATCGTTGCCCGCTACAAGGCGCGCACCGGCGCTTCCCACCAGGCCCATGAGCGCGCACTCAAATCCCTGCCCGCGGGTGTCAACCGCAACATCGTCCACCAATCGCCCTATCCGATCTTCGTGCAGGCCGGGCGCGGGGCGCATCTGATCGATCTTGATGGCCAGCGCTATCTGGATCTCATCGGCAACTACACCTCGATGATCCTCGGCCATTCGCCGGCGGCGGTGGTGACTGCCGCCCAGGCCCAGGTCGCCCGCGGCACGGCCTGGGCCGCCGCCTCGCCTGACGAGGCGGTGCTCGCCGAGATGATCCTGGTGCGCCAGGGCGCGAGCGATGGCCGGGTGCGGTTCACCGCCTCGGGAACCGAGGCAACACTGATGGCGATCCGTGCGGCGCGCGCCTTCACCGGCCGGCCGCTCATCGCCAAGTTCGAGGGCGGCTATCACGGGCTCAACGACTACGCGATGGTGAGCCTCGCGCCGGCACTCGACGCGGCCGGTCCGGCCGACGCACCGAACAGCGTGCCCGCGCCCGGCGTGCCGAAGGCTGTCAGCGATACGGTAGTGGTTCTGCCTTTCAACAATGCCGGCGCGGTGGAAGCAATCCTGCGCAAGCGCGGCAAGGATATCGCGGGCGTCATCATCGAGCCGGTGATGGGCTCGACCGGCATCATCGTGCCGCGGCCGGGATTCCTCGAGATGCTGCGCCGGGTGACGCAAGAGCTCGGCATGGTGTTGATCTTCGACGAGGTGATCTCGTTCCGTCTCGCTTTTGGCGGCGCTCAGGAATATTTCGGTGTGCGGGCCGATCTGACCACGCTGGGCAAGATCATCGGCGGCGGCTATCCCGTCGGCGCCGTGGCGGGCCGGGCGGACATCATGCGGATGTTCGATCCGACCCAGCCCAATACGGTCACGCTATCGGGAACCTTCCACGCCAATCCGGTGGCGCTTGTGGCTGGAATCGAAACGCTGAAGGCGGTGACGGCCGACGCAATCGCCGATCTCAATCGCCGCGCTGCCCAGCTGCATGAGGATATGACGCGGCTCTTCGCGCGCTGCCGCACGCCGCTGCAGCTTCATACCGTCGGCTCGCTGTTCAACATCCATGCCAGTGCGGGCCCGGTCGAGGATTACCGCTCCGCTGCCCAGGGCAACAAGGAACTGTTGAAATGGCTGCAGCTCGCTTTGCTGAACGAGGGCGTGCTGCTCTCGCCGCGCGGCATGGGCTGCCTTTCCACGCCCATGACCGATGGCGATCTTGCCGGTTTTGTTGCCGCCCTCGAACGCGCCTTGATCGCAGTCGGCGCGCTGGACGGGAATTAGCATGCTGAGTGACGTTGAAAACCGCGTCGTCGGCGAGCTGGACGAGGAACAGGTCATCCGCCTGACGGCGGAGATGATCCGCAAGCCCAGCGTCAGCGGCGAGGAGAAATCGGTCGTCGAACTGCTGGCGAATTTCCTCGCCGATCACGGCTTGCCGGTGGAGATGGATGAGGCCGCGCCAGGCCGGCCAAACCTTACATGTCTTTGGGGCGCCGATGAGGGGCCGACGCTGCTGCTGACCGGCCATAGCGATACGGTTCCGATCGGCAATGGCTGGACCCGCGATCCCTTCGGCGGCGAGCTCGATAACGGCAAGCTCTATGGCCGCGGCTCCTGCGACATGAAGGCGGGCCTCGCCGGCATGGCAATCGCCATGATCGCGCTGAAGCGCAAGATGCAACGCCCGAAAGGCCGCGTGCTGTTCGCAGCTTGTGTAGATGAGGAGGAGACGGGGATCGGCACCCGGGCCGCCATCAAGGCCGGTCTCAAGGCCGATTGGGCCGTGATCGGTGAACCAACGGAGCTTCAGACCATCCGCGCCGCCAAGGGCAATTGCTATTTCGAGGTCGAAGTGGCGGGCCGCGCCGCCCATGCCGGCTTTCCCGATCGCGGCGCCAGCGCGATCTATGGCGCCATGCGGGCGGTTGCCGGCGTCGAGGCCCATCACAAGGAATTGCAGCACCGCAAGCATCCGCTGCTGGGCTCACCCTCCTGCAGCGTGGGCACGATCCAGGGCGGAACCGGCGTCTCGGCCGTTCCGGATTCCTGCCACTTCTGGATCGATCGTCGCCTGCTGCCCGATGAGACCGGCGAGAGCGCGCTGAAGGAGCTGAGCGCATCGCTCAACCGCCATGTCCATATGCCGGAAGGCACCTCGCGCCGCGAGCATCTGCGCATGGAGATGCCGGCGCTTGAACTGCCCCAGGGCCATGCGCTGATCGATGCGGTCAAGCGCGCGACGGAAGATTGCGGCGGGCCGCAACGCGACGTCGGCGGCTGGGCTGCCGCCTGCGATGGCGGCTATCTGATGCGCGATGCCGGCATCCCGACCGTGCTGATGGGTCCGGGCAGCATCACCAACCAGGCCCATCGGCCGGACGAATATGTGCCCATCGACCAGCTCGTCATCGCCGCGCGCAGCTATGCCGCAATGGCCGCAAGATTGATCGGCGGCGAACCCTGAGACTGGCTCGCCGCCGCCTTCCTCTCTAGCGTCTGATCGCCTCACGTTGAATCAACGTGAGGCGTGAATCAGCCGCTAATTCAAATAAGTAGAGCAAGATTCACGGATCAGGTTTCTTCAACCTGATCCGATCTTGCTCTAGGGCTTCACCGTTAGTTTTTCACGGTGAGGGCGCGAGGCATGTTGCAGAAGGTCTTTACGCCAGAGGGCGTGACCTGAAACAGCTCACTGATCTCGATGCCCCAATCATCCATCCAGATGCCGGCGATCAGATGGATCGTCATATTGGGCTCCAGCACCGATTTGTCGCCGGGCCTGAGACTCATCGTGTGCTCGCCCCAGTCCGGCGGATAGTTGAGTCCCGGTCGAATAGCCGACGCGCGATTCCTTGACGATGCCGTGCTTGGCAATGGTGCGCCGCCAGGCAGCCTCGACCGCCTCGCAGGTGGCACCCGGCTTGACGGCTTCCAGCCCGGCGGCAATACCGTCCAGCACCACGCTCGCCGTGTCCGCCACCTTCTGCGGCGGCTTGCCGAGATAGACGGTCCGCGCCATCGGGCAGTGATAGCGGTGGCGGGCCGCCGCCAGTTCCAGGATCGTCGGCTCGCCCTTGACGAATTTGGCATCGGTCCATGTGAGGTGCGGGGTCGAGGTGCCGACGCCCGTCGGCAGCATCGGCACGAAGGCGGTGTAGTCGCCGCCGAACTCGGCCGTGCCCGCTATCTCGGCGTGATAGATCGCTGCCGCCGCATCGCATTGGCGCGTGCCTGGCTCGACCGCGTCGATGGCAACCTTCATCACCCGCTCCATGATGCGGGCGGCCTGGGACATGTATTCGATTTCCTTGGCCGATTTGACCGCGCGCACCCAGTTCACCAGCAGGTTGGCATCGACCCATTTGGCGTTGGGCAGGCCGCGCTTGAGGGCCTCATAGGCCAGCGGCGTGAAGTAATAGGCATCCATCTCCAGCCCGATGCGCGCCTTGTCCAGCTTGCGCTGCTTCAGCAGGTCGGCGACGTAATCCATGGCATGGCGGTCCGGCGACTGAACGTAATGGTCGGGATAGCCGATGATGTTCTCATGCTTCAGGAAGGTGGTGACCTTGGCGCCGTTGGCGTCCATGCCGCGCACGATGCAGAGCGGTTCGCTGAGGGCATCGGAGACGATGACCACCTGCGGCGTATAAAAGGACCAGCCGTTATAGCCGGTCAGATAATTCATGTTGGCGGGGTCGGCGACCATCAACACGTCGATGCCACGCTCGGCCATGCGTTTCTTGGTCTTGGCGATGCGCGCCTGGTACTCGCTTGTCTCGAACGGCAGCATGAATCCTCCTGAGGGGCCTGACGGTTCGAATCTGGGATTAAGTTTAGAACAATTTGGTATACCAGAGAAGCAATTCCGCCCGCCTTGCGGCAAGAGAGCTACAAGGCGAAGGCCGCCTTTATGCGCTCGGCGCATTCCGCCGGCGTCGCCGTCGCCGTATCGATCTCGAGGTCGTATTTCATGCCTTTGTGGACCCGGCCGTATTGCCAGCGCGCCAGCCCGATCATGCGATCGCCGCGGGCCCGCTCGCGCGCTTCCAATACCTCCAGCGGCGCAAAGAGGCCCACCACGCGGACTTTGAACCTGGACAGTGCCGCCGCGTAGCTCTGCCATTTGCCGCCATCCATGACCTCATCGACGATCATGCTGTTGCCTTCGTCCGCCATGGCAGCGATGGCCTTGATCATGCCCCGCATTAGCCGCTCGCCCAGCGGGCCACCCTTGATGGCGACCAGCGGTTTGCCCGCTTCATAGATGGTTTCATAGGAAAATGCGTCAGGATGATCCTGGTAAGCTTCCGGCAGCATCTCGAGGAATGCGTCCATCTGAACGTGCAGGAAGGGCTCGGTTAGGAGCGCCTGGAGGGCCTTCGCCACGGAACTCTTGCCGACGCTACCGATGCCGTTGAGGACCACGATCCGTCCGGCTTGCTGCAAACCACCCGCCATGGGGCCCATCTCTTCGCGAATTGGCCCGCAAATCAATCTGAAACACCGGCGGCGCTGCGTCCCTGCCTCACTGGACAGTCCGCCACCGGCAATGCCATATTTCGCCCCCGCCGAAGCGAGGGAATCCGCTGGCGCGGTACGGAAAAGGCCATGTCTCTGGGAACGCGCTTATTCACTTGGCTGCACGGACGCTATGTCGGCCGTGATTCCGCTGGCAACCGCTATTACCGGGGCCGCCCCATCGGCAACCGCAAGCGCGAGCGCCGCTGGGTCATCTATGCCGGCGAGGTCGAGGCTTCGCGTGTGCCGGCGGAATGGCATGGCTGGCTGCATGGCTCCCCGACGGAGCCGCCCAAGGCGGATGCGCCACGCTATCCCTGGCAAAAGGAACATCTGCCGAACCTGACGGGCACGCCGCTCGCCTATCGGCCGCCGGGCCATACGCTGGCGGGCGGCCATCGGGCGCCGGCAACTGGCGACTATCAGCCCTGGACGCCGGAATAGTCGGAACAAGGAAGAGCGAGCCGGATGCAGCGCAGCGTCGTTGAGACCATCATCGGGGCCGTCGTCCTCGCCGTCGCGGGCCTGTTCCTCTATTTCACCTATTCCAGCGGCTACCAGCGCGTCGATGGTTACGACGTGATGGCGAAGTTCAACCGCGTCGACGGGCTTTCGCTGGGCAGCGACGTGCGCCTCAGCGGCATCGTCGTCGGCAAGGTCGTCAGGGAACAGATCGATCCCGCAACCTATCTCGCCATCATCCATCTGCGCATCGACAGCAAGATCAAGCTGCCGCTCGATACGGCTGCCAAGATCACCGCTGACGGGTTGCTGGGCAGCAATTACATCGCGCTGGAGCCCGGTGGCGACGACAAGATGATCGCCGATGGCGGCGAGATCACCGCCACCCAGGATCCGGTGAATATCGTCGATCTGGTCGGCCGCTTCATCTTCGGCGGGCCGGGCGCTGGCAAGGCCTCTGGCAGTCAGGGAAATGGTCAGTCGGGCGGCCAATCCGGCCAGGCTGGCTCGCAACCCCAGCCTTCCAATACACAGCCTTCCACCACGCAGCAGCAGACCACGCCCTGAAGCGGGCTGGCACAGGCCGAGTTTGACGACATGACCCGCGGCAAGACGGATCCCGGTTTTCCCGTTTGGCGCCAGCCGGATGGCAAGCCGCTCTCCTGCGTGGAGAAGATCAAGGTATTGAACGAGAACCTGGCGGAGATTCGCCAGCTGGCCCAGGACGCGCTGGAGGATGGGCTGCTGATGGGTGGATCGGAGGCGCAGCTGCGTTCCGTGCTGCGCGATCTGATCGACGGCCTCAAGAACCCCTATCGCAAAGAGAGCTGATGGGCACGTCGGCGAGACTCCTGCTGGCTGCACTGCTGACGATTGCCAGCGCTTCGGCAAATGCCAACCCGATGAAATTCGTCGTGATGCGCGGGCTGGACAAGATCACCGCCCATGTCTCCACCTTCACCGCGCCCATCGATCAGACGGTCAATTTCGGCGCCCTGCAGATCACGGCGCGCTCCTGCGACAAGCGGCCGCCGGAAGAAGTGCCGGAGAGCGCTGCCTTCCTCGAGGTCGTCGAGGCCCGCCCGGGCGAAGCCCCGCAGAAGCTCTTCAGCGGCTGGATGTTCGCTTCCACCCCGGCACTCTCGGCCATGGAGAATCCGATCTACGATCTCTGGGTGCTGGACTGCACGAACGATGCCAACGTGCCGGCGGGCACGTCGCCATAGAATTGGGCGGGGGCGGCGATCGCCTCGGTCAGCAGCCGGCGGTATTCGCTGCGCACGATCTCGATCGTGCCGAACTGGGCCAGATGCTCGGTGATGAACTGGGTATCGAGCAGGCGAAAGCCGCCGAGCTTCAGGCGCATCACCAGATGGACCAGCGCCACCTTGCTGGCGTCGCGCTCGCGGCTGAACATGCTTTCGCCGAAGAAGGCGCCGCCCAGCGCAATACCGTACAGGCCGCCCACCAGCTCGCCGTTGCGCCGGCACTCCACGCTGTGGCCATAGCCCAGCGCGAAGAGCTGGTTGGTGAGGCGCCGGATCGGGCCGTTGATCCAGGTCTCGCTGCGGCCGAAGTCGGGTGCGGCACAAAGCTGAACGATCCCCTCGAAATCTGTATCGCAGGTAACCTCGAAGCGTTGCTGGCGCAGCGTACGCGCGAGGCGGCGCGGCAGATGGAAATTGTCCAGGGGCAGGATTCCGCGCCGTTCGGGATCGACCCAATAGATCTCGTTATCGTCCCGCCGCTCCGCCATGGGAAAGATGCCGAGCGCATAAGCGCGCAGCAGCATCTGGGCGGTTATTTCGTGGACGGGGGGACGCGGGCGCTGGGACGTCGCGGCTCTCCTCGATAGCGTGGTCAGCCGGCGACGAATTGCTCCAGCCAGCGGATATCGTAGTCCCCGTTGATGAAATCGGGAGCGGCAATTATGCGCCGGTGCAGCGCAATATTGCTCTTGATTCCGCCAACGAAGATCTCCTCCAGCGCGCGGCGCAGCCGCATCAGGCATTCATTGCGCGTCTTGCCATGCACCACCAGCTTGGCGATCAGGCTGTCGTAATGGGAAGGCACGCGATAGCCGGCATAGAGGGCGGAATCGACGCGTACGCCGAGACCGCCCGGCGCGTGGAAATCGGTCACCAGGCCGGGCGAGGGCAGGAACGTGTCGGGATCCTCGGCATTGATGCGGCATTCGATGGCATGGCCGAGAAACGAGATATCGGACTGGACGAAGCCCAGCGGCGCGCCGGTGGCAACCCGGATCTGTTCGCGCACCAGGTCGATATCGGTGATCATCTCGGAGATCGGATGTTCCACCTGCAGGCGCGTGTTCATCTCGATGAAATAGAACTCGCCGTCCTGGAACAGGAATTCGACGGTGCCGACGCTCTGATAGCCGAGCTTTTTCATGGCGCCGATCACGGTATCGCCGATCTTCGCGCGCTGGGCGGCGTTCAGCGCCGGCGACAGCGCCTCTTCCAGCACCTTTTGATGGCGGCGCTGCAGCGAGCAGTCGCGCTCGCCCAGATGCACGACGTTGCCGTGCATATCGGCCAGCACCTGGATCTCGATGTGGCGCGGATGGGAGAGGTACTTCTCCAGGTAGAGGGCGTCGTTGCCGAAATGGGCCTTGGCTTCGGAGCGGGCAAGGCCCAGGGCCTCGGCCATTTCGCCGCGGTTATTGGCGACCTTCATGCCCTTGCCGCCGCCGCCCGCCGCGGCCTTGACCAGGACGGGATAGCCGATGCGGTCGGCGATGTTCATCGCCTCGATATCGTCGGTCAGCGCGCCGGGAGAACCCGGCACGACCGGCAGGCCGAGCTCGACCGCGGCTTCCTTGGCCCGCACCTTGTCGCCCATCAGCGACAGATGTTCCGGCGAAGGACCGATAAAGGTGATGCCGTGTTCGGCGACCATGGAGGCGAAACGCGCATTCTCCGACAGGAAGCCGATGCCGGGATGGATCGCATCGGCGCCGGAGATGGTGGCGGCCGAGATGATGGCCGGGATATTGAGGTAGCTGTCCTTGCTGGGCGGCGGGCCGATGCACACGCTCTCATCGGCCAGGCGCACATGCATGGCGTCGGCGTCGGCGGTGGAATGCACCGCGACCGTGCGGATGCCCATCTCGCGGCAGGCGCGGTGGATACGAAGCGCGATCTCGCCCCGATTTGCGATCAGGACCTTTTCAAACATGGATTAGCGAATGACCATCAGGGGTTCGCCAAACTCCACCGGCTGGCCGTCGCCGATCAGCACCGCTTCCACCGTGCCCGCTTCGGGCGCCGGAATCGGGTTCATGACCTTCATCGCCTCGATGATCAGCAGGGTCTGGCCCTTCTTGACCTTGTCGCCGGCCTTGACCAGTGGCGTGCCACCCGGTTCGGCGGCGAGATAGGCCGTACCCACCATGGGGGATACGACCGCACCCGCCGGCGGGCCGGCAGGCGAGGCGGGGGCGCTCGCCGCTGCCGGCTGAGCGGCCGGCGCGCCGGGCACCGCATAGGCAACTTGGCCGCCGCCGCGATTGACCCGCACGCGCTGGCCCTGGTTCTCGTATTCGATTTCCGTCAGGCCGGTTTCGTTCAGCAAAGCGGCAAGCTTGCGCAGCAGCGCTTCGTCGATATCGAACTTGGGCATCAGGCGTCTTTCTTGTTGGCGAGGATCTCGGCAAGCGCGTCCAGCGCCAGCAGATAACCCTGGGCGCCCAGCCCGGCGATCACGCCGCGGGCGGCAAGGCTGATGTAACTCATGATGGCGGAAAGCCTCGCGCTTGTAAATGTTGGAAAGATGCACCTCGATCGCCGGCAGCTCGCCGGCGAGCAGCGCATCATGCAGCGCGATGGATGTGTGGGTATAGGCGCCGGCATTGATGACGATGCCGCTGGCCTTCTCCGGCGCCTCCTGGACCCAGCCGATCAGCTCGCCCTCATGGTTCGTCTGGCGGAAATCGACCGACAAGGCCCAGCGCCTTGGCGCGCTTGTGGCAGGCCTTCTCGATATCCGCCAGCGTGCCGCGGCCATAGATCGCCGGCTGCCGGCGGCCCAGCATGTTCAGATTCGGTCCGTTGAGGACGAAAATCGTCTTACCTTTAGCCACTTAACCCTCCGGCGGCCCTTATATCATGGTGCGGGGGCGGCGCAATGCCGAGGCGAGAATTCGTCAACCGCTTTAGTGGGTTGGCGCGACTCGATCCTGCAGTCATAAAGTGCAGGACGCATGGGATCGTTTGATCGGACTTGGGGGAGCACAGCAATGCCGCATCGCGGCCTTCGCAGCTTGTCGGGCATCCGGATCATGGCGGCCGTAATCTTGGCGGTGATCGCGTCATCAAATTGGCCCGGCAGTGCTATCGCTGCCGGCGTCGTCAATCTCCGCTGCTACTCCAATATGACCTTTGTAGCCCGACACGGGCGATTTCGTCGGTCTGACAGTACTTCTGCTGGCGAACGACAGACGCACCAGTGTCGTGGTGCAGGAGGGGCTTGGCGGGCTGGAACCGGCCTTTGTCGCCGAGACAACCATCGTCAACGACGGCAGCTTCAGCGTCGAGTTTCCTTCTTCCTCGCTGGAAAAAGGACTTTGGAAGGCGCGGATTGTGGGTGACGAACTTGTGGTCACCAGCCCGCAGGAGGAAACCATGCGGCTCAAGTCTTCCTGCGACTGAGGGGAATCATCGCTCGCTATCGTGGGCCGCTAGGCTCTCATCCGATCGTCCTTGCGATCCTGCCGCCGATAATTCGCCATATAGGGCGCCACGAACCAGGGCTTGCCGAAATAGAACCATTTGGTGGGGAAGGGGCGATTGTCGAAGGCGGTGCGCGCGTCTTGCGAGCCCAGGATCTTCAGCGCCGTCTTGTGGCCGAAATAGGTGCCGGCCGGAACGCCGGCGAAGCAATAGCCCATGGCGTAATGAATGCCATCGACCTCGCCGATATGCGGGTAAAGATCGAAGGTGGCCGAGCAATAGCCTGTCCAGGCGTGGCTTAGTTTCACTTCGCTAAGCTGCGGCAGGATGCGGATCAGCCGCTGGCGCAGGCGTGCGGCCATGCCCGGTATGTCGCTCGTTGCCGTGCCCGTGAGCCCGCCGAAAAGCAGGCGTTTGCCATCGGCCGAGCGACGCAGGAAATCAAGGTCATTGTGCCAGTCATGGGTCGTGCGCCAGTTCGGCAGGATCGTATCGACAACAGCCGGAGCCAGCTCATCGGTTGCGATCATGAAGCCGGGGAAGGGGATGACGCGGCGCTGCAGCCAGGGCAAGGCCGGGCCGCTATAGCCGTTGGTCGCCACGATCACGTCGCGCGCGTGTACGTCGCCGCGCGAGGTGCTGAGGGTGAACTCGCCGCTGCTGCCAGCGATACCCTTGACTTCGGTCTGGTCGGCGATTGCGACGCCGGCAGCCTGCGCCAGCTTCAGCAAGCCCTGGTGATAGAGGCCGGAATGGAGACTGCCGAGATCGGGCAGCACGGCGCCGCCGTAATAAAGATCGGAAGCAAGCTCGCGATGCAGGTCGGCCTTCGCCACCATCTCGAAGGGTTCGCCCAAATGCTGCTTTTTCACCGTCACCAGTTTGGCGATCTGGTCGTAATGATGCGGCGCATTGGCGACCATCAGCCGGCCGCAGCGCCGGAAGCCGCAATCGATCTTTTCGCTCTCGATCAGCGAGGTGATGTAGTCGAAGGCCGCCTGCAATTCGCGATAGACCGAGACGGCGTAGTCGAGACCCTTCTCGTCCATCAATGCGGGGAAGCTGTGCTTGAAGGTGCGGCCGATGAATCCGGCGTTGCGCGTGCTGGCGCCGAAGCCCGCCTGGTCCTTTTCCAGGACCAGCACGCTGCGGCCGCCGCGCGCGAGCGTCAGTGCCGCCGACAAGCCGGTATAGCCCGACCCCACGATCGCCGCATCGACGCGGGTCGGCAGCGCGACCTCGGCCAGTGCCGGTCGCGGGGCCGCATCCCACCAATAGGGTTCGGTCTTGAAGTTGCTGGCGAAAATAGTGCCCGTGCCGTTCAGCACTGCTAACCGCCTAACCAC
The DNA here is from genome assembly GCA_963770335.1 of uncultured Alphaproteobacteria bacterium. Taxonomy (GTDB): domain Bacteria; phylum Pseudomonadota; class Alphaproteobacteria; order Dongiales; family Dongiaceae; genus DASXQK01. Next base: position 236,098 of record CAVYPG010000007.1, read on the forward strand.
CCATCGACATGCCGCCATTCACCCGCAGCACCTGGCCGGTGATGTAGGCGGCATCGTCGGAGGCAAGGAAGGCCATGGCGGCGGCGATCTCCGAGGCCTTGCCATAGCGGCGCATGGGAACCAGGCCCAGCGCTGCCTCGAGCCCCGCCGGATCGACCTCGCCCAGCATTTCGGTGGCGATATAGCCGGGCGAGACTGCATTCACCGTGACGCCCTGGCGCGCCACCTCGGCGGCGATGGGGCGCAGCATGGCGGTGATGCCGCCCTTGGACGCCGTGCAGACCGAATATCTGTTGCCGCCGAAATCGGCGACCTCGGTGATGCAGGAGCCGGTCGCGATGATGCGGCCCGATTTCTGTTTCAGCATCGGCGCCAGCGCCGCCTGGCAGACATTGTAGAAGCCGTGCAGGTTGTTCTCGATCGCCGCGGCCCAGTCCTTATCCGTGCTGTCGACGAACGGCTTGTCGATGACGATGCCGGCATTGCTGACCAGGATATCGAGGCGGCCATATGTCTGAAGCGCGGCCTTGATCAGCTTCCGGGCCTCGGCCTTTTTCGAGACATCGGCCCTGACGGCAATGGCTTCGCCGCCGGCCTTGCGGATGCCGGCCACCACCGCATCGGCGGCCTTTTTATTGCGGACATAATTGACGACGACCTTGGCGCCGTCACGGGCAAAGCGTTCGGCCACCGCCTTGCCGATGCCACGCGAACTGCCGGTAACGATCGCGACCTTGTTCTTGAGCTGCATGGCGCATCCTCCCTGCGACGCAGCGCAAGGCTAAGGATTCGCTTGCGATGGCGCAACGGCTCGCAGGTCGACTGATACGCCGTCAGCCGCCGCGGGCGTGTTTAAAGGCCTGGGTCAGATCGTCATAGGATGCCGCACCCGGCAGCAGGACGTCGCCGATGATGAAGGCCGGCGTGCCCTGGATGTCCAGCTTGTCGGCCAGATGATAGTTGCGGCCGATCTGGTCCTTGATCTCCGGCTTTTCCATATCCGCCTTCAGCTTCGCAACATCGAGACCGGCATCGCCGGCAATCGAATAGATCGTTTTGTCGTCGAGATTGCCCTTGAAGGCCAGCAGCTTGTCATGGAAGGGCTGGTATTTGCCCTGGACGGCGGCGGCCAGTGCGGCGCGCGAAGCGACGAGCGATTCAGGCCCCAGAATGGGAAATTCCTTGTAGATCACCCGCACATTACCGTCGGCGGAGATGGCCTTCTGCAAGTCGCTATCCACCGCCTTGCAATAGGGGCAGCGATAGTCAAAGAACTCAACAATCGTCACATCGCCCTTGGGGTTGCCGCCCGCCGGGTTGGTTGCGTCGTTCAGCAACTCGTTCCGGGCCGCAGCGATCGTCTGGCGTGCCGCATCGGCCTTTATGGCGTCCTGTTTCTTCTGATATTCCTGCAGCGCATCGACGACGACTTCGGGATGCGCCTTTAGATAGTCCGCGATGATCTTCTGGATCTTCACCACATCGGCAGCAGAAGGATCGTCGGCGCGGGCGGGGAGTGCCGCGGCCAGAAGCAAAGCGAGCAGAATGCTCAGGCGAAGGAACGGCATCGGGCTACCTTAGATTTGTCAAGACTATCGGGGGCTGCTGCTCGCCAAGACTATGGGCATTTTCCCGCCAAAGGCGAGGGCGGAGTTCAGCTCTCACGAAGATGTTCCCATAAGGGCCAATGGTGCCGGTGGGGCAGTGGCGCCGTCCCAATGCGGATGCTAGCTTCGGGCCCGCGGATGCCAGCCTCGCGCCGCGGCCTTCTGGGGGCCGTGCCGCAATGATCAGGGAGAAGAGTTGCTTGCGCATGTCAGCTGTCCTTGAATTTCGCCGAAGCCCCAGGCCGAGCACGAAGCCGCGCGCGCCTCTCGCCCAAACAATCTTGCTGGCCCTGATGCTCGCCGGACTTGCTGCCTGTTCCAGCGATACACCGGCGCCCCCGGGTAATTTCGGCAGCGGCAGCGTGTCGGGCTTTGCTGGCGCCGTGGCCGCTGATGAACCGCGCGCCGTGCTGGTCGCCCGCGATGTGCTATCGGGCGGCGGCAGTGCCGCCGATGCGGCGGTCGCAGCCTATTTCACCATGGCGGTGACGCTGCCTTCCACCGCGGGGCTCGGCGGGGGCGGTGCCTGCCTGGTGCACGATGCCAAGAAAAAGACCGTTGAAGCGATCATGTTCTTGCCGGTGGCCTCGCCCGATGGGCAATTCGGGTTGCCGGTCAATGTGCGTGCCATGGCCCTGATCCAGGCCCGCTACGGCAAGGTGCAGTGGGGAGAATTGCTGTCGCCGGCGGAGGATCTGGCGCTCCACGGCACGGCTATCAGCCGGGCGCTGGGCCGCGAGATCATCACCGCGGGCGACAAGCTGCGCGCCGATCCGGAGCTCGCCCGGATTTTCGTGGCACCCGATGGCCATCTGTTGGGCGAGGGCGAGAATCTGACTCAGCCGGAACTGGGTTCGATCATCGGCCAGATCCGCACGCGCGGCGCCGGCGATTTTTATCTTGGCGGTGTGTCGCAGCGTCTGGTCCAGTTTGCGCAAACGGCCGGCATTCCGCTCACCCCCGAAACCTTGCGGGCGGCGCTGCCTCAGGTCGCCGAGCCGCTGGTCTTCGATAGCGGCGGCCGATCGGTCTATGTGACGCCGCCGCCTGCCGATGGCGGGCTGGTCACGGGCGAGATCCTGGCCCTGCTGAGCTCGACCAAGGATTGGAGCGACACCTCGGCTACCGAGCGCGCGCATCTGTTCGTCGAGGCTTCCATGCGCGTACTGGCCGATCGCAGCCACTGGCTGCAGGCCAATGGCGCCAGCGCCACCGCACCGGCCGATCTGCTGAGCAGCCAGCACCTGGAAAGTTTGATGAACGGCTATTCACCCGATCATGCCACGCCGGCTGCCTCGCTCAATCCGCCGCCGGCTGCCGCGCATGAGGAAAATCCGTGGGGTGCCAGCATTGTCGCCGTCGACAAACAAGCCAATGCTGTCGTCTGCAACGTGACCATGAACGACCTGTTCGGCACTGGGCATATGATTCCCGGCACCGGCGTGATCTTGTCGCCCGCCCCCAACCAAACCGGCCAGGACCCCTTCAATGCCGGACCGCTGCTGGTGACGGGCCACGGCAACGGCACCTTCTTCTTCGCCGCGGCCGCTTCCGGCGGCGTCACCGCGCCCACGGCGCTGGCCCAGGTCTATCTCAGCGCGCTGATCGATCAGCGCCCGCTGGACTCATCCGTCGCCCTCGGCCGGCTACACCACAATGGCGAGCCCGACGCCGTCTTCCATGAGACGAACGTTGAGCAATCGGTCCTGCAGACCCTGCAGAGCCAGGGCCATACCCTGCAGCAGGCCGATATCCTCGGCCGCGTCCAGGCCATCCTCTGCCCGCGCGGTACCGAAAATGCCGCCGGCTGCCAGGCCAAGGCCGATACCCGCGGCGACGGGCTGGGCGTCGTTCTTCTCGGACAATAGGCGCAAGCCGTGCTGAAGGTCGCACGCCGGGCGGCTATCCCGCCCTTCATCGCCATGCAGGTGCTGCGCGCTGCCAATGCGCGTGCGCAAGCCGGCGAAGCGGTGTTTCATCTGGAGATCGGCCAGCCCGATACATCGGCGCCGGCGGCGGTGATCGAAGCCGCCAAGCGCGCGCTCGACAGCAATCGGCTGGGCTATACCGAGGCTCTGGGCATCCCGCCGCTGCGCCAGGCCATCGCCGCCCACTACCGCAGCACCTATGGGCTGGATATCGCCCGCCGATCGCATCGCGGTTACCACCGGCTCATCCGGCGGCTTCATGCTGGGATTCCTCGCCGCATTCGAGCCTGGCGACCGCGTCGCACTGGCGGCACCCGGCTATCCCGCTTACCGCAATATCCTGCTGGCCCTCGATCTGAAGCCGGTCGACCTTCCGGTCGGGCCCGAGACGCGCTTCCACCCCACGCCCGCGATGCTCGATGCCCTGCCGGCGCCGATCGAGGGGCTCATCGTCGCCAGTCCCGCCAATCCCACCGGCAGCATGCTGACGCCGGACGAACTCGCGGAACTTGCCGCCTATTGCCGACGCAAGGGCATTCGCCTCGTCTCCGACGAGATCTATCATGGCATCGTCTATGAAGGGGTTGCGGCCAGTGCCGCTGGTCTCGATGACAGCGCCATCGTCATCAACAGCTTCTCGAAATACTTTTCCATGACCGGCTGGCGGCTGGGCTGGATGGTGCTGCCCATGGATCTGCATGACAGCATCGAGCGCCTCGGCCAGAACCTGTTCATCTCGCCGCCCACCTTGCCGCAACTGGCGGCACTGGCGGTGTTCGACTGCAAGGCGGAGCTCGATGCCAATGTCGCGCGCTACCGGCGCAATCGCGACCTGTTGCTGAGCGAACTGCCCAAGGCAGGCTTCCGCCAGTTCGCCCCGCCCGAGGGCGCATTCTATCTCTATGCCGATATCGGCAACCTCACCAATGACAGCGAGGCGTTCTGCCGGCGCATGCTGCAGGAAACCGGCGTGGCGCTGACGCCCGGAACCGATTTCGATTCCGCGCGCGGCCATCGCAGCTTGCGAATTTCCTTTGCCGGCTCGACCGAAGATATGGCCGAAGCGGCGCGCCGGCTGATCGGCTGGCGCGCCTGATAGGCTGACGGCCCGATCTGGCGCTAGCTCAGCACCCGCTTCCACCAGCCGCCGCGCTTGCGTTCGCTCGACTTGTCATCGGGCGCCGCGGGTGGCGTTTCGCTCGCCGGCTGCGGTTCGCTCCGCGGTTCGTGTCGGGTCGCGGGCTGAGTCTCCGGTCGAGTCTGGGGTTCGGGGCGGCTTTGTTCGACGAAGCGCTCGGTTGCCTCATCGACATAGGGCCGGTCAAAATCCGCCGGCGTCATCGGCCGCTGCTCGGGCCAATGTTCGTGTCCCCTGCCGGGACCCTCGGGGTCCGCGGCAAACGAGGCAGGGTCGACATTGCCGGGTTCAGGGCGATGCTCGCCGCCACTCTCGCGGTTGCCCATATCCCGGCCACCCTGATCGCCGCCGGCCGTCTCGGCATTATCCATCTCGCCACCGCGCCGCCGCCGCCGTCCGCCACGCCGTCCACGCCGGCGGCGACGGCGTTCGCCGCCTTCGCCATCCGGCCGACCCGGCTGATTGCCTGCCTGGAGGGCGAAACTGTCGCCCATCCGGCCCGCCATTGAATTCGCCAGGCTCGGTCGCACCCGCCATGGCCGCAGGCTGTCCATCCTGATGATGTTCCAGCCCCGCTTCGCGGGGCTGCTGGCCGCCATTGCGGCTATGATCGCGTGCGTCGCGCTGGCCGTCTCTGGGGCCGTCCCGATGCCCATCCCGCTGGCCATCACCGCCATGGCGGTCACGGTCACGCCCGCGGCGCCGGCGCCGGCGGCGTCCGCGCCGCTCGCCATCCGGGCCACTGACATCACGCGGCCCATCGCGACCGCTCTCACGCCCGCCCTCATCCTGTCCGGCCTCGCCCGCCGCCTCGCCGCCGTCACTTCGCCCGGCGTCGCCCCGTCTGGCATCGCCCCGTCTGGCGTCACGATGACCGCCATCCCGGCGGCCGCCATCCTCGTCGGTGGCACCCGGAGCATCGGCTTCCGCGCTCGCCTCGGATGCTTCTTCGGAATCTTCTTCCTCGGCTTCCGCCTCGTCGATGTCGGCGTCGGCGTCTTCAAGCACCGGCGCGCTCGGCTGCACCACAATGGGTGCCGGGGGTGCGTCGCCCGGGGCCAGCGCCTTCAACCGCTCGATGCGAAACTCCGGTGGTACTAGTGTTTCATCGGCGCCCAGATAGATGCGAAAGCCCTGGCGTATCTCGAGTTCGGCCAGCGACTGGCGCTTGTGGTTAAGGATGAACAGCGCGACTGCCGCCGGTACCGAGACGGTGATGGCCGCACTCTTCTGGCGTGCACCCTCCTCGTCGATGGAGCGCAGCACGTGGAGTGCCGTCGATTCCGTCGAACGGACATGACCGGTGCCGCGGCAGAGACGGCAGACTTCCGTGCTCGACCTCGAACAGGCTGGGGCGCAGGCGTTGGCGCGACAATTCCAGCAGGCCGAAGGGGCTGATGCGGCCGAGCTGGATGCGCGCACGGTCATGGCGCATCGCATCCTTCAGCCGGCGCTCGACCTGGGCGTTATGGCGCGATTCGTCCATGTCGATGTAGTCGATGACCACGAGACCGGCCAGATCGCGCAAGCGCAATTGGCGGGCGATCTCGTCGGAGGCCTCCAGATTGGTCTTGGCGGCGGTCTCCTCGATGTTCCGTTCGCGCGTGGCGCGGCCGGAATTGACGTCGATGGCGACCAGCGCCTCGGTCTGGTTGATGACGATATAGCCGCCCGATTTCAGCTGGACGACGGGATTGTGAATGGCGTCGAGCTGGCTTTCGATCTGATAGCGCGTGAACAGCGGGGTCGTCGGATCCTTGTACTGCTGGACGCGCTTGGCGTGGCTGGGCGTCAGCATGCGCATGAAGGACTTGGCCGCCTTGTAGGCCTCGTCGCCCTCGACCTGCACATCCTCGATGTCGCGGCTGTAGAGATCGCGGATCGCCCGCTTGATCAGGTTGGCTTCTTCATAGATCAGCGCCGGCGCGGTCGAGCGCAGCGTGAGCTCGCGGATTTCGTCCCACAGGCGGATCAGATATTCGAAGTCGCGCTTCACCTCCGGCTTGCTGCGCTCACTGCCGGCAGTGCGCACGATCATCGCCATGCCGGCGGGCAACTCCAGATCCTCGATGATGGTCTTGAGGCGCTTGCGGTCGCCGGCATTGGTGATCTTGCGCGACACACCGCCGCCGCGATCGGTATTGGGCATCAACACGCAATAACGTCCGGCGAGCGACAGATAGGTCGTCAGCGCGGCACCCTTGTTGCCGCGCTCTTCCTTCGTCACCTGCACCAGCAGGATCTGCCGGCGCTTGATGACGTCCTGAATCTTGTAGCGCCGGCTGATGGGCCGCGGCCGGCGCGAGCCGGATTCCTCGACCTCGTCGCCGCCCACGGTTTCCAGCGACTGCGCCACGGGCGGCGCTTCCTCGATGGCGGAGCGATGCTCCGGCGCTTCTTCGCCCGTGGGCGAGTGCGGCAGGGCTTGCGCATCGTCGGCGCCCGGCGTCTCCAGCGGCAACTCGGCAACCTGGGCTTCCAGGCTGGGATCGGCCTCGGTCAGTTCGACGATATCGGCGTTGTCGTCTTCCGCCGGGGCGAGATCGTCCCCCTGGTCGTCGGTTCCTTGGTCGCCGGCTCTCTGGTCGCCCGCGTCGTGGTCGCCAGGGGCCGCCGGCCAGGCAGGCGCTGTCACATCGTCGTCGCCCAAAGTGCGATCGGTTGGGGCGTGGCTCTCTTGACCCTCCGGAGCCTGGCTTTCCAGTTGAGGCTCAAACGGCTCGCTGGCGAGGCGCATATCGGGCCGGTCCACCGCTTCCAGCGCAATCGCATCACCGGGTGCTGCCTCTCCGGCTTGTTCGTCGACCGGCTCAACGCCGCTAGGTTCACTCGCCTGCATCTCCTCGTGGATGGTCTCGCTCTCGAGTGCGGTATCGTCGTGGGCTTCGCCTGCGGTGCTCGCGTCTGCGCCATCACCGCCATGGCGATCGCCGCGGGATCTGTCGCGATCGCGATGGCCGTGGCGGCCCCGGCGCGAATGGCGCTCCTCGCTCTCGTTCTCTTGCTCATCCTGCTCGCGCGCCATGGCGGCCTGTTCGGCCAGCAGCGCTTCGCGATCCTCGAGCGGAATGCGGTAATAGTCGGGATGGATTTCGCTGAAAGCCAGGAAGCCGTGCCGGTTCCCGCCATATTCGACGAATGCGGCCTGGAGCGAGGGCTCAACCCTCGTGATTTTCGCCAGGTAGATGTTGCCTTTTAGCTGCTTGCGGCTGGCAACCTCGACATCGAATTCCTCAAGTCGTTTTCCATCGACCACCGCCACACGGGTTTCTTCCGGGTGGGTGGCGTCGATCAACATTCTTTTCGCCATGGATGATTTTCTCCGTGACGCGCCCGGCGCGGTTCCACGATCCGGGAACCGGCGGCGCGACATGGTTAGGGGTTGAACAAGCTATTTTCATTGGGACTCTTAGTCGGGGCGCCCTCGACAGGGCCGAAGCGCCCAACCGCTCCCTGGCAGCGCCTGCCGTGAAAAAGCGACGGCAGTCGCGCGAGAAAGCGAATTTCACCGTCCGCGCACGAGCGGTATGCCTGGTTCCCGGGGCTTTGGCCTGCAGCCGCCCGGGCCTAACGAAGGCCTGGCTTGGCGCGCCCGATGCCCCTGGCGCCGGCGCCGGTCAACGACCGCACACCTGTGCACCGCAACGAGATGCGGACAGGCCGAACTTAAACATCCGGCTCCCAATCCACAACCTCGAATTCCATGATCCGGGGGGACTCTTGAGGTTTATTTATAGATTCCAATGACTTTGCCCCGAATATTTGCTATTCGTATGAGCCGTGGGCCCTAAGATGCATACTTTCGCCCGTTTATTAATCCTGTTGCTGGCGCCGCTGCTGCTTTGCCAGGCAGCCTGGGCGAAGCCGGCGATATTGGATGTTCGCCTCGGCCAGCACCCCGGCTCGACCCGAATCGTCGTCGAATTGTCGGAGGCCACGGCCTATCGCGTCGGTCTGCTGGCTGGCCCGCCCCGCCTTTATATCGAACTGCCGGAAGCCGATTGGCAGGGCCAGCGTCTGCCCCGGGTTGTAGGCCAGGTGTCCAGCCTTTCCATGCTGAATACCGGCACGGGCGTCACGAGGCTGACCGCAGGTCTCAAGGGCAATGCGACCATCGGCTCGGTCGTCCTGATCGCTGGCTCCAGCGGCGGCAACTCGCGGCGCCTGGTGATCGATCTGGTGCCCGCTGCCACCGGCGATTTCAATGCCGCGGTGCTGGGGTCGCCGATCGATTCCATCCCGCCGCTGGTCGTCACCAGCATGGCAGCCAATACGCCGCCAAGTCCTTCAGCCGGCATCAGCGCTGCCCCCGCCTCCAGCGGTCAGTCAAGTGCGGGCCAGGCCGTTCCATCCTCCAGCGCAGCGGCACGCGATGCACCGCTGCTAAGGCCGGTATCCGACGTCGTCGTTTTCCCGATTCCGTCCTCCGGCACTTTGGCAGGGGCGTCGACGCCGGCCATGGCCGGCGTGCAACCGGCGACCGCCATTGTCGTCAGCCCGTTGACGGATAATGGCGGATCGTCGGGCAATGATGCCGCGGCCGCCGGCATCCAGCAGGCCGGGATCATGACGCTGCCGCCAGGGGTTCCGATGCTGCGGCCCGAACCCGAGGGGCCGCTGCCGCTGGTCTATATCGATCCCGGCCATGGCGGGCCGGATCCAGGCACGATCGGCCATAGCGGTACCTATGAGAAGAATGTCACCCTGGCCGTAGCGCAGGAGCTGGAACGCGAACTTCTGGCCACCGGCCGCTATCGCGTGAAGCTGACGCGCCGGAGCGACATGTTCGTTGCCTTGCGCGAGCGCTTCGAGATGGCGCGCGTCGACCATGCCGATATCTTCATCTCGCTGCATGCCGATTCCAGTTTCGTTGGCGATCCGCGCGGGCTCTCGGTCTACACGCTCTCGGAAACTTCATCCGATGCGGAAGCTGCCGCCCTTGCCGCCAAGGAGAACAAGGCGGATCTGATCGCGGGCATGGACTTGACCAAACAGAGCACGGCGGTCACCTCGATCCTGATCGATCTTGCCCAGCGCGAGACCAAGAATCAGTCGGCGCATTTTGCCGAGCTTTTGGTCAATGAGCTGGGCCGGGTGACCATGCTGCTGCCCAATACCCACCGCTTCGCCGGCTTTGCCGTGCTGAAGGCCCCGGATATCGCCTCGGTGCTGATCGAGATGGGTTATTTGTCGAATGTTCAGGACGAGGCCCTGTTGCTTTCGGGCGCCCACAGGGCCAAGTTAGCTGGTGCCATGCTGCGTGCCATCGACGGCTACTTCGCCGTGACGGTCGCCAGCGGCAAATCCTGATACCGGCCTTTTGGCCGACGGGCGAAGGCAGCTAGCGCGATGGGTTTCCTGCGTTTTCTGGGGTTTATGTTTACCACGCTGATCGTGCTGGGGGTGGCCGGCGCGATCGCCGGCTACGTGCTGATCCAGCATTACAGCGCCGATTTGCCGGATATCTCGCAGCTGGAGAAATACGATCCCCCGGTGGTGACCCGGGTGCTGGCGGGCGACGGGCGTTTGATGGCCGAATACGCCATCGAAAAGCGCATCTATGTGCCGATCGGCGCCATCCCCAAGCGGGTGATCAACTCGTTCCTGGCGGCCGAGGACAAGACCTTCTACACCAACCCTGGCATCGACGTGCGCGGCATTGCCTCGGCCATGCTGACCAATCTGATCCATATGGGCAGCGACCGGCGGCCCATCGGCGCCTCCACCATCACCCAGCAGGTCGCCAAGAACTTCCTGCTCGGCAACGAGGTATCGCTGAAGCGCAAGGTGCGCGAGATCATCCTGGCGCTGCGCCTGGAAAAGGCCTTCAGCAAGGACCGCATCCTCGAGCTCTATCTGAACCAGATCTATCTTGGATCCGGCAATTACGGCGTGACCGCCGCGGCGCTCAATTATTTCAACAAATCGCTGGATGACCTGACGATCGGGGAGGCGGCATATCTCGCCTCATTGCCCAAGGCACCCAACAACTACGCCCTCGACAAGCATCCCGAAGCAGCGCTTGCACGGCGCAACTGGGTCATCGGCCGCCTGCAGGAGGATGGCTTTATCACCGCGGCCGAGGCCGAAGCCGCCTCCGCCGAGCCGCTGACGCTGACCCCGCGCGGCACCACGGAAGTCGTGAGCGCCGATTATTTTGCCGAGGAGGTGCGCCGCGAACTGGTCGGGCGGTTCGGGCAGGACGCGCTCTATAAGGGCGGGTTGACAGTGCGCACCTCGCTCGACCCACATTTGCAGGCCATCGCTGACAAGGTATTGCGCAACGGCCTGATCAATTTCGATCGCCAGCACGGCTATCGCGGGCCGGTGACCCATATCGACGTCTCCGGCAACTGGCCGCAGACGTTTGCTGCCGTCGATGATCCGGCGGGTCTCTATACCTGGCAGCTTGCCGTGGTGCTGGCTTCCGACGCCAAGACGCTGAAGATCGGGCTGCGCGACGGCAGCGATGGCGAGATTCCGCTGAGCGAACTCACCTGGGCGCGCCATGTGGAGACCAAGGACGGCAAGTTCGTCTATGGGCCCGCGGTCAAGAAGCCGACCGACGTGATCGCGGTGGGCGATGTCGTCTTGGTGGAACCGGTGGCCAAGGATTCGCAAGGCCGCGACTATCCGCCCAAGACCTTCGGCCTGCGCCAGATACCCGAGATCAGCGGCGCCATGGTGGCCATGGATCCCCATACCGGCCGCGTGCTGGCGATGACCGGCGGTTGGAGTTTCCAGATCAGCGAATTCGACCGCGTCACCCAGGCGATGCGTCAGCCCGGATCCTCCTTCAAGCCTATCGTTTATCTGACGGCGCTGGAAAACGGCATGACGCCCTCCACCGTGGTCATGGACGCGCCCATCGTCGTCGATCAAGGTCCGGGCCTGCCGTTGTGGAAACCGGTGAATTTCGACCAGGATTTCCTGGGGCCGACGACGCTGCGCGTTGGCCTGGAAAAATCGCGCAACCTGATGACGGTTCGCGTAGCCCAGACCATCGGCATGGCCAAGGTCGTGGAAATGGCCAAGCGGCTGGGCGTCGTCGACGATCTGCAGGCGGTGCTGGCCATGGCGCTGGGTGCAGGCGAGACCACGGTGCTGCGGCTCACGAACGCCTATGCCCAGATCGACAATGGCGGCAAGAAGGTGACACCCACCCTGATCGACCGTGTCCAGGACAAGCTGGGCCATACGATCTTCCGCCACGACGAGCGGCCCTGCGATGGCTGCGCCAATGTCGATTGGAAGGGCCAGACGCCGCCGAAGATTCCCGATACCCGTGAACAGGTGCTGGACCCCCAGACCGCCTATCAGATGGTCTCGATGCTTCAGGGCGTGGTCCAGCGCGGCACCGGCGCCATCGTCGGCACGCTGGGCAGGCCGCTCGCCGGCAAGACGGGCACCACCAATGATTCCAACGATGTGTGGTTCATCGGTTTCTCGCCCGATTTGGCCCTCGGCTGCTACATGGGCTATGACCAGCCCCGTTCGCTGGGTTCGCAAGCGACCGGCGGCGCCATCATCGCGCCGCTGTTCAAGGATTTCATGGCCGAGGCGCTCAAGGATCAGCCGAACGTGCCCTTCCGCGTTCCGCCCGGCATCCGCCTGGTGCGGGTCAATCTGAAAACCGGACAGCGGGCGCAACCCGGTGACGACAAGGTGATCCTGGAATCCTTCAAGCCTGGCACCGAGCCCGATGGGCAGAGCCAGGTCATCATGGGTGTCGGCGTCGCCGGCTCCGGCGCCGGTGACACGCCCACGCCCGCCTCGGATTCGAGCGGCGGACTCTACTAGACGGAAATCCGGCCCCGCTTGACCAGCCGCAAGCCGCGTCTCTATAACCGCGCCCGCTGGCCCACGCCGGCGGTCTTTCAAGGAGTTTAGTAATGCGCACAGAAGCCGAAGCAATGGTGGCGGGGATCAGATCCACGCTGGCCTTGCTCAGGAGGCATCTTTGACTGGGATAGTGCGCTGAAGAAGCTGGCGGAGTTCAACGCTCGCGCCGAAGACCCCGCTCTCTGGAACAGTCAGGCGACCGCGCAACGGGTCATGCGCGAGCGTAACCGTCTTGCTTCCCAGATCGATAGTGTGCGCAGCCTCGAGCGCGAGCTGGATGATGCGCTGACGCTGATCGAGCTTGGCGAAGCTGAGGGCGATGCTGCGACAATCAGCGAAGGCGAAGCAGGCCTGCGCCGGCTTTCCGAGAGGGCCGAGAAACGCCAGCTCGAAACGCTTCTTTCCGGCGAAGCGGATGTCAACGATTGCTATCTCGAGGTCCATGCCGGTGCCGGCGGAACCGAGGCGCAGGACTGGGCTGAGATCCTGCAGCGCATGTATGTGCGCTGGGCCGAGCAGCATGGCTACAAGGTGGAATGGCTGGAAGAAAGCCCGGGTGAGGAAGCGGGCCTCAAATCGGCGACCATCCGTGTCTCCGGCGAAAACGCCTATGGCTGGCTGAAGACAGAAAGCGGCGTGCATCGTCTGGTACGCATCTCGCCCTATGACAGCCAGGCGCGCCGCCACACCAGCTTCGCCTCGGTCTGGGTCTATCCGGTGGTCGACGACACCATCACCATCGAGGTGCTCGACAAGGATCTGAAGGTCGACACGTTCCGCTCCTCGGGTGCCGGCGGACAGCATGTGAACAAGACCGACAGTGCGGTGCGCATGACCCATATGCCCTCGGGCATCGTGGTGAGCTGCCAGGTCGACCGTTCGCAGCATCGCAACCGCGCCATGGCGCTGGAGATGCTGAAGGCGCGGCTATACGAGGCGGAGTTGCGCCGCCGCGAGGCCGAAGCCGCCAAGACCGAGGCCACCAAGACCGATATCGGCTGGGGTCACCAGATCCGCTCCTATGTGCTGCAGCCCTATCAGATGGTGAAAGACCTGCGCACGGGCGTGGAAACGAGCGATACCGGCGGCGTGCTGGATGGCGATCTCGACAAGTTCATGGCCGCAGCCCTGGCGCTGCGCCTGGGCAATCCGCTGGCCGGTGCGACGGCGTGATCGCCGACGTCAAAAGAAATGGACAAATAAGGGCGATCCCCTCATAGAAATCTTCACACTCATCAATCCGGGGGGTCTGTGGGGTGACAAGCGCAAAGGAAGCACGCTTGGCGCCGGCCGTTGAGTCAGCGCAAGACCGCGATCGCTTCGCTCTGCCGACGCCCTACGCAGCGCCTTCCACCGACGACGAAAAGAAACTCTGTATCCTGTGGGAACAGGTGCTTGTCGTTAGCGGGCTCGGCATCGACGACGATTTCTTTCTGCTGGAGGGAGATTCGCTGTCGGCTGTGACCCTGTTCATGGAGGTGGAGCGGGTCTTTGGCGTCAAGCCACCGCTTGCCGCCCTTCTCGAACACCCCACGATACGAAAGCTCGCTGTACTGCTCGCGTCCATCCGGGCGGGCGAGGCCCTGCGGCACACCGGCTTCCGGCCGGCTTGTGTTGCCCGGCCGCCCTTGGTCGCTATCCGCGAGACCGGCAGCCGTCCGCCGCTCCATATCGTGCACGGCAACGGCGGCGATGTGCTGTTGCTCACGGGATTGCTGCGTCATCTGGCGGCGGATCAGCCGCTCTACGGCATCACCGCCCGAGGGCTCAACCCGGACGAAGTGCCTCACACCGATCTTGACACCCTGGTCGAAGACTATCTCGCGGGCATTCGCCGGGTTCAGCCAACGGGACCTTATTATCTGGGCGGATATTGCATCGGCGGAATTCTTGCTTGCGAGATGGCGCGGCGGTTGCGCGCCAGGGGCGAAGACGTGCGCACGGTCGTCATGATCGATCCGGACTACAATCGGCTTGTAACGCCGTGGCTCTATTGGCGCAGGCCCGATGCGCCGCTCACGCGCCTGGTGCGCCAGCTTGCCGCCATGGCCTGGCAAATGCGGGGCGCGCTTCTGCGCCGCATTGGTCGCTCGCCGATACTGGCCAAGCAATCACCCGAAGACCGCCGGCTCTATTGGGTGATGCAGGACCGGTTCGCGAAAGCGTTCCGGCGATACCGCCCACAGCCCTATGAGGGTAGCGTCGTCCTGCTCAGTTCCGCGGACCGGGCGGCTCGAGCCCGGCGGTTCGCCGTGGGTTGGCGCGTCCTGGCACCCAAGATTCGCACGGTGGTGATCGGCCCGGATCACCTCGCGCTGTTCCGCTCTCACCTTCCGGTGCTCTGCGCCGGCATCACCGCCGCGCTGGAATCCCGCTCCGTCGAGGACGCTGTCGGCGCTGCTTCGGCCAATGCGCTGGCGGACGCCAAAGTCTGATCGTTCAGGATTCGGGTATCGCGATCGACTGTGGCGCGAACCGACCGCTCTCTGCATCGCGGTGACAGGCCAGGCAATTCGTCTTGGAGCGCACGGCGGGAAGTGCGAAGGCGGCCGCGTCGACGTGGCGATGAAGGCGCGCCCAGCCCGGCGATGCGGTGATCCGCAAGGGGTCATCGGAAAAAACCTGGCTGAAGCGCCGCGCGGGCAGGGTATCCCAGGCCTCGGCGGCGTAGCTTTCCAGATAGGCTGCAATCTCATTGCGGCGCGTAACGGGCAAGCTCGCATCCTCGCCGAAATGATGTGGGAGATCCGCCATGATGGCGGTCCACGAGGCGCGGGGAAGCAAGCTGGGATGGAAGACATTGTGGCAGGCGCCGCACTCCTCTGCGAAGGCCGCGTTTGGCGGCATGTCTGGCACGCCCAGCGCGGGCCGGCTCGAGAGAAACGCAAGCAGCGCTCCGCCGGCTATGGCAAGGGCGGCCAGCCAGGCGATCGCCGTCGCCGGCCTGCTCCTTCGCGCCGCGCCCGCCTCGCCGGCGCCGATCGGTTTGCGGCCGTCGATCATGGCGCCGATTAGCCGCTCCTTGAATACGAGGCTGCCAAGCAGCACGCCGGCCAGATGACCGGCAATCAGCGCCAGCAGCAGATAGGCGAAGAATTGGTGGATCGTTCGCACCGCTTCGCCAACGGCGAAGCTGGTGAATGCGGCGAGCGGGCCTTGTTTGAGATCGCCGCCCTGGACGATGAAGCCGGTTACAACCATAAGGGTGAGCACGACGATCAGGGCATAGATCATCATGGCACCCGCCGGGTTGTGCCCGAGATAGTGAATGGGTCGCCCACGGGCCATGCCCCGAAGATGCTCGATTGCCTGACGCGGCGAATACAGAAAACCGCTCAGGCGGCTGAAGTCTGCGCCATGGAAGGCCCAGACGATCCGGAACACCAGCAGCAGGGCGAGTGCGTAGCCGCACCAGATGTGGCGGCCGAACCACCATTTGGGCGCCAAAAGACCGGTGGCGAGTTCGAACATGACCGACGCAACCAGCAACCAGTGGAAGAGCCGCGTGGGAAGATCCCAGACCCGGACCATCCCCGCAGCCCGGTCAGTCACCTTGCATGGTCCCGGTATTCCGGCCCGTCGCTGGCGTTGTCGACAAGATAAGCCTCGATGTCACTACGCAACGGTTCGGGCAGGCTCGCGTCTTCGCCCATGTGATGCGACATATTGCGCAGAATATCGCGCCACTCCTGCATCGGTTCTTCCTGCGGAGGAATGAAGGTGTGGCAGGCGCTGCATTCGCGCTCGGTCTCGGCCTTGGCGCCGCCCGGCACGTACTGCATGTTGGCTGCTGCGACCGTGCCGAATGCCAAGATGGCCGCGACTGCGAGCAAACTTGAACCAACGAACTTCATCGATGCCTCACAGGCTCGAAAGATAGGTGATGACGTCACCTTTCTCGATCGGCGTGCATTCCCGGCCGAGCACGGTCTTGCAGTTACGCAGGAACCATTTTTCAACCTTTTCGGGATCGGTGAAACGCTCGGCTGTCTTGGACACCGCCATGGGCGCGATGGGCTTCAAGGCCCGGGTCATGCCCTGGGCCGTCGCATCCTTGGTGTGGCAGGTGGTGCAGGAGGGGGTATCGATATTGCCCTCTGTATGGGTCGAGTTCCACAGCTGGGAACCGCGCTCAACAGAGAAGCCGGTGAAGGCGGGGTCGAGCTGTTTCGCTGCCGTGGCATAGGTGGCAAGGATCGCTTCGCGCGCGGGATTGGCGACCGCGGCGCCCACCACCGCGCCCAGGCAGAGGATGGCAACGCCGAGGCGCCGCGCGAGAGGGTAACAAAATGATTGCATGATCAGATCGTCTTCGCTGCGGCCAGCACCTCGTCGACATGGCCGGGCACCTTGACCTTGCGCCAGACGTTGCGCACGGCGCCCTTGGCGTCGATCAGGAAGGTGGCGCGCTCGATCCCCATGTATTTGCGGCCATACATGCTCTTCTCGACCCAGGTGCCATAGGCCTCGCAGACCTTGCCGTCTTCGTCGGAGGCCAGCATGAAGGGCAGGTCGTACTTCTTCTTGAATTTGTCGTGGCTCGCCACGCTGTCGCGGCTGATGCCGATGACGGTCGCGTCGGTCTTGCCGAATTTCGGCAGGTTGTCGCGAAAGCCGCAGGCTTCCGCCGTGCAGCCCGAGGTATCGTCCTTGGGGTAGAAGTAGAGGATCACCTTTTTGCCCTTGAGCTTGGACAAGCTGACCTTGCCGTTGCCGTCGGTGGGCAGGGTGAAGTCGGGGGCCTTGTCGCCGGGTTTCACGCTCATGGGGTTTTTTCCTCCTCGGATTCGACGATATCGCGATAGCGCCGCCGCACATCAGCAGCCGTCTCGATCATGTGCTGTTTCAGGCTGCCAAAGTCAACGCTGCCGCCGATCTGCGCCAGGCGCTGGGCGATGGAGGGCGGCAATGTTGCCTCGTCCAGTTTGCTGCCCACGGTGATGCGCAGGAAGCCGTGCAGATTGCGCCACAGTTTGAGTGCGCGCGCGCAACGGCCGTACCGCTTCGTCCGACAGGATGCCGGCGCGTCCAAGCGCCAGCAGGGCTGCATCGGTGTTGGGCGTCAGCAAATCGGGCCGCGCCGCGGCATGGCGCAGCATCAGATACTGGACGATGAACTCGATATCCACCAGCCCGCCGGCGAGATGCTTCACATCCCACAGCCGGTCGGTGCGGATACTGCTGGGCCATGCGCCGGCGCATGGTCGGCGACATCGCCGGCGAGTTTCACCGGATCGCGCGGGCGGCTCAGGATTTCGCGCAGGCCGCTGCGGTGCAGTCGGCGGCGAAATCCGGCATTGCCCGGCGATCGACCCGCGCCCGGGTCAGCGCCATATGCTCCCAGGTCCAGGCATCGCTTTCCTGATAGCGGCGAAAGCCCTCGAGGCTGGAGGCGATCGGCCCGGAATTGCCGGAGGGGCGCAGCCGCATATCGACGTCGTAAAGCTTGCCCTCGCCGGTGGGCGCGGTGATGGCGGCGATCAGGCGCTGCGCCAGCCGCGCGTAGTAATGGATGGGCGCGAGCGGCTTTGGCCCGTCGGAATGCAGATTGTCCCAGCCTTGGCCCTCGAGTTCGGCCGGCGCGTCATAGATGAAGATCAGGTCGATATCGGAGCCGATGGTCAGCTCGCGGCTGCCGAGCTTGCCCAGCGCCACCGTCGCCAAGCCCGCGGCCGGGCAGGCGGCCATGCTGGCGGAAGAACTCGGCCTCCACCCGCGGCTGCAACGCGGCGATGACGGTATCGGCCACGTCGCTGAGCGGCCCGGCCGCGCGCTCGGCATCGGTCGTGCCGCGCAGGATATGGACGCCGATCTGGAACTGGCGGTCGCGGGTCCAGCGACGCGCGATATCGAGCACGTCCTGCAAGTCGGTGGCCAGGGCGAGCTGGCGGTTGAGTTCGTCGGCGAGCTCGTCGCGCCGCGGCGGTGCCGCGGAAAAGCCGGAGCTCAGCACGGCATCCAGCAGCGCCGGGTTGCGGCTGAGGTGATCGGCCAGGCGCGGCGCGCCACCCATGATCTCGGCGATCAGACCCAGCAGCCGCGGATTGGAATAGAGCAGCGAGAATATCTGTACGCCGGCAGGCAGCGCGTGCAGGAAAGCATCGAAGCGGGCAAAGGCCTCGTCGGGTTGCGAGCCGCGGCCCAGCGCCTGCAGCAGGCTGGGCATCAGCTCGGTCAGCAGTTCGCGCGCCCGGGTCGAGCGCATGGCGCGCGCCCGCCCCGCATGCCAGGCGCGGATGGTCGCGGAGATCGAGGCGCCGTCCTTGAAACCCATCTCGCTCAACGTGCGCACGGTATCGGGATCGTGTTCGGTGCCGGTGAAGACCAGGCTGCCGGGGCCGGAGAGCGAGGGCGCCTCTTCGAACAGCTCGGCGTAGTGATCTTCGACGGCGCCCAGATGCTCCATCAGGGTGCGGGCGAAAGTCTCCGTATCCGGATGTCCGCAGAAACGCGCGATGGCATCCAGCCCCGGCCCTGCCGGCGGCAGGGTGTGGGTCTGGCGGTCATCGACCATCTGCAGGCGATGCTCGACATGGCGCAGATAGCGATATGCCGCGATCATCTCCTCGCCGGTCTCGCCCTTGACCCGCCCGGCCGCCACCAGCGCGCGGATGGCTTCGCAGGTTGCGGGCGACCGCAATTCGGGATTCGCGCCCGCCCCAGATCAGCTGCTGGGTCTGGGCAAAGAACTCGATCTCGCGGATGCCGCCGCGACCGAGCTTGATGTTATGGCCACCGACGGCGATCTCGCGATGACCCTTCACCGCATGGATCTGGCGCTTGATCGAGTGAATATCCTGGATCGCGGCAAAGTCGAGATGCCGGCGCCAGATGAAAGGCCGCAGATGCTTCAGGAACTCGGCACCCGATTCGGCATCGCCGGCCACGGCGCGGGCCTTGATCATGGCCGCGCGTTCCCAGTTCTGGCCCATGCCCTCGTAATAGGTCTCTGCCGCCAGCACCGACATGGCAAGCGGCGTGGACCCGGGATCGGGCCGCAGGCGCAGGTCGGTGCGAAAGACATAGCCGTCCTCGGTCAGATCCTGCAGCAGGCGCACCAGGTCGCGGGCCAGGCGCACGAAACAGTCCTGCAGGCTGCGCCGTCCGCGGTAATCGACCTTGCTGCGGTCGTAGAGGACGATCAGGTCGATATCGCTGGAATAGTTCAGTTCGCGGGCGCCCAGCTTGCCCATGCCCAGTACCACCAGGCCTGATCTTTCGCTGGGGCGCTCCGGATTGGCGAGCGCCAGCTCGCCGGCCGCCGCCGCGCGGCGCAGCAGATGATCGATCGCCAGTTTCAGCGCCGTTTCGGCGAAGTCGGCGAGCGCGCCGGTCACCTGCTCCAGGGTCCAGCGGCCGCTGATATCGGCGAGCGCGATCAGCAATGCCGCGCGGCGGCGAAAGCGGCGCAACAGCCGCATCATCTGGCTGGCCTTCGCCGGCAGCCACGGCCTCGCGTGCCAGCTCTGCCATGAGATCGGCCAAGACAGCGGCGGAATCCTGCGCTAGGAATGCCGCAAGGATGTCGGGCTCGCCGAGCAGCGCCTGGCCGAGGAAGGGGCTGTTGCCGAAGATCGCGGCCAGCAGCGCCCGGCCCTCGTCCTCCTGCGCCAGTTGGCGGAGAACGGCGGGGCCGCTGGCGATTCGCTCAAAGCCCAGCCGGGCAAGGTCGGGATCGCCGGGCAGCGGCAACGTTGCGCCGGTCGAGATGATGAGAGGGGGCGGCATGATCCTCGGCCGTGGTTGGCGGCAGCCTGCTGAAGGCTCGATCCATGGTCAAGGCCAGGTGTCAGCCCGAAGGCCGCCAGAGCCAGGGTCGCCGAGCGCCAAGGTCGAGGGTAGAACTTGCTGCGCCGCAGTCTCATCATCATCTTCGAGGTCGTTGCCGCACTGATCGCCGGCGTCGCCATCCTGATCGGCTTCGTCGCCTGGCGTCTGGCCGATGGCCATCCGGTACATCTGGGTTTCCTGATTCCGTATTTCGAGCGTTCGCTGGATGCTCCCGACCGGGCCTTCACGATCAAGCTCGACGATCTGGTCGTCACATGGACGGGCGGCAACCAGCTCGTCAGCATCCGGGCCATCCATGTGCGGGCTCTGACGCCTGAGGGCCGCGAGCTGGCCAGCGTGCCGCAGATCGGGCTGCGGCTGTCGGTGCGCGCCATGATGCGGGGGCTGGTCGCGCCGACGGAAGTCGAGATTTTCGATCCCCGCATTCATATCCGGCGCAGCCGCGACGGCACGTTCCAATTTCTGGCCACGGTACCCGGTGCCAGCGAGGGGCAATCCTCCAACATCCTGCCGGAGCTGCTCAGCGATCTGATGGGGCCGATGAATCCGGATCTGCCCACCGGCTATCTGCAGCGCGCTCATCTGGTGGGCGGCACGCTGGTATTCGATGACCAGCGCACCGGCCTCGTCTGGCATGCGCCGAAGATCGATATCGATTTCTCCCGCGGCGAGCACGGGATCACCGGTGACATGTCGGCCGAGGTGGTCGAGCTGGGCAACCCGGCGCGCCTCCACGCGCATTTCATCTACGATCCCGCGACCCGCGATATCACCGCCCATGGCGGCTATCGCGGCGTCGACATCGCCTCGCTCGGCCTGATCGCCCCGGACCTTTCCACACTCTCCGAATCCCACCTGCAGTTCGATGGCACTCTGGACACCATCGTCAATCTCAATGGCCATATCGGTGCGATGCATTTCACCGTGACCAGCGGCCCCGGTGAGCTCGTTCTGCCGGGCCGGCTCGACAGGCCGCTGCCGATCGCGGGTCTTGCTTTGGCCGGCGAGCTTGCCGATGAGTTCGATACCCTGGTGCTGGATACCCTGACCCTCGACTTCGGCGGTCCGCATCTGTCGGCGAGTGCGAAACTGAGCGGCCTGATCTCGCAGCACACGCCCAAGAGCGGACGGCTGCATCTGGAGAGCCGGCTTGTGATCAACGACATGCCGGCCGCCGCCTTGCGCCACTACTGGCCCAGCACCGGCGGCAGTCTCGACAATCCGCGGATATGGATCGTCGACGATATTGACGAGGGTATTCTGAAAGAAGCCGAAGCCAATCTCGACGTCGACTTGCTCGGCGGCGATACGGCGGCCATCAGCGTGCGCTCCTTCGCCGGCAAGCTGAAGGCAACAGGCCTGGCTATTCACTATCTGATGCCGCTGCCGCCGCTGCGCGGCGTCCAGGGAACCGCGAGCTTCGATACCAGCAAGTTCGTCGCCGATTTCGGTTCCGGCGGGGTCGGCAATCTGGCGCTCAAGACGGGCCATCTTGAAATCACCGGGCTCGACAAGCCCAACCAGATCATCGATGTCGCCGGCGACGTCAGTGGGCCAATCAAGGAAGCCCTTCAGCTGCTGGATAACCCGCGGCTGGGCTTTCCCAAGAAGGTCGGCATCGACCCGGCGGACAGCGCCGGCACGGCCGAGACCCATCTCAGTTTCCGCTTTCCCGCGATCAAGGACCTGCCCTTCGACAAGGTGCAACTCGGCGCCAACGCGAAGCTTGTGGGCGCAAAACTGGGCAAGATCTTCCTCGGCCACGATCTGACCGAGGGGAATTTCGACTGAAGCTCAATAGCCAGGGCATGGGCGCCACCGGTAACGCCAAGCTCGCCGGCATCCCTGCCGGCATGCGCTGGGAGCTGCATTTCTATGGCCAGGATTTCACCAACCGCGTCTCGCTGACGGCGAACAGCGATGCGGCAACTCTGGCGGGGCTCGGTTTCGATTATCGCGACCTGATCAACGGGCCGCTGCGCCTCGATCTCGTCTTCACTGAGTTCAAGGATCGGCTGAGCCAGGTTGCCGTCGATTTCGATCTGGTGAACGCCGTGGCATCCGTCGATTTCGCCAAATGGAAGAAGCCGGCCGGCTCGCCCGGCCATGCCAGCATCCACATGACCCTCGACAACAAGCACCCGGTGGACATCTCGGCTTTCTCCTTTGCCGCCGGCGATTTCTCCGGCAGCGGCAAGGGGCGTTTCGGTCCCGATGGCAAGTTGGCGGATGCAACATTCGATCACGTGACACTGGGCCAGACCCGGCTGGACGCGGTATCGGTGCACTTCGGCGAACCGCAATGGGATATTCATGTCGGCGGCGGCATCTTCGATGCCGAACCCTTCATCGGTAAGAGCAAGGGGCCCGGTTCGACGCCCACTCCGCCAGTGGCCAACCCGCCGGCCCCGGCCGAGGAAGACAAGCCATCGCGCCCCTATACGATCAGTGCCGAACGGCTGGCGAGCGCCATCATCGGCCCCGGCCGCGCGGTCGAGAACATCCGCCTGAAGGCCGCCTATGACGGGCTGCATTGGCAAAGTATGGAGGCGGATGGCGCGCTGCCCGGCGGCAAGGCGCTGACCTTGCGCTGGCTGCCGGCCGCCGGCGGGACCCACCAGCTTTCCGATCGTCGCCGACGATGCCGGCGGCGCGTTGAAACTGCTCGATATCGTCGACAATGTAGTGGGCGGGCGGCTCTCGATCACCGGCACCGCCACCAACTCCGTGCCCAAGCGGCCCATCAAGGGCCATATGGAAATCTCCGAATACCGGCTGATCAAGCAATCGGCCCTGATCCGGCTGCTGACCATCGCTACGCTCACCGGACTTGCCGATGTGCTGACCGGCGAGGGTTTCCAGATGTACCGGTTCACCGGCGATTTCACCAAGACGGGCGGGCGCATCGATATCCCGCTGGCGCGCACCTATGGCCCCTCGCTCGGCCTGACGGCGACCGGTTATCTCGACTATGACACCGACCGGATTGCCATTCAGGGCACGGTTGTGCCCGCATATGCGCTGAACAGCCTGCTCAGCCAGATACCGATTGTGGGCTATCTGCTGACGGGCGGCCAGGGCGGCGGCGTCTTT
Source organism: uncultured Alphaproteobacteria bacterium (assembly GCA_963770335.1). Lineage (GTDB taxonomy): Bacteria > Pseudomonadota > Alphaproteobacteria > Dongiales > Dongiaceae > DASXQK01. The sequence goes on from CAVYPG010000007.1 coordinate 259,497, forward strand.
GCCGTGGTCTATAGCGCGAGTGGCCATCTGTCGCAGCCGGCCATCGTGGTCAACCCGCTCTCGGCACTCGCGCCCGGATTCCTGCGTGGGGTGTTCAGCGTCGGCAATCCCGACAGTCCACCCACCGCCTTGCCGCCGAATTTCGCCCCGGGAAAGAAAAACTGAGGCCCTTGCGGGGCGGCAACGGCCGCGCAAAAATTTCTCCGGCGCTGTCGAAATCCGGCATCCTCGGGCGACATGGGGATGGCGGCGCATGTTGCCCGCCCTCAACGGATAAGGGAGAACGTCCATGAAATATTTGCTGATGATCTTTGCCAACGAGGCGGCGCAGCAGGCCGCCAGCAAGTCGGATATCGAACAGATGCACGCGGCCTATGGGGCCTATACCCAGGCACTGATCAAGGGCGGCGCCATGGCGGGCGGCGAGCGGCTGCGTCCCAGCAATACCGCCACGACGGTGCGGATTGCCAATGGCAAGACCAAGGTGGTGAACGGCCCCTATGCCGAGACGAAGGAACAGCTCGGCGGTTACTACATGATCGAGGCGCCGGATCTGGATGCAGCACTCTCCTGGGCGGCGCGCTGCCCGGCGGCCAGTCACGGCGCGGTGGAAGTCCGCCCGGTATGGCCAATGGAGGATTGATGGGCGAAGAAAGCGACGAGCCTGCCCATGCTGCAGCCGAGGATGTTGCCCGGCGCAGCTACGGCAAGCTCGTTGCCTTTCTCGCCGCCCGGACTGGCGATGTGGCGGGGGCCGAGGATGCGCTGGCCGAGGCGTTCACCGCCGCCCTGCTCGAATGGCCGGCGGCGGGCACGCCCCAGAAACCGGAAGCCTGGTTGCTCGCAGTGGCGCGCAACAAACAGGTCGATGCGGTGCGACGGCGGTTGAGCGGCGAACGGGCGGTGGTCCCCATGCAGCTGATTGCCGAAGAGCTTGCCGCATCGGAGGCGAGCGAAGCCGCGATACCCGATGATCGCCTGCGGCTGATGTTCGCTTGCGCACATCCGGCCATCGATCCCGGCGTTCGCGCGGCCCTGATCCTGCAAACGGTGCTTGGGATTCGACGCCGCGACAATCGCCTCTGCCTTTCTGCTGTCGCCCCAGGCCATGAGCCAGCGCCTGGTGCGCGCCAAGGCCAAGATCAAGCTCGCCGGGGTTCCATTTCGCGTGCCGGAAGCAGACGAGCTGCGCGACAGGCTCGATTCCGTGCTGGAGGCGATCTACGCCGTGTTCAGCGAAGGCTGGGCGGATCCCGCCGGCACCGAGCTGCGCCGGCGCAATCTGGCGGAGGAGGGGATCTGGCTCGGCCGGCTCGTCGTCTCGCTGCTGCCCGATGAGCCGGAGGCGCTGGGCCTGCTGGCGTTGATGCTGCATGCCGAGGCGCGCAGGATCGCGCGGCGCGACGATGCCGGCGAATATGTGCCGCTGGCCGAGCAGCAGATCGGCCGCTGGAACGAAGCGATGATCGACGAGGCCGAAGCGCTGCTGTTTCGTGCCGGCGAGATGGGCGCTCCCGGCCGCTATCAGCTCGAGGCCGCGGTGCAATCGGCCCATGCCGTGCGCCGGCGCTCGGGCAGTGCCGATTGGGCTGCCATCGAGCGTCTCTATGACTCGCTGTCGATGCTGATCGATTCGCCGGTCGTGGCGATCAATCGGGCGATTGCCGTGGCCGAGACGAAGGGCGCCGGAGAGGGGCTGGCGATCCTGGACGGTCTCGTGCTCGACGAACAGCTCAGCGGCTATCAATCCTATTGGGCGGCGCGTGCCTCGCTGCTGGTACGCACCGGCAGGAATCAAGAAGCTGGCCAGGCCTATGACATGGCGATCGGCCTGGAAGCCGATCCTGCGGTCCGCCGCTTCCTGCAGCGCAAGAAAGCAGCGCTCGCCCGGACCTAATCCATCGAGGCGCTGTCGCAGTTCGCCTTGTAATCCACGGTTGCCGAGGTGCCGAGGCTGCGCAGTGTCAGCCGATCGCCGGTGTCTTCGGCGCAAAGTCCCGAGGCGAGATAGTGCGGGGCATTTTCGCCGATCGTCACCAGCACGGATCCAGCGCTGTTCGCTTCGTTGCAGACGCGCAAGGTACGGCCTGAGCCGCCGATGCTTACGGTCTTAGTGGCCCCGCCATCGAGATTCACGATGCCGAAATCAACCGCCGCGGCAACGCTCGGGAGGGCGAAGCAGGCAAAAGTGAGCAACGCGGCAAACTGAGTGAGTTTCATATTGGCCTCCGCCTCGATGCGAAGGCTGCGCCCATGCCGCCGTCGCGACAAGACACAGGAACGAAACTGTGATCGCGCTAAACTGGTTGGACCAGCGCGTGCTTCTTCTTGCCGGCGCTCAGCTTGATATAGCCCTCGCCGGTGACGTTGCCCCGGTTGAGCACCGCGGCCTCGTCGCTGAGGGCCTGGCCGTTTACCCGCGCCCCACCACCCTTGATCAGCCGGCGCGCCTCGCCCTTGGAACCGGCAAGGCCGCTGCGAAGAAACAGATCGATGGCGGGAATGCCGCGAGCGAGGTCGCCGGCGGCCACCTCGATACGCGGCAGATCGTCGCCGGCACCGCCCTCGCCGAAGGTTTGCCGCGCGGTTTCCGCCGCCGCATCGGCAGCGGCTCGGCCATGGGCCATGGATGTTGCTTCGGTCGCCAGCGTGATCTTGGCGGCGTTGATCTCCTGGCCCTTCAGCGCCTCCAGCCGGGCAATCTCATCCAGCGGCAGGTCGGTGAACATGCGCAGGAACCGGCCGACATCGGCATCCGACGTATCGCGCCAGTATTGCCAGTAGTCATAGGCCGAGAGCCTGTCGGGGTTCAGCCAGACGGCGCCGGCGGCGGTCTTGCCCATCTTGGCGCCACCCGACGTGGTGATCAGCGGCGTGGTCAGCCCGAACATCAGCCGGTTGTCAGCCCGCCGGCCGAGCTCCACGCCGTTGACGATATTGCCCCATTGGTCGGAACCGCCCATCTGCAGCCGGCAGCCATGGCGGCGCGACAATTCGAGAAAGTCATAGGCCTGGAGGATCATGTAGTTGAATTCCAGGAAGGAGAGGGGTTGCTCGCGCTCGAGCCGCAGCTTCACGCTGTCGAAGGCGAGCATGCGGTTGACGGAGAAATGCCGGCCGTAATCGCGCAGGAAGGGAATGTATTCCAGCTTATCCAGCCAGTCGGCGTTGTTCACCATCACCGCGTCGCTGGGACCACTGCCGAAGGTGAGGAAGCGGCTGAAGATCTGCTTGATGCCGGCGATATTGTGGGCGATGTCTTCGCCGCTCAACAGCTTGCGGCTGTCGTCCTTGCCGGATGGGTCGCCGATCTTGGTGGTGCCGCCGCCCATCAGCACGATCGGCTTGTGGCCCGCGCGCTGCAGATGGCGCAGCAGCATGATCTGCACCAGGCTCCCGACATGCAGGGAATCCGCCGTGGCGTCGAAGCCGATATAGCCGGTGAGTTCGCCGGCAAGCGCTACCTTGTCCAGTGCCTCCAGATCGGTGCACTGGTGGAAATAGCCGCGAGCGATGAACTCGCGCAGGAACTGTGATTTTGGTTCGCTCATGCTGGATCGGGTTGCTCGTCCGGTGGCGGCCCTTGCCGATTTCGGCGGCTCATGTAACACAACGGGCGTGTAACACAATCGGGCGGCAAAACCCATGACCATCGGCGATCCGACCCTGGCGCTGGGGCTGATGAGCGGCACCTCCTGCGACGGTATCGATGCGGCGCTGCTCACCACCGATGGCCGCGCCCAGGTTGCCTTCGGCCCGGTGCTGAGCGAGCCTTATCCGGAAGATTTCCGCGGGCGCTTGCGCGCTGTCCTGGGCGGGCGTGGTGCGATAGCGGAGGTGAGCGAGGAATTGACCCGCCGTCATGCCGCGGTGGTCGATCGCCTGTTGAAGCGGGCCGATCTGATGCCGGGCGCCATCCAGGTCCTGGGCTTTCACGGCCAGACCATCCTGCATGAGCCGGAGAAGCGGCGCACGTGGCAGATCGGCGATGGCGCGCTGCTGGCAAAGCTCACGGGCATCGACACGGTCAGCGATTTCCGCAGTGCCGATGTGGCCGCCGGTGGCCAGGGTGCGCCCTTCGTGCCGCTTTACCACCAGGCGCTCGCGGCGAAGCTGGCGCGGCCGCTGGCGGTGCTGAACATCGGCGGCGTGGCCAATGTCAGTTTTATCGGTGATGACGAGGAATCGCTGCTCGCCTTCGATACCGGCCCGGGCAATGCCCTGATCGACGATTGGGCCTTTCGCCATACCGGCCGTCCGGTGGATGAGGATGGCCGGCTTGCTTCATCGGGCCGGGTCGACCGCAAGGCGCTGGCCAGCCTGATGTCCCATGGCTATTTCGCCCTGGCGGCGCCGAAATCCCTCGACCGCGATGCCTTCGATCCCGCGGCGGTTTCACATCTGTCGCCGGCCGACGGTGCTGCCACGCTGGTGGCCTTCACCGCGGCTTCGATAGCGCAATCCCGCGAGGCCCTGCCGGAAGCACCGCGACGCTGGCTCGTCACCGGCGGCGGCCGGCACAACCCGGCGCTGATGACGGCATTGCGGGCCGAACTCGGCGTGCCCGTGGATCCGGTGGAAAGCGTGGGTTGGAACGGCGATGTGCTGGAAGCCCAGGCCTTCGCCTATCTCGCCGTGCGCTCGCTGGCGAAGCTTCCGCTCAGCGTGCCACGCACGACGGGCGTGCCGCACCCCATGACAGGCGGAAAACTGGACCGCGCGCCCGCCCGGCTTTAATCCGAGGCGGGTCTGATCAGCGCCGCCTGCTAGCGCGCTGCTGCCTTCGCCTTGCCCTTGACCGGCGCGTCCGCATCGGCGGCGGGCAGGACGCGGTTCAAATACTCGTCCACCACGCTCTTCAGCTGATCCAGATGATCGCTGAAGAAGTGGTTCGCACCTTTGATGATCTTGTAGTCGATCTTGATATCGCGCTGGTTGCTCAGCTTCAGTACCAGCTTGGCCACCGCCTCGTGCGGCACGACATCGTCGTGATCGCCCTGGACCATCAGCCCCGATGAGGGGCAGGGGGCAAGGAAACTGAAATCGTAAATGTTGGCCGGCGGGGCCACGCTGATGAAGCCGGTGATCTCCGGCCGGCGCATCAGAAGCTGCATGCCGATCCAGGCGCCGAAGGAAAATCCGGCGATCCAGCAGGCCGAGGCGTTGGGATTATAGGTCTGCAGCCAGTCGAGCGCCGAGGCTGCATCGCTCAACTCGCCCTCGCCACGGTCGAACTTGCCCTGGCTGCGCCCGACGCCGCGGAAATTGAAGCGCAGCACGGAAAAGCCGCGTTCGACGAACTCGTGATAGAGCGCGTAGATCACCTTGTTGTTCATCGTCCCGCCATGCTGCGGGTGCGGGTGGAGCATCAGTGCGATAGGGGCCGTATTGCCCTCGCCATGCTGATAGCGTCCCTCCAGCCGGCCCTCCGGGCCGTTCATGATCACTTCGGGCATGCCGATCAGCCTCGCAAATCCATTAATCCGGGAATAGTCAATAACCCGACTTCTCTAGTCGGAAATAGCCGCTAGACTGGCCGCCGAGCAACGTCCTAAACTTGACTAACGCAGTAGGAATTACTATATCTTCCTCGGCCACCGCCATGCGCGATATCCGCCTGGCGGGGTGGGACTTTACCACGGTGAGACCCATGATTTTCAAGCGTATTCGCCAGCATCTCGATTCGGTCATGGCGCGGGATCCGGCCGCCCGGTCGCGGCTGGAGGTTCTGCTTACATATCCGGGTGTGCATGTCCTGTTTTTCCATCGCCCGGCCCACTGGCTTTACATGCGTGGTTACCGGCTTTTGGCCCGCATGATCTCCCAGACCGGCCGCGCCTTTACCGGCATCGAGATCCATCCCGGCGCCTGCATCGGCCGGCGTCTGTTCATCGACCATGGCATGGGTATCGTTATCGGCGAGACCGCCGAGATCGGCGATGACGTGACCCTGTATCACGACGTGACCCTGGGCGGTGTCTCGCCTTCGGTGAATTCTGCGGCCCAGATCGGCCATAAGCGCCATCCCACGCTGGGCAATGGGGCCATCGTCGGCGCCGGTGCCCAGGTTCTGGGGCCGATTACCATCGGGGCGGATGCCCGGGTGGGCGCCAATGCCGTGGTGGTCCAGGATGTGGCGGCCGGTGTGGCCGTGGTCGGCATTCCGGCCAAGGCGATCCAGCCCCATAAGAAGGTGGGCGAGTTCGTCGCCTATGGTACGCCGACCGGCAATGTGCCCGATCCCGTCGCCCATGCGCTGGAGGCGATGGCCGAGCAGGTCAGCCAGTTGCAGCAGCGCCTGGCGGCGCTGGAGCACCATTCGGGCGAAGCCCAGCCGAACAGGATCGCGGACCACGCAATGTTACCCCCCATGGGACCACAGATCGTCGTCGACAATGATCGGGCGGAAAAAGACCGCGCGGTCGCCGGCCGCAAATCGGACTGTTGAAGGAGCAATGCCGTGAAACTGAGCACCAAGGGCCGCTATGCGGTGATGGCGCTGGTCGATCTGGCGAGTCAGAGCGACGGACGCCCGGTGGCGCTGGCGGATATCGCCGAGCGCCAGGAAATTTCGCTCTCCTATCTGGAACAGCTTTTCGCCAAGCTTCGCCGTGGCGGGCTGGTGCGCAGCGTGCGCGGCCCCGGCGGCGGCTATCTGCTGGCGCGCACCGCCGATGATACCCGTGTCTCGGATGCAATTCTTGCCGTGGACGAGCCGATCCGCGCCACCCGTTGCAAGAGCGGCTCCTCCGCCGGCTGCCGGGCGAACAAGAGCCGTTGCCTGACCCATGATCTGTGGGAGGAGCTGGGCAACCAGATTCATGTGTTCCTGAGCTCTGTCTCGCTGGCCGATGTCTGTAACCGCCGCATCCTCAATCATCGCCATCCGTCGCTGGGCGAAAGCCATGCGGCACCGCTGGCCAAGCCAGAGACGCCGGTAACCCCGGCGGCCGCAGCGGAATAGCAGCAGCAAGATGAGCAACGCCGTCTACATGGATTACAACGCCAGCGTGCCGATCCGCGCGCAAGCGGCGGCCGCGGTCGCGGCGGCGCTATCCATCGGCGGTAATCCATCTTCCGTGCATGGCCATGGCCGCGCGGCGCGGCGCCTGATCGAAGACGCCCGCGAACAGGTCGCAGCATCCATCGGCGCGCCGGCCCCGGCGATTGTCTTTACTAGCGGTGCCACGGAAGCCAATGCGCTGGCGCTCAGCGGCAGTGGACGAGCGCGCATCCTGGTATCGGCCATCGAACATGATTCGGTCCGCCAGGCCGTGCCGAATGCTGAGATCGTTCCGGTGACGTCGAGTGGCGTGGTCGACCTTGCAGCCCTTGCGGCCATGCTGACGAGCGATCGTCGACCGGCCCTGGTTTCCCTCATGCTGGCCAATAACGAGACGGGCGTGATCCAGCCGGTGGCCGAAGCGGCGCGCCTGGCCCATGCCCATGGCGCGCTGATCCATAGCGATGCGGTTCAGGCCGTCGGCCGCGTCGTTGTCGATGTGAACAAGCTGGATGTCGATCTGCTGAGCCTCTCGGCCCATAAGCTCGGCGGGCCTGCCGGTGTCGGTGCGCTTTATCGCCGCGAGGGCGTGGCGCTTGCCCCGCAGCTTCGCGGCGGCGGGCAGGAGCGGAGCCAGCGTGCCGGGACGGAGAATGTCGCCGGCATCGCCGGTTTCGGCGCTGCCACGGCGCTGGTGGCAGGCGACCTTGAAAAGGTTGGCCGGCTTGCCGATTTGCGGGATGGACTGGAGAAGCAGATTAAAGCGGCCGCACCTCATGCGGTGCTGTTCGGTGCCACGGCACCGCGCCTGCCGAACACGGTCTATGTGGCGTTGCCGGGCATCTCGGCGGAGACGCAGATCATGGCGCTGGATCTCGCCGGCGTATCGGTGAGCGCGGGTGCTGCCTGCTCCTCCGGCAAGGTGAAGATCTCCGCCGTGCTCTCTGCCATGGCTGCGCCCGCCGATCTGGCGCGCTCGGCCATCCGGATCAGCCTCGGCTGGGCGAGCAAAGAGAGTGATATCGATCGTTTCATGGCTGCCTGGACGGGGCTTTCGGCCCGCAGTCTCGCGGCCTAACAGGAAATAGTGAGCGGTATGAACATCCAGACGCAGAAGGCAGTGCAAGAGAAGCCGGTTGAGCCGAAGGTTGGCGAACAGAACGGGCGCAACCGCCCGGCGACGCCGATCTATCTCGATTACCAGGCGACGACGCCGGTCGACCCCCGCGTCCTGCGAGGCCTTCCTGCCCTATTTCACGGAGAAGTTCGGCAATCCCCATTCGCGCAACCATCCCCATGGCTGGGTCGCGGAAGAGGCGGTGGAAAAGGCGCGCGAGCAGGTGGCGGCCCTCATCGGTGCCGATCCGCGCGAGGTCATCTTCACCTCCGGCGCCACGGAATTGAACAACCTCGCCCTCAAGGGCGCGATGCGCTTCCACAAGGAGAAGAAGAACCATCTCATCACCGCGGTGACCGAGCATAAATGCGTGCTCGACAGCGCGCGGCATCTGGAGATGGAAGGGATCGAGGTGACATATCTGCCGGTGCAGCCCAACGGCCTGGTGGATGTGAAGGTGCTGGAGGCGGCGATCACGCCCAAGACGGCGCTCGTCTCCATCATGGCGGTGAACAACGAGATCGGCGTGATCCAGCCGCTGGCCGAGATCGGCGCGCTCTGCCGCTCCAAGGGCGTCTATTTCCACACCGACGCAGCGCAGGCCGCCGGCAAGATCCCGCTGGATGTCGAGGCGATGAAGATCGACCTGATGAGCATCTCGGGCCACAAGATCTACGGGCCCAAGGGCATCGGCGCGCTCTATGTCCGGCGCAAGCCGCGCGTGCGGCTGGAGGCTCTGATCCATGGCGGCGGGCAGGAGCGCGGCATGCGCTCCGGCACCCTGCCGACCCCGCTTTGCGTTGGGCTGGGTGAGGCCTGCGAGATCGCGCGCAAGGAAATGCCGGAAGAAACCAAGCGGCTGACCATGCTGCGCGACCGTCTCTATGACGGCATCACCTCGCGCCTCTCGGATGTCGTGTTGAACGGCGAAGGCGCGCCGCGCATTCCCGGCAATCTCAATCTCAGCTTCTCGTATGTCGAAGGCGAGGGGCTGATGATGGGAATCAAGGAGCTGTCTGTCTCGTCCGGTTCGGCCTGCACATCGGCGTCGCTGGAGCCCTCCTATGTCCTGCGCGCTCTGGGCGTGGACGAGGAGATGGCCCATACATCGATCCGGTTCGGGATTGGCCGCTTCACCACGGTCGAGGAAATCGATTTCGCCATCGAGCAGGTGGTGGCGGCGGTCAAGCGGCTGCGCGAATTGAGTCCGCTTTGGGAAATGGCCCAGGAAGGCATCGACATCAAGTCGATCAAATGGGCGGAGCACTGAGGGCGCGTCCTTTCGGGCACGCCAGCGACTGGTATTTGGAGAAGCAAAATGACCTATAGCAACAAGCTGCTCGAGCACTACGAGAACCCGCGCAATGTCGGCGCCCTGGACAAGAACGACCCGTCGGTCGGCACCGGCCTGGTGGGTGCGCCCGCCTGCGGCGACGTCATGAAGCTGCAGATCAAGGTCGGCCCCGACGGTCTGATCCAGGATGCGAAGTTCAAGACCTTCGGCTGCGGTTCGGCGATCGCCTCCAGCTCGCTTGCCACCGAATGGATCAAAGGCAAGTCGATCGACGAGGCCGAGACGATCAAGAATACCGAGATCGCCCAGCATCTTTCGCTGCCGCCGGTGAAGATCCATTGCTCGGTGCTGGCCGAGGATGCGATCAAGGCGGCGATCCGCGACTACCGCGAAAAGAACAAGCGCAGCGACGCGGCCGAATAGACGCGGCCGAGTAACAGCGACAGCTAGAGTAAACGAGATCATGGCAAGACCGCGTCCCCAGGCTATCCAGCTGACCGAAGCTGCCGCGCACCGCGTGCAGGAGCTGCTCGACAAGCGGGGCAAGCCCTCCATGGGCATCCGCATCGGCGTGCGCTCCAAGGGCTGCTCGGGCCTCAGCTACACCCTGGAATATGCCGACAAGAAAGAGCCGATGGATGAACTGGTGGAACAGCATGGCGTGACCGTGCTGATCGATCCCAAAGCCACGCTCTTCATCCTCGGCACCGAGATGGATTACGTGGAGGAAAAGCTGCAATCCGGCTTCGTCTTCCGCAATCCGAACGAGAAGGGTCGCTGCGGTTGCGGCGAATCCTTCCATGTCTGAAGCCCGGCAGTAGCCGCGGCGGCCATTCATGTCAGCGGCGCTCGACAAGGACGACGGGATCGTCGGTTGCTGGTCCTGTCATGGGCCGGTGGCCGGGCGCGCGCTGTTCTGCCACACCTGCGGGGCGGTGCAGCCGCCGGGCCAGCTGGATCATTTCGCCCGTCTCGGCATGGAGCGCGATTTCCAGATCGATAGCGCCGAACTCGACCGGCGCTATTTCGGCTTCCAGCGCAACCTTCACCCTGACCGTTTTGCCCGCCGCTCGGCCAAGGAACGTGCGATCGCCGAAAGTCAATCCGCCAGCCTGAACCAGGCCTATGAGACGCTGAAGGAGCCGCTGAGCCGTGCCGCATATCTGCTGGAGCTTGCCGGCATCCGCAGTGCCGCCGCCCATGCCGCGACCGTCGATGATGAAGAACTTCTGACCGAGGCGATGGAAAACCGCGAAGCGCTGATGGATGCCGAGACGCTGGAGGCCGTCGATGGATTGACCGCCAAGGCTCTGGCCTCCTCGATTGCCTGCCTCAATGATCTGGGCCAGGCATTCCAGGCGAACGATCTGGAGCGGGCCAATCGGCTTGCCACACGGCTGCGCTATTGGCGCAAGCTGGGTGAAGAGGCGCGCGGCAAGCGCCGGCTGCTGGAAGAAACGCCGGCATGAACCTGCTGCAGATCCACGAGCCGGGATCCACGCCCGATCCCCATGCCCAGGAAACCGAACTCGCCATCGGCATCGATCTGGGCACGACGAACACGGTTGCCGCATTTGCCACGGAGAATGGGCCGGAAGTGCTGCGCGCCGCCGATGGCAGCGCGCTGCTGCCCTCGGTCGTGCATTACCGCGCCGATGGCAGTGTCGACGTCGGCATGGCGGCGCAGGGCGCCGCCCTCAGCGATCCCGGCGCCGTCATTGCTTCCATCAAGCGCCTCATGGGCCGCGGGGCCGAGGATGTGCGGCGCCTGGCCGGGCATCTGCCCTTCGAGATCGTGCCGGGTGCGGGCATGGTGCGGCTCAAGATCCGCGACCGGCTGCTGACGCCCGTCGAAGTCTCCGCCGATATTCTGCGCGCCGCCAAGGCGCGCGCCGAACAGGATCTGGGCCGGCCGGTGGGCCGCGCCGTCATCACCGTGCCGGCCTATTTCGACGATGCGGCACGCAGCGCCACCAAGGACGCAGCCCGTCTTGCCGGCCTTGAAGTGCTGCGGCTGGTGAACGAGCCGACGGCGGCAGCACTGGCTTACGGTCTCGACAAGGCGGCCGAGGGCGTGTTCGCCGTTTACGACCTCGGCGGCGGCACCTTCGATATCTCCATCCTGCGGCTGGAAAAGGGCGTGTTCCAGGTTCTGGCCACCGGCGGCGATACCGCGCTGGGTGGCGATGATTTCGACCATGCCATCGCCGAGCGCTTCCTGGCCGAGCGCGGCGGCAAGGCCTCGCCCGCCGAGGCGCGCCAGGCGCTGATCCTCGCCCGCAAGGCCAAGGAAGAGTTGAGCGCGGCGGAAAAGGGCAGCTGGTCGCTTGACGCTGAAGGCCGCCGCTCGATCCACAACCTCGATCGCGCCACCTTCGAAAAACTGATCGCCTCTTTCGTCGACCGCAGCCTGAAGATCGTGTCGGCTACCCTGGCCGATGCCGATCTTTTGCCTGCCCGGATCGACGGCGTGGTGCTGGTCGGCGGCTCGACCCGCGTGCCGCTGGTGCGCCGGCGCGTCGGCAATCTGTTCGGCAAGCCACCGCTGGCCGATATCGATCCTGATGAGGTGGTGGCGCTGGGTGCGGCACTCCAGGCGCGCGCATTGACCCATGGCTCAGACACGCTGCTGCTCGACGTCATTCCTCTGTCATTGGGCATCGAGACCATGGGCGGCATCGTGGAAAAGATCGTCGACCGCAACACGCCGATCCCGGTGGCCAAGGCCCAGGTCTTTACGACGTATCAGGACGGCCAGAACGGCATGATGCTGCATGTGGTGCAGGGCGAGCGCGAGACGGTGGATCAATGCCGCTCGCTGGCGCGCTTCGAACTCACCGGCATTCCGCCCATGACGGCGGGGGCGGCCCGCATCAAGGTGACCTTCGCCGTCGATGCCGACGGGCTTTTGTCGGTGGAGGCGGTGGAACAGACCAGCGGCGCGCGTGCGGCCATCGAGGTGAAACCCTCCTACGGCCTCTCGGACGACGACATGGTGCAGATGCTGCGCGACAGCATGGAGAATGCCGAAGACGATATGCGCCGGCGCCTGCTGATCGAGGCGCGGGTCGATGCCGAGCGCGTGCGGCTGGCGCTCGATGCGGCGCTGAAGGCCGACGGGTCGCTGGCAAGCGAGGCCGACCGCAAGGCCATTGCCGCGGCGGCCGCCCGGCTGGACAAGATAAGGGCAGGCGAGGATCGCGATCTGATCGTGGCCGCCATCGAGGCCGTGGAGAAGGCGGCACTGCCTTTTGCCCAGGCGCGCATCGACCGGGCCATCGGCCAGGCGCTGGCGGGCCGCAGTCTTGACGAGGTGGAGGCATCCGTGGCTAGTGGCGCCGCCGAGCCGCCCGCCGCGGCTGAGAAGAAGTAAGGAGAGGTCGGGCGATGCCCAAGATGACGTTCATCAAGACCGACGGCACGCGCGTCGAGGTCGAGGCGCCGCTGGGCCTGTCGGTGCTGGAGATCGCCCACCGCAACAATATCGATCTCGAGGGCGCCTGCGAGGGCTCGCTCGCCTGCTCGACCTGCCATGTGATCATCGATCCCGAGTGGTACGACCTGCTGGAGTCCGCGAGCGACGACGAGGAAGACATGCTCGATCTCGCCTTCGGCCTGACCCACACCTCGCGGCTCGGCTGCCAGATCAAGATCACGCCGGAACTGGATGGGCTCACCGTCTCGCTGCCCTCGGCCACGCGCAACATGATGGTCGAGAAGTAGGGATGCGCTGGACCGACATCCACGATATCGCGGCCGAGCTCGAAGAAGCTCATCCCGACGCGGATGTGGTCAACCTGCGCTTCACCGATCTGTGGAAGTGGGTGCAGGCCCTGCCGGGCTTTGCCGACGATCCGGCCAAGTCGAACGAGAAGATCCTTGAGGCCATCCAGATGGCCTGGCTCGACGAGAGGCGCTGAGGCGTCCTTATGAATAACCCGGGCATAGCATTGTCCCCGGCCGATACCCGTATCGTCGTTGCCATGTCCGGCGGCGTCGACAGTTCGGTCACGGCCGCACTGCTGAAGCGCCAGGGCTACGATGTCGTCGGCATTACCCTACAGCTCTACGACCATGGCCAGGCCGTTGGCCGCAAGGGCGCCTGTTGCGCCGGCCAGGATATTTACGACGCCAAGCGTGTCGCAGACCGCCTCGCCATTCCCCATTACGTGCTGGATTACGAACAGCGCTTCCGTGATTCGGTGATGGAGGATTTCGCCGCAAGCTATGCCGCCGGCGAAACGCCGATCCCCTGCGTGCGCTGCAATCAGCGGGTCAAGTTCCGCGATCTTCTGGCAACCGCACGCGAGCTGGGGGCAACCGCGCTCGCCACCGGTCATTATGCGCGGCGCGTCGCCGGTGCTCATGGAGCGGAGCTGCATCGTGCCAGGGACGAAGATCGCGACCAGAGCTATTTCCTGTTCGCCACCACCGCCGAACAGCTCGATTTCCTGCGCTTTCCCCTGGGCGAACTGACCAAGGCGGAGACCCGCGTCGCTGGCGGAAGAGTTCGCCCTGCCGGTGGCGGCCAAGCCCGACAGCCAGGATATCTGTTTCGTGCCCGACGGCCGCTATGCCGGCGTGGTCGAGCGGCTGCGCCCCGGCGCTTCCGAGCCCGGCGAAATCCGCCATGTCGATGGCCGATTGCTCGGCCGGCATGAGGGCGTGATCCATTTCACCATCGGCCAGCGCCGCGGTACCGGCATTGCCAGCGCCGAGCCGCTGTATGTGGTGAAGCTGGATGCATCAAGCCGCCAGGTCGTGGTGGGACCGCGCGCCGCACTTGCCTGTGCCGGCGCCTCCTTGCGCGAGATCAACTGGCTCGCTTCCGAGACTGAGCGCGGGGCAAGCATCGATGTCGATGTGAAGTTGCGTTCGGCGAGCCCCGCCGTACCGGCCCGAATCTTTGCCGACGGAACCGTGCGCTTCGCCGAGCCGCAGCTGGGCGTGGCACCGGGCCAGGCTTGCGTCTTCTATGCGGGCGAGCGCGTCATGGGCGGCGGCTTTATCGCTGCCTCGCGCGCGGCCGAGGCCGCATGAGCCTGGAAAACCTGACCGAGGACCTGCGCAAGCGCGCCGCGCAAAACCCCAAGCTCGGCTACAAGGTAAAACTCGTCATCGAGGATGAGGGCATCATTTTCTGGGACGGGACGGGCGATCAGACCGTCTTCAGCAACCAGGATGGCGAGGCCGACACCGTGATGCGGATATCGGCCGAAAACCTCGAAAAGCTCATCGCCGGCACCCTCGATCCGACCATGGCCTATATGACCGGCAAGTTGAAGGTCGAGGGCAAGATGGGCGTGGCGCTCAAGATCAATTCGATGCTGAGCGACTGACAGGGCACTACTTATCCTGCCTTTGAAAAGTCATTTTACGTAGCCCCGCGGCCTCTGCTTAATTATTGGCAGCGGGCGCCGAAATCCAAAACCCGCTGGTTCCATTGAGGAGGACGAACATGCCCAATACGGCAATCCGGCCCTTCCGCGTCAGCTTTCCTGATGAGGCGCTTGTCGACCTTCGCCGCCGCGTGGCGGCGACCAAATGGCCCGAGCGGGAAACGGTGTCCGACGATACGCAAGGTGTGCAGCTCGCGACCATGCAGGCACTCGCGCGCTATTGGGCGAGCGAACACGACTGGCGCAAATGCGAGGCGAGACTCAACGCCTTGCCCCAATTCATCACCGAGATCGACGGGCTGGACATTCATTTCATTCACGTTCGCTCGAAGCATGAAAATGCACTGCCGATGATCGTCACCCATGGCTGGCCCGGCTCCGTCATCGAGCAATTGAAGATCATCGAGCCCCTGACCAATCCGACCGCCCATGGTGGGGGTGCGGCAGACGCCTTCCATCTCGTAATTCCATCTCTGCCGGGCTACGGGTTTTCAGGCAAGCCGACGAAGCCAGGATGGAATCCCGTTACCATCGCCAAGGCCTGGGCGGTGCTCATGCAACGTCTCGGTTACACAAAATACGTGGCCCAGGGTGGCGATTGGGGCAATTCCATTTCGGAGGTGATGGCTTTGCAGCAGCCGCCGGGATTGCTCGGCATTCACACGAATATGGCGGCGACGGTTCCACCCGACGTTTCGAAGGCGCTATCCGCGGGCGGCCCAGCGCCCGCCGGCCTTTCACCGGAAGAAAGGCACGCCTGGGATCAGCTCATTGACTTCTATAAGAATGGGCTGGGCTACGCCAACGAGATGGCGCTACGGCCCCAGACGCTCTACGGGCTCGTCGATTTACCGATCGGCCTTGCGGGCTGGATACTCGATCACGACATTCGCAGCTACCGGATGATCGTCCGCGTTTTCGAGGGCAAGCCCGAGGGGCTCAGCCGCGACGACGTTCTCGACAACATCACGCTCTATTGGTTGACGAATACCGCGATTTCTTCGGCGCAGCTTTATTGGGACACGGCGCATAATTTGCCGCCGGGCGGCTTCTTCGACGTAAGAGGCGTCAAGCTTCCGGTCGGCGTGAGCGCGTTTGCGGAGGAAATTTATCAGGCGCCGAAGAGCTGGTCGGAAAAGGCGTATGCGAAGCTCATCCACTACAATGCGATTCCCAAAGGCACCCACTTTGCCGCCTGGGAGCAGCCGGCGATCTTCGTCTCCGAAATGCGCGCAACCTTCAAATCGCTTCGCTCGTGATCTGACAGGACGATGGCGCGCGTCACCCGCGCGCGCCGTTTCCTATGGTGCGCAGCCTGCATTTCAAGTCAGCATATTTCAAAGCGGCGATAGGACTCGCCGCCGGCCTGGCGGTTCTACTGCAGGCCGGCTCAACCCAAATCCGCTCAACCTGGGCCGGCGCGCAAGGAGCATGCGAGCCCACCGCCGGTCTGACATTCATCTGCGGATTGACCAATGCCGAGGACCTGGTCCAGGTGCCGGGCACGAAGTGGATCATCGCCAGCGGCATACCGGAAGGCGAACGCAGCGATGGTCACATCTATCTTGTGAATTCGGAAAACCGTGCGGTCCAGGTGCTGCTGCCGGGTCACGCCACCTATCGGCAGGACAGCGAGACTTTCCCGGATTGTCCTGGTGCGCCCGACGAGACGAAATTCACAGCCCATGGCCTCGGCTTGCGCGCCGGACCGGCATCGGAGCAGATGCTCTATGTCGTGCACCACGGCGAGCGGGAGTTGGTCGAGGTCTTCAATCTTGCGGCCGGACCATCGGCGCCGACGCCAACCTGGGTGGGCTGTGTCCTCTATCCGGCCGGCACCCTGGGCAACGGCGTGGCGCCGCTGCCCGGCGGGGCTTTCGCCGCAACCAATTTCTTCAGCACCAATGATGCGACGTCGCGCGACAAATTGATGGCGGGGCAGCCGGAGGGTGGCCTGCTTATCTGGCGGCCCAAAACGGGCTGGCAAGACGTGCCTGAAGCCGCGGCGATTTCGGCCGATAACGGGGTCGCAGCCTCGCCGGATGGCAGTGAGATCTTCGTGGCGGGAACGGGGGACGAGACCGTGGTGCGCCTGTCGCTGACCGGCGCATCCGGGGGCGCCGCATGGAACCGGACGGTCATCAAGACCGGATTCCGCACGGACAATCTGCGCTGGGGATCAGATGGCTTCCTCTACGCCGCCGGCGCGCGCGACAGCGTATCAAACCTCTTTGCCTGCGGCGCCAACACAAGGCAGCGCTGCACCAGCCCGTTTTCCGTCCTGAGGATAGATCCCGTGACGCTTCAGACCCGGGAAGTCGTCCGCAATCCCGGCGGGCCGACCTTCGGCGCGGCTTCGACCGCGCTCAGGATCGGCGATGAATACTGGCTGGGCACCCCGCATGGCGACAGGATCGCGATCGCGCCGGCGGACTAGCCGGCCGCCGTGCCCGCCCGCCTCTATGCTTGCGGCGTCGGCGCGTCGCCGCCGGCGGCGTGGCGTTGGCGGCTCGGTGCATTCAGGACCCCGGTGACGGTCTTGAAAACCTGCTCAACGCTTATCGCGCTCATGCAGACGTTATCGCTACATGGGCTTCTTCGGTGATTGCTGGCGCTCACACAAGGCGAGCAGGCGAGGCCGGCATAAATCGCTATCGAGCTGCCGAGGGGCCGATAGAGGTTTGGGGTCTCCGGTCCGAACAGGACGATTGTCGGCAGGCCGCTGGCTGCGCCGAAATGCGCCGGCCCGGAATCGTTGGTGATCATTACGGCAGCCAACGCGTACAGTGTCGGCAACTCGGCCAGTGCAATCTTTCCGGCAAAAGGGATGCAGCGGCTACTCGCGCATTGAGCAGCCAGATTCTCCGCCGCTGCCCGCTCGTCGGGAGCGCCTGTGATCAACACCAGCGCGTCCTCATTGGCAGCGAGGATGCGCCGAATCAATTCGGCGAAGCGCTCTGCCATCCAGCCCCGTTGCGGGAGCATCTCTCCGGCATGGGGGTTAATCAGCACCAGGCGGGCGGCGCCTGTATTCGAAGCGAGTGCCTTGATTTTCGCCTGCAGCCTTTCCAGCGCTACAGGGCTCGGCCGCGGAAGAGAGATCGCCAGTTCTTCGTCGCCAATAATCGTCTTCCCATAGGGGAGCGTCGGCGTCGGGGATAACAGGGCATCCACAAGCGCAATGAAATTCTTGGCAATATGTAGATGCGGATTGTAGGCCACGCGATGGCTCAGCATGTTGCCGCGATATAAACCTTCGCTATGAAATCGATAAAAGCCAACCCGTCTGGTGGCGCCCGACAAGCCGGCCAGCAAGCCGGAAAAGCGCGAAAACAGTTCGAAATCCACCACGCTGTCGATGCCGCTGCGTCGTGTCCAAGACAAAAACGCCAGCGTATCCATGCCCAGGCGCCATAGTGAATCGGTACGGATGGTAAAGACATTGCTGGCGGGAATTGTAGCGGTGAGGTCGAGTGCACCGGCGTTTTCGGCGAATATGACGAAGAAGAGCTCGGCGCCGGTCCTCTCCCGCGCCTTGCGCATCGCCGGGTCGGCAAGGATCGTGCTGCCCATCTCGGAAAGCTGAATGAAGAGGATGCGCCGCGGCGCCTGCGAAGGCGCTCGCCGCAATCGCCACCACAAACGCAGGAGCATCGTCGCCAGCGCGCATAGGGGCACGCCGACCCAGCGATCGATCCAGCGCATCCGGTTGATATTCACACCGGTCCCGATCACGCGGCGACAACCCGGTTTTGGACCATCTTGCGCTCACGGGTCGCCGGGCAGATCACGGCGGTGGTCCTGGGGCGCCCGGCGGACGAAGGCGCCACCACCAAGACCCATGCTCGCGCCAGGCGCCAGCCTATGGACTGCATCCTTGCCCCCGTTGCCGGCACGATAATAGCCCGGCGGCGCCCGCCGGCATAGCGACGCGACAGAACCGGTTTGCGAATCCGCCGAGCAGCAGCCTTGGTCAACGCAGGCCGGTGGCAAGCGTCCACGGGGTGAAAATAAGTTGGTAGCGGGGGAGGGACTCGAACCCCCGACACGTGGATTATGATTCCACTGCTCTAACCAGCTGAGCTACCCCGCCACGGGATCGAGAGGAGCAGGGATATAAGGCGATGCCCCTGGGCTGTCAACGCCATGCGCAATTGCCACCCGGCAATATAGCATAGGGGTTGTGCTTGCGGCGTTTGCGAGGACCCGATCGGATCAGGAGGGATGGAATGAGTAACAGTCTCGAGGCGCGCATCGAGCGGCTGGAATCGATCGAGGCCATCACGAAGCTCAAGCATGTCTACATGCATTATTGCGACCTCGGCTATCCGCCGAGCAAGCTTGGGCCGCTCTTTACCGACGACGCCGTCTGGACCAGCAAGGATTTCGGCCACCATGCCGGCCGCCGCGCCATCGAAGCTTTCTTCGGCGGGGTTTCTGTCGCAGATCGTCTTTGCCGCCCACCTGGCGATGAACTTCATCATCGACGTCGAGGGCGATCATGGCACCGGCAAGTGGCGCATCCTGATGCCCTGCACGATGATGGAGGAGGGCAAAAAGGTGAGCCGCTGGCTGCTGGGCGACTACGAGGAGGAGTATGTGCGCGTCAACGGGACGTGGCTGTTCAACAAGATCGACTATTTGATGAACTACAGCGTGCCCTTCGATCAATCCTGGGCCGAGACCAGCAAGGTGCGCGCGAGCTGATCGGGCCCGGTTTTGGTCAAGCCCGCTTCCATTCAGGATGGCGTGAGTCAGGGCGCCGAGAGGCGGCTGCGTATCTTCTCAAGGCGCTGCATGCGCTTCTTCGAGTCACCCCATTTCATGGCCTGAAGCCGCGCAACCAGTATTTCGGTCAGCGCCGAAGGGGCGCCGAAGGATTCCCAGCTCGATGGGATGGCGGTGCGCAGCGCAAAGACATGGCGGGCGACCGAGGCAATCGGCGAGAGCCACTGATCGGTGAAGAGCACGATGTCCGCGCCGAGTGCTGCCGCCTCCTTGGCGAAGCGCACCACATCGTCCTGATAGCGGCGGATGTCGAAAACGATCAGCACATCCTTCCTGCCGAAATCCAGCAGATGCTCTACCCAGGTGGCCGTCTGCCCGGTGACGAGTTGAACCCGTGGGCGCAGCTCGCGCAGGTGCAGATAGAACTGGAGCGCCACGCTGGTGCTGAAGCGCCCGCCGACCAGGGATATGCGGCGGCTGCGATCGGCCAGCAGATCGAGCGTGCCCTGGAATTCCGAGCGCGGGACCTCGACAAGCGAGGCTTCGATATTGGCCACGATGGCGCGGCCGTACTGGCCGATGATGTCGCCCTTTGGGCAGTTGCCCCAGCGGGCGCGCGCCGATCTTGGCCAGGGGCGCCTGGCCGCGCAGCTCGAGTTCGTCGCGCAGCGCCTGCTGAAACTTCGGGTAGCTCGAAAATCCAAGCTTGGCCACGAGGCGGAGAACGGTGGGGCCGCTGACGCCGGCGCGCTTGGCGAACTGCGCCACCGGTTCAAGTCCCGGCACCGGATAGTTTGCCAGCAGCACCAGCGCTGGCTTGCGTTCCGTCGGTGTAAGCCGGCCGAGACCCTGGCGGATGCTCTCTGCAATCGACAGGCCTGATTTCTGTTTCATTGCCCGCTTCATCCTGTCACCCCACCTGGCGCATCGAGACGCGCCGATCGCCTGTGTCCGCGTTGCGAACGATCATTACAAATTTGACTCGGAAATTGCATTATGAAATGCTCGATACAAATCGCCAGAGGCAGTGTGGCGACATTACCCGTTGATTAAGCGGGGATGGCTTATGGCAGAGGAGGCGGCATGGAGCCAGCGGCTGTTTCGCCGGGATCGTCGCCCATTCTGGTTACCCGCGACCTCACCAAGTCTTTCCGCCGCCTGACCGCGCTGAAGAACCACAGCGTCGAGGTGAAGCGCGGCGAGATCGTCGGCGTGATCGGGCCCAACGGCTCCGGCAAGAGCACCTTCTTCAACGTGGTCACCGGCTTTCAGCGGCCCAATGCCGGCAGCCGTGCGTTTCGAAGGGCAGGACGATCACGCATCTGTCCGGCGCCGAAGATCGTGCGCCTCGGCATCGCCCGCACCTTCCAGGGGACGCGGCTGTTTCCCGCGGCTGACGGTGCGCGAGAACGTGCGGGCGGCGGCGCAGCTGCGCCATCCGCTTGGTTTCGCCGATGCCGTCTTTGGCCTGCCGCGCTTGGGCCGGGTCAACCGGGCGGTCGAGCCGCTGACCGACGAGATGCTCGGCGCTGATCGACCTTCGCGCCAGCGGCCGATGACCGCGCCGCGCGACCTGCCCTATGGCGACCAGCGTCGGCTGGAACTGGTGCGCGCGCTCGCGACGCGGCCGCGCCTGCTGATGCTGGACGAGCCGGCCGCCGGCATGGACGCCGCCGAGACGCGCGCGCTGCTGCGGCTCATCGACGACATCCGCCACCGCTTCGAGCTCGCCGTCATCGTCGTCGAGCACGACATGGACCTGATCATGAACCTGTGCGAGCGCATCCAGGTGCTGGCCCATGGCGAGACTCATCTTCGAGGGCACGCCCGCCGGAGGTTCAGGCCAATCCGCGGGTCCGGGAGGTCTATCTTGGCCATGCCTGAGCGCAGCGCCGAACCAGCCTGCCATGGCCGGCAGGCGCGTCCGCAGCCGTCTGCTGGCAGTGTGCAGGACCTTGCGCGTCAACTATGGCGCGGTCGCGGCGCTCCGCGGCGTCAGCCTGCATGTCGGCAGCGGGCGAGGTGGTGGCGCTGCTCGGCGCCAATGGCGCCGGCAAGAGCACGATGCTGCGCACCATCTCCGGGCCTATCGCGCCCGCGCAGCCGGCGAGATCCGCTTCCTCGGCGAGCGCATCGACCGCCTGCCGCCGGCGCGCATCGTGCGCCTCGGCATCGCCCATTCGCCCGGAAGGGCGGCGCGTCTTCGGCATCCTGACGGTCGCGGAGAATCTGCGGCTCGGCGCGTGCCGCGCGCGCAGACCGCGCGGCATCGACGCGGACCGCGAACGGCATCTACGCGCTTGTTCCCGATCCTGAAGGAGCGCACGCGCCAGCCGGCCGGCACGCTTTCGGGCGGCGAGCAGCAGATGCTGGCGCTCGGCCGGGCGCTGATGGCGCGGCCGCGCTGCTGCTGCTCGACGAGCCCTCGCTCGGCCTGGCGCCCCTGCTCGTGCAGCAGATCTTCGCGCACGCCTCGCCGAACTCAAGGCCACGGGCGTGACCATGCTGCTGGTCGAGCAGAACATCGATCCTGGCGCTCGATCTTGCCGATCGCGCCTATGTGCTGCGCACGGGCGAGGTCAGCCTGGAGGGCGGCGCGCCGAGCCTGAAGGCCGACTATGAAGCGGTGGCCGCAGCCTATCTGGGCGCCACGGCCATGAGTTTCGAACTCTACATCGCCCAGCAGATCATCAACGCGGTGAGCCTCGGCAGCCTCTACGCGCTGGTCGCCATCGGCCTTTCGATGGTGTTCGGCATCCTGCGCATGACCAACTTCGCCCATGGCGACATGATGATGGTGGGCGCCTTCGCCACGCTGGTGCTGCGGCGCGTCGGCCTGCCCTTCTGGCTGGCCGTCGCTCGGCGGCATCGTGATCGGCGCGCTCGCCGGCATCGTCGTCGAGCGGGTCGCCTATCGGCCGGTGCGCGGCGCGCCCGACGTGACGCTGCTGCTGACCAGCCTCGCCGTGACCTACATCCTGGAAAATCTCGGCATCCTGATCTTCACCGCTCGCCGCAGCAACTTCCCGATCCCGGACTGATGAACGCGCCTATCCAGTTCTTCGACGGCCAGATCACCTTCACCCAGATCAACGTGGTGACCGTCGGCCTGACGGTCGTGTCGCTGGCGGCGCTCGGCTGGTTCGTCACCCGCACCGACGTCGGGCTCGGCATGCGCGCGGCGGCGGAGGATCTGGGCGCGGCGCACCTGGTCGGGCTCGACGTCAACCGGCTGATCGTCGTCGCCTTCGCGATCGCCTCGGCCTTTGCCGGACTCGCCGGCGTTCTGTGGGCCGCGCAGGCCGGCATCGTCGAGCCGCACATGGGTTTCACGCCGCTGCTCAAGGCCTTCGTCGCCGCCATCATCGGCGGCTTCGGCAGGATCGCCGGCGCGCTCGTCGGCGGCTATCTGCTCGGCGCGCTCGAAGTCCTCATCGTCGCCTTCCTGCCCTCGGAGGTCTCGCCCTATCGCGATGCCATCGTCTTCGCGCTGCCTGATCGCCTTCCTGCTGTTCCGGCCCGAACGGCCTGCTGAACCGCACGCAGGAGGTGAAGCTGTGACCGCCCGGCAGCGCTTCATCGCCCGCTTGCGCTCCTCGTCTTGTGGTGGCCGTCACAGCCGCCGCGCCGCAGGCTGCTCAACGACTATTCGGTGCGCGTCTGATCGTCATGTGCATCAACGCGATGCTGGTCGCCTCCATGGGCGCTCGGCCAACGGCTTCACCGGCGTCTTCTCGCTCGGCCATGTCGGCTTCGTGGCGGTGGGCGCCTACGTCTCCGGCATCCTGTCGTTGCCGCTTGCGGCCAAGGCCATGCCTATCTGCCGGACCTTCCGCACTGGCTCGCCATCCTTCAGCCTGCCGTTCCTGCCCGCGACCATCGTCGCGGGCCTCGCTCTGCGTCGTGCTCGCCTTCGTCGTGGGCGCTCCACTGATGCGGCTTTCCGGCTATTTCGTCTCGGTGGCGACGCTGGGCTTTCTGATCATCGTCAATGTCGTGCTGATCAACGCCGTCGACTACACGCGCGGCGCCCGCACCTTCACCGGCGTGCCGCTGCGAGACCACGCTGCCCTGGGCGGTCGGCTGGCTGGCTGCTGACGCTTCTCGTGCTGTCGCGCATCGTCTATTCGCCCAACGGCCGGCGCTACCGGGCGGTGCGCGAGGACACGATCGCGGCCCAGGCGATCGGCATAGCGGTGCTGCCGACCCGGCTCTCCGCCTTCGTGGTCGGCGCCTTCTTCGCCGGCGTCGGCGGCTCGCTCTATGGCCACTATCTCGGCTCGTTCTCGCCGGCCGAGCTTCTACTTGGCCTATACTTTCTCGCTCATCACCATGCTCGTCATCGGCGGCATGCAGAGCCTGACCGGCGCCGTGGTCGGCGTGATCGTGGTCACGCTGCTGAGCGAGCTGCTGCGCAATCTCGAGCGCGGCTTCGACCTCGGCGCCATTTCCGTCCCGCCTCTCTACGGGGCGAGCCAGATCGTGCTCGGGATCATCTTCATCCTCGTCATGATCTTCCGTCCGAGCGGTATCATGGGCGATCGCGAGCTGTCGCTCGGACGGATCG
The DNA here is from genome assembly GCA_963770335.1 of uncultured Alphaproteobacteria bacterium. Taxonomy (GTDB): domain Bacteria; phylum Pseudomonadota; class Alphaproteobacteria; order Dongiales; family Dongiaceae; genus DASXQK01. Next base: position 283,605 of record CAVYPG010000007.1, read on the forward strand.
CCGCATTGCTTCACGAAGGCCGAAAGGAATGAACACAATGAAACTGACCAGAAGGACTGTGTTGGGATCGGCGCGCTGCTGGCCGGTTTCGCGATCGCCTGCCGGCTCGGCTCGCGCCGCCGGCGGCAGCGCAAGACACCATCAAGATCGGCGCACCGTTCAACGTGACCGGTGCTCTGTCCTCGCTCGATGCGCCCGCGCTCAATGGCGCCAAGCTGAAGGCCAAGGAGATCAACGCCGCCGGCGGCGTGCTGCGGCAAGAAGATCGAGCTGGTCGTCTACGACACCAAGACCGATCCCGACCGTGATCGCCTCGCGTCGCCAGCCAGCTGATCAACCGGACAAGGTGCCGGTGGCGCATCGGCTTCACCGATTCCGATTCCGCGCTGGCGCTCGGGCCGATCTTCCAGACAGGCCGGCGTGCCCTTCGTGACGCCCGGCGCAACCTCGCCGAAGCTGCCCGAGCAGGTCGGCACCGACATGTTCCTCGCCTGCTTCGGCGACAACGTGCAGGCCGCCGCCGGGCGCGGAGTTCGTGCTTGAACAAGCTGAACGGCAAGAACGTCTATCTGCTGCGCGACAACTCGACCGAATACACGACGCTGCTGGCCAAGTATTTCGAGGAGGCCTTCACCAAGGGCGGCGGGCAGATCATCGCTGCAGCGATGACTACAAGTCGGGCGACAAGTCGTTCACCGCGCAGATCACCAAGCTGAAGGCGCTGGCGCAGAAGCCCGACGTGCTCTACGTCGTCGGCCATGCCCGACGACATCGGCCTGGTCGTCAAGCAGATGCGCCAGGCGGGCGTCACCCAGCCGATCGTCGGCGGCGACGGCTACGACACGCCGCTGCTGCTTCAGGTCGGCGGCAAGGCCGCGAATGACGTCTACTTTTCGACCCACGCCTTCATGGCCGAAGACAGCACGCCGCAGATCGCGAAGTTCTACACGACTTACAAGGCGGCCTACAACACGCCGCCGGAAAACGCCTTCGCGGCGCTCGGCTACGACACGCGTGGGTCTGGTCGCCGACGCGATCAAGCGGGCCGGCTCGACCGATCCGGCCAAGATCCGCGACGCGCTTGCCGCGACGCAAGGCTACCAGGGCATCACCGGCTCGATCTCCTATCCGGACGACAGCCGCGTGCCGCAGAAGACGGTGACGATGATCGGCGTCAAGGACGACAAGCTGATCCTGGCGGCGGAAGTGACGCCGAACTGGATCGCCAAGCCCTGACCAACGCGGGGAGGCCGGCGGTGCCGGCCTCCCCCATCGTCTTCTTGGGCGGATCGGGAGGTCCTGCGATGATCGACATTGAAGGCAAGATCGTCCTCACCGAGATCGAGGAACTCGTCGACCCGTCCCATACCGCGCTGATCGTCATCGACATGCAGCGCGATTTCATCGAGCCCGACGGCCTGTTCGGCTCGCTCGGGATCGACCTCTCCATGTATGCCGAATCAAGACCGCGCCTGGCCGCCCTGCTCGCGGCCGCCCGCAAGGCTGGCACGGCCGTCATGCATCTGCAGAACACAGCACTGCCGGACCGCAAGAGCGATTCGCCGGCCCAGATCCGCTTCAATCTCAGGATGCACAAGGATGCGCGGCGCAACCAGCCGCCGCTGCGCTATACGATCCCCGGCACGCCGGGTCACGAATTCGCTCCCGATTTCATGCCGCGCGAAGACGAACTTGTCGTGCGCAAGTACCGCTCGAGCGGCTTCTGGGGCACCAACCTTGCCATGCTGCTGCGCAGCAACGGCATCAAGACGGTCGTCGTCGGCGGCTGCACGACGGAAGGCTGCGTCGAATCCACCGCCCGCGACGCGATGTTCAACGACTTCTACGTCGTCATCGCGGAAGACTGCGTGGCGAGCGACGACAAGGCCCAGCACGATGCCTCGATGCTGTTGATGCGTCATCGCTTCGACATCGCGACGGGAGCGGAAATTCAACGCCTGTGGCAGAGGCACAAACCTACCCAGGCGGGGCCGCGCAAATGAACCGGCTGAAGAATCGCATTGCGCTGATTACCGGTGCCTCGTCGGGCATCGGCAAGGGTATCGCCATCGCTTTTGCGCGCGAGGGCGCCGATATCGTCGTGGCCGACAAATCGGGCGAAAAACAGGCGGGCGACGTGATCGCCGGCATTCGCGAACAAGGCCGCGACTCCCTGTTCATCCAGACCGATGTCAGCGATGAGCGCAGCGTGAAGGGCATGGCCGAGGCGGCGATCGCCAGGTTCGGCCGGGTCGATATCCTGGTCAACAACGCCGGCATCTTCACCGAGTCACTGATCGAGAATCTCTCGATCGAGGACTGGGACCGCGTCGTCAACACCAACCTGCGGGGAACTTTCCTCTGCACGCGCGCGCTTATCGGTCAGATGCTCGAACGGCGCGACGGCCGCATCATCAATATTGCCTCGCAGCTTGGGCAAATCGGTGGCACCTCCGTCGGTCATTACGTCGCCAGCAAATCCGGGGTCATCGGTTTCACCAAGTCGCTGGCGCGCGAGGTGGCAACCCGTGGCGTGCTGGTCAACGCCATTGCGCCGGGTCCGATCGAGACGCCGCTCCTGGAAAGCGAGACGGAAGCATGGCGCAGCGCGAAGCTCGCCGAACTTCCCATCGGCCGTTTCGGCAGGGTCGACGAGGTGACCCCGACGGCCGTGCTGCTGGCATCCGCGGAAGGCTCGTACTACGTGGGCCAGACGCTTGGGCCCAATGGCGGAGACGTAATGCTATGAGCCCTGCGGGAGAAACAGCATGTTCAGCTTGGCCGGCCGCGTAGCGCTGAGTAACCGGTGCTGCGTCGGGCATCGGGGCGGCGACTGCCCGGATCTTCGCCGAAGCAGGCGCGGATCTGGCACTCGCCTGGTATCCACCCGACGGACACGATATCGAACCGGTACGCGCCGCGGTGGAGAAGGCGGGCCGGCGGGTCGTCGTCGCCGAGGTCGATGTTACCCGCACCGCCGATGTCGACGCCCTGGTAGCCAGGGCCGTGAAGGAGCTTGGCGGCCTGCATATCGTCGTCGCCAATGCCGGTATCGCCCGCAAGGTCGAGTTGGCCGACCTCGACGATGCGGCGTGGAACAAGGTCGTCGATGTCGATCTGAACGGTGTCTGGCGCTGCTTTCGTGCAGCCCTGCCCCATATGCAGCGCGCGGGCTATGGCCGGCTGCTCGCGACATCCTCCGTCGCGGGAACGGTCTCGGCCTGGCCGTTGCATTCGCACTATACGGCCGCGAAGGCCGGCCTCGTCGGCCTCGTCATGACCCTGGCAGTGGAGTTCGCGGCAAGCGGCATCACCGCCAATGCGATCGCGCCCGGGGTCATCCGTACGCCCCAGGCCCTCGATCCGGTGAATTCGCTGGGACCCGAAGGGGTCGATGCGGTGGCGAGAAAAATTCCGGCCGGGCGGGTCGGCACCCCGGAGGACATCGCCTATGTCTTCCAGTTCCTTGCCAGCGCGGAAGCAGCCTATGTGAATGGCCAGCTTCTCGTGGTCGACGGCGCCCGCAGCCTTGCCGGTCTGGACTGATCGTTTTTAGGAAAGGAAATCGTCCATGAAGCTCAATCCGCAGTTTTTCCGCCAAACCGACATCGACAATGTCCCGGGCCTGCCGCGCGAACTGATCGGCTATGGCGAGCATCCGCCGCGGGTGCGCTGGAAGGACGGCGCCAAGGTGGCCGTGCAGATTGTGATCAACTACGAGGAGGGATCGGAGAAGACCTTCGCCATGGGCGACCAGGTCAATGACGGCATGTATGAATTGCCTTTCGCCGTCGACGACCAGCGCGATCTCGCCGTGGAGTCCATGTACGAATACGGCACCCGCGCGGGAATTTGGCGCATGTTCCGGGTGTTCGATGCCGCCGGCATCCCGGTGACTGTCTTTGGCGCCGCTGTGGCGCTCGAACGCAATCCGGCAGTGGCCGAGAAGATCAAAAAGCGCGGCGACGAGGTGGCGGGCCACGGCTATCGCTGGAGCAACCACTATGAGATGACGCGCGAGGAGGAGAAGGAGGCGATCAAGCGCGCGATCGTCTCCATCGAGAAGACCACCGGCTCGCGCCCGGTCGGCTGGTATTGCCGCGAAATGAGCGTCAACACCCGCGAGCTCGTCGTCGAAGAGGGCGGGTTCTTCTACGATTCCGACTGCTATAGCGATGATTTGCCGTACTGGACCAAGGTCCACGGCCGCACGCATCTCGTCGTGCCCTATTCGCTGGTGGTCAACGACGCGCGCTACATCCTGGGAACCGGCTATGGCAGCCCGGAACATTTCTTCGAAACGGCAAAGGCGAGCCTTGACCGGTTGCGCAATGACGGTGACGACCTTGGCCGCATGATGTCGATCGGGCTGCATCCCAGAATCACCGGCAATCCGGCCCGTTCGGATGCGCTCGCCAGGTTCATCGACTATGCCAAGGGCTTCAAGGATGTCGTCTTCATGCGCCGGATCGACATCGCCAGAAGTTTCGCGCAACAGGTGCCCAAGCCCTGATCGCGCCCGCGGGCGAACCGGCCCGGGCAAGCGATCATCGGGAACTGTTGTTGGCCGAAAAAAGCAGCGCCGGGGACAGTGGGTCGCCGGCATCCCACGGCTTTTGCAGGACGTCGATGCGTTCCTGCTCAGGCCCGCGGCCATGCCGCATCACCGCGCCATAAAAGGAAAAGAAGCTCGCCGGCGGATAGCGGATCAGCGCATCGCATTGCGCCAGCAGCAGCATCTCCACCAGTGAATCCTCCCTGACGAGGGCGGCGGCGCGCCAGAGATGGAGCTCGCCTTCGCCGGCATGGCGCAGCAATTTTTGCCGGGTGAGGAGATCGGGGATCCGCGCCCGGATGGCCGCCTCGACCTCAGGGCTGTCGGTGCAGAGCAGCACATTTGCGTTCGGGCCGAGACGCGAGCGCGCCTCGCCAATAGCCTTGAGGCAACGCTCGATGGATGCAGCAAACGATAGCCAATGCGGCGCGTAACCTTCGATTGCGGCACCATTGCCATGGCGGATATGCAGGCCGATCAGCGGACTGGCTGAAAGACCGCCACGGAACGCCGCGGCGGCTGCCTTAGCCGAAGCCACCGGCTTGAGGGCCGAAAAGAAATCCCACAGATCGGCAGTCTCCGTTATGCCGTGATTGACGCAGCTATCGAAGATCACCGTTTGCGCGGGCAGATCGTGGCCCCGTTCGATATGGGCAACGGCGCTGCTGTGGGTTGGCCGGTGGGTGCCGGGCCGGAGCGGAAGAAGAAGCCGGCCGTGGGTGCCAGCCACGATTTCCGGGCTGAACTCGCCGACATCGTTTGCCCCGATAAAAGGTACGCCCGCGAGGCTGGTCGGCATTCTCGAAGCAGAGCGGAAACAGATTGTCTTTCGCGGCAAGTGTGTAGGGGCTGAAGCGCCAATCGGCCACCAGGACGCGTCCGGTATCGCGGGCAAACCGCCAGGCGGCAGCCAGGCAGATCAGGTGATCGCCCAGCCCTGTATGGCGGCGAATGGAGATGACATAGCGCTGCGGCGATTCACCCATGGCGAGATCATATCAGCATGCTTGCTGATGCCGCACCGCCTGGGCCAATTCGACAATGCAGCATATCCATCGATGCGCTGGACAGAGGTGTCATCGCGCGCGCTAACATTGGCCATCTCTGCCGCCGGCGCCCGGCGTTCGCGCCCTGTCGTGGAGTGCTGAGGAGCGCCTTGTCCGAAGACAAACCAACGCCTTCATCGAAACCGGACTCCGTTGTACAGCAGCCGGTCTTCGCCACGGAGCGCAATCCGCGGCTGCGCTATCTAATTCCCACCGTCGTCGCCTTTGCCTTCCTGATGGAGCAGCTGGATTCGACGGTGATCACCACCGCGATTCCCGATATGGCGCGCAGCCTTGCCACCACGCCGCTGCGCATGAACCTGGCGGTCACCACCTATGTGCTGACGCTGGCCGTGTTCATTCCCGTCAGCGGCTGGTTCGCCGACCGTTTCGGGGCGCGGCGCATCTTCGTGCTGGCCCTGTTCATCTTCACGCTCGGCTCCTGCCTTTGCGGGATTGCCAACAGTTTCACCATGCTGGTGGTAACGCGCGGCCTGCAGGGTTTCGGCGGCGCCATGATGACGCCGGTGGGCCGCCTGATCCTGCTGCGCAGCTTTCCCCGCGGCCAGCTGTTCACCGCCATGATCTATATGAGCCTGCCGGCGCATGATCGGCCCGGTGATCGGGCCGCTGTTGGGCGGCGTGCTGACGACCTATGCCTCGTGGCGCTGGATCTTCTACATCAACGTGCCCTTCGGCTGTCTCGGCATCCTGCTGGCGCTGCGCTATGTCGAGGAGGTGCGGCGCGACAATCTGGCCCGGTTTGATTTCCGCGGCTTCCTGATGGTCGGCGCCGGTGTGGCGCTGCTGCAATACGGCATCGAGAATGTCGGCCGGCCGACGATCCCCGCCATCGGCATTGCCGCAGCCTTGATCGGCGCGGTTTGCCTGTTGCTGGGGTTCGCCATCTATGCGCGGCGGGTAGAGGCGCCGGCGGTCGATCTCAGCCTGTTTCGCCTGCGCACCTTTCGGGTCGGCACGCTCGCCGGCGGGCTCTGCCGCATGGGCGTGAACGGCGTGCCTTATCTGCTGCCGCTGATGCTGCAGGTGGGATTCGGCATGACCGCGGTCAAATCGGGCTCGCTCACTTTCATCATGACCGTCGGCGCGCTGGCGATGCGGCCGCTTTCGACCCGCGTGCTGCGGGCGCTCGGTTTCGGGCGGCTATTGTTCTGGAGCGGGCTGCTCAGCGCCGTGGTGATCGCCGGTTTTTCGCTGATCGATCCGGATACGCCATTCTGGTTCGTCGCGGGCTACATCGCGCTGTTCGGCCTGGCGCGCTCGGCCCAGTTCATGACCTCGAACACGTTGTCCTATTCCGACATGCCGGCCGACCGGCTGAGCCGCGCGACCAGTCTGGGCGGCGTGCTGCAGCAGCTGACCGTCAGCCTCGGCGTATCCTTCAGCGCCATGCTGCTCGGAATTCTTACCTGGAACGGCGGGGCACTCACCCAGGCCCGTTTCCACGAAGCCTTCCTGATCATGGCGGTGCTGCCCTTGCTCTCGCTGCCCGGATTCCTGACCTTGCGCCCGGAGGACGGCCGCGAGGTCAGCGGCCATCGCCTGGGCGAAGGTCCGGCCTGAAACCTGCGATCGCTAAGATGCTGGCCTTGTTGGAAATAACCGCTATTGTCCGACAAAACTTGGCGGTCTGTTGGACAGGATTCGGAAGCGAGCGATGAAGGCCGGATATGGCGTGACGATGGCGATGGCTGGTGCGTTGATGGCCGGCTGGGCAGTGCCGCCCTCTGGGCACAGCAGACCCAGCCTGCTCTCGCCAATTCGCCGGATGTGGTGCAGTGGACCCGCATCGACAGCAGCATGAGCGAATTGCTTCAGCAGGGTTACCGGCTCGTCTCGGTGAACGAGATAATCACCAATCCGCCGATCCAGGATGTGATGACCACCTTTTATCTATCCCGCGATTCCGATCTCGTGCGCTGTCAGGAAGGTGCGCGGCTGCTTTCGGAAAAATACTGGGTCACGAGCTGTGCGCGAATTGCCAAACCATATGAGTTCAAAAGCAATTGATGCGTCAGTGATCGCTGACCGGGCCGCAGCCATCTTCCGCAGGCGCGCCTCAAGCCGTCTCGCACAAACGAATATTACGCCCAGGTAAGATTAACCCACCTCAGTGCGATAATTCTGTCGCACTGCATTTGATTCACAAATCAGACTGAGCGATTGCAGCGATCAGATAGTACAGCGGGCTACGAATCGTCTTATAATGTCGGAGTATTGTAGGTCTTGCGCCGTCAGGGGGGCCCAGCGGCGCACCGTCTACCATCTTACGCAAACGGTCATGCTCAGCATTCTCTGACTCCGCTTCGGGGTCGGGCATGTGCTGAGCCTTAGCAGGAGAATGCCAATGAACAAGCTGAAGTCTTGCGCCGTCGCGGCCGTCTCGTCGGCGCTGCTGGCCGGCGCGGTAATTGCCGGCTGCACGAGCCCGGCCCGGGCCGACGATGTGCCACCCTATATGAGCGAGATCGCCGGCAAGACCTCGTCCACCGCGGGTGAAACCGCGGACAAGAACATTCGTTGCCCTCAACAACGCGATGTTCGACCTCTATGAGGATGCGGCGAGGATCTTCCGGCAGAACCTTCTGGACCATCACCCGGTCATCCTTGCGCTGTTCTCCGGCGCCGGCGGCCACCTGATCCTGTACCGGCCGGGCCAGCCGCCGCTGGATGCGCCCTCGGTGCCGATGCAGTACCAGCTTCTGAAATCCATCGGCCACAGCACGATGGCGATTGCCGAAGTCGCCTCCTCGCATCTCGACAATCCCGACGATCTCTCCTGGATGGCCCAGATGCAGGCCTATCGCAGCCGCATGCAATCGGCGCTGGATGGCCTGCCTTCATCGGGCATTCAGGCCGATTGGCAACAGACCAATCACGACATCCTGACCAACAACGTCGCCTTCATGGATGAGTGCGTGAGCAAGAAGCTGGTCAGTGCTGCCGCGCTCGAAGCCTTTGCCCACAAACAGGCGCCGCTGCTGAAGCTGGACGTCTCCTGGGCGGCGCACGATCCAGGTTCATCACTGGATGGGTGTCGTGGCGGACTGGAAGAAGATGCTGGGCAGCGATTGGGACAAGACCTATGGCGCCAGCAACACCATCTATGTCGCCCGCCAGAACAACGTCCTGTTCAGCGTGCTCGCCCAGTTCTTCGGGCCCGATGCCATCAACAGCCGCCTGATGCTGATCGAGACGGTCTCCTTCACCACCACGCCGGATGACATGCTGACCTCGGTCACCCGCATCATCTCCGATCGCTCGGTGGGCGCGCTGGTATTCGGCGACTATCACCTGATGGATTACGAACTGATGGGCGGCGACGGGCGCAAGGCGATCATCGCCGAGACCGCGAAGATGGGCATGAAGCCCTTCCTGCCGCCGGTGGTGCCCTTCGGCTCGCATCAATGGCCGACGCTTATCACGCCGGGTCCGGGTGCGGCGTCGCTGGACGATCTCCATTGATGGCGTGAACTGCATCTCCATCCGCAGAGGATTGGCCGCATGAATCTCAGTACGATCACCGATATCAAGCGTCCGTCCTCGGCGGATGAGATCACCCACTGGCACCCGGGCTATGCCTGGCTGGGCGGCGGCACCTGGCTGTTCTCCGAGCCGCAATGGGCTACCGACACGCTGATCGATCTCGACGGGCTCAACTGGCCGGCGCTGCAGGCAACGGCGGCGGGACTTGAGATCGCCGCCACCTGCCGGCTCGCCGAACTGCAGGCCTTCAAGGGGCAGCGCGACTGGATCGCTGTTCCGCTGATCACCGAATGCTGCAACGCGCTGCTCATGTCCTTCAAGATCTGGAACATGGCCAGCGTCGGCGGGAATATCTGCATGTCGCTGCCGGCCGGCGCCATGATCTCGCTGACTGCGGCACTTGAAGGGGTCTGTACGCTCTGGCCGCGGGATGGCACGCCGCGCCAGGTTCCGGTCGTCGATTTCGTGACCGGCAATCATGCCAATGTGCTGAAGCCGGGTGAACTGCTGCGCAGCATCCATCTGCCGGCGAGCGCACTTGCCAAGCGCTTCGCCTTCCGCCGCGCTTCGCTCACCCATCTCGGCCGCTCGGCGGCGCTGATCGTCGGCACGCAAAGTCCGAAGGGCGAGGACCTGCTGCTCACCATCACCGCATCCGTGCCGCGGCCGGTGCAGCTGAAATTCGCGAAAATACCCTCGGCCGTGGAACTGCGCCGCGCCATCGACGCGCAAGTCCCCGAAGACGGCTATTTCGACGATGTGCATGGCTCGGCCGCCTATAAGCGGCATCTGACGGCGCACTTCTCCGAGGAAATCCGCCAGGAACTCTCACAAGCCGGAGCATCGCGATGATCTGCACCGTCAACGGCAAGCGCGTCTCCGCCGATCCCGCCCCCGGCCAGTGCCTGCGCACATACTTGCGCGAACGCGGCTTCTTCGGCGTCAAGAAAGGCTGCGATGCCGGCGATTGCGGCGCCTGCACCGTCTGGATCGAGGGCAAGCCGGTCCATTCCTGCCTGATCCCGGCATTCCGCGCGGAGAACAAGACAGTCACCACCATCGAGGGGCTGGCACAGCCGGACGGCACGCTGCATCCGGTGCAGAAGGCCTTCATGGATGCGCAAGCCTTCCAATGCGGCTTCTGCGCCGCCGGCATGATCATGACCGTGGCCTCGATGGACGACGCGCATAAGGCCGATCTGCCGCATTCCCTCAAGGGCAATCTCTGCCGCTGCACCGGCTATCGCTCCATCGCCGATGCGATCCATGGCAAGACCTCGGCCGAGGAGGATGTGGCCGGCAAGGCCTGCGGCGCCAGCCTGCGCAACCCGCACAGCCATAACATCGTGACGGGCAATGCCCATTACACCATGGATATTGCCATGGACGGGCTGCTGCATTTGAAGGTGCTGCGCTCGCCCCATGCCCATGCCAAGATCGTGAGCATCAACAAGGACAAGGCCCTGGCCGTGCCGGGCGTCGCCGCCGTTTTCACCTGGGAAGACGTGCCGCGCCGGCTCTACAGCACGGCTCTCCACGAGGACCATCTCGTCGATCCCGACGACACCTACGTCCTCGACAACGTGGTCCGGTTCGTCGGCCAGAGGATCGCCGCCGTCGTTGCGGAGACTGAGGCAGCGGCCGACATCGCCTGCCGCCAGTTGGACGTCAAATACGAGATCTTGCCCGCCGTCTTCGATCCCGTCACCGCCATGGAACCTGGCGCACCGGTCCTGCACGAGCATCGCGGCGCCGAGAAGGGCAACATGTATGTCGACATCCATGGCGAGGTCGGCAGCGTGGCCGTAGGCTTCGCCGCCGCTGATGCCGTTCACGAGCGGACTTATTCCACATCCCGCGTGCAGCACGTTCATCTGGAAACGCATGGGTCGATCGCCTGGCGGGGAGAGGACGGACGGTTTCACATCCGCACCAGTTCGCAGGGGCCTTTCATCGCCCAGCAAAAGCTCTGTCACATTTTTCAGCTGCGTCCGCGCGACCTTCATGTCTTCACCGAGCGTGTCGGCGGCGGGTTCGGCGGCAAGCAGGAGATGCTGTCTGAGGATTTGTGCCTGCTGGCATTGATGAAAACCGGCCGCCCGGTCATGTGGGAATGGACGCGCGAGGAGCAGTTTATCGGGGCATCCACGCGGCATCAGATGACCACACGCGTGAAAGTCGGCGCCAAGAAGGATGGAACCCTGACGGCGCTGGAAATCCACGTCGTCTCGAATACCGGCGCCTATGGCGGACATGCCAGTGAGACGCTGGGGGCTTCATTGGGCAGCCCGATGACGGCCTATCGCTGCCCCAACAAGAAGGCTGTCGGCCTGGCCGTCTATACGAACATCGTGCCCGCTGGCGGATTCCGCGGCTACGGCTCGTCGCAATCCACCTTTGCCATCGAATGCGCCATGGACGAGCTCGCCAAGATGCTTGGCATGGAACCATTCGCGTTGCGCCGCAAGAACATGATCAAGCCTGACGAATGGATCGAATCCGTATGGAAGGATCCTTCCGATGTGGGCTTCGGCAGCTACGGTCTCGACCAATGTCTCGATCTGGTCGAAAAGAGCCTGGCCAAGGGCGGCGGATTGCCCAAGCCTGCGGGTGACGATTGGCTCGAGGGAACCGGGATGGCCATGGCCATGCTGGATTGCGGCCCGCCCACCGAGCATCGCTCCGGCTCGGTCATGGCCCTGCTCGCCGACGGTACCTTCGATCTGGCCGTGGGTTCGACGGAAATGGGCAATGGCTCGGTCACCTCGCATCGTCAGATCGCGGCTGAATTCGTCGGATCACGGGCGGAATCGATCGCCATCGTCAACGCCGATACCGACAAGGCGCCCTATGATACCGGCACCTTCGCCAGCACCGGCACCGTCGTCGCAGGGCGAGGCCGTGGCGCTGACGGCGGCGGCGCTGCGCGACAACATCCTGGAATATGCGCAGCCGTAACAGCGGCATCGACCGCAAGTCGTGCAAGCTGGAAGATGGTGCCGTCGTCTGCGGAACGCGCCGGATTTCACTCAAGGATTTGCACGCTGCCGGAACAAAGGACGGCCACCGCTTCGAAGCCAAGCGCAAGGCCTATTTGTCGCCGCGCACCACGGCTTTCAACGTCCATGGCGTCCGTCTTGCCGTGCACAAGGTGACGGCTGAGGTTCGCATCCTGCATAGCGTGCATGCCGCCGATATCGGCCGGTTGATCAATCCGATGCAGTGCCGCGGCCAGATCGACGGCGCCGTCGGCATGGGGATTCGGCTGGGCGCTGATCGAGAACTTCGTCCACGATGCCGGCGGGACGGTTGTAAATCCGCAGCTTCGCAACTACCGGATCCCAGCCTTTGCCGACACGCCGCACACCGAAGTTTATTTTGCCGATACCTATGACAGGATCGGCCCGCTCGGGGCCAAGTCGCAGGGCGAATGCGCGATCAATCCCGTCGCGCCGGCGATCTCCAACGCGCTCGCCAACGCCACCGGCAAGCGCTTTGCCCATCTGCCGTTCACGCCCGATCGTATCTTCGCCGATCTGGGTCACAAGGCATGAGCGAAACGTCGACCGCCGCCTCCGCTCCGGTCACCATCGTCACCCAGACGCGCGTGCAGGCGGGCAAGGAAGGCGAGTTCACCCGCTGGCAGGATGACATCGGCAGGCAGATCGCCGCCTTTCCCGGATTCATCAAACAGACGGTGATGCCGCCCAATCCGCCCGCGCAAGTGGATTGGGTAATCCTGCAGGCCTTCGCCAGCTCGCAGGCAGCCGTCGCCTGGCTGCATTCCGAGAAACGCGGGGCGATGATCCAGCAGGTTCTGCCGCTGCTGGCCGGCACCGACGACATCCACATCGTGGCCGATCAGGATGCCGGCGTGCGTCCGGCCCCCGTATCCGCCGTCATCTCCACCCGGGTCAAGCCGGGGCAGGAAACGGCATATCGCCAGTGGGAGCAGAAGATCGCCGCCGCCCAATCCCGCGCGCCGGGATTTCAGGGCTATCGCTTCGAGCAGCCGATCCCCGGCGTTCAGGATGATTGGCTTGCCATCCTGCGCTTCGACAGCGAGGAACATCTGCAGGGCTGGCTCGATTCACCAGTGCGGAACAAGCTGCTGAAGGAATCCGAAGCCTTCGTCGAAGAAGTCCACGCGCGTATCGCACGCACGGGGTTCGATCAGTGGTTCCGCATGGGGGATTCGGCTGCCGGCGGACCCGCCGCCTGGAAGATGAACATGATCGTCCTGTCGTTGCTCTACCCGATCGTCTTTATCTTTGGTCTGCTCGTGGGAACGCCGATCCTGATGGGTAAATTGCAGCTGCCGTTCTACGTCGCCTTGTTCATCGGCAATGTGGTGAGCGTCTGTACTCTCAATTATGCGGTTCCCTTCGCCAGCAAGTATGTGGGCTGGTGGCTGCAGCCGAAATCCGTGGATCCCAAGGCCATCAACATGGCCGGAGCGGCCTTGATGGTGGCCCTATATCTGCTCAGCCTGATTATCTTTTCGCGGCTCTGAGCCGAGGTTTGCTAGGATCGGCTTCTGCCGAACCTGGGCGAGCCCACCATGCCGTTCGATCGCGTGCTGACAATTCTGGCCGTTGCCGCGCTCGCCTCCGCCGTCTGCGGTACGGCCGAAGCCGCCGACGTCAAACTTGTCGAAACGATCTGGCTGGCCCAGTCGCCGGACTGCCCCATCCGTCAGATCAAGTTTCACGATTTCGGCCGTGCCGAGGTCGTCGCAGCGAAGATAGGTAGCGACGGCGCCACCTGGAATCTCGATCCGCCGGTGCTGCATCTCTATTTCGACACCTGGAACGGCAATCTCGACGGACAGATCATCGGTGGCGACGAATTCCAGGCGACGTATTTCTGGCGTTCCGACGAGACGCTGACGCCATCCTCGATGGCCTGCCCCTTCAAGCCGCAGTAGCGAGCCACCGCACGGGTCGAATCACGTCGGGCAGATAGCGGGCCCCGCCAGCCGGCGCCGGCGCTTGCATGACAAACCGCCGCAGCCGAGGCGGGTTTGCCGTACTGCCATAAAATGTAACTATTCCAAATAGTTAGATGGGAGCCGCTCGTGCCCGGGAGCGGCTCCAGCAAGGCGGCAAGGTCACTTTTCAGACCAATACTGTTGTAGTATATCCTTCAAAAGTTGGTCCTTATTACGTCAAGCTTGCGGCCTCGTCCGGTGACGGCGAATTCGCGAAGCGCGTCTTTGCGGTCTTGATTTGCGGCCAGGATCTGCCGATTTGATTGGCTCGTGGAGTGCCTGCTTTCGGCCAACCGGCGCTGATGTGGTAACGCTTAGGAGTTTTACGGTTCATGAAAAAGATCAAGGTCGCCATCGCCGGTGTCGGCAACTGCGCCAGCGCGCTGGTCCAGGGTGTCGAATACTACCGCACCAACCGCAATGCCGAACTCGATGGCGTGATGCGCCAGAACATCGGCGGCTACGGCACCTCGGACATCGAATTCGTCGCCGCCTTCGATATCGACCGGCGCAAGGTCGGCCATGCGCTGGAAGAGGCGATCTTCGCCAAGCCGAACAACACGCGCATCTTCCAGAGCGCGCTGCCGGTCTCCAACGTCATCGTCCAGGCAGGACCGCAACTCGACGGCGTGGCCGCCCATATGGCCGATTATTCCGATGACGAAGCGTTCCGGCCGACCGATCTCGCGGCGACCGATATCACCGAGGCGCTGCGGGCTTCAGGCGCCGACGTGCTGCTCTGCTATCTGCCCGTCGGCTCGGAAGAGGCGGTCAAGCATTACGCCCAGGCCTGCCTCGATGCCGGCGTGTCGCTGGTCAATTGCGTGCCGGTCTTCATCGCTTCCAATGCGGAATGGGCGAAGAAATTCACCGATGCGGGCCTCACCATTATCGGCGACGACATCAAGAGCCAGGTCGGCGCCACCATCGTGCATCGCAGCCTCGCCCGCCTGTTCGCCGATCGTGGGGTCAGCTTGCAGCGCACCTATCAGCTCAACACCGGCGGCAATACCGATTTCCTCAACATGCTGGAGCGCCGCCGCCTGAAATCGAAGAAATTCTCCAAGACGGAATCGGTGCAGTCGCAGCTCGACGAGCGGCTGGATACGAAGAATATCCATATCGGACCGTCCGACTATGTGCCCTGGCAGCAGGACAACAAGGTCGCCTTCATCCGCATGGAAGGCCGTGGATTCGGCGGCGCCCCGGTGGAGATCGAGCTGCGCCTGTCGGTGGAGGATTCCTCCAACAGCGCCGGCGTGGTGATCGATGCGCTGCGCTGCTGCAAGGTCGCGACAGGAGCGCGGCATTTCCGGGCCGCTGATTGGCCCCTCGGCCTATTACATGAAGACGCCGCCGCGCCAGTTGCGCGACAGCGTCGCGCGCGAAGCCTGCAACGCCCTGATCGATGGCGAGCCCTACGAGCTGCCGGAGCTGACGCTCGGCGACAAGAACGCCCGGGGCTAGACGAACGGCCGCTGCCGCGGCTGCCTGGTGAGGGCGCCGCGGCCGGCTGTTCAATGGCAGCTGTTCGCAGAAGCAGTTTGCAGTCGGCCCCCAAGACACAAGTGAGCGATGCCCCAGCGATACCAGACGGTGCTGTTTGATTTTGGCGGCACGCTCGATTCCGATGGCGTGGCGTGGAAGGAGCGCGTCCATAGCCACTACCAGGCGGAGGGGCTGGCGATGAGTGCTGCGGATTTCGCCCCGGCCTTTTACGCCGCCGATGACAGGCTGGTGGGAACCATCCCGCAGACTGCGGATCTGGCCGCAACCCTCGGCGTGCTGACCGGCAATCTCGAAGCAGGATTTGCCGGCCCTGGCAGATCGCCGGACAAGGCGCGGGGCGAGCGGGCGGCAAGGCGTTTCATGACCGAGGCGGAAGCCTGCTTTGCCCGCAACCGGCCCTTCCTGCGCGACCTCGCGCAGCGCTATCGACTGGGCATCGTTTCCAATTTCTACGGCAATCTCGAAGCGGTCTGCGCCGGGGCCGGGCTCGCACCCTTCTTCGGTGCCATGACTGATAGCCAGTGCGTCGGTGTCGAAAAACCGGATCCTGCGATCTTCGAAGCGGCACTGCGCCCGTTGGCGGCGGTGCCGGCAGACCACGCTTTTCGTCGGCGATTCGCTGCGCCGCGACCGCGAGGGCGCGCGGCGCCTCGGCATGGATTTTGTCTGGATCGCGCCGGTCGAAACGCAAGCGGCGGAAACCTCGGCGATCGATCATCCGGTGATTTCGCGCCTCACCGATCTCGCCCCGATGCTGTCATGACAAGCCAGCCGATCACGGCGGGCGGCATCATCGCGGCGGGCGAGGGCAGCCGGCTTCGCGCCGGTGGCTGGAGCGGCAGCAAGCCGCTGTTGCCCATTGCCGGACAGCCGCTGATCGCTCACAGCCTGGAGCGGTTTCGCGCCGCCGGCATCGCGCGCATCGCCATGATCATCAATGAGGAGAGCCCCGATAGCCGGCAGTGGCTGGAGCGCGAGGGCAAGGCCTTCAACCTCGATCTGGTGGTGCGCAGCACGCCATCCTCCTATGCCAGCTTCCGGATCGTGGCCGACCGGCTGGCGGGGCAGACGGCTGTCATCACCACGGTGGACAGCATCATGGCGGCCGCGGATTTTCGCCGCTTTCTGATCGAGGCTGCCAAGGCGCCCGAAGGCTCGTTCGTGCTGGGCCTGACCGCTCATGTCGACGATGAAAAACCGCTCTGGGCCAGTCTTGATCGCGTCAGCGGCCGGATTCGCGCCCTGGGCGAGCCCAATAGTGGACTTGTGACCGCGGGCGTTTATGTATTACCTGCGCAGCGGCCGGCTGAGCCTGCCGGCGGGTTTGCCCGGTTGCGCGACTATCTGGGCGTGGCTCGTTGCTTCGGGCCATCCGGTCCATGGCGTGATCATGGGCCGGGTATTCGATATCGACCGGGCCGAGGACGCCGCCGCCGCCGAAGCGGCGCTTGCCGGCGAGACAAGAAGGAGCAAGGGCGCATGAGTCCGGCCAAGACCTGCTGGGGCATCTACCGCGAATCCGCGCATTCGCCCGGCCGGGTCGATGACGATGCGGCCATCATGGTTCGTGTCGGCGAAGCGATGACGTCGCGCGGCTTCCAGGTCACCCTGGTGACCGCTGAAGAGTCCGCGCCGGTCTTCGAACAGGCCAATCCCCTGATCTTCGCCATGTGCGAACAGGGCCCGATCCTCGACCGGCTGAAGAAGGCAGGGCAGGAGGGTGCGATGGTGGTGAATTCGCCCGATGCCATCCGCAACACCTATCGCCATCGCATGGTCGAGTTGTTCGCCCGCCAGCATGTGCCCTCGCCGGTCAGCCATGTCGTTGCCACCAACGCGGTCAAGCTGCCGCTTAACAGCAGTGTGTGGATCAAGCGCTACGACTTTCACGCCACCCAGAGCGACGATGTGATGTATGTCGCCTCTGAGAGCGGCTTTCGCGAAGCGCTGGCGCGGTTTGCCGAGCGCGGCATCCCCTTCGTCGTCGCCCAGGAACATGCCGAGGGCGATCTGATCAAGTTCTATGGGGTTGCCCGCGGCAGTGCGGCCGATGCCGGCTGGTTCGAATGGTTCTATCACCGCGACCAGGGCAAGGCGGGCCATGCCTTCAAGGTCGAGCGGCTGCGCGAGGTTGCTCGCAATGCCGCCACGGCCCTTGGGGTCGAGGTCTTCGGCGGTGACGCCATCATCGGCAAGGATGGCGAACCGAAGATCATCGACCTCAACGCCTGGCCGAGCTACGCCAAATATCGCGACAAGGCATCGGCGGCGATTGCCGACTATCTCATTCACCGTTTCCATCGCGGCCCCCGAGCTGTGAACTAGGGGCCGTCAACTGACTCGTTCGACGAGGAAGTATCATGAAGGGCAAACGCATTCCGGCGCCAAAGCCGGTCGATAACGAAGCCGGCAAGGTCTACGCGACACCGGGGCCGAAATCGAAGGCGATGTTCGATCGCGAGGCCGAGGTCATGGCGCCGGGCCTGCAGTCGATCGCGCTCTATTCCCAGATCGCCGTGGATCGCGCCAAGGGCTGCGTCATCACCGATCTGGACGGCCGGGAATATCTCGACTTCATCGCCGGCGTGGCGGTGGGCAGCCTCGGCCACAGCCATCCCCATTACATCAAGCGGATTACCGAGCAGCTTGAAAAGATCACCTTCGGCAGCTTCACCACCGAGACGCGCGCCAATTTCCTGAAGCTGGTCGGCGGCCTGCTGCCCGAGGGCATCACCCATGTGCAGCTTTTCTCGGGCGGTGCGGAGGCGGTGGAGGCGGGTTTCCGCCTCGCCAAATCCATCACCAAGAAATTCGAGTTCGTCGGCTTCTGGGGCGGCTATCACGGCAAGACCGCCGGCGTCATCGGCCTGCTCGGCGGCGGCTATCGCAACCATCAGGGCCCGTTCCCGCCCGGGACCCATATGTCGCCCTATGCCAGCTGCTATCGCTGCCCGTGGAACCTGGAATACCCGTCCTGCGGCCTTGCCTGCGCCGAGCATCTGCGCAACGTCATCAAGAACGAGACCCAGGCCGAGGTCGCGGCCATCATCATGGAGCCGATGCAGGGCACGGCGGGCAATGTCATTCCGCCGGACGATTTCGTCCATGCGGTGCGCGAGATCGCCGATGAGTTCGACGCATTGCTGATCGCCGACGAGATCCTGACCGGCTTCGGGCGCACCGGCACCATGTGGGCCTCCGACCAGTTCGGCCTGAAGCCAGACATCATGACCTTCGGCAAGGGCATGGGTGGCGGCTTTCCGCTGAGCGGCCTCGGTTCGTCCCTCAAGAACATGCAGGCCACGCCCTTTGGCGAGGCGAGCGGCAGCTCGTCCAGCTTCGGGGGCAATCCGCTGGCCGCGGCTGCCGGCCTCGGTGCGGTCGAGGCGATCCTCAACGACAAGCTGGTGGAGAATTCGGCCAAGGTCGGCAAGGTGATGCTGAATGCGCTGAAGGAGCTGCAGAACAAATACCGCTTCATTGGCGATGTGCGCGGCCGCGGCCTGATGATCGGTGTCGAGATGGTCGCCGACCGCAAGACCAAGGAGCCACTGGACAAGACCATCACCCGCGCCCTGTTCCACGAAGCTCTCGACCGCGGGCTGGTGACGATGTCGTACTCGCACGTCATCCGCATCAATCCGCCGTTGATCATTACGGAGGATGAGGCGCTGCGCGGGGTCGATATCCTCGACCAATCCTTGGGCGCGATCGCCAAGCGCTTTAATCTCGATTGAGCGCGGCAAAAACTCTGCGCGGCGCCTTCATCGGCTTCGGCAATGTCGCGGCCAACGGGCATCTGCCCGGCTGGCTGGCGCGCAGCGATGTCGAGATCGTGGCGGCGAGCGATGCCACGCCGGGCCGGCGCGAGGTGTTTCTTGCCAGCTGCCCGAAGGCTCGATGGTACGCCACAGCCGATGAATTGCTGGCGGCGGGCGGCATCGACTTCGTCGATATCTGCACGCCGCCGGGCAGTCATGCGGCCTTGATCGGCCGGGCGCTCGCCGCGGGTCTGCATGTGCTCTGCGAAAAGCCGCTGGTGACCCGCGCCGAAGATGCCCTGGCACTGGCCGCGGCACGCAATGGCAGGGTGCTGCATACGGTCCATAACTGGCTGGAAGCACCCATCAGCCGCAAGGTGAGCGAGCTGGTGGCCTCCGGCGCGCTGGGCACCATTCACCGCATCGACTGGCAGACCCTGCGCATCCAGCCGGCGGTGACCGTGGCGGTCAAGGGTGCGGAGAACTGGCGTGTCGATCCCGCCATGGCCGGCGGCGGCATCCTGTTCGATCATGGCTGGCACGCGCTTTATTGCGTGCTGCGCTGGGCGGGCAAGGTACCGAAGGCCGTTGCTGCAAGCCTCGAGACGCGCAAATTCCACGAATGGCCGCTGGAGGATACCGCCACGGTCGATCTCGATTTCGGCGAAAGCCGGGCCCGCATCTTCCTCACCTGGGCGGCCGATGAGCGGGCAAACAAGCTGGCGATCGAGGGCAGCCAAGGCCGCCTGCATATCGAAGGGGCCGATGTCGTGTTGACGAAGGCGTCGGGCGAGCAACGCTTTGCCTGCCCGCCGGCGCTGTCCGAGGGTTCCCATCATCCCGACTGGTTCGACGGCGTCGCCCGGGATTTTCTGGCGGCAAGTGCGGCAGGCGGCGAGGGCAATCTGCCGGAGGCGCTGCTCTGTTCGCGTCTTATCGATCTCGCCCAGCGTTCGAGTGCTGCAGGCGGCAAAACATTGCCGCTTTAGCGGCCGCGCCCTTCCTTGATGGCGAGATAGACCAGGGCGATGAAAAAGCCCGGCGCCCCGATGGCGCTCAAGAGCAGGAAATATTTCACCCATCCGAACAGCGCCAACACGACCACGCCATAGATGAAGTCACGCCGCGACAGCGCATCAAGTAGCTTGGCGAAGCGCTTGCTCGGGCCGCGGGCAACGGACGTGTAGAGCGGACCGGTGCCGCTTTTGTGGCGCATGGTGCGCCAATAGACGGTGCTGGCGGAGCCGATCGTGCCAATGACGGCCGCAGTTCCCAATACCAGTGGCCAGCTGCTGGCCGCTCGACCAGCTCCAGCCAATGCCGATGCAGGCGAAGATCGCGCTATGCACGACATTGTCGCCCCAGAAATCGAGAATGCCGCCCCAGCGCGATTCCTTGAATTTGAGCCGGGCGAGTTCGCCATCGCAGCCATCCAGCACCGAATGGGCGAGAAACAGCAGCGCGCCGATGGTCTGCCAAATCGGCTGCGCCGAAAGGAAGAAGGGCGCGCCCAGCAGGCCGAAGGCAACCGAGATCAAGGTCATCTGGTTCGGCGTAATCGAGGTCGCGGCCAGTCGGCGCGAGACCGCCAGCGAGATTCGCCGGTCGACATGCTTAGCCATGAAGCCGTCGGTGTCCTTGATCAGAGCACGTAGCAGCCGTCGCTCGGCCGCCCGCAGGTCGCCAGGATTGCGAATACGCAGCGGATCGATCGCCACCGGCATCCCTGCCGCCTGGCCGAGGGTCTGGCTTAGCGGGCCGCGCAAGGAGGATAGCGACGCGTTGGCAGGAAGCGCTGTCAGCGCAGGGAGAGCGGCTTTCGCCTGGTTTGCGGGAATCAGGATCACGGCGTCGGAGGCGGCCCATTGCCCGCCGGCGAACCCCGCCGCTGCCTTGAGCCAGCCGGTCTCGGCCAGGACATCGCTCGCGGCGATAACCAGGACACCCGCCGGCACGGTGCCGGTTGGCGGCAGGCCGGTTGTCACCTGCCCGAAGCCCGCCCGCTTCGCCGCCAGCCTTGCGCGGTCGCTGAGCGAAAGTCCCAGGATCGCGGGATCGCCTTCCGCTGACGGGGCTTCGCCCGGTATGAGGACAAGGATCGGCGCGGCTGGGGCGGCAGTGTCGATTGGCGATGCCATGGCTAACGGGCTGTGAAAGAGGGCGCTGGTTTATAAGCATTTGGCAGGAACGGCAAGGACGGTTAGAAGACCCGCGCGAGCCCGTCTGAATCGAAAGGGATTTACGATTCGCCTCTGGACCGTCATGGCAGCCCTGGTCGGGCTGGCGCTTGCCGTCTATCTGATCGTCGCCAACAACGCCGATCAGATCGCCCATGCCATGCTGCTGGTCGGCTGGGGGCTGATCCCGATCGCGCTCTATCACCTCGTGCCGCTGGCGCTCAGCGCCTTTTCCTGGCGCGATCTTTATCCGCGCAGCCACAGCCTGGGTATCGGCCGCATGATCCTGCTGCGCTGGATCCGGGAATCCATCAACGGGCTTCTGCCGGTGGGCGGTGTCGGCGGCGATTTCGTCGTGGTGCGCCTGTCGTGGCTCGCCGGCGTACCGGGCGCGCCGGCTGCCGCTGCCATGGTTGTCGATCTCACCCTGGGCGTCATTACGCAGCTGCTGTTCGTCATGGCGGGCCTGGCATTGCTGGTTGGCCGGTCGAGCGCGCCCACGGTGCTGGCGGTTGCCTGGTCGGTGCTGGCGGGGCTGGGCGTGATGATGGTCGCGGTCGCCATCTTCCTGCGCCTTCAGCATCGCGGCATGTTCGAGGTTTCCACCCGCATCGCCGGGGGATTGCTGCGCAGCAAGCGCCTGGCCGAGATGACGGACCGGGCGGCTTCGGTCGATTCGGCCGTGGTCGATGTCTATCGCGATAGGCCGAGGCTCTGGCGCTCTGCCGCCTTGCGTCTTGCCGGCTGGATGATGGGCACCGGCGAAATCTGGCTCGCCTTGTACTTTTTCGGCCAGCCGATCTCGCTGAGCGATGCCTTCATCCTGGAAAGCCTCAGCGCCGGCGTGCGTGCTGTCGCCTTCATGGTGCCGGGCGCACTCGGCATCCTGGAGGGAAGCTTCGTTGTTTTCGGCCCACTCTTCGGCCTGCCGCCACAGACTTCCCTGATGATCTCTCTGGCCAAGCGGGTAAGGGAGCTGGGGCTGGGCTTGCCGGGCCTTGCCGCCTGGCAGATCATCGAAGGTCAGGCTTTATTGAGAAAGCGCCGGGGATGACGGGACAGCCGGCAATGGTGAAGCACTTCGATCACGCGACCATCGTCGTGCGGGATCTCGACCGCGCCATCGCGTTTTTCGAGCTGCTTGGCTTCGCCCAGGACAAATCGGTCATCATCAAGGGCGAGACCTTTTCGAACTACATGGGTGTGCCCGGCATCGAGGCCCGGCATGTCACGCTGGTCCTGGTTGGCGCGACACCGCGCACCGAAATGCAATTGCTGAACTATCTGACACCGGTGGCCGTCGACGATCCGCGGATCGGCGATCTGCACAAGATCGGTTTCAACCACATCTGTTTTGCCGTCGAGGATATCGAGGCAGCGGTGGCAACGATGGCGGCCCATGGCTTTGCCACGAAGAACCAGATCCTGGATTTTCACGCCCGCAAGCTCGTTTTTCTCAACGGGCCCGAGGGGGTCACCGTCGAATTGTCGCAGTGGTACTAGCGGCCGAAGTACGCTGCATAAGTCGCCGCTAAACACACTTGCCCGCAATTGGTGCCATTACGATCCCTACAGATCGTCTGGAACCATTTGCCGCAAGCATTGGTTGATTCGGTAGTTGCCGGTGACGTATCGGCAGGAAAAGAGGAACCAATGTCCAAACGTTCAAAACTTGCACGCACTGCCGGTCCGATCGTTCTGGCCGCGTGCGTGTTTGCCTTCACGTCGGTGGCATTCGCAGACGGCAACGGCAATGATTGGAATCATCGTGGCTGGGGCCATAACGATTGGCACGGCTACAACAACAACCACAACAACAGCAGTTTCGGCATATATCTCGGCGGCCCTGGCTATTATTCGCCGCCGCCGACCTATTACTACCCGCCGCCGGCTTACTACGCTCCTCCGCCGCCGGTTTATTATCAGCCGCAGCCGAGCTTCGGCCTGCAGTTCAACGTCCACTAGCGATCGTGGCTCCGGCAGCCGTGCGCTTCGCGGCTGCCGGATTGCCATGTGCGTAGTTCACACGATGTGATCGGGCACCAGCTTGCAATAGGCCGAGGGATCACCGGTTTCGACCTGGATCGTCGCATGGCCGATGCGGAAGCGATGCTCCAGCTCATGGGCCAGATCGGCGAGCGCCTTGTCGCCGGGATGGCCGCCAGGCATCACCAGATGACAGGTCAGCGCTCGCTCGGTCGTGCTCATCGGCCAGATATGCAGGTCATGCACCTGGGCGACGCCATTCAGTTTTTCCAGGAAGCCCATTACCTCATCCGGATCGATATCATCGGGCACGGCTTGTAGCGCCATGGCGACTGACTGGGTCAGCAGCCGCCAGGTGCTGATCACCAGGAAGACGGCGACCAGCAACCCCACCAGCGGATCGAGCCAGAGCCAGCCCGTGGCGAGCACCAGCGCGCCGCCGATTACCACCCCCAGCGACACCACCGCATCGCCCAGCATATGCAGGAATACGCCCCGCATATTGATATCGATCTTGCGGCCCCGGCTGAACAGCAAGGCGGTCCCGCCATTGATGACCATGCCCATGGCGGCAACGATCATCACGGTCAATCCCGCGACCGGCTCTGGCGCATAGAGCCGCCGTGATCGATTCGACGGCGATGATTCCCACGGTGATCAGCAGGGTCACCGCGTTGAAGAGGGCCGCCAGAATTGAGCTGCTGCGCAGCCCATAGGTGAAACGCGCGCTCGGCCGCCGGCGGGCAAGCAGCAACCCGCCCCAGGCGACGAACAGGCCCAGCACGTCGCCCAGATTGTGGCCGGCATCGGCCAGCAGGGAGACGGAATTGGCGAAAATGCCATAGGCGACCTCGACGGCGATGAATCCGGTGTTCAGCGCCGCGCCGAGAACGAAGGCGGTGGAGAACGAAGTCCCTGCCGCCGCGCCATGGGCATGTCCGTGCCCGTGATGATGATGCGTATGGACCATGGTTGTTGCCGCTGAAGATAGTGTCGATCTCGCAGGCCAGCAATGCCGTCGGGTAAGGGCAAGCTGCCCAAATCTTTATGCACCCTTTATCGAAATCACGGGCCGCCGTTCTCGACCCTTTATGGGGGTGGCGCCTACATAGATCCCCGTGAAAGAGGAGAGCGGTGATGTACGACGCGGTTCTAGTGATCATGGGCCTGGTGATGTTCGTCGCCTTCCTGGCCTACGCCGCCGCCTGCGAAAAGATGTGAGGCATCCATGCTGTTCGATTATTTGCTGGGCGGGGCGGTCTCGCTCGTCATCCTGGTCTATCTCGTCTACGCGCTGATCCGTCCTGAGAAATTCTAGGAACCTTCCATGACAACCAATGGGATTTTGCAGATCGCGGTTTTCTGCGGTCTGGTGACTCTGGCCGCCGTGCCGCTGGGCAAGTTCATGGCTCGGGTCTTTGCCGGCGAACGGAACTTTCTGACACCGGTTCTCGGGCCCGTCGAGCGGGTCTTCTATCGGGCTTTCGGGCGTGGATGCGAAGAAGGAACAGGATTGGCTGACCTATGCCGTCGCCGTGCTGTTCTTCAATCTTGCCTGTTTTGCCGGGCTTTACGCCATCCTGCGCCTGCAGGGCTATTTGCCGTTCAATCCCCAGGGCATGGGCGGGATGGAGCCGGGCCTGGCGCTGAACACGGCGATCAGCTTCACCACCAATACCAACTGGCAGAACTATGGCGGCGAGACGACGCTGAGCTATTTCAGCCAGATGGTCGGCCTGACGGTGCATAACTTCGTCTCGGCTGCCACCGGCATCGCTGTCGTCATTGCGCTGATCCGCGGCTTTACCCGCCGCACGGCAAAGACAATCGGCAATTTCTGGGTCGATCTGACCCGCTGCTGTCTCTACATCCTGCTGCCCTTCTCGATCGTCGTGGCACTGATCCTGGTCTGGCAGGGTATGCCGCAGACCCTCGGTGCCTATGTCGACGCGACGACGCTGGAGGGCGCCAAGCAGGTAATCGCCCAGGGGCCGGTCGCTTCCCAGATCGTCATCAAGACGGTCGGCACCAATGGCGGCGGCTTCTTCAACATGAATGCCGCGCACCCCTATGAGAATCCGAACGCCCTCACCAACCTGCTGACGGTGTGGATGGAGTTCCTGATCGGCGCGGCGCTGACCTTCACCTTCGGCAAGATGGTGGGGAATATGCGCCAGGGCTGGGCCCTGTTCGGCGTCATGGGGATCCTGTTCCTCTGCGGCGTGCTTGTCTCCTACTGGGCGGAAAGCAACGGCAATCCGGCCTTCGCCAAGCTCGGCGTCGACCAGGCCTATAGCGAGACCCAGGCCGGCGGAAACATGGAGGGCAAGGAGGTGCGCTTCGGCATCACCAATTCCTCCCTGTTCGAGACGACGACCACCGATACATCCGACGGCGCCGTCAATTCGATGCATGACAGCTACACGCCGCTGGGCGGGCTGGTTGCGATCGTCAACATGCAGCTCGGCGAAGTCATCTTCGGCGGCGTGGGCTGCGGCCTTTACGGCATGCTGCTCTACGCCATCGTCGCGCTGTTCATCGCCGGGCTGATGGTGGGCCGCACGCCGGAATATCTCGGCAAGAAACTGGAATCGCGCGAGGTGAAGCTCGCCATGCTGGCGATGCTGTCGATCCCGCTCTCGGCGCTCGGCTTTACCGCACTGGCGACGGTGCTGCCGGCAGGCCTGGCGGGACCGGAGAATGCCGGTCCGCACGGCTTCAGCGAAATCCTCTACGCCTTTACCTCGATGACCGCCAATAACGGCAGCGCCTTTGCCGGGCTCACGGGCAATACGACCTTCTACAACCTGCTGGGCGCCGTCGCGATGATGATCGGCCGCTTCGCCATCCTGGTGCCGGTGCTGGCGATCGCCGGCTCGCTCGCCGGCAAGAAGGTCGTGCCGGCCTCCGCCGGCACCTTCCCGACGGATAACGGCCTGTTCGTCGCTTTGCTGCTGGGCGTGATCATCATTACCGGCGGCCTGATCTATTTCCCGGCCGATGTGCTGGGCCCCGTCGTCGAGCACCTGCAGATGCAGGCCGGCTCGCTTTACTGAGGCCCAGGTCTCTTTACCAAGGAACGTCATGAACGACACGACATCCACGTTGAAAGTCATGGGCCAGGCGCCGGTGCGCAAGCGCGTCGTCGCCGGCATCTCCTCCGACATCCTTGTCGCGGCGATCGGCGAATCCTTCCGCAAGTTGAACCCGCGGAGCCTGATCCGCAATCCGGTCATGTTCGTGGTGGAGATCGTCTCGACGCTGACCACCATCATCATGATCCGCGACATCGTTGTCGGTAATCCTGGTGTCGGCTTCACGGCCCAGCTCGCCTTCTGGCTCTGGTTCACCGTGGTCTTTGCCAACTTCTCTGAAGCGGTGGCCGAAGGCCGCGGCAAGGCCCAGGCCGAGAACCTGCGCCGCACCCGCACCCAGACCCAGGCCAAGCGCCTGGGCCGGGCAGATGCGCAGGACTATCAGAAGGTTGCAGCGCTGGATCTCAAGGCCGGCGACCTGGTGCTGGTGGAAGCGGGCGACATGATCCCCAGCGATGGCGACGTCATCGAAGGCATCGCCTCGGTCGATGAATCCGCCATCACCGGCGAATCGGCGCCGGTCATTCGCGAGAGCGGCGGCGATCGCTCGGCGGTCACCGGCGGCACGCGGGTTCTCTCCGACTGGATCAAGGTCAAGATCACGGCGGCCCAGGGCTCCACATTCCTCGACCGCATGATCGCGCTGGTCGAGGGCGCGGTGCGCCAGAAGACGCCCAACGAGATTGCGCTCAACGTCCTTCTCGCCGGCATGACGATCATCTTCGTCTTTGCCGTCGTCACGATCCCGAGCTTCACCAGCTATGCCGGAGGTGGCGTACCGATCGTGATCCTCGTGGCGCTGTTCGTCAGCCTGATTCCCACGACCATCGGCGCGCTGCTCTCGGCCATCGGCATTGCCGGCATGGACCGCCTGGTGAAGTTCAACGTGCTCGCCATGTCGGGACGCGCGGTCGAAGCGGCCGGCGACGTTGACACCCTTCTGCTGGACAAGACCGGCACCATTACGCTGGGCAACCGCCAGGCTTCCGAATTCCTGCCGCTGCCGGGCGTGAGCGCCCAGGAGTTGGCCGAGGCGGCGCATCTCTCCTCGCTCAGCGACGAAACGCCGGAAGGCCGATCCATCGTCGTCCTGGCCAAGGAGAAATACGGCCTGCGCGCCCATGACGTGGCGCAGCTCAACGCTACCTTCGTGCCCTTCACCGCCCAGACCCGCATGAGCGGTGTGGATGTGGGCGGCAGCGCCATCCGCAAGGGCGCGGTCGAGGCGATCGTCAACTATGTCCGCCAGGTCTCCGGGAACCCCTCCATGGCGGCGCCGGCGCAGCTCACCGAGATCACCGAGCGCATCAGCCGCGCCGGCGGCACGCCGTTGGCCGTTGCCCGCGACGGGCGTGTGCTGGGCGTGATCCATCTGAAGGACATCGTCAAGGGCGGGATCAAGGAGCGCTTCGCCGAGCTGCGCCGCATGGGCATCCGCACGGTCATGATCACCGGCGACAACCCGCTGACGGCGGCGGCGATTGCCGCGGAAAGCGGGGTCGACGATTTCCTCGCCCAGGCGACGCCGGAGGACAAGCTCGCCCTCATCCGCAAGGAGCAGGCCGGTGGCAAGCTGGTCGCCATGTGCGGCGACGGCACCAACGATGCACCGGCGCTGGCCCAGGCCGATGTCGGCGTGGCCATGCAGACGGGAACCCAGGCCGCGCGTGAGGCCGGCAACATGGTCGATCTCGACAGCGATCCGACGAAGCTGATCGAGGTGGTGATGATCGGCAAGCAGCTGCTGATCACCCGCGGTGCGCTGACGACGTTTTCCATCTCCAATGATGTGGCGAAATACTTCGCCATCATTCCGGCGATGTTCGCCGCGCTTTATCCGCAGCCTCGGCGTCATCAACGTCATGCATCTGCATTCGCCCCAGAGCGCCATCCTGTCGGCGATCATCTTCAATGCCTGGATCATCATCGCCCTGATCCCGCTGGCGCTGCGCGGCGTCAAGTACCGGCCGCAGAGTGCCGCCCGCCTGCTGTTCCGCAATCTGCTGATCTATGGCGTCGGCGGCGTCATCATCCCCTTCATCGGTATCAAGGCGATCGACATCGTCATCCATGCCATGGGCCTGGTCTAAGGAGAGCCGTCATGCTGAGAGAAATCCGCCCCGCCATTATGATGCTGGTGCTGTTCACCCTGCTCCTGGGTGTGGCCTATCCGCTGGGCATCACCGGGATATCCCAGGTCGTCTTCCCGTATCAGGCCAATGGCAGCCTGCTCCACGACAAGGATGGCAAGGTCATCGGCTCTGAACTGATCGGCCAGAACTTCACTGCCGCGAAATATTTCCACGGCCGGCTCTCGGCTATCTCCGGCACCGACAGTGCGGGCAAGTCGGTGCCCACGCCCTATGACGCGTCGAACTCCTATGCCTCCCAGTATGGCCCGACCTCAAAGCCCCTGGTGGATCGCGTGACGGCGGATGCGGCGAAGCTGAAGGCCGAGAACCCGGCGGATCCGGTCCCGGTCGATCTGGTGACGTCCTCGGCCAGCGGCCTCGATCCGGACATCACCCCGGCCGGCGCCTATTTCCAGGTCGCGCGGGTCGCCAAGGCGCGGAATTTGCCGGAGGATAAGGTTCGCCAGCTCGTCGCCGACCAGATCGAAGGGCGGTTCCTGGGCCTGTTCGGCGAGCCCCATGTCAACGTCCTGAAGCTCAACCTCGCTTTGGATGCCCTCAGCGCCAGCTAGGTGCAAGTCAGACCGGATCGCGATAGCCTGAAGGCTATGCGCAATGCCGCCGGCGAAACCCCTTGAGCGACGAGCGAGCCAATCGCGAGAACCGGCCCTCTCCTGATGCCCTGCTGCAGCAGGCGGCAAGAGAATCGCGCGGCCGGCTGAAAATTTTCCTTGGTGCCGCACCCGGCGTGGGCAAGACCTTCGAGATGCTTTCGACCGCCCGGGTCAAGCACCAGCAGGGTGTCGACCTGGTGGTGGGCGTGGTCGAGACCCACGGCCGCAAGGAAACGGCGGCGCTGCTGGAAGGCCTGGAAGTCATTGCGCGCCGGCGCATCGACTACAAGGGCCATCTGCTGGACGAGATGGATATCGATGCCATCCTCAAGCGCCGGCCGAGCCTCGTCCTGGTAGACGAGCTTGCCCATACCAATGCGCCCGGCAGCCGTCATCCCAAGCGCTACCTGGATGTCGAAGAGCTGCTGCAAGCCGGCATCGACGTCTTTGCCACGCTCAATATCCAGCATCTGGAGAGCCTGAACGACGTCGTCGCCAAGATCACCAGCATCCGGGTGCGCGAAACCGTTCCCGATTCGATCATCGACCGCGCCGACGATGTCGAGGTGGTGGACCTGACGCCTGAGGATCTGATCCAGCGCTTGAAGGAGGGCAAGGTCTATATCCCCCAGCAGGCCGAGCGCGCGGTGCGCAGCTATTTCCTGCCGGGCAATCTGACGGCGCTGCGCGAGTTGGCGCTGCGGCGCACGGCCCAGCGCGTCGACGAACAGATGGTCGACTATATGCGCGCCCATGCCATCGAGGGGCCATGGGCAGCGGGCGAGCGGGTGCTGGTCGGAATCAACGAATCGCCGAATTGCCCTTCCGTCGTGCGCTATGCGCGGCGGCTGGCGGACCGGCTGCGTGCGCCGTGGACGGCAGCCTATGTCGAAACGGCACGCAGCCAGCGACTGAGCGAGGCCGAGCGCGACCGCATCGCCAATGGGCTGCGCCTGGCCGAACGCCTGGGCGGCGAGGCGGTGACGATCCCCGCGGCGGATGCGGCGACCGGCCTGGTGGAGTTCGCGCGCGAGCACAACATAACCCACATCGTGCTGGCGAAGTCCGGGCGCTCGCGCTGGTCGGAGCTGTTGCGCGGATCGGTCAGTCAGCAGCTCATCCGCCATGCCGGCGATATCAGTGTCCATATCATCGCCGGGCGGCCGGAAACAGCTGGCTCGGCCGAAGCGGCCGGTGCGGCATCCCAGCCGGCGGCGCCCACCAATATGAAGGCCTATCTGGGCTCGCTGGCGATGACGGCGGGAGCGCTCGGGGTCGGGCTGCTGCTTCAGCGCTACCTCGCCGTCTCGAATATCGCGCTTGTCTTCCTGATGGCGGTGCTGGCCAGCGCCATTACTTATGGACTGTGGCCAGCCCTTGCCACCTGCCTGGTCAGCGTACTGGCCTATAATTTCTTTTTCCTACCGCCGCTCTACACCTTCACCATTGCCGATCCCGACAATGTGGCGGCGCTGTTCTTCTTCGCGGTCGTCGCCATGATCGCGAGCAATCTGACCTCGCGGGTGCGCAACCAGGCCGTTGTCGCGCGCCAGCGCGCCAAGGCAACAGAGGATCTCTACCTCTTCAGCCGCAAGCTGGGCGGGGCCGTTACCCTCGACGATCTGCTCTGGGCGACGGCCTATCAGATCGCGCTCATGCTCAAGGTACGGGTCGTCCTGCTGTTGCCGGAGGGCGAGAGCCTGGCGCTGCGCGCAGGATATCCGCCGGAGGACAGGCTGGGCGAAGCCGATCTTGCCGCGGCAAAATGGTGCTGGCAGAACAACCAGCCGGCCGGGCGCGGCGCCGACACGTTGCCCGGCGCCAAGCGCCTGTTCCTGCCGATGCGTACGGGCCGCGGCCCGGTCGGCATCGTCGGTCTCGACAACGATCAGCCAGGCCCTTTGTTGGGCCCCGACCAGCGCCGGCTGTTCGATGCGCTCTGCGATCAGGCTGCACTCGCCATCGAACGCACCAACCTGGCGGAAGATGTCGACCGCGCCCGGTTGACGGCGGAGACAGACCGGCTGCGCTCGGCCCTGCTGACCTCGATCTCCCACGACCTGCGGACGCCGCTCGCCTCGATCCTGGGTTCGATCACCAGCCTGCGTGCCTATTCGAAGACCT
The DNA here is from genome assembly GCA_963770335.1 of uncultured Alphaproteobacteria bacterium. Lineage (GTDB taxonomy): Bacteria > Pseudomonadota > Alphaproteobacteria > Dongiales > Dongiaceae > DASXQK01. The sequence goes on from CAVYPG010000007.1 coordinate 315,101, forward strand.
TCGACGATGCGGCCAAGGATGAGTTGATGGGGACGGTCCAGGAGGAAGCGGAGCGGCTGAACCGCTTCATCGCCAATCTATTGGACATGACGCGCCTGGAATCGGGCGCCATCGAGCCGCGCTTTGGCGCCGTCGACCTGCCGGAGGTGGTGTCGAGTGCGGTCAAGCGCGCCAGCCGGATACTGGCGGATCACCGCATCGAGCTGCGCCTGCAGCCCGATCTGCCCCTGCTGCGCCTCGACTTCGTTCTGTTCGAGCAGGTGCTGTTCAACCTGCTGGACAATGCCGCGAAGTATTCGCCGGCGGGGTCCGTCGTCCAGCTGCAGGCGGAGCGGTCCGGTGAGCGAGTCGAGTTGCGCCTGCTAGACGAGGGCGACGGGATTCCGCCCGAGGATCTCGAGCATATCTTCGACAAGTTCTACCGCGTGCATGCCGGCGACCAGCGCCGCGCCGGCACGGGGCTGGGGCTTGCCATCTGCCGTGGTTTTGTCGAGGCCATGGGCGGTACGGTGACGGCCGCCAACCGGTCGGATCGAAGGGGCGCGGTCTTCACCATTCGCCTTCCGGTACCGACGGCGGCCGAGCACGGCCAGGCGGCCTAGAATTCCGTCTTAGAATTCTGTCGCTAGAATTCCGTTTGGCCGCCCAGCTCGACGACGCGGTTCGACGGCACGTTGAAGAACTCGACCGCGCTCAGCGACAGGCGGAACAGCAGGGCGAACAGCTCCTTGCGCCATTTGGCGCAGGTGGATCTTGTTGGCGATGACGAGCTTTTCGCGGCCGACAAAGACGGATGTATCCATCAGGTTGAAGTCGAGCCCCTGGCTCTGGCAGTTGCCCAGCGCCTTCCAGACATCCGGCTCCTCGAAGAAGCCGTAGCGGGCGATGATGGTGTGGATGTCGTGGTCGAAGTGATGCACCTCGAGCCGCTCCTCGTTTGCCGCGCGCGGCACGTCCAGCGTCTTGATGCACATCAGCACCGTGCGCTCATGCAGCACCTTGTTGTGCTTCAGGTTGTGCAGCAGCGATGTGGGCACCTTGTCGACGTCGGCGGTCAGGAACAGGGCCGTGCCCTTGACCCGCGCCGGATGCCCCGGCTTCAGCCCCTTGATGAAAAGATCGAGCGGCAGGCTTTCGTCGCGTCGCTTGGCCGTCAGCGCCATGCGGCCCTTGACCCAGGTCGACATGACGATGAAGGCGGCAGTGCCGATCAGCAGCGGCGCCCAGCCGCCTTCGGCGATCTTCAGGATATTGGCGCTGAAGAAGGCGACATCGACGGCGAGGAAAAAGCCGAACAGGGCCGCGGCGAGGTATGGGTTCCACTTGCGCACCTTCACCATGTAGATGAAGGCCAGGATCGTGGTCAGGCTCATGGTGCCGGTAACCGCAATGCCATAGGCGGCACCCAGATTGTTTGAAGACCTGAAACCGAACACCAGCGCCACCACGGCGAACAGCAGCAGCGTGTTGATCTTGGGCACGAAGATCTGGCCGCGTTCGCGCGCCGAGGTGTGCAGGATCTGCATGCGCGGCAGATAGCCAAGCTGCACGGCCTGGCTGGTCATGGAAAAGGCGCCCGAGATCACGGCTTGCGATGCAATGATCGTTGCGGCCGAGGCCAGGATCACCATGGGGATCAAGGCCCAGGTGGGGTAGAGGCGATAGAACGGATTGTCGGCGGCGGCGGGATCGGAGAGCAGATGCGCGCCCTGGCCGAAATAGTTCAGCAGCAAAGCGGGGAACACAAGGTAAAGCCAGGCGCGGTTGATTGCCTTGCGGCCGAAATGGCCCATATCGGCATAAAGCGCTTCGGCGCCGGTCACCGCCAATACGACGGCGCCCAGCAGGACGAAGCCTGTCCAGGGATGGCGCAACATCAGCTCCACACCCCAGGAGGGGTTGAGCGCCTCCAGTGTTTCCGGATTGAGCCAGAGCTGATAGGCGCCGGCGGCCGCAAGGGCTGCGAACCAGACGGCGGTGATCGGCCCGAAATAGCGGCCGACGGCTGCCGTGCCGCGCTTCTGCACGGCGAATAAGCCGACGAGCAGGATCACGGCGATGGGCACGACATAGGGTTCGAGCCCCGGCTCGATCACCTTCAAGCCCTCGACGGCGGAGAGAACCGAGATCGCCGGGGTGATGACTCCATCTCCGTAGAACAGAGCTGCCCCCGCCATGCCGGCGGCCAGAACGACGGCCGCGAGCCTGCCGCGGCTCGAGACGCCGCGCAGCGCCAAGGCCGTCAGCGCCAGGATGCCGCCTTCGCCGCGGTTGTCCGCGCGCATGACCACCAGCACGTATTTGACCGTGACCACGGAGATCAGCGACCAGACGATAAGAGAAAGAATCCCCATGACTCCGTGGCGGGTAACGTCATGGGTCTGGCTCATGCATTGCTGCAGCGTATAGAGCGGCGAGGTGCCGATATCGCCGAACACGACGCCCAGCGCCCCCAGAACGAGATTCTGGTGCGCCTCGTCCTTGCCAAGGCCTAGGCCGGGACTGGCGCTAACGGCGGGACTGTTAGACATGGCCTGACGGGGCCGAATGGGCGCGACGATGGATCATATTGCCGACATGGTGTCGCAGCTATGTAGCATCTCGGTTCGCCCGCGGCGACGGGTTTTCCGAGGTTGAAAAACCCTTAGTTGTCATAGTGCAAGCGATAGCCGACGCCGGCTTCGGTCAGGATATGAACCGGTTGTTCGGGGTCTTTCTCCAGCTTCTGGCGAAGCTGGCGGATGTAGACGCGCAGATATTGCAGATCGCCGCCGGAATCGATGCCCCAGACTTCGCGCAGCAGATGGCGGTGGGTCAGCACCTTGCCGGCATGCAGCACGAATTGCTGCAGGATGTCGTATTCCTTGGGTGAGAGTTTGATCTCCTGGCCGCGCACCGTGACGATGCGCTTCACCAGATCGACCGAGAGATCGCCGCTGTGGAAGACCGGCCGGCCGCCCTGTTCCTGGAGACGATGGCGCAGTGCGGCGCGCAGCCGGGCCATCAGCTCTTCCACGCCGAAGGGCTTGGTCACGTAGTCGTCGGCGCCCTCATCGAAGGCAGCGACCTTGCCCTTCTCGTCGTCGCGGCTGGAAAGGATCAGCACCGGCACCGGCGATTCCTTGCGGATGCGCTTCAGCACCTCAATCCCGTCGAGATCCGGCAGGCCAAGATCGAGGATCACCAGGTCTGGCTTCTCGTGGCGCAGCAGCGAGAGCCCCTCTGCACCCGTCGCCGCCTCGACCACGCGATAGGGCTGCGCCGACAAGGTCGTGCGCAGGAACCGGCGGATCGGCGGTTCGTCGTCGACGACAAGGATGGTCGCGCGGTCGGTGGTCATCTGTTCCCCGAAACAGGCGGCGGGCGAAGGGCGCCCGAATCGCCGCCAGTAACGGCCCTATTCTGGCGGACTTGGCGGGGCGGGGGTAGGGCGTGGCGCGAGGCCGGCTGGACGGTGCGAAAGCCCGGAATCAGTGCGACGCAGCCCTAGGAGCTGCGTCGCGGGAGAGGCACAACAGCGATGGGGAACCCCGCTATCCTGCGGGCACCACCTGCGCCCGCCTATCAGGCGCGAGCGCCACTTAAAATTGCGTTAACGGGCATGCTAGGTTCTCAGCGCAATGGATTCGGCATTCGAAACGGCGCGCCTGTCATTGCACCTCGTGCGCGAAAGCGACCGGACCGACCTCGTCGCCCTCGAACAGGATCCCGAGGTGATGCGGTTTCTCAATGGCGGCAAGCTGACGCCGATGGAAGGTGGTGCGGGCGAGTTCCTGATGCCGCGCGGTGGGGAACCGGATGTCTGGGTTGCGCTTGAAAAACCAAGCGGCGCCTTTATCGGCTGGTTCATCTTTCACGCTACCGAGCCAGGCGTTGCCGAGCTGGGCTATCGCCTGCGCCGCGAAGTCTGGGGACGGGGCCTTGCGACAGAAGGATGCCGGGCGCTGATGGCCAAAGGCTTCGACGAGTTCGCCCTTGAGCGCATCTTCGCCTCGACCATGGCCGTGAACCTGCGGTCACGGCATCTCATGGAGCGGCTCGGCATGCGCCATTTCCGCACGGTGCATGGAAATTGGACGGTGCCGCTGCCGGGAAGCGAGCAGGGCGATGTCGACTACGAGATCACAGGCAAGACGTGGAACGATCGTCGCGGCTAACTGGGCGCGCTAACACGACCGGCGATTGTATCGCCTAGGCCATTCGGGCATGGTTTTGACCATGGGCGGACTGGACACCCGAAGTCTGCAAATGCTGACGGTTATTGCCGTGATTGCTGCCTCGATCACGGCGATGGTTTTTGCGTTTCCGCATGTGAGTGAACGTTACGCCAAAATCGTTCGATGGTACGTTCTCAAACGTCGCATCCGCTTCATGCTGAGGAATGCTGACCGCCTATACAGGCGCGACCAATATTCGGATGCTCAAGAGAAAGTGGAAGAAGCGATCGGCCTCTATCGGCGGGAGACGGGATATCCATATCCGTCGGCTAAACTCATGCTCACGCGGGCCGATCTGTTGCTTAGGCGATTTCGATACGAAGAAGCACTCAAAGCGTATGTCGAATTTATCAAAGCGTTGGAAATAGATCGAAGCCTGACGCGCGATGTGCGCGAATACTTGATCCTGTATGCTGGCGCCAAAACGATCGAGACGCTTCGTCGGAGCGGCCGCTACACGCTGATGGAAGAGCTTCGTCCACTGTGGAGCGCTGATTTTTCACGGCTCCATGATTTAAAAGTGCCGATTCAGACGTCTTGGTATTTTCGGGTGAAGCTCCCGGCTGTTCCTTTCGAATACCAATCCGAATTGATTCATCCGCCAGGAGATTAGCCCGGAGATTGAAACTGCCTGCCGCTTTCCGTTGCTAGGGGGGGAAGCATCAGGCATCGTCGCGGCGCCATGGGGGAGTTGATTTCCGAAACGCTGCGCGGGCTGACGCCGCTGGTCATCGCACTGGCGCTAGTCGCTGTATTCGGCGCGGCGTTCCTGCGCGGCTTCACCGGTTTCGGCTTTGGGCTGGCGGCGGTGCCGGCGCTCTCCCTGATAATGAGCCCGGTCGTTTCGGTTCCCTGCACCCTGATGCTGGGCATGCTTGCCGGCGTGCAGGTGCTCCCCAAAATCCGGCATTTGCCGGATTGGCGCTCGGTCCGGATTCTGGTGGCGGGCTCGCTGGTGGGCAGTCCGCTTGGCATCTGGGTGTTGACGGCGCTGCCGGCCAACACGACGCGAGCGATCATCGGCGTCACCCTGGTGATTGCCGTCGCAGTGCTCTGGCGCCAGCCGCGCTTCGCGAGAGAGCCATCGCTGCCCGTCGGGTTCGGCACGGGCATCGTTTCGGGCGTGCTCAATGGCAGCACCGGCTTCGCCGGTCCGCCGGTGATCCTCTTTTTCCTCAGCACCCACGATTCCGTTCCCGTCGTGCGCGCTTCGTTGATCATGTACTTCTTCTTCTCGACCGGCGGCACGCTGGTCTATGACGCGATCCACGGGCTGATCGATAGCCATGTCCTGTTGCTGACCGCGATTTTCTTTCCCGCGCTCTATATCGGCAACTGGCTGGGCGATCGCTGCTTCGACAGCAGCTCGGCCGCCACCTATCGCCGCGTAGCGCTGGGCATCCTGCTGATCCTGGCGGTGCTGGCTGTCGGCCGCTCGCTCTATGACGAGTTATAAAGCGAGCAGATTTGCTGCGTGCCGCGCGATGACGCCCTGCTCGTCGGTGGGAATGGCCCAGGCGCTAACCGCGCTGTCGGGCAGTGTCAGGCGCGGTCCGCCCGAGGCATTGACCTTCTCGTCGAGCGCGATACCGAGCCAGCCGGCGCTCCGGCACACTTGCGCGCGAACCGGGCCAGCGTTCTCGCCGACGCCGCCGGTGAAGACCAGCGCGTCGAGGCCGCCGAGTGCCGCGGCCAGCGAGCCGATCTCGCGGTTGATGCGGTAGCAATAGAGCGATACGGCAATCGCCGCGGCGGGCGTGGCACTGTCGAGCAGCGTTTTCATATCGGCGCTGATGCCGGACAGCCCGAGCAGGCCGGCGCGGTTGTAAAGCAGATCCTCGATCTCGGTGAGGCTGCGCCCCTCGCGCATCAGATACAGCAACACGCCAGGATCGATACTGCCTGAACGCGTGCCCATGATCAGCCCGTCCAAGGTCGAGAAACCCATGCTGGTAGCGATCGAACGGCCGTCCTTGATCGCGGTGACGCTGGCCCCATTGCCGAGATGGGCGACGATGAGGCGCGAGGGCAGGGCGCCAGCCAGTGCCGGCAGTGTCGCGACAATGGATTCATAGGAAAGCCCGTGAAAGCCATAACGTCGGATGCCGCGGGCATCGTATTCGGCGGGTAGCGGCAAACGCCGCGCCTCCTCAGGCATCGTGGCGTGAAAGGCCGTATCGAAGCAGGCAATCTGCGGCAGTTTCGGCAGGCGCGCTGCGACGGCGCGGATGGCGGCAATGTTATGCGGCTGGTGATGCGGGGCGAGCGGGCTCAGCGCGGCGAGTGTCTCGATCGTGTTTTTCTCGATGCGCACGGGATGGGTGAACTGGTTGCCGCCATGGACGACACGATGGCCAACGCCGGCGAGCTTTCCCGCATGGCCCTGACTTTCGAGCCAGTCGAGAAGCAGGGCGATCGCGGCGGTGTGATCGGCAATCGCGCCGGCGACGGTTTGCGGCCGGCCATCGATGGTAAAGCGCGGTTCACGGCCGATGCCGGCGATCTGGCCTTCGTGGCTTGGCTTGCCGAATAGCGGCAGACGATAGAGCGCGAATTTGATGCTCGAAGAGCCGGCGTTCAGGACGAGGAGCATGGCGCCAGTGCTCGCCCTCTCCGTTTACTCGTTCGTCATGCTTGGCCGACCGAAGGCCGAGCCGAGCATCCACGGCTTCTTTCTTCGCCACCAAGTCGTGGATGCCCGGCTCAAGGCCGGGCATGACGAGTGAGTAGGTGGAGACACCTCATTCCCTCTGTGTCTCTGTGGTGAACCTTCCTATGCGACCGTGTACGCCTTGTACTTGTCCAGCATGCGCACGGGCTTCTTGAGGGCGTCGCGGCGGAAGGGGTCGCCCAGCTCCTGGGTTGCCATGATCTCCAAGATTGTCGGCTTGTTGGAGGCCGTGGCCTGCTTCAACGCATCGCCCACCTGGTCCGGGCGGTCCACTGTGATGCCTTCGGCACCCATGGCGCGGGCAATCGCCGCGAAGCTCGGATTCTTCAGGTTCGTGCCGACATAGCGGTCGGCGTAGAAATCGACCTGGTTCTTCTTCTCCGCACCCCACTGGCCGTTGTTGAACACCACGGCGGTCACCGGGATGTTCTCGCGCACGCAGGTCAGCGTCTCCTGCAGGCTCATGCCCCAGGCGCCATCGCCGACATAGGCCACCGCCGGCCGGTCGGGGGCGGCGACCTTCGCGCCGATGGCGGTAGGGAAGGCATAGCCGCAATTACCGAAGCTCATGGCGGCGAAGAAGCTGCGCGGCTTGTCGAAACGCAGATAGCTGTTGGAGACCGAGCAGATATTGCCGATGTCGGTGGAGACCATGGCGTTCTTGGGCATGGCCTTCTCCAGCTCGCGCAGCAGGCGGCGCGGGGCCACCGGCGAGCCGTCGGCCTGGCCCCATTTGTTGAGCTCAGCCTCCCACTCGTCCTTCTGCTTCTTCACCTCGGCGAGGCGCGAATCCTTGTTGCCGCGCGAGACGATTGCCTCGTTCATCGTCTGCAGGCGGTTGAGGATCTCGGTGGCCGCTGCCCTGGCATCGCCGCAGACCCCGACGCTGATCTGCTTCACCAGGCCCAGCATGCGATGGTCGCTATCGACCTGGATGATCTTGGCGTTCTTGGGCCAGTAATCGATGCCGTGCTGGGGCAGGGTGCCGAAAGGCCCAAGCCGCGTGCCCAGCGCCAGCACCACATCGGCCTGGGCAATCAGCTTCATCGCGGCCTTGGAGCCCTGATAGCCCAAGGGTCCGCACATCAGCGGGTGTTTGGCCGGGAAGGAATCGTTGTGCAGATAGCTGGTGACGACGGGCGCCGATAGATGCTCGGCCAGCGCGATTGCCTCGGCCTGGCCTTCCGACATGATCACGCCGCCGCCGGCGACGATGACGGGGAACTTGGCCCCGGCGAGCGCCTTGGCGGCTTCATCGAGACTGCCCGCACCACCCGCGGGCCGCTCGATGCGGGTCGGCTTGGGGATCGTCACATCGATATCGCCATAGAACATGTCGCGCGGGATGTTGAGCTGGGTCGGTCCACGTTCCGACAACGCCAGATCGAAGCAGCGGCCGGTCAATTCGGCGATGCGGTCCTGGCGCGAGACATGGGCCTGGAACTTGGTGATCTTGGAGAAGATCGGCAGCTGTTCGGTCTCCTGAAAGCCGCCATGACCCATGGTGGCGCTGCCTGTCTCCGGCGTGATCACGACAATCGGGGAATGCGCCCAATATGCTGCGGCCACGGCGGTGACGAAATTGGTGACGCCCGGGCCGTTCTGGGCAATGCACACGCCCTGTTTGTTGGAGACCCGGCTGTAGCCGTCGGCCATGTGGGCCGCGCCCTGTTCATGGGCGACCGAGATGAAGCGGATGCCCGCCGGCTCGAAAATGTCGAGGGCGTCCATATAGGCCGATCCCACGATGCCGAAGATGTGCTTCACGCCATGGGCGACCATGGTCTCGACAAAGGCTTCGCTCGGGGTCATGCGCGTCATGGAAGATTCCTTTTGATTGTCGGCTCTTGCTAATGGGTGGCCCTGGCGCGGGTAAGAGCCAGATCGGGTTTTTCCGGTGCGCCAGCGAGCTGCTGTTCGATCACCTGGGCCAGCAGCCTGATGCCGGGCTCGATGCGCTCCAGCGCGATGGAAGAGAAGCCCAGGCGGAAGAAATTCTTCGGGCCGCTATCCGACAGGAAATGAACGTCGCCGGTTTCTATGACAATGCCGGCGGCGGCCGCATTCTTCTCCAGCAGCCGGGCATCAAGGCCAGGCGGCCCTTCGACCCAGAAGGCCGTGCCGCCGCTCGTTGGCACGAATTTGCAGCGGACGAGGTGCTTCGCCAGCGCTGCCTGTAGGGCGGCCCAGCGCTGTTTCAGGCTCTGGCCCTCGCGGCGCAGCAGGGAATCGTAGTGACCGCGGGAGAGGAACAGGGCCGTGGTGCGCTGGTTGTTCGCCGGCGGGTGGCGCAGCATCAGCCGACGCAGCGCACGGGCCTCGGCAATAAGCTCCCGCGCGCCGACGAGATAGCCGATGCGCAGACCCGGCGCGAGGGTCTTGGAGAGCGAGCCCACGAAGATCACCCGGCCATGGCGGTCAAGGGATTTGAGGGCCGGGGTGGGGCGGCCGGTGTGGTTGATCTCGGCCTCGTAATCATCCTCGATGAAGACGAAATCCTCTCGCTCGGCCCGTTCCAGCAGCGCCTGGCGGCGCGCCAGCGACATGGTCACCGTGGTCGGAAACTGATGGCTTGGCGTCACATGCACATAGTTGCAGGCGGCGAGTGCGGGGCTGTCCGTCATCCCGTCCTTGTCGACGGGCAGGCCGGTCAGCCGGCTGGTGCGCAGCAGGAAAATGTTGCGGGCGTCGGCATAGCCCGGATCTTCGATGCCCACCTTCGTGTGCTCATCGATCAGCAATGTCGCGAGCAGATAGATCGCATGCTGGGCGCCGACGGTCAGCAGGATCTCGTCGGCCTGGACGAACACGCCACGGCGCGGCAGCAGCAGGGTGCGGATCTGCTCGATCAGCTGCGGATCGTCATCGGTGAAGCTGTCGCTCGCCCATTCGCGCACGGCGGGCAGGCTGAGCGCCTGGCGCGAACATTCCCGCCAGTCGGCAATGGGGAACAATGCCGGGTCGAACTGGCCGTAGATGAACGGGTATTTGAAATCCTGCCAGTTGCGCGGCTTGACAATGTTGCGCTGGGTCGAGGGCCGGTTGCGCAGCCGCGAGAACCAGTTGGGCAGCGGCATGGTCTGTGCGCCGCCCTTGGGTGCCGGCGACAGACGCGCCGGATCGATCTCCTGGCTGACGAAATACCCGCTGCGCTGGCGAGAAATCAGGAAGCCTTCTTCGACCAGGTCCTGGTAGGCGAGCGCCACGGTATTGCGCGCCACGGCGAGCGTATCGGCCAGCTTGCGGCAGGAGGGAAGGGCGGAGCCCGGCGGCAGCTGGCCATCGCGAATGGCCGCAACCAGCATCTGGCGCAGCTGCGTCTGCAGCGTGGCACCCGAACGGGCCTCCAGATGGAAAAGCTGATCGCGCATGTAAAAGCTGCACCAAATCAGTTACTTAAGATCGATTCCGATGTCCGGCCGAAATGGCCGATCTGTCCCTATGGGCCGCCCCCGGCGCCACCTAGAATCACCGCCAAATTTCACCCTGTCCAGCAGGAGCGTGAGCGATGCCGATCAGCGTCAACAGCCTGGAAAATCACTGGCTGCCCTTCACCGCCAACCGCGAATTCAAGGCCGATCCCCGCCTGCTGGTCAAAGCCGAGGGCGTCTACTACTGGAACCACAAGGGCGGCAAGCTGATCGACGGCTCCTCCGGCCTGTTCTGCTGTGCCGCCGGCCATGGCCGCAAGGAAATCGCCGACGCCGTCTACAAGTCGATGATGGAGATCGACTATACCCCGCATTTCCAGGTCGCCCATCCCAGCTCGTTCGAGTTGGCGCGCAAGGTTGCGAACCTGATGCCGGGCGACCTCGACTATGTCTTCTTCTGCAACTCCGGCTCGGAAGCCATCGATACGGCGATCAAGATTTCGCTCGCCTATCACCGCGCCCGTGGCGATGGCCAGCGCCAGCGCTTCGTCAGCCGCGAGCGCGCCTATCACGGCGTCAATATCGGCGGCGTGTCGCTGGCTGGCATGGTCAAGAACCGCGAGACGTTCGGTGCGGTAATGCCTGGTGTTGCCCATATGCGCCACACCTGGCTGGCGGAGAACCGCTACACGGTCGGCCAGCCGGAAAAGGGCGCGGAGCTCGCCGAGGATCTGCAGCGTTTTGTCGATCTCTACGGCGCCAGCACCATCGCGGCTTGTTTCGTCGAGCCGATCGCGGGATCGACCGGCGTTCTGGTGCCGCCCAAGGGCTATCTCGAGCGGCTGCGCCAGATCTGCGACAAGAACGGCATCCTGCTGGTGTTCGATGAGGTCATCTGCGGCTTCGGGCGCACCGGCAAGGCCTTCGCTTCCCAGAGCTTCGGCGTCATCCCCGACATGATCACCATGGCCAAGGCGTTGACCAACGGCGCGCAGCCCATGGGGGCGGTGGCGGTCAGCGAGCGGATCTATTCGACCGTCGTCGACAATGCTGCCGCAGGCGGCGTCGAGCTGTTCCACGGCTACACCTATTCCGCCCATCCCGCGGCCTGTGCTGCCGGCATTGCGGCCCTCGACATCTATGAGAAGGAAGGGCTGTTCGATCGCGCCGCGGAAATGTCGCCCTATTTCCTGGAGCGCCTGTTCTCGCTCAAGGATATGAAGCAGATCACCGATATCCGCGGCTACGGCCTGCTGGGCGGCTTCGACCTGGCGCCGGGCGAGCGGCCCGGCATGCGCGGCACGGACGCGCAGAAGAAGCTGTTCGCGGCCGGCATGCATATCAAGTTCACCGGCGATTCCGGCATCATCGCGCCGGCCTTCATCGCCGAGAAGAAGCATATCGACGAGATGGTTGGCATCCTGCGCGAGGTCATCTCGACGTTTTGACGCCGGACTTCTTCGGCAAGTCAGCCCCGCCTTATGGCGGGGCTTTCTTTTTGGGTCTCAGGCGGTGATATGAAACAGGGAGAGCAGCGCCTGCGCGCCGGTCAATGCTGCCAGGAACATCAGCAGACGCAGCACCCAACGCCGGAAGACGGCGGGGTCCGTGCCCTTGAAGCTGCGGTTGCCCAGCCAAATGCCGGCGAACAGCGGCGGCACGAACATGATGGCCTGCCAGACGATGTGCCAGTTCAGCAAGCCGGCCAGGCCCTGCCAGGCCAGCCCGGTTGAATCGGTAAAGATGAAGAAGGCGATGAGCGAGCCTCGCCCGGCCGCGGCCCCGGCCGGCGAGCTGAAGAAAAACAGGATCACCGGCGGCCCGACCACCCCGAAGCCCCCGTTGCAAATGCCGGCGGCAACCCCGGTCGCGAATGTCGCGGGCGTGCCCGGCATCTGCTTGAGCGCAAAGCCTCGCAGCAGCGCGATGGCAGCCGCCGTCACGAAGACGGCGAGCGCCAGGATCATCGGCGCCGGGGGAAAGTGGGCGAGCGCATAGACGCCGAAGGGCGTGCCGATCAGGCAGCCGATGGCGAGCCAGAGAATCGCCTTCCAGTGGATTTCTTTCCAGACGCCCGGCAGCATGTAGATGCTGGCCGCGATCTCCATCATGAAGATCGACGGGATGAACTGCGCCGGCGGCAGAACCAGGGATAGCGACGTGACGGCCAGCAGCGAAAAACCAAATCCGCTGTAACCGCGCACGATGGCGGCCCCGAATACGCAAAGAATTGCATAGGCCAGCTGGACGTACTGCATGGCGGGAGTTTGGCGGAGGCTGGTTACCGCCGATAGTGCCAGCGCTTCCCCGTCGTTAGTGCCAGCCGGATCAGGGCCTGCTCAAGAAATGCTCTAGAAACCCGCGAAACACCGGTCGAGCGCGTCGGCCACTGCCTCGACATCGGCCTGCTGGATGCACATCGGCGGGACCATACGGATGATGTTGCGGTTGGCCCCGGATTTGCTGGCCACCAGCCCATTCTCGCGCATTTTCTCGAAGATATCCGCGGTTTCCTTCGTCGCCGGTGTCTTCGACTTGCGGTCCTTGACCAGCTCGATCGCCATCATCAAGCCGCGGCCACGGACCTCGCCGACGATCTCATGCTTCTGGTGCAGGCGCAGCAGAACCTGCTTCAGGGCATCGCCGACGCGCTTGGAATTTTCCTGCAGCCGTTCTTCGTCGATCACCCGCAGCACCGCGCGACCGGCGGCACAGGAGACAGGATTGGCGCCGTAGGTATTGAAGAAGAATTTGCTGGCGAGCTTCTCGGCCACATCGCGCTTGGCGACCACGGCACCCAGGGGAAAGCCGTTGCCGATGCCCTTGGCCATCACGACGACCTCCGGCACCACGTCATGGGCCTCGAAGCCCCAGTAATGATCGCCGGTTCTGGCAAAACCCGACTGGACCTCGTCGACGATCAGGATACCGCCGCGTTCGCGCACCTTCGCGGTTGCGGCCTTCAGATATCCTGTGGGCAATTCGACGATGCCGCCATAACCCTGGATGGGCTCGATGATCAGCCCGGCAAGTTTTCCCGATGTGGCATAGAGAATGGTCCGATCGATCTCGGCGAGATAAGCCTCGGTATCGTCGCCGAAGATGCCCCGATAGGGATTGGGATCGGCGATGTGGTGAATGCCGCCCAGCAGCGGAATATTGTGCCGGAAGCCGCTGATACCGGTGAGCGATTGCGCGCCGATGGTGGCGCCATGATAGGCGTTGCGCAGCGCCAGCATGTCGATATTGCCGTTGTAGGTCTGCGCCATGATCAGCGCCAGATCGATGGCCTCGGCGCCGCTGTTGGTGAAATGGACGACCCAATCGTGGCCCTTCGGCATGCGCGCGACGAGCTCTTCGGCGTAATGCGCCGGTACCGGGTGATAGAACATCGTCGTGCAATGCTGCAGCTGGCGCAGCTGCTGTTCGACGGCAGCGCTGACGGCGGGATGAGCATGGCCGACGGAGATGCAAACGTTCATGCCGAGGAGGTCGATGTATTTCTTGCCCTTCTCGTCCCACAAGTACTGACGCTCGCCCCGGCTGAAGATGAGCGGGGTGCGGTAGGGCACGAACGCGCGCTGTGACGCCGCAAAGTACTTGTCGCGCCGCGCTATGATCGCGTCGGCAGACCAGTCGACCTCGTTGCCGTCCATGGAACCGAACTCCCTATGGCTGCGAAAATCTTCCGCTCTGATGATGTTTATAGCATGTGAAGGCCTGGCAGCCGTGGCCAGAGCGGAAACAAAGAGTGGTGCAGGGCGCTCGTGGATTATTTGCCAGCGTGGCCAAAGCCCGGCCATGACGGCGCGCAAAACTCGCGCTACAACCTCGCCCCATGATTCACCTGACCACAGAACGCGACGACTTGCGCCAGTTCCAGCGCCGGCGGGGCGGGTAGCTCTTCTATGTCGATCCTCAGCGCCGAGAAACTGGGCTTCGCCTATGGCGCCCGCACGGTCTTCAGCGATGTCGCTTTCGCCATCGGCGAGGGCGAGCGGGTCGGGCTGATCGGTCCGAATGGTTGCGGTAAATCGACCCTGCTGCGGGTCATGGCCGGACGCGAGGAGATCGATGGCGGGCGGCTCGGCCAGCGCCGCGGCCTGCAGATCGCCTATGTCGACCAGATTCTGCCGGCAGAGAAGGAAAAGCTGACGGCGCGGGCCGCCGTCGCCGAGGGCATGCCGGCGGCCGATCGCGCCATCTATGCCTACCGGGTCGATGCCGCTCTTGCAGCCTTCGGCTTCAGCGAGGCGCAGATGGACCAGCCCCTCGCCGAGCTCAGCGGCGGCTGGCGCCGTCTGGTGCTGATCGCGCGCGCGGTGGTGAGCGAGCCCGATTTGCTGCTGCTGGACGAGCCCACCAACCATCTCGATCTGGCCAAGATCCTGCGGCTGGAAGCCTGGATGCGCGACGAGCTGGCTTGCGCCTTTATCGTCGTCAGCCATGACCGCACCCTGCTGGATCGCACCACCGAGCGCACCCTGGTGCTGCGCGATGGCGCGATCCAGGCCTTCGACCATCCCTGCAGCCGGGCGCGCGAGCTGCTGACCGAACGCGATATCGCCGCTGCAAGGGCGCGGGCGGCCGAGGAAGACGAGGTGCGCCGGCTGGAGGCGAGCGCCAAGCGCCTGGCAACATGGGGCAAGGTCTTCGACAACGAGAAGTTCTCGCGCCGCGCCAAGAGCATGGAAAAGCGTATCGACAAACTGCGCGCCGATATGACGGCGGTGGCGAAGAAGGACAAGCGCCAGCTCAGCCTGGCCGATGACGAGGCGCGCGCCAATATCCTGCTGCGCTGCCAGAACCTCACCATGAGCGCGCCCGACGGGCGCAAGCTGTTCACCCTCGATCGCCTGAACCTTGCCCGCGGCGACCGGGTGGCGATCCTGGGGCGCAATGCCAGCGGCAAATCGACATTCCTGCGCAAGCTTGTCGGCGAAGCCGCCGCGAAGCGCGAACAGCTCGCCGCGACCGCCGAAATCTATTTCAGCCCGCAGGCGAAGCCCGGCTATTTCGACCAGGAGCTCTCGCGGCTTCCCGCCGATCGCAGCCTGTTCGATTTCTTTGTGCGCAGCTTCACGCTGGGCGACCAGGCGGTGCGCCGCGAACTCGCCCGCGCCGGGTTTCCGGTCGTCGAACAGGACCGGCCGATCGGCGCTCTGTCGGGCGGCGAACGGGCGCGGCTGTTGTTTTTGCTGCTGAAGCTGGAACAGCCGAATTTGCTGATCCTGGACGAGCCCGACGAATCACCTCGATATCGAGGGCCGTGACCGGCTGGAGGAGGAGATCCTTGCCAAGGAGTTGACGGCCATTTTGGTCTCCCATGACCGGCGCCTGGTCGCCGCTGTGGCCAATCGATTCTTTGTGATCGAGCGCAGCCGGTTGAAAGAGGTCGACGGGCCCGAACCGTTCTATGACTCCTTGCTAGCGGGCTAGAGCGGACTATTCTTTCGCCATGGTCTGCGATCCGGCCTTTCTCAGCGACGTGCCCCTGTTCAAGCTGCTCGACGAGCAGGAGCGCACGGGACTCGCCTCCGTTCTCGACCTGCGCCCGGTGACGAAGGGCGAAATCCTGTTCCATACCGGCGAGCCGGGCGATCGCATGTTTGTCGTGCGCAGTGGCTCGGTAGAGCTGTTCACCCAGGACAAGATGGGCCAGAAGATCGTGCTGGAGACGCCCGGCCCCGGCGATCAGTTCGGCGAGCTGGCACTATTCGATGGCGGCGCGCGTACGGCGTCGGCGGCGGTGCTGGAGGATGGCGAGGTCCTGACCCTCGACCGCGAAGACCTGCTGGGCTTCGTGCGCCGGCACCCGGAAGCCGGGCTCGACATGCTGGCGATCATGACCCGGCGCATCCGCGAGACGAATGCACGGCTGGCCAGCATGGCAGCGCGCAACGTCAACGAGGAGATGGCCGAACGCCTGACGCCGCTGCAGCGGGTCGTCGACTGGATCGCCGCCTTCAGTGGCTCGATCCCCTTCCTGCTGCTGCATGTCGCGCTGTTCGCCGTATGGATCGGCTGGAACACGCTGCTGGCGCCCTTCGATCCTTATCCATTCGGCCTGCTGACCATGGCCGTCTCGCTGGAAGCGATCGTGCTCTCGGTGCTGGTGCTGCTGAGTCAGAGCCGGCAATCGGCCAAGGAGCATATCCGCGCCGATATCGAATACGACGTCAATGTGAAGGCAGAGCTTGAGGTTGCTCATCTCCACGAGAAGGTCGATCTCCTCATGGAGTCGACCGCCGCGCGCCTCGACCGGCTGGAAAAGTTGCTGACGAAGAAGAGCTAGGTGAAGGCCTTGAAGGCGATCAGGGTGAAGGTGTCCTTGATGCCGGGCAGGGTCTGGATCTGCTCATTGACGAAATGGCCAATGTCCTGGTCGTCGGCCAGATAGCATTTCATCAGCAGGTCGTACTGGCCCGACGTTGAGTGGACCTCGGAGACCTGCTCGACATTCTCCACCGCTTCGTCGGCCACCTTGTAAGCCTGGCCGAGTTCGCATTTCACCATGACGAAGATGGTCTTCAAGGGGCGCCCTCCGGCTGGCCGATCACAGCCCGATTATATCCTTACTTTCGGCGCCTCGGCCAAGGTTCCGATCATGGCTTGCGGGCAACCAGGATGACCGCACCGTCATCGCTGACGCCATGTTTTTCCGCCCGCCGCATAATTTCATCCAGCCGCCGTGCTTCCATGCCGTCATCGGCGATCCGGGCCAGCTGCGCCCGCCCCGCCGAGCGAATCGATTCCACCGTCAGCGGCCGCAGATAGAGATGCAGGCCATATTGCAGGGATATTCCTTCGGCGCCGGCTAGCGGTGCCATCAGTGCCGCGGGCGAGGGGCACTCGTTGTGGATCATGCCGGTCTGCCGGTCGATCGCCTTCGACCAGGCGTCGAAATCGGCAGCTACCCGCTGCGATTCCACCGTCACGTCATGCCACCCGTCGAGGATGAAGACCGCCTTGCGCGCCACCCGCATCGCCTCGCGCAGGCCTTGATCGAGGCTCTCGAGGTGATGGGTAACAAATTGAAACGTCACGGCGTCGAAACTGTCAGCGGCGAAAGGCAGTGCCTCGCCCCGGCCAGCCTGGACGTCCAGTCCGGCCTTCGCCGCCTCGTCCGCCTTGGCGCGGTCGAATTCGATTCCCGCCGTGCGGCATCCGCGCCCGCTCAATTCCCGGATCAAGCCGCCATCGCCGCATCCGACATCGAGCACGGAGTCGGGGCGGCTTTCCAGCAGCTGATCGAGAAACTGCCGGCGATAGCGATCGTGCGGCGTTTCGTTTGTCATGTCACGGCTGCCTTGATCGCGTGACGGGGATCGCGCCAGGCGCCCTCGCGCCAGATGGCGGCAAGGCGGTCGACCGCATCCCAGACATCGGCATAGCTCATGGTCAGCGGCGTGAAGCCGAAGCGGATCAGATCGGGCGCACGGAAATCCGGCACCACGCGCCGCTCGCGCAACGCCTGGGTCAGCTCATAGCCATGGATATGGCTGTAGGAGAGATGGCTGCCGCGCTTGGCGTGATCGCGCGGTGAAATAAGTCTCAGCCCGGCATCGGCGCAGCGCGTATCCATGAGCTCGGCAAACAGATCCATCAGCTTCTGGGCCTTGGCGTGGATGCGCTCGATGCCTGCCTCGAGCAGCAGATCGAGCGAGCTATCGAGGATGCTCATGGCGATCACCGAGGGCGTGCCGCAGATGGCGCGCTTGATGCCGGAGGCCGGGCGATAATGCGGTTCGAAGGCAAAGGGGGCGGCATGGCCGAGCCAGCCCGATAGCGGCTGGGCGAAGGTCTTCTGCCAGTTGCGCGCGACATGGAGATAGGCAGGCGCACCCGGGCCGCCATTGAGGAATTTGTAGCCGCAGCCCACGGCGAAATCGGCATCGCCGAGGTTGACCGGCACCGCGCCGGCGCTGTGCGAGAGGTCCCAGATCATCAGCGCGCCCTTGGCATGGGCGGCGGCCGTGACGGCGGCCATGTCGTGCAGGGCCGCACTGCGGTAATCGACATGGGTCACCAGGACCACCGCCACATCTTCGGTGATGGCCGGCACGATATCGTCGGCCAGGCGCACCTCGACATCGCCCGTCAGATGCGCCAGCCCCTCGGCCATGTAGATGTCGGTCGGGAAGTTACCGGCTTCGGTCAGGATCACGCGCCGGCCGGGCCTGAGTTTCAGCGCACCGGCCAGCAGCTTGAAGATGTTGATCGACGTGGAATCCGCCGCGACGACCTCATCTTCGCCCGCGCCGATCAGTTTCGCGATCTTGCCACCCACTTTTTCGGGCAGGTCGATCCAGTTGGCGGTGGTCCAGCTTTCGATCAGGCCCTCGCCCCATTCGCGCTCGATTGCCTCGATCGCCCGGCGCCTTGCCTCGCGCGAGAGCATGCCCAGCGAATTGCCGTCGAAATAGAGCAGGCCCTGGGGGCGATGGAAGCGCGCCAGGAACGGCGCCAGCGGATCGGCGGCGTCAAGGGCGAGGCAATCGTTACGGCTGAGGCTCATGAGCTTGTCCGCTTCGCTAACGACGGTGGACATCACCGCATCGGGGCTGGATGCTAACACTGCTGGCAAGGTGCTGGAAGCAAGCGCCGGCGCCAGAGTTCGCAAGATTTGTATCGGGGGATCAATGGCTCTGCTCAGGCTGTCGAAGATCGTCATGGTGGCGGGGCTTGCCGCCTATGCCCTGCTGGTCGCTTTCGGCAACATCACCGATTACGGCTCGAACTTCGCCTTTATCGAACATGTCATGAGCATGGATACGACCTTTCCCGGCAACCGCCTGATGTATCGGGCCATCACCTCGCCGCTGCTCCATAACCTCGCCTATTGCGCCATCATCGCCGGCGAGGCGCTGACGGGGATCGTGCTGGCGATTGCCGCTTGGCGCCTGTGGTCGGCGCGCGGCGATGCCAGGCGCTTCGCGGCGGCGAAGGGCATCGTGGCCCTGGGCGCGGCACTGGCCTTCCTCATCTGGTTTGTCGGTTTTCTGGTGATCGCCGGCGAGTGGTTCGCCATGTGGCAATCAGCGACGTGGAACGGGCAGGAATCCGCCTTCCGCTTTATCGCCAGCTTCTTGCTGGTCACCGTCTTCGTGATGACGCCGGAGCGCGCCGAGGGGATTAGTTCGCTCTCGGTACCGCCAGCTCTACCGGGCAGCGATCCTGCGGGCAGGCGGCGAGTTCGCAGAGCCGGCAGATATGGTCGCTGGCTTCGCGATCGGGCGTCAGCATCGGCAGAAGTTTTTCCAGCAGCCGGGTCAGCTCTCGCCGCTCGGCGTTTTCCAGCCGTCCGACCATGCCGTCCAGCATCCCACCACGCGCGGCGATAATGCGCTGGGCCTCGCGCCGGCCTTGGGCGGTGAGCTTCACGACGATCGCCCGGCGATCGTCGCCAGGATTCTTCGCGACCAGGCCCTGACCCTCGAGTTCCTCGATCAGGCGAACCGTAGCGGAGTGGGAGCGCCCCAAGACCTTGGCCAGATGGCCGATGGAGCGCGGCGGCCATTGCAGCATGACTGCCAGCGCCGCCTTGGCCGCTTCGCTGTGGCCCTCGGGCATGCTGATCGCGCCACCGACGGCATCGGCGATGGCGAGAGCAGCCGCACCCAGGAGATTGCCGGTGCGGCGTCCCTCCCCGCGCTTGCCCTCGGCGCCGACGATGGGTTTGCGGCTCACTGATTGCCCGCCTTGCGCAACGCCGCAGCCGGCACGAGAGCCGCCGCCAGCATATCGGTGATCCGCCGCGCGACGCTGCCGTCCCAGTCGAGATCGGGATTGAAGATCGTGACATTGATGCCGGCAGCCTGGCCGGTCGCGATTGCGCGGCGGACAATCGCGACCACCTCGCCGATGGAGAGGCCATCGGCAAGGCGGTGATCGTTCGCCGGCATGACCGCATCGTCGAGCACGTCGAGATCGAGATGAATCCAGAACGGCTTGCCCGACGACAGAACCCGCTGCAGGGCGTTGGCGCTGCTGGTGCCGAACCCGGCGATGCGGATATCCCGCAGCGACTGGCAATGAATGCCGGCCGCGCGCGGATCGCCGCCGCCATGCTGGGCGACCTGCTCATCGTCGCGGAAGCCGAAGACGCTGGTGTATTGAGGGTCGACGAGGGGGCCGGCGGGATCGAGGCGCGCCAGGTTCTGCGGTTTGCCCACGCCGGTCACCAGCGCCAGATCCATGCTGGCAGTTTCCGCGTCCCAGGCACCCTGCCGCACGCCCGGCACGGTGTAATCCGTATGGCCGTCGATGAAGAGGAGGCCCGCAGCACCCTTGCGTTTGGCCCCCAGCATGCCGCCCAGCAGCACGGTGCAGTCGCCGCCCAGCACGACGGGGAAACGGCCGCGGCCGATTTCGCGCTCGACGCTCGCGCCGAGCTTCAGCAGCCAATCGCCCACCGCCGTTGGATTGGGAACGCCTGTCTCGGGATCGGGCGTCTGGGGCCAGTCGGCCGGGCCCGGACCCGCCACCACCTCGGCCTGCAGGTGCGAAGCAAGCCCGGTATCGAGCAGGGATCGCGACATGAGTTCCGTACCGGCGAGGCCGATGCCGACGGCGAGCGGCGCTTCGATGATGCTGATGGGCTTCATGGGGTTTTGCTCCCTTCTCATCGCTTGAGGATGTGATCGACGGCCTTTTCGGCGATCATCATCACCGTGTTGGCGATGTTGACCGTCACCATGCTCGGAAAGACCGAGGCATCGCAGACGCGCAAGGCCTCGACGCCGACGACCTTGAGTGAGGGATCGACCACGCTCATGGGATCGGCGGGATTGCCCATCACCGCCGTGCCCGAGGCGTGATAGACGGTCTCGCAGGTTTCCCGCACATAGGCGGCCAGCTCGTCATCGCTCTGCAGAGCGGGACCGGGCAGGGCCTCGCGCACGATCAGCGCCCCGAGTGAAGGTGTTTCGGCAAGCTTGCGCCCATAGCGCAGACCCTTGATCAGCACGCGCATGTCATAGCCTTCGGGATCGGAAAAATAGTTCAGCTCGATGCGCGGGCCGGCATGGGGGTCGGCCGAGACAAGAGTGACTTGGCCAGTCGAGCGCGCCCGCGTCACATTGGGTGAGGCCTTCACGGGGTTATCGATACCGCCATAGCGCGGGTGGTCGCCGTACTTCTCCTTCACCCGCAGGCCAAAGTGATAGAGCAGGTCCGGTGCCGGCTGGTCCGGCTCCACTGTCGCCAGCAGCACCGCCTCGAAGGGCGTGATGGTCCAGGGCGGCGGTGCGTGGCGCAGGCTCCAGACGATGGGAGCAGCGGCATGATCGCGCAGCCTCTGACCGACACCAGGCCGATCGGCTTTCACAGCGATGCCGAGCGAGCGCAGATGGGCCGCAGGGCCAATGCCCGAGAGCATCAGAAGCTGCGGCGTCAAAAAGGCGCCGGCGGTCAGGATGACCTCGCGTCGCGCGCGGATGCGGCCCTTCGTTGTCTCGGCGCCCAACACACGGCCGTTCTCGATCTCGAGCCGCAGCGCCGTGGTTTGCGTCCACACCTCCAGGTTCTTCGGCAGTTGGGCGAGAGGATGCAGATAGGCGGCGGAGGTGGAGGCGCGGCGATCGCCCTGGGAATTGAGCGGAAACCAGCCCACGCCGGGAACGATGTGCTGGCGGAAATCGATGAGCGGCAGGCCGATCTCCTGGCCCGCTTGCACGAAGGCCCGGCTGACGGGATTGGGATCCTCGAACTGATAGACGCCGACCCGTTCCTCTACGCGCCGGAAATAGGGCCGCACGGCGCCGGCATTCCAGCCCGCAGCACCCCGGCGCTCCCATTCGTCGAAGTCGCTGTCGGGTGGGATGAGGAAGGCGCAGTCGTTGTGGTTGGTGCAGCCGCCGAGAATCCTGGCCCGGCTGTAATTGAGGTTGACCGGTCCGCCGGGAAGGGTGGAGGCCATCAACCCCCAGTCGTATTCGGATGTCTGATCATCGAGGCGGGAAAGAAGTTCAGCCGCCGGATCGCCTTCGTCGGATTTGCCCGCTTCGAGCAGGATGATGCGGCCGCTGGTTCGCTCGGCCAAGCGGCGGGCGATGATGCAGCCGGCGGCCCCGCCGCCGATGACAAGGAAATCGCAGGTCTCGATTGCTTCGGCCATAAGGGGATCTTGGCTTGTTCAAATTATATGCATCATGCATACAATATGTGAGGCGCGTGAGTCAAACGGCAGACAGTTACGCCGCGGCGCGGGCGGCTTCCTGGCGGATGAAGGCGCGGAAGGCAGCGCTCTTGGGCCGCTTCAGCGTCTCGGCCTCATAGACAAGGTAATAGCCATAGCCTTCGGCAAAGGTCAGATCGAAGGGCGAGACGAGCCGGCCGGCCTTGAGATCGCCTTCGGCGAGGCTGCGGGCCATCAGCGCCAGGCCCTGGCCATCGAGGCAGGCCTGGATCAGCGCATTCTCGTCGTCGAAGACGATACCGCGCAGGGCAATCGCGCGATCGAGGCCGGCGACCAGCAGCCATTCGATCCAATCCTCGCGCGTTTCTTCATGCAGCAGCATGGCATGCACCACGTCGGAAGGCTGCTTCAGTTCCAGGCGCTCGGCATAAGCGGGGGCTGCGACCAGCGTGATCGCCGAAGGCCCGATCAACTCGCTCACCACGCCCGGCCACTGGCCCTTGCCCCAGCGGATGGCGAAATCGAGGCCCTTCGCGAGCAAGATCGAGCACGGTCGTGCTGTGGCGCACCGAGAGGTCGATATCGGGATTGGATGTGGCGAAGCGGCCGAGACGCGGCGCCAGCCAGCGCGCGCCGAACGAGGGCGTGGTGGTGACCGAGAGCAGATGTTCGCCGCGGCCGATATCCGCTACGGCGCGCGAGAGGGTTTCGAAGGCGTCGCTCACTGCCGGCAACAGCCGCTGGCCCGCCGGCGTCAGGCTGAGGCGCCGGGTGCTGCGCTGGAACAGCTTGATGCCGAGCTGTTCTTCCAGCGCGCGAAGCTGATGGCTGACCGCCGCCTGGGTCACATGCAGCTCGGCGGCGGCCTTGGTGAAGCTCGCATGCCGGGCGGTTGCCTCGAACATACGCAGCGCGGTCAGCGAGGGGAGGCGTGGCGACATGATTAATTAGTATATCTCATTAATAGCGTGAGGAAAGCTCGTTTGTCGATATGCCGCCTGAAAAGGCCATATTATCTCCACGAGAAGAGGAAATATCGAACCTCTATCGAATACAAAGGAGATTAGCCATGTTTATAAACTACTTCGCCGGTCCCGGTCTTGTGCGGCTCTATTGGCTGGAGCTCCTGACGGAAACCGTGGGCGCCCGCAAACGGGCAGAGTTGGATCGGCCCCGCCATGTCCGCACATTGCTGGGCTGGATCCTGCGCGGGCTCGGCAAGCGACTTTCCAGCCTGGGCGACAGACTGGCGCCTCGTCATGAACCTTCCGCCACGCAATTCTGCGGTTGAAGAAACACCGTCCGCCGCCCTTGTTCTAAAGTCCAGGGCGGCGGACGGGACGGGAGATTCTCATGGCCGAAGCATTGGAGGGTGGCTGTCTCTGCGGCGCGGTGCGCTACCGGGTGACCAAGGCGCCGCTCGATAGCGGCTATTGTCATTGCCGCATGTGCCAGAAATCCTCCGGCGCACCACTCCAGGCTTCGGCGGAGTTTCCCGCCGATGCCTTCGAGATCCTCAAGGGCACGCCCAAGGCCTATCGCTCCTCGCCCGGCATGCTGCGGCATTTCTGCCCCGATTGCGGCAGCCAGCTCACCTTCCGCGCGGCGGTGAATCCGACCTTCATCTCGGTCAACCTGCCGACGCTGGATCATCCGGAAGTATTGTCGCCGCGCATGCATATCTGGTGCGACAGCCGGCTACCCTGGTTCGAGGTGAAGGACGACCTGCCGCGCTACGATCGCGAAGGCCCGCCGGTTGGGTAATTTGCGCATCCGCTGATCTGCGGTTTGCCGGTTGCGTCCGGTCGGTCTCGTAACCATTTTTCCTGCGTCATGGATGATTCAAGCGAGAAGGGCGCTCTTGCCGGCCTGCATGCCTGGCTGATCGAAGCGGGTCTCGCCGCATTGCCGGCGGAAGACCTGTTCGACGGTTTTTGCTGCAAGCTGTCTGCCGCCGGCCTGCCCTTCGCCCGTGGGTTTCTTTCCATCGGCGGCCTCCACCCGCTGCGCCGGGCCCATTCGATCACCTGGGAAGACGGCCGGCTGACCGATGTCGCCGATTTCGGCCACTCGAGCATGGCGACAGCGCTGTGGCTGGAGAGCCCGTTCCGCCACATGATGGAGAACCGCATCGCGCGGCTGCATCGCCGCCTGACTGGCCCCGACGCCAAGCTCGATTTTCCGGTGCTGCGCGAGTTTCAAGAGTCCGGCATGAGCGAATGGCTGGCTCTGATGCGTGGCTTCGGCTGGGCTTCCGGCAGCCCGGAATCCGATCAGTTCGGTGTCGTGCTGTCCTGGACTGCCTCGGCTGCCACGGGGCGGCCCGATGGCTGGAGCCTGGCAGAACTCGCGGCAATCGAAGAGCTTTCCGGCACCCTGGCGCTGGCGGTCAAGGCCAGCAGCGCGCCTCATGCCACCCGCGATGTGCTGGCCGCCTATCTCGGCGGCGATGCGGCGCGCCGGGTCAGCACCGGCCAGGTGCAACGCGGCGATGTCAGCCGAATCGCGGCTGCGATCCTGTATGCCGATCTGCGCGGCTTCACCAATTTCGCCGATGAAACCGCGCCGGAAGAAGTCATCCGCCGCCTGAACGGTGTCTTCGATTGCCTGGGCGAGGCGGTGCAATCTTCCGGTGGCGAGATCCTGAAATTCCTCGGCGATGGCCTGCTCGCGGTGTTTCTGGCCCGCGACGATGCTGCTCTCCAGGCAGCAGCGGAGGCTGCCTTCGGCGCGGCCCGGCAGGCACAGGAAAAGGTGGCAGCGCTCAACCTGGTGGAGGCCGCTGCCGGCCACGGCCATCTAGCCCTCGACATAGCGCTCCATGCCGGCGAGTTGACCTATGGCAATATCGGTACATCCGAGCGCCTCGACTTCACGGTGATCGGCCCCGCGGTCAACGAGGCGACGCGGCTGGAAGCGCTGTGCAAGCAGATCGGGTCGGCGATCCTGGTCTCCGAATCCTTCGCCCGCGCGGCACCCGGGCTTGGCAAACAGTTGCGCTCGGTCGGCCTTCACCGGTTGCGTGGCGTGCGCGAACCGCAGGAAGTCTTCGCACTGCGCTAGATCGAGAGACCCAGCCGCCGGCCTTCGAAAGTCGCGGCCGGCGTATGCCGCGGCGCCAGGCAATCGCCGAGCGCGGTGAACCCCACGCCCAAGGCGCGCAGTTCATCGGCGATATCCGTCTCCGCCTGGTTCACCGTTGCCAGCACCAGCGTGTCGAAGGGCAGGGTGCGCTCGCTGTCGTCCAGCAGGTTGCGGATGGTCGCACGGTCGCCATGCCAGGCTGTCACCGCGGATTCGGTGATGAATGTGGCGCCCAGTTTTGCCAGGCGCGAGCGCAGCGGAATGTCGGCCGCGGTGCGCACGATCTCGCGCCCCACGAAGGGATCGGGGGTGACGATCGTCACCTTGTGGCCCTTCTCCGCCATATGCCAGGCGGTGCCGCTGCCGCGCCAATTCCCGCCATCGTCCAGCAGCAGCACGTGTTGCCCCAGTTTGGCGTCGCGGCGCATGACGTCCTCGACGGAATAGACATTCGGCCGGTCGGCGCCGGGCAGCGCCGCCAGATCGGGCAGCGCGCGCTGCCAGCCGGTGCCGGTGGGGGCGGAGCCGGTGGCGATCACCACCTCGTCGGCGCCGAAGTCTTTGATCTCGGCGGCGTCCATCGGCGTATTGAGCATGACGCGGACCTGCAGCTTCTCGAGCCGGCCTTCATACCAGTGGATCAGGTCGAGGATCTGGGCGCGGCGCGGCTGCATGCCGGCGAGGCGAAACTGTCCGCCCAGTTTGTCGGCGGCTTCGGCAATCGTCACCTGGTGGCCGCGCTCGGCGGCAACGCGTGCTGCCTCCATCCCCGCCGGTCCGCCGCCGACGACGAGCACGCGCTTGGCCTTCGCCGCCGGCTTGAAGGTGTCGCCATCCCACTGGTATTCGCGCCCGACCGAGGGATTGACCAGGCAGCTGATCCAGTAGTCGCGCGAGCGGCGGCCCCAGCACATCTGGTTGCAGGAGATGCAGGGCCGGATCTCCTCGCTGCGCCCCTCGCGCGCCTTGTTGGCCATATGCGGATCGGCGATCTGGCCGCGCACGATGCTGACCATGTCGGCGCCGCCCGAGGCGATGACGTAATCGGCATTCTCCGGCGTGCGGATATGGCTCTCGGCCTGGACGCGGACATGCTTGGCCACTTGCTTTAGCTGCTCGGCAAATGGCGCCCCCAGTTTGTCCTCATAGACGAACGTCGGAATGATCTTGGTGAAGTCGTAATAGCTGCCGGTGCCGCAGCTGACATAGTCGTAGAGCCCGCGCTCGTCATGCCAGGCGAGGATCTGCTGATGGTCGGCGATCGACAGGATCTCCGGCCGGGTGATGTCGACGCTGATCGCCATGCCGAGGATGAAATCCTCGCCGGCGAGCTGGCGCATGCGGGTCAGCACTTCGGTCGAAAACCGCATGCGGTTCTCGAAGCTGCCGCCATAGCGGTCGGTTCGGCGGTTGTTGTAGGGCGACCAGAATTGCTCCAGCAGCGCGTTATAGGCCGCCATGATCTCGCTGCCGTCGAAGCCGGCCTCGTGGTCGCGGCGTGCGGCCTGGCCGAAGCATTCCACCAGCTCGGCGATCTCGGATTCGCTCATGCGGTGGCTGCCGTCGGAATCATGCATCGAGGGCAGGCCCGAGGGCGACCAGGCGGCCTCGAAACTGTTGTCCCAGTCGCCATGGGCGCCGACGTGATACATCTGGTGGATCATCACCGTGCCATGCTCGTGGCAGGCATCCGTGATGCGGCGAAATCCGGGAATGACGGCATCGTCCTCGGCGCGGAAATTGCCGCGAGTGAGCTTGCCGGCTTTGTGCACCGGTGCGGGCTCGATCACGATCATCGCCGCTCCGCCGCGCGCGCGTTCCCGGTAGTATCCCAAATGCTGATCGCCCGGCAGGCCGTCGATGCTCATATTCGCGGTATGGGCGCCGAAGTTGAGACGATGCTTCAGCGTCTTGTGGCGAAGCTGGAGCGGCTGGAACAGATGCGGATAGGCGGGCTTGGTCATGTGGGCCTTCGCTTCCGAAGTGGGCGAGGGACGATCATAGGGTCAGTGGCGGCGCAGGGCCAATAGACCGGCCCAATAGACCGAGCGGGCAAGGCTGCGATAGTCTGCGCTGGGGTCTACTCGCCGCGGGGACGGCGATCCAGAGAAGGACAGAGCGTTTGCCTGCCCGACCCGCGTTGCGCTGCCTGCTCTTTGCCCTGCTCATGTCCATGGGCCTCGCTGGCCCACTGCCCGGCCATGGCCACTGGACCCGATATCCAGGGACATCAGATCCGCTTGATCCATGCCGGCATGGAGCTGGAATTTTCCGGCGGCATAGGGTCCGGTTCGGCCACTGATCTGGCCCGCGCCTTGGATAACAATCCTGGCGTCCATGTGGTGCATCTCAACAGCCCCGGTGGGCTTGTGGCAGAGGGTCGGCAGATGTTCGATCTGATCCGCGGCCATCTGCTGATCACCACGACCGACCGCTACTGCTTTTCCGCCTGCACGCTGGCCTTCCTCGGCGGGCGCCAGCGCTATCTCGCACCTGGCGCACGCCTGGGATTTCACGGCGAATTTTCCGACACCGCCGATGACAGTCACGTCCAGGCCGCCCAGCATCAGGATATGGTCACCATGCTCTCCCTCGGCATTGCGAGCGATTTCGTCGACAAGGCGTTCGCGGCACCCAAGGACCGGATCTGGATGCCCAGCGCCGGCGAGCTGGAGGACGCCCATGTCATCACCGGCATCAGCAGCGACTATGTCATCGAGGATGGGGTGAATGCGCTGCCGGCCGATGCCACGACTGCGAAATCGGGTAGCGCAACGCAAGCTCCCGGCGGCAATACGCCGGCCGTGGAGGAAACACCGGGCGGCGTCATCATCTATCGCGGCCCCGGCCAGTAACCTGGTTACACCCAGGATGGCTTGGTTGCCGTAACGGCGCGCGCTAATCTCCCGCACCTTTTCAAACCCCGGGAGATCAACGATGGCCCTCGATTTCTATTACGGCTCCGGCTCGCCCTATGCCTGGAAGGTCTGGCTGGTGCTGGAGCACAAGAGCATTCCCTATGAGTTCAAGCTGCTCTCCTTCGACAAGGACGAGACCCAGTCGCCCGCCTTCCTCGCCGTCAATCCGCGCGGCAAGGTTCCGACCATCGTCGATAACGGCTTCGCACTCTGGGAATCTTCGGTCATCGCCGAATATCTGGAGGAGCGCTATCCGCAAAAGCCGCTGCTGCCGACGGATGCGAAGGCCCGCGCCGTTGTGCGCCGGGTAGCGACCGAGGCGCAGGACTATCTCGCCAAGGCCGTCGGCGGCTTGACCGAGATCACGCTCTTCAACAAGGAAGCGCCGACGAAGGATGTACTCGACAAGGCCAAACAGGCGGTGACGGAGGAACTGGCGCGCATCGAGGCGCAGTTCGCGGGCCCGGGTGTTGCCGGCGCGCTCTCGCTGGCGGATTTCACCGTCTTCCCCTGGGTGCGCATGCTGAGCCGCATCGAGGCTCGCAAGCCGGGCCTCGGCATTCCCAATGACCGCCTGCCGCCCAAGCTGCGCGGCTGGGTTTCGATGATCGAAGCACTGCCTTACTACGCGAAAACCACCCCGCCGCATTGGAAGGGGTAGGGAAGACTGAGGCCGAGTGGCATGGCGACCAGGGTATCCCGGGAGTTCCGGGCTGGTCGCCGCGTCCTCTCGCGCTCGGTAGCGTCCTCGCTTAAATCCCAGATCAAGGGGTCGGAATGGCGCTTCGCCAAGGGTGTGCTATTTCGCAGCGTTCAGGGCTGGTTCATTAGTGCCCGTTTGACAGTCAGGCCGCTGGAATCCAAGACAACGGCAGTATTCCAATTCAAACCGATGGCTCTGGATCCGCTTCTCTGGAAGATCGTCAAAGTTCCGGAAAACACCAAGCTACCACTTTCATTTCGCTACTGGGGGGCATGGAAATGCAGCACTCCAGAATGGGCAGAGTTAGAGTTTGTCGACGCCGCTGAAAGCGGCGAGCAAATTGCGGGCCGCATTCTCCACTGGTCTGAAACGCAGTTGCATCAGGCAACATCGCATCTATCGATTGAATCGTTCAAGAACTTTGTCGAGAACTATCACAGCCAAAAGCAAGGGCGGCATTTTCTTGCGACGCTGGTCGTTACTCTTCTGCTCATGAATCGTGACGAACAAGCACTCGCGGCATTGAGGGAAGCCAAGGTCGCCAAACACGAAGGCGGGTTCACCATGAACGGGAAGTCCTTTGTCGACATGGCCATCGCGTGGATAAACAGCCAGGCAGACAAGATCCGTCCGCACTAGCCCCAAAAAAACTCTGGGATGAGCGCGGCGCGCGGCCTCGTCGGCGCTCGTGGACTACGCACCCTTCACCTCGATCTGCACATCGACATTGTTTCGCGTCGCGTGGGAATAGGGACAGATCTTCTCATGCGCCTCGGCCACGATCGCGGCGAGCTCAGCCTGGGGCAGGGTGGGGTCTTCGACGCGCAGCTTGACCGCCAGGCCGAAGCCACCCTTGTCGCGCGGCCCGATGGAGACTTCCGCCGTCACCTTGGCATCGGCCGCATTCTTATGGTGCTGCTTGGCCACGAAGTCGATCGCGCCGCCGAAACAGGCGGCATAGCCGCAGGCAAACAGATGTTCGGGCGTCGTGGTGTTTGGCTTGCCTCGGCCACCCATCGCCTTCGGCACGGAGAGGTCGACACTGACCGATCCGTCGGCAGCCTGGGCATGGCCATTGCGGCCGCCGATGGCGGTACCGACGGCAGTGAAGAGCGGCTTGATGCTGTCCATGGGAGTGCCTTTCGAGTGGGTCTAATCGTCACCAGTCTCCGGAAAAGCAGGGACTAAGGCAATTTCAACGACTTGCTGGCGCAGGAAGGTGCTAGCCCTGCGCAGATCCACTTAAATTGTTATTGTCCCGCAACGGATTACAACCTGACTGGCGGGTCAGGATTGCGAATCTCCCGGGAAAACCATAGACTTGGTTATAGTAATACAGATTACTAAAGACGGAATTGGGGGGAGCGTTGCGATCGGTTGCGGTCGAAGGCGGATCCCAACGGCCGAGGGATCTGGACCAATCGAGTGACTTTCTGTCGACGGCGCCCGCAGGCCGGCGCGATTGGCAGATAGCGGGGGCTGTCGTCCTGGCTTCAGCCGCTGTCTTCGCGATCACCGTTCCCTTCGCCCCGCTGCAATGGCCAAAAATCCCGGCCTTCATTCCCGTCTACCAGTCCGCGGTCATCGTCACCGATCTCGTCACCGCGGTTCTTCTGTTCGGTCAGTTCAACATCCTGCGCAGCTGGTCGTTGCTGATGCTGGCCAGCGGGTATCTGTTCACCGCCGGAATGGCGACGGTGCATACGCTGAGCTTTCCCGGTCTCTTTTCCGATACAGGATTGCTGGGCGCCAATACCCAGACGACCGCCTGGCTCTACATGTTCTGGCATGGCGGCTTTCCGCTGCTGGTCTGCGGCTATGCGCTTTTGTCCCGCGGCAGGGAGTCGCGCGTCAGTTTTTCCAACCGCACCGCCGTGCTTGGCAGTATCGCCATCGTCTTGGGCGCCGTGGTGATGGTGACGATGCTGGCGACGTCCGGCGAAGCCGTGCTTCCCGCCGTCATGAACGGCAATCACTACACGCCGGCCCTGGTTCCGGTGGTGGCCACAATATGGTTCCTGCCCCTGGTGGGCCTCGTGCTGCTCGCACTTGGCCGGCCCGCGGGGAAGCTCGACCTGTGGCTCATGGTCGTCATGGCCTCCTGGCTGTTCGACATCGCCCTTAGTGCGCTGTTGAATGCCGGCCGGTTCGATGTCGGCTTCTATGTCGGCCGTGCCTTCGGCCTGATCGAATCGAGCTTTGTGCTGGGGGCCATGCTGCTCGAAACAAACCGGCTTTATAGTCAACTGGCACTCAGGGCCACCGACCTGCGCCTGCATGCCGGTCAGCTGGAGCAACGCGTCGACGAACGCACCGAGGCGCTGAGCCGCGAAATGGCGGAACGCAAACAGGCGCAGGAGCAGCTTTTCCGCGCCCAGAAATTGCAGGCGGTGGGCCAGCTGACCGGCGGCATTGCCCACGACTTCAACAATCTGCTGGGCGTCATCGTGGGCAATCTCGATCTGGCATCCGAGCGTGTCGGCGATGATCCCCGGCTGCGCGGCCCGATCCAGTCCGCCATCGAGGGTGCCGAGCATGGCGCTGAGCTGACCAAGCGCCTGCTCGCCTTTTCGCGCAAGCAGACGCTGCAGCTGAAGCGCGTCGCCGTCAACGATCTGCTGCCCGATACGATGCGCATGCTCGAGCGCACGATGGGCGCCCAGATTGCCATCCGGCTGCGGCCCGCGGCCGATCTCTGGCCCTGCATGACGGATCCGGTGCTGGTGGAAGACGCAATTCTGAACCTGGCCATCAATGCCCGCGACGCCATGCCAGGCGGCGGCACGCTCACCATCGAGACCGGCAACATCCATCTCGATCGTCATTATGCCGAGCAGGAGATTGAGGTGGCGCCGGGCGATTATGTGCTGCTCTCCGTCAGCGACACCGGCACGGGCATGTCGCAGGAGATTCTAAGCCGTGTGTTCGAGCCGTTCTTCACCACCAAGGACGAGCATCACGGCACGGGTCTCGGACTGAGCATGGTCTATGGCTTCGTCAAGCAATCGAAGGGTCACATCAAGATCTACAGCGAGCTCGGGCATGGCACGGCGGTGAAGATCTATTTGCCGCGCGCCTCGTCCGAACAGACGTCGAATACTGTCGAGAGGGTACGGGGAACGACGATCCCGCGCGGCTCGGAGACGATCCTGGTTGTCGACGACAACAGCAGCGTCAGGGCGGTGACCGTCAACCAGCTCGCTGAGCTCGGATACAATACGATCCAGGCGACCAATGCCGCACAGGCCCTCGAGATGCTGCAGCGCCACCCGGAGATAGCACTTCTGTTCACCGACGTTATGATGCCGGGCGGCATGAATGGCTATGAGCTGATGCGGGAAGCAAAACAGCGCTATCCCGCCCTTGAGGTGGTGCTGACCTCGGGCTATGCGTCGCGATCGGTATTGAATCTGCCGACGGGCGAAAACCTGCCCGAGATAATCAACAAACCCTTCCGCATGCGCGAGCTTGCGCAGAAGCTGCGCCAGATCCTGGATACGAAGTGACGACGTGCCGGCGGAGCGGTGGTGGGCGCTGCAAGGATTGAACTTGCGACCCCACCCGTGTGAAGGGTGTGCTCTCCCGCTGAGCTAAGCGCCCGGGCCCCGGCAGACGGCTGTTTAAGGCCCAGCCCCAGCCCTGTCAACCAGCCCCCGTCGACCAGTCCCTTGGCAACCAACTCGGCCCACATGCCTTGCCGATACGGGCCGCGAATCCAACTATAGTCTCACCATGATCCACACCCCCCGCCGATTCCTCGCCATCCTGATCGCTACATGCACGGCTCTTGGGCTTGGCTTGCCGGCCCAGCAGATCCAGGCCCAACAAACTCACCTGGTCTATGCCGGGTTCCTGGACGACGCCCAGGTGTTGACCATGAGCTTCGCCCTCTCGGCGCCCGACCAATCGTCTTATCGGATGGATGTGAACGGCGATCTCATCGGCCTCATGGCCAGCATGTATCCCTTTCACATGCAGCTTTCGAGCCAGGGGCATATGGGCGCGGCATCCGCCGCACCCAGCCAGTTTCGCAGCAATATCAGCACTGCCGACGGCGTGCGGTTGGTGACGCTGAACTATGGCGCCGGCGGCAATGTCCAGATGGCGGACAGCCCGCCGACCCAGGAAGGCCAACAGGCCCTTGGCCGCGGCCTGCTGCGGGGCACCATCGATCCCCTCAGCGTCATTGCGGCCATCGCGCGCGGGATTGCCAGCGGCCATGGCTGCGGCGGACATCTGCCGGTCTTTGACGGTGTGCGGCGCTTCGATCTGAACCTGACGCCCGTGCCGGCGGGGACACCACTGCCGCGGCTGATCCATGTCACGCTGGCCTCGGAGCCCCGCGGGTGCAATGCGGCGCTCGAACTAATTTCCGGCTTTTCCCAATCGGCGGTCGATTCCGGCATGTATCCCAAGACCGCGCGCTTCTGGTTCACCTCGGAACTGAACGCGCCCTGGCCCGTCCTGCTGCGCATCGATGCGGATAGCGGCCTCGGCCATATCCGCATGGAATATGTCGGCGCGAATTAGCCGTTGAGGCGGCGGAGCGCGTCGGGAATTTCGCTGAAGGATTCCAGCAGCAGGTCGCCACCCAGATCCTTCGCCGCAATCTCGCCATAGCCGGAATCGAGGATGAGCAGGGGAATGCCCGCGGCCTTTGCCGCGCCCGCATCGTTGATGCCGTCGCCGATCATCACCGCCTCGCTGGCCTTGCCATCGATCAGCGCCAATGCGGCCAGCAGATGGCGTGGATCGGGCTTGCGCGCCGGCGTCACATCGCCACCCACGACGCCGTCGAAGTATTTGGCCAGGCCCAGACCATCGAGAATCTTCAGGGTCGGTTTCTGGATCTTGTTGGTGCAGACCACCATGCGATGGCCACTGGCCTGGAGTGCGGCAAGCGTCTCGGGCACGCCGGGATAGGGACGGGTCTCGCGGGTCGCATTTTCCAGGTAATAGGCGCGATAGCGCTCGAACAGGGGCGGGACATCCTGCGGCTCGACATCGGCGCCGGCGATGGCCAGCGCCTTGCGCATCAGTTGCGGCGCACCGTCGCCCACCAGGCTGCGAACCGTCGCGATATCGACAGATCGCAGGCCAAGCTCGCCCAGCAGATGGTTCAGCGCATGGGCGATGTCGGGCGCGCTATCGATCAGCGTGCCGTCGAGATCGAAGATCAGGTCGCGGCGCGTGTCAGGCATTGGCGAATCCTATTTACAGGCGGCCAGTCTGGCAGCGCATCCAGCGTTTGATAAGCCACGGCGGGAATTGCCTTATTCCGGCCATGGGCAACTGTTACTTGGATGGAAACCGGCCCTGTGGCAGGTTGCCGGCCCATGTGCAGCGAGCAGAATCATCCGGACCATGCCTGATTCGAGGATAGCAGCGGTGGTGCTTGCCGCCGGCATGGGGACGCGAATGAAATCCGCCCTGCCGAAGGTCATGCATGCCATCGCCGGCCGGCCGATGATCGGCCATGTGCTGGCGAATCTGGCGCCGCTGGGGGCTTCACCCGTCGTCGTCGTGGTGGCGCCGGGCATGGCGAGCGTGGCCGAGGCGGTCGCCCCTCACGCCACGGCGATCCAGGATAAACAGCTCGGCACCGGCCATGCGGTTCTCGCATCCCGCGCAGCACTGGGCGAGGGCAGCGAGGATCTGCTGATCCTCTATGGCGATACGCCGCTGATCTCCACAGCCACGCTGCAGCGGCTGATCGAACGCCGCCGCGCTGGCGATAAGCCCGCGGTCGTCGTGCTCGGCATGCGCCCGGCCGATAGCGGGGAATATGGCCGGTTGGTCGTCGATGCGAAGGGCAACCTCGAAGCTATCGTCGAGCATCGCGAGGCGAGCGCCGAACAGCGTGCCATCGGCCTGTGCAATTCCGGCGTCATGGCGGTGGATGGAAAGCGCATCTGGGCGTTGCTTGCGGAAGTGGGCAACAAGAACAGCAAGGGCGAATTTTATCTGACAGACGTGGTCGCCATTGCCCGATCCAAGGGCCTGAACGCAGCCGCTCTCGAAGCGCCGGCCGATGAATTGATCGGCATCAACAGCCGGGCCGAGCTTGCCGTGGCCGAAGCTGCCATTCAGGCAAAGTTACGCGCCCATGCGATGGCGGAGGGCGCGACGCTCACAGATCCGGCGACGGTGTGGTTCTGTCACGATACCAGGCTCGGCCGCGACGTCGTGGTAGGCCCCAATGTCGTCTTCGGAGCCAACGTTGAGGTGGGCGATGGGGTGGAGATCCGCGCCTTCTGCCATCTCGACGGTGCGCGGGTGGAAAGGGATGCCGTCATCGGTCCCTTTCGCGCGGCTTCGGCCCGGCAGCGTCATCGGCGCCGGCGCGCATATCGGCAATTTCGTCGAGACCAAGAATACCCGCATCGGTGCGGGTGCCAAGGCGAACCATCTGACCTACCTGGGCGATGCCAGCGTCGGCGAGCGGGCCAATGTGGGGGCCGGCACCATCACCTGCAATTACGACGGCTTCGGCAAATACGAGACCGTGATCGGCGCCGGGGCCTTCATCGGCTCCAACAGCGCGCTCTGCGCGCCGGTGACCATCGGCGAAGGCGCCTTCGTTGCCGCCGGCAGCGTCATCACCCGCGACGTGACGGCGGGTGCGCTCGCCATCGCGCGCTCGCAGCAGGTGGAAAAACCGGGTTGGGTGAAAATGTTCCGCCAGCTCAAGGACAAGATCAAGAAGGCAGGGAATTAGGCCATGTGCGGAATCATCGGCATCCTCGGCAAGAAGCCCGCAGCACCCCTGCTTGTCGACGGGCTGAAGCGGCTGACCTATCGCGGTTACGATTCGGCCGGCATCGCCACGCTGGTGAACGGCCATATCGACCGGCGCCGTGCCGAGGGCAAGATCACCAATCTCGAGGCCCTGCTCGAGCGCTCGCCACTGGCCGGGACCACCGGTATCGGCCATACGCGCTGGGCAACCCATGGCAAGCCGACGGAGAACAATGCCCATCCCATCATCACCGAGCGCGTCGGCGTGGTGCATAACGGCATCATCGAGAACTTCCAGGAATTGCGCGACGAGCTGATGGCCGAAGGTGTTGCCTTCAGCACCGAGACCGATACGGAAGTCGTGGCCCATCTGCTGACGCGCGAGCTGGAGGCTCAGCGCACACCCGAGCAGGCCATGGCCACGGTGATGCCGCGGCTGCGCGGCGCGTTCTCGCTCGCCATCGTCTTCGCTGGCCGGGCGGATCTGCTGATGGGTGCGCGCCGCGGCGCGCCACTGGCCGTGGGCTATGGCGACGGCGAGATGTATCTGGGCTCGGACGCCCTGGCGCTGGCCCCCTTCACCCAGAATATCGCCTATCTGGAGGAGGAGGACTGGACGGTCGTGCGCCCCGATGGTGCCACGTTCTTCAACCACGACAAGCAGGTCGAGCGCGCGATCACCCGCACGGCGATATCCGGTGCGGTCGTCGGCAAGGGCAATCACCGCCACTTCATGATGAAGGAAATCCACGAGCAGCCGGCGGTGATCGGTGAGACGCTGCATTCCCTGGTCAATCCGCTGACCCGCCAGACAGATATTACCGGCCTTCCCTTCGACCTCGCGGATGTCGAGCGGCTGACCATCATCGCCTGCGGCACCGCCTATCTTGCCGGCGTGGTCGGCAAATACTGGTTCGAAAAACTCGCGCGCTTGCCGGTCGAGGTCGATATCGCTTCCGAATTCCGCTATCGCGCGGCACCCATGGCGAAGAAGGGTGCCACCATCGTTATCTCGCAATCGGGCGAGACGGCGGACACGCTGGCCGCCATGCGCTATGCCAAGAGCCAGGGCCAAAAGATTGCAGCGATCCTGAACGCGCCGGAAAGCACCATGGCGCGGGAGAGCGACAAGGTGTTGCCGACCTTGGCGGGGCCGGAGATCGGCGTTGCCTCGACCAAGGCCTTCACCACCCAGCTCGTCATCCTCGCCTGCCTCGCCATCGCGGCGGCGCGGGCGCGCGGCGAAATCGACGCCGCCCGGGAAGCCTCATTGGTCCAGGCAATCGCCGAAGTGCCGGGCCAGATCGCCGAAGTCCTGGCAAGCGAGGCGAAGATCCATGCCGTGGCGGAAATGCTGGCCGATGCCAAGGATGTGCTGTTCCTGGGCCGTGGCTCGACTTACCCCATCGCCATGGAAGGGGCGCTGAAGCTGAAAGAGCTCTCCTATATCCATGCCGAGGGCTATGCCGCCGGCGAGATGAAGCATGGGCCCATCGCACTGATCGACGAGACCATGCCGGTGATCGTGGTGGCGCCCAGCGACGAGCTGTTCGAAAAGACCGCCTCGAACCTGGAAGAAGCCTCGGCCCGCGGCGGACGGGTGATCCTGATCTCCGATCGCGCCGGTATCGCCCGCCTGGGCAAGCGCGTCGCCCATACGATCGAGCTGCCGGACTGCGATCCGTTCGTGGCGCCTATTCTATACGCCGTGCCGGTGCAGCTTCTGGCCTATCACGCCGCCGTGGCCAAGGGCACCGATGTCGACCAGCCGCGCAACCTCGCCAAGAGCGTGACGGTCGAGTAATCCCTATACGCCGGGAGCAGGGCGGCAGCCCTGCTTATCGAGCGGCAGCTTCTCCGGATTGCCCGGCGTTACATCGACGCTATAGGCGTTGAGCTGCCAATCGCCCGGCGCGAATTCGCCGTAGAATTCCAGCCGGCTGCTGTGCTGATAAAGTTGGAAGCAGTAGGTCGCGCCGTTCTCCATCGCCTGATAGCGGTAGCAGACCTCACCTGCGGCGATCCACCATTTGCCTTCGTAGATGCAGTTATCTTGCTCATAGGCGGTCCGGCCATCGGATGACTGGTACTCGGTCCAGATCGTGCCGTTGGTATAGCGTCCGTAGACCGTCTGTTCGGTCAGCAGGTGCTTGATCTCATCGGGATTGTCGATCAGTCGGCGATCATCCGGCGCCGGTGCATTTTGGGCATGGATTGGCACCGTCGCCAGGATCAGGCCCGCGGCGACGAGCAGGGCAGCGAGAGAGAAGAAGCGAAGAGTCATGATAGGCCTTCTGTTCATGCCTGCTGTTCGCGGCGGGCAAGGCTCGTACAAAAGCATGGCAAAACCATGACGCAGTCAGGGCTTTGCGGCGGCCACGGCCTCCGGGTTTTCATCCCTCCCGGTTTGCCACTTCGGTTTGCGATTACTGCCATCATCGCTATATTATGGCCCATTCCATTCCCCACCGATTTCGTTTTGCGAGGATCGCCATGCAACAAGCCGTGAAAAAGTCTGCCGCCACGCTACCGCTGAAGGATCCGAGCCTGCTGCGCCAGCAATGCTACATCAACGGCAAATGGGCCGATGCCGATTCCGGCAAGACGATCGACGTGCTCAACCCCGCCACCGGCGAGGTGCTGGGAACGGTGCCGAATATGGGTGCGGCCGAAACCCGCCGCGCCATCGAGGCGGCCAATGCCGCCTGGCCCGCCTGGCGCAAGAAGACGGCCAAGGAGCGCGCCAATATCCTGCGCAAATGGTTCAACCTGATGATCGAAAATCAGGATGATCTGGCGATACTGATGACGGCCGAGCAAGGCAAGCCGCTCGCCGAAGCCAAGGGCGAGATCGTCTATGGCGCCTCATTCGTCGAATGGTTCGCCGAGGAAGCCAAGCGTGTCTATGGCGATACAATTCCGCAGCATCAGGCCGACAAGCGCATCGTCGTGATCAAGCAGCCCATCGGCGTGGTTGCCGCTATCACGCCGTGGAACTTCCCGAATGCGATGATCACCCGCAAATGCGCGCCGGCGCTGGCGGCAGGTTGCCCCGTGGTGATCAAGCCCGCGACCCTGACGCCGTTCTCGGCCACCGCGCTGGCGGAACTGGCCCATCGCGCCGGCATTCCAGCGGGCGTGTTGAATGTGGTCACCGGCTCGGCCTCGGCCATCGGCGGCGAGATGTCGTCGAGCCCGATCGTGCGCAAGCTGTCCTTCACCGGTTCGACCGAGATCGGCAAGCTGCTGATGCAGCAATGCGCCAGCACGGTGAAGAAGGTCTCGATGGAACTGGGCGGCAACGCGCCCTTCATCGTGTTCGAGGATGCCGATCTGGATGCGGCGGTAGAAGGCGCCATCGCCTCCAAATACCGCAATACCGGCCAGACCTGCGTCTGCGCCAACCGCCTGCTGGTGCAGGACGGCGTCTATGACAAATTTGCCGAGAAGCTGAAGACGGCCGTCGGCAAGTTGAAGGTCGGCGATGGCCTGAAGGGCGAAACCCAGCAGGGCCCGCTGATCGATATGAAGGCAGTGGAAAAGGTCGAGGAGCATATCGCCGATGCGGTGAAGAAGGGTGCAACCGTGATCATGGGCGGCAAGCGCTCCACGCTCGGCCACAGCTTCTTCGAGCCGACGATCCTGGCCAATGTCACGCCGCAGATGGCGGTGGCACGGGAAGAGACGTTCGGCCCCGTCGCCCCGCTGTTCCGCTTCAAGACGGAAGAAGACGCGGTGCGCCTGGCGAATGATACGGAATTCGGTTTGGCGTCCTACTTCTACAGCCGCGATATCGGCCGTGTGTGGCGGGTGGCCGAGGCGCTCGAATCCGGCATCGTCGGCATCAACACCGGCATCATCTCGACGGAAGTCGCACCCTTCGGCGGCGTCAAGGAATCCGGTGTCGGCCGCGAAGGTTCGAAATACGGCATCGAGGACTTCCTCGAGATCAAGTACCTGTGCATGGGCGGCGTCTAAGCCGCTTCACGCAAGCGACCTATATCAGCCAGGCGTCTGGTCGGAGGCGAAGGCCTCTATCTGGAGCCTGGCTGTTCCTTTTTTGGAAATACCCAGGGCGCGGGCCGCGGCAGCCGATAGATCGATCACGCGGCCATTGTAATAAGGCCCCCGGTCGTTGATGCGGACCTTCACCGATTTGCCGGTGGCGGGATTGGTGACGCGCACGATGGTGCCCAGCGGCAGCGAGCGATGGGCTGCGGTCATCTGATACATGTTGAAGCGTTCGCCGCTCGCTGTCTTGCGCCCCTGATGCCAGCGCCCGTACCAGGATCCCTTGCCCGCCTGGGTGAAGATCGCGTGCTCCAGCACCAGATGCGGCGGCGAGGCATAGGCGATCGGCCCCGGCGTTTCGCGCGCCACGCTGTTGACAGAAAGGAGTGCGGCGACGGCCAGGGCAGCGATCGTCATCGCCGCAAGACCGCCCAAAACACCGCGGCCGCGCAAGACGGGACGCCCGTTATTTGCTACAGAAGATGTGGGTTGGCTGACGGACGGGGCTGCTTCGAAGTGCGAAATATCCGGCTGCGTATCGAATTCGGTACTCATGGAAATATCGTAAGAGACTGAGTCCATTACACTATTCCCTTTCATCTAATAACGCCGACAAATCTCAAGAATCAAACGTCCACCTGTAACATTGGTTCCCACCAGCCCGGATTTGGCCCTGCCATGAAGATCAAGCGGATCGAGACTTTCTGTAACCAGTATGTCGGCTTCGTGCGGATCACCTCGGATACCGGCGCGCAGGGCTGGGGCCAGGTCTCGACATACAATTCCGACATCACCTGCGAGATCCTGCACCGCCAGGTGGCGCCCTATTCGCTGGGCCAGGATGCGTTCGATATCGACGCGCTGATGGATACGATTCCGGAGCGCGAGCATAAATTTCCCGGTTCATATCTCGTGCGCGCGATGACCGGCCTCGATACCGCGTTGTGGGATCTGCGCGGCAAGGTCGAAGGCAAGAGCGTGTGCGAATTGATCGGCGGCAAGCCGCGCGCCATTCGCGCCTATGCCTCGTCGATGAAGCGCGACATCACGCCGAAGGATGAGGCTGCCCGCCTGGTGAAGTTGCGCGACCGGTACGGCTTCGATGCCTTCAAGTTTCGCGTCGGCGCCGAGGTGGGCCATGACCGCGATGAATGGCCGGGGCGCACCGAGGAGATCGTTCCCATCATGCGCAAGGCCATGGGCGAGGGCGTGGCACTGCTGGCCGATGCCAATAGCTGCTATTCGCCCAAGCGCGCCATCGAGGTCGGCAAGCTGCTGCAGGATAACGGCATCAGCCATTACGAAGAGCCCTGTCCCTATTGGGAGATGGCGCAGACCAAGCAGGTCGCCGACGCCCTCGATATCGACGTGACCGGCGGCGAACAGGATTGCGACCTGACGATCTGGCGGCGGATGATCGAGATGCGCGCCGTCGATGTGATCCAGCCCGACGTCTGTTATCTCGGCGGGCTGACGCGCACCCTGCGGGTGGCGAAAATGGGCGCTGAGGCGGGCCTGCCCTGCACGCCCCACTGCGCCAACCTCTCCATGGTGACGCTGTTCACCATGCATCTGCTGGGCGCCATTCCCAATGCCGGCAAGTATCTCGAATTCTCCATCGAGGAGGCGGATTACTATCCCTGGCAATACGGCCTGTTCGTGCGCTCGCCCTATGACATCGTCGATGGCAAGGCGAGGATTCCCGATGAGCCGGGCTGGGGCGTGGAGGTGGCACCCGCCTGGCTGGAGAAATCCCGCTACCAGGTCAGCGAGCGCGCTTGATTTCACCGGCAGCTGCGCCCTCTGCATGAGCGACTACGATTACATCATCGTCGGCGCCGGCTCCGCCGGCTGCGTACTGGCCAACCGGCTGAGCGAAAACGGCCGTCATCGCGTGCTCCTGCTGGAGGCGGGCGGGTCAGACCGGCGCTTCTGGATCACCGTTCCCATCGGTTATGGCAAGACGTTCTATGACGCGCGCTATAACTGGAAATATCTGACCGAGCCCGATCCAGGCACCGCCAACCGCGTCAGCTATTGGCCGCGCGGCAAGGTGCTGGGCGGCTCCAGCTCCATCAACGCCATGGTCTATATCCGTGGCCAGGCGGAGGATTTCGATGGCTGGGCCGATGCAGGCAATCCCGGCTGGGCCTGGCGCGACGTGTTGCCTTACTTCAAGAAATCGGAAGACTTCGCGCAAGGGCCGAGCGAATTCCACGGCGCCGGCGGGCCGATGCATGTCAGCGACACGACAGGCCAGGTTCATCCTGTCTGCCGGGATTATCTGGCGGCAGGCCAGCAGGCGGGACTTGCGCTCAACAAGGATTTCAACGGCGCCAGCCAGGAGGGTGTCGGCCTCTATCAGATCCTGACTCGCGGGGGTTTCCGCGTTTCCAGCGCGCGTGCCTTCCTGCGGCCCGCCATGCAGCGCGGCAATCTCACGGTGCATCAACGCGCGCAGGCGACGCGAATTCTGTTCGAGGGCAAGCGTGCCACCGGCGTCGAGTATGTCGAGCACGGCACACGCCAGCAGGCGCGTTGCCGCGGCGAGGTCATCCTTTCGGCGGGCGCCATCAATTCACCGCAATTGTTGCAATTATCAGGGGTCGGGCCGGGGAACCTGCTGCAATCCTTCGGCATCGAGGTGATCCTCGACCGGCCCGCCGTCGGCGCCCATCTGCAGGATCACCTGTCGGTGGATTATCTCTATCGTTCGCGCCGGCCGACGCTGAACAATCTCTTGCGGCCCTGGTGGGGAAAGCTTCTTGTTGGCATCGAATATGTCGTCAGCCGCCGCGGCCCCCTGGCGCTCAGCGTCAACCAGGCAGGCGGATTCTTCCGCAGCTCGCCGGGATTGACCCGCCCCGATATGCAGCTTTATTTCTCGCCGTTGAGTTACATCAAGGCGCCGCCCGGCAAGCGTCCGCTGATGAGCCCCGATCCTTATCCCGGATTCCTGCTGTCGGTCTCGCCCTGCCGGCCGGACAGCCGCGGCCATCTGCAAATCCGCTCGCCCGATCCCTTCGCCGCACCGGCGATTCATCCGAACTACCTGTCAACGGCGCATGACGTCGCCGAGATGCTGGCGGGCGTGCGTTTCCTGCGCCGGCTGGCCGGTACGCCGGCCCTGGCGGCATTGATCGAGGAAGAACTGAAACCGGGCCCGGATGTTCAGGGCGACGA
Organism: uncultured Alphaproteobacteria bacterium; assembly: GCA_963770335.1. Taxonomy (GTDB): domain Bacteria; phylum Pseudomonadota; class Alphaproteobacteria; order Dongiales; family Dongiaceae; genus DASXQK01. The sequence continues at coordinate 358,136 of CAVYPG010000007.1, forward strand.
CGCCCTGATCCGGGACATCCGCCAGCGTGCCGGCACGGTCTTTCATCCGGTCAGCACCTGCCGCATGGGGCCGGATGCCGCCGACAGTGTCGTCGATGCCAGGCTTAAGGTGCATGGCCTTGCAGCCCTGCGCGTCGTCGATGCCTCTATCTTTCCATCGCTCACCTCGGGCAATACCAATGCGCCGGCCATCATGGTGGGCGAGAAGGGGGCCGACTTGATCCTGCAGGATGCCGCCGCATGAGCATGATGATCGCCGTTTCCGACCTCGTCTTCGATTACCCCGGCCGCAGGGCGCTCGATGAGGTGACCTTTGCGCTCGAAGAAAAGACCATCACCGCGCTGGTCGGCCCCAATGGTGCTGGCAAGACGACGCTGCTGCGCTGCCTTGCCGGGCTCGACACGCCCTTTGCCGGCAAGGTGAGTGTTGCCGGGCTCGACGTGCTGAGCGAGCCGCGGCAGAGCCACCGCCGCATGGGATTTCTCGCCGACAGTTTCGGGCTCTATGACGAACTCTCGGTGGAGCAATGCCTGCTTTACCGCGCGGCCGCCCTTGGCCTGCATGCTGCAGACCGGGCGAAGGCGGCAAGGCTGGCGGCCGAGCGCCTGGCGCTGGGCGATCGCTATCGCCAGAAAGTCGGCACCTTGTCGCGCGGCCTGCGCCAGCGGCTGGCCATCGGCGAGACGATCGTCCATAGCCCCGATGTGCTGCTGCTGGATGAGCCCGCCTCCGGCCTCGATCCCGAAGCGCGTCTTGGCCTTGCCGAGACGCTGCGCCGGCTGCGCGATGACGGCATGACCATCATGGTCTCCTCCCACATCCTGAGCGAGCTCGAGGATTATTCGACCCATATGCTGATCCTGCGCGACGGGCGGCTGGCCGATCAGCGCGCGCTGTCGGCGCCGTCAGGCGGCACGGCCGTCATGCTGCGGTTGGCCGCGGCGGATGCCCGCGCGGAAGCGGTCGTGAAAGCCGAGGGCGCGGTCTCCGGCCTGATCGCCGAGGGATTGACCCTGCGGTTTCATTTCACCGGCGACGATCTCGCTCGCGCCCTGCTGTTGCGCCGCCTGATCGAAGCGGGCCTGCCCATCGCCGATTTCACCATCGAGCGCGAGCGCCTGCAGGATGCCTATCTCAGCCATGTCGGCGAAACGAAGGCGTTGCGATGAACCCGGAACTTCGCCGCAATCTCTGGCTTCAGTTCTCGCCGCTGCGACTCGTCATCGCGCCGCTGGCCGTCGGCATCGTCCTGCTGCTGGTCTGGCTGCTCAGCGATCGCAGCCACGAGCTCGTGGCCTATGCCGCGGAGTGGTACTTCCTCATCCTCGTGCTGTTCTGGGGCACGCGCCGCGCCGCCGATCTGGTGGCCGAGGAGGTTGCCGGCGGCACCTGGGACAGCCAGCGCATGTCGACGCTGGGCGCCTGGCAGATGAGCTGGGGCAAGTTCATCGGCGGCATCAGCTACGTCTGGTATTCGGCTGCGTTCGCCTTTCTCGCCAGGCTCTGGGCCCAGTCGACGGGTGGTGTTGAACCCTGGCAGGGCGATGCGGGAATACAGAACCTCCACATCCTCGGCGTCGGGTTGTTCGGCCAGGCGGTCTCATTCCTCACCAGCCTGGTGCTGCTGCGCAAGCAGCTCAGGCGCCGCCGGCTGGGCGTGACCTTGAGTCAATTTGCGGGACTTGGCGCGAGTATCGTCGTCCCCGGCCATCTCGACATCGGGATCTTTTCTCACGAGCTGCCCGATATCGGTTGGTACGGACACGACTATCCAGGGCCTGCTTTCGCTCTCGTCACCCTGGCGGTGTTTCTCGGCTGGGCGATTTTCGGCGCCTATCGCCTGATGCGCGTCGAGCTGCAGTTCCGCTGCATTCCCTGGGCCTGGCTCGCCTTCGCATTGTTCGTGATGATTTATGCCGACGGGCTGCTCTATCACGTGATCCAGCTGGCCCATCACGGCTTCCTCGCCTGGTGTGCCCTGCCGTTCGTGCTGGCCCATTCCATGACTTATGCGGCGGTGTTCCTGGAGCCCAAGGATGTGGTGCGCTATCGCGGCCTTCGGTGCGGCCGCTGCGGCAAGGCCAGCTGTTCCGCGCGCTCACGCTGCTGCCGCAATGGATTCCCATTTTTCTCGCGACCCTCGCGCTGGGGGTGGGCCTGAGCCTGTTTGGCGACCTCGACCAAGTGGCGGATCTGCCGTCGGCTCTGGCGCCCGGGTCGGGCTTGTGGCTGCTGGATATGAATGGCGCCATCACCCTCGGCAGCCTGCCCTTTGTCCTCGTGGTCTATGTGCTGCGCGATGTGTCTGCTGGTGCTGTTTTTCAATTTCCGCAGCCGGCGCGGCCGGGCCGACGTCATGGCCTTCATCTGGCTTACGCTCGCCTATTTCCCGGCCTATGGCGTGCTCGCCCGACTGAATGCCGGCTGGGTAATAGCAATCCTGGCGCCCTATCCGCCGGCCCCAGCCCTGCTTAGTATCGCTGTCGCCGGTTTCGAATGCGCGATATTGGCCGTGCTCGTGCTGCGGCGCATTCGCGCGGCGGGCGAGTTCAGGCCGGCCGCCGCTTGAGTGGTGCTGCGGCCCGGCAAAAGGAGAGACGGCAATGGCCGGCTATGACTACGACCTCTTCGTCATCGGCGCCGGCTCCGGCGGTGTACGCGCCGCGCGGGTTTCTTCCGCCTATGGCGCCAGGGTCGCCATCGCCGAGGATTATCGCGTCGGCGGCACCTGCGTCATCCGTGGCTGCGTGCCCAAGAAGCTGCTCGTCTATGCCGCCCATGTGCGCGAGGAGATCGAGGATGCGGCGGGTTATGGCTGGACGATCGAAAGCGCCAGGTTCGACTGGCCGACCCTGATCGCCAACAAGGATCGTGAGATCGCCCGGCTGGAGGGGGTCTATCGCGACCTGCTCGCCTCCTCCAAGGTGACGTTGGTGGAAGGCCGCGCGCATCTCGTCGATCCCCATACGGTGGCGATCGCGGGCAAACGCATCACCGCCGAGACCATCCTGATCGCCAATGGCGCTCATCCGGTGCGGCCCGAGGGCTTTACGGCAGAGAACAGCATCACCTCCAACGAGGCCCTCCAGCTGGAAAAGCTGCCGCGGCGCATCGCCGTCATCGGCGGCGGCTATATCGCGGTGGAGTTCGCTGGCATCTTCAACGGGCTGGGCAGCGAGGTCACGCTGGCCTATCGCGGCGAACAGTTGCTGCGCGGTTTCGACGACGACCTCCGCCATGGCCTGGCCGCCGAGCTGAAGCATAAGGGCATCAGGCTATCGTTGATGGCCCGGCACACGGGAATCGAAAAGACGGCCCATGGCCTTCGCCTGGCCATGAGCGACGGCCAGAACCACGAGGTCGATACGATCCTGTGCGCCACCGGCCGGATTCCGAATACGCGCGATCTGGGCGCCGAGGCGGCGGGCGTAGCGCTCGATGACATCGGTGCGGTGAAGGTCGATGCCTATTCGCGCAGCAGCCAGCCGAACATCTATGCCATCGGCGATGTCACCAACCGGCTGAACCTGACGCCGGTTGCAATCCGCGAGGCCATGGCCTTTGCCGACACCGTATTCGGCAACAAACCCTGGGCGATGGATCATTCGATCGTGGCGTCGGCGGTGTTCAGCCAACCACCCATCGGCACGGTGGGCCTGACGGAGGCCGAAGCACGCAAGCGTCATGGCGCGCTCGATATCTACAAGGCGGGCTTCCGGCCGATGAAATACACCCTCAGCGGCCGCAAGGAGCGCACGCTGGTCAAGCTGGTGGTGGAGCGATCGACCCAGCGCGTGCTGGGCGCCCACATGCTGGGGCTCGACGCGCCGGAGATCATCCAGAGCCTTGCCGTCGCGGTGAAGATGGGCGCGACCAAGCAGCAGTTCGACGAGGCGGTCGCCGTTCACCCGACGGCGGCGGAAGAGTTCGTGACCTTGCGTACGAAGGAGCCCGAGCCGGCGCCGGCGCACTAAGCCCGCCTGTCGCTATTCCCCCGGGACAGGCTATCGCCCGGCACCGGCCTGTCCTACAGTTCGCACAGCGGAAATCCCCTAGAGGTGTGATGTGAGGCTTGGATTTCTTTTGGCAATTTCATGCTGCTCGTTCATCCTCGCGGGGTGCACCGCCAACGGTGATGTGCTGGCGGAAACGACAAACGCCTCGTCGCCGAGAAGCCTCACATGCCTGTATCGCGATCAGGCTGGCGCATGCACCAAGAAGCTGTGCACGTCGACCGCCGGAGGGACCATCGGAGCGACTACCGGTGACTGCGCCGGTTACGCCAAATCCTGCGCCGGCGCAGGGCTCAACTGGACGGGCGGTTCGCAAGACGGGGTTTGCTCGAAGCCCTGATAACCGCTTGAGTCATCCGCTCTGCACCAAAGAGCCCGAGCCGGCCGCCTAGAGTAAGATCGGATCAGGTTGATGCAACCTGATCCGTGAATCTTGCTCTACTCATTTGAATTAGCGGCTGATTTACGCCTCGCGTTGATTCAACGTGAGGCGAGCAGACGCTAGGTCGCTCGATTGGCCTGCTGTGACAACTGGCGCACTGACGCTTCCACGCGCCGAACGTCGCTGATGCCGAAAAATCCGATGCGCGTCGCGTTCCAGTTTCCCCCGAACGAGATGCTGTTGCGGCGCGATGGCGGGAACTCCCGGCGAAACACGACATCGCCCGATCCGTCGGCGCGCTCGGTGCGCTCGATCTGCTGAATGTCGGCGGGAATGAATGACGTGACGCGGTGCGACCGTCGGCCTTCGATGATCAGCAGGCGCTCTGCGGTAATGGCGTAAAATGTCGAACGTGCCTTCATCATTGCGCGCAACGGCGAGAGCAGGGTTGCGAGGCCGATAGCGACAAAGATGAGTCCGAACAGCGGAAAGATCACGAAAGGCGTGTTATGCGCTGTGCTCTGGCTTGTCGAATGCCAGGCGCCAAATACCCAGAAAACAGCAAAAGCGGTAAAGGGAATGCCAAAGAGGGCCTTGGGGAATTCGCGCCGGGCGAGCGCGCCGGCGCGCGGTTGATCGGCCCAGACCAGCTTTTCGCCCGGGGCAAGTTCCTTGCCGGCGATGCTCAACGCCGTGCTGCCCTGATCCTGTGTCTCAATTCTTGCCATGATCTGGCCCCCAATCCCCGCCTCGCGAGTGTAGCAGACCTGCGATGGCACGTGGAATCGCCCAACCCACTGATAAGTCGTATAAAAAACAGAAATACGCAAAGGCGGCCCGGGCACCCGGGGTAGGCCGGTGCGGTTGAAAACCGGCTGGTTCGGGCGTATAGGGACGCCTCGCTTCGATACCGGCTGTCACGGATTGCCGGTATCCCTGGTTAAATATCGTGGCAGCACCCCCCGTATCCTGCGGGCGGGGGCGGCTTTCGGCGTCCGGGAACGGGCGTCAGATAGAGGTTGGACGATGGTCGCGAAATGGAGTCCGGACACCTGGCGCGCCAAGCCGGCGCAGCAGGTTCCCGAATATCCGGACCAGGCAAAGCTGGAAGCGGTGGAAAAGCGTCTGCGCAGCTATCCCCCGCTGGTCTTTGCCGGCGAGGCGCGCCGCCTGACCCAGGTCCTGGGCGGTGTGGCGGAGGGGCGTGGTTTCCTGCTTCAGGGCGGCGACTGCGCGGAAAGCTTCGCCGAGTTCAGCGCCAACAACATCCGCGATACCTTCCGCGTGCTGCTGCAGATGGCCGTCGTGCTGACCTTCGGCGCGGCCCTGCCGGTGGTGAAGGTCGGCCGCATGGCCGGCCAGTTCGCCAAGCCGCGCTCCGCGCCGACGGAGTCGATAAACGGCGTCGAGCTGCCGAGCTATCGCGGCGATATCGTCAACGGCATCGAGTTCGAGAAATCGGCCCGCGCGCCGGACCCCGAGCGCCTGGTCCAGGCCTATAACCAGTCGGCAGCAACCCTCAATCTGCTGCGCGCCTTTGCCCAAGGCGGCTTCGCCGATCTGCACAAGGTGCATCGCTGGAATCTCGATTTCGTCGCCGACAGCCCGCTGGGCCATCGCTATGCCGAGATGGCCGATCGTCTCAGCGAGACGCTGGACTTCATGGCGGCCTGCGGGATGACCGCGGAATCCACCTCGCAGATCCGCGAGACCGAATTCTTCACCAGCCATGAAGCGCTGCTGCTGAGCTATGAGCAGGCCCTGACCCGCGTCGATAGCCTGACCGGCAAATGGTACGGCTGTTCGGCGCATCTGCTGTGGATCGGCGATCGAACCCGCCAGCTGGGCGGCGCCCATGTGGAATACTTGCGCGGCGTCGAGAATCCCATCGGCCTCAAATGCGGCCCTTCGATGGAGGCCGAGGAATTGCTGCGCCTGATCGAGGTGCTGAACCCGGCGAACATCCCCGGCCGCCTGACGCTGATCGCGCGCATGGGCGCCGACAAGGTGGAGACAAAGCTGCCGGGGCTGGTGCGCGCGGTGAAGCGCGCGGGCGCCACGGTGGTCTGGGCCTGCGATCCCATGCATGGCAACACGATCAAATCCTCGACCGGCTACAAGACGCGGCCCTTCGAGCGCATCCTGGCCGAGGTGCGTGGCTTCTTCGCTGTCCACCAGGCCGAAGGGACCCACGCGGGCGGCGTGCATTTCGAGATGACCGGGCAGGACGTGACGGAGTGCACCGGCGGCGCCAAGGCGGTGACGGACCAGACCCTGGCCGACCGCTATCACACCCATTGCGATCCGCGGCTCAATGCCAGCCAGGCCCTCGAGCTTGCCTTCCTTATCGCCGGCGCCCTGAAACAGGAACGTCTGGCCCAGGGACGAAAGATCGCGGCGGCATCCTAGAGTTCCCCATTCTGAGCGACCAGCGGCGGACCGCAACATCATGAAGATCGACTCTGACAAGATCGCGGCCTGGACCGATCACTACTTCTTGCGCACCAAGAAGACGGTGCAGCATTTCGGCGACAAGACGGTCACCTATGCGATCTTCATGCGCCGGCCGGTGGTCTCCGCGCCGCGATTGATGATCGAGTGGATGAAGCAGGTCGCCAGCGACCGGGGCACCAGCTTTGCCATCGACCTGCGCCTGCCGGAAGGCAAATGGGTCGGCGCTGGCGAGCCGATCATGTATGTCACGGGCTCGTTCGTTCATCTGGTCGATCTCGAAACGATCTTCCTGCAGAAACTGGGGCCGGCCTGCGTTGCCGCCTTCAACGCCTTCACCATGTGTGCCGATCTGCCCCATGTCGCCTTCATGGCCATGGATGCGCGCCATTGCGCGGGCCTCGAGATGGCGGAGCTGATGGCCTATGCGGCGAGCGTCGGCTCGGCCCGCGCGCGCCGCAAGGTCGGCGCCAAGGGGTTCGTTGCCAATGCTACCGCCGCCACGGCGCATTTCTTCGGGCAATCCGACGGGCGCGGCACCATGCCCCATGCGCTGATCGGCTATGCCGGCTCGACGGTGCGCGCGGCCGAAATGTTCCACGAGACCTTTCCCGACGACGACATGACGGTGCTGGTCGATTATTTCGGCCGCGAGGTCAGCGATTCGCTCGCGGTCTGCCGCCGTTTTCCCGAGATGGCGGCCGCCGGAAAGCTGAGCGTTCGCATCGACACCCCCGGCAGCCGCTTTGTCGAAGGGGTCGATCCGACTGTCTCCTACGCCGTGCTGGAGCGCCATGTGCCCGAAGCCGTCCGCGGCTATCGCAGTGAATCTGAACTTCGCAACCTGGTGGGCGCGGGCGTATCGGCCGCCGCCTGTCATCATCTGCGCGACGCGCTGAATGCGGCGGGATTCGACAAGGTGAAGCTGGTGGCCTCATCCGGCTTCGATCCGGCGAAATGCCGCATGATGGCCGAAGCCAAGGCCCCCATCGACGTGATCGGCACCGGCTCGTTCCTGCCGCAGCGCTGGACCGAGACTTATGCCACCGCCGACATCGTCGAATATGACGGCAAGCCGCTGGTCAAAGTCGGCCGCGAATTCCTTTTGCGCAAATAGGTCGAAGAAGAACCAATCCCCCATGGCGCGCTACGACTGGAAGAAGGTCCAACGCTGGGTCCTCGGGGCGCCGCGCGATCCGCTGCACAAGGCCCAGCGCGAGGGCATGCTGCTGGTCGCCTTCCTGGCCTGGATCGGGCTCGGCGCCGACGGCCTGTCATCGGCAAACTACGGCCCGGAAGAAGCCTTCATCGCGCTTGGCGGCCACAACCACCTGGCGGTCTACCTGGCGCTGGCAACGGCACTCACCGTCGTCATCATCTGTCTCGGCTATATCCAGGTCATCGAGCTGTTTCCCTCCGGCGGCGGCGGCTATCGCGTCGCTTCGGTGCTGGTCGGCCCCTATGCCGGCCTCATTTCCGGCTCGGCGCTCATCGTCAATTTCGTCCTGACCGCGGCTCTCTCGGTTGCCAGCGGCGTCGATGCGCTGTTCAGCCTGCTGCCCCTGGTCTGGCAGGCCTGGAAGGTGCCGGCCGAGATTGCCATCATCGCCGGCCTTACCGTCGCCAATCTGCGCGGCATCAAGGAAGTGCTGATGCTGCTGATGCCGATCTTCGTGGGATTCCTGATCACCCATGGCGGCTTCATCGTCTTCGGCGTGCTGGGCCATATCGGCACGCTGCCCAGCCTGGTGCCTGACACGATTCATGAGACCTCGGGCCTCGCCGCCCAGATCGGCTGGGGTGCTGTGGCCGGCATCGTGCTGCAGGCCTTTGCACTCGGCGGCGGCACCTATACCGGCATCGAGGCAGTTTCGAACAACATCCATATGCTGCGCGAGCCGCGCATGGTGACCGGGCGCTGGACCATGACCTATATGGCGACCTCGCTCTCCATTGCCGCCGGCGGCCTGATCGTTCTTTACCTGCTCTGGGGCGTGGCGCCGGAATATGGCCGCACCTTGAACGCCGTCACCTTCCGCCTGGTGTTGGCCCACTACCTGGGCTCGCAGCAGGTGGCCCAGGGCGCGATCATGCTGGTCACCCTGGGAACCGCGGCAGGCCTGCTGTTCGTGGCATCCAATACCGGATTCCTGGGCGGCCCGGCGGCGTTGGCCAACATGGCCATCGACCGCTGGATGCCCCATCAGTTCGCCCATCTCTCCAACCGCCTGGTGACGCAGAACGGCGTGCTGCTGATGGCGGTCTCGGCCATCGCGATCCTGGTCGTCACCAGCGGCCGGGTCGACAAGCTGGTGGTGCTCTACAGCATCAACGTCTTCATCAGCTTCGTGCTGTCTTTCGTGGGTTTGACGCGCCATTGGCTGAGGCGCCGCGAAGGCGAGGGGCTGCGTCCGTTCCGGCTGTTCGTGGCGATCTTCGGCCTGATCCTGACGGCGACCATCCTGACCGTCACGGTGATCAACAAGTTCACCGAGGGTGCGTGGATGACGGTGGTCATCACCGGCTGCATCATCCTGGCCGGCGTTCTGATCCGCCGCCATTACAACGATTGCAACAAGCTGCTCTCCCAGGCCGACGCCTTGTTCGCCACGACGACGCGCGCCATGGCGGTGCCCAATCCGCCGGCGCTGAAGCCCGAAAAGCCCACCGCCGTATTCCTGGTGGGCGGCAATCTCGGCACCGGCATGCATACCCTGCTGGCGGTGCGCAAGCTGTTCCCCGACCATTTCACCAATTTCGTCTTCATCCGGATCGGCGAGGTGGATTCCGACACCTTCCGCCATGCCGGCGAGCTGGATACGCTGCGCCAGCGGGTGGATGAATCCCTGGCGCAGTTCGTCAATTATTGCCAGCGCCGCAACCTGCCTTCGGTCGCCTTCGGCAGCGTCGCCGCCGACACCACCGCCGAACTCACCACCATCCTCGACCAGGCCCTGAAGCAGTTTCCCAACAGCGTGGTCTTCGCTTCCCAGCTCGTCTTCAAGAACGAGACCTTCCTGACCCGCCTGCTGCACGGCCAGACGCCGCTGGTCATGCAGCGCCGCCTGCAATCGCGCGGCGTGCCGATGGTCATCCTGCCGATGAAGATCTAGCTGGCGCCGGAAGCCAGATAGCGGCGGTTCTCGGCGCGCAGCTTGGCGCCCGCTTCGTCATAGAGGAATGGCAGGAAGGCGTAGCGGTGGCCCTTGGTGCACCGGCAGCGCCTCGTGCAGCAGCGAGCAGGAGAAGACGACCCCATCGCCGCTCGCCGGGCGATAGGTCAGCGCGCCGAACTCCGGAAAGGCGAGATCGCCGCCTTCATAGTCCTCGGCGTTCAGATTGATCGTGACGGCGAACTGGCGGTGGCTGGTGCCCAGCTGGTTGTTGTCGCGATGGGGGCGGAAATAGCCGCCGGTATGATCGTAGCGGGCGACGATATAGCGCTCGATGCGGGTCGCCTTGACCTGCATGGCCTTGTGTATCTCCGGCACCAGGCGCCATTCGATGCGCTGGCGCAAGCGTTGCAGCAAAGCCGTGTCCGCTATCTCATGGTCGCGGCGCTGTTTGTGCGATGTGCTGCTGACCAGGACGGTGCGGCCGCCTTCGTCGCGCATGATGCCGGATTCATAGCTTGGGCCCCGTTCATGGCACGCGATCAAGGCGCGGCAGAGATCGGCTCCAGCACATGGGGAACATAAAGCACCGGCGCGAATCCCCGCGGCGCCGGTTGGTGCTGCGGGTTTGGCTGCCGGCCGGCGAGATCGAACAGCCGCGCCAGCGCACTCGGCGGCTCGTCCAGCGCCAGGCTTGCCATCACCTGCAGACGTGGATTGAGCAAAAAGGCGCGGGTCTCGGCCGTATTGCGCATGCCGTAGAGAGCGGCCAGCTGGCGCTCGAAATCCCAGAAGATTCGAATACCCGGCAATTGCTGCACCAGCCGCCCGCGCCGTTCATCCTCCGGATCGCTGGAGACGAAAAAAAGCGCGAGATCGATATCGTTCAGCAAGGGCCGATAGGATTGCAGCGCCTCCAGGGCGCCGCGCCCTGTCTCGCTGGCGGCCGAGCCGATGAACAGAAGGATCAGATGGCGGCCGGCGGCGGATTCCAGGCGGAACTGGGGATTGTTCGACGAGCGTACGGTGAAGAGCGGCGCGGGATTGCCCGGAACGAGCGGCATGACGGTCATGAGGGCGAAACTCTGCAATACCGATTCGATTCGGCGCAACCCCCGGTCGTATTAAATCGGCGTTACTTCCCTGCGGCGAGTACCCGTCACTCATGCGGATTCTGCAGTGCGGTGCTGCGATTGACAGGCAGGCGACCATGGTTACTTTGACGGCCATGACACAGGAACTGGCTATCGCGCTCGCCCAGACCAACCCGAAGGTGGGCGATGTCGACGGCAATGTTGTGAAGATTCGACAGGCACGCGGCGAAGCTCAGCGCCTCGGCGCCGATCTCGTTGTCTTCGGCGAACTCAATGTCTGCGGCTATCCGCCGGAGGATCTGGTGCTGAAGCCCGCCTTCCAGGCGGCCTGCCGTGCCGCGGTGGAAACGCTGGCGCGCGAGACGGCGGATGGCGGGCCCGCCATGCTGGTCGGCTCACCCTGGCTTGAGGAGGGCAGGCTCTATAACGCAGCCTTGCTGCTGGGCGATGGCGCGATCCTGGCGCGGCGCTTCAAGCGCGACCTGCCCAATTACGGTGTCTTCGACGAGAAGCGCCTGTTCGCCGCGGGATTGCCGCAGGGTCCGGTCAGTTTTCGCGACGTGCGTCTTGGCGTGATGGTTTGCGAGGATATGTGGACGCCGGAGACGACGGAGACCCTGGCGGAATCCGGCGCCGAACTGCTGCTGGTTCCCAATGGCAGCCCCTATGAACATGAAAAGTTCGACCAGCGCATCCAGCTGGCCGCCGCACGCACGGTCGAATCCGGCCTGCCCATCATCTATGTGAACCAGATCGGCGGGCAGGACGAGCTGGTCTTCGACGGCGCCAGCTTTGCCCTCGATGGCGATGCGACCCTGAAGGCGCAGCTTCCCGCATGGCGCGAGGCTGTGGCGCTCACCCGCTGGAGGCGCGGAAACAACGGCTGGCGCTGCACCGATGGCGAGATCGCCACGCCCGTCTTCGGGCTTGCCGGTATCTACCAGGCGATGGTGCTGGGCCTGCGCGACTATGTGGAGAAGAACGGTTTTCCCGGCGTCGTACTGGGGCTTTCCGGCGGCATCGATTCCGCGATTTCGGCGGCGGTGGCGGTGGATGCGCTGGGGCCTTCGCGGGTGCGCGCCGTCATGATGCCCTCGCCCTATACCAGCAAGGATAGTCTCGAGGATGCGGCGGCTTGCGCCGCCGCACTGGGCATTCGCCTCGATAGCGTTTCGATCGAGCCGGCCATGGCAGCCTTTGCCGCCATGACAATGCCGCTGTTCGAGGGCCGTGCCGCCGATACGACGGAGGAGAATATCCAGAGCCGCGCGCGCGGCGTGACGCTGATGGCGCTCTCCAACAAGCTGGGCCATATGGTGCTTTCCACCGGCAACAAATCCGAGATGTCGGTGGGCTATGCCACGCTCTATGGCGATATGTGCGGCGGTTATTCGGTGCTGAAGGATGTCTACAAGACCACGGTCTTCGCGCTCTCGCGCTGGCGCAACGCCAACCGTCCCGAGGGCGGGCAGGGGCCATCCGGCCGGGTCATGCCGGAGCGCGTCATTACCAAGGCGCCGACGGCTGAGCTGAAACCAAACCAGACCGATCAGGATTCGCTGCCGCCCTATGAGGAGCTGGACGGCATTCTGGAATGCCTGGTGGAGGGCGAAATGCCGGTGGAGCAGATCGTCGCCAAGGGTTATGACGAGGCCACCGTGCGCCGGGTCTGGCGCATGCTGGACCTCGCCGAATACAAGCGCCGCCAGGCGCCCCCCGGGGTCAAGATCACCAACCGCGCCTTCGGCCGCGACCGCCGCTATCCGATCACCAACGGCTTTCGCCGTTGAAACAATGAGCCCGCGTGTCCGCATCGCGCCGAGCCCGACCGGCCGGCTTCATGTCGGCAATGCCTATATTGCGCTCGCCAACTGGCTCTATGCCCGGCGCGAGGGCGGCTGGTTCCTGCTGCGCCTGGACGATACCGATCGCGAGCGCTCGACGGCGGCTTTCGCCGCGGGCATCGAAGAGGACATGCGCTGGCTGGGCCTTGCCTGGGACGAGATGGCGAGCCAGTCGGCGCGCATGGCGACGCTACGACGAAGCGGTCGAGCGTTTGAAGGCTTCCGGCTCGCTCTATCCCTGCTACGAGACGCCGGAGGAGCTCGCGATCAGGCGCAAGCTGCAGCTTCAGCGCGGCGAGCCGCCGGTCTATGACCGGGCCGCGCTCAAGCTTTCCGCCGCCGACCGGTCGCGGCTGGAAGCAGGTGGGCTTCATCCCCATTGGCGTTTCAAACTGTCGGGCAAGATCAGGAATTGGGCCGATCTGGTGCGCGGCCCCCAGCATATCGACGAGGCCAGCCAGAGCGATCCCGTGCTGGTGCGCGCCGATGGCAGTTACCTCTACACGCTCACCTCCGTGGTGGACGATGTCGACTTCGCCATCACCGCGATCATTCGCGGCGCCGACCACGTGACCAACACCGGGGCGCAGATCGAGTTGTTCGAGGCGCTCGGCGCCAAGGTGCCGGAATTCGGCCATCTGCCGCTGCTGACCGATGCCAGTGGAGCGGGGCTCTCCAAACGCACCGGCAGCCTTTCGCTTGCCGATCTGCGCGAACAGGGCATCGAGGCGCTGACGCTCGCAAGTTACCTGGCGCGTATCGGCGCCGGCGCCCATGAGCCGCGCACGAGCCTCGCCCAGCTTGCCGCCGAATACGACATTTCAGCCTTCGGCGGCGGCTCGCCACGCTTCGACCTGGCGGAGCTGCAGCATCTGAATGCCCGGCTGCTGCATCTGCTGTCCTACGCCGAGGTTGCCGACCGGCTTCCCGCCGGCAGCGACGAAGCGCTGTGGCTCGCCGTTCGCGGCAATATCGGGCGGCTCGCCGATGTCGCCATCTGGCTGCATATCTGCCGCGAGGCGATCGATCCTGTGATCGAGGATCCCGCGCTCTGCCAGAAAGCGGCGGAATTGCTTCCACCGGAGCCATGGGATGAAACAACGTGGCACGGTTGGACCGTGTCGCTCGAGGAGCGCCGTAGGAAAATCCGGCCGTGCGCTGTTCCATCCCCTGCGCCTGGCGCTGACGGGCCGCGAGAATGGACCGGAACTAAAGCTTCTGCTACCGCTCATCGGTCGATCGCGGGCGCATTGCGCGGCTGGAGGGCCGGAAGGGCTGAGGATGCAGATCTCTCTCTACAACACCATGAGCCGCCGGCACGAGGCGCTGCAGCCGATCGATCCGAAGAATGTGCGGATGTATGTCTGCGGGCCCGACGGTCTATGACCGCGCCCATATCGGCAATGCCCGGCCCGTCGTCGTGTTCGATACGCTGTTCCGCCTGCTGCGCCATGCCTATGGCGAGCAGCAGGTGACCTATGTGCGCAATATCACCGATGTCGAAGACAAGATCATCGCCGCGGCGGCCGAGAATGGCGAAAGCATCGATGCCCTGACGCAGCGCACGACGGCGGCCTATCACGCCGACATGGCGGCGCTGAACGCGCTGCCGCCGAGCCAGGAGCCGCGCGCCACCGCCCATATCGCCGGCATGGTCGCGATGATCGGCCAGCTGATCGAGCGCGGCCATGCCTATGTGGCGCAAGGCCATGTCCTGTTCGACGTGCCCTCGATGCAGACCTATGGCGAGCTCTCGCGCCGCTCGCTGGATGACATGATCGCCGGCGCGCGGGTGGAAGTGGCGCCTTACAAGAAAAGCCCGGCCGATTTCGTGCTGTGGAAACCGAGCGACGCGGCGCAGCCGGGCTGGGACAGTCCCTGGGGCCGCGGCCGGCCAGGCTGGCATATCGAATGCTCGGCCATGGCGGAGGCCGCGTTCGGCGTCACCTTCGATATCCATGGCGGCGGCATCGACCTGATCTTTCCCCATCACGAGAACGAGATCGCCCAGAGCGTGTGCGCCCATGACGGCGCGCCGCTGGCGAACCTCTGGATGCATAACGGCTTCGTCCAGGTGAACGGCGAGAAGATGTCCAAATCGCTGGGCAACTTTTTCACCGTGCGCGATCTGCTGGATGAAGGCTTCAAGGGCGAGGCCATTCGCCTCGCCTTGCTGTCGGCGCATTACCGCCAGCCGCTGGATTTCACCCGCGAGGGCTTGCGCGAGGCGACCCAGCAGCTTGATCGTTTCTACCTCGCGCTCAAGCGAGCGGGTGAGACGGCGGCAGCGCTCGGCCCGGGGTCAGGGCTGCCTGCGCCCGATCTGCTGGCGGCATTGGCCGATGATCTCAACACGCCGCTGGCGCTCTCGCATCTGCATGAAGCGGCGACCCGGCTGAACCGCGCAACCGATGCCGACGAAATGGCCCAGGGGAAAGCCGAACTGTTGGCGGGCGGCGCCTTGCTCGGCCTGCTTCAACAACGCCCGGTTGAGTGGCTGCAGGCTGCATCGGGCAAAGGTCTCGGCGCCGAGGAAATCGAGGCCCAGATTGCCGAACGCATCGCGGCCCGCAAGGTCAGGAATTTTGCCCGGGCGGATGAGATACGCGATTATCTGGCTGGGCAGGGCATCGTTTTGGAAGACAGCCCAAAGGGCACCAGCTGGCGACGTAGCGCCACCTGAGTTGGCGCGGCACCTATCAGGAAGATTTGGTCGCAAAGACGGCTAATCGGGACATACGCTTGCGTCAGGCGGATTAGGTACGGCCTATGCACGGCAAGCAGACGTGAGCCCCACCTAAGGACGATCTCCTGGCTCAATTGCTCTACCCAAGGCTGTAGCGAAGGCCCATGTTTCGGCTATCCGAAACAGCAATGGAGCGCGCCCATGAGCGATTGGCTCATATCCTATGCATTTCTGATTCCCGTCGTGGCGGTGGCTGCGGTTGCACTTTTCAGCATCCGCATCGCCAATCAGTACGAACGCGCCGTGGTCTTCCGCCTGGGCAGGTTCAATCGTACCGCCGGCCCCGGTCTCTATGTCGTCTGGCTCTTCGTCGAATGGCAGAGGAAGCTCGATCTGCGGACCGTCACCGCCGCTGTCGAGCAACAGGAAGGGATCACGCGCGACAACGTCCCGATCAAGGTTGATGCGGTGATCTGGTATCGCATTCTCGATCCCGAGCGGGCGGTCATCGAGGTGCGCGGCGTCGCCCATGCCGTTGAGCAGGTTTCGCTGACCACGCTGCGCACTGTCCTGGGCCAGCATACCCTGGACGATATCCTGAAGGCCCAGGACACGATCTCCGATGTGATGCAAAAGTCGATCGACAGCATCACGGAACCCTGGGGCGTCAAGGTCGAGCGCGTCCAGATGAAGAATGTGGAAATCCCGCCCACGATGCAGCGGGCCATGGCGCAGGAGGCCGAGGCCTTGCGCGAGAAGCGGGCGCGTCTGATCAAGGCGGAAGCCGAACTCGATGCCGCCGAACAGCTGCGCAACGCCGCAGAGGTCATTATGCAAAACCCGGCCGCGCTGGAGCTCCGGCGCATGCAGATGATCACCGAGGTCGGCGCCGAGCAGAACACCATGACCATTGTGATGATGCCGAGCGAATTCGTGTCCATGGCGCGCGGTGTCGGCGAGCTCGCCAGCCGAATGGCGGCAAAGAGCTAGCTCGAGCGCGATAATCGGCACCGCGGCACTGCCGCGGTGCCGAACTTCCATGCGCCGGTTGACGGGCGACCATCGGCCAAGTAGGAACCGCTGATGCCCAGCGCCGACAACCGCGTCTATCTGTTCGATACCACGTTGCGCGACGGCGCCCAGACCCAGGGCGTCGATTTCGGCGTCGGCGACAAGTTGGCAATCGCCCAGGCCCTCGACCGGCTGGGCGTCGACTACATCGAGGGCGGCTGGCCCGGCGCTAATCCGACCGACGATGCCTTCTTCGCCGAACCGCCGGCCTTCAAGCAGGCGAAGCTGGTCGCGTTCGGCATGACCCGCCGGCCGGGCCGCAGCGCGGCAAACGATCCCGGTCTTGCCGCCTTGCTGGATACGAAGGCGCCGGCGCTCTGCATGGTGGGAAAAAGCTGGGACTTCCATGTCGATGTCGCACTCGCCATCGAGCGGGCGGAGAATGTTGCGATGATCGAGGAGAGCGTTGCCCTTGCCGTGGCACGCAAGCGCGAGGCGATGTTCGACGCCGAGCATTTCTTCGACGGCTTCAAGACCAACCCGGCTTATGCGATGGAGTGCCTGCTGGCGGCGGAGCGCGCCGGGGCGCGCTGGATCGTGCTCTGCGATACCAATGGCGGCACGCTGCCCCATGAGGTCGAGCGCATCGTCGGCAAGGTCGTGGAGAGAATTCCCGGCAGCCGGATCGGCATCCATGCCCATAACGATACCGAAAACGCGGTGGCGAATTCGCTGGCCGCCCTCCATGCCGGCGCGCGCCAGGTGCAGGGCACGCTGAATGGCCTGGGCGAGCGCTGCGGCAATGCTAATCTGGTCTCGCTGATCCCCACATTGATGCTGAAGACGGATTTTGCGACCGGCATCGCCGAGAAGAACCTTGCCCAGATCACCAAGATTTCACGCCTGCTGGATGAGCGGCTCAATCGCGCGCCCATTTCGCAGTGCCCCCTATGTCGGCGAATCCGCTTTCGCCCATAAGGGCGGCTTGCATGTCTCGGCGGTGGAGAAGGATCCGCGCACCTATGAGCATATCGAGCCGGCGCAGGTCGGCAACCGCCGGCATATCGTCGTTTCCGACCAGTCCGGCCGCGCCAATATCCTGGCGCGCTTTCGCGATATCGGCCTCACCGTCGAGGCCGACGATCCGAAGATCGCAACCCTGGTCGAGACGGTGAAGGCGCGCGAATACGATGGCTATGCCTATGATGGCGCGGAAGCGAGCTTCGAATTGCTCGCCCGGCGCGCGCTCGGCCGCGTGCCGGAGTATTTCCGCCTGGCCCGCTTTCGCGTTATGGACGATCGCCGCTGGAATGCGCGCAGCGAGCTGGTGACGGAATCCGAGGCGACGATCACGCTGGAAGTGGGCGAAGACCGGCTGATGACGGTTGCCACCGGCAACGGCCCGGTGAACGCGCTGGATAGCGCGCTGCGCAAGGCGTTGTTGCCCGTCTATCCCCAGCTCGAGGACATGCGGCTGGTGGATTTCAAGGTGCGCATCCTGACGCCCAATGCCGGAACGGAGGCCGTGACCCGGGTGATGATCGAGAGCGCCGACAGGTCCGGCGAGCGCTGGACGACGGTGGGCGTCTCCACCAACGTCATCGACGCCTCGTTCAACGCGCTGCACGACGCCATTACCTGGAAGCTGTTTCGCGCCGGCGCCGACGCTTCCGCTCACGCGCGCTGATGGCGGGCACCGACCGCAAGCAACAGGCGCAGTCCGGCGGCCCGGCCATCATCCTGGTCGATCCGCAGCTGGGCGAGAATATCGGTACGATCGGCCCGCGCCATGCTGAATTGCGGTCTTGACCGACCTGCGGCTGGTACGGCCGCGCGACGGCTGGCCAAGCGAGAAGGCGCGTTCGGCTGCTTCCGGCGCCGACCAGGTGATCGATGGCGCGCGTCTCTACGACAGCACGGCCGAGGCCATGGCCGACCTGACCCGCGTCTACGCCACCACGGCGCGCCAGCGCGGCATGATCAAACGCGTGGTCACGCCACGGCGAGCCGCCGGCGAAATACGCAAGGCGTTTGCCGGCGGCGAAAAGGTGGGAATCCTGTTCGGCCGCGAACGCTCGGGCCTCGAAAACGACGACATTGCGCTCGCCAATGCGGTGATCGCTGTGCCGCTGAATCCTGGTTTTGCCTCGCTCAATCTGGCCCAGGCGGTGTTGCTGGTGGGCTATGAATGGTTCCAGGCGGGGGAGAAGACGCCGCCAAGTCAGCTCATCGTCAACGAGACGCGGCCGGCGACGAAGGCGGAGCTGATGAACTTCTTTTCCCAGCTGGAGAAGCGCCTGGTCGTCAGCGGTTTCCTGCGCAACGAGGAGAAGCGGCCGAGCATGATCCGCAACATCCGTAACCTCTTCCAGCGCGCCGGCCTTACCCATCAGGAAGTGCAGACGCTGCATGGCATCGTCGGCGATCTCTCCACCCTGCAGGAAAAGTCGAGGAAACGGCCGACGGATTAGGCATTAAGTCATTGAAATTGCGCCGCTTTGCCTTGCTTGACAGGCGGTCGATGCCCACTATGATGCGCGCCACTTCCGAGATGGCCCACGAAACCTCGATTCATCGAGACGCGGGCCAAGCCGCCGGACGCGACCGGGCCGGACACTCGGGACATCAACCAAAACCGTCAACACGGGAGTTTGACAACGTGACGAAACGCGCTGAATCCAAATACAAGATCGACCGCCGCCTCCAGGTCAACCTGTGGGGCCGCCCCAAGAGCCCGTACAACGATCGCGAATATGGCCCGGGCCAGCATGGCCAGCGCCGCCGCAAGCCGACCGAGTACGGCACGCAGCTGATGGCCAAGCAGCGGCTCAAGGGCTATTACGGCAATATCGGCGAACGCCAGTTCCGCAAGATCTACGAAGAGGCGGCGCGCCGCCGCGGCGATACCGGCGAGAATCTCGTAGGATTGCTGGAGCGCCGGCTGGATACCGTCGTCTATCGTGCGAAGTTCGTTTCCACGGTCTTCGCCGCCCGCCAGTTCGTCAATCACGGCCATATCCGGGTGAACGGCAAGCGGGTCAACATCTCCTCCTATCAGCTCAAGGACAACGACGTGGTGGAGCTGCGCGAAAAGTCGCGCGAGCTCGCCGTCGTGCTGGAAGCGGTGGGATCGGGCGAACGCGACGTGCCCGGCTATATCGATGCCGATCACAAGAAGATGCGCGCCGTGTTCCTGCGCGCGCCGGCGCTCTCCGATGTGCCCTATCCGGTGCAGATGAACCCCTCCATGGTGGTGGAGTTCTATTCGCGCTGAGCTATCCGCCTAGTAGCTTGTTATCGAAAAACGGCCGCAACTGCTCGAACGTTGCGGCCGTTTTGTTTTGCTGCGGTTGGACTGCCGCTGACTTGTAACAGGGCTTTGCGTTGACGCTTGTGCCGCAGGGGCGCTACAACCCGCGCTCGGACGCCATCAGGCGCCACCGGCTGGAAATCGCCCCATGCCACAACAATCCCCCCAACAGCAACAACCGCAACAGCGGCAACCGCAACAACAGCGGCAGGAGCGCCCCAAGCCGCCGGACCCGGCCCTGCAGCGGCTGCATGACAGCCACCATTACGCCAAGCATACGCGCATCGCGCTGGCCGCGGCCTTCAGCGTCTTCGCCGTTCTGATCGGCGGCATCGTGCTGTGGCTCGTATTGACGCGCGGATCGGCGATCGTGGCGGATCGCTTCATCGAGCTGATCACCCACAACAAGATCGATCGCGCCTATGTGGAATCGAGCGCGATCGAGCTGCGCGAACAGATGAGCCTGGATCAGTTCACCAATCTGGTGACGAAGCTGCGGCTGACCTCGGTCAAGAGTGCAACATGGACCGTGCGCCACAAGGATGCGGCGCGCCAGGATCTGCAAGGACAGATCGTGCTGACTGACGGCAGCAGCGAGACGCTGGCCATCTCTTTCATCGAAGAGTTCGATGACTGGAAAGTATTGAGTTTCGGTCCAGCGGCGCCTTAGGCGGCAGACAGCCAGCTAGAAACGCAGCAGCCGCCCCACGATCGGCCCGCCGCTGCCGGCCGATGCATCGATTTTGAAGGTGATCCCGCGGCCCAGCGCCCTGGCCTGATAAAGGCCGCCAGGTGAAAGCTCGATCCCCTGACTGGCAAGATCGACGGTGGCGCCGTTAAGTATCAGGCTCACCGGTTGTTCGGTGCGATCGATCCGCTGGATGGTGAGCGCCGCGCCGGCGGCCCCGACGCTGACCACTGGCGACAGGCCGTAGAGCCGGGCTTGCGGCTTCGGCAAATTCTTGTCTTTGTTGGCATCGAAGTCGCGGAAGACAACAGTCAGCGATTGCTGCGACTGCTCGGAGGAGAGCTGCAGAAATCCCCCGTCGCAGACAATCTTCAACCGCTTGACGCTGCCGCCCACGACCGTGCTCTGCTCCTGGCCCACGGTTACCTTGCCGCCCTGGATCCGTTCGCGTTCGCAACTGGCGAGATAGCCAAGGGTCAACGTGCCCTCGGCGCCCAGATCGATGACACGTCCGGGCACCACATAGTCGAACTGCGAGAGTGCTGCCCCTGCCGCCTCGATTTCCTCGACGATGGCCGAAGCTTGCTGGGCCGGAACTCACGCCCGGCAGCGATGCCAGGGCGGCGATCAGCAGGAATGCGAACCGGCGCAATCGATACCCTCCAATATCTCGCAAATCGAATACTACGCTGCCAACGGTATACCAGACGCCGGAATATGCGAGCTTATGCCTGGTCGACGGCGGCGACTTCGTCTTCGTAAGAAAGCCGTAACAGCTCAGCGCGCCGGGGCGGGAAATCTCGTCCTTGAAGGTGAAGGCGGCGGGGCTCGGCCCCTTGCGCTGCAGGATATCGAGCCGGGCCCGCGCATCCTCGACTGTCGGGATATGGCCCGCCTTTACCCACCACAGCACCGTGAAGGCGCTGTCGGGTTTGGCGAACCATTGCCGGCGTTTGGCCATGACCGGGGCATGGGCGCTGCGGTAGACGAAATCGAACAGCGCCTCGGCGCTTTCCCAGAGCGACATGTTGACGATGACGTCCTCGCCGAAGGGCCGCAGCGAGGTCGCATCGCCGCCATCGCCCTGCAGGCGCCACACGAACCCCGGGCTGTCATCGGCCAGCGCGTTGATGCGTTCCAGCGATCCTACGAATTCGGCGAGCTGCGGGCTGTCCAGGGGCGCAAGCAGCCGGGCCAGGTTGAACTGCGCCAGATGAAATTCCGCCATCGATCCCGGTCCGTTTCGCCCGCGTTTTGCAGTTACCCCGAAGTGTCTACTTTACAGGCCGGGCATGCCACCGCATCTAGGAGCGGCAAGGAGAGTTCCTCATGCTGCCCACCGTTTTCATCTCCCACGGCGCGCCGACGCTGGTGTTCGAGGATATTCCGGCCCGCCAGTTCATCGCCGGCCTCGGCAAGACGTTGCCGCGGCCAAAGGCGATCCTCTGCGTATCGGCCCATTGGGAGACGGACGAGCCCGCCGTATCCGGGGCGAGCCAGCCCGAGACCATCCACGATTTCTATGGCTTTCCCGACGCCCTCTATCGCCTGCGCTATCCGGCCCCGGGGTCGCCGGCGCTGGCCAGCCGTGTGGCCGAGCTGATCGAGGGTGCTGCGATCGATGTGGGGCAGGGGCTGGACCACGGCGCCTGGAACCCGCTGCTGCTCGCCTATCCCAATGCCGATATCCCGGTGGCACAGCTCTCCATCCAGGTGGCGCAAGGTCCCGCCTGGCATCTGGCGCTCGGGCGCAAGCTGGCGCCGTTGCGCGAAGAAGGCGTGCTGATCCTGGCCAGCGGCGGGGCGGTGCATAATTTGCGCCAATTCCAAATCGACAACACCAAGCCTGCCGATTGGGCGATCAGCTTCGATAAATGGCTCGCCGATTGCGTGGAGGCAGGTGACGTAGACTCTCTGGTCGATTACCGTCAGCTGCGGCCGGAGGGCAAGCTCGCCCATCCGCGCGACGAGCATTTCCTGCCGCTGTTCGTGGCGCTGGGTGCCGGCGGCGGCAAGGGCCGCGCCCTTCACCGCAGTTTCGCTCATGGCAGCCTCAGCATGGCGTCGTACGCCTGGGGGTGAACGGCGTAGGCTTTGCCTGCGCCAGCAGAGTCAGACGAGCCCCCGCCGCCTTGCCGTAGCATTCGTTGAGCACGCGATTCCACCCCGTATCGTAATTGTCGCGCATGGAAGAAGCCTTCTCGCCCAGTGCTTCCCATCCGCGATGCTCAAGCTCGACACGCGTGGTGTCGCCCTCGCCGGTGAAGCGCAGTTCCACCTCCTGCGCGCTCTCGGCTTCCCGGCCCGGATGCCAGGTATAAACAAGCCGCCGGGGCGGGTCCCAGACCCGGACCTCGCCCCACAGGGCCGTGCTGCCGTCGCCCGCGCGTTCGTAGAACCGACCGCCGGCGCGCCCTTCCATGATCACCGTCTCCGCCTTGCCCTGGCCCACCGAATGACTCGCCAGCGGCCACCAGCTCGCGACTTCGGCGGTGAACAGGCGAAAAGCCTTTTCGGGCGACAGCGGCACCGCTAGCGATTTGCGCACCGGCGCGATCATGGCTTCGTTGCTAGTTCCGGCCATTTTTTTCCCTTTCATGCTGGCCCACTTTGAACCCTGGGTGAAAAGTCGATCAGGATGCTGCGGCAATGTCCCGGCGCTGATACAGCTCGTCATAGCCGTGGAAGATATGAACCCGGTCGAACCCGCGCGCCGCCATCAGCTCGGGGATGCGCGGATCGGCGTAGTTGTTCTCGATCGACATGATGGAAAAGCGATAGCGGGCGAAATCGATGGTCTGGAGAATCTGGTACTCGGCCCCTTCCGTATCGATCGAGCAATAGTCGATCGAGTTGAATCCGTGCTCGTCGAGAATCGGCGGCAGGCGGCGCACAGGCAGTTCCAGGCTGCGTGTCTTCCGGCTGCTGGCGCCGATACCGACCAGATGGCGGGGATCGTAGTTGTCGACGAGGCCGCTCAGCATGCGCGCGTCACCCTGCGGTGCCGCGTCGAGGAACTCGCCGACGCCGTCATAATCGGCGATGCAGCAGTTGAGGCAGATGGCCTTGCGGCTCGCTTTCAGCATCGCAAAAACATCAGGCAGCGGTTCGACGCAGATTCCCTGCCAGCCCAACTCTTCTTCGAAGAACAGGGAATTGCTGAAGGTGACGCCGTCATAGGCGCCGATATCGAGGAAGCGCCCCGGCCGCCGATCGGCGAAGTAGCGCTCGAAAACGAACTTGTCCTGCCCGACCTGGGAATGGAACGGCACGACTTACCCCCAAAGCCCGCCCCCAAGGCGGGCCGCAGCCCTATCGCGTCAGGCCGCCTTGGTGTTTACACCGCGGTTCTGAAACAGATCGCGGAGCTCGCCGGAGCTGTGCATCTCGCGCACGATATCGCAGCCGCCGATGAATTCGCCCTTCACGTAGAGCTGGGGAATTGTCGGCCAGCTGCTGAATTCCTTGACGCCCTGGCGCAGGCTGGGATCGGTCAACACATCGATGCCCTTGAACTTGACGCCCAGCTCGCTCAGCACCTGGACGACGGCGGCGGAAAACCCGCATTGCGGAAAGACCGGCGTGCCCTTCATGTAGAGCACGACGTCGTTGTCGGAAATGTCCTGCTGGATGCGCTGGATAACGGGATTGTTGGTCATCGGTCGGTTCCTTTCTCGAATTCGCTATGCCGGCGGCGCCGAGGTCTGCAGCGCCAAAGCGTGCAGCTGTTCGCCCATGCGGCCCTTGAGCGCCTGATATACCATCTGATGCTGCTGGACCCGCGTCTTGCCGATGAAGCTGGGCGAGACGACGGTGGCGGCGTAGTGATCGCCATCGCCGCGCAGGTCCTCGATGGCGACCTGGGCGTCGGGAATTCCGGCCTTGATCAGGCGTTCGATCTCGCCCGCATCCATCGCCATGCCGTGATCCTCGTCCTAGCTTTGCATCAAAGCGGGCAGGAACCCTTCATGGGCCGCCCGCAACTTGCTGAGGGATATCGTATTCCCGCCGGCCAGTGTCAACGCGTTTCCCCCGGTCCCCCCCAGTATCTCAGCCGGCACACCGGCGGATCTGGCCGCGGATAGCAGGCTCTCGGCCTTTGGTTTCGCCACGGTGACCAGATACCGGGCCTGGTCCTCGCCGAAGCAGAAGCCATGGGCCGGCACATCCTTGGGCAGGGCGATCGAGGCGCCGATATTGCCGGCCAGCGCCATTTCGGCCAGCGCCACCAGCAACCCGCCATCGGACAGATCATGGCAGGCGGATAGTTCGCGGGCCTCGATCCGGGCCCGGACGAAATCGCCATGGGCACGTTCGGCGGCCAGATCGACAGGGGGCGGCGGGCCTTCTTCACGGCCTTCGATCTCGCGCAGGTAAAGCGAGCAACCGAGATGGCCGGCTGTCTTGCCGATCACGATGATCGCCTCGCCCTCACCCTTGAAGGCGATGGTCGTGGCTTTGCCCACATCGTCGATGACGCCGACGCCGCCGATGGCTGGCGTTGGCAGAATTCCCTTGCCGTTGGTCTCGTTGTAGAGCGAGACGTTGCCGGAGACGACGGGATAGTCGAGGGCAAGGCAGGCTTCGCGGATACCTTCCACGCAGCCGACGAACTGGCCCATGATCTCGGGGCGCTGGGGATTGCCGAAATTCATGTTGTCGGTGATGGCGAGCGGTCGGGCGCCGACGGCGGTCAGGTTGCGCCAGCTCTCGGCGACGGCCTGGGCGCCGCCCGTCTTCGGATCGGCCTGGCAATAGCGCGGCGTGCAATCGGTGGTCAGCGCCAGGCCCTTGGGGCCGCGATCCAGCCGCACGACGGCGGCATCGCCGCCGGGCCTGACCACGGTCTGGCCCATCACCAGGTGATCGTATTGCTCCCAGACCCAGCGTCGGCTGCACAGATCGGCGCTGCCCATCAGCTTGAGCAAGGATTCGATAGGATCGCGCGCCGGCAGGCCGGCGGCTGCGATCGGTGCCGCCGGCGGCGTCGCCAGATGCGGGCGGTCGTAGACCGGTGCCTGTTCCACCAGCGGGGCGACCGGCATATCGGCATAGATCCGGCCGTTCATCTTCAGCACCAGGTGCCCGCTCTCCGTCAGCTGGCCGATCTCGGCGAAGTCGAGCTCCCATTTCTCGAAGACCGCGCGTGCCTTCTCGCGTGCTTCCGGCTTGATCACCATGAGCATGCGCTCCTGGCTTTCGGAGAGCATGATTTCATACGGGGTCATGCCGCTCTCGCGCATCGGCACGCGATCGAGCTCCAGCTCGATGCCAAGCCCGCCCTTGGAGCTCATCTCGACAGAGGAGGAGGTAAGGCCGGCGGCACCCATATCCTGGATGGCGACGATGGCGTCGGTCGCCATCAGTTCGAGGCAGGCTTCCAGCAGCAGCTTTTCGGTAAAGGGATCGCCGACCTGTACCGTCGGCCGCTTCTCCTCGGAATCCTCGGTGAATTCGGCCGAAGCCATGGTGGCGCCGTGGATGCCGTCGCGCCCCGTCTTGGCGCCGACATAGATCACGGGATTACCGACGCCGGCGGCCTTGGAATAGAAGATCTTGTTCTTGTCGGCGATGCCCACGGTCATCGCATTGACCAGGATATTGCCGTTATAGGCGGGATGGAAATTCACCTCGCCGCCCACGGTCGGCACACCCATGCAATTGCCATAGCCGCCGATGCCGGCCACCACACCGCCCAGCAGATGGCGCGTCCTGGGATCATCGGGCGCCCCGAAGCGCAGCGCATTCAGATTGGCGATAGGCCTGGCGCCCATGGTGAAAACGTCACGCATGATGCCGCCCACGCCGGTCGCCGCCCCCTGATAGGGCTCGATGAAGCTCGGGTGGTTGTGGCTTTCCATCTTGAAGATGGCGGCCTGGCCGTCGCCGATGTCGATGACGCCGGCATTCTCGCCGGGGCCCTGGATCACGACCTTGCCCGTGGTGGGCAACCGGCGCAGCCATTTGCGCGAGGATTTATAGGAGCAGTGCTCGCTCCACATGACCGAGAAGATGCCGAGTTCGGTCATGCTGGGTGGGCGGCCCATGATCGAGAGCACGCGCTGGTATTCTTCTGCCGTCAGCCCGTGTTCGGCGACGATCTGCGGCGTGATCGCCGGTTCGCTTGTCCCACCCCCAACCGGCTTGTTCACGAGAGAGCTTCCACGATTCCCTTGAACAAGGCCTTGCCGTCGGTCGAACCCTGCAGCGGTTCGATCGCGTTCTCGGGATGGGGCATCAGCCCCAGCACATTCTTCGTGTCGTTGAAGACGCCGGCGATGTTGCGGGCTGATCCGTTGGGGTTGGCCCGCTTGGTTTCGCCGCCCTCGGCATCGCAATAGCGAAACGCAATCTGGCCCTTGTCTTCCAGGCGATCCAGCATCCCATCATCGGCAAAATAGTTGCCGTCGTGATGGGCCACGGGGATCGACAGTGTCTGGCCTTCAGAATAACCGCTGGTGAACAGGCTCTGGCTGGTCTCGACCTTGAGGCCGACATTGCGGCAGACGAAGCCCAGGCCTGCATTGCGCAGCAGTACGCCGGGCAGCAGGCCCGCCTCGGTCAGGATCTGGAAGCCGTTGCAGATGCCGAGCACCGCCACGCCGGCTTTCGCCCGCGCCTTCACCTCGCGCAGCACGGGCGAGTGGGCGGCGATCGCCCCGCAGCGCAGATAATCGCCATAGGAAAAGCCGCCGGGCACGACGATCAGATCGACCTTGGGCAAGTTCGCTGTCGCGATGCCAGACCATTTCAGGCGGCTTGCCCATGGCCGCTTCCAGCGCCTTGGCCGCATCGACCTCGCGATTGGAGCCGGGGAATACGACGACAGCCGCCTGCATCGCGCTCAATCCACCAGATCGATGGCGTAGTTCTCGATCACGGTATTGGCCAGCAGTTTGGCGCAGATGGCCTCGACCTTGATCTTGGCCTTGCCGCGATCGGTCTCGGCCAGGTCGAGCTCGATATATTTGCCCTGGCGCACATCGTTCACGCCGGCGAAGCCCAGACCGTCAAGGGCGTGGGCGATGGCGCGGCCCTGGGGGTCGAGTACGCCGTTCTTCAGGGTGATATGGACGCGGGCCTTCATCGATCGCTCGTCTCTTATTGCACCGTCTTACTGCACTGTCTCTGGGCCCTGCATGTCGCGCGGGCCGCTTTCCGGCAAGATGCCCAGGCGCCGGGCCACTTCCTGATAGGCCTCGGCGACCTTGCCGAGATCGCGGCGGAAGCGGTCCTTGTCCAGCTTCTCGTTGGTCTTGATGTCCCAGAGGCGGCAGCTATCCGGGCTGATCTCGTCGGCGAGCACGATGCGCATATCCTCGCCTTCCCACAGCCGGCCGAACTCCAGCTTGAAATCCACCAGCTTCAGCCCGACGCCGAGGAACAGGCCGGACAGGAAATCGTTGATGCGCAGCGAGAGCGACAGCATCTCGTCCAGCTCCGGCGGACTCGACCAGCCGAAGGCGGTGATGTGTTCTTCCGAGACCATCGGATCGTTCAGCTGCTCCGACTTGTAATAGTACTCGACGATGGAGCGGGGCAGCACGGTGCCCTCGGCCAGGCCGAAGCGGGTCGCGAGCGATCCAGCGGCGATGTTGCGGATCACGATCTGCAGCGGAATGATCTCGACCTCGCGCACGAGCTGCTCGCGCATGTTCAATCGGCGCACGAAATGCGTCGGAATGCCGGCCTCGCCCAGGCGCGTCATCAGGTATTCGGAGATGCGGTTGTTCAGCACCCCCTTGCCGATGATGGTGCCCTTCTTCTGGTTGTTGAAGGCGGTGGCGTCGTCCTTGAAATACTGGACGAGGGTGCCGGGCTCGGGCCCTTCGAACAGAACCTTTGCCTTGCCTTCATAGATGCGGCGGCGGCGGGACATGACAGGTTCTCGTTGCGGGGAATCGGGGAGCGATCGAGGCCATCCTATAGCAGTTACAGGGGGTCAAAACAACGAGACGGCGGGGGTCCGCAGCGCATAACGGTGCAACGATAAATACGCTGTAAAATCAACCCACTGCCGGACTAAAGCGAGAGCGCTTCGTAGGCGACCCGGTCGGGCCGGCCCGCAGCAGAGCGCCATATCGGCTTCAGCTCCGATCCCGCTGCCGGCAGCGCGATCAGCGCGCTGGACAGGGTCTCGAAGCCTTCGGTTCCGGCGATCGTCATCGCATCATAGAGGGTCCCGCCTTCGGCGAAGTCGCGGCTCGCCATCAGCTGTTCCCAGGCCTGCCAGTTGCCGGTGGCCGGATCGGGGATGGCAGCGGCCTGGAAGCGGGGCAGGAAATGCCGGATGCGCCGGCTGTGGGATATGTCGTTGCGGTCCTGGGCGGTGAGCATGGAGAGGCCCGGCGGCAGGCTCTCGAGCCGGATCTGGTCGCCGAGATTGGCCAGCCAGAAGGCATCGCGATTATCGGCCAGGACCAGATTGAACGGGCGATAGGCCGATGGCTCCAATGCCGCCAGCGCCAGCGCTGCCTCGCGGGCGTCGGCGTGATCGAGCGCTTCCAGCACCAGCTCGCCCCGGCTGCGCTTGCCCGCTGAAGGGCCCAGGCTGTTCATCCGATTCATGATTCCGGCGATGAGCCCATGATCGTTAAGGCCAAGCCAGCTTCCGCCGGCGAGTTGGTCGAGGCCGGCCACCACCTGCGGCCGTTCGGGCCAATGGCGTCCGGGCGGCAACCAGGGGCGGTTGTTCATTTCGTCGCGATTGGCGGCGAAAATAATTGGCCAGTGGTTATCGGGCCGGCGAAGGATAATGACGCTGCACATTTACATCGGCGGTTCAAAAAACCGGCATGAGTGTCTATAAAGACGGCGCATTAACCGCCACGACCGGAGGGAGCGCAAGCGGCATGGCCAGTTTCGACGATCGCGAGAAGGGGTATGAGGGCAAGTTCGCCCATGACCAGGAATTGGAGTTCAAGGCCCGCGCCCGCCGCGACAAGTTAGTGGCCCTGTGGGTTGCGCCCCAACTGGGTCTGGCGGGTGCCGCCGCCGACGCGTATCGCAAATCGCTCGCGATGGACGGCCACGAGAAGAAGCACGAAGACAAGCTCGTGGCCAAGGTCATGAGCGATCTGTCGGCCAAAGGGGTGAACGTGACGGATCATCAGTTGCGCAAGAAGTTCGCCGAGCTTTACGACGAAGCCCGCGCGCAGATTGAGACCGATACAAAACGATGAGGTGAAAGCCGGGCCGGCGGCTATTCCGGCCACATCACGGGTCCGCTTGGGGCGGGCAGTTGGGGAATATGATCAAGGGGATCGGGGCTGGCTGCCTCGCGGCGGCTATCATCACACTGTCATTCACTCTGCCGGCAAGGGCCGGCGATCCGGCAATCGAAGATCCGAACGGCCTGTTCAGCGTGAAGCTGGGCTATCAGCGTGCCGGCACCGGCGGCGATCAGGTATTCAACGGCATCGGCACGCCGGGGATCGATTTCCATGAATGCCGCAATAACGATTGCGGTGACACCGCATTCTCCCATACCGAGATCTTTGGCAAACCGGGCGGGTCGTCGGGTTTCGCGGGCTATGGCGGGACTCAGGCTGCGTTGCCGCTCGGCCATGATTTCGGCGCGCAGTTCGATGGCGAACTCGGCGGCTTCGATGCGGCGGGCGGCGGCGATGCAACTCTGCATCTCTTTCGCGCCGATCCGGCAATCGGGCTGGTCGGGCCCATGGTCAGTTATCGCGCCTTGGGCGATGCCGGCTATCTGCGCGCCGGGGGCGAAGCCCAGTATTACTGGGGTAATTTTACTATCTATGGCAATGCCGCCTATCAATGGGCGGATAGCGGCAGCACGCTGACGGTGGATAGCGGCCTGGTCGGCTGCGGCTATCTTGCCTATTACCCGATCGATTCCCTGATGCTGCTGGCGGGCGGCGGGGGCGGGGCGGGGGAAGGTGCGGGTTTCGGCCAGATCGAATGGCAGCCCTTCCAGCAACACACGCCCGGCCTCAGCCTGTTCGTCGAAGGCATGGCCGGGACGGACAGCTCCGCGGCGGCTTTTGCCGGCGTCCAGTTCCATTTCGGTGCGGGCCACAGCCTGGAGATGCGCCATCGTCACGAACTGCCGTTGCGCAATACCGCCTGTGGCGTCGAACAGTTCAACTTGGTGGGCGCCAACATCTTCAACATCTTTGAGGTCGAGTGACACGGCGGGCCACGGCGTGCCAAACTAAGCGGCATACGACCGGACAGGCGATTGCCCGGTTCGGAACCTGATTGGCCTGCTTGGGGCGGGCGGAGGGTGGTCATGCTGCGGGGATTTGGGGAGCGTTGCCTGCTGGCAATGCTGTTTTCGGCTATTGCACTGACATCGGCGCGGGCCGGCGATCCGGCGATCGAGGAGCCCAACGGTCTGTTCGGCGCGAAACTGGGTTATCAGCAGTCTGGCGCTGGCGGCGGCGGGTCAGTGCTGAACGGCTTCTTTGAGGGCGGCGTCTTTCATCAATGCTTGAACAACGATTGCGGCTCGATCTCCTTCGGCCGCACCATTGTCAGCGGCAGCAAGGGCCAGCAATCGGGCTTTGCCGCTTATGGCGGCGGTCAATTCGCCATGCCTCTCGGCCATGACTTCGGCGCCCAGCTGGACGGCGAGCTGGGCGGCTTTGCCGGCGGGGGCGGGGGCGATGCCACAATTCATCTGTTCCGCGGCGATCCGGCGGTGGGGCTGATCGGCCCGATGATCAACTACACGGCGCTGGGCGATGCCGGCTATCTGCGCGCCGCGGCCGAAGGCCAGTATTACTGGCGCGACGTCACGCTCTACGGCAATGCCGGCTATCAATGGGCAGATAGCGGAACCAACCTGACTGTGAATGATGGCATCGTGGGCTGCGGTTATGTCGCCTGGTACCCCATCGATTCACTTATGCTGCTGGCGGGCGGAGGTGGTGGCGCCGGCGAATATGGCGGCTTCGGCGAGGCGGAGTGGCAGCCCTTCCAGCATCGCGATCCTGGCGCCACCCTGTTCATCGAGGGGATGGCCGGCGCCGATGAAAGCGTCGCTGCCTTTGCCGGCTTCCGCTACCACTTCGGCGCGGGCAACAGCCTGGAGATGCGCCATCGCCACGAGCTGCCGCTGCGCGAGACGCTCTGCGGCATGGAGCAGTTCGTGGCTCCCGGCTCCGACATCATAAATGTCTTCGTGCCGGAATAAGCTGTCGTTTTTCCGCCTTCAGCCGCGGCCAAAGACGCGCTTGAAGATCCGGTCGACCTGTTTGGTGTGATAGGACAAGTTGAAGCAGGCAGCGAGTTTCGCCGGCTTGATGCGGCCCGCGACCTCGGGATCGCTCTTGAGCAGGCCGAGAAAATCCAACCCCTTCTCCCAGGAACGCATGGCGTTGCGCTGAACGGCGCGATAGGCGTCCTCGCGCCCCATGCCCGCCTGGGTCAGCGCCAGCAGCACGCGCTGGGAATGGACCAGCCCGCCGAACAGATCGAGATTGCGGCGCATGGCGTCCGGATAGACGACCAGCTTGTCGATCACGCCGGCCAGCCGCGCCAGGGCAAAGTCCAGGGCGATTGTCGCATCCGGCGCGTTCACCCGCTCCACCGCCGAATGCGAGATGTCGCGCTCGTGCCATAGCGCGATGTTCTCCAGGGCCGGCGTCACCGCGGCACGGATCAGGCGCGCCAGGCCGGTCAGGTTTTCCGTCAGAACCGGGTTGCGCTTGTGCGGCATGGCCGAGGAGCCTTTTTGCCCCGGGCTGAAATACTCTTCGGCCTCGCGCACTTCGCTGCGCTGCAGATGGCGGATTTCGATCGCCAGATTTTCGATTGAGCCGGCGATGACGCCGAGCGTGGCGAAAAACATCGCATGGCGATCGCGCGGGATGATCTGGGTCGAGATCGGCTCGACCGTCAGACCCATCTGCCTGGCGACATGGCGCTCCACCGCCGGATCGATATTGGCGAAGGTGCCGACCGCGCCGGAGATTGCACATGTTGCGATCTCGCGCTGGGCCGTCACCAGCCTCTCGCGCGCGCGCTCGAAGGCGGCGTAATGCCCCGCGAGCTTCAGCCCGAAGGTTGTCGGCTCGGCATGGATGCCGTGGCTGCGGCCGATGCACAGCGTCTCCTTGTGCTCCAGCGCACGGCGCTTAAGCGCCGCCAGAAGCGCATCGAGATCGGCCAGCAGGATGTCGGCTGCCTGTTTCAGCTGCACCGCAAGGCAGGTATCCAGCACATCCGATGACGTCATGCCCTGGTGCATGAAGCGTGCCGGCGGCCCGATATGCTCGGCGAGATTGGTCAGGAAGGCGATGACGTCATGCTTGGTCTCGCGCTCGATCTCGTCGATGCGGGCCACGTCGAACTTGCCGCGCTTCCAGACCGCCGCTGCTGCCTTCTTGGGAATGACGCCGAGAGCGGCTTGCGCATCGCAGGCATGGGCCTCGATCTCGAACCAGATGCGATAGCGGTTCTCCGGCTCCCAGATCGCGGCCATTTGCGGGCGGCTGTAACGCGGAATCATTGGCTGTGTTCCGTCCCTACGCCATGCCGTTGCGTTTTTTCCAATCGACCGGGTAGAGGGCGTAGCAGACTACGGACTTTTCACCCTCGTAGACGATCGCCGTCTTTTCAGGGATCCAGATGACGTCGCCGGGCCGGCCCTCGAAAACCTCCTTGCCCGCGCGCAGGCGGAACAGGCCCTCGATCACCACGATCATCTCGTCGTAAAGCACCGTCCATTCGATGGAGCAGCCGTCGAAGGTGGCGAGCCCCACACCCATGGTCTTGCTGAGATCGGGACCGACGAGGCGGGCAATGCTCGCCTTGCCGGGCGGGCCGCCATAGGTCTCGAATGCCATGGCGTTGCGCTTGAAATGCCGGACCGCGCCCATCGCCGACTCCTCAGTTATGCATACGCCGGACGCTAACGCAGCGTCAGCGGCGCCGCAACTGCGCCAGCATGATGCCGGCAAGCACGAGCGCGCCGCCGATCAGCTGTTGCGTCCTGGGTGCAATCCCCATGGCCGCGGTGATCAGGATTGCGGTGATGGGCATCAGGTTCATGAACAGTGCTGCGATGACCGCACCCAGCTTGTTGACGCCGTAATGCCAGAGGATGTTGCCGATCATCACCGGCACCAATGCGAGCCAGATGAACAGGCCATAGTCGAAGGTTGTCCGCGGCACGACCGGCGGAAATTGAGCGGCCCCGAAGAAGCTCGCAAGCAGATAGACGCCGATGAGCGTGGCCGAGGCCGTCACCGTCGTCATGGTGGTGATGCGGATCTGCGAGCAGCCAAGCAGCCAGCGCTGGGCTGTGATCGAATACCAGGACCAGCAGGCTTGGGCGGCGATAATGAAGAGCTCGCCGCCGCGCAGATCGAAGGGCGTTCCCTGCAGGTTCGGATCATAGGTGGCATAGGCACAGCCGACGATCGTCAGGAGAAGTCCCGGAATCATGTGCCGCGGAACGGGCAGACGATAGGCGATCCAGCCGACGAAGGCGGTGACCACCGGGCTGGACGCACTCAGAATTGCCGCCGTCACCGGATTGGAATGCTGGATGCCCACCGTATAGAGCGGCGCGAACATCCCGATGCCAACCGTACCCAGCAGCCACCAGCGCCAGGGCGCCATGCCCGCGAACCATGGCGAACGCCCCTCGGCCAGGCGCAGCAGCAACAGCATCGGGGCAATCGGCAGGCAATAGCGCGCCGCGGCCAGAAAGAAGGGGTCCCAGCCCATCAGCAGATGGGTCATGGAAGGGATCATGGTGCCCCAGGAAAGGGCTACCAGCAGCATGCCGAGATTGGCAGCCAGCATCGGGGGAACTCGGATCAGGGGGATCGGGAATGCGGCGGCGGAAGCGGCGACAATCTGGCAGAGCGTCGCTAAAGTCGTCAATTCGCATGCCGATCAGCTTGAGGATTCCATGACCTATCAGACGATCCTGTTCGAGAACCGCGGGCCTATCGGCCTGCTCACCTTCAATCGGCCCGATCAGTTGAATGCCTTCAACAAGGCGATGGTGGACGAGGTCAATCATCTGCTGGACCAGGTCGAGAAGGACGAAAACACCCGCGTCCTTGTGGTTGCAGGTGCGGGCCGTGCCTTCAGCGCAGGTTTCGACCTGAAGGAAGGCTATGACAGGCCGTGGCAGAGCGTGGCAGATGTGACGCCGACGCTGAAGAAGGATTTCGATTTCATCATGCGGTTCTGGCATCTCAGCCGGCCGACCATCGCCGCCGTGCATGGCTATGCGCTGGCCGGGGCCTGTGAACTTGCCATGGCCTGCGACATCACCATCGCTGCCGACGGCACGCGCTTCGGCGAGCCGGAACTGCGCTTCGGCAGCGGTATCGTCGCCCTGCTGATGCCCTGGCTCAGCGGCCCGAAGAAGGCAAAGGAGTTCCTTCTGACCGGCAATGACCGGATCGATGCGGCCGAGGCGCTGGCCTGCGGCCTCATCAACCGCGTCGTGCCGTTTGGCAGCGAACTGGACGCCGCACTCGCAATGGCGCGCGAGATCGCGCTGAACGACCGGCTCAAGGTCGCGATGACCAAGCGGGCGATCAATCGCGGCTATGAGATGATGGGCATGCTGAGCGCGCTGGAGATGGGGCTGGAGACCGATATCCAGATCGAGGCCCTGCAGACGCCCGAAGGCCAGGAGTTCAAGGCCATTTCCAAGCGTGACGGGCTGAAGGCGGCGCTTGCCTGGCGCGATGCGCGCTTCGCCAAGCCGCCGGCAACGGAGGGGTAATTCGTCAAGGTCTCGGGCGCTGACCTTGCCGCTATTCGCCCCAATCGGTATGGTGCGAAAAGGCTGTTGTGCCGCAAGGAAACTTCCATGTTCCACGGATCGCTCGTCGCCCTGATCACGCCATTTCGCAACGGTGAAGTGGACGAGGCCGCCTTTCAGCGGCTCGTCGACTGGCAAATCAAAGAAGGCACGGACGCGCTGGTCCCCTGTGGCACGACGGGGGAGTCTCCCACCCTCTCCCATGCCGAGCATATGCGCGTGGTGGAGCTCTGCATCGAGGCGGCCGCCGGCCGGGTCCCGGTGATCGCCGGCACGGGCTCCAACTCCACCGCCGAGGCGATCCATCTGACGCGCCACGCCAAGCAGGCGGGTGCCGCCGCGGCCCTGGTTGTCATGCCCTATTACAACAAGCCCACGGCCGAGGGTCAGTACCGCCATTTCAAGGCGATCCACGACGCCGCCGACATTCCGATCATCATCTACAACATCCCGGGCCGCAGCGTCGTCGACATGTCGATCGAGACGATGGCAAAGCTGGCGAAGCTTCCCAACATCGTGGGCGTCAAGGATGCGACCAACGATCTGGCGCGGCCCGTTCGCACCAAGAACGCCATCGGCCCGGATTTCTGCATGCTGTCGGGCGAGGACGCTACCATCATGGCCTTCCTGGCCCAGGGCGGACATGGCTGCATTTCGGTGACGGCGAATGTCGCGCCGCGGCTGTTGTCGGAGATGCACGGCGCCTGGCAGCGCGGCGACGTGAAGTCTGCGATGTCGATCAATGAGCGGCTGACGCCGCTGCACGAGGCGTTGTTCTGCGAGGCGAGCCCCGGCCCGGTCAAATATGCGGCGAATTTGCTGGGCCATTGTCAGGCCGATCTGCGCCTGCCGCTCTGCGAGATCGCCGAGACGAGCAAGCACAAGGTGCAGCGCGCTCTCGCTTCCGCTGGCCTGGCCAACTAGCCCGGCCAACCAGACCGCCCTATCAGACCCAATGGCCAAAGACGAGCCCCGCAGCGTCGCGCAGAATCGCAAGGCGCGGCATGACTATTTCATCGAGGACACGCTGGAGGCCGGCATGATGCTGCTGGGCAGCGAGGTCAAGTCGCTGCGCGACGGGCGGGCCAGCATCGCCGAAGCATTTGCCGCGGAAAAGAACGGCGAGCTGTTCCTGATCAACGCCAACATTCCCGAATATGCGGCGGCCAACCGCTTCAACCATGCGCCCAAGCGTCCGCGCAAACTGCTGCTGCGCAAGCGCGAGGTGGAAAAACTGCAGGGGCGGATCAGCCGCGATGGCATGACGGTGGTGCCGCTCTCCATCTATTTCAACGCCCGCGGCATCGCCAAATGCCAGCTCGGCGTGGCCAAGGGCAAGCGCCAGCAGGACAAGCGCGAGACGATCAAGAAGCGCGACTGGCAGCGCGAACAGGCGCGATTGCTGCGCTCGCGCAACCGCTAGGTGCTGCCGTGAGGCGCTGGGGCTCTCGCCTGGTCTGGTTTCTTCTGGTCGTCGCGCTCGCCTTCGGCGTCTTCCAGCTGATCGGCCCCGAGCGCGTCTGGACACTGTTCGGCCCGGCGGATCTTGGGCCGGTATCCTTCGAGACGTTGCAGCGCCGCGCGACGCCCAACGATGCGCTGGCCTGTCCGGCAAATCTCTGTGAGGCGAAAGCCGACGTGATCTCGCCGGCATTCGCCGTGACTGCCCACGACCTTCGCGTGGCCTTTGTCCGGGCGATCGCCGATGAACCGCGCCTGGTCAGGGTTGACTCTGACGATGCTTCGCTGACGGAGCGCTTTATCCAGCGCTCGCGGCTGATGCGCTATCCCGACACCATTGTCGTTCGCTTTATCGATCTGCCGGCAGGCCGATCGGCCATCGCGCTCTATTCGCGCTCGCAATTGGGCAAGGGCGATCTGGGCGTCAATCTCGCCCGCATCCATCGCTGGCTTGCTGCCCTCGAGGCGCTGGCCCCTGCGGCCGCCGTTCCTTAATCATAATGCGACACCCGCCGCCTGCTGTTGTCCAAACGCTGAACTTGAGCGGGCCGGCGCCCATGGAAGGGGCCGGCGCCTATAACCGCAACTCGCGCGTTCAGGCCGGTGGCTTGCGACCCGCCATCCCGCTGCTGGAAGAGGCAGCCCGGAACGTATCGCTGGCGCCGGGGGGCGAGCCTGTCGTCATCGCCGACTACGGGGCCGCGAGCGGCCACAACTCCATGGCACCCATGTCTGCCGCCATCGCCGTGTTGCGCGGTCGCATCACCGGCGACCGCGCGATCTCCGTCATCCACACCGATGTGCCGGATAATGATTTCGCCGGCCTGTTTCGGACCATCGAGAACGATCCCGACAGCTATCGGCGCGGTACCGCTGCCGTGTTTTCTGCCGCGGTCGGCCAGTCTTTCTACGAACAGATTTTGCCCGCCAACAGCGTGACCCTGGGGTGGAGTTCCTGGGCGGTGCAGTGGCTGAGCCGCACACCGGGGCCGATTCCCGACCAGATTCAGATCTCCTACAGCAGCGATGGCGCCGCCCGAGCCGCCTATGCGCAGCAGGCTGCCGAAGACTGGCGCCGGTTCCTGATCCATCGTGCGAGCGAACTGCGGCCCGGCGGCCGTCTTGTGATCATCACCATGGCGCTGAAGGATGACGGCGCCTTCGGCTATGAACTTCTTTTGCCGGCGCTCTATGAATCGCTTCTCGGTCTTGTCGGCGAGGGTCTTCTCAAGAAGAGCGAGGTCGAGCGCATGGTGATTCCCACCGTCGGCCGCCGGCGCGCCGATTTCCTCGCCCCCTTCAATTCACCCGGCGGCTCATCCGGCCAGCTCGGCTCGCTCGCTGTTGAGACGGCGGATGTCTTTGCGGGTGAGGATGGAATCTGGGCGGCGTATGAGCGTGACCGCGATGCCGTCGCTTTCGGCGCGCGATGGGCCGCCTTCAGCCGGGCTTCGGTATTCCAGACATTGTCGCTGGGGCTCGATGAGGGCCATGCCAATCCACGATCGGACGCGTTCATTGCGGCCCTGGAAGAGCGGGTTGCAGCCAAGCTGGCGGCGCGGCCGGCGCGGATGAGCCTGCCGCTCGCTCGTCTGGTAATGGTTAAGAATGACGGCTGAGCAAGCCGACACATTCGCCCAATATATTGGTACGTCAGTCAATTTAAATTTACAGCGGACCGGCTGGCCTGCGCCAAACCCTTGTAATTAGCTACTTGTGAAGTATTGCGAATTGGGTAACTGTCGCGCATGGCATGAATGTCTCTCTACAATGTGGAGAGGAAAATGCCGCCGGCGGGGCGACTTCGAGGCCGGGAGATTACGGGGCTAACGAAAACGAACGGGATCTAGTCATCACCCGGCAACCGGGGTGACGGACAACCCCGTCCAGGACAAACACAGGGACACAGCAAAGGGAGACGGCACTATGACGACGCATCGCCGACAATTATTGATGACGACTCTGGGCGCGCTCGCGCTCGCTGCCTTCGCCACGCCGGCCACGTTCGTTCCGGCCCATGCGCAGGCGAAGGAAGTCACCATCGGTATCGAACTGCCGCTGACCGGCGCGGATGCCGATTCCGCTGGCCGCATCAAGAACGGCGCCCAGATGGCAATCGACGACATCAATGCCAAGGGCGGCGCGGGCGGTTATCACCTGAACGTCAGCGTGCTGGATAGCGGCACGTCGACGGCCGGCCAGTACGACCCGGCCCAGGCCGCCACCAACGCCAAGAAGTTCGTCGCCGATCCGGCCGTGGTCGCGATCGTCGGTCCGGAAATGTCGGGCGAAGGCAAGGCCATGACGCCGATCCTGTCGGCTGCCAACCTCGCGGCCATCACGCCGTCCTCGACGAACCCGGACATTACCGATCCGAAGTTCGCCGGCCAGTACAAGCCGGGCGGCAAGGCGATCTATTTCCGCACGGTCACGACGGACGCCTATCAGGGCCCGAACATGGCCAATTACATGCGCGATACGCTGAAGGTGAAGTCGGTCTACATCCTCGACGATTCCGGCGCCTATGGCGTCGGCATGTCGAACGCCTTCGAAGCCCAGGCCAAGAAGATCGGCCTGAATGTGATGGGTCATGACCAGCTCGACCCGAAGGAAGCCGACTACACGACGGTTCTGACCAAGATCAAGGGCCTGAACCCGGATGCGATCTATTACGGTGGCGTGGCCCAGGCAGGCGTGAAGGTCGCCAAGCAGTCTTATGACATCATGCCGACCATGATCAAGGCCGGTGGCGATGGAATGGTCGACGGTGGCATTCTCTCCGGCGTCGGTTTCCCGGCCATCGAAGGCTGGTACTGCACGCAAGCCACACCTGACGCCCTCGACTCGCAGTCGAATGCCGACTGGGTCGCGCGCTTCACCAAGACCTTCAATCAGACTCCGTCGCTCTATTCGATCACTGCCTATGACGCCGTCCAGGTTGTGGCGGACGCCATCGCCAAGGTTGCGGCAAGCGGCGGCACGGTGAATCGCGACACGGTCCGCGATGCGATGCAATCTGGCAAGACAACGACCCTGCAGGGCGACGTCTCGTTCGATGAGAACGGTGACATCAACAACAAGGTGATCAGCGTCTGGCAGATCAAGCACGACACGAGCAACCCGGAAGACGACGTCTCGCACCAGTACAAGTACATCGGTGACGCGCCGGAAGCGCCGGCCAGCTGAGGATCCTGTCGATCAACTAGGGACGGGTTCCAACTATGTCTTATCATGATGTCCTGCTTCAGCAGGTCATCAACGGGGTGAGCCTGGGCGCGATGTATTCGTTGCTCGCGCTCGGGTTCACCATGGTCTACGGCATCATCGAGCTGATCAACTTCGCTCACTTCAACATTTTCATGGTCGGATCGTTCTTCGCCATGTGGGTGCTGAAGCTGATGGGGTTGGTGGGCCAGCGCGTCATTCTCGGCGGGCTTTCCGCTCGCGGGTGTGCTGCTGCTGGCCCTGCTCGCCGTCATGCTGTTCTGCGGATTGCTGGGAGTCTTGATCGAGCGGACCGTGTTGCGACCGTTGCGCAACGTGCCCGGCACCGCGGCTATGATCACGACGATCGGCGTCTCGTATATTCTTTTCAATATCATCCTGCTTTCGCAGGGGGCTGCGGCGCTGAATTTTCCCAACCCGATGCCCAACATCGTCTGGAAAGTCGCCGGCGCCGATCTGCATCTGCGCGAGGTGCTGGTCTGGGTGATCGCACTGGCGTTAATGGTCGCCCTGAATATCTTCGTGCGCCGCACCAGGATGGGCAAAGCCATGCAGGCAACGGCCCAGGATCAGGAAGCGGCCCGCATGATGGGCATCGAGGTCGATTCCGTGGTGATGCTCACGTTCTTTCTCGGCTCGGCCCTTGCGGGAGCCGCAGGCCTGATTTTTGGCCTCTACTATAATTTCACCAGCTATGTGATCGGTTATACCGCGGGCTTGCGCGCTTTCACCGCGGCGGTGCTGGGCGGCATCGGCAGCATTCCCGGCGCCATGCTGGGTGGCGTCATCATCGGGCTGATCGAATCCCTCGGCGGCCAGCTCATCGCCACGCGCTGGACCGACGTCATCATCTTCTCGATCCTGATCCTGGTTCTGGTCTTCCGGCCGAACGGGCTGCTTGGACGGCTCGTGCCGCGTAAATCATAGGTTCGCCCGTGGCTGACTCCCTGCGCGTGAAGCGACAATTCGGCGGCGCCCTCGGGACGTGGTGGCGCGGCATTCCCGCCGACCGGCGGCGTCGGCTGATCGTCCTCAATACCGGGATTTTCCTGTTCCTGTTTCCGCTGATCGACCGCAATGGTGGCGACATCGATGCCGCCGCAAACGCCACGGCCTTCGCCGTGCTGGCGCTGGGCCTCAATATCGTCGTCGGCTTTGCCGGGCTGCTCGATCTGGGCTATGCCGCTTTCTTCGCCATCGGCGCCTATACCTACGGAATTCTTTCTTCGTGGCAGGTTCAGCCCGAGTGGTGGGGTTTCTGGGAACCGTTCCAGTGGTTGGGGCTGGTGCAGCGCTACCACGCCGACGGCGTGCCCGATGTGGTACATTTTACCGTTTCGTTCTGGATATCGATGCCGATCTGCGCGGTGGTTGCCGCTTTCTTCGGCGTGCTCTTCGGCGCGCCGACCTTGCGGCTGCGGGGCGACTATCTCGCCATCGTCACGCTGGGCTTCGGCGAGATCGTGCCGATCGTGGCGCGCAACACGCCCTATCTGACCAACGGCGCCATCGGCCTGAACGGCGCCGCCCCGCCGAGGTTATTCGGCTACAATTTCGGCGTCGCCTCCGAGCCGTTCTACTATCTCGGCCTGTTGATGATCATTTTCCTGATCTTCGTCAGCCTGCGCCTGCTGAATTCCCGCGTCGGCCGGGCCTGGATCGCGATCCGCGAGGACGAAATCGCCGCCGGCGCCATGGGCATCAACCGCACCCACTTCAAGTTGCTGGCCTTCGGTATCGGGGCTGCTTTCGGCGGCATGACCGGCGCCTTCTATGTCTCCAAGCTCCAGACCGCCACTCCCGACATGTTCATGTTCCCGGTCTCGGTCATGCTGCTGGTCATGATCGTGCTGGGCGGAATGGGCAGCGTCTATGGCGTGGTGCTTGCCGCCATCATTCTGCAGCTGCTGCAATCCTGGTTCCTGCAGGATTTGACCGGCTGGATCCACATGCTGGGGCATTTCACCAACATCGCCTGGCTGCTGAAGGTCGATCTGGTGCAGTCGATCGAACTCATCTTCGGCATCATCCTCGTCACGATGATGCTGTTCCGGCGACAAGGATTGATACCCGCAATCCGGCCGACGCCGCCGTTGACGATCGAGCAGCAGACGGCCCATGTCGGCCGCGGCGGCTTCGTGGGAACGCTGCGCGGGACCGAGCCCGCGACGCCAGGCGCCAAGATCGCCATGATCGAAACCAAGAAGCTAACGCGGCGTTTTGGCGGCATCCAGGCGGTCAAAGATCTCGACCTCATCGTTGAGTCCAACTCCATCGTGGCGTTGATCGGACCCAACGGCTCCGGCAAGACGACCACCTTCAACCTGATTACCGGCATGGACGCGCCCTCATCCGGCAAGATCCTGTTGCTGGACAAAGACATCACCGATCTGCGCGCCGACCAGATCACCGAGCGAGGCATCGCGCGCACCTTTCAGAACCTGCGCCTGTTCAGCAACATGACGGTGCTGGAGAACATCCTGGTCGCCATGCATTCGCGCACGACCACGGGGCCGCTTGGCGCGGTGCTGCGCACCAAGCGCAGCCGTGCGGAAGAGAAGGATTCCCGGGAATACGCGATGGAGATCATCCGCCTGTTCGGCAACCGGCTGCTGCCGCGTGCCAACCAGCTGGTGAAGGAACTCTCCTACGCCAACCGCCGCCGGGTGGAGATTGCACGCGCGCTCGCCTCACGTCCCAAGGTGCTTCTGCTCGACGAGCCGACGGCCGGCATGAATCCCGCGGAGACGCTGGAACTGGCGGATCAGATCCGCAGCCTGCGGACCATGGGCATGACCATCTTCCTGATCGAGCACAAGCTGAACGTGGTCAACGATCTCGCCGACAAGATCATCGTCCTCGACCACGGCGAGAAGATCGCCGAGGGCACGGCCGAACAGGTCCACAGCAATCCGCAAGTGCTCGAAGCCTATCTCGGCCGGAAAGTAGCACACCATGCTTGAGTTCAAGGGCGTCAACACCTATTACGGCGAGCTCCATGTCCTCAAGGACGTGAACTACGAGATCAAGCAGGGTGAGATCGTCTGCCTGCTGGGCGGTAATGCCAGCGGAAAATCGACCACGATGAAGTCCGTGCTGGGCATCGTGCGGCCGAAATCGGGCGAGATCTTGTATGAGGGCCAGCTCATCAACAACCTGCCCACGGCGGCGCGGGTGCAGCGGGGTATTGCCCCGGTGCCGGAAGCCCGCCGCCTGTTCCCGCGCATGACGGTGCTCGAGAATCTCGAAATGGGCGCCTATACGCGCAAGGACAAGCACAACCTGAATGACGATCTCGAGCGGGTCTATTCCCTGTTTCCCCGGGTCAAGGAGCGCCGCCAGCAATTGGCGGGAACGCTCTCGGGCGGCGAGCAGCAGATGGTTGCCATCGGCCGCGCGCTGATGGCGCGCCCGCGGCTGATCTGCATGGACGAGCCCTCCATGGGCCTCTCGCCCGCCTTTGTCGACCAGGTGTTCGAGATCATCCAGACGATCAACAAGCAGGGCACGACGATCTTCGTGGTCGAACAAAACGCCGCGATGGCGCTCTCCATCGCCCATCGCGGCTATGTCCTGCAGACTGGCGAAGTGGTTCTGTCGGGTACCGCTAAAAGTCTGCTGGAAAACAAGATGATCCAGCAGGCATACTTGGGCGAGATGGCGACGGCCTAGAGCAAGATCGGATCCGGTTGAAACAACCTGATCCGTGAATCTTTGCTTTAAACTGTTTGAATAACGGCTGATTCACGCCTCAAGTTAACAACTTGAGGCGA
This sequence comes from uncultured Alphaproteobacteria bacterium, assembly GCA_963770335.1. Taxonomy (GTDB): domain Bacteria; phylum Pseudomonadota; class Alphaproteobacteria; order Dongiales; family Dongiaceae; genus DASXQK01. Next base: position 401,949 of record CAVYPG010000007.1, read on the forward strand.
TCAGACGTTTGCCGCCTTTCGTGGGCGGCCGGATAGCCGCCGACGGAGGATCCGATGCCAGAACTGCACCTTTATCTCGCCTTCGTGGCGGCCGTGACCGTCCTGATGCTGATTCCAGGACCCAATGTGGCGCTGATCGTCGCCAACAGCGTGACTTACGGGTTTCGCTATGGCCTGCTGACGGTGGCCGGCACCAGCTCGGCGATGCTGGTGCAGCTCGCGCTCACCGCACTCGGCATGACCGAGCTGTTGGGCCAGCTGGGTGCATGGTTCGACTGGATCCGCTGGATCGGCGTTGCCTATCTCGTCTATCTCGGCATTACCCAGTGGCGCGCGCCGCCGCTCAGGCTGACCGATGTTCAGGCCGAGCCCAAATCGGCGCAGGCGATGTATACGCGCGCCTTGCTGGTTTCGCTGACCAACCCCAAGACACTGTTCTTCTACGGCGCCTTCTTTCCGCAGTTCGTGGTCATGACCCATGACGTGGGGCTTCAGGTCGGCGTCCTCTCGGCCACATTCGTATTCATTGCCGTGGCGGTCGATGGTGGCTGGGCTATCCTGGCCAACCGGGCGCGCCGTTTCTTGGCCATGCATGGCAAGCTGCGCAACCGCATTTCCGGCGGCATCCTGATCGGGGCGGGTATCGGCCTTGCCTTCGCAAGGCGGAGTTAAATTCGCCGCCGGCGACCTTTGCGCTACGCCACCGGCGCATCTTGCAGGACCAGCAGATCGGCAGGGGCGAAGCCGATCGTGACATCGCGGCCGCGATCAGGCGGCGGCGCGCTCGGATTGTTAAAAGTGTCGAAGGAAATCCTGGTTTTTCCAAGCAGCACCCGAATGCGCACGATAGCGCCGAGGAAACTTACTTCCTCGATCTTGCCGCGCAGCAGGTTGCGGCCCTGCTCGCTGCCAAGGCTGACCGCTTCGGGGCGAAGCGCCAGAGTCAGCGGCTGCCCTGAGGCGCGGTTTTCGAGCGGTGCGCCGGTTGCCACTTTCTGGCCATCGATTTCCAGCATCCTCGTTGCCGCATCCACGACACGCCCCTCGAATATGTTGAGGGTGCCGACGAAGGAAGCCACGAAACGGGTGCGCGGATAGTTGTAGATCTCGAACGGCGATCCGATCTGTTCGATGCGCCCCTCGTTCATCACGACGATACGGTCGGAGATCGACAGCGCTTCTTCCTGGTCGTGGGTTACATAGACGGTCGTGATGCCCAGCCGGCGCTGGACCGCGCGGATTTCTTCGCGCAGCGCGATGCGAATCTTGGCGTCGAGAGCGGATAGCGGTTCATCCAGAAGCAGGACCTGTGGCCTGATGGCGAGCGCCCTGGCAAGCGCCACGCGCTGCTGCTGGCCGCCGGAAAGCTCGGAAGGAAAGCGCCCCCCGAGCTGGGGCAGCTTGATCAATCCCAGCATTTCATCGACCCGGGTCTTGCGCTCCGCAACGGGTGTCTTCGAAACCTTCAGCCCGAAGCCGACGTTCTCCGCCACGGTCATATTGGGAAACAGCGCATAAGACTGGAATACCATGCCGACGTTGCGCTGGTTGGGTCGCAGCTGGGTCACATCGCGCCCGTTGATGAGGATTTGCCCCGCGCTCGGCGTCTCGAAACCGGCCACCATGCGTAGCGTCGTGGTCTTGCCGCAGCCGCTGGGCCCGAGGAACGAGACGAACTCGCCACGGTCGACGGTGAGGTCGAAATTGCGAACCACATTCGTGGCGCCGAACGATTTCTGCACGCCCTTGATATCAAGAAAGCTCATAGTGGCTCCGGTTCATTTGACTTCCGCCGGCACGACGGCTGAGCTTCTCGCCGATCGTCCGAACATCTGCATCAGACCCATGCAGGCCCACGTCATGGCGAAGGCCATAATGGCAAGCGCCGAGGGTTCGTAGGCGCGATTGCCGCCGATCAGCTGCAGGTAGGGACCAAAGCCCGGGCGATTCAGCAGGCTCGTCATTGTGAATTCGCCGACGACGGTGGCGAAAGTCAGAAATGCGCCGCTTAGGATGGCAGCCCGCACATTCGGAAAAATGACTTTGAGAAGAATCGTCACCCAGTTGGCGCCGAGGCTTTCGGCGGCTTCCGTCAGCGTGGCGATATCGATCGACCGCATCCCGGTGTCCACCGCCCGGTACATGTAAGGCAGCGACAGCATGACATAGCTGAACATCAGGAGCAGGTCGGTTGCCCGCTCATTGCCCGTCATCGGCAGGATCGAGGAGCTGCCGTAAATGCGAAGATAGCCGAACACCAGTACGATGGAGGGAACGACGAGCGGCAACAGGGACAGGAACTCCACGACCGGCCGGAGGCGCGGCAGCCGCAGCTGGACCCAATAGGCCGTTGGGACCACGAGCAGCACGCCCACGATAATCGTCAACAGCGCCAGGACCGCTGAATAGCTGAAGGTCGCCTGGAATCGTGGATCGCCCAGCACGACTGCGTAGGCATCGAAACTGTAGGCGCCGCGCCGCAGGCGAAGGGAGAATTCGAATGTGGCGATCAGCGGCACGAAAAAGTACAGCGTTCCCACGGTGATCGCGATCCACGGCCCGACCCTGGAAGGCTTCATCGCATTGCCCTGCGGCTGCGTCCGCTAAGCCAGATAAACGCCGCGTTCGACAGTCCGGTAATCAGCACCATGCCCAGTGCCAGCGCATAACCCAGGTTTTCGTTATGGAGGACATCGCCACGGATTTGCGCGAACAGCAATATTGTCACGATGTTGAGTGAGCTGCCCGTCAGCCCATAGGCAGTGGCGACGGCGCCGAAGGAATTGGCGAACAGCAGCAGCGTCGTGCCGAGCAGACTCGGCCAGAGAATCGGCAACGCTATGTAGCGCCAGTATTGCCAGCCGCTCGCTCCCAGGATTGCGGATGCTTCGCGCCACTCACGCTTCAGCCCGTCCAGGGCAGGCGTCAGTATCAGCACCATCAGAGGAATCTGAAAATAAAGATAGGTCAGGGTGAGTCCGCCGAAGCTCAGGAGATTGAAACCGGTGCTGTAGAGGTTGAAGCCGAGAAATTTGTTGAGCAACACCGTTACAAGCCCGACGCGGCCCAATGTGGCGATGAAGGCGAAAGCCAGCGGAATGCCGGCAAAGTTTGATGCCACACCGCTGAATGTCATCATGGTTGGCCTGATCCAGCGGGGCAATCCGCCGGACACCGCGGCATAGGCCAGGAAAAAACCGATGATCGCACCGGCCAGCGCCGAAGCGGCGCTCACTTCGATGCTGATCCAGTAGGCACTCAGGATCGATGGCGTAAAAAGTTCGCCAATGTTTGCCAGGGTGAAATTGCCGGCAGCATCCTGGAAGGCGCCGACTGCAAGATAGACAGTCGGTGCAATCATGAACATGGCGGCGAAGACGAAGAAAGGCGATACGCCCAGCCAAGCGATCGCTTTGTCCATCCGCAAGACCGGAATCAGGCGCGGGCGCTGAGCGGCATGAGAGTCGTGCAACACCGACGCTTATCCTTCCCCCGAGGAGCCCGGCATGCGACAGCGCTTGGAAGATCGTGCCGGCAGCGGGCGCGGCTTTTTCCCGCGGCCGGCACGATCGAAACGCAAGGGGACTATTTCACCTGGACGCCGACAACGGTATCCCACTGCTTGGTGATGATTTCCTTGGCCGCGACCTGTTGCTTCAGAGTCGGGAAGAGAGCCTTCTGATAGGCATCGGCCGGCGGCAGTTTGTCGAGCAAGGCCTGCGGCACGACGCCGCGTTTCACCAGATCGAGGAAGCGGATCGGGTGGCAGTAACCCTTGAGCCAGGTCAACTGAGATTGATCGGAATAAAGCCATTCCATCCAGAGTTTAGCGGCGTTGGGGTGGGGCGCATAGGCGCTGATCGCCTGTATGTAGACGCCGGCGACAATCCCGGTTTTTGGCACGACGACGGCCACGGGCGGATTGCCTTTCAGCGTGTCGCGGTCGGCCAGCGCCAGGTAATCCCAGCGGATGCCGATCGGTGCGGTGCCCTGGGCGAGGGCTGCGGCCGATACTGAAATTGGCACGAAGTTGCCGGCCTTGTTCAACTGGTTGAAGTAGTCGAGACCGGCTTTGGCGGCTTCGTCAATCTTGCCGCCGGTGGAGGACAGGCCCGCCGCGAAGACGATCTGGATCGACTCGTTGGCGGTGCGCGGATCGCCGATTGCGACCGTATTCTTGTATTCCGGCTTCAGCAAATCGGGCCAGTCGGCCGGCACATTCTTGATGATGTCCGTGTTCACCTCGAAGGCGAGCACGCCGTAGTAGTCGCCGTACCAATAGCCGTCGGCATCCTTTTGATCGGCGGGGATGGAATCCCAGGTCGATACCTTATAGGGCTGCAGCAGGCCTTCGGCCTTCGAAGACGGACCGAAGGAAAGTCCGACATCGATGACATCGGGGGCCTGCGGGCCCTTGTTCCCCTTGTTGGCCTTGATCGCCTCGATCTCATCGCCCGAGCCGCCATCCGGGTTCAGCTCGTTCAACTTGAGGCCATAGGCTTTTTGAAAACCGTCGACGATTTCGCCGTAATCGCACCAGTCGTGGGGCACGGCAATAATGGTCAGTTCGCCTTCCTTCTTTGCAGCGGCGACCAGATCGCTCATGGAATCCGCGTAGGCGATCGCGACGAAGGACAGGCCTGCCAGAGCTGTCGTGGTGGCCAGCAATATTTTGCTCAATGCAGAACGCTTCACTTGTACCTCCCTGAATTTAAGTTTGGACGTCGCGGGACTGCCTGGTGACTTCGAACTCCCCCGCCTTGAACGGCCAGCCTTGAACGGCTAACCGAGCGTAACGAACGCAATGTGGCAATTCAACGGGTTTGAGTTGTAACTGCAACAATTTGGTCACCAAATTTGCCAGAGACCCAACGGCGAGCCAGGAAGGGCGAAGAATAGTGATGAAAGATCAGAGAGATACGACAGTTATGTGACGTTGGCGCGAAAGCCATGAAGAAAGGCCAAGGCCGGCGGCCTGAAATGCCGGCCGCTCTGACTAGGCCAGCCGCTGTTTCAACTCGGCGAATACGGCAGTGAACATCGTCGGCGTCAGTCTTCCGGTATTCGTGTTGTAGCGCGAGCAATGATAGCTGTCGGCGAGCAGCAGTCCGTTTTCCATGTTGTGGATGGCGCCGTGGCGGAAGGGATGCAGCGCCAGGCGCTTGCCCAGCGTTCTCAATACCGAAGCATGGGCGATGCTGCCCAGCGCCAGGATTGCCTTCAGCTTCGCCAGGCTGGCGATCTCATCCACCAGGAACGGGCGGCAGCCGGATATCTCCAGCGGCGTCGGCTTGTTTTCCGGCGGCACGCAGCGCACCGCATTGGTGATCCGGCAATCGACCAGCTCGAATCCATCGTCGGGCTCGCGGCCATACTCGCCCCGGGCCCAGCCGAAGTCTTTCAGCGTCGCGTAGAGCAGATCGCCGGCGTAATCGCCGGTGAAGGGCCGCCCGGTGCGGTTGGCGCCTTTGAGGCCCGGCGCCAATCCGACGATCAGCAGCCGCGCATCGTCATGGCCGAAGCTCGGCACCGGCGCGTTATGCCATTGCGGTTCCTTTGTGCGGATGGCCTGGCGGAAAGCAACCAGGCGCGGGCAGACCGGGCAATCATGCCCGGGCGCCAGCGCCGGCGTTGCGCTCACGCCGATTCCGCGAGATCGGGATCGGCGGGCGTCGAGCGGATCGCGTGGGCCCGTGCGATACCGTCCGCCAGCTCGCTCAGCTCGATGAAGGTGTCGGCCTGGCGGCGCAGCTCGTCAGCCACCATGGGCGGCTGCGAGCGGGTGGTGCTGACCACCGATACCCGCACGCCCTTGCGCTGTACCGCCTCGACGAGGCGGCGGAAATCGCCGTCGCCCGAGAACAGCACGACATGATCCAGGTGCGGGGCCATCTCCAACACGTCGATGGCGAGTTCGATATCCATATTGCCCTTCAGCTTGCGCCGGCCCATGGAATCGGTGAACTCCTTGGTCGGCTTCGTCACCATGGTATAGCCGTTATAGTCCAGCCAATCGACCAGGGGACGCAGTGGGGAATATTCCTGATCCTCGATCAGGGCGGTGTAGTAAAAGGCGCGGACGAGATGGCAATCCTCGCTGAACAGGTTGAGCAGGCGCTTGTAGTCGATATCGAAACCGAGCGCGCGGGCCGCCGCATAAAGATTGGCCCCATCGATGAAGAGAGCGACGCGTTCGCCGGAATAAAACTTCAATTTCATCACTGCCTCGGTGGAAATAGGGTTGTTGCGTCGCGAAAGGTTAATTCGTGGCAATTTTGTGCTACTACAACGACTTAGCCGGCCTATGATTTAAAGGTATGGGTGCGCCGGCAGAAAACAAGGGCAATCAGCAGGATGTGACCGGAACCGGCCCGATCCTGATTGGATTGGGCGCAAACCTGCCGAGCCCCGTTCACGGTTCGCCGGTTGCAACTTGGAGGCGGCTTTGCGCCGGCTGGGAGAAAGGGGCGTGAGTCTTCTGGCGCGCTCACGCTGGTGGGAAAGCGCCCCGATACCGGTATCGGACCATCCCTGGTATGTGAACGGCGTGGCGGATGTGGCAACGACGCTCGGATCCCGAGGCCCTGCTCGCCTTGCTCCATGACATCGAGGCCGAGTTCGGGCGCGTGCGTCTCTATCTCAACGCCCCCCGGGTGCTGGACCTGGATCTTCTCGCCTATGGCAATATGACGCGCGAAGGGCCGCGGCCGCCGCTGCTTCCCCATCCGCGATTGGCAGAGCGCGGCTTTGTCTTGCTGCCCCTGGCGGAGCTAAGACCCGAATGGCGTCATCCGGTTAGCGGCCGCAGCTTGCCTGAGATGATAGCGACACTGCCGGCTGGCCAAATCGTTCGAAGTCCTTCCGCAATAGGCGGCAAGTTATTGAAGCAGCTTGATTTGCTGCAACCGCACCCATATATTCAAAGATCATTCTTAAATCTGCCTGTTGAACGGGAGAGATCATGGCGCGCGTGACGGTGGAAGACTGCGTTCTGAAGGTGCCCAATCGGTTCGATCTGGTGATGCTGGCGGCCCAGCGGGCGCGGGATGTCGCTGCCGGCGGGCAGCTGACTATCGAGCGCGATAACGACAAGAATCCCGTCGTGGCGCTGCGCGAGATCGCCGATGAGACGATCGATCTTGAGGGCCTGCGCAACAATCTGATCCAGGGCCTGCAGCACAATGTCGAGCAGGACGAGCCGGAGGAAGAGGGCGGTTTCGGTGCCGAGACCGCCGATCTGCTGGGCGAGATGATCCAGGCCCAGGAAAAGGATGCGACCGAAGCAGGTCTCAACGTCGACGGCGAGTTCCAGGACGAGCCGGGTGCCGACGGCGAAGAACTGCCGGAGGAGAAATAAAGCCGGCGCCAGCAATCGCGCGGTGGATGCCCACCGCGCAGGGGCGCGCCAGCCCATGCGATCGAGGGTGACCGGATGATCCGGCAGTTCGAACTGGTCGAGAGGGTCAAAGCCTACGATCCCTCGGCTGACGAGGACGCCCTCAACCGCGCCTATGTCTTCGCGCTCAAGGCGCACGGCTCGCAGAGCCGCGATTCCGGCGATCCCTATTTCTCCCATCCGCTTGGCGTGGCCGAGTTGCTGGCCCGCATGAAGCTGGACAGCGCCTCCATCGTCACCGGGCTGCTGCACGATACCGTCGAGGATACCGACGCCACCCTCGAGCAGATCGAGCATCTCTTCGGCAAGGAGATTGCGCGCCTGGTCGATGGCGTGACCAAGCTTTCGCGCATCGAGCTGCAATCGGACCACACCAAGCATGCGGAGAATTTCCGCAAGCTGGTGCTGGCGATGTCGGCCGACATCCGCGTGCTGCTGGTAAAGCTCGCCGACCGTCTGCACAACATGCAGACCCTGCATTTCATGAAGGATTCCGAACGCCGCCGGCGCATCGCGCTGGAGACGCTGGAGATCTATGCCCCGCTGGCCGAGCGCATGGGCATGCAGGAGATGAAGGACGAGCTGGAGAATCTTTCCTTCGCCGAACTCTATCCCGATGCCAGGGCCTCCATCGCCCAGCGCCTGAAATATTCTGCGCGAACAGGGCGGCGACATGGTGCCGCGCATCATCGCCGAGCTGAAGCGCACGCTGGATGGTGCGGGCGTCGAGTCCTGGATATCGGGACGGGAAAAGACACCCTATTCGATCTGGCGCAAGATGCAGCGCAAGAACATCAGCTTCGAGCAGCTTTCCGACATCATGGCGTTCCGGATCGTCGTCAACGATGTGAGCGCCTGCTACCAGGCGCTGGGCACGCTGCACAGCACCTATTCCATGGTGCCGGGCCGCTTCAAGGACTACATCAGCACCCCCAAGCCGAACGACTACCGCTCGCTGCATACCGGCGTAATCGGTCCGGAGCGCCAGCGCATCGAGGTGCAGATCCGCACCCGCGAGATGCATGAGGTGGCCGAGCTGGGCGTGGCCGCCCATTGGCGCTTCAAACAGGACGCACCCCGCCTGGATGGCCGGCAATATCGCTGGCTGCGCGAACTGCTCGATATTCTGGAGCATGCCGCGGGCCCGGAGGAATTCCTCGAGCACACCAAGCTCGAGATGTTCCAGGACCAGGTGTTCTGCTTCACGCCCAAGGGCGATCTGATCGCGCTGCCGCGCGGCGCCACGCCGGTGGATTTCGCCTATGCCGTCCATTCCCAGGTCGGCGACCGCTGCGTGGGCGCCAAGATCAACGGCCGCATGGTGCCGCTGCGCACCCAGCTGCAGAACGGCGACCAGGTAGAGGTCGTGACATCGCGCAGCCAGACGCCCTCGCCCACCTGGGAGCGGTTCGTCGTGACCGGCAAGGCGCGCGCCTGCATCCGCCGCTATATCCGCACCCAGCAGCGCGCCCAGTATCTGGAGCTCGGCCGCTCGATCCTGGCCAAGGATTTCCGCCATGATGGGCACGAGCTGACCGAGAAGGCCCTGGCCGGGGCGCTGAAGAAACTGAAATGCGAATCGGTCGAGGAACTCTATGCCGCCGTCGGTGCCGGCAATCTCACCGGCCGCGAGGTCATCGCCGCCGTTTTCCCGGGGTTGAAACCCGCCGTCGAGGTGAAGACGCCGGGCACCAAACGCGGGCGGCCGAACAAGAAGCCCGGCATCAAGGAATCGAATGCCATCCCCATCACCGGCCTCATCCCCGGCATGGCGATCAATTTCGCCGGCTGCTGCCATCCTTTGCCGGGCGATCGCATCGTGGGCATCGTCACCACCGGCAAGGGTGTCACCATCCACACCATCGATTGCGAGACACTGGAGAGCTTCGCCGACGCGCCGGAGCGCTGGCTGGATGTGGCATGGCATGTCGACCCGGCGAAGGCCGAGGGCCATGTCGGCCGCCTGCACGTGGTGGTCGCCAACGAGCCCGGCAGCCTGGGCAGTCTTTCCACCGTGATCGGCAAGAGCGAAGGCAACATCACCAATCTGAAGATCACCAACCGCTCGGCGGATTTCTTCGAGATGATGATCGACGTCGAGGTCAAGGATGTGCGCCACCTGACCAATATCATCGCTGCCTTGCGCGCCACCCCCGCCATCAACACGGTTGAACGGGCGCGGGGCTGACGCACCCGCGCCAGAGAGTCCCATGTTCCGCCGTCGTCAAAAGCAATCCCTGTGGCGCCATCTGCGCGAATTTTTCTGGCCCAGCATGGGCTTCGTGCGCTCGACGCGCTATCTGGCGCATCGCATCGGGCGCATGCCGGGCACACCCGCTTCTATTGCGCTCGGCTTTGCCTGCGGGGCGGCCATCGCCTGTACGCCCTTCGTCGGCTTTCATCTCGGCATTGCCCTGGTCGTCGCCTGGATCATCCGCGGCAGCCCGCTGGCGGCGGCAATTGCCACCCAGATCGTGGGTAATCCCTGGACAATTCCCTTCATTCTGCTGGGGATTTACCGGCTGGGCGCGAGGATGATGGGCGAGGCCAGCCTCCACCGCCTGCCGTCCGAGGTCCATGTCAGTTATATCTTCCACCACCCCGGCCAGGTCATGCTGCCGATGATGCTGGGATCGCTGCCGGTGGCGCTGGCCGTCGGCCTCGTCTGCTTTTTTCCGGCGCGTTTCCTCGTCTCGCGCTATCATCAGCAGCGTAAAACTCGGCGTCGCGGAGCGGCAGAATGAAGCGGTCCCCCTTACGTCTTGGCGTCAACATCGATCACGTGGCCACCATCCGCAATGCGCGCGGCGGCCGGCATCCCGATCCGGTGCGCGCGGCGCGGCTGGCCGCGCAATCGGGCGCCGACGGCATCACCGCCCATCTGCGCGAGGATCGCCGGCATATCTCCGACCGCGATATCGAGCGCCTGATCCGCGAGATCGACCTGCCGCTGAATTTCGAGATGGCGGCAACCGAGGAGATGCTGGCGATTGCCCTGCGCCACAAGCCCCACGCCGCCTGTCTGGTGCCCGAGAAGCGCGAGGAGCGCACCACCGAAGGCGGCCTCGACGTGGCGCGCGGCCATAATCACCTGGCGCCTTTCATCCGCCGGCTGAACGATGCCGGCATCCGCGTCTCGCTGTTCATCGAGGCGGAGCCGCGCCAGCTCGATGCGGCCGTGGCACTCGGCGCGCCGGTGGTGGAACTGCATACCGGCGCCTATTGCGAGGCCGAGGGCGCGGAGCGCGAACGCCATCTCGACCGCCTGATCAAGGCGGCCGCCTATGGCGATTCACTCGGTCTGGAATGCCATGCCGGCCACGGCCTGACCTTCGACACGGTGGGGCCGGTCGCGGCCATTGCCAGCCTGGCCGAGCTCAATATCGGCCACTTCCTGATCGGGGAAGCGATCTTCGGCGGTCTGGAAAGCGCCATCAAGCGCATGCGGGCCCTGATGGACAAGGCGCGCGCGGAATCCGGCGGCGAGCGCAGCGCTTAGCGGACGCGCCTCGCCGTGATCCTTGGCATCGGCAGCGACATCATCGACATACGCCGCATCGAGCGTACGCTGGAGCGCTTCGGCGAACGTTTTATCGAGCGCGTCTTCACCGAGACCGAGCGGCGCAAATCCGATGGCCGAGCCAACCGGGCCGCGAGCTATGCCAAGCGCTTTGCCGCCAAGGAGGCCTGCTCCAAGGCGCTGGGCACCGGCTTTCGCGACGGCGTGTTCTGGCGCGACATGGGCGTCATCAACCTCTGCTCCGGCAAGCCGACCATGAAGCTGACCGGCGGCGCCCTGGAACGGCTGGCGGCGATCACGCCCGAGGGAATGCGCGCGCAGATCGACATTTCGCTGACCGACGACGTTCCCCAGGCCCAGGCCATCGTCATCATTTCGGCGCTGCCAAAAACGTGAGGCCGCCGCGACTTGACAGGGGCGGGTGCCCCTGTATTCATGCGGCCCGCACCGCGCCGAAGGCTGGCACGGACCAGATTGTCAGACAGAGGCGCCGCCGCTCATGACGCAGAAGAAATCCGACGGTTTTCGGGAGATCGCCAAAACCGTCGGCTACGCGATCCTGATCGCGCTGGTGATCCGCACCTTCCTGTTCGAACCGTTCCGCATTCCCTCCGGCTCGATGATTCCCTCGCTGCTGATCGGGGATTATCTGTTCGTCGCCAAATACTCGTACGGCTACAGCAAATATTCCTTGCCGCTCAGCCCGGACCTGTTCTCCGGCCGGATCATGGAGAGCACGCCCAAGCGCGGCGATGTGGTGGTGTTCGTTCCGCCGCCGCATCCCGACCTCGACTACATCAAGCGCATCATCGGTCTGCCCGGCGACCATATCCAGATGAAGGAGGGCATCCTCTACATCAACGATGTGGCGGTGGTCCGCGACAAGATCGACGACTATGTCGACGAGCAGGGCAATCACTACACTCAGTACATCGAGACGCTGCCGAATGGCGTGAAGCATCACATCATCGAAGAGCAAGGTGACAACGGCAGCCTCGACAATACGGACGTCTTCGTCGTCCCACCGGGCCATTACTTTGCCATGGGCGACAACCGCGACAATTCCGGCGGACAGCCGAACGTCGGAAGTGCGGCTATGTGCCGGCGGAAAACCTCGTCGGCAAGGCAGAGATCATCTTCTTTTCGACCGACGGTACCGCCCATTGGTGGGAAGTCTGGAAATGGCCGTTCGCCGTGCGCTATTCGCGGCTGTTCGATCTGATCCAGTGAGCCGGGCCCTATCCGACGCCCTTGGTCACGATTTCAAACAGCCTGATCTTCTTGAACAGGCGCTGACCCATCCCAGCGCCGCGGCCAAATCGACCTATGAACGCCTGGAATTCCTGGGCGACCGCGTGCTCGGCCTGGTGATCGCCGACATGGTCTATCGCGCCTATCCGCAGGAGCCCGAGGGCGCGCTGGCGCGCCGCTATAATGCGCTCGTGCGCAGCGAAACGCTGGCTCGGGTCGCTGAAGCTATCGGCCTGGGCCAGCATCTGCACATCTCGCGGGCCGAGGCCGACCAGGGCGGGCGGGGCAGCCGCAATCTGCTGGCCGATGCCTGCGAAGCGGTGATCGCCGCCCTGTTCCTGGATGGCGGGTTCGACGTCGCCCGGCGCTTTGTCGAGCGCCACTGGCAGCCGCTGCTGGCCGAGCAATCCGAGCCGCCGCAGGACGCCAAGACAGCGCTGCAGGAATGGGCCCAGGGCCAGGGTCTGCCGCTGCCCGCCTATCGCCTGGTCGCCAGCGAAGGTCCGGCCCATGATCCTGTCTTCGACATCGAAGTCAGCCTGCCGGGCTACGAGGCGGCACGCGGGCGCGGACGCTCGCGCCGCGCGGCGGAATCGGATGCCGCCGGCCTGCTGCTGCGCCAGCTGAGAGGTGAATCCCGTGGCTGAGGGCTCGCGCTGCGGCTTCGTCGCCCTGATCGGCGCACCGAATGTCGGCAAATCGACGCTGCTGAACCGGTTGATCGGCGCCAAGATCTCCATCGTCTCGTCCAAGGTGCAGACGACACGCCGGCGCGTGCTGGGCATCCTGGTCGAGGGCGAGGCGCAGATGATCTTCGTCGACACGCCGGGGATTTTTGCGCCCCACAAGCGCCTCGATCGCGCCATGGTGAAGGCGGCATGGCGTGGTGCCGAGGATGCCGATCTCGTGGTCCTGCTGGTCGATCCCACCCGCAAGAGACTGGATGAAGACAGCCGTTCCATCGTCGCCAGCCTCAAGCGCGAGGGGCGGCGCGCCATCCTGGCGATCAACAAGGTCGATGCGGTCAAGCCGCCCAAGCTTTTGGGCCTGGCCGATACGCTCTACGCCGAAGGAATTTTCGACGAGGTGTTCATGATCTCGGCCGAGACCGGCGACGGCGTCCCTGATCTGATCAAGGGCATTGTGCGCCGCCTGCCCGAAGGGCCGTGGCATTACCCGGCGGATCAGATTTCCGACATGCCGATGCGCGAGATCGCCGCCGAGATTACCCGCGAGCAACTGTTCCGCCAGCTTCATGCCGAACTGCCCTATGCCTTGACGGTGGAACAGGAGAGCTGGGAGGATTTTGACAATGGAAGTCTCCGCGTCGGCCAGCAGATATTCGTCGCCCGTGAAAGCCAGCGCTCGATCGTGCTGGGCGAGAAGGGTCAGCGCATCAAGGCCGTGCGCGAGGCCGCGCAAAAGGAGATCAGCGAGCTGACCGGGCGCAAGGTGCATCTGTTCCTGCATGTGAAGTTCCGCGAGAATTGGCAGGACGATCCGGAGCGCTATCGCGCCATGGGCCTGGATTTCGAAGACTGACATGGAGTGGATCGACGAAGGCTTTGTCTTGTCGGCACGCCGGCATGGCGAAGGCGATCTGGTGCTCTCGCTGCTGACCCGCGAACATGGCCGCCATGCCGGTCTGGTGAAGGGCGGAGGCGGTCGCCGCTCGGCCGGGCTCTATGAACCGGGAAACCGGCTGCGCGCCGTGTGGCGGGCGCGACTCAGCGACCATCTGGGCAACTTTGCCTGCGAAAACCTGGCGCAGTCGGCCGCAGCCTTGCTGGATGAGCCGCTGCGCCTGGCCGCCCTCAGCTCGGCGACGGCCGTGGCCGAGGCGGCTCTCGCCGAGCGCGAACCCCATCCACGCGCCTATGACGGGTTTGCCGCCCTCATCGAAGCGCTGGTCTCCTCCACCGACACCATTGCCTGGGCGGTGCGCTATGTGCAGTGGGAACTGGATCTGCTGGCGGAAATCGGTTTCGGCCTGGATCTCGAGCGCTGTGCCGTGAGCGGCGACAAGGCGGGCCTGGCCTTCGTCTCCCCCAATAGCGGACGCGCCGTAACTGCGCGCGCGGCAGAACCCTGGCGCGAGCGGTTGCTGCCGCTGCCCGCTTTCCTGACCGGCGGGCCTGCCGATCTGCCGGCCATCGCCGAGGGGCTGGCGCTGACCGGCTCGTTCCTGGACCGCCACGTCTTTCGTGGCGAGCCGCCGGCACGCGCGCGTCTGGTGGCCAGATTGCAGCGCGCCTGATACTAATCGCCTCGCATCGTCGCGAGCGCCGCATCTTCGAGAGTCACCATGGCCGACAATCCCCAACCCCGTAATTTTGCCGTCATCGGCGCCGGCATTGTTGGCATCTGCTGTGCCCTGCAGCTTCAACGCGACGGCCATCGCGTAACGGTGATCGATTACCAGGGGCCGGGCGAGGGAACTTCGCGGGGTAATGCCGCGGTGCTGGCGGGCGGCGCCTGTGAGCCGGTGGCGATGCCCGGGATCGTGCGCCGTGTGCCGGGAATGCTGATGGATCCACTGGGGCCGCTCGCCATCCGCTGGAGTTATTTGCCGCAGCTCGCACCGTGGCTGTTGCGCTTTATTGCCGCCAGCAAGCCCGAGCGTGTCGAGGACATTTCCAAGGCGCTGCGCGAACTCTCGATGCGGTGCGTTGGCGCCTTCAGGCCGCTGACCCAGGCTGCCGGCATTTCCGACATGGTTCGCGATACTGGCTGGCTCAGTGTCTACAAAGGGGAGGAATCATTCGCCGAGGCCCGCGGTGAGCTGGAGCTGCAGCGTCGCCGCGGCGTCAAGTTCGACGTGCTGACCGGCGACCAGATCCGTCAGATGGAGCCGAGCCTGGCGCCGATATTCGCGCGTGGCGTCTATTTCCCCGAAAATTCAATGACGGTGAACAACTTCCGCTTCGTGCAGTGCTTGGCGCAAGACTTCCTCGCCCGCGGCGGCAAGGTCCTGCGCGAGCGCGTTACCGACGTGGTGGTGGGCCCGAACGGTCCGCGGGAGGTCGTGACAGAGCAGGGGCGGCATCCCATCGATGCCCTGGTGCTGGCCGCCGGCGCCTGGTCGCGCCAGCTTGCGCGCAAGCTGGGCCATAACGTGCCGCTGGATACCGAACGCGGCTATCACGTCATGCTGCCAAATCCCGGCGTCATGCCGCGCATGCCGATCCACCTCGGCGACCATGGGTTCGTCATCACGCCGCTGGAGCATGGGTTGCGCTTCGCCGGCACGGTCGAACTCGGCGGGCTGAAGGCGCCGCCCAACTGGAAGCGCGCCGAGATCCTGCTGACCCATGGCCGCACGATCTTCCCCGGCTTGAACGAGACGGGGCGCGATCGCTGGATGGGCTTTCGTCCGTCTTTCCCGGATTCACTGCCGGTGATCTCCGGCTCGCCCAAGACACCCAATGCCTATTTCGCCTTCGGCCATGGGCATCTGGGCCTCAGCTTCGCGGCCATCACCGGCCAGATGATTGCCGATATCGCCGCGGGCCGGGAATCGGGGTTCGACCGCCGGCCCTATCGCGTCGATCGCTGGTAGGACGCGGGTTCAACTTTCCTGCTGCGCGTTGGCGCGCAGACTTGACCGACCGGGCACCTCGACTACCATTCCCCATCGATTCGCTTAAGGAGCCTTCATGGCAAAATCGTCTACGCCGGCAGGCTCGGGTGAGGAGATTCGCCTGACGCCGCTGGCCGATGCGCTGAGCGAGCGCTATCTCTCCTATGCGCTCTCCACCATCATGTCGCGCTCGCTGCCCGATGTGCGCGACGGGCTGAAACCGGTCCACCGGCGGCTGCTCTACGCCATGCGCCTGCTGCGCCTGGAGCCGAATACGGTTCATCGCAAATCGGCACGCGTGGTCGGCGACGTCATCGGCAAATTCCACCCCCATGGCGATGTATCGATCTATGAGGCCATGGTCCGCCTGGCTCAGGATTTCGCCGTGCGCTTTCCTTTGGTCGACGGCCAGGGGAATTTCGGCAATATCGACGGCGATAACGCCGCCGCCATGCGTTACACGGAAGCCAGGCTGACCGAGGCCGCGGCGATCATGCTGGAAGGGATCGACGAGGATGCCGTCGATTTCCGTCCGACCTATGACGGTGACGACAAGGAACCTGTCGTGCTGCCGGCCGGCCTGCCTAACTTGCTGGCCAATGGCAGCCAAGGCATCGCCGTGGGCATGGCAACCAGCATCCCGCCACATAATTTGGCCGAGATCTGCGATGCGCTGCTCCATCTGATCAAATTCCCCAAGGCGACGGTCGCCAAACTGGTGGACCTGATGCCGGGGCCGGATTTTCCCACCGGTGGCGTACTGGTTGAGGGCCGCGAGAGCCTGATCGAATCCTACCGCACCGGCCGCGGCTCGATGCGGCTGCGCGCCAAATGGCAGGTCGAGAAGCTGAAGGGTGTCTGGCAGGTCGTCGTTACCGAAATTCCCTATCAGGTGCCGAAGTCGCGCCTGATCGAGCGCATCGCCCAGCTGCTCCAGGATCGCAAGCTCGCCTTGCTCGCCGATATCCGCGACGAATCAGCTGCCGATGTGCGCATCGTGCTGGAGCCGCGCAGCCGCACCGTCGATCCCGCGATGCTGATGGAATCGCTGTTCCGCCAGACGGATCTGGAGATCCGCTTTTCCCTCAACATGAATGTGCTGGATGCGGGGCAGACGCCGCGGGTCATGTCGCTCCAAGAAGTGCTGCAGGCCTATCTCGACCATCGCCGCGAGGTGCTGCTGCGCCGCGGCAAATTCCGCATGGCCAATATCGAGCATCGGCTGGAGGTGCTGGCGGGATATCTGATCGCCTACCTCAATATCGACGAGGTGATCCGGATTATCCGCCGCGAGGACGAGCCGAAGCCGGTGATGATCAAGCGCCTGAAGGTCACCGACGTTCAGGCGGAAGCGATCCTCAATATGCGCTTGCGGGCCTTGCGCAAGCTCGAGGAAATCGAAATCCAGCGGGAGAACGACGCGCTGAGCAAGGAGAAGAAGGAGCTCGGCCAGCTGCTGAAATCCGAGGACAGGCAATGGGACATGATCGGCGGCCAGCTTGCCGCTATCCGCAAGCAGTTCGGACCCTCGACACTGCTCGGCCGCCGGCGCACCCATGCCGGCGCCCCGCCGGCCGAGATCGACATTCCGACGGATGCGATGATCGAGCGCGAGCCGGTGACAGTGATCTGTTCCGACAAGGGCTGGATCCGCGCGCAGAAGGGTCATGGCGCCGATACCGCCGAGATCAAATACAAGGAAGGCGATCGCGGGAAATTCACCCTGCAGGCAGAGACCACCGACAAGCTGGTGGTGTTCGGTACCAACGGCCGCTTCTACACCCTTGGCATCGACAAGCTGCCGGGCGGGCGCGGCCATGGCGAGCCGATCCGCCTGATGATCGATCTCGGCAATGACCAGGATCTGGTCGCGATGTTCATCCACGACCCCAAGCGCAAGCTGGTCGTCGCATCCCATGACGGCCGCGGCTTCGTCGTGCCGGAGGGCGATATCGTGGCGCAGACCCGTGCCGGCCGGCAGGTTTTGAACCTGGGCGATGGGGTGGAAGCGGCGGCCTGTGCGCCGGTCGAGGGCGACACGGTCGCCGTGGTGGGCGAGAACCGCAAGCTGCTGCTGTTTCCCCTCAGCGAACTGCCGGAGATGACCCGCGGGCGCGGCGTCATCCTGCAGCGCTACAAGGATGGCGGGCTTTCGGATGTGAAGACCTTCACCTACAAGGAAGGCCTTACCTGGAAACAGGGCGATCAGCGCAGCCGGACCGAAACAGCACTTGGCGACTGGCGCGGCGAACGCGGCCAGGCAGGCCGCCTGCCACCCCAGGGCTTCGCGCGGAATAACAAGTTCGGTTGAGCCAAGGGGGTCTGGCCGCAGAGGTTAGGAGCCTCGTAGCCTCGCTGGCGCCATTTCCTCGGTCGTCATGGCCGCCCTTGAGGCGGGCATCCACGACTTGGCAATAAAGGAAAAGCCGTGGATGCTCGGCTCCGCTTTCGGCCGGCCAAGCATGACGGTTGAGAAGACGGCACAGGCCTCTGCTGAGCAAGAATCGGGCAGCGGTTTGCCGGCCGCGACCCTACCTTCTTCTTATGTCAAAGATCGATCGAACCGAAATCGCAGCGCGCTTCGCCGCCTTGGATTGGGTTGAGGCCGGCCGTACTCTCGATGAGTGCGGATATGCCCGGCTCGATGGCGTTCTGACGCCCAAAGAATGTGCGGAAATTACCACCTCGTACGGTGACGACGAACGCTTCCGCTCTACCATTGTTATGGCGCGGCACGGATTTGGCGATGGTGAATACAAGTACTTTGCCTATCCTCTGCCACCGCTGATCGATGCCCTGCGGCGCGAGGCCTACCCGCCTCTCGCGACTGTGGCCAATCGCTGGGCTGAACGGCTGGGCGAGAAGCCCGCCTTTCCCGCAGCACTGGATCGCTTCACCCAGCTCTGCCACGCCGCCGGGCAGAAAAAACCGACCCCGCTCGTCCTGCGCTACGGCGCCGGCGGGTACAACCGGCTGCACCAGGATCTCTATGGCGCGATCGCTTTCCCTATCCAGATGGCCATCCTGTTAAGCCGGCCGGGTGCCGATTTTGAGGGCGGGGAATTCATCCTGGCCGAACAAAAGCCGCGCATGCAGTCGCGCGCCGAGGTCGTTCCACTCCGCCAGGGCGATGCGGTGCTGTTCGCCGTCAATGAGTGGCCGGCTGCCGGCAAGCGCGGCTACTTTCGCGCCCGAATGCGCCATGGCGTCAGCACGATCCGCACCGGCCATCGTGCCACGCTGGGTATCATCTTCCACGACGCAACCTAGGCGAACCCTGACAGTTTCGGCTTTGCTGTGGGCCGGAATGCTGTTAGGCCATGACGGCGGCCGGAGAATCGCCTGCCGGCGCCGGGGGCTTGGGCTTTAGGGGATTGCTAACGGCTCGAAGGCGCAATACGCCTGATGACCGATCCAACGCTGCTTCTTGTGCTGCTGAGCGCCGTTCTGGCGCTTCTGGCCGGTTTTCTTGGCTCGCAACTGTTGAAAGTCCCACGCGAGCGCCAAGCGCTGATCGCCGCCGAGCGCGACTATCGCAGCATCTTCGACAATGCCATCGACGGTATTTATCGCTCGAGCCCCGGTGGCCGCCAGTTGCGCGCCAACCCGGCGCTGGTGCGCCTCAACGGCTATGACAGCGAACAGGAGATGCTGCGCTCGGTCAACGACATCGCCGCCGAGTGGTATGTCGAGCCGGGGCGGCGCGACGAGTTCATGCGCCTGCTGAACGCAGGAGGGCAGGTTGAGAATTTCGAGTCCGAAATCTATCGCCACAAGACGCGCGAGCGCATCTGGGTATCCGAAAATGCCCGGCTGGTGCGCGACGAATCGGGCAGACCTCTATTCTATGAAGGAACGGTGCGTGACATCACCGAGCTGAAACAGGCGGGCGAGGAACTGGATATCGCGCGCAAGGAGGCCGAGGCCGCCAACAGCGCGAAATCGCATTTGCTGGCCAATGTCAGCCATGAGCTGCGCACACCGCTGAATGCCATCCTCGGCTTTTCCGAAATCCTCGCCGGCGAGATGCTGGGGCCGTTGGGCGAGCGCTACCGCGACTACGCCAAGGATATCCACGATAGCGGGCTGCACCTGCTTTCGATTATCGACGATCTGCTCGACCTCTCGAAGATCGAGGCGGGCCGGCTGAACTTGAGCGAAGACATCGTCGATGTCGTCGAACTGTTCGATACCGTCAGCCGGTTCGTGCGCGAACGCGCCAGTTCCGCCGGCCTCACCATGTCGATCGATATGCCGGCGGACATGCCGGCGGTGAAGGCGGATCGCCGCGCGATGCGCCAGGTGCTGCTGAACCTGCTCTCCAACTCGGTGAAATTCACCCCGGCCGGCGGCCATATCGCGCTGGAAGCAATCCGCGGGCCGGGCGGCGGCATCGGCTTTCGCGTTCGTGACAACGGCATCGGCATCGCCGCGGGTGACATAAATCGCGCGCTGGAGCCCTTTGGCCTGATCGATAGTTCTCTTTCTCGTCGCTACACGGGAACCGGGCTCGGCCTGCCCATCACCCGCGCGCTGGTCGAGCTCCATCGCGGCCGCTTCGAATTGACCAGCGAGCCAGGCGTGGGCACGACAGCGACGGTCTATTTGCCGGCGGACCGGGTGGCAGCCTGAGGGTCTTAGGCTTCTGCTACGCCGCCTCGACGCCGATGCCGCAGATGAGGCCATCCTTCGACATCGCCGGGCTCACCACCATGAACAGGATCTGGCCCTTGGTTTCGGCCTTGATCTCTTCCAGGGGCTGGCCGAAGAAATCGACCAGCGTACCCAGGGCCTGGCCCGACTTCACCTCGTCGCCGACCTTGACCGTGCCGCGGAAGAAGCCTGGCCCCTTGGTGCGCACCCAGTCGAATTTCTCGAAGCGGCGGGGTGCGGGCATGTTGCGCGCCCCGCCCGGTATCATGTCGAGGACGCGCAGCACATTCTGCAGCCCGTCATGCATGCGGCTGGCGGTCGCGGCATCGTACTGCCCGGCGCCGCCATCCTCGGCCAGCATTGAAGGGATGCCCATGGCCGCGGCGGTGGCATAGGCCAGACCCGCGATGGGCGCGCCGCTCGCGCGGTGAAGCAGCATGGCGGGCGCCCCGAAGGCCTCGGCCATGGCCCGGCTCTTGCCGTCGAGCTTCGCATCGCCCGTTTCGTAATAAATGTTGAACGGTACCAGCGCCTCCGGCACGTCGCCGCCATGCAGATCGATATAGGCATCGGCGTGGCGCATGGCCTTCTGGACGAGCTGATAAGCGAGCCTTTCGGTGAAGCTGCCCTTGGCCTTGCCCGGGAAGACACGATTCAGGTTCAGATTGTCGATGGGCACGACATAGGCCGCACGCTCCCAGAACGCCGCCGGGTTCATCACCGGCAGGCAGAGAATCTGCCCGCGCAGCGTCTTGGGATCGATGGCGGCACCCAGCCGGATCGCGGCGTCGATGGAGACGTATTCGGAGCCATGGATGCCGCCGGTCACCAGCAGGGCCGGGCCGGGTGAGGCGCCGTTGAAGGCGATATAGGGCCATTGCCAGCCCGAGAGCATCGGATCGCCCCAATCGACAAGACCCTTGATTTTGCTGCCGGCGGGCGGTGCGGCCACCAGTTCAAATTTCCATTTATGGTCCATAGCGGATTCCCTGCCTCAGACTTTGGCTGGCGCCAATCTTATGGCCTTGGCGGCTGGGCGGGATAGGTTTTTGCAATCAGCCCGGCGGCAACAGCTTCGAATTCGCGCACCGCGGCGATGTCGTCGAACAGGATCGGGGCCTTGGCAGCGATCGCCGAACGCTGCTGGCGGCGCCATGCTGGATCGTTGGCAAGGCGAACCGCGATCTCGACATAATCGGTCGGCCCGGCCGCGACCAGATCGAGATGGCGCATGCGGCGATAGAAGCCATAAGTCATGCGCCCGCGCATGAAGCGGCCGGGCAATGTCACGATCGGGCAGCCGACCGCAAAGGCCTCCAGGCTGGTGATGCCGCCACAGAAATGCAGCGGGTCGAGCAGCGCATCGGCCAGCCTGACGGCGCCAAGGAAATCGGCATGGGGCATGCGGGCGATGAAGCGCAGCCGGGCGAAATTATCCCCGCAGGCCTCGGCGAGGCGCCGCTTCAGCACGTCGGTCCAGGCCGCCACGTGGCCATCGGGAATGGCGATGATGCCGCGCGGATCGCGGGTCAGCAGATCGGCCAGGATGGCGTCGAACTCTGGATGGAATTTTACAACGTTATGCGGGCAGAAATAGAAGGATGCGCCCTCCTCAATGCCGAGTGCCGCACGGCCGATTTCGTTCGGCACCGTGGCAGGTAATGCAAAACAAGTGGGCGGATGGGCCATCAGGATAAGCTGCTCGCTGTACTGGGCCGCGGCACCAGGCGGCTCCCACTCGCGCCACGATATGTAGTGGTCGATCGCGGGAATGCCGGATGTATCGGCATGGCCCCATGTCGCGGCCTGAACCCGTGCCAGGCGCGAGAAGGCGAGAAAATAGGTAAAGGGGTCGGCAGCGATATCGGTATAGATCAGCAGGTCCAGCTCTTCGCGCCGCGATCATTGCGCGCGCCCCTGCCAGATCGCGAGGCAGTGTCATCGTCTTGTCCCCCGCAGCCGCCATGCTGCGCCACACCGCGTCGTCCTGGCCGCCGGCACGGAACAGGATGGCCTCATAGCGCGCCGAATCGCGCCGTTCAATCAGGCCGCGCAGCATCTTGCCGGTGGAATGGCTGTAGAAATAGGGCGAGACGAACCCGATGCGGGGCCGGCCGGGCCGCAGCCCCGCGGTCTTTGCCAGATGGGGTGCGGACCAGGCGAGGCCGGGGCAGGCGCCGAGATAGAATTTCGCCGCCGCCTGGTTGAGCGCGCGGTTATCCCGGCCGTGATATGCCAAATAGAAATTGGTCAGGGCGATTTCGCTATAGGGATCGCTGAGTGCGATCCGCCGGCGGTCCAGCGCGGCGAAGCCCGCCGCCATGGCAGTCCGCCGCTCGTCCAGGCTGGCGGCGGAGCTCTCCATCGGGCAAAGGGTAGCCACCGCCATGACCGCGGCGCGGTCGGCGAGCCCGCGGGTCTCTGCCTCGCGATAACAGGCCAGCGCTTCATCCAGGCGGCAGAGGATCGACAGCGCATGGCCCAGGCGCAGCCAGGCCTCGCCGCGCGAGGGCTCGATTTCGACGCAGGCGCGAAAAGCTGCCGTGGCTTCTTCGATCCGGCCCAGATTCTGGCAGGCCACGGCAAGGCTGAACTGGATGGCGGCCTGGCCCGGCGTATTCACAATCGAGGCCTTCCAGGCATCGATCGCGCCTGCCGTATCCCCCATATCGCTGCGCGCCCGCGCCAGGCTGTTCAACACACTCGTATCGCGCGGTAGCAGCCGCGCAGCGGTCTCAAAATGCGGCAGCGCGTCACCTGTTCGTCCCTGGCGCGCCAGCAGGGATCCCAGATTGCGCCGCGCCTCGGCGTTGTCGGGCTGGAGCGCGACCGCTTTCTGCACCAAGGCTGCGCCCAGATTGAGATTGCCCAGACGCTCGGCAATGACGCCGCCAAGATGCCAGGCCTCGACATGGGCCGGATCGGCCGCACGCAAGTTCGCACACAGCGCCTCGGCATCGCGCAGACGACCGGCGCGAAAACAGTCGATTGCTTCAGCGAAAGTCGGCGCCGCCACTGACGCTTCTCCCAAAAATAGTACGCAGCTTCGACTCATTTAGCGCCGAGGGGCCGAAGGAGGAAACAGGCTTCACATGTTATTTTGTATGATTTATGCGGTGACCGCGAAACTCTGTGGGTAACTCACGGACTTTCGTTGTAGTAGAAAAAGTTAAGGGTCATTATTTCATCCGGATGTTATGTCAGTTGGGGATTTGAAATGGGCGATGACAATAATAATGATCATGCCGCGAGCGAAGCGACGGTCGAGGAGAAAGATCGCCGGAAAGCGCTGCGGCAATTTGGACGCTTTGTCGGGGTGACAGCGCCAAGCGTGGCACTGTTGCTGGCAGCGGGGTCGAAGCCGAGCCAGGCGCAGATGACAGTAAGTAAGCCCAACCCGGGCCCACCGGTATCGAGCCGTCAGTTCAAGATCAGCGAAGGCGCGGTGGATTCCTCCCATGCGCTTGCGGCTGCCATGTCAGGCGTTACTACAGCCGACGCCATTGACGGGGTCGGGCTTTGCCTGGCGGCAATCAAGGGTTTGGTGCAAAAGATCGAAGGCTTGGAGTTCGCAACTCGCAATGCTTTAGGCGCCTTTCGAAAGGTGGAAACGAACAAAACCCCGGGCCAGATCAGCCCGGGGTTTTGCGTTGATAGGCCTCCCGCCCTTTTAGAAGCGGCGCTTGATGTCCGCCAGGGTCAGATCGAGCGCCTTGCCGGTCAGATCCATGAACTCGTCGATCTCGCCCTTCTGCCAGGAAAGCGGCGGCGAGATCAGCATGGTGTCGCGCGTTGCCCGCATCACCAGACCGATACTGAAGCAATGATCGCGGCAGATGGTGCCGACATCGCCCACCGGCTCGAAGGTCTGGCGCGTCTTCTTGTCCTTGACCAGCTCGATGGCGCCCATGAAGCCACGCACCCGCGTCTCGCCCACCAGCGGATGGTCATTCAGCTCGGCAAGCCGCTTGGCGAGATAGGGGCCGGTATGGTCATGCACCCGTTCGACGATCTTTTCCTCGCGCAGGATGCGGATGTTCTCGAGCGCCACGGCACAGGAGACGGGGTGACCGGAATAGGTATAACCATGGCTGAAATCGCCGCTGTCGATCAGAAGCGTCGGCCACGCGGTCGCCGATCATGACGGCGGAGAGCGGCACATAGCCCGAGGTAATGCCCTTGGCCATGGTCATGAAGTCCGCCTTGATGTCGAACATCTCGCTGGCGAACCAGTGGCCCGTGCGCCCGAAGCCGCAGATCACCTCATCGGCCACCAGCAGCAGATCGTATTTGCGGCAGATGCGCTGGATCTCGGGCCAATAGCTGTCCGGCGGCACGATGACGCCGCCCGCACCCTGGATCGGCTCGCCGATGAAAGCCGCGCAATGATCCGGCCCCAGCTCCTGGATCTTGTCTTCGAGTGCCTGGGCCGCCTTCAGCCCGAACTCCTCGGGGCTCATCTCGCCGCCCTGGCCGTACCAGTAGGGCTGCATGATATGGGCGAATCCAGGCAGCGGCAGATCGGCATGGGCGTGCATGTAGTTCATGCCGCCGAGGCTGGCCGAGACCATGGTGCTGCCGTGATAGCCGTTGATGCGGCTGATGATGGTCTTCTTCGCCGGCTTACCCGAGAGGTTCCAGTACTGGCGGATCATGCGGGCGATGGTGTCGTTGGCATCGGAGCCGGAGACGCCATAGAAGACGTGGGACATCTTGTTGGGCGCGATCTCGGACAACACGCGCGACAGCTCGGCCGCCGGCGGCGTCGAGGTCTTGAAGAAGGTGTTGTAATAGGGAAGCTGCATCATCTGCTCATAGGCAGCCTTGGCCAGTTCCTCGCGGCCATAGCCGATATTCACGCACCAGAGCCCGGCGAAGGCATCGAGCAGCCGGCGGCCCTCGGAATCGATCAGATAGGAACCTTCGGCCTGGTGATGATGCGCGGGCCGATGCGATGCAGTTCAGCATGGTCCGTGAAGGGGTGAAGGTGGTGAGCGTTGTCGGCGGCTTGCCAATCAGCCGTGGTGTTGCGAAGCGGACGAGCGGACATGGTCGTAATCCCTGTTGAATGAATTGCCGGAAGGAAAGGCGCGCGGAAATCGCGCGGGCCGGCCGGTCAGGGATTGAAGCCTATCCTCGCACACAAAATCAGCAGCTCGCACTGCCGCGAAATCGCGGTCACCTCGTGGCTTTGCAGGCCGGTGATGGTGGGACAGTGCAGCATGTAAGGAACTATAGCATGACGGCGCGCCCGGCGTAAAACCGGCGCCGGTCGCAGCGTAAATCCGTGAGACGGGGCAACGCGTTGTGGCAATATCGCCGGCATGCTTCCGCCCGGATTTCAGACGGCCCGCCTGATCATGCGCCCTATCGAGGCCAACCGCCGATGAGTGGTCCCTCACCGATGTCCAGAGCGATCGGATACGCCCTGTTGGCAGCCGGCCTTGGCGTTGTCTTCTATCAGCGATCATGGCCGGCACGCTTTCGCAGACCGGAGTCAGTGAGGATACACAAGGCTATGACGCCACGCGGCTGGTGGCTCTCCTCGGCCTGATATGGATTGCGGTGGCCTGGGCCTTGTGGCGTGCCGGCCAGATCAAGTTGCTCATCTCGACTATCGGGCTGGCCGTACTCGGTTTCGCTGTGGGCGTGTTCGCGCTTGGGGACCTGGATGCCGGCGGATCGGCGGATTCGAAATCGGATGTCGGCCTTGTCATCGGATCGGCCGGCGCGCTCATCGGCCTGTTCGTCAGCTGGGGCGGCGCGCGCCTGCTTTGGCCTTCGGTTGCGCGCCGCCAGTAGAATATTCTTTGGAATTTTGGGGAACATCATGCGGATCAGAGTCTGTCTCGCAGTGGTCATGCTGCTGCTGACTGGTAATCGAGGCTTAGCCCAGCAATCCGGCATCGCCGATTGCTACGACACGGCCGTCACGCAGCTCGATCTGGATGAATGTGCCGGCTCCGACTTTGCGGCTGCGGACAAGGAATTGAATGCGACCTACCGTGACCTTCTGAGCCGTCTACCCGACAGCGCGGATCAAAAGGCGCTCAAGGCAGCACAGCTTGCCTGGATCACCTTTCGCGACAAGGACTGCGAATTTGAGGCGGGTCCGGTGGACAGATTCGGGATCGATACGGCCGATGGTGGCCGGCATGTGCCTGGCTGACAGAACCAAGGCGCGCGTGACGCAGCTGAAGGGCTTTCTGAATTGCGAGGAAGGCGATGTCACCTGCCATGTCAGTCACTAGTCACTGGATCGGATTCGACAAAACCTGAGCGCCGAGCCGCGAGACTGCTTCACTTTCGCCAGGATATAGACGGGCCATGACGCCGCTGGCTTTGCATAGCCTGTTCGAAGGCCTCGCCTGGATGGCCGCGATCAGCCTCGGCTGGTGGTCACGGCGGCGCTATTTCTCCGCTTCGCTTCCCATGCCGGGGCGGCGCTACCCTGTCTATCTGCTGGTCCTCTGGCTGGGTGCGGTTACCGGCGCCTATGGTCTCGGCGACGTCAATCTGTGGCTCGCCGGTGCGCAAGGCAGTGCTCGCAGCATCCTGGGTGCCATCCTCGGCGGCATCGTGGTGGCGGAAGTATACAAGGCAACCTTCGGCATTCGCGGTTCGACCGGGGCAGTCTTTGTTTTGCCGCTGGCCGTCGCGATCGCCATCGGCCGGATCGGTTGCTTCCTGGCAGGCCTCGACGACTACACCTATGGCACGCCGACCCATCTGCCCTGGGGGGTTGATTTTGGCGATGGAATCCATCGCCATCCGGTTCAGCTCTATGAATCCTTCACGCATGGCCGGGTTCGCCGTCTTCTATTTCATGTTGCTGCGGCGCCGGCCCGTGATTGCCAGCGCAGGCGGCTTTTACCTGTTTGCCGGATTCTATGGGGCACAGCGATTTATCTGGGAATTCCTGAAGCCTTACCCGCGCGTGCTTGGCCCTCTCAACGTGTTTCATCTGGCCGCCGCGGCGTTGGTGCTCTACGCTGTTTTCATGCTGCTGCGCCGGGGGCGACATGCGCTCGCTTAAATCCTCGATCTTCTACGGCCAGACAACGTCGCTCTGTGAAACCTGCCTCGATCTCGTGCCGACGAAAATTCTGATCGAGGGCAACCAGGTTTTCTTCCTCAAGCGCTGCACCACACATGGCGTGCAAAAGACGCTGGTTTCCACCGATGCGGCCTATTACAGGCGCTGCCACGATTACCTGAAGCCCGCCGACATTCCGCTGCAGTTCCAGAGCCGGACACATCACGGCTGCCCGTATGACTGCGGCCTTTGTCCGGACCATGAGCAGCATTCCTGCCTGGCGCTGATCGAAATCAATGAAAACTGCAACCTGACCTGCCCGATCTGCTTCGCGGATTCAGCACCGGAGCGTTCACGCCAGCGCAGCCTTGAGGAGATCGAGGTCATGCTCGACACCCTGGTCGCGAGCGAGGGCGAGCCCGATCTTCTGCAGATCAGCGGCGGCGAGCCCACGATCCATCCGCAAATCCTCGAGATCCTGCGCCGGGCGAAGCAGCGCCCGATCCGCCATTTGATGCTGAATACCAACGGGGTGAGGATTGCCAACGATCCTGCCTTCGTGGCCGAACTGGCAAGACTGGGCTCGGGATTCGAGGTCTATCTGCAATTCGATTCCCTGCGCAAAGAGGCGTTGGAAAATATCCGTGGGGCCGATCTGCGCGGTGTACGCCAGCGGGCTCTCGCCAATCTCGAGGCGGCGGGCGTCTCCACGACGCTGGTTGTCGTCGTCAAGAAAGGCGTGAACGACGACGAGGTCGGCGAGATCACCCGGCATGCGCTCACCTACAACTGCGTGCGCGGCGTTACCTTCCAGCCGGTCCAGGATGCCGGGCGCAATCTGGATTTCGACAAGAATCGCGACCGGGCATTTTTGACTGATATCCGCCGGGTCATTGCCGAGACCTCCGGCGTATTCGAGGCTCAGGACCTGCTGCCGTTGCCATGCAATCCCGAGGCTATCGCCATCGGCTATGGATTGCGCGACGGCAGGAATGTGACGCCGATTACACGGATCATTCCCGAGGCTGAGCTGCTGAGCGCCGCCGGCAATACCATCAGCTTCGAGAAGGATGCCGAACTCAAGAAGCGCTTGATCGACCTGCTCTCGCTTTCCTGTACCGGCGATCAGACCGATCCGGCGCTACGCGGCCTGCTCTGCTGCCTGCCGCAATTCGAGGTCCCCTCCGGGCTTGGCTACGACAAGGTCTTCCGGGTCGTCATCGTCCAGTTTCTCGACCGGTTCAATTTCTGCGTCGCGCAGGTAAAGCGCTCCTGCATCCATTTCGTGACCCCGGAGGGCAAGATCATCCCCTTCGATACCTACAACCTGTTCTACCGCGAGGGGCTGCCGAACCAGCGCAAGCCGGGGCTGGGACCGGCGGAGCGGGAGACAGTGAATGTCTGAGCCTGGCGGGTGGCTCCGCCGCCTTCGCCGCCGGCGCCGACACCACCTCCGCCCTATGGCGCAAAGCGCGTCATTGGCATCATCATCATGCTGCTGGGTATCGCCCTGACTGCCGTCTCAGGGCTTTGCACGACAGTATTCATGGTCAGCGACATGACTGGCAACGGCGGCGGAGAGATCAATCTCAGCGGCGTCGAGTTCATCATCGGCGGCCCATTCATCCTTATCGGCGCCCTGATGTGGTGGGGTGGCGCCCGCCTTAAGCGCCGGCCGCCCCCTTAGGCCTTGGCCGGCTCGGCCTCCATGCCGAAGACGAGCTGGTTGCCGTCCGGATCGAGCACGTCGAAGTCGCGCATCCCATAGGGATAGGTTTCCGGCGGCTTCACGACCTTTGCCTTGCGGGCAACGAGGTCGGCATGAAGCTGGTCGACATCGCTGACGAAAATGCAGATCGCGCCATTGCCGGGCAGCCGCTCGGTCCGGGTGGCATCGATCAGATGCAGCGCCACTTCCTCGCGGCAGAGGCAGGCATAGAAAGTGGGCTTGCCGTATTCGAACGTGACGTCGAAGCCCAGGACATCGCGGTAGTGGGCGATGCTGGCGGCGATATCGCGGACGGTGAATACCGTCGCCGCGCCGGTCAGCATCTTGTTGGGTTCGGATTGCGGCATCGATCCCTCCCAATTTGCCGTGGGGTCAGACGTTCAGCAGCAGATGCTCTCGCTCCCACGAACTGATAACGCCCTGATAGGCATCCAGTTCCGACTGCTTCACCAGCACCATGGCGCGGATGAACTGTTCGCCCAGGATGGGCCGCATCTTCTTGCAGCCCTGGAAGCGGTGCAGCCCGTCATAGAGGGTGCGCGGCAAGGTGTGGGCCAGGCGATAGGCGCTGCCCTGGATCTGCTGGGTCGGCTTCATGCGTTCGATCATGCCGAGATAGCCGCAGGCGAGCGAGGCGGCGATGGCGAGATACGGGTTGGCATCGGCCCCGGCCAGACGATTCTCGATGCGCCGGGCCGGACCTTCGGAGACCGGCACGCGCAGGCCCACCGAGCGATTGTCGACGCCCCATTGCACATTGATCGGCGCATCGGAGAAGGGGCGCAGCCGGCGGAACGAATTCACGTTCGGGGCCAGCATCGGCATGACCTGGGGCAGGAAGCGCTGCAGGCCTGCGACATGAGAGCGGAAGAGGGCCGTATCGCGGCCCAGCGTGTCGGCGAACAGATTGCGCTTGGTCTCGATCTCGAGGATCGACTGGTGGATATGCATGGAGCTGCCGGGCTGGTTTGCCAGCGGCTTCGCCATGAAGGTTGCGTAGATATTGTGGCGCAGCGCTGCCTGGCGCACCGTGCGCTTGAACAGGAAGGACTGGTCGGCAAGGCGCATGGCCTCGCCATGGTTGAAGTTGATCTCCATCTGCGCCGCGCCGGCCTCGTGCGTCAGCGTGTCGATATCGATGTCCTGGGCTTCGCAGTAGTCGTAGACATCCTCGAAGATCGGATCGAACTCGTTGGTCGCGTCGATGCCATAGGATTGCCGGCCCGTTTCGGTCCGCCCGGAGCGCCCGGCCGGCGGCAGCAGGGGCAGGTCGGGATCGGTATTCACCTGGACCAGGAAGAATTCCAGCTCCGGCGCTACGATGGGCAGCCACCCCTTTTCTTCGTAGAGCGCCAGCACCCGGCGCAGCACCTGGCGGGCCGACATCTCGACCGGCGTTCCATCGGCGTTATAGGCATCGCAGATGACCTGGGCCGTCGGCTCCTGATACCAGGGCACGATGCGGATCGTATCGGCATCGGGCTTCAGATAGATGTCCGGATCCTGGTCGCTGGCGATGTCGTCGTAGTCCTCGTTCTCGGAATACTCGCCGGTCACCGTCTGGATGAAGATGCTTTCGGGCAGGCGCAGACTTTCATCCCGCGCGCTTTTGATGAACTTGGTCGCCGGCAGGATCTTGCCCCGGGCGATGCCGTTGATGTCGGGCACAAGGCATTCGACTTCGTCGATCTTGCGCTCGGTCAGCCACTCTGCGAGGTCGGTCATGATGCCACTTCCGGGGAGGGACCTAGAGCAGGATTGGATCAAGTTGAAGCACCTGATCCGTGAGCCTTGCTCTATTTATTTGAATTAGCGGCTGATTCACGCCTCACATTGATTCAACGTGAGGCGATCAGACGCTAGGGCTAGCACGGCCCTTGAAAGCCTGGCAAGCCGGGGCCAGGCGGAAATAAATACGAAAGCCGTAAATTCAATAACTTACGGCTTAAAGTGCCATTTAACTTTAGCGTGAGGGCGATCGGATCAGGCTGCTTCGCCTGATCCGGTCTCGCTTCAGATATGGCCCGTGCGAACGCCTCAGGCGAGGATGTTCTCGACCGGCGTGTATTTCAGCTTGAGCGCCTCGGCGACCGCCTTGTAGACGACCTTGCCGTCGGAGATGTTGAGCCCGTTGCGCAGGTTGGGATCGTCCTGGCAGGCCTTGCGCCAGCCCTTGTTCGCCAGCGCGAGGGCGAAGGGCAGGGTGGCGTTGTTGAGGGCGAAGGTGGAGGTGCGCGCCACGCCGCCCGGCATATTGGCCACGCAATAATGCACGACCCCGTCGACGATATAGGTCGGGTCGGCATGGGTGGTGGCGTGGCTGGTCTCAAAACACCCGCCCTGGTCGATGGCGATATCCACCAGCACCGAACCGGGGCGCATGCGCTTGACCATGGCCTTGGTCACCAGCTTGGGCGCGGCGGCGCCGGGCACCAGAACCGCGCCGATGACGAGATCGGCACCCAGCACATGCTGCTCGATGGCATCGACCGTGGAGAAGACGGTGGTCAGCGAGGCGCCGAACAGCTCGTCCAGCTCGCGCAGCCGGTCGAGGGAGCGATCGATCACGGTGACGCTCGCCTCCATGCCGATGGCCATGCGTGCCGCATGGGTTCCGGAAACACCGCCGCCGATGATGACGACCCGCGCCGGCGCCACGCCGGGCACGCCGCCCAGCAGCATGCCCGCACCGCCCTGCGCCTTTTCCAGGCAATGGGCGCCGACCTGCACCGACATGCGGCCCGCGACCTCGCTCATGGGCGCCAGCAGCGGCAACCCGCCGCGGGCATTGGTCACCGTCTCATAGGCAATCGCCGTGCAGCCCGACTTGATCAGGCCCTGGGTCTGTTCGGGATCCGGCGCCAGATGCAGATAGGTGAACAGCAGCTGGCCCTGGCGCAGCATCTTGCATTCGCGCGGCTGCGGCTCTTTCACCTTCACGATCATCTCGGCCTTGGCGAAGACCTCGGCCGCATCCTTGGCGATGCTGGCGCCTGCCGCCTTGTAGGCCTTGTCGTCGAAGCCGATGCCGCGCGCCGGCATTGGTTTCCACCAGCACCTTGTGGCCGTGAACAATCAGCTCGCGCACGCTGGCCGGCACCAGGCCGACGCGATATTCGTGGGTTTTGATTTCCTTAGGCACGCCGATCAGCATGGTGGTCTCCCAGAATGAAAAATCGCGGGACCCGTCAGGCAGGCCCCGATGAATGAACCGAAGCGCCCGCGGCCGTTCAGTCGACCGTTGCCAGCACCTCGCGAAGCGTATCGACGATCTGGTCGATATGCTTCTTCTCGACGATCAAGGGCGGCGACAGCGCGATGATGTCCCCGGTGGTGCGGATCAGCAGGTTCTTGTCATAGCTCTTGAGGAAGGCTTCGAAGGCGCGCGCCGTCGGCTTGCCCGGCCGTGCCTCCAGCTCGATGCCGGCGAGCAGGCCCAGATTGCGCAGATCGATGACGTTGCGCGTGCCCTTCAGCGAGTGAATGGCGTCTTCCCAATATTGGGCAAGGCCCGCGGCGCGCTCGAACAGCCCTTCCTCGCGATAGATATCCATGGTGGCGAGGCCCGCGGCGCAGGCGACCGGGTGGCCGGAATAGGTATAGCCGTGGAACAGCTCGATGGTGTCCGCCGGCGCCTCCATGAAGGCGTCATAGATGCCCTTGCGCGCGAAGACCGCGCCCATGGGAATGACGCCGTTGGTGATGCCCTTGGCGGTGGTGATCAGGTCGGGCACGACGCCGAAATATTCCGTGGCGAAGCTTGCGCCCAGCCGGCCGAAGCCGGTGATGACTTCGTCGAAGATCAGCAGGATGCCGTGCTTCGTGCAGATCTCGCGCAGCTTCTGCAGATAGCCCTTGGGCGGCAGCAGCACGCCGGTGGAGCAGGCAACCGGCTCGACGATCACGGCGGCGATGTTGGAGGCGTCGTGCAGGGTGACGATGCGCTCGAGATCATTGGCGAGTTCGGCGCCATGGTCGGGCTGGCCGCGCGTAAACGCGTTCTTCGAGAGATCGTGGGTATGGGGCAGGTGGTCGACGCCGTTCAGCAGGCTGCCGAAGACCTTGCGGTTGGCGACGATGCCGCCGACGGAGATGCCGCCGAAACCGACACCATGATAGCCGCGCTCGCGCCCGATCAGGCGCGTGCGCGTGCCCTGGCCCTTCGCACGATGATAGGCAATCGCCATCTTGAGCGCGGTATCGACCGATTCCGAACCGGAATTGGTGAAGAAGACATGATCGAAATCCAAGCCCAGCAAATTGGTGAGGCGTCCGGCGAATTCGAAAACGGCGGGATGGCCCATCTGGAAAGCCGGCGCGTAATCCATGCGGGCGACCTGGTCGCGCACGGCCTCGCTGATTT
The DNA here is from genome assembly GCA_963770335.1 of uncultured Alphaproteobacteria bacterium. GTDB lineage: Bacteria > Pseudomonadota > Alphaproteobacteria > Dongiales > Dongiaceae > DASXQK01. The sequence continues at coordinate 435,477 of CAVYPG010000007.1, forward strand.
TCTCGCGGCCATGGCCGGCATTGACGCACCAGAGGCCTGCCGTGCCATCCAGCACCTTGCGGCCGTCGGTCGTGGTGTAGTGCATGTCCTTGGCGCCAACGAACATGCGCGGCTTCGCCTTGAACTGGCGGTTGGCGGTAAAGGGCATCCAGAAGGATTCGAGATTGTTGGGCGTCGCCTCGAACGAAGTGTTGGCCATGATGGGACTCCTGGGCGGATTTGGTATGGGCGGAATTGGGCCTGACGGATTGGGCCGGACGCTACCATGGCCGGGCACCCAAGCAAAGATGAGCGCCGTTTGGCGCAAGCCAGGCCGGAAGAATTATTGACACTGGCACAGTATTGGTCTGCCACGCCCGCTTGCGCCGCATGGCTGCTGCACCGGCGTTGGCTCTTGCTCGACCATTGGTCGGGTGGCCCACTGCCTCAGCATTCGCAGCCGTCACATCGGAGGGGACCATGCTGACGCTCTACGGCAATCTTGAATCGGGAAATGTCTACAAGGTGCGCCTGATCCTGACGCTGACCGGGGTCAAACATCGCCGCGTCGAGGTGAACCAGGTGCAGGGCGACCCGCGCAGCGCCCGCATATCGCGCCATGGCGCCGATCGGCAAAGTGCCGGCGGTCAAATTTGACGACGGTCGCGTGATGATGGAATCCGGCGCGCTGCTCTACTGGTTTGCGCAAGGCACGCGCTATTGGCCGAAGGATCCGTGGGACCAGAGCCTGGCCCTGCAGTGGATGTTCTTCGAGCAATACACCCACGAGCCTGCAATCGCGGTGAACCGCTATCTGATGCATTACGCGCCGCCCGGCGATCCACGCCGCAACCAGATCGCGCAGAATGCCGAGAAGGGAAATTTCGCGCTCTCGGTGATGGAGAAGCATCTGGCGGCCAATGACTGGTTCTGCCCGGCCGGCTATTCCATCGCCGATATGGCGCTCTATGCCTACACCCATGTCGCCGATGAAGGCGGCTTCGACCTTGCTCCGTTTCCGAAGATCAGGGCCTGGCTCGCGCGCGTGGCAGCACAGCCAGGTCATGTGCCGCTGATGCAGGAAACCAGTGCGGAGCCGGCGAAGAATTTCGCCTAGAGCGCAGAGAGGCTATTCGCCTTCGGTCGCCCCCAGCCATTCCTGCAGGCTGACATAGCCGTCACCGTTGGTATCGGAGGTCTTCAGCAGGAAGCGATAGAAGGTCGTCATCTCGTCGGGGGTGACGAAGCCGTCATGGTCGGCATCCATGGCGGTGAAGCGGCGGTAATAGCGCTGAACTTCGTCGGGCTGGTCCTGGGGCACGCCAGCGACGAATTCGCGCAAGGAAAGTTTGCCGTCGCCATTCTTGTCGGCGCGCTTGAACTGCTTCTGCTCATAGCTCATCACCTCATCGAAGGTGATATAGCCATCGCCGTCACGGTCATGGACCTTGAACCAGTTGGTCTGGGCCCCGGCCGCCGGTGAATCGGCGCGCGCTGCCGCTGCACTCGCCGCGATCGATGCAAGAACAAGAAGCGCTGGGAGAACGCGCATGAACTCTCCGGCTCGAATTTCCGCGGCAAGGGGAGCGGGACGTTAGCGCGCGCTTCTGCTGCGCACCAGTTCATAGAGGGCGACCGCCGCGGCGTTGGACACGTTGAGCTGGTCGATGGGCCCGGATGTGGGCAGGCGCAGCAATTGGTCGCAATGCTCGCGGGTAAGGCGGCGAAGACCCGTGCCCTCAGCCCCCAGCACCAGGGCGACGCGGCCGGACGGCTTGGCTTCGGCCAGACGTCATCTCGCCTTCGCTCGCCAGGCCCAGGCACCAGAATCCTGCCTGTTTCACCGCCTCGATGGCGCGGGCCAGGTTCACCACCCGCACCATGGGCAAATGGTCCAGGGCACCGGACGCGGCCTTGGCGAGTGCGCCCGATTCGGGGGCGGCATGGCGCTCGGTCAGGATCAGCCCGGCCGCACCGAAGGCCGAGGCGGAGCGCAGGATGGCGCCAACATTATGCGGGTCGGTCACTTGGTCCAGGATGACGAGATGGGCCGCGGCCCCTTCCGAAATGTCCTCGAGCAGTTCGCTGAGGTCGATCAAGGGCAGAGGCTCGACCAGGGCCGCCAGGCCTTGATGCACCGAACCGGCGGGCAACAGCGCGTTCAGCGCATCCCCTTCAATTCGCTCGACAATCGGAGCTTTTGGTAGGCTAAGCGGCGCCAGGAATTCGGCGATGGCCAAACCGGTCGCCACCAGCCGCCGGAACTGACGCTTTGGGTTGCCGAGCGCCGCAGTTACCGCATGGTGACCATAAATCCAGAAGGAACCGCCTTGGGCGCTCGCAGCCGGAGCGGAATGGGTTGATTTTCCGGAGAAATCTTTGCGGAAAGGCTTGCGCCGCGACATGGCTGTCCTTAATATGCTCATGACATTGGTGTTTGAGGCAAGCACCCTCGGCGTTGGCCCATATCGGGGCCCGCGCTAGAAGGCGTGTTCGCTTCTGTTTGGGCGTTGACAGGCAACGAAAAATCCAGATAGTTCGCGGGCTTCGCCGAACCTTGTTGGTTGCGGTTCCGGAGGGGTGCCCGAGTGGCTAAAGGGGACGGGCTGTAAACCCGTTGGCTTCGGCCTACGAAGGTTCGAATCCTTCCCCCTCCACCAACACGGCGGCGGAGGCGTGGGACGCGGACCGGATTGAGACTCGCGGGTGTAGCTCAGTGGTAGAGCTCCAGCCTTCCAAGCTGGCTATGCGGGTTCGATTCCCGTCACCCGCTCCAGGTTGAGTGCTCAGACCTGTGATGTGGCGGCGGATGATGCGGCGATACCAGTGCGGCGAATCGAGTCGGCAATTGAGTGATTGAGGATCGAAGACATGGCGAAGGCGAAATTCGAACGTAACAAGCCGCATTGCAATGTGGGCACGATCGGGCATGTGGATCATGGCAAGACGTCGCTGACGGCGGCGATCACCAAGGTCCTGGCCGAGACGGGCGGCGCCACGTTCATGGCTTATGACCAGATCGACAAGGCGCCGGAGGAGAAGGCGCGCGGCATTACGATCTCGACGGCCCATGTGGAGTACGAGACGAAGGCGCGCCACTACGCCCATGTCGATTGCCCGGGCCATGCCGATTACGTGAAGAACATGATCACGGGTGCGGCCCAGATGGATGGCGGCATCCTGGTGGTGTCGGCAGCCGATGGCCCGATGCCCCAGACCCGCGAGCACATCCTGCTGGCCCGCCAGGTGGGCGTGCCGGCGCTGGTGGTGTTCATGAACAAGGTGGACATGGTGGACGATCCGGAGCTTCTGGATCTGGTCGAGCTTGAGGTTCGCGAGCTTCTGACCTCCTACCAGTTCCCGGGCGACAAGATCCCGATCATCCGCGGCTCGGCGCTGTGCGCCCTTGAGGGCCGCGAGCCGGCGATGGGCCATGATGCGATCCTGAAGCTGATGGAGGCGGTGGATACCTATATCCCCCAGCCTGACCGTCCGAAGGACCGCCCGTTCCTGATGCCGATCGAAGACGTGTTCTCGATCTCGGGCCGCGGCACGGTGGTGACGGGGCGTATCGAGCGCGGGATCGTGCGGGTTGGCGACGAAGTCGAGATCATCGGCCTGAAGCCGACGGTCAAGACGATCGTCACGGGCGTTGAGATGTTCCGCAAGCTGCTGGATTCGGGCGAGGCTGGCGACAACATCGGCGCCCTGCTGCGCGGCACGAAGCGCGAGGAAGTCGAGCGTGGCCAGGTTCTGGCCAAGCCGGGCTCGATCACCCCGCACACGAAGTTCAAGGCGGAAGCCTACATCCTGACGAAGGAGGAGGGTGGCCGTCATACGCCGTTCTTCACCAACTATCGTCCGCAGTTTTACTTCCGCACGACGGATGTGACGGGTGTTGTGGCACTTCCGGCGGGCACGGAGATGGTGATGCCGGGCGACAATGTGACGATGGAGATCCAGCTGATCGCGCCGATCGCGATGGATGAGGGTCTGCGCTTTGCCATCCGCGAGGGTGGCCGCACCGTCGGCGCCGGCGTCGTCGCTTCCATCATCGAGTAAGGATTTTTCGGATAGCGGGTTGAAGGGCCACCTCGGCAACCGCCGTTTAGGAGTGTAGCTCAATTGGCTAGAGCACCGGTCTCCAAAACCGGGGGTTGGGGGTTCGAGTCCCTCCACTCCTGCCAAGAATGAAGGACCAGGCAGGTCATGGCGACGAACATCGGAGAGTTCATCCAGCAGGTGCGACAGGAGGCCGGCAAGGTCACCTGGCCGAGCCGCAAGGAGACGATGATTACCACGGCGATGGTGTTCGTGATGGTGATCGCCTGTTCGATCTTCTTCCTGCTGGTCGATCTGTTTTTCACCAAGCTCAGCCAGCTGCTGCTTGGGATTGGAGGCTAGCGCGGTGACACATCGTTGGTATGTGGTCCATGTCTATTCCGGCTTCGAGCGCAAGATCGCGCAGTCGATCCGCGAGCAGTCGCAAGCCAAGGGCATGGGCGATGACTTCAGCGAGGTGCTGGTGCCGACCGAGGAAGTGGTCGAACTGCGCCGCGGAGCCAAGGTCAGCGCCGAACGCAAATTCTTCCCCGGCTATGTGCTGGTGAAGATGGAGCTGACGGACGAGACCTGGCATCTGGTGATGAACACGCCGAAGGTGACCGGCTTCCTGGGCGGCAAGGGCCGGCCCTCGCCGATCACCGAGGCCGAGGCGATGCGCATCCAGCGCCAGGTCCAGGAAGGCATCGAGCGGCCGAAGCCGGCGGTGATCTTCGAGATCGGCGAACAGGTCAGGGTCAGCGACGGACCCTTCACCTCGTTCAACGGCCTGGTCGAGGAAGTGGACGAGGAAAAGGGCCGGCTCAAGGTCGCCGTCTCCATCTTCGGCCGCGCGACACCTGTCGAGCTCGAATACTCGCAGGTCGAGAAGGTTTAAGGCGAAGCGGCCGCGGGAATCCTCCCGCGGCGACAATGTGCGGAAGGCGTGCCATCGCCGTACCGCGCGATTCCTGGGCCAAACGCCCGCAATGAAAGGGAATTGAGACAATGGCGAAGAAGATTGAAGGCTATATCAAGCTGCAGATTCCGGCCGGCAAGGCCAATCCCTCGCCACCGGTGGGCCCGGCGCTGGGTCAGCGCGGCCTGAACATCATGTCGTTCTGCAAGGAGTTCAACGCGGCGACGCAGGCCCTGGAGCCGGGCATGCCCATTCCGGTGGTCATTACCTGCTTCTCCGACCGCTCGTTCACCTTCGTCACCAAGACGCCGCCGGCCAGCTATTTCCTGCTGAAGGCGGCGGGCATCGAGAAGGGCGCCCAGACCACGGGCCGCGGCTTCGTCGGCAAGGTGACCACGGCGCAGCTGCGCAAGATCGCCGAGCAGAAGATGGTGGATTTGAACGCCCATACGGTGGAAGCGGCCATGCAGATGATCAAGGGCTCGGCCCGCTCCATGGGCCTTCAGGTGGTGGAGTAGACCATGGCAATCGGAAAACGCGGCAACAAGGCCCGCGAGGGTTTGAGCCGGGACGACTTCTATAATGTCGACAAGGCGGTCGAGCTGATCAAGAAGGGCGCCACGGCCAAGTTCGACGAGACCATCGAAGTCGCGATGAATCTGGGCATCGACCCCAAGCAGGGCGACCAGAACGTGCGCGGCGTGGTGCTGCTGCCCCATGGCACCGGCAAGACCCTGCGGGTCGCCGTTTTCGCCAAGGGCGACAAGGCCAAGGTGGCCAAGGATGCGGGTGCCGATCTGGTGGGCGCCGAGGACCTTGCAGAAAAGGTCCAGGCGGGCCAAATAGAGTTCGATCGCGTGATCGCCGCCCCAGACATGATGGCTATCGTCGGCCGGCTCGGCAAAGTGCTGGGCCCGCGCGGCCTGATGCCGAACCCCAAGCTGGGTACGGTCACCAATGACATCGCCGAGGCGGTGAAGGCCGCCAAGGGCGGCCAGGTGGAGTTTCGCGCCGAGAAGGCGGGGCTGGTGCATGCCGGTGTCGGCAAGGCCAGCTTCACCAAGGAGGCGCTGATCGAGAACCTGAAGACGTTCGTGGGCGCGGTCGCCAAGGCCAAGCCAGCGGGCGCCAAGGGAAGCTACATCAAGAAGATCAGCTTGAGCTCGACCATGGGTCCGGGCGTCAAGCTGGAGATTTCCAGCGTTCTGGGCTGAGCGGCCCTGAGCTGAGAGATCTGCGAAGCGATTCCGGCGCGCCATTCGCAAGGATGGCGCGGCGGTAAGGAGGACGAGGCCGGTGGTTTCGTCTTTCCATCCTGTCCGTGACTGCGGGTGCCCCGAGGAGGCTTGCTTCCGAAGGGCTTAATTGCGCTAAGCGCCTGCAAGAGACAGAGGCCAACCGTTTTTGGCCGCCCGCAAGGCGGCCCGAGGCGGCTTGAACTTCTGGGACAGGCGAACCGGATCTTCCGGGCCTGCCCGGCGGATCCAAGTGCAACTAGGTCGCAAGGGATAGTCCCTCGCGGCCCAAGGCATCGGAGACGATAGTGGACCGAGCACAAAAGCAGAAGGTGGTCGACTCCCTGCATGGAACGCTCATGCAGACCGAGCTGGTCGTCGTGACCCAGCAGGTCGGCATGACGGTCGCCGAAGTGACAACACTTCGTCGGCAGATGCGGGAAGCGGGCGCCGGCTTCAAAGTGACGAAGAATCGGCTCGCGCGTCGCGCTCTCGAAGGCACGAAGTTCGCCCAGCTGGCGTCCCTCTTCAAAGGGCCAACGGCGGTCGCCTATTCGACCGACCCGGTGGCAGCCGCGAAGGTGGCCGTCAACTACGCCAACGCGAACGACAAACTGAGCATCGTCGGCGGCTCGATGGCCGGCCAGCTTCTCGACTCCAAGGGAGTCAAGGCGCTGGCGACATTGCCGTCGCTGAACGAGCTCAGGGCCAAGCTGGTCGGCTTGCTGCAGACCCCGGCGACGCGTGTCGCCACGGTCCTGCAGGCGCCGGCCGCACAGCTCGCGCGTGTCATGGGTGCCTACGCGAAAAAGGCCGGATAACCCGGCCGAGCCGACACCGATCCAGAACGTTCAAGCCAACAGGAGATACTTAGATGGCCGATCTACAGAAACTGGTTGATGAGCTGTCCAAGCTGACCGTCATCGAAGCGGCGGAACTCAGCAAGAAACTCGAAGAGGCCTGGGGCGTTTCCGCCGCAGCGCCGGTAGCGGTTGCCGCTGCCGGCGGTGGCGCCGCCGCAGCCGCTCCTGCCGCCGAGCAGACGGAATTCACCGTCATCCTGCTCGAGGCGGGCGAGAAGAAGATCAACGTGATCAAGGAAGTGCGCGCGATCACCGGCCTTGGCCTCAAGGAAGCCAAGGACCTGGTGGAAGCCGCACCGAAGCCGGTCAAGGAAGGCGCTACCAAGTCGGAAGCCGCCGACCTCAAGAAGAAGCTGGAAGACGCCGGCGCCAAGGTCGAACTCAAGTAACGATCCTCTACCCGGATGGCCGGCGGCGCCCCTTTTAGGGACCACCGCCGGCCGCCGGTCCTGCGAAGTGCCTGATTTGTTGATCCGTTTTTGACGTGAGAACCCGGGGTTATTGACCCCACAGCCGCCCAAGGCGAGGACATCGATGAGCAAGTCTTTTACCGGTCGCAAGCGCATCCGCAGGGACTTCGGTCGCATTCCGGAAATCAGCCGGATGCCGAATCTGATCGAAGTGCAGAAGAGCTCTTACGATCATTTCCTGCAATTCGGCGTAACCGCGGAAAACCGCGGCGATGTCGGCCTGCAGGAGGTCTTCAAGTCGGTCTTCCCGATCCGCGATTTCTCGGAGCGGGCGGAGCTGCAGTTCGTCAAATACGAGCTGGAGGAGCCGAAATACGACGTCGAGGAATGCCAGCAGCGCGGCATGAGCTTCGGCGCGCCCCTCAAGGTCACCCTTCGCCTGGTGGTCTGGGACGTCGACGAGGATAGCGGCGCGCGCTCGATCCGCGACATCAAGGAGCAGGACGTCTACATGGGCGACATGCCCCTGATGACGGCCAACGGCACCTTCATCATCAACGGCACCGAGCGCGTGATCGTCAGCCAGATGCACCGTTCGCCGGGCGTCTTCTTCGATCACGACAAGGGCAAGACGCATTCCTCGGGCAAGTATCTCTATGCCGCCCGGGTGATCCCCTATCGCGGTTCCTGGCTCGATTTCGAATTCGACGCCAAGGATCTCGTCTATGTGCGCATCGACCGCCGCCGCAAGCTGCCGGCGACGACCCTGCTGCTCGCGCTGTGGGGCAACGATGCCGACAAGAAGATGGCCGACGGCACCAAGCTGGAGGATGACGAGCGCCGCCATGGCGGCATGTCGTCGGAAGAGATCCTCGGATTCTTCTACGACACCGTCGTCTTCACCCACACCAAGAAGGGCTGGCAGACTCCCTTCAACGCCGATCGCCTGAAGGGCCAGAAGCTGGTGCGCGAGCTGGTCGACGCCAAGACCGGCAAGGCGGTGGCCGAAGCCGGCGCCAAGATCACGACGCGCCTGGCCAAGAAGCTGCAGGATGCAGGCCTGAAGCAGGTTCTGGTCACCATCGACGATCTGATCGGCCGCTATGCGGCCAGCGATCTGATCAACGAGGCGACCGGCGAGATCTTCGTGGAAGCTGGCGACGAATTGACGGCGGACACGGTCACCCAGATCGAGGAAGCCAAGATCGCCACGATTCCGACGCTTGCCATCGATCATGTCAATGTCGGCCCCTATATGCGCAACACCTTCGCGGCGGATCGCAACCGCTCGCGCGAGGAAGCGCTGATCGATATCTATCGCGTCATGCGTCCGGGCGAGCCGCCGACACTGGATACGGCGGAAGCGCTGTTCCAGGGCCTGTTCTTCGACAACGAGCGCTATGACCTTTCGGCGGTCGGCCGCGTCAAGATGAACTCGCGGCTCAGCGCGCTACCGGTCGACAAGTACAACCCGGCCGAAGCGGGCGACCAGGTGCGCGTACTGCGCCAGCGCGACATCCTTGCCATCCTCAAGGTCCTGACCGACCTCAAGGATGGCCGCGGCGAGATCGACGATATCGATCATCTCGGCAACCGGCGCGTTCGCTCGGTGGGCGAACTGCTGGAGAACCAGTACCGCATCGGCCTGCTGCGCATGGAGCGGGCGATCCGCGAGCGCATGAGCTCGGTCGAGATCGATTCCGTCATGCCCCATGATCTGATCAACGCCAAGCCGGCGGCGGCTGCGGTGCGCGAGTTCTTTGGCTCCTCGCAGCTCTCGCAGTTCATGGATCAGACCAACCCGCTGTCGGAGATCACCCACAAGCGGCGCCTCTCGGCCCTTGGGCCGGGCGGTCTGACCCGCGAGCGCGCGGGCTTCGAAGTGCGCGACGTGCATCCCACGCATTACGGGCGCATCTGTCCGATCGAGACGCCGGAAGGTCCGAATATCGGCCTGATCAACAGCCTGGCGACTTACGCGCGCGTCAACCAGTACGGCTTCATCGAAAGCCCGTACCGTAAGGTCGAAAAGGGCGTGGTGACGGACGAGGCCGTGTATCTCTCGGCCATGGAAGAAGGGCGCTTTACCATCGCCCAGGCCAATGCCGAGCTGGATTCGAAGCACAAGTTCGTTTCCGACCTGATCTCGTGCCGGCGCGGCGGCGACTTCGTCATGTCGCGTCCGGAAGACATCGACTACATGGATGTGTCGCCGAAGCAGCTTGTCTCGGTGGCGGCGGCATTGATCCCGTTCCTGGAGAATGACGACGCCAACCGCGCGCTGATGGGCTCGAACATGCAGCGCCAGGCTGTGCCACTGCTTCGGGCAGAGGCACCGCTGGTCGGCACCGGCATGGAAGAGACGGTGGCCCGCGACAGCGGTGTCGCCATCGGTGCCCGCCGCTCGGGCATCGTCGACCAGGTCGATGCCACCCGCATCGTCATCCGGGCAACGGAAGATACCAAGTCCGATGCGCCGGGCGTCGACATCTACAACCTGCTGAAGTTCCAGCGCTCGAACCAGAACACCTGCATCACCCAGCGTCCGCTGGTGAAGGTGGGCGATGTCGTCACCAAGAAGGACATCGTTGCCGATGGTCCCTCGACCGATCTGGGCGAGCTGGCGCTGGGCCGCAACGTGCTCTGCGCCTTCATGCCCTGGCAGGGTTACAACTTCGAAGATTCGATCCTGATCTCCGAGCGTCTGGTCAGCGACGACGTCTTCACCTCGATCCATATCGAGGAATTCGAGGTGATGGCGCGGGATACCAAGCTGGGCCAGGAAGAAATCACCCGCGACATTCCCAATGTGGGCGAGGAAGCGCTGAAGAACCTCGACGAAGCGGGCATCGTCTATATCGGGGCCGAGGTCAAGCCGGGCGATATTCTGGTGGGCAAGGTGACGCCGAAGGGCGAATCGCCGATGACGCCGGAAGAAAAGCTGCTGCGCGCCATCTTCGGCGAAAAGGCCTCCGACGTGCGCGATACCTCGATGCGCCTGCCGCCTGGCGTCTCGGGCACCATCGTGGAAGTCCGCGTCTTCTCGCGCCGCGGCGTCGACAAGGACGAGCGCGCTCTGGCCAACGAGCGGGCCGAGATCGAGCGTCTGGCCAAGGATCGCGACGACGAAAAGGCGATCATTGAGCGCAGCTTCTATGGCCGCCTCAAGGAACTGCTGATGAACCAGGTGGTGTCGGGCGGCCCCAAGGGGCTGAAGGCCGATACCAAGGTCAATGAAAAGGTGCTGGGCGAATACACGCCCGGCCAGTGGCGCTCGATCACGGTCAAGAACGACAAGCGTATGGCCGATATCGAATCGCTGAAGAAGCAGTTCAACAGCAGCATCCAGGTGATCGAAGCCCGCTTCGCCAACAAGGTGGAGAAGCTTCAGGCCGGTGCCGAGCTGGCGCCTGGCGTCATGAAGATGGTCAAGGTCTTCGTGGCGGTGAAGCGCAAGCTGCAGCCGGGCGACAAGATGGCCGGCCGCCACGGCAACAAGGGCGTGGTGTCGAAGATCGTGCCGGTCGAGGACATGCCCTATCTCGATGACGGTACGCATGTCGATATCGTGCTGAATCCGCTGGGCGTGCCGAGCCGTATGAATGTCGGCCAGATCCTGGAGACGCATCTGGGCTGGGCTTGCGCCAATCTGGGCAAGCAGATCGGCCAGATGCTGGATGCGGCCAAGCATGCCGGCAAGACGGCCGAACTGAAGAAGCAGCTGCGGGCCGTCTATGGCGAGCGCGCCTACAAGCAGGACGTGAGCGAGCTGGACGATCCCCAGACGCTGGAGCTGGCGGAGAATCTGCGCCACGGCGTGCCTGTCTCATCGCCCGTCTTCGACGGCGCGACCGAGCAGGACATCGTCGAGATGCTGGAGCTTGCCGGGCTGCATCGCTCGGGCCAGGTCCAGCTGACCGACGGGCGCAGCGGCGAGAAGTTCGACCGCAAGGTCACCGTCGGCTACATCTACATGCTGAAGCTGCACCACTTGGTGGACGACAAGATCCACGCCCGCTCCATCGGCCCCTACAGCCTGGTTACCCAGCAGCCGCTGGGCGGCAAGGCCCAGTTCGGCGGCCAGCGCTTCGGCGAAATGGAGGTCTGGGCGCTGGAAGCTTACGGTGCGGCCTACACGCTGCAGGAAATGCTGACGGTGAAGTCGGACGACGTGTCCGGCCGCACCAAGACCTATGAAGCCATCGTGCGCGGCGACGACAATTTCGAGGCCGGTATTCCGGAATCCTTCAACGTGTTGGTGAAGGAACTCCGCTCTCTCGGCCTCAACGTCGAGCTCGAGCAGCGCAACTACTAATCACGCGTACACCGATCAGAACGCGATACGGGAGTATCACATGAACCACGAGCTTATGACCGCCTTCGGCCAGCCGACCGGTACGCAGAGCTTCGATCAGATTCGCATCTCGATCGCGAGCCCCGAGCGCATCCGCTCGTGGTCGTTCGGTGAGATCAAGAAGCCGGAAACGATCAACTACCGCACCTTTAAGCCGGAGCGCGACGGCCTGTTCTGCGCGCGCATCTTCGGGCCGATCAAGGATTACGAGTGCCTGTGCGGCAAATACAAGCGCATGAAGTATCGCGGCATCATCTGCGAGAAGTGCGGCGTCGAAGTCACGCTCTCCAAGGTGCGGCGCGACCGCATGGGCCATATCGAGCTGGCTTCGCCCGTCGCCCATATCTGGTTCCTGAAGTCGCTGCCGAGCCGCATCGGCCTGCTGCTCGACATGACCCTCAAGGATCTCGAGCGGGTTCTCTATTTCGAGAACTATGTGGTCATCGAGCCGGGACTGACGCCGCTCAAGCTGCATCAGCTTCTCTCCGAAGACCAGTACATGGCGGCCCAGGACGAATACGGCGTGGATTCCTTCCAGGCCGGCATCGGTGCCGAAGCGCTGCGCATCATGCTCTCCGCCATCAATCTGGAGGAAGAGCGCGACCGCATGCGCGTCGAGCTGCGCGAGACCAATTCGGAAGCCAAGCGCAAGAAGCTGGTCAAGCGCCTGAAGATCGCCGAATCCTTCATGGCTTCGGGAAGCAAGCCGCAATGGATGATCCTGGAAGTGATCCCGGTCATTCCGCCGGAGCTGCGCCCGCTGGTGCCGCTGGATGGCGGACGTTTTGCGACGTCCGATTTGAACGACCTCTATCGCCGGGTCATCAACCGCAACAACCGCCTGAAGCGGCTGATCGAACTGCGCGCCCCCGACATCATCGTGCGTAACGAAAAGCGCATGCTGCAGGAGGCGGTCGACGCCCTGTTCGATAACGGCCGCCGTGGCCGCGTCATCACCGGCGCCAACAAGCGGCCGCTGAAGTCACTCTCCGACATGCTGAAGGGCAAGCAGGGCCGTTTCCGCCAGAACCTGTTGGGCAAGCGCGTCGACTATTCCGGCCGCTCGGTCATCGTCGTCGGTCCCGAACTGAAGCTGCATCAGTGCGGCCTGCCGAAGAAGATGGCGCTCGAGCTGTTCAAGCCGTTCATCTATTCCAAGCTCGAAATCTACGGCATGGCCTCCACCATCAAGGCGGCCAAGCGGATGGTCGAGAAGGAACGTCCGGAAGTCTGGGACATTCTGGAAGAGGTGATCCGCGAGCATCCGGTGCTGCTGAACCGCGCGCCGACATTGCATCGCCTGGGCATTCAGGCCTTCGAGCCGGTGCTGATCGAGGGCAAGGCGATCCAGCTGCATCCGCTGGTTTGCACCGCCTTCAACGCCGACTTCGACGGCGACCAGATGGCCGTCCACATTCCGCTGTCGCTGGAAGCCCAGCTGGAAGCGCGCGTGTTGATGATGTCGACCAACAACATCCTCTCGCCCGCCAACGGCAAGCCGATCATCGTGCCCAGCCAGGACATCGTGCTGGGTCTCTATTACCTGACGATCGAGGGCAAGGACGAGCCGGGTGCCGGCATGGCTTTCGTCGATATCGGCGAGATGCATTCGGCACTCCAGGCCAAGGCGGTCACGTTGCATTCGCCGATCAAGGCACGTACGCGCCTGTACGACGAGACCGGCAAACTGGTGACCAAGACGATCCCGACGACGCCGGGCCGCATGCTGCTTGCCGAGATCATGCCGCGCCACCCCAGCCTGCCGCTCAGCCTGATCAACCGCGTGCTGACGAAGAAGGAGATCACCAACGTCATCGATTCCGTCTACCGCCATTGCGGCCAGAAGGAGACGGTGATCTTCGCCGATCGCATGATGGGCCTGGGATTCCACTATGCCTGCCGGGCCGGCATTTCCTTCGGCAAGGACGATCTGATCGTTCCCAAGGCCAAGGAAAAGCTGGTCAACGACGCCCAGAAGAAGGTGAAGGAGTACGAGCAGCAGTATCTCGACGGCCTGATCACCCAGGGCGAAAAGTACAACAAGGTTGTCGACGTCTGGTCGAACTGCACCGAGCGCGTCGCTGACGAAATGATGAAGGCGATGTCGGAAGTCACGACCGGCAGCAACATCAACTCGGTCTACATGATGGCCCATTCGGGCGCCCGCGGTTCGGCGGCGCAGATCAAGCAGCTCGCCGGCATGCGCGGCCTGATGGCGAAGCCCTCGGGTGAAATCATCGAGACGCCGATCATCTCCAACTTCAAGGAGGGGCTGACGGTTCTCGAATACTTCAACTCGACCCACGGCGCCCGCAAGGGTCTGGCCGATACCGCGCTGAAGACGGCGAATTCGGGCTATCTGACGCGCCGTCTGGTGGACGTCGCCCAGGACGCCATCATCGTCGAGCTGGATTGCGGTACGACCCGCGGCTTGAAGGTGAAGGCTGTTGTTGAGGGTGGCGAGGTGATCGCGCCCTTGTCCGAGCGCATCCTGGGCCGCAGTGCGGCGATCGACATCGTCGATCCGCTGAAGGGCGGCAAGATTGTCGCCGCCGCGGAACTGATCGACGAGGTGAAGGTCGAGGAGATCGACCGGGCCGGCATCGACGAGGTGCTGATCCGTTCGGTGCTGACCTGCGAGACCAAGAACGGCGTTTGTGCGGCCTGCTACGGGCGCGACCTTGCCCGCGGCACGGCGGTGAACGTCGGTGAGGCTGTCGGCGTCATCGCCGCGCAGTCGATCGGCGAGCCGGGCACGCAGCTGACCATGCGTACCTTCCATATCGGCGGCGCCGTGCAGCGTGGTGCCGAGCAGTCGAGCGTGGAAGCGGCGTTCGATGCCCAGCTCACCATCAAGAACCGCAACGTCGTGGTGAACAGCGAAGGCGTTCCCATCGTCATGGGCCGCAACTGCGAAATCGTGCTGAGCGACGAGCAGGGCCGTGAGCGCGCCCGTCACCGCATCCCTTATGGTGCGAAGCTGCTGGCCGATAACGGCACCCCCGTTACCAAGGGCCAGAAGCTGGCGGAGTGGGATCCCTATACGCTGCCGATCATCACGGAGCGCGAGGGCATCGCCAATTACCTCGACCTGGTCGAGGGTCTGTCGATGCGCGAACTGCTCGACGAGACGACGGGCATCACCAATCGCGTCGTCATCGACTGGAAGCAGCAGCCGCGCGGCAACGATTTGAAGCCGCGTATCACGCTGACCGATGGCAAGGGCAAGGTGCTCAAGCTCGCCAACGGTCTCGAGGCCCGCTACTTCATGTCGGTGGATGCCATTCTCTCGGTCGAGAACGGCGCCCAGGTGCGGGCCGGCGACGTGCTGGCGCGTATCCCGCGTGAATCGTCAAAGACCCGCGACATCACCGGCGGTCTGCCGCGGGTGGCGGAACTGTTCGAGGCCCGCAAGCCAAAGGACTTCGCCATCATCAGCGACATGGCCGGCCGCGTGGAATTCGGCAAGGACTACAAGACCAAGCGCCGGATTCTCGTGGTGCCCGAGGATGCGAGCCAGGAGCCGCACGAGTATCTGATTCCCAAGGGCAAGCATATCAGCGTGCAGGAAGGCGACTTCGTGCAGCGCGGCGATCTGCTGATGGACGGCAACCCGGTGCCGCACGACATCCTGAACGTTCTGGGTGTCGAGGCGCTGGCGAGCTACCTGATCAACGAGATCCAGGAGGTCTATCGGCTCCAGGGCGTGAAGATCAACGACAAGCATATCGAAGTGATCGTCCGCCAGATGCTGCAGAAGATCGAGATCGAGGATCCGGGCGATACGACCTTCCTGATCGGCGAGCAGATCGACCGCCAGGAGTTCGAGGAGGTGAATGCGCGCATGATGGTCGACGGCGGCCGTCTGGCGCAGGGCATCCCCGTGCTTCAGGGCATCACCAAGGCCAGCTTGCAGACCGGCAGCTTCATCTCCGCGGCCTCGTTCCAGGAAACGACCCGCGTGCTGACCGAAGCCGCCGTCTCGGGCCGGGTCGACGAGCTGATCGGCCTGAAGGAAAACGTGATCGTCGGCCGTCTGATCCCGGCGGGCACGGGTGCGGTGATGAACCGCCTGAAGGCGATCGCCGCCGAACGCGACAAGCAGGTGACGGCGAATCAGACGAAGGCGCTGCCGCCGGCGGAAACGCAAAAGGCCTCGAAAGTCGCCTAAACAGCCGAAGGCATTCGGCCTTCGGTAGACTTTCGGAAGCCCGGTTTCGCTGAAGAAGCGGAGCCGGGCTTCCTCTTTGATCTGGTCTGGTTTGATTTTCGTACCGAATTACACAATTCGGCCAGTTAGTTAGCTGATCCGGTGTGGCACGGTGGCCGGGTTCGAAAATTGCGTTGTTTCGCTTGACGTCGTTAAGCCGCCGAACATATATTCCGCGCGCCTTTAATGGGGCTGGTGGTAGGCCGTACGGTCTAGACGCAGCCTCGGCGATCTAGAGCAAATACATACGTCGCACCGATGCCATGCATCGCTGGCGACGGCAGAGTTTCGGGACCGCCCCGAGGAGAGCGTTTGCTCCTTCGGCGCGGTTCGTTTGCTTCGCGGCCTTTGCCGCGCGGCGGTGCTTCGCGGCGATTGCCGCGGGCCTTGATGAGCGCGGCCGTTTGAAGCCGCCGGAGGAAGAGCGAAGTCGATGCCGACGATCAATCAGTTGATCCGCAAGCCGCGCCTGCCGCTGGGCGCGCGCAACAAGGTGCCGGCGCTGCAGGCTAGCCCGCAGAAGCGCGGCGTGTGCACCCGCGTCTACACGACCACGCCGAAGAAGCCGAACTCGGCGCTTCGCAAGGTCGCGCGCGTGCGCCTGACCAACGGCTTCGAAGTCACCAGCTACATTCCCGGTGAAGGCCACAACCTGCAGGAGCACTCGGTCGTGCTGATCCGCGGCGGCCGCGTGAAGGATCTTCCCGGTGTTCGCTATCACATCATTCGCGGCACGCTCGATACCCAGGGCGTGAAGGATCGCCGCCAGCGCCGTTCCAAGTACGGCGCCAAGCGTCCGAAGTAAGGAGATCCTCGATGTCCCGTCGCCATGCTGCGGAAAAGCGCGAAGTCCTGCCGGATGCCAAATACGGCAGCATCGTCGTCACCAAGTTCATGAACACCATGATGTATGCCGGCAAGAAGTCCGTCGCCGAAGGCATCGTCTATGGCGCCTTCGAGCAGATGCAGAAGAAGATCGGCAGCGATCCGGTGAAGCTGTTCAACGACGCGCTCGAGAATGTGAAGCCGCAGCTCGAAGTTCGCTCGCGCCGCGTCGGCGGTGCGACATATCAGGTGCCGGTCGAAGTGCGCCCCGAGCGCGCGCCAGGCGCTGGCCATCCGCTGGATCATCCAGTACGCCCGCGACCGCGCCGAGCAGACCATGACCGACCGCCTGTCGGCGGAGTTGATGGATGCCGCCAACAACCGCGGCAACTCGGTCAAGAAACGCGAAGACACGCATCAAATGGCGGAGGCCAACAAGGCCTTCTCCCACTACCGCTGGTAATCCCCGATCATGCCGCGAACTACGCCCCTCGAACGCTACCGCAACATCGGCATCATGGCTCACATCGATGCCGGCAAGACGACGACGACGGAGCGCATCCTCTACTACACCGGCCGGTCCTATAAGATCGGCGAAGTCCACGAAGGCACGGCCACGATGGACTGGATGGAGCAGGAGCAGGAACGCGGCATCACGATCACCTCGGCGGCGACCACCTGTTTCTGGCACGACCATCGCATCAACATCATCGACACGCCCGGCCACGTCGATTTCACCATCGAGGTCGAGCGTTCCTTGCGCGTGCTCGACGGCGCCGTGACGGTGTTCGATGGCGTCGCCGGCGTCGAGCCGCAGTCGGAGACGGTGTGGCGCCAGGCCGACAAATACGGCGTGCCGCGCATCTGCTTCGTCAACAAGATGGACCGCATCGGCGCCAATTTCGACCGCTGCGTGGATATGATCGTCGACCGGCTCGGCGCCAAGCCGCTGGTCATTTCGCTGCCCATCGGCGTCGAGAGCGATTTCGTCGGCATCGTCGATCTGGTGAAGATGAAGTCGATCATCTGGAAGGACGAGGCGCTGGGCGCCGAGTTCACCGAAGGCGAAATTCCCGACGATCTGAAGGCGAAGGCGGCGGAATACCGCGCCAAGCTCGTGGAGATGGCGGTCGAGGTCGATGACGAAGTGACCGAGGCCTATCTCGAAGGCAAGGAGCCGGACGAGGAGACGTTGCGCCGCTGCATCCGCAAGGGTGCGATCACCAGCACCTTCGTGCCGGTGCTTTGCGGCAGCGCCTTCAAGAACAAGGGCGTGCAGCCTCTGCTGGATGCCGTGGTCGATTATCTGCCGGCGCCGACCGATGTTCCCGACATCACCGGGACCAAGGTCGACAGCGACGAGCCGCTGACCCGCAAGAGCTCCGACGACGAGCCGTTTGCCGGCTTGGCGTTCAAGATCATGACCGATCCCTTCGTGGGTTCGCTGACCTTCGTGCGCGTCTATTCCGGCGTGCTGCATGGCGAGCGGCCAGGTGATGAACACGGTCAAGGGCGACCGCGAGCGCGTCGGCCGCATGCTGCAGATGCATGCCAACCATCGCGAAGACATCAAGGAAGCCCGCACCGGCGATATCGTGGCGCTGGCGGGCCTCAAGGGCACGACCACCGGCGACACGCTCTGCGATCCGAACAATCCGATCGTGCTGGAACGCATGATCTTCCCGGAGCCGGTCATCGAAGTGGCGGTCGAGCCCAAGACCAAGGCCGACCAGGAAAAGATGGGCCTCGCCCTCAATCGCCTGGCCCAGGAAGACCCCTCGTTCCGCGTCACGTCCGATCCCGAGAGCGGCCAGACCGTGATCAAGGGCATGGGCGAGCTGCATCTCGAGATCATCGTCGACCGCATGAAGCGCGAGTTCAAGGTGGAGGCCAATGTCGGCGCGCCGCAGGTGGCATACCGCGAGACCATCACGCGCACGGTCGAACAGGACTACACCCACAAGAAGCAGACCGGCGGTTCGGGCCAGTATGCCAAGGTCAAGATCCGCTTCGAGCCGCTGCCGGCCGGTTCCGGCTTCGAGTTCGAGAACGACGTCGTCGGCGGCTCGGTGCCGAAGGAATACGTCCCGGGCGTCGAAAAGGGCCTGACGGCGATCAAGGAGACGGGCACGATCGCCGGTTTCCCGATGATCGATTTCAAGGCGACCCTGATCGACGGCGATTACCACGACGTCGATTTCGAACGTCCTGACCTTCGATATCGCCGCGCGCGCCTGTTACCGCGAGGGCATTCCCAAGGCCGGTCCCAAGCTGCTGGAGCCGATCATGCGGGTCGAGGTGGTGACGCCGGAAGACTACATGGGCGACATCTATGGCGATCTCAGCAGCCGGCGTGGACAGATCGGCAGCATGGACAGCCGCGGCAATGCGCGCGTCATCAACGCGATGGTGCCGCTGGCCAACATGTTCGGCTATGTCAGCACGCTGCGCTCGATGAGCCAGGGCCGCGCCCAGTACACGATGCATTTCGATCACTACGAGCAGGTTCCCCAGGCCGTGGCCGACGAAGTCAAAGCCAAGCTGGCCTAGTGGCGAATACCTGAGCAGAGCTAGAGGACGGAGAACAAGACATGGCGAAGGCGAAATTTGAACGTAACAAGCCGCATTGCAATGTGGGCACGATCGGGCATGTGGATCATGGCAAGACGTCGCTGACGGCGGCGATCACCAAGGTCCTGGCCGAGACGGGCGGCGCCACGTTCATGGCTTATGACCAGATCGACAAGGCGCCGGAGGAGAAGGCGCGCGGCATTACGATCTCGACGGCCCATGTGGAGTACGAGACGAAGGCGCGCCACTACGCCCATGTCGATTGCCCGGGCCATGCCGACTACGTGAAGAACATGATCACCGGTGCGGCCCAGATGGATGGCGGGATCCTGGTGGTGTCGGCCGCCGACGGCCCGATGCCCCAGACGCGCGAGCACATCCTGCTGGCCCGCCAGGTCGGCGTGCCGGCGCTGGTGGTGTTCATGAACAAGGTGGACATGGTGGACGATCCGGAGCTGCTGGATCTGGTCGAGCTTGAGGTGCGCGAGCTTCTGACCTCCTACCAGTTCCCGGGCGACAAGATCCCGATCATCCGCGGCTCGGCGCTGTGCGCCCTTGAGGGCCGCGAGCCGGCGATGGGCCATGATGCGATCCTGAAGCTGATGGAGGCGGTGGATACCTATATCCCGCAGCCTGACCGTCCGAAGGACCGCCCCTTCCTGATGCCGATCGAAGACGTGTTCTCGATCTCGGGCCGCGGCACGGTGGTGACGGGCCGTATCGAGCGCGGGATCGTGAAGGTTGGCGACGAAGTCGAGATCATCGGCCTGAAGCCGACGGTCAAGACGATCGTCACGGGCGTTGAGATGTTCCGCAAGCTGCTGGATTCGGGCGAGGCGGGCGACAACATCGGCGCCCTGCTGCGCGGCACGAAGCGCGAGGAAGTCGAGCGTGGCCAGGTTCTGGCCAAGCCGGGCTCGATCACCCCGCACACGAAGTTCAAGGCGGAAGCCTACATCCTGACGAAGGAGGAGGGTGGCCGTCATACGCCGTTCTTCACCAACTATCGTCCGCAGTTTTACTTCCGCACGACGGATGTGACGGGTGTCGTGGCACTTCCGGCGGGCACGGAGATGGTGATGCCGGGCGACAATGTGACGATGGAGATCCAGCTGATCGCGCCGATCGCGATGGATGAGGGTCTGCGCTTTGCCATCCGCGAGGGTGGCCGCACCGTCGGCGCCGGCGTCGTCGCTTCCATCATCGAGTAATCAGAAGACCAGCGCGGCGGCACGCAAAGAAAGAAAAAGAGACCATGGAAAGCCAGAATATCCGCATTCGTCTGAAAGCCTTCGACCATCGCGTCCTCGACCAGTCGACGGGCGAGATCGTCACGACGGCGAAGCGGACGGGTGCCCGGGTCCGCGGTCCCATTCCGCTGCCCACCCGCATCGAGAAGTTCACCGTGCTGCGTTCGCCGCATGTGGACAAGAAGAGCCGCGAGCAGTTCGAGATCCGCACCCATAAGCGGCTGCTCGACATCGTCGACCCGACGCCCCAGACCGTGGACGCGCTGATGAAGCTCGACCTGGCCGCCGGCGTCGATGTCGAGATCAAGTTGAAGAACTAGGAGTTCCACGATGCGGACCGGACTTATCGCCGAGAAAGTCGGCATGACCCGCGTCTTCGACGAGGCGGGGACCCATGTGCCGGTGACGGTGCTGAAGGTCGACAATTGCCAGGTCGTGGCCCAGCGCACGCAGGAGCGCGACGGCTATACCGCCGTCCAGCTCGGCGTCGGCAAGGCCAAGGTCAAGAACGTCAGCAAGCCGATGCGCGGCCACTACGCCAAGGCCAAGGTCGAGCCGAAGCGCCGCCTGGTGGAGTTCCGGGTCAGCGCGGATGCCCTGATCGATGTGGGTGCCGAGCTTTCGGCGGCTCACTTCCAGCCCGGCCAGTTCGTCGACGTGACGGCCAACAGCATCGGCAAGGGCTTCGCCGGTGTCATGAAGCGCCACAATTTCGGCGGCCTGCGCGCCACCCACGGCGTCTCGGTCTCGCACCGCTCGCATGGTTCGACCGGCCAGCGTCAGGATCCCGGCCGCACCTTCAAGGGCAAGAAGATGGCCGGGCACATGGGCGATGTGCGGGTGACCACGCAGAACCTGAAGATCGTCTCGGTCGATGCCGATCGCGGTCTGATCATGATCCGGGGTGCTGTCCCGGGTGCGCCGGGTGGCTTCGTCCTGGTCAAGGATGCCAAGAAGCGCGCCGCACCGAAGGACCTGCCGTTCCCGGCCGCACTGCGCCAGGGCGCCGGCAAGCCCGCCGCCGAAGCGCCGACCGAGGCGAAGGCCGACAAACCGGCAGACGCGAAGAAGGAATAAGGCGATGAAATCGTCGGTCACCAATTTCGACAACAAGACGGTCGGCGAAATCGACCTGGCGGAGGCGATCTTCGGCCTGCCGGTGCGCAAGGACATCCTGGCGCGCATGGTGAATTACCAGCTGAACAAGCGCCGCGCCGGAACCCATTCGACCAAGGGCGTTTCCGACGTCAGCGGCACGACCCGCAAGCCCTTCAAGCAGAAGGGCACCGGCCAGGCCCGCCAGGGCAGCCTGCGCTCCGCCCAGTTCCGTGGCGGCGGCATCATCTTCGGCCCGGTCGTGCGCAGCCATGCGACCGACCTGCCCAAGAAGGTGCGCAAACTGGCGCTGAAGACCGCGCTTTCGGCCAAGCTCGCCGAAGGCAAGCTGATCGTCGTCGAGGACGCCAAGCTCTCCGGCGCCAAGACGAAGGATCTGGTCAAGAAGCTCGCCAAGCTGAACTGGGGCCGCACGCTGATCATCGACGGCCCGGTGGTGGATGAAGGTTTCCGCCGGGCTGCCGGCAATCTGCCCCATATGGACCTGCTGCCCGAGCAGGGCGCCAACGTCTACGACATCCTGCGCCGCGACACGCTGGTCCTGACCAAGGACGCGGTGCAGCATCTGGAGGCTCGCCTGAAATGAGCAAGGCTCGTGCGATGAAGACCCGCGTGATCAAGCTGACCCAGGCCGAGATGTATGCCCTGGTCCGCTCGCCGGTGATCACCGAAAAGGCGACCCAGATGTCGGCCCATCGCCAGGTCGCCTTCCGCGTGCCGCTGACCGCGACCAAGCCCGAGATCAAGGCCGCCGTCGAAGGCCTGTTCAAGGTCAAGGTGCTGGCCGTCAACACGCTGCGCCAGCAGGGCAAGATCAAGATGTTCCGCGGCCGTCCGGGCCAGCGGGGCGATTTCAAGAAAGCGATGGTGACATTGGCCGAAGGTCAATCCATCGATGTGACGACGGGAGTTCTGAGACGATGGCTTTGAAATCCTTCAAGCCGACCACGCCGGGCCAGCGCCAGCTGGTTCTGGTCGACCATTCCGAGCTGCATAAGGGCCGGCCGGTCAAGAAGCTGACCGAGGGCCTGCGCTCCAAGGGCGGCCGCAATAACCACGGCCGCATCACCATGCGCTATCGGGGCGGCGGACATAAGCGGCGCTATCGCCTGGTCGATTTCACGCGGCGCAAGTTCGACATGGTCGCAACGGTCGAGCGGCTGGAATACGATCCCAACCGCACCGCCTTTATCGCGCTGATCAAGTACGACGACGGCGAGCAGAGCTACATCCTGGCCCCGCAGCGCCTGCAGCCCGGCGACAAGGTCGTCTCGGGCGAGCGCGCGGATATCAAGCCGGGCAACGCGATGCCGCTGAAGAACATCCCGGTCGGCACCATCGTGCATAATGTCGAGCTGAAGCCCGCCGGCGGCGGCCAGCTGGCGCGTGCCGCGGGCAACTATGTCCAGCTCGTCGGCCGCGACGCGGGCCTGGCGCTGCTGCGCATGAGCTCGGGCGAAGTGCGCATGGTCCGCACCGAATGCATGGCGACGATCGGCGCGGTCTCCAACCCCGATCAGCAGAACATCAGCATCGGCAAGGCCGGTCGCAATCGCTGGAAGGGCCGCAAGCCCTCGGTTCGCGGCGTGGCCATGAACCCGATCGATCATCCCCATGGCGGCGGCGAAGGCCGCACCTCGGGTGGCCGTCATCCGGTCACGCCCTGGGGCAAGTCGACCAAGGGCAAGAAGACGCGTCACAACAAGAAGACCGACGGCATGATCCTGCGCCGCCGTCGCGTCGGCAAGTAGAGGAGGGCAAGCCTTGGCTCGCTCCGTTTGGAAAGGCCCGTTCGTCGACGGCTATCTGCTGAAGAAGGCAGAGGCCGGCCGCGGTTCGGGCCGTAATGAGGTCATCAAGACCTGGTCGCGCCGCTCGACGATCCTGCCCCAGTTCGTGGGCCTGACCTTCGGCGTCTATAACGGCCACAAATTCATGCCGGTGATCGTCACCGAGAACATGATCGGTCACAAGTTCGGCGAGTTCTCGCCGACCCGCGTGTTCCAGGGCCACACCGCCGTCGACAAGAAGGCCGTCAAGGCCAAGGGTGCCGAGGGTCCGCCGCGATGAGCAAGAAATCCTATCCGCGCCGCCTGGGCGATACCGAGGCGAAGGCTTCGGTGCGCACCATCCAGGTGACGCCGCGCAAGGTGAACCTGCTGGCCGGCCTGATCCGTGGCAAGTCGGCCCAGGCCGCGAAGGCGGAGCTCGCCTTCTCGCGCCGCCGGATCGCGGGCGAAGTGCTGAAGGCGCTGGATTCGGCGATCGCCAATGCCGAAAACAACCACCAGCTCGACGTCGACAAGCTCTATGTCGCAGAAGCCTCGGTCGGCCGCGCTTTTGCACTCAAGCGCTTCCATGCCCGCGCCCGCGGCCGTGGCGCGCGCGTGCAGAAGTTGTGGAGCCATTTGACCATTATCGTGCGCGAGCGCGAGGAGACAGCCTGATGGGCCAGAAGACCAATCCGATCGGGTTGCGCGTCGGCGTCAACCGCACCTGGGACAGCCGCTGGTATGCCGATACCGACTACGCCAAGCTGCTGCATGAAGACCTGAAGCTGCGCAAGTATCTGATGGAACGCCTGGGCCAGGCGGGCGTCAGCCGCGTGGTCATCGAGCGGCCGGCCAAGAAGGCGCGCATCACCATCCACACGGCCCGTCCGGGCGTTGTCATCGGCAAGAAGGGCGCGGATATCGAGAAGCTGCGCCTGGATCTCTCGAAGACGACCGGCGGCGAAGTCGCCCTCAACATCGTCGAGATCCGCAAGCCCGAGATCGATGCCAAGCTGGTGGCCGAGAACATCGCCCAGCAGCTCGAGCGCCGGGTCGCCTTCCGCCGCGCCATGAAGCGCGCCGTGCAGTCGGCCATGCGTCTGGGCGCCCAGGGCATCCGCATCACCTGCAGCGGCCGCCTGGGTGGCGCTGAAATCGCCCGGGTCGAGTGGTATCGCGAAGGCCGCGTGCCGCTGCACACATTGCGCGCCGATGTCGATTTCGGCACGGCGACCGCCAAGACGACCTATGGCACCTGCGGCGTGAAGGTCTGGATCTTCAAGGGCGAGATCGTCGCCCACGATCCGATGGCCCAGGACAAGCGCGCCCAGGAACAGCAGGCCGGCGGCGGCGGCGGCCGCAGCTAGCCAGTAAGCAAGGATCAGCGAGATGCTTTCGCCCAAGAGAACCAAATACCGCAAGGCCCATAAGGGCCGCATCCACGGGCCCGCCAAGGGCGGTTCCGACCTGAACTTCGGCGCCTATGGCCTGAAGGCGATGCAGCCCGAGCGGGTGACCGCGCGCCAGATCGAGGCCGCGCGCCGTGCCATCACGCGCCATCTGAAGCGCCTGGGCCGCGTGTGGATCCGCATTTTCCCGGACGTGCCGGTGTCGAGCAAGCCGGCCGAAGTGCGCATGGGCAGCGGCAAGGGCAATCCGGAGTTCTGGGTCTGCCGGGTGCATCCCGGCCGCATCATGTTCGAGATCGACGGCGTATCGGAGCAGATCGCACGCGAGGCCTTTGCGCTGGCCGCGGCCAAGCTGCCGATCCGCACCAAAGTCGTTTCTCGCCTGGGCGTGGAGTAGCAGCGATGAAAGCCGATGAAGTCCGCACCAAGACGCCCGATCAGCTGAAGGCCGACCTGGTCCAGCTGCAGAAGGAGCAGTTCAACCTGCGCTTCCAGCGGGCGAGCGGCCAGCTCGAGAACACCGCTCGCGTTCGCGCGGTGCGGCGCGACATTGCCCGCATCAAGACATTCCTCGCGCTCAAGCGCGAGGTCAGCTCGAAGAGGTAGAGGAATGCCAAGGCGCGTCCTGCAAGGAACCGTGGTCAGCGACAAGGCCAACAAGACCGTCATCGTCTCGGTCGAGCGGCGCATCATGCACCCGGTCTACAAGAAGTTCATCCGGCGCACCAAGCGCTATGCCGCCCATGACGAGGCCAATGCCTGCAAGGCGGGCGATGTGGTGAGCATTCGCGAGTGCCGGCCGATTTCGAAGACCAAGCGCTGGGAAATCGTCCCGGCTGCGGCCGCGAGTTAAGGGAGACGCGTCATGATCCAGATGCAGACCAATCTGGAGGTCGCCGACAATTCCGGCGCTCGCCGCGTCCAGTGCATCAAGGTGCTGGGCGGCTCGAAGCGCAAGTACGCTTCCGTCGGCGATGTCATCGTCGTCTCGATCAAGGACGCCATTCCGCGCGGCCGGGTCAAGAAGGGCGATGTGGCGCAGGCGGTTGTCGTGCGCACGGCCAAGGAGATTCGCCGGGCCGACGGCAGCAGCATCCGTTTCGACCGCAACGCCGCGGTGCTGATCGACAAGCAGGGCGAGCCGATCGGCACGCGCATTTTCGGGCCCGTGACGCGCGAGCTTCGGGCCAAGGCGTTCATGAAGATCATCTCGCTGGCGCCGGAAGTGCTCTAGGGAAAGACGGGAAGTTTCAGATGGCGACGAAATTCAAGATCAAGAAGGGCGACAAGGTGATTGTCATCACCGGCCGCGACAAGGGCAAGCAGGGCGAAGTCCTGCGGGTGATGCGCGAGGAGGGCCGCTTGCTGGTCCAGGGCGTGCACATGATGAAGCGCCACACCCGCGCGAGCGCGGGCAATCCGGGCGGCATCGTGGAACGCGAGGCAACGATCCACGTCTCCAACGTCGCCCATCTCGACCCGAAATCCGGCAAGCCGACGAAGGTCGGCTACAAGTCATTGACCGACGGCCGCAAGGTGCGCTTTGCGCGCCGGTCCGGCGAAACCATCGATCTATAGGCCGATTGCCATGACCCGTTTGCAGCAACGCTATAACGACGTCGTCCGCCCCTCGCTGGTGAAGGAGTTCAGCTACAAGAACCCCCTCCAGGCGCCGCGCCTCGACAAGATCGTCATCAACATGGGCGTCGGCGAAGCCGTCGGCGACAGCAAGAAGATCCAGGCCGCGGCCGGCGAGCTTGCCCAGATCAGCGGCCAGAAGCCGGTGATCACCAAGTCGCGCAAGGCCATCGCCAACTTCAAGCTGCGCGAGAACCTGGCCATCGGCTGCAAGGTCACGCTGCGCCGCGAGCGGATGTACGAATTCCTCGATCGGCTGGTGAACATTGCGCTGCCGCGCGTGCGCGACTTCCGCGGCGTATCGAGCAAGAGCTTCGACGGCCACGGCAACTACGCTCTCGGTCTCAAGGAGCAGATCGTGTTCCCCGAGATCGACTACGACAAGATCGACGCGGTGCGCGGGATGGACATCGTCATCTGCACCACGGCGAATACCGATGCTGAAGCCAAGGCCCTGCTTAAGGGCTTCGATATGCCTTTCGTCAACTGACGGGGCTGGAGGGAATTTTATGGCGAAGAAGAGTTCAATCGAACGCAACGCGAAACGCGAGCGCCTGGCGAAGAAATTCGCCGGCCGCCGCGACCGCCTGAAGGCGATCGCCAATGACGAGGCGAAGCCGATGGAGGAGCGTTTTGCCGCGCGCCTGAAGCTGGCGCAGCTGCCGCGCAACGCTTCCCCGGTGCGCATCCGCCTGCGCTGCTCGCTGACCGGGCGGCCGCGCGGCAACTACCGGAAGTTCAAGCTGTCCCGCATTGCGCTGCGCGAGCTGGCGGCGGTCGGGCAGGTTCCCGGCATGACCAAGTCGAGCTGGTAAGGAGGGTCATAGATCATGTCATTGAGCGATCCCTTGGGGGATATGCTGACCCGGATACGCAACGGCCAGAAGGCGGGCAAGGCGACAATCGTCAGCCCGGCTTCCAAGGCGCGGGCGAGCGTGCTCGAGGTGCTGAAGCGCGAGGGCTATATCCGCGGCTACGAACAGAGCGATGGCGACCGCGGCGGTGCCGAGTTGCGCATCGAACTGAAGTATCACGAGGGCCATCCGGTGATCCGCGAGATTGCGCGCGTGTCGAAGCCCGGCCGGCGCGTCTATTCCAAGGTCACCGAGATACCCCGCGTGTTCAACGGGCTGGGCATCTCGATCCTGTCGACGCCGCGCGGCGTGATGTCGGATAACGAGGCGCGCGCAGCCAATGTCGGCGGCGAAGTCATCTGCCGCGTGTTCTGAGGACGAAGCCATGTCTCGTGTAGGAAAGAATCCTGTCAGCGTGCCGAGCGGCGTGACCGTCTCGCTGGCTGCCGGCCTGCTGAAGGCCAAGGGCAAGCTGGGCGAGTTGTCGGTCAGGCTGACCGACGCCGTCGACGTCAAGGTCGAAGACAACAAGGTCGTCGTCACCCAGCTCGGCGGCTCCAAGCAGGCGCGCATGATGTGGGGTACCACCCGCAACCTGGTGCGCAATGCGCTGGCCGGCGTCTCCCAGGGCTACAGCAAGTCGCTCGATATCAGCGGCGTCGGTTATCGCGCCGCGGTGCAGGGCAAGAACCTGTCGCTGCAGCTGGGCTATAGCCACGACGTCAATTTCGCCATTCCTTCGGACATCCAGATCAAGTGCGAGAAGCCGACCTCCATCCTGATCACCGGCCCGGACAAGCAGCGCGTCGGCCAGGTGGCAGCGGAAATCCGCAGCTATCGCCCGCCGGAGCCCTACAAGGGCAAGGGCGTGATGTATCTGGGCGAAAAGATCCTCCGCAAGGAAGGCAAGAAGAAGTAGGACGATAGATATGCCACACGCCAAAAAAGCGCCGCGCGCCCGCCGTCAACAGCGGGTCCGCCATCACATCAAGATGAAGGCCATCGGTCGACCGCGGCTTTCGGTCTTCCGTTCGGGCCTGCATATCTATGCCCAGGTGATCGACGACGGCAAAGGCCAGACGCTGGCCGCTGCCTCGACCATCGACAAGACGCTGAAGGCGGGCCTCAAGACCGGCGCCAATATCGAGGCCGCCAAGGCCGTCGGCAAACTGCTGGCCGAGCGCGCCATTGCCGCCGGCGTCAAGGAAGTGGTCTTCGACCGCGGTTCCTATCTGTTTCATGGCCGGGTGAAAGCCCTGGCCGATGCCGCCCGCGAGGGCGGTCTGTCCTTCTAGGAGAAGCCAAAGCATGGCACGCAGCGATAGAGGCGGCGATCGGGGCGGACGCGGTGGCGATCGCGACCGTAACCGGGGCGAAGATGGTGACATCGTCGAGAAGCTGGTCAGCATCAACCGCGTCGCCAAGGTGGTGAAGGGCGGCCGGCGCTTCGGCTTTGCAGCCCTGGTCGTCGTGGGCGACGGCAAGGGACGGGTCGGCCATGGTGCCGGCAAGGCCCGCGAAGTGCCCGAGGCGATCCGCAAGGCAACCGAACATGCCAAGCGCCATATGGTGCGCGTGGCTCTGCGCGAAGGCCGCACCCTGCATCACGACGCAACGGGGCGCTTCGGCGCCGGCACCGTGATCATGCGCACCGCCGTCCCCGGCACCGGCATCATCGCCGGCGGCCCGGTCCGCGCGGTTTGCGAGGCTCTGGGAATCGAGGACGTCGTCGCCAAGTCGGTTGGGACATCCAACCCGCATAACATGGTGAAGGCCTGTTTTGCCGCACTGGTCAGCTGCTCTTCGCCGCGCAGTGTGGCGGCCCGGCGCAACAAGAAGGTGAGCGACATCATCGGCAAGCGCGAGACCGGCGACGGCAAGGCCGAGGCGCGGGAGTAAGGGATCATGGCCGAGAAGAAGAAGACCGAGGATAAGAAGGCGACAAGAAGACGGTGCGGGTGACCCAGGTCGCCAGCCCCGCCGGCCGCTATGCTTATCAGCGCCAGACCCTGATCGGGCTTGGCCTCAACAAGATTCGTCGTTCGCGCGAGCTGGAAGACACGGCCGCGGTGCGCGGCATGATCAACAAGGTCCGCCATCTGGTGCGGCTCGATTAAGGAATTCCGGCGATGAAGCTCAATGAACTCTCCGACAACAAGGGCTCGCGCAAGCGGCGCATGCGCGTTGGCCGCGGTATCGGCTCGGGCAAGGGCAAGACCGCCGGTCGCGGCGGCAAGGGCCAGACGGCGCGCACGGGCGTCGCCATCAACGGCTTCGAAGGCGGCCAGATGCCGCTCCACATGCGCATGCCCAAGCGCGGCTTCAACAACATCCACCGCCTCAACTACGTCGAGGTGAATGTGGGCCGCCTGCAGCAGGCGATCGAATCCGGCCAGCTCAAGGCCGAAGGCACCATCGACGGCGCGGCCCTGGTCGCCGCCGGCGTGCTGCGGCGCACCCGCGATGGCGTGCGCCTACTTGCAAAAGGCGAAATCAAGGCCAAGCTGTCATTGAAGGTCTCCGGCGCTTCCAAGGCGGCAATCGCCGCGGTGGAAAAGGCCGGCGGCAGCGTCGAAGTGACAGCGCCCAAGAAGCCGGCGCCCGCCGAAGCGGGAGCCAAAGCGTAGCAGGACAGGTAGGTCCCCATGGCATCCGCCGCAGAGCAACTCGCCCGCAGTATCAATTTCGGCGCCTTCAACAAGGCGACCGAGCTCAAGAAGCGGATCTGGTTCACCCTTGGCGCGCTGGTGATCTATCGGCTGGGGACCTTCATCCCGCTGCCGGGCATCGATACGAATGCCCTCGAGGTGCTGTTCAGCCAGCAGGCGAACGGCATCATCGGCATGTTCGACATGTTCTCGGGCGGCGCGCTCGCGGCGCATGACCATTCTCGCGCTGAACATCATGCCGTACATCTCGGCCTCGATCATCATGCAGCTGATGTCGAGCATCCTGCCCTCGCTGGAAGCCATCAAGAAAGAGGGCGAGGCGGGCCGCAAGAAGATCAACCAGTATACCCGCAGCCTGACCGTTGTTCTGGCCGCAGCGCAAGCCTTCGGCATCGCCAATGGCCTTGCCGCCATGCATACATCGGTCGGTCCGGTGGTGCTCAATGCAGGCCCGACCTTCTACATCACCACCGTGATCTCGCTCACCTGCGGCACCGTGTTCCTGATGTGGCTGGGCGAGCAGATCACCCAGCGCGGCGTGGGCAACGGCACCTCGCTGATCATCTTCAGCGGGATCGTGGCGCGCCTGCCCGGCGCCCTGGTCACGACCCTGGAACTGGGCCGCACCGGCGCCCTGGAAGTCTGGGTCATCCTGGCCCTGCTGCTGGTCGTGGTTGCCGTGATCGCCTTCATCGTCTTCTTCGAGCGCGCCCAGCGGCGGATCATCGTCCAGTATCCCAAGCGCCAGGTCGGCAACAAGATGTTCGGCGGCGAAGCTTCGCATCTGCCGCTCAAGCTCAATAGTTCCGGCGTCATTCCGCCGATCTTCGCCAGTTCGCTGCTGTTGCTGCCTGTCTCGATCGCTGGCTTTGGCGCCGGCGCCAATTCCGAGTGGGCGCAGTGGTTCCAGGCTCTATCTCGGCCACGGCAAGCCGCTTTATCTGCTGCTCTATGTCGCCCTGATCGTCTTCTTCGCCTTCTTCTATACCGCGGTCGTCTTCAATCCGGCCGACACGGCCGACAATCTGAAGAAGTATGGCGGCTTCATTCCCGGCATCCGTCCCGGCAAGAACACGGCCGACTATCTGGATTATGTGCTGACCCGCCTGACCGTTCTGGGTGCCGCATATCTGGCGATCGTCTGCGTGCTGCCGGAGATGCTGCTGGCCTGGAAGTCCCTGCCGTTCTATTTCGGCGGCACCAGCCTGCTGATCGTCGTCTCGGTCACCATGGATACGGTGGCGCAGATCCATTCGCATCTGCTGGCCCATCAGTATGAAGGCCTGATCAAGAAGTCCAAGCTCAAGGGCCGGCGGTGAAGGTTGTCCTGCTCGGCCCCCCAGGCGCGGGCAAAGGGACCCAGGCCAAGCGTCTGGAGGAAACCCGCGGGCTGAAGCAGCTTTCCACCGGCGACATGCTGCGCGCGGCGGTGGCCGCCGGCACGCCGCTGGGCAAGCAGGCCAAGCAGGTCATGGAATCCGGGCAAGCTCGTGCGCGACGATCTGATCGTCGCCATGATCGCCGAGCGCATCAAGGAGCCGGACTGCGCAAAGGGTTTCGTCCTCGATGGCTTTCCGCGCACGGTGCAGCAGGCCGAGGCGCTGGATGCCATGCTGGCCGAGAGCGGCAAGGGCGGCATCGACCGGGTGATCGAGCTTGCGGTGGACGAGCCGGCGCTGATCGAGCGCATTGCCGGGCGCTTTGCCTGCGCCAAATGCGGGGCGGGCTATCACGACAAGTTCAAGCAGACAGCCAAGCCCGGGGTCTGCGATCGCTGCGGGTCCACGGAGTTCGTCCGCCGGCCCGACGACCGGGCCGAGGCGGTGGCGGTGCGGCTGGAGGCCTATCGCAAGCAGACGGCGCCGATCCTGCCCTATTACAAGGCCCGGGGCCTGCTGAAGACGGTGGATGGCATGGCCTCGACGGAGGAGGTCGCCCGCCAGATCGACCGCGTTTTGGATGCTGTCTGAGGGCGGGGTTGAACTTTTGCAGAACGATGCTTAAGTCGTTGACGCGGGCGCGGTTATTCCTATAATCCGCGCCTTCGACGACGCGCCGGGGCCGGGCCGGATGGGCGCGTCTTTCAGATTGCCCGGGTTATTTATCTAGGATTCACAAGGAGATACCACAGTGGCGCGTATTGCTGGCGTCAACATCCCGACGCAGAAACGGGTGTTGATCGGCCTCACCTACATCCATGGCATCGGCCGCACGCGAGCCCAGTCGATTCTCGACAAGCTGCAGATCCCGCCGGAGCGGCGAGTCAGCCAGCTGACCGATGCCGAGGTGCTGCGCATCCGCGAGCTGATCGACCGCGAATTCCGCGTCGAAGGCGATCTGCGCCGCGAAGTCGCGATGAACATCAAGCGCCTGATGGATCTCGGCTGCTATCGCGGCCTGCGCCACCGCAAGGGCCTGCCGGTCCGCGGCCAGCGCACCCACACCAACGCGCGCACGCGCAAGGGCCCGGCCAAAGCGATCGCCGGCAAGAAGAAGACGGCCTAAGGAAACCCGACCATGGTCAAGAGCAGCCACCGCGCGTCCGCGCCGCAAGGAGCGCAAGAACATCACGTCCGGCGTCGCGCATGTGAACGCCAGCTTCAACAACACGATGATCACCATCACCGACGCCCAGGGCAATTCCATCGCCTGGGCGTCCTCGGGCAGCTCGGGCTTCAAGGGCTCGCGCAAATCGACGCCCTATGCCGCCCAGATGGCGGCGGATTCGGCGGCGAAGAAGGCGATGGAGCATGGCGTGAAGACCCTGGAAGTCGAAGTGAAGGGGCCGGGCTCCGGCCGTGAATCCGCGCTGCGCGCGTTGCAGGCCGCGGGTTTCACCATCACCTCGATCAAGGATGTGACGCCGATCCCGCATAACGGCTGCCGCCCGCCCAAGCGCCGGCGCATCTGATCGGCAAGGTCCGGCCCCGAAAACAGGGCCGGTGGATTCAGCACAAGGCACCAGGCGAAGCGTCCGCTTCGCCGCAAGTTGCAGAGGTCGATACCGTGATTCAGAAAAACTGGACCGAAATGATCAAGCCGAACAAGCTGGCCGTCGAGGCGGGCGGCGATCCCAAGCGCCATGCCACCATCGTGGCCGAGCCGCTGGAGCGCGGCTTCGGCCTGACGCTCGGCAACGCGCTGCGCCGCGTGCTGCTGTCGTCGCTGCAGGGTGCCGCGGTCAGCTCGGTGCAGATCGACGGCGTGCTGCACGAGTTCTCGTCCGTCCCGGGCGTGCTCGAGGACGTCACCGACATCATCCTGAACATCAAGCAGCTGGCGCTGCGCATGCATGGCGAAGCGCCCGAAGCGCATGCGTCTCAAGGCCAAGGGCCCGGGCGAAGTCACCGCCGAGCTGATCG
Source organism: uncultured Alphaproteobacteria bacterium (assembly GCA_963770335.1). Lineage (GTDB taxonomy): Bacteria > Pseudomonadota > Alphaproteobacteria > Dongiales > Dongiaceae > DASXQK01. The sequence goes on from CAVYPG010000007.1 coordinate 468,954, forward strand.
AGACCGGCCATGACATCGAGATCATGAACCCGGATCTCGTGCTCTGCACCCTCGACCAGGGCGCCACGCTGTCGATGGAATTGACGGTCGAGACCGGCAAGGGCTATGTCGCGGCGACCACCAGCCGCGCCGAAGATGCGCCGATCGGCCTGATCCCGGTCGATGCGCTGTTCAGCCCGGTGCGCAAGGTCTCCTACAAGGTCGAGAACAGCCGCGTCGGCCAGAAGACCGACTATGACCGGCTGACCATGCAGGTCGAGACCAACGGCGCGGTCACGCCGGAAGATGCCGTGGCCCTGGCCGCGCGCATCCTGCAGGACCAGCTGCAGCTCTTCATCAATTTCGAAGAGCCATCGCTGGCCCAGGAAGAGTCCGAAGACGCGCGGAGCCGCCGTTCAACAAGAACCTGCTGCGCAAGGTGGACGAGCTGGAACTGTCGGTGCGTTCGGCCAACTGCCTGAAGAACGACAACATCGTCTATATCGGCGATCTGGTGCAGAAGACCGAAGCCGAAATGCTGCGCACGCCGAATTTCGGCCGCAAGTCGCTGAACGAGATCAAGGAAGTGCTGGCCCAGATGGGCCTGCATCTCGGCATGGAGATCCCGGGCTGGCCGCCGGAGAATATCGAGGAGCTGGCCAAGCGCCTCGACGAGCCGTACTGAGCAGCGGCTTAGCTGATCTTTCGACCGGGCCATGGTGGCCCACCCCGGCCTACACGGCATCCCCTGATCGGGGGATGCGCGCGGGACCGGGAAGCGCAATCGGCCTAAGGTGAAATACCGCGGCCGGAATTGAAGGAGATCGACGATGCGTCATGGAATGAGCGGCCGGAAACTCAACCGCACCTCCAGCCACCGCAAGGCCCTGTTTTCCAACATGGCGGCGGCACTCATCAAGCATGAGCAGATCAAGACGACCCTGCCCAAGGCCAAGGATCTGCGCCCCGTCGTCGAGAAGCTGGTCACGCTGGGCAAGCGCGGCGGCCTTCATGCCCGCCGCCAGCTGATCTCCATGCTGCAGGACGAAGGCCTGGCCGCCAAGCTCATCGGCCCGCTGGCCGAGCGCTATAAGACCCGCAAGGGCGGCTATACCCGCGTGCTGAAGGCCGGCTTCCGCTATGGCGACGCAGCGCCGATGGCGATCATCGAGTTCGTCGACCGCGACGTCGCCGCCAAGGGCCAGGATTCCGGCCCGGTCGTGGCACAGGCAGCCGCCGACGAGGCCCCTGCCGAGACCGCCTGATCGGGCGCACTCCTCTCGCTCATGGGCTTTGTGAGACCCATCGCATTCCTGCTGCTGGCGGCGTTGCCCGTTCTTTGCGGGCAACCCCGCCGCCGCACAGACGGTGCCGAGTTCGCGCACCCAGCTCACCTACAGTTTCGCGCCGATCGTCAAGCAGGTGGCGCCGGCGGTGGTGAACATCTATACGCGCCGCGTGGTCGAGACCCGCAGCCTCGCCCTTCTTCAACGATCCGTTCTTCCAGCAGTTCTTCGGTCCCGATTCCAATTTCGGCGTGCCGCAGCAGCGGGTGCAGAATTCGCTCGGCTCCGGCGTGATCCTTCGCGCCGACGGGCTGATCGTGACCAACAACCACGTCGTCAAGGATAGCGACCAGATCACCGTCGTCCTGAACGACAAGCGCGAATTCCCGGCCAAGGTATTGCTGGCCGACGAGCGCATCGATCTCGCCCTTCTGCAAGATCGATGTCGGATCGGCGCAAGCTGCCGACGCTCGCGCTGGCGATTCCGACGACCTGGAAGTCGGCGATCTGGTGCTCGCCATCGGCGATCCCTTCGGCGTCGGCCAGACGGTGACCAGCGGCATCGTCTCGGCGCTGGCCCGCACCCAGGTCGGCATCGGCGACTACGGCTTCTTCATCCAGACCGATGCGGCGATCAACCCGGGCAATTGCGGCGGCGCCCTGGTGACGATGGACGGCAAGCTTGCCGGCATCAACACGGCGATCTATTCGCGCTCGGGCGGGTCTGTCGGCATCGGCTTTGCCATCCCCGCCAACATGGTCCAGGCCTTCCTGGCGGCCCAGGGCAACGGCGGCCATGTCAACCGGCCCTGGATCGGCGTCAGCGGCCAGGGCGTCACCTCCGACATGGCGGAGGCTCTGGGCCTCGACCATCCGACCGGCATCGTCGTCAGCCAGCTTTATCCAGATGGGCCGGGAGCTGTCGCCGGGTTGAAGCAGGGCGATGTCATCCTCGCCATCAACGGCAAGGCGATCGACGATCCCGGCAGCCTGCGCTTTCGCCTCGCCACCATTCCCATCGGCAGCCAGGCGACGCTGACCATCCAGCGCAACCATCAGCATATGGACCTGCCGATCCATCTGGTATCCGCACCGGAAAATCCGCCCGCGGAAAAGACGCTGCTCAAGGGCCAGCAGCCGTTGGCCGGCGCCACGGTCGCCAACCTGTCGCCGGCGCTGGCCGACCAGCTGCAGCTCGACAGCGACTGGCGAGGCGTGGTCATCGTCGAGATCAAGCGCGGCACCACCGCCTTCCGCTTCGGCCTGGCGCCCGCCGACATCATCACTGCCGTCAACGGCCAGCCGGTGGCCACGGTCGACGAACTGCAGGCCGCTCTCTCCAGCGCCGACCATTGGGAGATCGGCCTGAAACGCGACGGCGAGATCAAGACGCTGCGGATCCAATAGGCGGGGGCCGGCCGCCCTGACCGAACTATTCGAATCCCTGACGCCTCGACCGCTGGCCGACCGGCTTCGTCCGGCCAAGCTGGAGGATATCGTCGGCCAGCAGCATCTGCTGGCGCCCGACGCACCCATCGGGCGCATGCTGGCTGCGGGCCGGCTTTCTTCCATGATCCTCTGGGGCCCGCCGGGCTGCGGCAAGACCACGCTTGCCCGACTGCTGGCCGACCATACCAATCTTCATTTCGAGCCGCTGTCGGCCGTGTTTTCCGGCGTGGCCGATCTGCGCAAGATATTCGAGGCGGCCAAGGGGCGGCGTGCGGCGGGGCAGGGTACGCTGCTGTTCGTCGACGAAATCCACCGCTTCAACCGTGCCCAGCAGGACGGTTTCTTGCCGTATGTGGAGAACGGCACCGTCATCCTGGTCGGTGCCACCACCGAAAATCCGTCCTTCGAGCTGAATGGCGCCTTGCTCTCGCGCTGCCAGGTCTTCGTGCTCAACCGGCTGGACGATGCGGCCATGGAGCAGCTCATCTCGCGCGCCGAGGCTGCCGAAGGCCGCGCGCTGCCGCTGGATGCCGATGCAAGGCGGGCGCTGCGGGCCATGGCCGACGGCGACGGGCGCTATCTGCTCAACATGGTGGAAGAGCTTTATGCCCTGCCGCCGGGCCAGGCCCTCGACAATGCCGGGCTGGCGGCCGCCGTGCAGCGGCGCGTGCCGCTCTACGACAAGGCCCAGGAAGGCCACTACAACCTCATCAGCGCCCTGCACAAATCGCTGCGCGGGTCGGATACCGATGCGGCGCTCTACTGGCTCGCGCGCATGCTGGCGGGCGGCGAAGACCCGCGCTTCATCGCCCGGCGCCTGACCCGCTTTGCGGTCGAGGATATCGGTCTTGCCGAGCCCAACGCCCTGCTGCAGGCGATTGCCGCATGGGAGACCTATGAGCGCCTGGGCACGCCCGAGGGCGAGCTGGCGCTGGCGCAATGCGTGATTTATTTGGGCACGGCGCCCAAATCGAACGCGGCCTATACCGCGTTTTCCGCCGCAAAGAGTGCCGCCGACCAGACCGGCTCGCTGATGCCGCCCAAGCACATTCTCAACGCGCCGACGCGGCTGATGAAGGATCTGGGCTACGGCAAGGGCTATGCCTATGACCACGACGCGCCCGACGCCTTTTCCGGCCAGAACTATTTTCCCGACGGCATGGCGCGCCAGGAATTCTATCGCCCGGCCGAGCGCGGCTTCGAACGCGAGATCCGCAAGCGCCTCGAATACTGGACGAAGCTGCGCGCCGAGCGCCAGGACGAATGATCTGCGCGCTTCGCATGGCTCGGCTGCCCATCATGCCGGGGTGGATGTTGTGGCATGGGCGTATTGTCACTACGGTTCCGCTTTCCCGCTGTGGGCCAAAGGGACAGTAATGATGCGCGATTACCTTTCGCCTGAACGCCAGCATGTGGCGCTGCTCACCATCGCCGCCCAACGCGATTTCTGCCTGCCCAATGCGCCGGCCAAGGTCGGCGGGTCGATGGCGGCCGTACCCTCCATGGTCCGGCTGGTGGAGGGCTTTCGCCAGCGCGGCCGGCCCATCGTGCATGTCGTGCGGCTCTATCGTTGCGATGGCTCCAATGTCGAACTCTGCAACCGCGCCTCGATCGAAGAGGGCCAGCGCATCGTCATGCCGGGCACCCTGGGCGCCGAGCTGGTGGACGGGCTGAAGCCCGACCAGCAGCAGCGGCTGGATGCCAGCCAGCTTCTCGACGGCAAGCTGCAGGAGCTGGGCCGCCAGGAATGGGTCATGTACAAGCCGCGCTGGAGCGCCTTTTACCAGACCCAGCTGGAGGACCATCTGCGCGCGCTGGGCGTCAGCACCCTGGTCATCTCCGGAAGCAATTTCCCCAACGGGCCGCTCGCCACCGTCTATGCCGCGAGCAGTCGCGATTTCCGCATCGTGCTGGCGACCGATGCCGTGTCGGGCGCGAACGATGCGACCCTGGCCGAGCTTGGCCGCATCGGCGTCTATCTGATGACCAGCGATCAGTGTCTGGCCTGGCTGGCGCGCGACGCCCACGTCGCCGCGGCGTGAGCCGCGCCATCCTGACAATTTCCATTTCCTTTTCATCACCATGAGCGCCGTCGCCTCGATTGCGATCGAGCCGGCCGAGGCCGAATATCCGCCTCGATCGCTGGTTCAAGCGCCATTTCCCCGCCTTGCCCCATGGCCGGCTGGAAAAGCTGTTGCGTACCGGCCAGGTCCGCGTCGATGGCAAGCGGGCCAAGGCCAATTTCCGCCTGGCGGCAGGCCAGGTGGTGCGCGTGCCGCCACTGGATAGCGTGCCGGCGCCCACTGCTCTGGCCAAGGCCCCGGCGCGACCGCGGCCGGCCGAAGACCGGATGGCGGCGGAGCTTCTGCGGCGTGTTCTCTATCGCGACCGCGATGCGCTGGTGATCGACAAGCCGGCGGGGCTCGCCGTTCAGGGCGGGACATCGACCGATCTGCATCTCGACGGCCTGCTGGATGCGCTGCGCTTCGATGCCGGCGAACGCCCGCGCCTGGTTCACCGCCTGGACAAGGATACCAGCGGCGTTCTGGTGCTGGCCCGCCATGCCGCCGCGGCATCGCGCCTGGCCGAGGCGTTTCGGTTGAAGGAGACGCGCAAGATCTATTGGGCCGCCGTCGTCGGCGTGCCGAAGCTCCGCCACGGCCGGATCGACCTGGCGCTTTCCAAACAAGGCAGCGGCCATGGCGAAAAGGTCCTTCCCGACGAAGAGGGCCAGCGCGCCGTCACCTATTACAGCCAGGTCGAACATGCCGGCCGCAGCACGGCCTGGCTGGCGCTGATGCCGATCACCGGGCGCACGCATCAGCTGCGCGCCCATTGCGTGGCGCTGGGCACGCCGATCCTGGGCGACGGCAAATATGGCGCGCAGGCCGCCTTCATCCCCGGCAGCGAACTGCCGCGCCAGCTTCATCTGCATGCCCGCAGCATTCGCCTGCCGAAACCAGGCGGCGGCGTCATTGCCGCCCAGGCGCCGTTGCCCGACCATATGCGCAAGACCTGGCAGTTCTTCGGCTTCGATCCCGATCCGGTGCCGGAGCCGCTGGCCGACGCGGAGCCTTGATCACCCGTCATCGGCGCTGCAAGCGATTGAAATAAATTCGACATTAACAACTCGGCGCCTCGCACCCACAGGGGGCTTGCGCGCCGGGGAAGCGCAACGGATCATTGCTATGCCGGGGGACTCGCCGGCCGTTCGTTACCGGGAGGCTGACCATGCGCTTGCGCACCATCCTGATCGCCATCGTTGTGGTCCTGGTGGCGCTTGTCGCCACGGCCGTCGGCGTCCTGATGTCCATCGACTACAACCAGTACAAGCCGCAGATCGCAGCTGAGGTGAAGGCGGCAACCGGGCGAGACCTTTCCATCGGCGGTAATTTCAAGCTCGGCATTTCGCTCTCGCCGACATTGGCGGTGGACAATGTCAGCCTGTCGAACATGCCGGGCGGCACGCGCCCGGTCATGATCAACCTGAACAAGCTGGAGGTGCAGGTCGAACTGATCCCGCTGCTGTCGCGCAAGATCAAGGTCGACCGCGTCATTCTGGATGGCGCCGATATCCTGCTGGAGACCAACAAGCAGGGTAAGGGCAACTGGGTGTTCGAGGTGCCGGGCGCCAATACAACCGCCGCCACCACCACGACAACCACGACGACAGCGCCAGCGGAAGGCGGCGGCATGGCCCTGCCGGAGGTCGATACCGTCCAGATCCGCAATTCGACGGTCACTTATCACGACGGTGTCGCCGAGCACGACGCGCAGCTTCAAGATCGACAAGCTGGATGCCGAGACGACCGGCGGCAGCCTCTCCATCGATCTTGCGGCGCTGATCGGCCAGGCGCCGCTGCAGGTCAAGGGCACGCTGGGTGCGCCGGCACTTCTTGCCGGCGGCGCGCCCTATCCGATGGATCTGGCGCTTTCCAGCGGCAATGCCAGCGCGACCGTCAAGGGCGCCATCGGCGATGTCACCAAGATGCAGGGCCTCGCGGTCGATGTGACGGCCAAGGGCAATTCGCTGGCCGATCTCAGCGGGCTGGTCGGTTCGCCGCTGCCGAAACTCGGCCCCTACAATTTCACCGGCAGCTTCGTGAACATCGAGGGCGGCTACAAGATCAACAAGCTGCAATTCACCATGGGCGGCTCCAGCATGACCGGCGATGTCTCGCTGGCGCTGAACGGCAAGCGCCCGAAAGTCGTGGGCAATCTCGCCGCGGCAAAAATCGATCTCAAGGATTTCGGCGTGACGCCGTCGCCAGGCGGTTCGAGCGGCTCGGGCGGTGGCAGTGCGGCCGGCGGCGATGGCCGCCTGTTCTCCAATGCTCCTCTGCCGTTCGCGAGCCTCAATGCGATAGATGCCGAGATCAACTTCACCGCCCAGCAGATGATCAAGGCGCCGGTGACGATGGATAGCATCAAGCTGGTGCTCTCGCTTGCCGCCGGCAGGCTGCAGATCAAGCCGTTCACGGCGGGTATTGCCGGCGGCACGCTGAACGTCGCCGCGACCATCGACGGGGGCAAGAACCCCGCACCCGTTGCCTTCGACATCGTCTCCAACCAGATCGAGGCCGGCAGCCTGATGCAGGTGCTGGCGGGCAGCAGCGTGCTCAGCGGCGGTCGGGTCAATATGAAGATGGCGGTGACCGGCGCCGGCAATTCGGTTCGCGCCATCATGGCCGGGCTCAGCGGCAAGCTCGACGCCACCATGGGGGCCGGCAACATCAATAACGGCTTCGCCAAGCTGATGCTGGCCGATCTGTTCAAGCTGCTTTCCTTCGGTGGCGGGGGCGACAGCTCGAACCTGAAATGCGTTGTCATCCGCTATGACATCAATCGCGGTATCGCGACCACGCGCCAGCTGGCGGTAGAGACCAGCGGCGCCACGATCATCGGCAAGGGCACCATCAATCTGGCGACCGAAGGGCTCGACATGCATCTGGTGCCCTATGCGACCTCGGCCAACCTGACCAATCTCGCTATCCCCATGATGGTGGGCGGCACCATGGCCAATCCCAGCGTGGCGCCGGATCCAGTCGCCATGGCAACCGGCACGCTCAACACCGCGATCGGCATACCGGGCTCCGCACTCGGCGCCCTCGGCAGCGTCGTGGGCATCGGCGGCAACTCCAACACTGCCTCTGCCGATACCAGCTCGGGCTGCGGCGGCTCGGCGGCTGCGGCAAAACCGGCCAACACCAAGCCGGCGACCGGCAGCACGGGTGGCAGCAGCACGGGCGGCGGCGGCATTCTTCCCGATGTCGGCGGCGCGCTGAAGAGCATCCTGCCCTGAACCAGGGACCGCGGCGTTTCTACAAGGAAGCCACTATTCGCCCGGCGGATGGTGGCTTCCTCGTCTATCTCGACCAGCGCGGTCTGAACACACCGGCCAAGGTTCCCCTGAAACTGCCGACCGAAGGTCTCGCCCGGGCGATCGCCGAGGAATGGGCCGGGCAGGGCGATCACATCAAGCCCGCAACCATGCCGCTGACCCAGCTTGCCAATACCGCCATCGACCGGGTGGCTGGCGGTCCGGCGCCGGCGATCCAGGAGCTTCTCGCCTATGCGGGCGCAGACTTGCTTTGCTACCGGGCGGGGGAACCGGCTGGCCCTGGTGGAGCGCCAGCAGAGGCTCTGGCAACCCTTGCTGGATTGGCTGGCGCTGCGCCATGACGCGCCGCTGGCGGTCCATGCCGGTGTCATCCACAAGCCACAGCCCCCACCTTCCATCGCAGCCCTCAGCCGCCACCTGGGCAGCCTCTCGCCCTTCGACCTGGCGGGACTTGCGGCCGTCACCCAGCTCGCCGGCTCGCTGGTGATAGCACTGGCGCTGCATGAGGGCCGGATCAGCGCGGAAGAGGCCTTCGATCTGGCGGAGCTGGATGCCAGCTTCCAGATCGAGCGCTGGGGCGAGGATGCGGAAGCCGCCGCCCGCCGGCAGGGCCTGCGCCAGGAACTGCACGACATCCGCCGGTTTCTGCAGCTTTTGGCCGTTTAACAGGGGCGGGCGCGCCCCGCTGGCGCGGCTCGGCCGTTTTTGCTATTGCGAAGGCGGCGGCCGGCCATCCGGCGGGGGCAGATATGCGCGAGATTCTACGACAGCTCGATCTGAAGCGGGCAGCGGCCCGCGCCGGCGGCGGCCAGCGACGGGTCGATGCCCAGCATGCCAAGGGGCGGCTGACCGCGCGCGAGCGCATCGAGCTGCTGACCGACCCGGGCTCCTTCGAAGAATGGGACATGTTCGTCGAGCACCGGAGCAGCGACTTCGGGATGAGCGAACAGAAGATCCCGGGCGACGGCGTGGTCACCGGCCATGGCACGGTGAACGGCCGGCTGATTTTCATCTTCAGCCAGGACTTCACCGTCTTCGGCGGCTCGCTCAGCGAAGCCCATGCCGAAAAGATCTGCAAGATCATGGACCAGGCGATGAAGGTGGGAGCGCCCGTCATCGGCCTGAACGATTCCGGCGGGGCGCGCATCCAGGAGGGCGTGGCCTCGCTGGCCGGTTATGCCGAGGTCTTCCAGCGCAACATCCTGGCTTCCGGCGTGGTGCCGCAGATCTCATTGATCATGGGTCCTTGCGCCGGTGGCGCCGTCTATTCGCCCGCCATGACCGACTTCATTTTCATGGTCAAGGACAGCTCCTACATGTTCGTCACCGGCCCCGATGTGGTGCGCACGGTGACCCATGAGAACGTGACCCATGAGCAGCTGGGCGGTGCGGTGACCCATTCCCAGCGCTCGGGTGTGGCCGACCTTGCCTTCGAGAACGATGTGGAAGCGCTGCTGCAGCTCCGCCGCTTCATCGATTTCCTGCCCGTGTCCAATCGAGAAGTGCCGCCGCGCCGGCCCACGGCCGATCCCGCCGAGCGCATCGAGATGTCGCTGGATACATTGGTGCCGTCCAATCCCAACAAACCCTATGACATGAAGGAGCTGATCCAGAAGGTCGTCGATGAGGGCGATTTCTTCGAGCTTCAGCCCGACTATGCCCGCAACATGCTGACCGGCTTCGGGCGGCTGGAGGGCACGACGGTCGGCATCGTCGCCAACCAGCCCATGGTGCTGGCCGGTTGCCTCGATATCGATTCCTCGCGCAAGGCCGCGCGCTTCGTGCGCTTCTGCGATTGCTTCAACATTCCCATCGTCACCTTCGTCGACGTGCCGGGTTTCCTGCCCGGCACGGCGCAGGAATTCAACGCCATCATCAAGCATGGCGCCAAGCTGCTGTTCGCCTTCGGCGAAGCGACCGTGCCCAAGGTCACTGTCATCACCCGCAAGGCCTATGGCGGGGCCTATGACGTCATGAGCTCCAAGCATCTGCGCGGCGACGTGAACTATGCCTGGCCGACGGCCGAGATCGCGGTGATGGGGCCGAAGGGGGCGGTGGAGATCATCTTCCGCGCCGACATCGGCGACGCCGGCAAGATCGCCCAGCGCACCGAGGAGTATCGCGCCAAATTCGCTACACCCTTCGTCGCCGGGGCGCGCGGCTTCATCGACGATGTGATCATGCCGCATTCCACCCGCCGGCGGATCTGCCGCAGCCTCGCCATGCTGCGCGGCAAGAAGCTCGATAACCCGTGGAAAAAACACGACAATATCCCGCTTTGATCGGGGCTTCGGAACAGGGGCGAATGAGCAAGAAGTCGAGCAAGACGAAGTCTGGGGTGGCCGACATGGAGGCGCCGGCGAAGCCATCCGGCAAGCCGCCTTTCGCCAAGATTTTGATCGCCAATCGCGGCGAGATCGCCTGCCGCGTCATCCGCACCGCGCAGCGAGATGGGGATCAAGACCGTGGCGGTCTATTCGGAAGCCGATGCCGACGCCGCCCATGTGCGCGAGGCAGATGAGGCCTATCCGATCGGGCCGGCGCCCTCGGCCAAGAGCTATCTCTCGATCGACAATATCCTGGAGGCCATCAAGGCGAGCGGTGCCGAGGCCGTGCATCCGGGCTACGGCTTCCTGTCGGAAAACCGCGCCTTCGCCGCCGCGCTGGAAAAAGCCGGCGTTGTCTTTATCGGCCCGCCGCCCGGGGCAATCGCCGCCATGGGCGACAAGATCGAATCCAAGAAGCTGGCCCAGAAGGCCGGCGTCAACACCGTGCCCGGCCATCTCGGCGTCATCAAGGATGCCGAGGAAGCGGTGAAGATCGCGCGCGGTGTCGGCTATCCGGTGATGATCAAGGCCTCGGCCGGCGGCGGCGGCAAGGGCATGCGCCTTGCCCATGACGATGCCGAGGTGCGCGAGGGCTTTCGCGCCGCCACCCACGAGGCCAAATCCAGCTTCGCCGACGACCGCGTCTTCATCGAGAAATTCATCGACGAGCCGCGCCATATCGAGATCCAGGTGCTGGCCGACAGCCACGGTAACTGTCTCTATCTCGGCGAGCGCGAATGCTCGATCCAGCGCCGCCACCAGAAGGTGATCGAAGAGGCGCCGAGCCCTTTCCTGGATGCCAAGACGCGCGCGGCCATGGGCGAACAGGCCGTGGCACTGGCCAAGGCGGTCGGCTATCGCTCCGCCGGCACCGTCGAATTCATCGTCGACGGCAAGCGCAATTTCTATTTCCTGGAGATGAACACCCGCCTGCAGGTCGAGCATCCGGTGACCGAGATGGTGACCGGCATCGATCTGGTGGAGCAGATGATCCGGATCGCCGCCGGCGAGCCCATCCCCTTCAAGCAGAAGGATGTGAAGCTGACCGGCTGGGCCATCGAGGCCCGCGTCTATGCCGAGGATCCGCTGCGCAACTTCCTGCCCTCCATCGGGCGCCTTACGCGCTATCGCGAGCCCATCGCGGGCCGTGGCGTGCGCATCGATAGCGGCGTCTATGAAGGGGCGGAGATCAGCGTCTATTACGATCCGATGATCGCCAAGCTGATCGGCTATGGCGAGGATCGCAGCCAGGCAACAGCGGCGATCACCGCGGCGCTGGACGCCTATCAGATCCGCGGCGTCAACCACAACATCTCCTTCCTCAGCGCTCTGCTGCTGCATCCCCGCTTTGTTGCCGGGCGACTTGACGACCGGCTTCATCGCCGAGGAATTTCCCGACGGGCTTTCAGGCGATCAAGCCGAGCGAGGAACAGCGCCGGCTGCTGAGCGCGGTGGCGGCGATCGCGCATCATCGCAGCCACCTGCGCGATGAACAGATCAGCGGCCGCATCAGCCCGCCGCGCGAGAACGGCGGCGGCGACTACGTGGTCGTTCTTGGCCTCGAGCATCGGGCGGTGACCGTGGCGGAGACCGCCGGCGGCCATGCGGTGATCGGTGCCGGCGGCAGCACCGAACTGATCGGCGATTGGCAGCCGGGTGAGACACTCTATCGCGGCCGGGCCGATGGCAAGGCGGTGGCGGTGCAGGTGGATCGCATCGGCACCGGCTGGCGCCTCAGCCATGGCGGCGTCACCCTGGATCTCAAGGTGATGAGCCCGCGGGCGGCGGCGCTCGCCAAGCTGATGCCGCTGAAACAGGCTGCCGATCTCTCGCGCTTTTTGCTGTCGCCGATGCCGGGCCTGCTGGTCTCGCTCGCCGTCAAATCGGGCGAGGACGTAAAGGCGGGGCAGGAGCTGGCGGTGGTCGAGGCGATGAAGATGGAAAACCTGCTGCGCGCCGAGCGCGACGGCAAGGTCGGCAAGCTGCATGCCGCACCCGGCGACAGCCTCGCCGTGGATCAGGCGATCCTCGAATTCGAATGACGGCGCGGCTGGTTCGCATCCGCGGCAAGGTTCAAGGCGTGTGGTATCGCTCCTGGACGGTGGAACAGGCGGCCCAGCGCGGCGTGCGCGGCTGGGTGCGCAACCGTCAGGATGGCAGTGTGGAGGCGCTCTTTGCCGGCGAGCCGGCGATGATCGACGAGATGATCGCCGTCTGCCGCAAGGGACCGCGACTGGCCCGGGTCGACAGCATCTCCAGCGAGCCGACCGTGGAAGAACCGCCTGCCGGATTCGAGCAGCGCGCGACGGCGTGACCAGGCTCTATTCGCCGAACACCTCGGCGAAGGCGGCCTTCATGGCCATGTCGAGCTCGGACGTCGAGATCAGGATGCCGAGATCGTGCAATGAGGTAACCCCAAAAGCCGGGCCGCTGATGCCGCAGGGCACGATTCCCGCGAAGTGACCGAGATCGGGCTCATGGTTCAGGGCCACGCCATGCATCGTCACCCAATGGCGGATGCGAACCCCGATGGCGGCGATCTTGTCTTCACGCCCACCGCCTCGCGGGTAACCCAGATGCCAACCCGGCCCGCCCTCCGCTCACCCTTGATGTTGAAGCGGGCCAGACTGCGGATCAGCCATTCCTCGAGGTTATGGACATAGGCCTTCACATCGGGGCCTCGGCGCTTCAGATCCAGCATGACATAGCCGATGCGCTGGCCGGGACCGTGATAGGTGTATTGCCCGCCCCGGCCGCTGCGATAGACCGGGAAACGCCCGGGCGCCAGCAGGTCCGCCGGCTGGGCGCTGGTGCCGGCCGTATAGAGGGGCGGATGCTCCAATAACCAGGCCAGTTCCGGCGCGCTGCCCTCCCGGATGGCGGCCACGCGCCGGTCCATCACGGCCAGCGCCGCCTCGTAATCCACCGGCTTATCGTCGATGCGCCATTCCATGCGAGGTTCCATGCGGATAGCTGCCACAGGGTGGGGCTGCTTCCGCTTGATTGCGGCTGGCCGATTTGGTATTCCCGGCGGCGCCTGATTACAAGCGGTCGTGGCGGAACTGGTAGACGCGCAGCGTTGAGGTCGCTGTGGGTGAAAACCCGTGGAAGTTCGAGTCTTCTCGACCGCACCAATGAGTTAAGGGCCTGCCCGGCACACGTGGCAGGCCTTTTGCTTTAGGCCTGAAAGTCTATCCTAGTGGCCGCTAACAGGAGCCCCAATGTTCTACTGGAAATCGTTCGTGCCGTCTGACTTCACCGTCCCCGCACGGCTGGCGGGTGAGGGCTTTCACTTGCGCATGCTGACCGTCAACGACGTGGTCAAGGATTACGACGCGGTCATGTCGAGCGCGTCGCGGCTCAAGGGTTCGATGAACCCGGGCACCCCGTGGCCCGAGGGGCTGACCCTCGAGGACGATCTGGTCGATCTCGGCTGGCATCAGCGCGAATTCACCATGCGCCGCTCGTTCTGTTACACGGTCATGGCACCGGACGAGTCGATCTGCCTCGGCTGCGCTTACATCTATCCGAGCGAAAAGGCGGCCTATGACGCCAAGGTCTTCTGGTGGGTGCGCGAGAGTGCGCTGGCCGGCGGACTGGATGAGCGGCTGGGCAATACCATCCGCCACTGGCTGAAAGATGTCTGGCCCTTCCGGCGCGTCGCCTATCCGGGCCGTGATATCGCCTGGGATGCCTGGCGCGCCGAAGCCTGATCCGCCGCCCATTTCATTTTTCCGCAGCGTTTCAGTTATAGTCCGCCACGGAACGAGCGGGTGGCCAGCGTCTGATCGCCTCAAGTTAGTTCAACTTGAGGCGTGAATCAGCCGCTGCTTAAGTGACTTGGAGCAAGATTCACGGATCAGGTTGTCCTCAACCTGATCCGATCTTGCTCCGGGGCGCCGGCTCTGGAGGACCCATGGCCGACGATCTGCGCGATGCCGCGCTGGAATATCACCGCCTGCCGACGCCCGGCAAACTCGCCATCGTCGCAACCAAGCCGCTGGCCAATCAGCGCGACCTGGCGCTGGCCTATTCGCCCGGCGTGGCCGCGGCCTGCGAGGCCATCGTCGCCGATCCGAACCAGGCCGCCTCGCTGACCTCGCGCGGCAATCTGGTCGCGGTCATCTCCAACGGTACGGCGGTGCTGGGCCTCGGCAGCATCGGCCCGCTGGCAGCCAAGCCGGTGATGGAAGGCAAGGCGGTCCTGTTCAAGACCTTTGCCGGCATCGACACCTTCGATATCGAGATCGCCGAAAACGACCCGGCGAAGCTGGTCGATATCATCGCCAGCCTGGAGCCCACCTTCGGGGCCATCAATCTCGAGGACATCAAGGCGCCGGAATGTTTCGAGGTGGAAAGCGCGCTGCGCAAGCGCATGCACATTCCCGTCTTCCATGACGACCAGCATGGCACCTCGATCATCGTGGCCGCCGCCATGCTCAATGGCCTCAGGGTCGTGGGCAAGAGCCTCGACAGGGTGAAGTTGGTTGCCTCGGGCGCCGGGGCCGCAGCGCTCGCCTGCCTCGATCTTCTGGTCGATCTCGGTCTCAGGCTGGAGAACGTCACGGTGACCGACATCGTTGGCGTGGTCTATGAAGGCCGGGCGGAGCTGATGGATCCGCGCAAACAGCCGTTATGCCCGCAAGACCAGCGCACGAAAACTCGCCGACGTGATCGAGGGGGCCGACGTGTTCCTCGGCCTGTCGGCCGCCGGCGTGCTGAAACCCGACATGGTCAAGAAGATGGCGGAAAAGCCGCTGATCTTCGCGCTCGCCAATCCTGTCCCGGAGATTCTGCCAGAGGAGATACGCTCGGTTCGTAGTGACGCGGTGATCGCTACCGGCCGCTCGGACTATCCCAACCAGGTCAACAACGTCCTCTGCTTTCCCTTCATCTTCCGCGGCGCCCTCGATGTGGGCGCAACCACCATCAACGACGCGATGAAGAAGGCCTGTGTCGAGGCGCTGGCCGCCCTTGCCCGCGCCGAGCCCTCGGAAATCGTGGCCCAGGCCTATGGCGGCGATACGCCGGCCTTCGGTGCCGATTACCTGATCCCGCGCCCCTTCGACCCCCGCCTGATCGTCGAGCTGGCGCCGGCGGTAGCCAAGGCCGCCATGGATAGCGGTGTCGCCACGCGGCCGATCAAGGATTTCACCGCCTATCGCGATCGTCTCAGCCAGTTCGTCTTCCGCACCGGATTGGTGATGAAGCCGCTGTTCGAACGTGCCCGGCGCGATCCCCGGCGCATCGTCTATGCCGAGGGCGAGGATGAGCGCGTGTTGCGCGCAGCGCAAACGGTGATCGACGAGAAACTGGCGCAGCCGGTCCTGATCGGCCGACGGCGCGTCATCGAGAGCCGCCTGCGCAAGCTCGGCCTGCGCATGAAGATCGGCGAGGATTTCGATCTGGTCGATCCTCAGAGCGATCCGCGCTACGAGGAATATTCCGACTTCTATCACCGGCTGATGGAGCGCCGCGGTATCTCGCCCGATGCGGCGCGCACCATGGTGCGGACCAGCACCACGCTGATCGCGGCATTGATGGTCAAGCGCGGCCAGGCCGAGGCGATGCTCTGCGGTACCTATGGCCGCTATGCCCGCCATCTGCAGCATGTGCGCGACATCATTGGCCTGCGCCGGGGCGTGCAGGCGCTTTCGGCCCTGACCGCGCTGGTGCTGCGCAAAGGCGTGTTTTTCATCGCCGACACCCAGGTCAATGTCGATCCGGGTGCGGAAGCTATTGCCGAGATGACAGTGCTGGCGGCAGAAGAAATCCGCCGCTTCGGCATCGAGCCCAAGGTAGCGCTGCTTTCCCATTCCAGCTTTGGGGGCAGCGACGAGCCTTCGGCCAAGAAGATGCGCGCGGCTTTGGCCCTGGTCCGGGCGGCCGAACCGGGGCTAGAGGTCGAGGGCGAGATGCAGGCTGAGCTCGCCATCGCAGACGATCTGCGCCGGCGCCTGTTCCCCAATTCGCGCCTGGCGGGCCAGGCGAACCTGCTGATCATGCCCGGCCTGGACGCGGCGAACATTGCCTTCGGCTTGCTGCGCTATATCGGCGAAGGGCTCTCCATCGGGCCGATCCTGATCGGCGCTGCCCAGCCCGTCCATGTGCTGACGCCGACGGTCTCGGTGCGCGGCCTGATCAATATGACGGCGCTGGCCGTGGCCGAAGCGCAGGCCATGGCTGCCGGCACGTAGCACGATCGCGAGCCGTTGGGCCATGCAATCCGGGCATTCGAGCCGCGCATTGGACCGGTGATTGGCGTCGTTGTTCGCCCCGGAAGATCACGTTAACCTGACGCCATGAACATCCTCGATTTCGGCCTCGGCGAGACAGCCGACATGTTGCGGCAGCAGGTGGCGGATTTCGCCGCCGCCGAGATCGCGCCCCGCGCCGCCGAGATCGACAAGACCAACAATTTTCCGCCTGATCTCTGGCCCAAGCTGGGGGCGATGGGCCTGCTCGGCATCACGGTCGAGGAGGAATATGGCGGTGCCGCCATGGGCTATCTCGAGCATGTGGTGGCGATGGAGGAGATCAGCCGGGCCTCGGCCAGCGTGGGCCTGAGCTATGGCGCCCATTCCAACCTCTGCGTCAACCAGCTGCGCCGCAACGGCAACCCGGAGCAGCGCAAGAAATACCTGCCGAAGCTGATCAGCGGCGAATATGTCGGCGCCCTGGCGATGACCGAACCCGGTTCGGGCTCCGATGTCGTCTCCATGCGCACCCGGGCCGAGCGGCGGGGCGAGCGCTATGTGCTGAACGGCAGCAAGATGTGGATCACCAACGGCCCCGATGCCGATGTGCTGCTGGTCTATGCCAAGACCGATGCGAAGGCGGGCCCGCGGGGCATCAGCACCTTCATCGTCGAAAAGACGATGAAGGGCTTTTCGACGTCGCCCAAGCTGGACAAGCTGGGCATGCGCGGCTCCAACACCTGCGAACTCGTCTTCAACGAATGCGAAGTGCCGGCCGAGAACCGGCTGGGCGCCGAGAACGAAGGCGTGCGGGTGCTGATGAGCGGCCTGGATTATGAGCGCGCGGTACTGGCCGCCGGGCCGCTCGGCATCATGCAGGCCTGCCTCGACGTCGTGCTGCCCTATGTCCATCAGCGTCATCAGTTCGGCCAGCCGATCGGCGAATTCCAGCTGATGCAGGGCAAGCTTGCCGACATGTACACCGCACTCAGCGCCTCGCGCGCCTATGTCTATGCCGTGGCCAAGGCCTGCGATCGCAACCAGGCGACCCGCAAGGATGCCGCCGGCGCAATCCTGTTCGCCGCCGAGAAGGCGACCTGGATGGCACTCGAAGCGATCCAGGCCCTGGGCGCCAACGGCTACATCAACGATTTTTCCACCGGCCGGCTGCTGCGCGACGCCAAGCTCTACGAGATCGGGGCGGGGACCAGCGAAATTCGCCGCATGCTGATCGGCCGCGAACTGTTCAACGAGACGGGGTGAACCTATGGCGCTGGAGATGCGCGCGGTTTGCGAGAAGTGCAACAAGGCGCTGCCGCATGAATCGGCGGACGCCTATATCTGCAGCTATGAATGCACCTGGTGCGGTAGCTGCACCAAGGCCATGCACCACACCTGCCCCAATTGCGGCGGCGAGCTGATGAAGCGCCCGCAGCGGCGAAA
Source organism: uncultured Alphaproteobacteria bacterium (assembly GCA_963770335.1). Lineage (GTDB taxonomy): Bacteria > Pseudomonadota > Alphaproteobacteria > Dongiales > Dongiaceae > DASXQK01. Next base: position 486,976 of record CAVYPG010000007.1, read on the forward strand.
GAAGGCCTGATCCATGGCAAGAAAGCTGATTTCCTCCGGCTCGCCCTTCGAGAAGAAGGCGGGTTATTCCCGCGCGGTGGTGGAGGATGAATGGGTCTTCGTCGCCGGCACCACCGGCTTCGATTATTCGACCATGTCGATTTCGAAGGACCTGGCCGAGCAGGTCCACCAGACCTTCCGTAACATCAGCGCGGCGCTGGAAAAGGCCGGCGCCGACCTGGCCGACGTGGTGCGGGCCAATTACATCGTGCCCAACATCAAGGACTGGCCGAAGATCACGCCCATCCTGGGGCATTATTTCGGTGACATCCGCCCGGCCTCCACGGCTATCGTCGCCGGCCTCGTCGATCCGCGCATGCGCATCGAGATCGAGGTGACGGCACGCCGGCGAATCGGCAAGCGCAAGTGACGGGTTTGCAGGAGATTTCCGCGCGGCGCGGCAAGGCAGCGCGCCTGGCCAAGGGCCAGACGCTTCGCCTCATCAACACCCATGGTACGCAGGTGGTCGACACATGGGCCTTCAACGCCGACGATCTCACCGAAGTCATGTCCATGGAGCATTGCCGGACCGCCTGGCGGCGCACGATGCCGAAGATCGGCGAGGCTTTCATGACCAACAAGCGCCGGCCGATCCTAACCCTGGTCGAGGATACCTCGCCCGGCATTCACGACACGCTGATCTCCGCCTGCGATCGCTATCGCTATGAGATGCTGGGGCATAAGGGCTATCACGAGAGCTGCACGGAGAACCTGCACCTAGCCATGGCGGAGCTGGGGCTAAAGCCGCCCGAGGTGCCATGCCCACTGAACATGTGGATGAACATTCCGGTGGGGGTAAAAGGTGCGCTTACCTTTGAGCCAACGGTCTCGAAACCTGGCGATCATGTTCTGCTGAAGGCGGAGCTGAACGCGATCGTCGTCTTCTCCGCCTGTCCCATGGATCTGACGCCCATCAACGGCCTGAAGACCCTGAACGCCCACTTCCAGATCATATGAGGTAGCGCCATGCCGACAGTATTGATCACGGGAGCCGGCCGCGGTCTTGGTCTTGAATTCACCAAGCAATATGCGGCCGATGGCTGGCAGGTGATTGCCTGCGTGCGCAATCCGGACAAAGCCGATGCCCTGAAGAAGATCAAGGGCGATGTGGCGATCGAGCGCCTGGATGTGGCGGATGATGACGATGTCAAGGCGCTCGCCGGGCGCCTCAAGGGTCGCAGCATCGATCTGCTCATCAACAATGCCGGCGTCTATGGGCCCCGCAGCGGCCATAACGATACCAAGTCCTGGCTCGAGGTCTTCCAGGTGAATACCATCGCGCCCTATCGCGTGGCCGAGGCGCTGGCGCCGCTGGTGGCGAAATCCAAGCACAAGACCATCGTCAACATCACCAGCCAGATGGGCTCGGTCGGCTCGACCTCGAGCGCGGATTCGCCGATCTATCGCTCCAGCAAGGCGGCGCTGAACATGGTGATGAAGGGCCTGTCCCACGGGTTGAAAAGCGAGGGCGTGACGGTCGTGCTGTTCCATCCCGGCTGGGTCAAGACCGATATGGGCGGCAAGGGCGCGCCGCTCGAAGCACCCGACAGCATCGGTTCGATGCGCAAGGTGATCGGCAAGCTCACCGCCGCGGACAGCGGCAAGTTCTTCAATTACGACGGCAAGCCGCTGCCCTGGTGATGCGCTTATGGCGCTGAGCGAACAACAGGCCATGATCCGCGAATGGCGCGAAGCTTCGCGCAGGAGAAACTCGCGCCCAACAGTGCGGCCTGGGATCGCGACAGCCACTTTCCCAGCCGAGGCGGTCGCCGAGATGGGCGAGCTGGGATTCATGGGCATGCTGGTGCCGGAGGAGTGGGGCGGCGCCGGGGTCGACCATATCGCCTATGTCATGGCGGTGGAGGAGATCGCCGCGGGCGATGCCGCCTGCAGTACGGTCATGGCCGTGCATAATTCCGTCGGCTGCATGCCGGTGCTGAAATTCGGCACGGAGGCACAGAAGAAGCGTTTCTTGCGGCCCCTGGCGACCGGCAAGACGATCGCCTGTTTCTGTTTGACGGAGCCGGAGGCGGGTTCCGATGCCGCGGCGATCAAAAGCCGGGCCCGGCGCGATGGCGATAGCTACGTACTGGAAGGCAGCAAGCAGTTCATCAGCAATGGCAGCAAGGCGGGCCTCGCTATTGTCTTTGCCGTCACCGATCCATCCGCGGGCAAGCGCGGCATCAGCGCCTTTCTGGTGCCCACGGACACGCCGGGCTTCACGGTGGATCGCCTGGAAAAGAAGTTCGGCCAGAACGCCTCCGACACCGCCCATATCCTGCTGGAGAATTGCCGCGTCCCCGGAGACCTTCTGCTGGGTGAGGAGGGCGAGGGGCTGCGCATCGCACTGGCCAATCTCGAAGGCGGCCGGCTGGGCATCGCAGCACAAGCGATCGGCATTGCGCGTGCGGCTTACGAGGCTGCGCTCGCCTATGCCAAGACCCGCAAGACCTTCGGCAAGCCCATCATCGAGCACCAGGCCGTGGCATTCCGCCTTGCCGATATGGCAACCAAGATCGAAGCGGCGCGGGCGCTACTGCATGCCGCCGCGCGCCTGCGCGATGAAGGCGAACCGGCATTGCGCATGGCCTCCATGGCCAAGCTGAACGCCTCGGAGATGGCGGAAGAGGTCTGTTCGGACGCCATGCAGATCCATGGCGGCAACGGCTATATCGCCGACTACGCCGTGACCCGCCACTACCGCGATGTGCGAATCTGCAAGATCTATGAGGGCACCAGCGATATCCAGCGGCTGGTCATCTCCCGCAGCATCGCCGAGGACTGAGCGCATGACCAAGCCCGCCGTAAACAAGTCCATCGATTTCTATTTCGATTTCTCCTCGCCCTATGGCTATCTGGCTTCCACCCAGATCGACGTGCTCGCCAAGCGGCATAATCGCGAGGTGGCCTGGCATCCCTTCCTGTTGGGGGCCGCCTTCAAGGTCACGGGCCAGAAGCCGCTGGTGGAACAACCGTTGCGCGGCGCTTATCACGCCCACGATTTCGTCCGCTCGGCGCGGCTCTTGGGCGTGCCGTTCCAACTGCCGGAGAAATTTCCCTTCTTCGGCCTTGCCGCGAGCCGGGCGTTCTATTGGCTGGATGGCGGCGAGAAGGCGAAGCAGCTGGCCAAGGCCGTCTTTCATGCTGCCTTCGGCGAAGGCCGTGACGTCACGCCGGTCCCGACCGTCGCGGCACTGGCGAAGAATCTCGGCATCGAGGGGCTGGAGCAGGGCATCGAACTGCCCGAGACCAAGGCAAAGCTGCGCGATGCGACGGATCAGGCGATTGCCGCCGGCATCTTCGGCTCACCCTATTTCATCGTCGATGGCGAGGCCTTCTGGGGCCACGACCGGCTGTCCCAGGTCGACCGCTGGCTCGCGACAGGCGGCTGGTAGAGTAGAGGCCTATTTCGGCTTCTGCTTGCGGAAATCGGCCACGCGGGCGGCTGTTGCCGGATCGATGAAGGATTTGGTTACCGCATCGACTTCCATCGCCATCACATCTTCCAGCGGCAGATAGGCGGAGCGGGCGAGCGTTCGCTTCAGGTTGCGCACCGCTTGTGCGGGAAGTGCTGCGATCCGTGCCGCACAGGCCTGGGCTTCCTTGAGCAGCTCGCCGCCGGGCACGATCTTCCAGGCGAGACCCATGTCATGGGCCGCCTTGGCCTCGACGACCTCACCGAACAGGATCAGCTGCTGGGCGCGCGCGAGTCCGATCTTGCGCGGCAGGATCTGGGTGATGCCGCCGGTGGGGATCATTCCCCATTTGACCTCGGGAAAATTGAGCCGCGTGCCTTCGGCCAGCAACAGCAGGTCGCAATCGATGGCCCATTCCAGCCCGCCGCCCACGGCCCAGCCATGCACGGCGCCCACCACCATCTTCTCGCCCATGACCATCAGCCGGGTGACGTCCTGGAGGTCTTCCAGATAGCGCCGGGCGATATCTTCAGTGCGGCTTTGGGCGGGAAAATCTTCCAGATCGTCGCCGGAACAGAAGGCGCGGCCAGCGCCATTCAGAACGATGACGCGCGTCTCACTATCCGCCAGTGCTGCGGAGAACGCTTTGCGCAAGGCCTGGACCAGGGCATCGTTGATGGCGTTCAACCGCTCCGGCCGGTTCAGGGTCAGCGTCGTGACACCCTCACGGCGCTGGCTCAGGACGAGTTCGATCATTAAAGGCCGGCCTCCTTGCGCAACGCAACTTTGTCGATCTTGCCCACGGGCAGCATGGGCAGGTTCCGGCGCAGATGGAAGCGTTTCGGCACCTTGTAGTTCGCCAACCGCTCCCGGCACCAGCCGGCAACGTCGCCTTCCGCCGGCTCGTTCATTTCATTCAGCAGCAGATAAGCATGGCCCACCTCGCCATAGAGGTCGTCCGGCACGCCGATGACCGCGGCCATGGCCACGGCGGGATGGGTCTCCAGCATCATCTCGATTTCACGGGGATAGACGTTGAAGCCGCCGGATTTGAACATGTCGCTTATCCGGCCGACGATCTGGAAATTGCCGTCGCTTCGGCGCAGGCCGATATCGCCGCTATGCAGCCAGCCATCCCGGTCGATCGTCGCAGCCGTGGCCTCAGGGCGGCTCCAGTAGCCCACCATCATGCAATCGCCGCGGATATGGATTTCGCCGGCCTCGCCGTCGGGGGCCGGCGTTCCATCGGGCCGCACCACGCGGACCTCGTAATGCGGGTCGGCTTTACCCACCGTATCGGCGAGAACATCCAGACTGGCACCCTTCTCGGTATAGGTGACGCCGGCGATAGTCTCCGTCAGGCCATAATTGCTGCCGAGATAGGGCGTGATCCGTGCCAGGCGCTGGATCAACTCGCGGGGAGCGCGCGCACCGGCCCAGAAAATCATCTGCAGGCTGGAAAGATCGGCCGTTTCGGCTTCGGGCTGCGAGAGCACCAGCTGCAGCATGGTGGAAACCTGGCCCCAGAGAGTGACTTTTTCGCGCTCGATCACCGTGAGCACGCCCTTGGCGTCGAACCGCTCCATGAACACGGTGGTGCCGGCACCCACCATGCAGAAGCAGAACAGGTCGCCGACACAGAAGACGTTGGAGATCGGCAGGTTGTTCAGCACCCGCAGCGGCTCCGCCCGCCAATGGTCCAGCTGGTTGCGCGAGCAATGAGAGAGGCCGAGATGAGGCAGCATCGCGCCCTTGGGCCGGCCGGTGGACCCGCTGGTATAGATCAGCAGGCAGGGATCGCGCGGTTTGACTGCTGGCGATCGCCGCGGCAAAATCCGCATCCGGCACTTCCGTCGCCCGCGCGAGAAAATGTTCGAAGGAACGGCTGAGGCCCGGACAGGCATTGCCGAAGGAAACGACCTGTTCGATGCCGAGTTCTTCATCCAGCAACCGGCGAACGTCGTCGCGGTAATCGCGATCGCGAAAGGCAGGCAGAAAGATCAGCTAGCCGCGGCCGGGAATCCGCTACCACATAGTGCAGCTCGTCATAGTGGAAACGCAGGTTGAGCCCGGTGAACAGGGCGCCGATCCGGGCTGCGGCCAGGAACAGGCAGAGCGATTCCGGGCGGGGCGTGGCCAGTACGGCGATCCGGTCGCCATGCCTGACCCCATGAGCCCACAGCGCGCTGGCGTAGAGATCGACATTTCGGGCGAGATCGGCATAGCGCCAGCGGATATCGCCCAGCACCATCGCCTCGCGCTCTGGATATCGTGCCGCCCAATAGGCCGGGTAGTCGCTGATAAGGTCGAGTTGGACGAGTTCGGATGTCACGCCTGCCTCTTCGAAATCCCGGGCCAAACCCTAGCAACCGGCGCGATTCAAGGCGAGTTTCCCCTTGCCGGTAGACCCAGCGGCAGGGATGCTACCGGCTGAGGAAAAGGGGTCATGCCGGTTCTGACATCGGGAATCAATCCGCGCTCGGAGGTTTTCCGCGCCAATGCCGAGGCCATGCGCGGCCATCTGGACGATCTGCGCAAGCTGATCGCCAGGATCGAGCTGGGCGGCGGTGAAAAGGCGCGCGAACGCCATATCTCGCGGGGCAAACTGCTGCCTCGCCAGCGGGTCGACCTGCTGCTCGATCCCGGGGCGCCTTTCCTGGAATTCTCCCAGCTCGCTGGCTATCAGGTTTATCGCGAGGAGGTGCCGGCCGCAGGCATCCTGACCGGCATCGGCCGGGTTGCGGGCCGCGAATGCGTCATCGTGGTCAATGACGCCACGGTCAAGGGCGGAACCTATTACCCGCTGACGGTGAAGAAGCATCTGCGGGCCCAGGAGATCGCCCAGCAGAATCGCCTGCCCTGCATCTATCTGGTTGATTCAGGTGGCGCCTTCCTGCCGAGCCAGGACGAGGTGTTTCCCGACCGCGATCATTTCGGCCGTATCTTCTTCAACCAGGCCAATATGTCGGCGGCAGGCATTCCCCAGATTGCCGTGGTCATGGGCTCCTGCACGGCAGGCGGCGCCTATGTGCCCGCCATGTCGGATGAATCGATCATCGTGCGCGAGCAGGGCACGATCTTCCTCGGTGGTCCGCCGCTGGTAAAGGCGGCAACGGGCGAGGAAGTGAGCGCCGAAGACCTCGGCGGCGCCGATGTCCATGCCAGGCGCTCCGGCGTCGTCGATCACTATGCCCAGGACGACGCCCATGCACTGTCGATCTGCCGGCATATCGTGGCCAATCTGAACAGCCCTTCCGTCGCATCGAGAGATGTGGTGGATCCGATCGAGCCACGCTATGCCGGGACGGAACTTGACGGTGTCGTCTCTGCCGATCTGCGCAAGCCCTATGACGTGCGCGAGGTCATCGCCCGCATCGTCGATGACAGCGCCTTCGATGAGTTCAAGCAGCTTTACGGTACGACGCTCATCTGCGGCTTTGCCCGGCTCTATGGCCATCGGGTCGGCATCGTCGCCAACAACGGAATCCTGTTGTCGGAATCGGCACTGAAGGGCGCGCATTTCATCGAGCTCTGCGCCCAGCGCGGCATTCCGCTGATCTTCCTGCAGAACATCACCGGCTTCATGGTGGGGCGGAAATACGAGGCCGGCGGCATCGCCAAGGACGGCGCCAAGATGGTGACGGCGGTGGCTTGCGCGAAGGTGCCGAAATTGACCCTCATCATCGGCGGCAGTTTCGGCGCCGGCAATTACGGCATGTGCGGGCGTGCCTATGGGCCACGCTTCCTGTGGATGTGGCCGAACGCGCGCATCTCGGTGATGGGCGGCGAACAGGCCGCCGCCGTGCTGGCCCAGGTGAAGAAAGACAATATGAAAGACGCTTGGCCGGCCGAAGAGGAAGAGGCGTTCAAGGCGCCGATCCGCGCCCAGTATGAAAAACAGGGCCATCCCTATTACGCCAGCGCGCGCCTCTGGGATGACGGGATCATCGCACCCGCGGACAGCCGGCGGGTGTTGGGGCTGGGGCTGGTTGCCGCTCTCAACGCGCCGATCGAGGAAACACGCTTCGGCGTGTTCCGCATGTAACGATGAGCCATGTCCTGATCGAAAAGGATGGTGGCGTTGCCACGCTCTGGCTGAACCGTCCTGATCTGCACAACGCCTTCGATGACGGGCTGATCGCCGAGGTCACCTCGGCCATCAATTCACTAAGCAACGACACAACGGCGCGCGTGGTGATCGTGGCCGGCAAGGGCAAGAGCTTTTCCGCCGGCGCCGATCTCGGCTGGATGAAGCGCATGGCCGGCTATTCCCTCGAGCAGAACGAGGCCGATGCCAATCGCCTGGCCGAGATGCTGCACAAGCTGAATACCATGCCGAAGCCCACCATCGCCGCCGTCCAGGGCGCCGCCATGGGCGGCGGGGTGGGGCTGTGCGCGGCTTGCGATATCGGCATCGCCGCGGAGCGATGCTGTCTTCGCGCTTAGCGAGGCGAAACTGGGCCTGATCCCCGCGGTCATCAGCCCTTATGTGATCGAAGCCATCGGCGCGCGGGCAGCGCGACGTTATATGCTGACCGCCGAACGGTTTGACGCGGCGACCGCAGAGCGGCTCGGCCTGGTCAGCGCCGTGGTGGCGCCCGACCATTTGATGACCGAGGCCCGGCGTGTCGCGGACGTCCTGCTGCAGAACGGACCGCTGGCGGTACGCGAAGCCAAGCTGCTGGTGGCCCATGTCGGCGAACGGCCGAACGATGCGGCCCTGCGCGCCGAGACGGCGCGACGGATTGCGCGGCTGCGGGCAACAGAGGAAGGCCGCGAGGGTGTTGCCGCCTTTCTCGAGAAACGCAAGCCAGGTTGGCGAAACGGATGATCGGCAAGCTTCTCATCGCCAATCGCGGCGAGATCGCCTGCCGCGTTATGCGCACGGCGAAGAAGATGGGCGTGCGTACTGTGGCCGTCTACTCGACGGCCGATGCCAATGCCATGCATGTGGCGATGGCTGACGAAGCTATCGCCATTGGACCAGCAGCGGCGCGGGAGAGCTATCTCAACGGCGAGAAAATCATCGCGGCGGCGAAGGCTACGGGTGCGGAAGCGATCCATCCGGGCTATGGCTTCCTTTCGGAGAATGCCGAATTCGCCGATCGTGTTGCAGCCGCGGGTCTGATCTTCGTCGGGCCGCCGGCTTCCGCCATCCGTGCCATGGGTTCCAAGAGCGAGGCCAAGGCGCTGATGGAGCGCGCCGCCGTGCCGGTGGTGCCCGGCTATCACGGCCGCGAGCAGACAGATGCAGGGTTGTCCGATGCCGCCGATCTGATCGGCTATCCGGTCTTGCTCAAGGCTTCGGCCGGTGGCGGCGGCAAGGGCATGCGCCGGGTCGATCAGCCTGCCGAGTTCGCCGCGGCGCTGGCCTCGGCACGGCGCGAGGCGAAGGCTTCTTTCGGCGACGAGCGCATGCTGGTGGAGAAATACCTGCTGCGGCCGCGCCATGTCGAACTCCAGGTCTTCGCCGACAGCCACGGCAATGTGCTGCATCTCTTCGAGCGCGATTGCTCGATCCAGCGCCGTCATCAGAAGGTGATCGAGGAAGCGCCCGCACCCGGCCTGCCGGCTGAGCTGCGTCACCGCATGGGCGATGCGGCGGTGGCGGCGGCCAGGGCCGTCGGCTATGTCGGCGCCGGCACCATCGAATTCATCCTCGATGAGAACGGCGAATTCTATTTCATGGAGATGAACACCCGCCTTCAGGTTGAGCATCCGGTGACCGAGATGATCACCAATCTCGATCTGGTGGAACTCCAGCTTCGCGTCGCCTCGGGCGAGCGCCTGCCTTTCACCCAGGAAGAGGTGAACGAGCAAGGCCATGCCTTCGAGGCGCGGATCTATGCCGAGGATCCGGCGCGCGACTTCCTGCCGGCCACCGGCCGCATCAGCCATTTCCGCGTGCCGCCGGCCGAGCGAGCATGTGCGGGTGGATACCGGCGTGCGCGCCGGCGACGAGATTTCCATCCACTACGACCCCATGATCGCCAAGCTGGTCGTCTGGGATCGCAACCGGGAACTCGCCCGTCAGCGGCTGGTGCGGGCGCTGGGCGACGTGGAGCTCACGGGATTCGCCAATAACGTCGAATTCCTGCAGGCGCTCGCCCGCGATCCCGCCTTTGCCAAGGCGCAAGTGGACACCGGCTTTATCGAGCGTCATCGTGAACGGCTGTTCGCCCCGCGAGCGCCGGCCGGTGATGAGATTTATGCGGCAGCCGCGCTATCGGTCTTGCTGCACGAAAACGCCGGTGGCGGGAGCTCGCCTTGGTCGGCGGCCGATGGCTGGCGGCTCAATCTGGAATCACGCCGCGAGTTCTGCTTCAGCGAGGGACAGAACGAACGAGTCTTTGCTCTGCATTATGGCCGCGCCGGCTATTCCTTCGATTTCGGCAGCGGACGCCAAGAGGCATCGGCCAGTCGCTCTCGGCGAGGATCGACTGCGCGTCGGCCTTTGGCGATCAACAGCTTCGATGCCACGGTTGTTCGCCGCGGCCTTGGCTTTACGGTCTTCGCCGGCGGTCAATCCTATCGGCTGACCATGACCGATCCGCTGGCCGCAGCCGAAACCATCGAGGCGCCGACGGGCCGCCTGACCTCACCCATGCCGGGACGCATCGCGCAACTGCAGGTGAAACCGGGCCAGACGGTGAAGCGTGGCGAGACGCTGCTGGTGCTGGAAGCAATGAAGATGGAGCACAGCATCCTGGCGCCGCGCGACGGTGTGGTGGATGCGGTTGGCTATGCTGTGGGCGAGCTGGTGGAGGAGGGGGTCGAGCTTCTCTCTCTCAAGCCCGAGGCGCCAAAATGAAATCGCTGCCGCGCAAGGTGCGCATGGTGGAAGTCGGCCCGCGCGACGGGCTGCAGAACGAGTCCGAGATCGTGCCGGCGGCAATCAAGATCGCCCTCATCGACAAGCTGTCGGAGAGTGGCCTGCCGGCAGTGGAGGCGACCAGCTTCGTCTCGGCCAAGTGGGTCCCGCAGATGGCCGATGCCGCCGAGGTGATGGCGGGGATCAAGCGGCTGCCGGGCACCTCATATCCCGTGCTCGTGCCGAACATGCGCGGCTTCGACGGCGCTGCGGCGGCAGGCGCGAAAGAGATCGCGGTCTTCGCCGCCGCCTCGGAGACATTCTCGAAGCGCAACATCAACTGCTCGATCGCCGAGAGTCTCGAGCGCTTCCAGCCCGTGATGGAGGCTGCGGCCAATGCCGGCATGAAGGTGCGCGGCTATATTTCCTGTGTGCTCGGCTGCCCCTATGAGGGCCGCATCGCGCCGGCGAAAGTCGCCGAGGTATCGGGCGCTCTTGCCGATATGGGCTGCTATGAGATTTCACTGGGCGATACGATCGGCGTCGGCACACCTGGCAAGGCAGCGGCGATGATCGAGGCCGTGGCGGCGAGGGTGCCGCGCGAGCGGCTGGCCGTGCATTTCCACGATACCTATGGTCAGGCGCTGGCAAATATCCTTGCAGCACTCGACAGCGGCGTTGCGACCGTCGACAGTTCGGTAGCGGGATTGGGTGGCTGCCCCTATGCACCCGGGGCCGCCGGCAATGTCGCCAGCGAAGATGTGCTCTATATGCTGAACGGCTTGGGAATTGAGACCGGCGTCGATCTTGACGTTCTTGTCGCCGCGGGCCAATTCATCTCAAATCATCTCGGGCGCCAGCCGATCTCCAAGGTCTCGCGCGCGCGCCAGGCCGCGGCCTCGCGTCCGGCGACACGCTAGCAAGGGTTCTGTTCCTCGATGCTGCATATGCTGAAGCTTTGTGTCGGCATCGACACCCTGGCCCAGATGTCTGAATGGCAGCGCCGGCGCAAGCCGCTCTGCCACTGGACGCGCAATTGGCCGAAGCGGACCAAGGAGATTACCGCCGGCGGCTCGATATATTGGGTCATCAAGGGCCAGATCCGGGTGCGCCAGCGCATCGTCGGTTTTCAGCAGCGCGAGGATGACGAGGGCGTGTGGTGCGCCATCATGCTGGGCCGCCGCCTGGTCAAGGTTCACCCCCGCTCGCACCGGGCATTCCAGGGCTGGCGCTATCTGGAAGCCAAGGACGCGCCGGCCGATCTCGCCAAGGGCGAAGAGGCCGATGAACTGCCGGAGAAGCTCGCCTCAGAGCTTCGTGCGCTCGGCCTTCTCTAATCCACAGGTTATGCCCAGAAATCGGCGAGAATCGGGCGTTTAGCACTGGACAGGGCTAATACCAGCGCCTACATATGCCCCCTCGGACGGGCCACTGGAAACGGTGACCGGTCCCGTCGCCGAAAGGCGACGTTACCCGCCTCGGCGGGTTTCGTGCAGGATCTGCACCGCTCTTTTGATTGAAGGGTTACCAAGGCCCGGGTTGGGTCAAGGTTTCTCTGTCGTCTTCGGTTGAAGGCGGCGCCTTCGGTTGGACGCGGTTTGTTGTTTGACATTGTAGGTATCTAGAGAAGGGATGCGAGGGCGGCGGTTTTGGGTTTGCCGGTTGGCAAATACTGGACCTGTCGTGAATCGCGTTTCCAAGGCTCTGTTGTTTTTGTGATGTGCGCTGGCTGGAGCGATCTGGCTGGTGGCGTTGTGGGGATGACAGGGTTACGCGTAATTCTAGATGGGATCCCGATTTGGGATGTTGTTGGATGCCGTTCTCACGAGCGGCTGAGGGCAATGTCTTAGGTCAACCTGAGAGTTTGATCCTGGCTCAGAACGAACGCTGGCGGCATGCCTAACACATGCAAGTCGAACGTGATCCATGACTTCGGTTGTGGTGAAAGTGGCAAACGGGTGAGTAACGCGTGGGAATTTGCCCAGAGGTAGGGAATAACCGCGGGAAACTGCGGCTAATACCCTATGTGCCCTACGGGGCAAAGATTTATCGCCTTTGGAGGAGCCCGCGTCGGATTAGGTAGTTGGTAGGGTAACGGCCTACCAAGCCTACGATCCGTAGCTGGTCTGAGAGGATGATCAGCCACACTGGGACTGAGATACGGCCCAGACTCCTACGGGAGGCAGCAGTGGGGAATATTGGACAATGGGGGCAACCCTGATCCAGCAATGCCGCGTGAGTGATGAAGGCCTTCGGGTTGTAAAGCTCTTTCGGCGGGGAAGATGATGACGGTACCCGCAGAAGAAGCCCCGGCTAACTTCGTGCCAGCAGCCGCGGTAATACGAAGGGGGCTAGCGTTGTTCGGAATTACTGGGCGTAAAGGGCGCGTAGGCGGTGCTGTAAGTCAGGCGTGAAATCCCCGGGCTCAACCTGGGAATTGCGTTTGATACTGCGGCGCTGGAATGCGGGAGAGGATGGCGGAATTCCCAGTGTAGAGGTGAAATTCGTAGATATTGGGAAGAACACCGGTGGCGAAGGCGGCCATCTGGCCCGTAATTGACGCTGAGGCGCGAAAGCGTGGGGAGCAAACAGGATTAGATACCCTGGTAGTCCACGCCGTAAACGATGAGTGCTAGACGTCGGGGAGCTTGCTCTTCGGTGTCGCCGCTAACGCATTAAGCACTCCGCCTGGGGAGTACGGTCGCAAGATTAAAACTCAAAGGAATTGACGGGGGCCCGCACAAGCGGTGGAGCATGTGGTTTAATTCGAAGCAACGCGAAGAACCTTACCAGCCCTTGACATGGGACGTATGGGAAGCGGAGACGTTTCTCTTCAGTTCGGCTGGCGTCCACACAGGTGCTGCATGGCTGTCGTCAGCTCGTGTCGTGAGATGTTGGGTTAAGTCCCGCAACGAGCGCAACCCTCATCTTCAGTTGCCATCAGGTAATGCTGGGCACTCTGGAGAAACTGCCGGTGACAAGCCGGAGGAAGGCGGGGATGACGTCAAGTCCTCATGGCCCTTACGGGCTGGGCTACACACGTGCTACAATGGCGGTGACAGCGGGCGGCGACGGTGCGAGCCGAAGCCAATCCCGAAAAGCCGTCTCAGTTCGGATTGCACTCTGCAACTCGAGTGCATGAAGTTGGAATCGCTAGTAATCGCGGATCAGCATGCCGCGGTGAATACGTTCCCGGGCCTTGTACACACCGCCCGTCACGCCATGGGAGTTGGTTTTACCCGAAGGCGGTCTTGCTGACCCAGCAATGGGGGGCGGCCGACCACGGTAAGGTCAGCGACTGGGGCGAAGTCGTAACAAGGTAGCCGTAGGGGAACCTGCGGCTGGATCACCTCCTTTCTGGGGCTTGAGGCAGAGAAGCGGCATCCGCCAGGGTGTTGTCCTGTTCCTTGAGCAACCAAACATGATGAAGGCCGAAGGCTTATCTGGAGCCGCCGTCCCCGCATCCCTTCTCACACGGAAACAACGAGCGATCGGGCTAGTAGCTCAGCTGGTTAGAGCGCGCGCTTGATAAGCGTGAGGTCGGAAGTTCAAATCTTCCCTGGCCCACCAGCCTTCGCGCGTCAGCAGCGAAGGCTGCCGCGCCGAAGCCTGCAAGGCGAAGGCGGGCGATTGGTCTGGCGAGCTACGGCTCGGCAAGCCAGCCTTCCAAGCCTGTAAGGCGAAGGCGGACGAGTTCATGTCGCGCAGCTATGGTTGGCGAGCCAACTACGCTGCTGGATCCCGGGGCCATAGCTCAGCTGGGAGAGCGCCTGCTTTGCAAGCAGGAGGTCACCGGTTCGATCCCGGTTGGCTCCACCAGAGCCGACGAGATCTGGACGATTGGCTCCACCAAGCAGACCGGCCAGAGCCGGGCGATCGATACGCTCGAGCGAAAAGAGATCCGTGTTGAGAAGACCTGAATAGGTCTGGTGTTGTGGCGTGGCCGGCTGGCTGTTGCTGCGGCGTTGGGCTTTTGCTGTTTTACATTGTGGATAGGAATGCGACTGGCTGTTTGGGCCGGTTGCCTTGCTGTGGCGGTTACACTTGGTGCGATAAGCACGGGGTGTGGACGGCCTTGCGGGGGATCGGTGACTGAATAGCCAGGCGGGTAACAAGATGAAGTGCTGAGTAAAGTCGAAGCTGGCGGTTGTGTATGGGGGCTTTGTTCTCTGTGTGCGATGGCTGGCTTTGGATCAAGCGTTTAAGGGCATTTGGTGGATGCCTTGGCACTGAGAGGCGATGAAGGACGTGGCACGCTGCGAAAAGCCGCGGGGAGGGGCGAGCACCCTTTGATCCGTGGATATCCGAATGGGGAAACCCGGCCCTTTTGGGTCATTGTCTGCTGAATACATAGGCAGGCGAAGCGAACCCGGCGAACTGAAACATCTCATTAGCCGGAGGAAAGGACATCAACAGAGACTCCGCGAGTAGTGGCGAGCGAAAGCGGACTAGGCCAGTGGCTGGAGCTTAAGAACCGGAAGCGTCTGGAAAGGCGTGCCAGAGCGGGTGATAGCCCCGTACGGGTAGAAAGAGCTTTAGTCCTCGAGTAAGGCGGGACACGTGTAATCCTGTCTGAACATGGGGGGCCCACCCTCCAAGCCTAAGTACTCCTCAGTGACCGATAGTGCACAAGTACCGTGAGGGAAAGGTGAAAAGCACCCCGATGAGGGGAGTGAAAGAGACCCTGAAACCGGATGCCTACAAGCAGTCGGAGCCTTCTTCGGAGGGTGACGGCGTACCTCTTGTATAATGGGTCAGCGACTTAGTCTTACGAGCGAGCTTAAGCCGATAGGTGGAGGCGCAGCGAAAGCGAGTCTGAATAGGGCGATAGTTCGTAGGATTAGACCCGAAACCGAGTGATCTAGTCATGGGCAGGTTGAAGGTGCGGTAACACGTACTGGAGGACCGAACTCACGTCTGTTGAAAAAGACGGGGATGACCTGTGATTAGGGGTGAAAGGCCAATCAAACTCGGAAATAGCTGGTTCTCCGCGAAATCTATTTAGGTAGAGCGTCGATTGCTTACCGCCGGGGGTAGAGCACTGGATGGGCTAGGGGGGCGCGAGCCTTACCAAACCTAACCAAACTCCGAATACCGGCGAGTATAGATCGGCAGACAGGCTATGGGTGCTAAGGTCCGTAGCCGAGAGGGTAAGAGCCCAGACCACCAGCTAAGGTCCCCAAGTCATGGCTAAGTGGGAAAGGATGTGGGAAGACCACGACAACCAGGAGGTTGGCTTAGAAGCAGCCATCCTTTAAAGAAAGCGTAATAGCTCACTGGTCTAGACAAGTCGTCCTGCGCCGAAGATGTAACGGGGCTAAAGCCATGCACCGAAGCTGTGGGCGTGTTTGAAGCTTGCTTTGAATGCGCGGTAGCGGAGCGTTCCGTAGGCCTGTGAAGGGGTCCCGTCAGGGGTCCTGGAGGCATCGGAAGTGAGAATGCTGACATGAGTAGCGACAAGGAGTGTGAAAAACACTCCCGCCGAAAGTCCAAGGGTTCCTGCGCAAGGTTAATCCGCGCAGGGTGAGCCGGCCCCTAAGGTGAGGGCGAGAGCCGTAGCCGATGGGAACCTGGTTAATATTCCAGGGCCTGCTGGAGGTGACGAATGCTGTGTATCGTGAGGGCTTAATGGATTGCCCTTGCGGTGAAGGTGTTCCGGGAAATAGCCCCAGCTTACAGACCGTACCCTAAACCGACACAGGTGGACTGGTAGAGCATACCAAGGCGCTTGAGAGAATGGTGTTGAAGGAACTCGGCAAATTGCCCTCGTAACTTCGGAAGAAGAGGGCCCTTATTGCGGGCAACCGCGATAGGGGGGCACAGACCAGGGGGTGGCGACTGTTTACTAAAAACACAGGGCTCTGCGAAGCCAGTACGGCGACGTATAGGGTCTGACGCCTGCCCGGTGCCGGAAGGTTAAGAGGAGGGGTGCAAGCTCTGAATCGAAGCCCCGGTAAACGGCGGCCGTAACTATAACGGTCCTAAGGTAGCGAAATTCCTTGTCGGGTAAGTTCCGACCTGCACGAATGGCGTAACGACTTCCCCGCTGTCTCCAGCACCAACTCAGCGAAATTGAATTCTCCGTGAAGATGCGGAGTACCCGCGGTTAGACGGAAAGACCCCGTGCACCTTTACTATAGCTTTGCAGTGGCATTAGGGGATGAATGTGTAGGATAGGCGGGAGGCTATGAAGCGCCGGCGCTAGCCGGTGTGGAGCCGCCCTTGAAATACCGCCCTTTTGTTCTCTGATGTCTAACCGGGCCCCCTGAAGCGGGGGCCGGGACCCTGCATGGTGGGTAGTTTGACTGGGGCGGTCGCCTCCCAAAGAGTAACGGAGGCGCGCGATGGTGGGCTCAGGCTGGTCGGAAATCAGCCGGTGAGTGCAATGGCATAAGCCCGCCTGACTGCGAGACTGACAGGTCGAGCAGAGACGAAAGTCGGTCATAGTGATCCGGTGGTTCCATGTGGAAGGGCCATCGCTCAACGAATAAAAGGTACGCCGGGGATAACAGGCTGATCGCCCCCAAGAGTTCATATCGACGGGGCGGTTTGGCACCTCGATGTCGGCTCATCACATCCTGGGGCTGGAGCAGGTCCCAAGGGTATGGCTGTTCGCCATTTAAAGTGGTACG
>CAVYPG010000008.1:0-294458 GCA_963770335.1 uncultured Alphaproteobacteria bacterium
CAGTGCAAAACATGGGGAGCGGGTTCGCCTCGAGCGACGGACGCCATCGTATTGGCGCGTGACGTTTGACCACCCGCCTCTGAACATCTTTGGACCCGAGACCATCCCGCAGTTGAACGCGGTTGTCACGGCGCTGGAGACCGACCGTGATGTAAGGGTTGTCGTCTTCGACAGCGCCGTCGATGGCTTTTTTCTGACGCACTACAATTTTCTCGCCAGGCTCGAAGACACAACGCGTTTGTTGCCCGGCGCTACGGGATTGTCGCCGCTTCCCGACATGCTGGTACGCCTCAGCCGCGCTCCGGTCGTGTCGATTGCCTCAATCCGCGGGCGCGCGACCGGCGTCGGAAGCGAGCTTGCGCTCGCATGCGATATGCGCTTCGCCAGTCTCGAAAGGGCCATCTTGTCGCAATTTGAAGTTGGGGCTGGCCTCGTGCCAGGCGGCGGACCGATGGCCCGGTTGCCTCGCCTCATCGGCCGGGGACGGGCTTTGGAAGTGCTGCTTGGCGCCGACGACATTCCTGGCGATCTCGCCGAGCGTTATGGCTACGTCAATCGTGCTCTGCCGGATGCGGAACTCGACGGTTTTGTCGAGGCGCTGGCCATGCGCATTGCTTCGTTCGACAAACAGGCCATCGTTGAGACGAAGAATTTCGTCAATATCGCAAGCCTGCCGCCCGACGCTGAAATCGCGCCGGAATGGGATGCATGTATTGCCTCTATTCAGCGTCCCGCGGCCCAGAGAAGAATCAAAACATTGTTGGAGCGTGGCTTGCACACGCCGGGCGATGTCGAAAATCGACTGGGATTCCACGTGGGTCAACTCGGTAGCTGAGCGCAGCTACCGGAATAGTTCAACGAAATGAAGGAGACGAGCGTGAACAATGACAGGAAGGTTGCCGTCATCACCGGTGCATCGCAGGGAATTGGCGCGGCACTCGTCGAGGCCTATCGCGGTCGCGGCTATCGGGTCGTCGCGATCTCGCGGTCCATCAGGCGATCCAACGACGCGGATATCCTGGCCGTTCCAGGCGATGTCGCGGACCGGAAGACGGCCGAGCGTTCGATCGCCGAAGGCATGGCGCAGTTCGGGCGTATCGACACGTTGATCAACGACGCCGGCCTCTTCATCGCGCGGCCCTTTACGCAGTACCGCGAGGCCGACTACGCGGCGGTGCTCGGCGTCAACCTGGCAGGATTCTTCCACATGACGCAGCTCGCGATCGGCGAGATGGAGAAGCGGGGCGGCGGCGGCCACGTCGTGCAGATCACGACGAGCCTCATAAACCACGCGAATTCTCTGGTTCCCTCGGTTCTCGCGTCCCTGACGAAAGGTGGCCTCGACGCCGCCACGAGGTCGCTGGCGATCGAATACGCCAGGCGCGGCATCCGGGTGAATGCGGTTGCTCCCGGCATCATCAAGACGCCGATGCACCCTGTCGCGACGCATCAGGCGCTGGGGGCCCTCCACCCGATCGGCCGAATGGGCGAGATCGCCGACATCGTGGACGCCATCCTCTATCTCGAAACGGCTACCTTCGTGACCGGAGAGACCCTCCATGTCGATGGCGGGCAGAACGCGGGCCACTGATCCATGTCGCATCACTACTCCGGTCCCGATTTCAGCTTCCCGCGCGGCGATGCGCGCCTTGATCTTGCCGATCTCTACGCCTTTCCCAAGCCGGGGGAGGCAGGCAAGTCGATCCTGGTGATGAACGTGCACCCGTCTGCCATCGTGGATCCGCCTGGGTTCACCACTACCGAGTTGCTTTCGCCCGAGGCGCTGTACGAGTTCAGGATCGATACGAACGGCGATGGTGTCGCGGATATTACGTTCGGGGTGCGCTTCTCTACCCACCAGGATGGATCGCAGATTGCGACCCTGCGCCGTCTCGAAGGTGCCGTTGGCAGGAGCGACACCGGGCGGGTCATTATCGAATCAGCGCCTGTATCGACGGGCCGGGACGTACGCATAACAGAGGCCGGCGGTTACCGTTTTTTTGCTGGCTGGCGCAGCGATCCTTTTTTCTTCGAGGTGCGAGGCGTCCTGAACAACCTTCAGTTCACCGGCGACGATTTCTTCGCCGACAAGAACGTGTGCGGCATCGTGCTGGAAGTACCCAATGTCGAGCTCGGCGCCGAGCGGGTCAGCCTGTGGGCATGCACGCTGGTCCGGGAAGCCGGTAGTTGGGTCCAGGTTGACCGCGGTGCGTTGCCCGCACAGGCAGTCTTCCTCGTTGGTGCGGAGAGAGACGCCTACATGGCCGGTGAGCCCGCGGACGATGATCGCTTCGTTCCTGTCTTCGCACACTCCCTGGAGCATGCGGGCGGGTATGCGCCGGAGGAGGCGAAGCAGGCGGCGCGCAGGTTGCTACCGGACGTCATGCCCTATGACCCCACCCGCCCAGCATCCTTTCCGGGCAATGGCCGGACGCTCACTGACGATGCGGGTGATGTTTTTCTGGCGGTCCTGACCAACGGGAAAGTGATGGGGGACAAAGTGGGAGCCCATAGCGATCTACTTGCCGAGTTCCCCTATCTGGGCCCGCCGCACAAGACTTGAGCGCGAACGGAAGGGCATCGCGCGTCGGACCTTTTCATAAAGGAGTAAGCTATGAACCGACTTGAAAAAGTGCTGTACACGGCAAAGGTTCACACCACGGGCGGGCGTTCCGGCAGGTCGCGCAGCGCCGACGGTCGCCTTGAGGTCAGTCTATCGCGGCCGGGCAGCCCCGGCACCGGCACCAACCCGGAGCAGCTCTTCGCGGCCGGCTGGTCCGCCTGCTTTGAGTTGGCGATGGAGTTTGCCGCGCGCAAGATGAAGATCACGCTGCCGCCGGATCACGCGGTCGACGCCGAGATCGATCTTGGTCCCGAAGGGGGCGGCTTCAGCGTGGCGGCTCGCCTCTATGTCAGCCTGCCGGGAATGGAGCCAACGACGGCGCAGCGCCTCATCGAGGCGACCCACCAGGTGTGTCCCTATTCGCGGGCAACGCACGGTAACATCGCAGTCGAAACGACGCTGGTCTGAGGCCGCAGCGATGTGAGCGAACAGTCACCGGCAGGTATCCGTCCACACGGGATCGAGGTGAACCATGATCTACGAATTGCGAGTTTATCGCTGCCTGCCGGGGCGCAAGCCGGCGTTACTGTCACGATTCGAGAACGAGACGCTGCGGATCTGGCAGAAGCACGGCATCCGCCAAGCCGGGTTTTGGACCACGCTAGTCGGCGAGAGCAACCAGGAGGTCACCTACATGCTTGCCTGGGACAGCATGGCCGAACGCGAGAAGTGCTGGGGCGCTTTTCTCGCCGACCCCGAATGGGCCGCGGTGGTCGCCAAGACCGAGAAGGATGGCCAGCTCGTCGAGAACATCAGCAACCAGTTACTGGCGCCAACCGCGTTTTCTGCCGTGAAGTGAGGCAACGGCACGATCGTGGACTGGAATGTCCCACATATGACCTTGCAAAGGAGCTCCCCTCGTGAACGCATTGCCGAAGGCCGCGCAGATCCGGGTGAATTGCAATTCGCCTGCCTGCTGGCGCGTCACATTTGACAATCCGCCGCTCAATCTCATGGGCCCGGAATTTGTCCTGCAATTTCGGGAAATCTTGGCAGCGCTCGAGGCCGACGAGCACGTCAAGGTCGTAGTTTTCGATAGTGCCGTCGAAGGCTATTTCCTGAATCACTCTGATTTCCATGCGAAACTCGAGGACCTGACCAGTATATCCCAAGGCCCCACCGGCCTGGAGGCGTGGCCAGACATCTTGGTGCGCCTGACCCGCGCGCCCTTCGTCTCAATGGCATTGATCCGGGGGCGGGCGACTGGAAACGGCAGCGAGATTGCACTCGCCTGCGACATGAGTTTCGCCAGCCGGGAGAAATCCGTCTTCTCGCAGTGGGAAGTGGGCGTCGGCCTGGTGGCCGGCGGCGGGCCGATGGCGCGATTGCCGCGGCTTATCGGAAGGGCCCGCGCTCTGGAAGTGCTTCTGAGCTCGGATGACATCAGAGGAGATCAGGCCGCGTCCTTCGGCTATGTGAACCGGTCGTTGCCGGATGCAGAGCTCGACGGTTTTGTCGATGCACTCGCCACCCGAATCGGATCGTTCGACAAGTGGGCGATCGCCAACACCAAGCGGCTTGTGAACGCCGCCAGCTTGCCGCCAGACGTTGAGATCGCCGCCGGATGGGAAGCCTGCATGACCTCGCTCACGCGGCCCGCTGCGCACGAAAGGATTAAGGCGCTGTTTGAACGAGGCTTTCACAAGCCGGGCGATGCGGAAGATCGCCTTGGATTCTATGTCGGGCAACTCGGTGCCAAGCACTCGTGAGTCCGACGTTGTAGTCGCCCCATTGTCAGGTATCCGATCGAAGGAAGGACAGACCCATGGATTTGCTTGCTATCGCAAAGAGTGCCGCGGATCGCGTTGAGGCGGCCTCGGTTGCGAACAAAGTGCCGGTCGCAATCTGCGTCATTGATGTTCACGGAAATCTCATTCTCCAGCACCGCATGAACGGAGCCCCTGTCTTTTCGATCGAGCTGTCCGAGCGAAAGGCATACACGTCCGCACTTGTCGGAATGCGGACGGCAGACATTCTTCCCCTGGTGCAGCCAGGACAACCGCTCTATCCGCTCAGCGCGGTCTCTGGCGGGAGATTTTGTGCGATAGGTGGCGGCGTGCCGCTTGCCCGAGAAGGTCTGGTGGTTGCCGGCGTCGGCGTGAGCGGTGGCACTGTCGAGCAGGATGTCGCCATCGCCGAAGCGGCGCTGAGATAGATCGCGTCCAACTGCCGGCCCGACGCATACGGCGCATGCTGCGTAGAACGCGACGACGAGGACGCAGATCCATGGGCCTCGTTGCGCCGTCCGATGTTCCCTTCGAATTTGGAGTCAAGCGATGACCGATAACAAATATCTGGATGGTATCCATCCCTTTCCTGCTGCGATGCAGACGCAGAAGATCGAAAGCAACGGCATCACGGCCCACGTCCGAGTCGGCGGGCATGGTCCGGCGGTTGTTGCGCTGCACGGCTTTGGCACAACGGGCGACATGTGGGGCCACCTCGCGAACGCGCTCATCGAAGACAACACGATTATTGCGCCGGACCTCCGTGGGTTGGGTCTCTCGTCAAAGCCCGATGGCGGCTACGACAAGAAGAATCAGGCGCTGGACGTGTTGGGTGTACTGGACGCCCTAGGGGTGCGGTCGGCCGAATTCGTGACGCATGATATTGGCATCATGGTCGGCTTCGCGATTGCTGCCACTCACCCCGAGCGCGTGAGTCGGTGGGTGGCAATTGACGCGCCATTACCTGGCGTCGGACCCTGGGACAAGATCAAACAGGATCCGGCTATGTGGCACTTTGGTTTTGGTGGTCCGGACATGGAGCGTCTGGTAGCTGGCCGCGAGCGGATCTATCTCGACCGCTTCTGGAACGAACTTTCTCGAGACCCGAAACGGTTTGACGAAGCGAAGCGTCAACACTACGCGGCGCTCTACGCGCAGCCCGGCGCAATTCGAGCGGGCTTTGCACAGTTCCTGGCATTCGACCAAGATGCGGCCGACAACAAGGCGTTCCTGGCGCAGGGCAAGCTTCAAATGCCGGTCTTGGCCCTGGGTGGCGAAGCTACATTCGGCCCTTTGATCGGCGCCGTGACGCGGTGTGTTGCCGCCAACGTCGAAGTTGTGATCATTCCGGATTGCGGGCACTGGATCACGGAGGAGCAGCCTCAAGCGACGACGAAGCTCGTCGTCGACTTCCTACGTCGAGCGCGCTGACGGGCAACCCCTGCCTTCGACGCGAGCTTCCATTCAGGCTGCCAAAGCCAAATCATCGTTGTACGCTCTCCACGGGGAGATCCTCTTTGGACAACAAGGAGCAGGCGATGACGCGACGGCACCAGCCCGGCGAGGCAAAGTTCAGATCGATTCTTCCCGAGGATATCGAGTGGAAGCCTTTTCCCGCATTTCCGCCAGCGGCGCGGCTCGCCCTGTTGATCGGCGACCCCTCGAAGGCGGCGCCCTATGTCGTCAGGGTCAAGCTTCCCGCCGGCGTCAAACTGATGCCTCACCAGCATCCGGAGGATCGGGTCTATACCGTTATGTCCGGCGTTTTCTATATCGGTCTGGGCAAGAAATTCGACGGCAAGAAGGTGAAGGCCTATCCGCCTGGATCGGTGATCGTGCTGCCGGGCGATACGGCGCATTTCCATTGGGCCAAATCCGGCGAATACATTACCCAGGTGACGGCAATCGGGCCCCTTGGCCTTGACTATCTGGATCCGGAGGACGATCCGCGCGCCCGGACTGGGGTGGCAAGGGCAGGGGCGGGTAAGCCGAAAAGTTCGGCAACGCGTCGTTGAAACCGCGCCCCAGGTCCGGTTAGGCTTGGCCATGTCCGGTGCCTTTTCCTGGGATTTCCTGCTGACCACGTTGATCGTCGTGGTGTCGCCCGGCACAGGCGTTCTCTACACGCTGGCGGCCGGCCTCTCACGCGGCTCGCGAGCCAGTGTTGTGGCCGCTTTCGGCTGCACGCTCGGCATCGTGCCCCATATGGCGGCAGCCATATTGGGGTTGGCGGCCCTGCTGCATGCCAGCGCGGTTGCCTTTCAAACCTTCAAATATCTGGGCGTGGCCTATCTTCTCTACATGGCGTGGAACGCACTGCGCGAGCAGGGTGCGCTGCGGATCGAAACCAAGGTCGGCGCGCGCTCCGCCCTGCAGGTGACGATCCACGCCATCCTGATCAACATCCTGAATCCGAAGCTCTCGATCTTCTTCTTCGCCTTCCTGCCCCAGTTCGTGCCGGCCAGCGAGGCGCATCCGCTGCCGCGCATGCTGGAGCTGAGCGCGGTTTTCATGCTGGTCACTTTCATCGTCTTTGTCGGCTACGGCCTGTTTGCCGCCGCGATTCGCCGGCATGTGATCTCTCGCCCCCAGGTGCTGGTCTGGATGCGCCGCACCTTCGCCGCTGCCTTTGTGGCGCTGGGCGCCAAACTCGCCTTCGCCGACCGCTAGTTTTCCGCTTTCCCGGAACCTTTCCCGCGCACGCCGCATTGTTGGGGTGTGGCAGTTGTGAGCGTCCGAGGGGAGACTAAGATGGCGGCAGTACGTGGCTTGTTGCTGGTGGTCGTGGCGATCAGCGCCTTGGGCATCGGGGCATTTCTCGGTGGGTCGATTGTGCAGCCCGCGCTTCTGAGCCTGATGCCCTGGCACACCCCGCAAATTCATATCAGCTAGTTTCCGATTTTGGCTGGCTCCGGATCGGATGCGGCTTAGAACCGCGCCTGATCCCTGATTCTGGGCGCACCTAAAATCCACAGGCGGCGCAGTTGGCGTGCCGTCGGCGGCGTGCCGGCCAGTGGCAGGTCCAGGATCATCAGCACCCCTTCGCCCGGCACGTTCTCGGCGATGATGGTGCCACCCAGGGCCTGAAGATTTCGCCGCGTCGCCCATAGGCCGATTCCACCGTGGGGCTTACCCTCGTAGTTCGCCGCCCCAGGCGCGCGCAGTGAAAATCCCCGTTCGAAAATCTGATGGCTGTACTGGCTCGGTATGGCCGGGCCGTTGTTGGCGATGGCAATCACCGCTCGCGAACCGCGCCGGTGCAGATGCAGCTCGACCCGCCCGCCCGGCGGACAGAAGCTGACCGCATTATCCAGTACGGCTTCCACCGCGGTCTCGATCAGTCCCTCGCTGCCGAGAACAATGAGTCCTTCGGTCAGGCTGCTGACAAAGACAATGTTGCGGCGCTCCACCGCATCGGCGTAACCATGTGCCACTCGGCGCAGCAAGCGGCTGAGATCGATAGGCCGGCGCGGCGGGTCGAGCAGTTCGGCCGCAGCCTCATCGGCGCGCCGCGAGTCGTCGATCAGTTTGTCGAGGCGCTCCACCGCCTGGCTCATCACCTCCAGGGCGCGCCGGCCGCGCACTTCACCGCTGCCGAAGTCGCGGCGGAACGGCTCCAGCGATTGCCGCATCACGGCGATGGGCGTCTTGAAGGCATCGACGTTGTCTTCGGCGCGCCGGCGGATGCTCTCGGCACTTTGGCTGAGCGTCGCCACCATGCGATCGAGTTCCTCGGCGACGCCATGCAACTCGGCCAACTCGTTCTGCTCGACGAAGAAGTTCTCTTCGCGGTCGCTGCCCAGTCGCAGCCGGCGCGCACGGCGGCCGAATTCCAGCACATTGCGCCGAATGGTGACGAAGACGAGCAGGGTGACCAGGGCAAGGCCCAGATAGATCAATGCTGCGCGATGCAGCTCGAGCCGCCGCCAATAGGGCTGCGCACTATTGGCCCCCAGCAGTTCCGCCGTGGGATAGGAAAAGACGATGGCCCAGCATCCGGCGGGCGTCACCACCGGGGCGATGGAGGCGATGTACTCCACATTGCTTGGCCCTTCGCGGTAGCGGCGCGCCGGCGAATGCGCGAGGTTGCAGGAAGTGGTGAGGTCGTCCAGCACGCCCTGGCGGATCAGCTCCTGACGTGTCTCGCCCAGATAGTCGGCCTCCGTGCGGGGTGCGGACGCGACCAGGTAAAAGCCGGCAGCTCCGACGAGCTTAGCCGGGCGGAATAGCAGGCGCACCCGGGCCTTGGCGATGGAAAATCCGGCAAGGTCGGCGCCGGCTTCATCGAAGGTCGAGCGATCACCCCCGCTCAGCATGGGTGCTATCGAATTGGCGACGATGCGCCCCTGGGCATGAACCGTGCGGATCAGCAGCGCCTGGCGTTCCTGATCGGCCTGCTGGAAGGTAAGATAGATGGCGATGGGAACGGCGATGAAGCCGAGCGCCACGAACAGCAGCGGACCGGCGAGCGAGCGGCGGATATACCTGGTGAACCGGGCCATCGCCCCTCAGCGTCTTCCCCGCCAAGGGGTGATATCCCGCCGGGGAGCAGCATTGGGCGTTTGCTCAATCGGGACCGGGTCGTCCCCCATCGTGCTATTTCGGAACGCGCGCCGCAACGCTTGTGGCGATCTCGCTCGCGGTATCGCGCGTGTTGCGGTTGAGATCGCCCTTGGCGAGGATGAATTTCACGGCAGCGGCAGCGGGACTCATCGTCACGATGGCGCCCGGCATCTTGCCGCTCTCGGCACTGGTATCGACTTCGTAGAAGGGTTGCGGGGGACCCTGAGAGAGATCGTCTAGCTTGGTCTCGACTTGCATCTCGGTCTTGCCGGCGCCGAAACCGATGATCGCGCGGCGCAGGCGATTGCCCTCATCGACCTGGGTAAAGACGCCACGCAACAGCCAGCCATCGCTCGGCAGGCCGGTATCGGCGGAAATCCGCTGGGCCTGGAAGCCGGCCGCGGTCAAATCCTTGACCAGGGATGTCGCCATCAACTCGACGAGTTCATGGGCGGTGGAGGCCTTGTCCTGCGGCAGCACGCCCAAAGGATGGGGCAGAACCGAGAAGAGCGGCCGCGCGGTCACCGAGGACATGATGCCCTGCGACTTAATTTCGCCGACATCGAGATCGAAGTCCGCGACATAGACGGTGGCCGGCCGCATCGTCGGCACCGGGCCGATATCGGCCTGATTCGTGACCTTGGCGGTATTGCAGGCAGTGAGCAGCAGGCAAAGTGCTGCCGCCAGGCCGGCCAGACGCCCCGCCGCGAAGTCGGCAAAGCAATTAGTCCCCATCGTTTTCTTTCCCCCGACGATTCTCGATCGGCGCGTGGTTTACCCACCCGACAGGAACTATAGAAGAAGAAACTGAGGTTAAGTATGAGGAATTGGCGTGGCCCGGTACAGAAACGGTACGCCGTGCCAATTCCGCAACAGAAGGGGACGACCGAGACCAGTGGCGTTAACGAATGCGAAGAGAACCTTATTTCGCTTCGGACTGATAACGGCTGACCTCGTGGCCTGCGTTCTGCGCCAGGGCGCGGAAGAAATAGATCGACAGCAGTGAGAGGCAGCCCATGGCGGCAAAGACCGGCGTGAAATTGCTGGGGGCGAGGCCGGCCGTTGCGTGGTTGGGATTCAGCAGCGCCAGCATTGCCGCGCCGAGCGCCACCCCGACGCTGAGCGACAGTTGCTGTGCTGCACTGGAGAGGCTGGTGGCCCGGCTCATCCGCGCTAGGGGAATGTCGGAATAGCCGATGGCATTGATGCAGGTGAATTGCAGCGAGCGGAAAAATCCGGTGACGAGCAGGAAGCCGATGATCAGCAGATGCGGCCAGCTCGGGCGAAACAGCCCATAGATTGTCAGCATCGCAGCACAGATCACCGCGTTCCAGACCAGCAGTTGGCGAAAGCCGAAACGCCGCACGATGGGTGGCGCCACCGCCTTCATAAACAAAGCACCCAGCGCCGCGGCGAAGGTGAGTGAGCCGGACTGGAATGGCGTGAGCCCGAAGCTGACCTGGAACATGAGCGGCAGCAAAAAGGGAATGCAGCCGATGGAAATCCGGAACATGGCACCGCCCAGGATGGAAGCGCGGAATGTCGGCAGGTCGAGCAAGGTGAGATCGATCGCCGGTGCTGGATAGCTGCGCGCGTGGCGGGCGAAGAACACGAAGCAGATCACGGAGATGGCAATCGTCGCGATTTCGAAGGAGCCAGGCAGCGAGCCGCGCCCGACATTGTCCAGACCGAGCGCCATGAAGCCCAGGCCAACGCCACTCAGCAGCAGGCCGCGGATATCGGCGGGGCCGTGATCGGGCTGGCGTTCATTGGGGATGAGGCGGATCGCCAGCGCGATGCCCAAAATGCCGATGGGCAGGTTGATGTAGAAGATCCAGCGCCAGGAGGAATAGGTGGTGATGAAGCCGCCGATGAGGGGCCCGATGGCCGGCCCCACGAGTGCGGGCATGGTCACATAGCTCAAGGCCTGGACAAGCTGATGCTTCGGCACCGTGCGCAGCAGCACCAGCCGGCCGACCGGCGTCATCATCGCGCCGCCTACGCCCTGAAAAATGCGCGCTGTTATCATCTCAGGCAGATTCTGGGCGATGCCGCAGGCAAGCGAGCTGAGCGTGAAGACGCCGATGGCAGCCATGAACACGTCGCGGGGGCCGAAGCGATCGGCCAGCCAGCCGCTGGCCGGGATGAAGATGGCCAGGCTCATCAGATAACAGGTCATCGCCACGTTCAGCGTCAGTGGATTCTCGTTCAGGCTGCGCGCCATGGCTGGCAGTGACGTTGCAACCACCGTGGAATCGAGGTTTTCCATGAACAGCGCGCAGGCGACGATCAGCGGCAGAAGGATCGGGGGACGATCGGCGCGGGGCGGCAGGGTGGCGGTGGGCGATGACATCGGACGAATTCGACAATAGTGCCCTAATCGCCGCGCGGCGATGCTCACTCGACAAGCCGGCCTTGCGCATCGCGCAGGACAACGCCGGCTTCTGCGTGCAAGAACGGGGAGATGCGTCAGCAGGTGGGTTGCCGATTGTTAATCCGCCGTATGAGCGGCCTTATGCCGTCTTCGCCTCGTTCAGCTCCAGCTCCTCGATCATCGTCTGGCGCATCAGGAATTTCTGCACCTTGCCGGTGACGGTCATCGGGAAGGCGTCGACGAAGCGAACGATGTGGGGAATTTTGTAGTGCGCGATCTGGCCGTCGCAAAACTGCACAACCTCTTCAGCCGAGAGCGTCTCGCCCTCATGCAGCCGCACCCAGGCGCAGAGCTGTTCGCCGAATTTCGAGTCCGGCACCCCGAAGACCTGCACGTCGACGATCTTGGGATGTTTGTAGAGAAACTCCTCGATCTCGCGCGGATAGATGTTCTCGCCGCCGCGGATGACCATGTCCTTGATCCGGCCGACAATGTTGCAATAGCCGTCTTCGTCGATGGTGGCGAGATCGCCGGTATGCATCCAGCGCGCAGCATCGATGGCTTCGCGCGTGCGCGCCTCATCGCCCCAATAGCCGCGCATCACCGAATAGCCGCGGGTCAGAAGCTCGCCCGTGACGCCCGGCGAAACGATGCGCCCATCGGCGTCTACGATCTTCACTTCAAGGTGGGGCTGGATGCGCCCGATGGTGGAGACGCGCCGCGCGATGGGATCGTCGGTCGAGCTCTGGAAGCTGACCGGGCTGGTCTCCGTCATGCCATAGGCGATGGTGATCTCGCGCATATGCATTTTCGTCGTGCAGCGCTTCATGACCTCTATGGGGCAGGGGCTGCCCGCCATGATGCCGGTGCGCAGGTTCGAGAGGTCGTACTTGTCGAAATCGTGGTGATCCAGAACCGCGATGAACATGGTCGGCACGCCGTGGAGAGCCGTACAGCGTTCCTCCGAAACTGTCTGGAGGACCGCCAGCGGATCGAAGCCTTCGCCTGGCTGCACCATGCAGGCGCGATGGGTGATGCAGGCGAGATTGCCCAGCACCATGCCGAAGCAGTGATAGAGGGGCACCGGAATGCAGAGCCGGTCCTGATCCGTCAGCTTCATCGCTTCGCCGATGAAGAAACCGTTGTTCAGGATGTTGTGGTGGGTCAGGGTCGCACCCTTGGGATTGCCGGTGGTACCGCTGGTGAACTGGATATTGATCGGGTCGTCGAATTGAAGTTCGCCTTGCAGATCGTCGAGGCGTTTGTGGCTTTCGCGTGTGGCCGCCGCGGCAATATCGGCGAAGTTCAGCATGCCGGGCGTCTTGTCGTGGCCCAAGCGAATGACCCAGCGCAGCTCCGGGATTTTGGCGGCATGCAACGAGCCGGGCGCGCTGGCCGCGATCTCCGGGCAGAGTGTCTCGATCATGCCGAGATAGTCGCTGGTCTTGAATTTGCTGGCGAGGATCAGCCCGCTGCAGCCAACTCTATTCAACGCGTATTCCAGCTCATGCAGGCGATAGGCGGGGTTGATATTGACCAGGATGATGCCGGCCTTGGCGGTGGCGAACTGGGTCACCACCCATTCGGCATTGTTGGGCGACCAGATACCCACCCGATCGCCCGGCAGGAATCCCATGGCGATCAGGCCTGCGGCCATCGAGTCCACCCGGGACTGGAACTCGCCGTAGCTCCAGCGGATCTTCTGGGCGCGATTGACCAGCGCCGGCCGGTCCCGGGCCAGCGCCACCATGCGGTCGAGATGCACGCCGATCGTATCGCCGATCAGCGGGTGATCCGACGTTCCATGCACGTAGCTCTGGGTCAGCTTGCCCATCGAAGCCTCCCGATTTCCTATGGTCAGTTTAACCCTAGTTGCTGGCGTCGATTCAACTTCTACCCCCTCGCCCTGACCCTCTCCCAGGATCGTCTGATCCCAATGTGGTATGTTCGTCACATTGGGTGAATCAGCCGATCGAATTTAAATAAGGAATGGTTCGATTCTGCCAATGCGCGGCATTGGCATCGAACCATGGCCGGGGGCGAGGGAAAAGAAGAGGAGCCATTCTTCTCCCTCTCCCGCGCTTCGAAGCGGGAGAGGGTTGCGGTGAGGGTGAATTGCCGTGCCCTATCGGCGTCCGGCCCTTGACAGGAAGGCAGCGTGCGACAGGAATAGCCGCGGTCAGTGGCAGGCAGCGGCGGCAAGGGCTCATGGCGGAGATCACCAGTCTCAGCGAGGCAGTGCGGGACCTGATACGCGACGGCGACACCGTCGCCTTCGAGGGATTCACCCATTTGATTCCCTCGGCGGCGGCGCTGGAAGCGATGCGCCAGGGCAAGCGCGACCTGACGCTGATCCGCATGACCCCCGACATCATCTACGACCAGTTCATCGGCCTGGGGTTGACGCGCAGTCTCGTCTTCGCCTGGGGTGGCAATCCCGGCGTGGGCTCGCTGCATCGCCTGCGCGATGCGGTGGAGAATGGCTGGCCGAAGCCCATCGAGCTGGACGAACGCAGCCACTCGGATATGGCGAATGCTTATGCCGCCGGGGCCAGCGGTTTGCCCTTTGCCGTCTTTCGCGGCCATCTGGGCGACGATCTGCCCAAGGTGAATTCGCGCCTGAAGCGCGTCACCTGCCCCTTCACCGGTGAAGTTCTGGCCGCTGTTCCGGCAACAAGACCGGATGTCGGTGTCGTGCATGCCCAGCGTGCCGACAAGCGCGGCAATGTTCTGCTATGGGGCATCATCGGCATCCAGAAGGAAGTGGTGCTCGCTTCCAAGCGGACGATCGTGACGGTGGAGGAGATCGTCGACGATCTGCAGGCGCCGCCCAATGCCTGTGTCCTGCCGCATTTTGCCGTGGGCGCGGTCTGCCTGGAGCCCCATGGCGCCTGGCCCTCCTATGCCCAAGGCTTCTACAAGCGCGACAATGGTTTTTACAAAGCCTGGGACGACATCGCCCGCGAGCGCGAGACGTTCCTTGCCTGGATGAAGCGTCATGTGCTGGCGACGAAGAACTTCGCGGAGTATGAGGCGAGCCTAAAATCCGCGGCGAAGGAGGTGGCCCGTGCCTGAATCAGGATATTCCGCCGACGAAATCATGACGATCGCCGCGGCCCGGCAGCTTCACAATGACACGGTCTGTTTCGTTGGCATCGGCATGCCCAGTGCCGCCGCCAATCTGGCGCGGCTCAGCCATGCTCCGCAAGTGACCCTGATCTATGAATCCGGCACCATCGAGGCCAAGCCCGATGTGCTGCCGTTGTCGATTGCCGATAGCGAACTATCGGAAACCGCGATGACCGTGGTCTCGATCCCCGAGATGTTCCGCTACTGGCTGCAGGGCGGCTGGATCGATGTCGGATTTCTTGGCGCGGCCCAGATCGACCGCTTCGCCAATATCAACACCACCGTCATCGGCGATTACGCGAAGCCGAAAACGCGGCTGCCGGGCGCGGGCGGGGCACCGGAGATCGCCACATCGGCCAAGGAAATCTTCGTCATGCTGCGCATGGGCCAGCGTGCCTTCATGTCGAAGCTCGATTTCGTGACCTCACTCGGGCACGGGACGGGTGGCAAGAACCGCGCGGAATACGGTGCGCAGGGGCGGGGGCCGACCCGTGTCATTACCGATCTTGGCATCCTGGAGCCCCATCCCGAGAGCCGCGAGCTGGAATTGACCTCGATCCATCCGGGTATCGCGGCGGATCAGGTGAAGGCCGCCTGCGGCTGGCCGTTGAAGATCGCGGCGCGGATGGTGCAAACACCGCTGCCGACCAATCTGGAGCTGTCCACCCTGCGCGAATTCAAGGCGCGCAGCGAGGCCGCCGGCACCGGGCGTCCGCAGAAAGCGAGAGCGGCACAATGAGCGAGGCCTATATCTGCGATCCGCTGCGCACAGCTATCGGGCGCTATGGCGGCGCGCTCTCCTCGATCCGGACCGACGACCTGGCAGCACTGCCGCTGAAAGCCCTGATGGCGCGTAATCCCAGGCTGGATTGGCAGGCGGTCGACGATGTGATCATGGGCTGCGCCAACCAGGCGGGCGAAGACAATCGCAACGTTGCGCGCATGGCCGCTCTTCTATCCGGCCTGCCGGTCAGCGTGACGGGAGCGACCATCAACCGCCTTTGTGGTTCGGGTCTCGATGCACTGGCGACGGCCTCGCGTGCCGTGAAGCTGGGCGAGGCCAATATGATGATTGCCGCCGGCGTGGAGAGCATGTCGCGTGCGCCCTTCGTGATGCCGAAGTCCGACAGTGCCTTCAGCCGCCACGCGGAGATTGCGGATACGACGATCGGCTGGCGATTCATCAACAAGCAGATGAAGAAAATGTATGGTGTCGATTCGATGCCGGAAACGGCGGAGAACCTCGCCGAGGCGTTCCAGATTTCGCGCCAGGATCAGGATGCCTTTGCCTGGCGCTCGCAGATGCGGGCCAAGGCCGCGCAGGAATCCGGCCGGCTGGCGAAGGAAATCATCCCGGTCGACTTGCCTGCGAAGAAGGGCGAGACGCAGCGTTTCGATTGCGATGAGCATCCCCGCGCCGATACGACGCTGGAGAAATTGGCGAAGCTCGCGACCCCATTCCGCGAAGGCGGCACGGTGACGGCCGGCAATGCCTCGGGCGTCAATGATGGCGCCGCGGCGATGCTGGTTGCCTCGGAAGAGTCGGTAAAGCGCCACTCTCTGAAACCCATGGCCCGCGTGTTGGGTGCGGCAACGGCCGGCGTCGAACCACGCATCATGGGGTTCGGCCCTGCGCCGGCCAGCCGCAAGCTGCTGGGCCGGCTGGGCCTCAAGATTGCGCAGATGGATGTGATCGAGTTGAACGAAGCTTTCGCCGCCCAGGCGCTGGCGGTGACCCGCGATCTCGGTCTAGCCGATGACGACACCAAGGTGAATCCCAACGGCGGTGCGATCGCACTCGGCCATCCGCTGGGCATGAGCGGCGCCAGGCTCGCCACGACGGCGGCGTTCGAACTGCAGGAACGCGGCGGGCGCTATGCGCTCTGCACCATGTGCATCGGCGTGGGGCAGGGGATCGCCCTGGTGCTGGAACGGGTGTAGTGCCGGCCGCCACGCTCGAGACCATCGCGACGCTGGGCGAACCCTTCGGGCTCAAACTGCGTGGCGGGTTTTATCCCGCGCCGGGCGATGGCGTGCCGCCGCTGAGCGATGGCCGGGCCAGCGCCAGCCTTGTCCTATTGGGCAATATCGGCGCCTCGATCTGGCCCGCCTTCAGCACATCGCCGGAACATGGTGATGGTGAGCCCCATTCCCTGGATCGCTGGACGAAGCGCATCATCGATGGCATCGCAGCCGCGATAGGGGCAGAGTCGCTTTATCCCTTCGGCGGACCGCCCTGGCATCCCTTCCAGCGCTGGGCGCAGAGAGCCGAACCTGTTTTGTCTTCGCCGATCGGCGTGCTGATCAATCCCGATATTGGGCTGTGGCATGCCTATCGCGGCGCGCTGGCATTTGGCGAGCGGCTCGCTCTGCCGGGTTTTGCCGCGCAGCCGCGGCCTTGCGATTCCTGTGCAAAGCGGCCTTGCCTCACCACTTGCCCGGTCAATGCCTTCACCGCCCAGGGCTATGACGTCGCCGCTTGCCGCCGGCATGTCGCGAGCAGCGAAGGCGAGGAATGCCGGTTGGGCGGCTGTCTTGCCCGCCGAGCCTGCCCCATCGGCCGCAGCCAGGCCTATCCGCCGGATGAGATGGCCTTCCACATGGCGGCTTTTCTTGCGGCCCGCTGATCTGTTAGGAATTTGCCCATGTCCGATTCGGCCGAACGTGTCCTTCTGATCGCCCATAGCGACTGGCGCGAAGGCCGGCTTGCGCCCCTGCTCCAGGCCAAGGGTTATGAGGTCGAATGGTGCTGCCCCGTACAGGGCGCAA
Organism: uncultured Alphaproteobacteria bacterium; assembly: GCA_963770335.1. Classification (GTDB taxonomy): domain Bacteria; phylum Pseudomonadota; class Alphaproteobacteria; order Dongiales; family Dongiaceae; genus DASXQK01. The sequence continues at coordinate 17,186 of CAVYPG010000008.1, forward strand.
GCCTTCCGGCGGATGACGCCGCATATGCCGGCGCCGTCGTGCTTGGCGGGGTGCAGAGCGCCAATGATGCGGAAAGCCAACCCTATCTGCGCCAGGAAATCGACTGGATCGGCCGGCGGATTGCCGCCGGCAAGCCGTTCCTTGGCATCTGCCTCGGCGCCCAGCTGATGGCCCGCGCCCTGGGCGCCAAGGTTGCCGCCCATGGCGAGGGCGTGAACGAGATTGGCTATTACCCTGTCTATCCAACCGCGGAAGCCGGTGGCCTCATTCCCAGCGGCCTGCATGTCTATCACTGGCACAAGGAAGGGTTCGAGGTGCCGCCGGGTACTACGCTGCTTGCCCGCGGCGACGCCTTTCCGAACCAGGCCTATCGTTATGGATCAAATGCCTACGGCCTGCAGTTCCACCCCGAGGTGACGGCCAGCGTGGCCTCGAGCTGGGTCAAATCCGCACCCGATCATCTGGCCCGGCCGGGCGCGCAACATGGCGACCACCAGATGACCATGGCTGCGCAATTCGACCAGCCGTTGCACAACTGGTTCGATCGCTTCCTCGACCGTTGGCTGGGCCGCCGGGCCCCAATGGCACTCGCCGCCAAATAGAGAGAGCTAATTTGCTGTCGTATTTTCCCCGACGGGCGCGAAATTCTTGTTGTCCGCCAGTCCAATGCGGTATGTAGGGCCACACGCGACAGCATCATTTTTCTGGAGGCATGGGGTGCGATCACTAATCCTGGCCGGCGCCATTCTGAGCGGGTTTGCATCGATCGCTCTGGCATCGGGCGACAACAACGGCACGCTTCTGGCCAAGCCGGCTGCGCCTGCCGCAGCACCGGCCCCCGCACCGGCGCCAGCACCAGCTCCGGTCGTCGCAGCACCGCCGCCGCCGCCGCCGGCCCCCAAGGTGGTCGATGTGCCGTGGCCGGATAATGTGCCGAAGATCAAGCCAGGCACGGGCGGCGTTCCGCTGATGATGGCGAGTGCGACAGCCGGGCCGGCAAAGCCGGCGGCGACATCAGCGGGCCAAGGCGTCGCCTCGACTAATAGCGGTGTCGCGACCACGCCCACGCAGACCGCTTCGCTGCCGCCCACGCCCATTCCCAGCGGTCCGCCGACCAAGGTCAGCCTGCAGGCTTCCGTCATGCAGGGCGCCAAGCCGCTGAAGGATCCGCTGGTCTGGACCGTGACCGTTCCCGCACCGGGCACCGTTAACCAGCCGGGCACCCAGGTAGCGACCCAGAATGGACCGAAGGCCGAGTTCAACCTGCCGCAAGGCACCTATGTCGTGTCCACCAAGGATCAGGAAGCGATCGTCAATACAGTCCTGATCGTCGGGTCGACGCCGATCACAAAGATCATTCCGCTGAACATTTCATTGGTGGGGGTCAGGATGATTCCCTATACGGGCGCCAAGTTGATCACCGAGCCAATTCATTGGGAGTTGTTCAACAGTGCGCTGGGTGCGCCGGGCCCGAATTCGAAGATCGCCGATGCCATGGCCCCGGAGGAAGATTTCATGCTCGCCGCCGGCTTCTATGTCGTGCGCGCCCATTACTCCGATATCCACGCCGATCTCGCGATCCTGATCGAGCCGGGCATCACCTATAGCTACACCGTCGATCTCTACGCGGCCAAGGTGAACGCCAAGGTGTTCGACGCCGGCGGCAAGGCACCGAAGGGCGATGTCAGCTGGGAAATCATTCGCACGGCTGCGGACGCAACCGGCCAGCATCAGGTGGTGGCGACGGATAAAGGCCCCAATCCCGATTTCCTGCTGCGTGAAGGAACCTACATGGTGATCGCCACAGGGGCAGACGGGTCTGTCGGCCAGACGCCCATCGCCGTGCGCGCCGGTCAGACGACCAAGATCACGGTGAAGCTGGGCAAGCCCGCCGGTTAATTACCGGCGCGGCAGTGCTGCTCTAGCTAGGCCTTGAGATAGCTGTCGAAGAAATCGACAGCGTCCTTGCCCCAGATAGATAGCCCGTCGGGCCCGAACATCAGGTGTCCCGGCGCGATATTGGCAATCGGCTGGCTGGGCGTGAATGCCGGGTACATCGTGAGCTTATGGGCCAGGCCGGCCGTGGCCATGATATCCGCTAAGGTTGGCAACGCCTCGGGCGCGGCGTCGTTGGCGTCATCCATCAACAGCACCGGGCAGTTTGCGGCGCGCACCGCATCAGCGAGGGCCGATTGCAGCGCCGGGCTGTGCCGCCAGGTCAGATCGCCGCCGGCCTGATCTATCGCCGCACGAAAGGCCCTGCTGCGGGCGATGGCGAACATGCTGACGATGCCGCCAAGCGACCAGCCGATGATGCCGAGGCGGCTGCGATCGACGAAAGGCAGAGCGGTAGCGTAGCTCGCGCCGGCAAGCACGTCGTCGGCTTCGGCCTGGCAGCGATCGAGAAACTTCTGACCCACATCGTGGCCCACCGCCTCTGACCAGCTGCCGCCGCCTGACTTGCCATAGCCGCGCCGCTCCGGCACCAGAACGGCATAACCGGCATCGACGAAGAGCCCGCCGATTCGCACCCATGGCACCGATTGGCTTTCATGCCCCTCGCGGGAGCCATGATTGTAGATGATCGTCGGGAAGGGCCCGGTGCCCAACGGCCGGTAAAGATAGGCGTGTATGGTGAGCTGGCCGCTGGGGTAGGTGATTTCCTCATAAGGCAGGGCCGCAGCATTTCGCGGCAAAAGTGCCGGCAAGGCCGCTGCAGCAAACCCGGCAATCGCCTGGCGCCGGCTTATTCCTGCTCTACTTCCCATGTCCTATTTAACTGGCGGCGCCCAGCATCGGCAAGTTCAACCCCTGCTCGCGCGCGCAAGCCTTGGCGCTCTCATAGCCCGCATCGGCATGGCGCATGACGCCGCTCGCCGGATCGTTGGTCAGCACCCGCTCCAGCCGGCGCGCCGCGTCCTTGCTGCCATCGGCCACGATCACCATGCCGGCATGCTGGGAATAGCCGATGCCGACGCCGCCACCGTGATGCAGCGAGACCCAGGTTGCCCCAGACGCCGTGTTCAGCAAGGCATTCAGCAGCGGCCAATCGGACACGGCGTCCGACCCATCCATCATCGCTTCGGTCTCGCGGTTCGGGCTGGCGACGGAACCGGAATCCAGATGGTCGCGGCCGATGACGACGGGCGCTTTGAGTTCGCCCTTGGCCACCATCTCGTTGAAGGCAAGGCCCAGGCGAGCACGATCGCCCAACCCGACCCAGCAGATACGCGCCGGCAGGCCCTGGAACTGGATGCGCTTGCGCGCCATGTCGAGCCAGTTATGCAGATGCTTGTCATCGGGCATGAGCTCCTTCACCCGCTGGTCGGTCTTGTAGATGTCGTCTGCTTCACCTGAGAGTGCAGCCCAACGGAACGGGCCAATGCCGCGGCAGAACAGCGGGCGGATATAGGCGGGAACGAAGCCGGGGAAATCGAAGGCATTGGCGACGCCCGTCTCCAATGCCATCTGACGGATGTTGTTGCCGTAGTCGAGGGTTGGAACGCCGCGCTTGTGGAATTCCAGCATGGCGCGAACCTGTACCGCCATGGAATCCTTGGCGGCCTTGATGACCGCGGCCGGATCGCGCTGGCGCATGCGCTCAGCCTTGTCGAGGCTCCAGCCCGCCGGCAGATAACCGTTCAGCGGATCATGGGCCGAGGTCTGGTCGGTGACCACATCGGGGCGCACGTTGCGGCGCAGGAGTTCGGGAAATACCTCGGCGGCATTGCCGAGCAGGCCGACAGAAATTGCTTTCTTCGTCTTGCGCAATTCCTCCATCAGCGCCAGCGCATGGTCGAGATCGTTGGCCTTCGCATCCAGATAGCGGGTCTCCAGCCGCCGCTCGATGCGGCTGGGCTGGCACTCGATCGCGAGCATGGAGGCGCCGGCCATGGTGGCGGCGAGCGGCTGGGCGCCGCCCATGCCACCGAGCCCGCCGGTCAGGATCCAGCGGCCGGCAAGATCGCCACCGTAGTGACGGCGGCCGACCTCGACGAAGGTTTCATAGGTGCCCTGAACGATGCCCTGGCTGCCGATATAGATCCATGAGCCCGCAGTCATCTGGCCGTACATCATCAGCCCGGCACGATCGAGCTCGTGGAATTTCTCCCATGTTGCCCAATGGGGCACGATGTTGGAATTGGCGATCAGCACCCGTGGTGCGTCGGCATGGGTGCGAAAGACGCCGACGGGCTTGCCGGACTGGACCAGCAGCGTCTCGTCGTCGCCCAGGGTCTTCAGCGTGGCGACGATGCGGTCGTAGCACTGCCAGTCGCGCGCCGCGCGCCCGATGCCGCCATAGACCACCAGCTCCTGCGGCTTCTCGGCCACCTCGGCATCGAGATTGTTCATGAGCATGCGCATGGCAGCTTCGCTCTGCCAGTTGCGGGCCGTGATCTTGCTGCCGCGCGGCGCCCTGATCTTGCGCTCGTTATCCAGGCGCGGGTTGGCGGGGGAGGATGTCATGGCGGGCCTCGCTATGCTGGGTATCCAGCTTGTATATACAACTTTACGGGAACTGTCGATAAAGCCGTCATGCGAACCAGGAAGGCGTTAGCGAAACTCCTGCCGCCCGGCCAGGCGATAGCGCCGGCCCAGCAGCAAGGCGCGCGAGACGACATGGTTCTGGCACCACGTGCGCCGGCTCATCAGCAGGCACGGCTCATCCGCCGATATGTTCAGCAGTTTCTGCTGGCGGCGATCCGCCAGCACAGCCTCCACGAGGTGCTCGATCGCATCCGGCGGCTGCAACCCCATGAGATATTTGTTCGGCGTCGTGCGGGAAAAGTCCTGCTTCAGATAGGCCGGCGCGAAGGCCGGGCTGACAAGACGGTCCTCGATCTGGATCGGCGCATTGTTTTCACGGTGCAGCAGCAGGCTGTGAAATAGCCGGGCTCCGGTTTTGATGGAGAAGGCAGTCGCTTCTTCGGTATTCGCGTGGCGGGATTCGAGGATGAGAACTTCGGCGCTGTGGGTTCCGCCGCGCGCCGCAATCTCCTCGGCGATGTTGCGCACTTCGAACAAGGCGGATTCGGGCTTGGCGGCGGCAACAAAACTGCCCGCTCCCTGAACCCGCCGCAGAACGCCCTCGCTTGTCAGCTCGCGCAACGCGCGATGCGCCGTCATGCGGCTGACGCCGAGTACGCGGGTCAGCTCGTTCTCCGAGGGGACCTGCGCGCCCTCGGCCAGGGCGCCGGCGGCTATACGCTCCAGGATATGGCGCTTCACCTGACGATAGAGCGGCTCTGCCGTCATTGCGTGTTCAGGATCAGGCGTAGGTGGGTATCGTCGATGCGCATCAGCTTGCCGGCCAGCAGCGGCGACTTATAGAAGCTCTCCACCCCACTGATGCGAGCGGCATCGGCGGCGGAGAAGGTTATGGTTGCATCCAGAGTCCAGTCGCTGGGGCCAGGAGCGCGGGCCGAATCCCCAGCGCCCTCCGGCTCGACGCGCCAATGGGCGGCGAGCGGCATCGCCGGCAGGTTGACCAGCTTTGCCAATGTAGCGATGTCGTCGCCCTCGCTCGGCGCCGTGCGGTGCTCATGCGGCCAGAGCAGGATGGCAAGGCCCAGCAGTGCAACGGTCACGCCGAAGAGGGTTGCCCGCCGGCGCTGATCGAAACGGAACTGGAGGTTCGATGACAGACGGGGGCGGGGCTGGTTTTGCATGATGGGATAGTCCATTGTTCGCGCTACAGGATCAACGGACTTGCCTATGGATCTTTATGGTTTTCGCAGCGGCTCCTCGCCGCTTCTGGTCAGCATGCCCCATGTCGGCACGCATATCCCGCCGGCCCTTGCCGCGGATATGACGCCGGCCGCAGCCGAAGTGCCGGATACCGACTGGCATGTCGACCGGCTCTACGATTTCCTCGACGAGCTGGGCGCCAGCGTGCTGCAGGCGACTCATTCGCGCTACGTCATCGACCTCAACCGCACGCCGACGGGCGAAGCCCTCTACCCCGGCGCCCGGAATACGGAACTCTGCCCGACCTCGCGCTTCGACGACTTGCCGGTCTATCTGCCCGGCCGCGCGCCCGATGCGGTGCAGATCGACGAGCGGCGCAGCCGCTATTGGCAGCCCTATCACGACAAGCTTACCCTTGAGCTTGCCGCCATCAAGGCACGCCACGGTTATGTCCTGCTGTTCGATGCGCATTCCATCCGATCGGAAGTGCCACGTTTCTTCGAGGGCCGGCTATGGGACATCAATATCGGGACCGGCGATGGGATCGCAGCCTCGCCCGCCATCAGCGAAGCGGTGATGGAGGTAGCGGGGAAAGCGGCACCCTATACCAGCAAGCTGAACGGACGCTTCAAGGGCGGCTATATCACACGGCGGTATGGCCGGCCGATCGACACGGTGGAAGCAGTCCAGCTCGAGCTGTCGCAGATCACCTATATGAACGAAGATCCGCCGTTCGATCTGCGCGAGGATCGCGCTTCAGGCATCCGCCCGGCGCTGCGCGCGATCCTCGACGCGTTTCTCGCTGCCGGCGCTAAGCGATATCGTGGAGCGGCAGCAGCTCGTACGGCGGTTTGAAGCCCGGCAGGCTTTCCATTCGCTGCATCCAGGCGCTTATGTTGGGATAGAGGGCGAGGTCGAAGGAACCCTCCCGCGCGAAGGCAAGCACGCCGTAACAGGCGATATCGCCAATGGTGGGTTCTACGCCTGCGACAAACTTGCTTTTGCCGAGTTGGCTCTCCAGCACCCGCAACCCGTTATCGGCATGGTCGCGGAAATAGAGCGTGGTCTCGGGCGCCAGGTTGACGAATCCCCTGATCGCGGCCCGGGTGCGGAAAACGCCGGGCGACAGGCGATCGGCATCCCAGAACAGCCATTCGCGGGCGCGGGCCTGTTGCTGGGCGTCTTTGCCGCCGAACTTCTTATGCTTGACCGCGAGATGTTGCAGGATCGATCCGGATTGGCAGAGCGATAGCTCGCCGTCGGTCAGCGCCGGAACCTGGCCATAGCGGTTGATCGCCAGGAACTCCGGCATCTTGTGGGCGCCGCTGCGAAGGTCCGTGTGGCGAAAGGCAAAGGGCTCGCCCAGCAGCGAGAACATCAGCGCGACCTTATAGGTCGGACCGCTGGGTGCAGCGCCGTATAAGATGGGCTTCGCCGCCCTGGCTGGGGCCTTGCGCGGCGTCCCGCGCGCAGCCTTGGGCGCTGTCCTGGCGCCTTTAGCGCCAGAGCTTCTACGCGCTTGGGCAGCCGATTTCCTAGCCAGAGTTTTTTTACCCATTGGTTTCTTGTTAGGTGATTTCTTCCTTGCCTTCACTGCTTTCCGCGCCATCGCAAACCTCCGTCTGCTGAAATTGCCTAATTGGCGAGCAACGTTGCCAGCTCGTCGAGGAACGGAATTTGTCCTCGATTAATCCGCCGTCTTGCTTCCACGATACTGAACCAGGCTCCTCGGTCTACCTCGGGGAAACGCTGCATTTTGCCGGATTTAGGCGGCCATTCGATCTCGAATTCATTGCTTTTCACGCTTCCCTCGTCAACGTTCCCTTCGACCGCCCAGGCGTGGATTACCTTTCGGCTCGGTTGGGTACGAGGGGTGAGCGCGATGAATGTTCCCTCGATGGCGGAACCAACTTCTTCGGCAAATTCGCGCTTCGCCGCCGAGAGAGCCTCCTCATCCCCGTCAAACTCGCCCTTGGGAATGGACCAGGCGCCGAGATCTTTCTTTGCCCAAAAGGGCCCGCCGGGATGGACAAGAAAGACCTCCAGCTCACCCAGCTTTCGCCGGTAAACCAGCAGGCCGGCGCTTTGCCTGGGCAGGCTCAGGGCTCGATCCGGCCGGCACGCACCCGCCCGACGCAAGGATTGTAGCCGATGCGATAGGCAAGTTCCGCCGGGCGCTCGACGCGGAAGATGGCGAAGTCGGCCGCCTTGCCCAGCTCCAGCGTGCCGTGAGTGGCGCCGAGCCCCAGTGCCGTTGCGGCATGGCGCGTGATCCCGGCCAGCGCCTCTTCCGGCGTCAGGCGGAACAGGGTCGATGCCATGTTCAGCACCAGCAGCAGCGAGGTGATGGGTGAACTGCCGGGATTGTTGTCGGTGGCGAGCGCGATGGGGACACCCGCCTTGCGCAGCGCATCCACCGGCGGCAGCTGTTTTTCGCGCAGGAAATAGAACGCGCCAGGCAGCAACACGGCCACGGTGCCACTGCGTGCCAGGGCTTCGACGCCGGAAGCCGAGGTGTATTCCAGGTGATCGGCCGAGAGCGCGCCGAACTCGGCCGCCAGTGCCGCACCCCCCAGATCGGAGAGCTGATCGGCATGGAGCTTCACCGGCAGCTTGTGTTTGCGTGATGCTTCGAACACGCGCCGTGTCTCCGCGGGACTGAAAGCGATCTTTTCGCAGAAAGCATCCACGGCGTCGGCCAGACCGGCGACGGCGGGCAGCATCTCCTCGACCACCATGTCGACATAGGCGCCGCTACGGTTCTCGAATTCCGGCGGCAGTGCATGAGCGCCGAGGAAGGTCGTCTTGACGTTTACGCCGGCAAGGCGTCTGGCCACGCGCAGCATCTTGGCTTCGTTGGCGCTGTCCAGCCCATAGCCCGATTTGACCTCGAGGGTGGTGACGCCTTCGGCACGCAGTGGTGCCAGCCTTGCTTCGGCTGCCGCCAGCAGGCCGGCCTCATCGGCCTCGCGGGTTCGCGCAACGGTAGAGCGAATGCCGCCACCGGCCCGCGCGATCTCCTCGTAAGTGGCGCCCTTCAGGCGCAGCTCGAATTCCTGGGCCCGGTCGCCACCATGGACGATATGGGTATGGCAATCGATCAGGCCGGGGGTCAGCCATGAGCCGGCGAGATCATGAACCTCGCGTGCCAGGATTTCAGGCCGGCCTGGCAAGTCGCCCCTGGCGCCAACCCACGCGATCTTGCCGCCGGTGGCGGCGATGGCGCCATCTGCAACCGCGCCATAAGGCCCGTCTTTCTCGGTCATCCGGGCCAGGCGGCCATTGATCCACAAATCATCCCACATTTTTTCGCCTGACTGAGTGTTTGGGCGCGCGCCATTCGCGCACGATTGTCCCGGCGAGTTTAACCCCCTATGGTTTTGGCGAACCAGCCACAACCTGTATTCATGAGCGACAAGATCCTCTTTGCCCGACACGCGCTGCTGCCTGAGGGCTGGGCCGACAACGTACTGATCGAGATGACAGGCACGGGCGATATTGCCGCCCTCACGCCCAATGCCAGGCCTGGCAGCGCCCCCCAGGCTGCCGGCCCCGTCATTCCCGGAATGCCCAATCTGCACAGCCATGCTTTCCAGCGCGCCATGGCGGGGCTCACCGAACAGGCGGGCCAGGCTGGCACCGCGGCGGCCGATGACAGTTTCTGGACCTGGCGGACCCTGATGTACGACTTCGTCGGGAGGCTATCGCCCGAAGCCGTGGAGGCCATCGCCAGCCAGCTCTATGTCGAAATGCTGAAGGCCGGATATACGGCGGTGGCGGAGTTCCACTATCTGCATCATGACCCGGAGGGGCGCCCCTATGGCGATCTGGCGGAAATGTCCGAGCGCGTGCTGGCCGCGGCGAAAGCGACGGGCATCGGCATCACCCATCTGCCGGTGCTCTACAATGCCGGCGGTTTCGGCGGCAAACCGGCGGGCAGCGGCCAGCGCCGGTTCCTGAACGATCCCGATCGTTTCCTGAAACTGATCGGCGAGTTGCGTTCGCGCCATGCCGGCGATCCCCAGATCCGCATCGGCATCGCACCCCATTCGCTGCGCGCGGTCACGCCGGAGATGCTGGGTCGCGCGGTCGAAGGGTTGAGCGCCATGGATACGAGCGCCCCCATCCACATCCATATCGCCGAGCAGACCAAGGAAGTGGAGGATTGTCTCGCCTGGTCGAAGCAGCGTCCGGTGGCCTGGCTGCTGGATCACCAAAAGGTCGATCCGCGCTGGTGCCTGATCCACGCAACCCATATCGATGCCGATGAGATCAGGCGGCTGGCGGCGAGCGGCGCGGTCGCGGGTCTCTGCCCGACGACGGAGGCCAATCTCGGCGACGGCTTTTTCCCGGCTATCGATTTTCTGGCGGCCGGCGGGAAATTCGGCATCGGTTCGGACAGCCATATCTCGGTAAATCCGGTCGAGGAATTGCGCTGGCTCGAATACGGCCAGCGCCTGGTGACACGCCGGCGCAATCGTTTGTCGCTGGGCTCGGCCGGGGGTTCGCATATCGGTGCCGCGCTTTACCGCGGGGCGTTGGCAGGTGGGCGCCAGGCCCTCGGCCGCAGGATCGGGCGGATCGCGGTGGGCGATCGAGCCGATTTGCTCGTTCTCGACGCAGACGTCCCGGCGCTGACGGCCAAGGCGGGGGACACCCTGTTGGATGCGGTAATTTTTGCAGCCAACACGAGTGTCGTGCGGGATGTTATGGTCGGCGGACGCTTTGTGGTGAAAAACGGACGCCATGATGGCGAGGGGCAAATTCTGGAGCGCTATCGCAGTGCTTTGGGGGCGCTGCTGGCGTAGTCGTCGTCGAGTTGCGTAGGGAAGCGCGACTTATTTCAATGAGTTCTGGGGCAATTCTCACGCATTAATGAATGCGCAAGAATTGTAGGACAAATATGGGGCAAATGCGGTTACCGCATTTGGAAGGGGGATACATGTTAACCATGCTTCGTATCGGCGCGGCGGCGCTCGGTTTGTGGCTGCTTGCACCCACGCCGGCCAACGCCACCTGCATTCGCTTTGAAGAGACGGCGTTAGGCGATGCCTATCTGGTGAATAGCTGCGCTACGCCGATGAATGTCTCCTATTGCGTCAAGGGCAAGAGCTCCACCCTCGATTGTGGGCACGGTTTCAGCCGCGTTCCGGTCGCCGCCAAGATGCGCCGGTTGCTGTGGCTTGGGAGCAAGCCGCCGGTGGCGGGGACCTATGAGATCAACGTCCTGTCCTGCGTTGCACCCTCGACCCTCGTCTTGCAGACCGGGCTGCCGCCGACCTGCCAGACCGATTCAGCCGACGCGGGATAAGACCGGAATCCGACAACCCGCCGGTGCTGCTAACGGCGCATTTGGCGGATTTCTGCGGCTTCTGCCACTGCCTCGTCGTCGGATAAGCGACACATAGCGGCGGAAAAGACTTAACAGCCGGGCGCGGCGCTGCCTATTCTCCGCCACGTTTTCTCGGAGGATTTCATGGCCCGCGAAGCCCAGCGCCGCGAACGCCGCACCCGCGGCGGGGCGCTGAAGCAATTGCCCTGGCGCAATTACCGCAATCCCTACAAACCCATTGAGGTCATTTCCGCCGACCAGCTCGAGGCGATCCACAATTCCTCGATGCGCGTGCTGGAGGAGATCGGCATCGATTTTCTCGATGAACCCGCCCGCGAGCGGCTGAAGAAGGCCGGCGCCCATGTCGAGGCCGGCAGCCAACGGGTGCGCTTCGATCGCGCCATGGTGCTGGAGCTGGTGGCCAAGACGCCGTCGGAGGTCATGCTCCATGCCCGCAATCCCGAACGCAACCTGACCTTCGGCGGCAATCACATCAATTTCGGCTCGGTCGCCAGCGCGCCGAATGTTTCCGACATGGACAAGGGCCGCCGTCCCGGCCGCTACGAGGATTACTGCAACCTGCTGCGGCTCTGCCAGAGCCTGAACATCGTCCAGTTCATCTCCGGATATCCGGTGGAGCCCGCCGACCTGCCGCCGCTGTCGCGCCATCTCGATGCGCATTATGCCGCGATCACGCTGACCGATCGCATCTGGCATCCCTATAGCCTGGGGCGCGAGCGCATCGCCGATGCGATCGAGATGATCTGCATTGCCCGCGGCATCTCGCGCGAACAGCTGGCGAAAGAGCCCAGCCTGTTCTCCATCATCAATTCCAGCTCGCCGCTGCGCCTGGACGGGCCGATGCTGCAGGGCATGACGGAGATGGCGCTGCATCATCAGCCCATCGTCATGACGCCATTCACCTTGAGCGGCGCCATGGCGCCGGCGACCATCGCCGGCGCCTTGTCGCTGCAGAATGCGGAAGCGCTGGCCGGCATCACCTATATGCAGGTGGTCCAGCCTGGTTGTCCGGTGATGTATGGCGGCTTCACCTCCAATGTCGATATGAAGAGCGGAGCGCCCGCCTTCGGCACGCCGGAATATGTTCGCGCCGCGATGGCTGGCGGCCAGCTCGCCCGGCGCTACAAGCTGCCCTACCGCTCGTCCAACGCCTGCGCTGCCAATACGGTCGATGCCCAGGCCGCCTATGAATTGGAGATGTCTACCTGGGGCGCGGTGATGGGCCACGCCAATATGGTCATGCATGGCGCGGGCTGGATGGAAGGCGGTCTTGTCGCCTCTTTCGAGAAGTTGGTCCTCGATGCCGAGATCCTGCAGGGCATGGGCGAGTTCATGCAGCCGCTGATCGTCAATGACGACACCCTGGCCTTCGAGGCGATCAAGGAAGTCGGTCCCGGCGGCCATTTCTTCGGCGTCGGCCATACACTGGAGCGCTATGAGACGGCGTTCTATGCACCGATCCTCTCGGACTGGCGCAATTTCGAGAGCTGGCGCGAGGCCGGAAGCCTGACGGCCGAGCAGCGCGCCAATGCGATCTGGAAGCAGCTCCTGGCCGACTACCAGCAACCGCCGCTTGATCCGGCGATCGACGAGGCGCTGAAGGCCTTCGTCGAGCGGCGCAAGCGCGAAGGCGGCGTCAGCGCCTAGGTCGGGAAACCCTGGCCGGCGAGCGGATGCACCGGCGGCTCCTTCGGCGTGAACAGATATCGGCGGAAGAACTGGCGATAGCCCTTCACGACATAGCCGCCATTGCCGGCGTCGAGTTCCGCCTTGCGCGCGCGATAGCGTGCGGCCGGCGATGCCAGGCCGTCGCCGGCTCGGCATGGTGCAGGGCATGCAGGTGGTTGTTCAGGAACATCAGCGCCAGGACCGGATTCGTTTCCATGGTGACGATCCGCTCGCGCACCGAAGTGGCGGCGCGGTGTTCGGCATAGGAGCGCAGCAGGGTCAGCGAGATGCCGGGATAGACGTAGAGCAGCAGATACTGCCAGAGCGGGATATGGCAAATGGCCATGACCCAGACCAGCACGATGGCGATGCAGGGCAGGTGGCCTAGCCAGCGCTGCAACTGGACGGTATTGCCGTCGCCTAGCGCCGCGCATGAAACGCGTGGCGGCGCGCCACATGACGTAAGGCGGCCCCAGGATCAGCCGCCCGGCCAGCGTGGTCATCATCAGCCGGATCCGGCGATGGAACGGACCCATGGCGGCCCACATCGACGGCGTTACGTAATTCGATTCCGGGTCGGCGACAGGGCAGGTCAGCTGGTCGTCCCAATGATGGGTCAGGTGGCTGTCGCGATAGACGGCGAAGGGCAGCCAGAGCCAGAGCGAGGGATAGATCGTCAGCGGTTGTCAGCCAGCGCCGGCCGAAGGGAAAGCCATGCACGGCCTCGTGCTGCAGTGATCCGTGTAGGGCTACGATGTAGCCGCCGAGCGGCGCCACCACCCACCAGGGCAGATCGTGGTGAAACCAGGTAAGCAGGCCGAAGGCCGCGTAGGTGAGGATAGCCACGGCGAGGGTCGGATAGTCGACGGTATCGGTGCTGACGAAGGCGGCTGCGGCGACAGGGTCCGCAGCGGCAGCAACGTCAGCAGAATCGATCGACATGGCGCTCTTAGTATCGAGTGCGACAAAATTGAGACAAGCGGCATAACGGCGACAAATTGCCTCAGTCTGTGACGTTATGCTACATATCGGGGCAGGGAGCGACAGGAGGTTACCTTGGAACGGCGCGAGCTGCTGCGGGTCTTCCGCGAGAGGCTGAGCGATTCCATGACCCGGGGCGGGCTGACACAGTCGGCACTGGCCCGGCGGGTCGGCATCGACCGCTCGACGCTGGCGCAGTTCCTGTCCGTCACCAACAAGCGGCTGCCCCGGGCCGATACGCTGAGCGCGATCGCCGCCAGTCAGCAGGTCAGCGTCGATTGGCTGCTGGGACTGACCGAGGAGGGGCTGCTCAGCGCCGACCTGCTGCCCCGGCCGGTCGAGTTCGAAGCCGGCGGCGCATTCCCATGCCGATGCCAGGCTCGGTTCCTGGTTCGCGGAAGCCGTGGGCTACAAGGTGCGCTATGTGCCGACGACCTTGCCGGACCTGCTCAAGACCGGCGAGGTGATCCGTTACGAATACCGCGATCAGCAGCCGGCGGTGCCGCGCTCGCAGATCGCCGCCGCCAGCGAAATTCTTCAGACCCAGCGCCTGCCGGAAAGCGATCTCGAAGTCTGCAGCCCGCGCCAGAGCGTGGAGAGCTTTGCCCGGGGCGAGGGCGTTTGGCGCGGCCTGGACGTGGCGGTGCGCCGCGATCAGATGCGCCACATGATCGAACTGGTGGGCGAGCTCTATCCCACCTTCCGCTGGTTTTTGTATGACGGGCTGTTGCGCTATGCCGCCCCAATGACCATCTTCGGGCCGAAGCGCGCTGCGCTTTACATCGGCAACATGTATCTGGTGCTGAACGGAACCGAGCATGTCCGCGCCTTGGCCGGGCATTTCGACGACCTGATCCGCTCGGCTGTGGTGCAGCCATCCGATGTGGTTATATGGCTCAAGCGCTTGTCGGCGGAGCTGGCACCCCGCCGCGCTCGAGCTACGAAAGCGGTGGAGTTGCGTCATGGTCGATGAGGGAGCAAAGCCGCTGCGGGCAACCGGGCGCTGCCTGTGCGGGGCGATCACGCTGGAAATTCGCGGTCCCTTGCGCGATGTCGTCGTCTGTCATTGCGGCCAGTGCCGACGCCAGCATGGTGCGCCGCCCTCCTATACGGCCGCCGCATGGAGCGACGTGAAACTAAGCGGCGAGAAGAGCCTCAAATGGTTCCAGTCCTCGCCCGAATGCCCGGCGCGGGTTCTGCGGCGTTTGCGGAACCAGCCTGTTCTGGGAGCCGATGGGCTCGGGCCGCGTCTCCATCGCCGCCGGCTGTCTGGACAAGCCCACCGACCTGCGCACGGTGCGCCATATCTATGTCGCCGATAAGGGCGATTTCTACGAGATCAAGGATGGGCTGGAGCAATTGCCCCATTCGATGAAGGCGGTCGCGCGATGAGCCGCGGCAAGTCCGACAAGCAAAGACCGGGGGCGGCTGTCTGTGCGGGGCGGTGCGCTATGAAATCGCCGGTGCCGTTGCCGCCGCCCTCGGCCTGCCACTGCGTCCAATGCCGGCGCCATCAGGGCGCGCTGGGCGTCTACACCCTGGCGCCGGAAGAGCGCTACACCATCAAGGGCAAGCGCAATCTCGCCTGGTATAAATCCTCGCCCGGCATCCGGCGCGGCTTCTGCCGCAACTGCGGCTCCAAGCTGTTCTGGCAGCGCAGCGGCAGCGACCAATTGGATGTCACGCTGGGCAGCATGGATGAGCCCACTGGCCTGAAGATCGAAAAGCACATCTATCTCGCCGATGCCGGCGATTACTACGACCCACCCAGCCGATGAACTTCGCCAGCCTGCCGATGTACAACCCGGCGGAGGATCCCGGAGTGAGTGCGGCACTCTGGCGTGGCATCGCCCATCACCTGATCCGCGCCGGCATAGCCGATGTTCCCGACCGGCTGTTGGAGCGACCCCCCATTCCCGATCACTGGCTGTCGGATGATCTGCTGTTCAGCCAGACCTGCGGCTATCCCCTGACCCATGCCTTGAAGGACAGGGTGCAGCTTCTGGCCACACCCTGCTACGAGGCCGAGGGTTGCGAAGGCGCCAGCTATTGCAGCTTCGTCATCGTGGCGGCGGAATCACCGGCAACCTCGCTCACCGATCTGCGTGGCAAGCGCGTTGCCTTCAACACGCCGGATTCCCAATCGGGCATGAATGCGCTGCGCGCCCTTGTTGCGCCCATTGCCGAACGCAAAAAATTCTTCGGCGAGGTCATCGAGACCGGCAGCCATTCCGCCAGCCTGGCGCATGTGGCGTCTGGCAAGGCCGACGTGGCGGCGATCGATTGTGTCTCGTTTGCGCTGTTCAGCGGTCATGCGCCGGGCCGATACCAGGCGCGTGCGTATCCTCTGCCGCACCGCCAGCGCGCCGAACCTGCCCTTCATCACGGCCGGTTCCACGGCGCCTGAGCGTGTACAGCGCCTGCGCGAGGGCCTACGCGCTGCCATGGCCGATCGGGCGCTGGCCGGAGCGCGTCAGGCCTTGCTGCTGAAAGACATCATGCTGCTGCCGGAATCAGCCTATCAGCCGCTTCTCGATATGGAGCGCGATGCCGAACGCCTGGGTTATCCGCGACTTGGCTAGACCAGATCGCGGGGAATGCGCTCGTTCCAGCGCCGCGACACGAGCTTCTTGTCGCCCTCGAAGGCATCGAGGAAACCTTCCAGCAGGAAATGGGTCTTGTCGGCGCGCATGACGGTACGCGTCTCGCTGCGCGTTCGCCAATCGCCACGGCCGATCGAGATCGTGTAGCGGATATCGATCTCGGCCGAGAGCGGATCGTCGTCCTTGATGCGATAGGCCTCGCTCTGGACGAAGTCGGTCTCCAGGCCCAGATGCTCGATGGTGAAATTGCCCATGTCTTCTTCGATGCGATAGGTGGTGGTGCCGGCACCGATGTCGCGCTCGACCCAGCGCCGGCCGACGGCCGGGCGGTGATAGGTCTTCACCAGGGGCTCGGCACTTTCCGGATCACCGAAGGGGCGCAGCTTGGCATCCTCGGACGCGGCGCCCGGCTAGGCAACATCAATGCGCTTTTGCCGGTGAAGACACTGAGGGTCACGGGCTCGGGTGAGGGCCAGACCAGCGGCCAATAGCTGGTTGAGAGCGCCACGCGAAGACGATTGCCTGCCGCGAAAGCATGGGCGACGTCGTTCAGCTGTACTGACACGCGGATCCGCTCACCCGGCACCACAGGCTTGGGATGCTCGTGGTTGTCGCGATGGGTGAGGTTGATCAAGCCATAGGATACGCGCGCCGAGGTTCCGTCGGGCGTCACTTCGTTGAGCCGCACGGCGACGAAAGCCAAGTGGACGATCTATGGCAAGATCGAGAGAGACGACGGGCGCGCCAACGATCTCCAGCCGGCTCGTCCAGGGGCTCGCTATCGAAGCAGATGGAGCGGCCGTCATCGGTGCGCTGGTCGGTCGGTTTTTCCGGGCCGATGCCGAAGCCGCACCAGGCGCCGCAATTCTCGCCGAGCGATTGCGGCGTCAGTCCATCGATGCGCGCTTCAGCGGCCGCCCTGTCATCGAGCGATCCACCGGCATTGAGATAATAGGTCCGCGGCTTGATGTTGGGGCTGGGCCATGAGGGCTCCGCCACCCAGCGCCCGGGCCGGGTTTCGTAGAAAGGCTTGGGTGCCACCGGCTCCTCGAGCCAGACGCGGTATTGCGGCTCGTCCATGATGCCAGTCTCGATACCCTTCAGCCATTTGTCCCACCAGCGCAGCGCCTCCTGCAGGAAGCCGATGCGCGGGCCAGGCTTGGCGAAATGCGGATATTTATGCGCCCAGGGACCGGTCAATCCCTTCGCCGGGCATTTCAGATGAGCCAGCATGCGCGGAATGGCGTTGGAATAGCCGTCGGCCCAACCGCCAACGAGATAGACGGGGCAGGTGATGGCGCTCCAATCCTCGCAGATCGAGGCATGTTTCCAGAATGCGTCGCGGCGCTGATGCTTCAGCCAGTTGGCGACCAGCAGCGGCTGGTTCTTGAGGCGATTAAGCCAGACGTCGCGCCATCTGTCGCCCAGCAGCGCCTTGTCGGGCGTGCGCGACATATAGGCCAGCATCACCGACGACCATTGCAGATTGTCGTTCAGCAGGCAGCCGCCCATGAAATGGATATCGTCGGCGTAGCGGTCGTCGGTGGAGCAGAGCGAGATCACGGCATGGAGCTCAGGCGGCCGCATCGCGGCGAGCTGGAGCCCGTTGAAGCCGCCCCAGGAAATCCCGACCATGCCGAGCTTGCCGGTGCACCAGGGCTGAGTTGCGATCCAGCTCATGACTTCGAGGCAATCGGCCTGCTCCTGCGGCAGGTATTCGTCCTCCAGCAGGCCGTCGGATTCGCCCGCACCGCGCATATCGACGCGGATGCAGGCATAGCCATGGCCGGCGAAATAGGGATGGGTCAGCTGGTCGCGCTCGGCCGTGCCGTCGCGCTTGCGATAGGGCAGATATTCCAGGATCGCCGGCACGGGATTCTTCTCGGCATCCACCGGCAGCCAGATGCGCGCGGCGAGGCGGCGTTCCGTCCTTCAGCGTGATGAAGGTGTTCTCGATCTCCCGCACCTTGCGGGGCAGTTGGGTAACGATGTCGATATCCATGGGATATTTTCCGGGGTGATCCGAACTGTCAGACGGCGGCCGTGCCATAGTAGAGGGTGACGGCATGCTTGGCTTCGGCGAAAAAGAGCCAGCGTTCGACCAGGATGCCGGTCATGCCCGATCCCGCCGCCAGCACGGTGGCAACGATGGCGGGCCAGCCGGGAAAGAAAATGCCCAGTACCGTGAGCACCAGCGGCAGGGCGAAGGCGAGCAAAAGGGCGATCAGGCGCAGCGGTCTTGCATGCTTGCGCGCGATCGAATGCCCCATTTCGCGCATCAGATAATTCTCCTCGCTATGGGGCGCCTCCAGCAGCCGCACCTTGCCCAGGGCGCCCAGGCCCGTCGCGCTCTCGCTGGTGCTGATCGGGCCGGCGTGATCGATCCATCGCCAATAGCCGATCTTTCCCGACGGCGGCGGCCAGGATGGCGGCAATCGCGAACCAGCAGACGGCAGGCGACGATGCAAAGAAAATCGCCAGCAGCCCCTGCAGGCTCAAGGCGCCGCTCATCAAGGCGAGCAGCAGGTAGTTCAACGGAACCCAGTTGCTATGCCAGCGCGGCACCGGCTTCAGCGAGGCATAGATCATCGCCGTGCAGTAGATCGTGATCACGGACAAGCACGAGCGGCAAGCCACCCTGCCCAGGCGATGATTTCGCCGGAGAAAAACCACGATGCGCCGAGCAGAAGGGCAGGGACGAAGGTTGCGAGCGAGAAGATGCCTTCGCGCGAGAGCCACGAACTGCGCCATTGCGAGAAGGCGCGCCAGGCGCGCGGCGGCCGGCCGAGATGGAAGGTGGAGGCGAGCAGGCCGAGTGTCGCCATGCCGAGCGCCATGCCGATGCCGAAAAAAGCAAACCAGCGGCTCTCCGGCAAAATCGGGGTGCCGGTCAGCACGCCGATCAGAAATAGCAGCCCATAGCCCGCGCCGGACAGGCTGGTGAAGACGATGACGGAAAGAGCCGGATGCATTGGCTATCGCGAAAGTACGCGGTCGACCCAGCGAAGAAAGGGGTGCGCCGTTTCAGGAAGTACTGCGGGTTGCTGTGGTTTCGCGCAGGATGATTTCGCCTTGCCATCCTGGCGCGGGCCGCGGCGGCAAATAGCGGTTGACCGGTTTGTAGCCCATCTCCGGCATCAGCGCGTAGCCCTCGCGCTCGGCAACCAGCTTGGAGACGTCGGACTCCGGATCGCCGAGATCGCCGAAAGTGGCGGGCCGAGACCGGGCATGTCGCAACACAGGCCGGCACGCGAGAGGCCTCATCCAGCGTCTCGTTGTAGATCTTGTCGATGCAGAGCGTGCATTTCTTCATGACGCCGACGTCGTAGTCGTATTCCCGGGCGCCATAGGGACAGGCCCAGGAGCAGAGCTTGCAGCCGATGCATTTGTCCTCGTCGACCAGGACGATGCCGTCCTCTGCGCGTTTGTAGGAAGCGCCGGTGGGACAGACCGTGACGCAGGCCGGTGTCTCGCAATGCAGGCAGGAGCGGGGGAAATGCACCGTGCGGCTGTCGGCGCCTTCGCCGGCTTCGAAGGCGTGGATCCGGTTGAACCATACGCCCAGCGGATTGGGGCCATAGGGATCGAGATCGGTCATCGGCGCCATATGGCCGCCGCTGTTCCATTCCTTGCAATTGACGGCGCAGGCATGACAGCCCACGCAAATGTCGAGGTCGATGACGAGCCCGAGCTTTTTGCTGCCCGGCGGCGGCAGGCTTGTCATGGCTTGGCTTCGCCGCGCAAGCGACGCCACCAGGGAATATGAGGGCGAGCGCCGTAGCGCAGGATTCCAGCGGGGACCTGCAACTCCGGCGGCCGCGGCAATGGCGGCTCCTGGGGCGACGTCTCGGTATAGGCGTTGCTCACCGTACGGATCAGCCGGACCTTCAGATCGTACCAGGCCGCCTGGCCCGTGACGGGATCGCTGTTGGAATAGCGATGGCCGTCGGCCTGCGGCGGCAGCAATTCGGAGATCACCTGGTTCAGCAGGAAGCCCTTATGGGATTCGGCGGCCTTGGGCGACAGATTCCAGGCGCCCGAACGCTTGCCGATGGCATTCCAGGTCCAGACCGTGTGCTTGTTCACGCCTTCCATGAACTTGATCTGGCCCTTGACCCGCGCATGCGGGCTTTCGATCCAGACCCAATCGCCGTCGACAAGCCCGAGGCTTTCCGCCATCTCGCGATTGACGAACAGACGATTGCTGCCGTGGATCTGGCGCAGCCAGGCATTCTGCGAACCCCAGGAGTGATACATGGCCATGGGGCGCTGGGTGATGGCGAAGAGCGGGAATTCCGCGCCGTCGGAGGCTTCCTGTTCGAAGGGGCGATACCAGAGCGGCAGTGGATCGAAATAGGTTGCGACGCGCTCGCGATCGCGTTCCGGCGGCTGCATCGCGCCATGGCCTTGGGCCGCGAGCCGAAATTTCTGCAGCACTTCGCTATAGAGCTGCAGCACCACCTGCTCGGGCTTGTCGATGAAACCCATCTGCACAGCCCAGTCGAGATAGGCCTTGTTGGCATGGCGATAGAACTGCTGATCGGGCGCCAGCTTGTGTTGCCAGAAGCAGCCATTGGCGATGTATTGCTCGATCTGGTGCGGGTTGGGCTCGCCCTGGCCGATCTTGCCGCCATCGGCACCACGCCAGCCGGCGAGCATGCCGATGCCGGGCTTGCGCTGATGGTTCACCATGTAGTCCGGATAGAGGCCCGGATATTTCGCACTGCCATCGGTATTGAGCAGGCCCGGCAATTTGAGACGCGTGCCCAGCTCGATCAGCACATCCTGGAAAGGGCGCACATTGCGATCGGGCTTGATGACCGGCTGGCGAATGGCATCGGCCACGGTATCGGCATGGGAGATCGGCCGGTCGAGCAGCGAGATGCAGTCATGGCGCTCGAGATACGTCGTGTCGGGCAGCACCAGATCGGCATAGGCGATGGTCTCGGAGAAATAGGCATCGGCGTAGATGATGTGCGGGATGCGGTAGGTCTCGCCGTCGGTATTGCGCTCGGTCAGCATGTCGATCGTGCCGGGCAGGTTCATCGACGAGTTCCAGCCCATGTTCGACATGTAGAGGAACAGCGTGTCGATGGGGTAGGGGTCGCCCTTCCAGGCGTTGTGGATGACCATATGCATCAGGCCATGGGCGGCCAGCGGCGCCTCCCAGCTATAAGCTTTGTCGATGCGCTTGGGCGTTCCGTCGGCTTCCACCAGAAGATCGCTGGGTCCGGTGGGAAATCCCAGATTGGCGCCGCTCAGCGATTTGCCGGGATGAGAGTCGCCCACCGGCTTGATCGCCGGCGGAATGGGGCGCGGGAACGGCGGCTTGTAGCGGAACCCACCCGGGCAATCGATGCTGCCCAGCAGCATCTGCAGCAGATGGATGGCACGGCAGGTGTGGAAGCCGTTCGAATGCGCGGAGATGCCGCGCATGGCATGCATGGCGACCGGCCGCCCGGTGATCTTGTCATGGGCGCGGCCAGCCCAATCGACCCAGGGGATGTCGAGGGTGATCTCCTGCTCGAAGGCGGCATGGGCAAGTTCGCTCGCGATGCGGCGGATGACATCGGCGGAAATGCCGATTTCCGCCGCGACGGCATCAGGCGCATAGCGCGGATCGAGATAGCGCTCGGCCATCAGCTGGAAGGCCGTGGTCGCGCGCCGTCCGTCCGGCAGGGCGAAATCGCCGATCATGACCGGCGACGCATCGGCTGCTGTCGCATCGGCCGGCCCGTTGCGGTTGCGATCCCAGCAGAGCGGCTTGCCGGTGATGTCGCGGGCGAACAGCCCGTCATCGGCGCCGCCGGGATTACGGATAACCAGCCAGGGTGCGTTGCTGTAGCGGGCGAGATAGGGCAGGTCGACCCGGTCCGCCTTCAGCAGTTCATGGATCAGGGCGAAGACGAACAGCCCGTCGGTGCCGGGCTTCAGCCCCAGCCATTCATCGGCAATGGAGGAATAGCCGGTCTTCACCGGATTGATCGAGACGAACTTGGCGCCGCGCCCCTTCAGTTTGCCGAGCCCGATCTTGATCGGGTTGCTGTCGTGATCCTCGGCGACGCCGAACATCATGAAGTAGCGGGTGTGCTCCCAATCCGGCTGGCCGAATTCCCAGAACGAACCGCCGATGGTGTAGAGCCCGGCGGCCGCCATGTTGACCGAGCAGAACCCGCCATGGGCGGCGTAGTTCGGTGTGCCGAATTGCCCCGCCCACCAGCTGGTCAGCGCCTGGCTCTGGTCGCGGCCGGTGAAGAAGGCGAGCTTGCGGGGATCTTCGGCACGGATTTTGGAAAGCCAGCCCGTGGCGATCTCAAGCGCCTCGTCCCAGCCGATTTCCTTGAACTCACCGGAGCCGCGCGGGCCTACGCGCAGAAGCGGGTTGGTCAGCCGCGCCGGCGAATACTGCGTCATGATGCCGGCGGAGCCCTTGCCGCAGAGCACGCCGTGATTTACCGGGTGATCGCGATTGCCCTCGATGTAGCGGATCTTGCCGTCGAGAAGATGCACCTTGATCCCGCAGCGGCAGGCGCACATGTAGCAGGTGGTGTATTTCACCTCGTCGGAAATGCGGCGCGACAGTTCAATGCGCGGCTCGACGGGCGGCACGATTCGTCCCTTGGGCATTATCAGACCATAGAAGGGGCAAAGCCCGGGGGCGTCAAATGGGATGTCCTTCTGTCCAAGAGTGAGATCGGTTCTGGTTGAAGAAACCAGAACCGTGAATCTCACTCTTCTTATTTAAGGCAGCGGCTAATTCACGCCTCAAATCGCTTCAATTTGAGGCGATCAGACGCTGGGCTTCCGCCCCCGCTGTTGCAGCACTAGGATCGAGTAATGAGCGATGTGAACCAGATCGCCGAACTGGATGCCCGCGGGCTGAAATGCCCGCTGCCGGTATTGAAGGCGCGCCGCGCCCTGCAGGGCGTGACACCCGGCGGGCTACTACGCGTGCTCGCTACCGACCCCGGCGCGGTCAAGGACTTCGCCCATTTCTGCGAGACGACAGGCTGCGAGCTTGTCGAGAGCGGCCGCGAGGGCGAGGTGCTGCGCTTCTTGCTGCGCAAGCCCGCCTGAGGGCAGCAAGCCTTCTTTACTGCCAGCACTCCAGAGACACGGTGAAGCCATGGGCGCGGCTGGCAATCGCCGCTGACGACAAGGCAGTCGTGGAGGGGGCTGAATCGTAATCCACTTCCTGCGCGTCCAGGAAGGCGCGCAAGGTGAAGGCGCTGACGGCGAAGTTCACGTTCTGTGGTACGTCGATGGTGTTGTCGTCGCCGGTATCGGCGCTGGGATCGAATTTCGACTGCACCACGCCCACGACATTGCCGGACAGATCGAGCACCGGGCCGCCGCTATTCCCGTGCTGAACCGGTGCCGTGATCTGGATCAGCGTGCGGTCGTTGTTGGGCCCGGCCAGCGAACTGACATTGCCGGTGGTCACATTGATCTCGCTGGAGATCTCGTCGCGCAGCGGGAATCCGGCGATGAGGATTCCCTCGCCGGTGCGAACGCCGCGACCGTCGCGGAAATGGGCGTATGAGAGGCCGGGTTTCGGCGCCTTGAGCAGCGCCAGATCGTTCGCCTTGTCGGTGCTGACCACATCCAGCACGGTGCCGTCGACCAGGCGCATCTCCTTGCAGCCGTCCACCACATGCTCATTGGTGACGATATGGCCGATTGCGCTGACATAAAAGCCGGACCCCGTCGCATAGAGTTCCAGCTTTGCATCGCCCAGGCTTGTATCGGTGGTCTTGGAGGCCGTGGTGAGTTCGAAGCGCGCGGCCAGCAAGGCTGCCATCAGGTCTTCTGAAATCTCGCCGGTGACCGGCAGCCCCTTGTCCTTCTGGAAATCCTTGATGGCGGCAATCGTTTTGCTGTTCAGCGTGTTGTCCTTGCTGCCGGTGTCATAGCCCAGCGCGGTCAGCGCGGTCTTCACACTGCGAACCAGATTGCCCGGGCCGCCCGGCTGCGGGGGTGCGGCGGCGGCTGGCTTATCCGGTGCCTTGGTCGAGGAATTTGGGGTTGATGCATCCGGCCCGGTGGACGGGTCCTTCGGCTTCTTGCCCCCACCGACACTATTGCCGCCATCGCTGTCGTCGCCGTCTGCCGAGGCAACGCCGGTTTCGGGCAATACGAGGTTGACGTCCCTGGATGCGTCCTCGCGCAGCGTCTTCGCCTGGGCCAGTTCAGCGGCGGTCAACCCCTTGGCCACGTCGTTGCGGTTATCCAACGCCATCTTGCGGTCATCGCCGGTATCCGCCTTGTCTGCAGCCAGCGAGTAGAGGACATAGGCCCGGACCAGGTTCTTCGGCACACCGGTACCGTCGCGATAGAGCTCGCCCAGACTGTCCAGGGCGCGGCTGGACCCCTGCCGGGCCGCCGCCTTGTAGAGCGAAATGGCTTCGACGATATCGGCGTGGACGCCCAAACCCTGCTCATAGAGATAGCCCAGCGCGGCCTGGGAATCGGCGTCGCCCTTGTCGGCCGCCTTGCGATACCACCGCGCCGCCAAAGTGGGGTTCTTCTCTACCCCGCGGCCGTTCTGATACATGACGCCGAGATTGTACTGGGCCACGTCATAACCTTTGTCGGCGGCGCGCTGGTACCAGCCGAAGGCCTCATGGGCATCTTCATCCACCCCTTCGCCGACATCGTGCATATAGCCGACCATGTTGAGGGCCGGGGCATCGCCCTGGGCTGCTGCGCGCAGGAACCATTTCAGCGCCGCGTCGAAATTCTGCTTCTGGCCGGCCGTGCCGTCATGGAAAATCAGGCCGTAATCGTATTCGGCCACCGGATCGCCGCGCTCCGCACCCCGGCGATACCATTTGAGGGCGGTCGCCTGGCTCTGGTCGACCCCGTTGCCGTAGTAATAGAGATCGCCCAGATCGGGCATGGCCGCGGCAAGATTTTGGTCGACGGCGAGCTGATACCATTTGGCGGCAGCGCCGAAATCCTCGTCGACCCCCAGACCTCCGGCATACATATTGCCCACGACCCGCTGTGCCTTGGGATCGCCCTGTTTGGCGAGCGGCAGCAGTTCGGCCATGGCGGCCTTGTAGTCGCCGCTCTTGAACGCCTTATAGCCGCTGTCGTAGTCCGCCCAAGCGGGTGTTGCGACCACGGGTAGCGCGATCAGCGTCAAGGCGAAGGCGAGATAGAGAGCGCGATGCAGGGGCAATCGGTGCATGGGTCAATATCCGTGCGAGGGCGAAGTCTAACACATAGGGCTGGGGCCAGCGCCACCGCCGGTTTCCCGGTTTTTCCCGTTTTCAGGGCCCGTTCTTAAGGCCTGGTCTCAGGGATTGGCCGGCGGGTTGTCGGGCGAGGCGTTGTCGGGGTTATCGGCGCCGCCGGGTTGCATTTCAAGCTCGCTGTAATAGCGCTGGGCACCCGGATGGATGGGCAGCGGCACTGCCTGCAGGGCGGCACCCGGCTTGACTTGCCGCCCCAGCGCCCCGGTTTCATCCAGCAGCTTGCGATTTGCCTTATTCCACAAGGCCTTGGTCAGGTCATAGGCCAGTTGCTCGGGGAGGTCGGCCGAGACCACCCAGAGGATGCCGATGCCGACAGTGGATGTGACGGCACCCCCGGCATAAGCGTCCGCCGGGATGATATCGACACTGAGGAAGTCATTGTCGAGGCGAAGCTGGGCCACCTTGTCTCCGCTGACCGGCAGCAGGGTCAGCGGTGTCTTGTCCGCCAAGCTTACAATGGCCGGCATCGGCACCTCGCCCAACACGATCAGGGCGTCCAGGCTGCCATCGATGAATTTGGTGCTGGCCGTCGCCAGGTCGGCATAGTCGGGCTTCAGCTTCTTTTCGCTGAGAGCGAAAGCCTTCAGCACGAGGCGCGCGGTCAGCAGGTTGCCAGAAGTCCTTCGGCCCCAGATTGACTCGGGCACCCTTCAAATCGCCAACGGATTTTATCTTGCTGTCGCGATGGACAACGACATGGACGCTTTCCTCGTAGAGGTTCGCCAGCGCCCGCAACTTCGCGATGGCGCCACCATGTTCGAACACGTCCTTGCCGTTATAGGCCCAATAGGCGACATCGGCCTGGCAGAGTCCGGAATCGAGCTGGCCGGATGCGATGTCGGCGACATTTTCGACCGAACCTGCCGTCGTTTGGGCGAGCGCAATAAGCCCCGGTACGCCGCAGCTGCCGCCATCCTCGCAGCTTCGGCTTCCTGGCGGATTGCTGACCGCACTCGCAATCACCCCACCCAGGATGAAGAGAGAGCCTCCGGTCTCACCGGTCCCAATGCGGAAATAGCGGATATCCTGGGCGCGGCCGGTGCCAATCGGCAAAATCAAGGCAGCCGCCAACGCGCTTGACCCGGCGCCGAGCAACCAGCGTCGGGAAAAGCGTTTCGTCAGCTCCGGATGCCCTCCGCGCCCACGCAACGCCCGTCACCTGTCGCAACACGCAATTCGACGAGAATAGGTGGCAGGCCCGATGCACGCCAGTGGCAAGCACCGATATTTGATGGGCCAGAACCTGGCTGAGCCGATGCGGGGCTAGCTGGCGCCTTCGGCCGTGTCGGCGATGTTCATGCGCGCCTTCAAGGCCGCCACATCGGCATAGAGGCGCTTCAGGCGATGGAAGTGCTTGACCTGCTCCAGGAAACGCTCCTGGGGCACCGCTGGCCAAAAGCCGCCTACCACCGCTCCGGCCGGGATGCGACTGCCGGCCACTGAAGCCCCAGCCAGAACCACCGCGCCATCGCCGATGCGCATATGGTCGGCGATGCCGGCGCCGCCGGCCACGATCACGCCATTGCCGATCCGGCAGCTGCCGGAAATGCCAACTCGTCCGGCGACCATGCAATGCTGGCCGATCTGGTTGTTGTGGCCGATCATCACCAGATCGTCGATCTTGGTACCGCTGCCGATCGTCGTCGCCTCGATGGTCCCGCGATCGATGCAGCTATTGGCCCCCACCTCAACATCGTCGCCCATCACCACATTACCCAGGGAGGCGATGCGCTGGATCGGCGCCTGGCCGGGCGGCGGCGGCTTGCCCGGCTCGGGAATGGCGAAACTGAAACCGTCAGCGCCGATACTGGCATTGGCATGCAGGATGACGCGGTTGCCAATCTCCACCCGCTCGCCGATGCGCACGCCCGGGTAAATCAGCGCGTCACTGCCAATGCGAGCCCCGGCACCGATGGTGACCTGGCCCAGTATGGTCGCCCGCGGACCAATACGCGCCCCGGCGCCGATCTCGACAAACGGGCCGATGGAAACGGGTGTTGCGATTTCTGCGGTCGGATCGACGATCGCCATGGCATGAATGCCGGGTGTCGTTCGCGGCGGCCGGGCAAACAGCTTCGTCAGACCAGCCAGCGCATAGCGCGGATAGGCCGCGACAATCGTGCCGGCGAGGGTGGCATGGCCGCTCTTGCCGGACCGCAGGATTGCCGTCCGCGCCCGGCTGCCGGCAAGCGCCTCCAGTGCTTCGTCTTCCATGGCGAGTGCCATGTCGTCGGGCCCGGCAAGGCTGGGATGGTTGATCCCCGCCACCATGGTGGCGCCATCGCCGGTAAATTCGGCGCCCAGGGCCTTGGCAATCTCGGCCAGACTTGGCATCAGCGGCCGCTCCAGACCGGTTTGCGTTTTTCGGCAAAGGCCTTGGCGCCTTCGAAGTAATCCGCCGACTGTTTCATGCGTTCATAGGGCGCAATACCGCTTCGCATGGCGCGATAGCCATCTTCCACCGACAGGCCCTGGGTGCGGGCCAATACGGCCTTGATCGCCATGACGGACAGGGGTGCTGCGGCCACGATGCGCTCGGCCAAGGCGCGGGCGTCAGCCATCAGCTGGCCGGGGGCAGCGATGGCGTTGATCAGGCCGAAGCGCAGGGCATCGGCGGCAGTCAATCGTTTGCCCGTGAGCATCATTTCCATGGCAATCGCATGGGGCAGGCGGCGTGGCAAGCGCAAGATGCCGCCCGCATCGGGAATGACGCCGATGGTCGCTTCGGGCAGGAAGAACTCGACGCCGTCGCCAGCCACGATCAGATCGCAGGCCAGCGCCAGCTCGAACCCGCCGCCGACGGCAAGCCCGTTGATCGCGGCGATGACCGGCTTGTTGAGGTCGAACAATTCCGTGAGGCCGGCAAAACCGCCGGGCCCATGATCGCCTTCTGCACCGCTGGCGGCGGCATCCTTCAAATCCCAGCCGGCGGAGAAGAATTTTTCGCCGCCGCCGGTCAGGATGGCGACGCGGGCCTTGGCGTCGTCGCGGAACGCCATGAAGGCCTGGGCGAGAGCCGTGCTGGTGGCAGCATCGATCGCGTTGGCCTTGGGCCTATCGAGGGTAATTTCCCAGACGGCAGAAGACCGGGCAACGCGGACCGGTGACGACGCGGAGGAAGATGCGGGCGATGGCATGGAGCACTCCTGACGGGCCCTGGCGGAAAGGCGCGCATCCTTGGCCGCGGGACCCCGGCTGTCAATGAAGGCAAGTTCGGCTTGCCTTGCCCCGGCGGAATCGGACAAATTCCCGCGGCACCGGCGCCGCCTGCCGAAAACGGGGATAGCGGTATCACCAGCGCCGGATTGTTCGGGACTTCGCAAGGGCCGGGATCATGGGAAGCATGATGGGACGTGCTCGCAGGCACGCCAATCTGAGACGATTGCTTTCGCCGCGTCATGTGGCCTTCGTCGGCGGCCAGCGCCTGGCGCCGACCATCGGCTATTGCGTGGATGCCGGTTTCACCGGCGCGATCTGGCCGGTCAATCCCACCTATGCCGAGATCGGCGGCCATCGCTGCTACAAATCCATCGCCGACCTGCCGGAAGCGCCAGACGCCACCTTCATCGCCGTGCCCCGCGAATTGACCGTCGAGGTGGTGCGCGATCTGGCGGCGCGAAAAGCGGGTGGCGCGGTCTGCTATGCCGCCGGCTTCGCCGAAGTGGGCGGCGAGGGGATCGCCCTGCAACAGGCCCTGGTCGCCGCATCCGGCGATCTGGCGGTGGTGGGGCCCAATTGCTACGGCATTCTGAATTATGTCGATGGCGTCGCCATGTTCGCCTCGGGTTTCGGGGGCGGGCGCATCAAACGCGGCGTCGCCATTATTGCCCAGAGCGGCAATCTCGCCCTCAACCTGACTCAGAACGACCGCTCGGTACCCATCGCCTATGTCATCACCGCCGGCAACCAGGCGGTACTGAAGCTGGCCGACTATATCGACGTGCTGGCCGATGACGATCATGTCAGCGCCATGGCGCTCTATATCGAAGGGCTCGACGATGTGCCCGCCTTCAGCCGGGCGGTGCTGAAGGCGCGGCGCCGCGGCAAACAGGTGATCGCCTTCAAGGCGGGAAATTCCGAACTCGGCGCGCGTCTTGCCATGAGCCATACCAGCTCGCTGGCCGGCAACGACAAGCTCTATGACGCGCTGTTCGAGCGCCTGGGCGTCATCCGGGTCGATGCCATCGACGCGTTGCTGGAGACGGCGAAGCTCGCTTCAGTGGCCGGCATGCCCAAGGGCGACAGGCTTGCGGTCTTCACCTGTTCGGGTGCCGACAATCTGATGACCGCCGATCTTGCCGCAGCGCCGCGGTCTGAAGCTGCCTGAACTCTCGGCCGATCAGACGGCCGCATTGCGCGCGCAGCTTCCGAGCTTTGCCTCCGTCTCCAATCCCGCTCGATTACAACACCTCGCTCTGGGGCGATGGCGCAGGGCTTACCAAGGCATTCTCCACCGTTATGCAGGGCGGTTTCGATGCCGGAATGCTGATCATCGACTACCCCCCGAACGATGCCGCCGGGCAGCGCGACTGCAATGTCTCGGTCGACGCGCTGATCGAGGCCTGCCGGGCCGCCGGCGGCAAGACGCCGATCGTCGCCAGCGATCTGTCGGAACTCATTCCTGCCGAGGCACGACGGCGCATGATCGACAAAGGCTGCACCCCGCTGCAGGGGCTGGAAGCGGCGGTCACCGCTTTCGCGGCACTCGCCCGGCGCGGCGCGCAGCCGACAAACCCCGAGCTCGCGCTGCCGGATCTCTCACCGGCACCAACCGGTGCATCGTTGCGCGAGGAATGGGACTGCAAGCAGCGCCTGGCGAAATACGGTGTCAAATTTCCCGCCGGGCGCTTTGTCGCGCCGGGCGACGTCGGGAAAGCCGCCGATGAGATCGGTTATCCTCTGGTGCTCAAACTCGGCCGGCCGGCGCTGGCGCACAAGACGGAAGCCGGTGCGGTTGCCTTGAACTTGCCGGATCGCGCCGCAGTCGAGCGCGCAGCGGCGGCGATGACCAAATCCCTGGCCGCTTACAAGCCCGGCCTGGTGCCGGAGCGCTTCCTGCTGGAGCGTCAGGTCGCGGGCGCGGTAGCGGAGCTGATCATCGGATTGCATCGCGATCCGCAATTCGGCCTGGTGCTCGTCGCCGGCATGGGCGGCACCCTGGTGGAATTGATCGAGGATGCGGCGACTTTCCTATTACCTACCGACCGCGCCAGCGTGGCCGAGGCGATCGGCAAGCTGAAGGTAGCCAGGCTGCTGAAGGGCTATCGCGGCAAGCCCGCGGGCGATAGCGAAGCCGTGGTCGATGCCGTCATGGCGATCGCGTCTTTCGCTGAAGCCCATCGCGAGCGTATCGTAGAGCTGGATGTGAATCCGCTGATGGTGCTGCCGCGGGGTCAGGGCGCCATGGCGGTGGATGCTCTGATCGTCATGTCGGGCGAGTGAGCAGGGGGAGGGGTCGATCGCCGAGCCGAATTCCCGGCTGGAGTATGAAATCATGCTGGCGAACGAGCATGCCAGCCGGCTGGCTGCGCGTGGCCAGATAAAGGAAGCCGAAGCGGTCTTTCGCGCTGCCCTCGACCGCGGCCCCAATATCGCGCAGCTCCATACCAATCTTGGCAATGTGCTGCGGGCGCAAAATCGCCTGGACGAGGCCATGGCCTGCCATCGCCGCGCCGTCGAGCTATCGCCGGCGGCGGCCGAACCCTATTCAAACCTGGCCAATGTGCTGCGCCAGAAAGGCGACCTCTACCAGGCGGCGAGCGCCGGCAAGCGGGCCCTGGAATTGGCGCCCAAGAACGCGACCATCTGCTGTGGCCTGGCAGAGACCATGCTGGCCATGGGCCAGATCGACGAGGCGGTAGGCCTGGCCCGACGTGGCCTGGCTTTGGGGCCACATTCGCCGGAAGCACATTACTGTCTGGGATTGGCGCTGGTTGCGAAAGGTGATTTCGAGGAGGGTGCGGCCAAGTTGCGCCGGGTTGTGGAGCTGCGCCCTGCCAATGCCGGCGCCCACCTTTCGCTTGGCCGCGCGCTCATGGCACTGGGCGACACGCGCAACGCGATCGCTCATCTGAGCACAGCCCAGCTTCGTGATCCAAAACTGTATCAGGCGCAATTCGCCTTGGGCGTGGCGTTGCTGACAGAGGGCCGCCTCAGCGATGGCTGGCGCCATTACGAAGCGCGGCTGCTGCATCCCGAACATATCGCGCGCATCCGGCTGTTTTCCAAACCGCGCTGGCAGGGGCAGGAATTTAAAGGCAAAACGCTGCTGCTCCATGCCGAGCAGGGGCTGGGCGATACGATCCAGATGCTGCGCTATCTGCCTCTGGTCGCTGACCGCGGCGGCAATATCCTGCTGGAGCTGCAGCCCGAGTTGGTGGGGCTGGTGGCGGCAAATCTTGGCGCTCTGCCGGTGCAGCTGGTTTCGCGCGGCGATCCGCTGCCCGCCTACGACTTCAACTGCCCGATGATGTCGCTGCCGCTCGCCTTCGCTACACAGCTCGCCAGCATTCCGGCAGTCGTTCCGTATATGGCGGTGCCTGGCCAGGTGCCGGATGCCGTGCCGGGGCGTCCGCGGATCGGCCTTGCCTGGGCTGCCGGCGGCAATGGCGCGCCGCGGTCGCTGCATTTGGCAGACCTCGACTTTCTTGGGACCGTTCCTGGCGGCGAGCTTGTCTCGCTGCAGAAGGGTGTGCGCGAGAACGAGGCCGCCCAGCCACCGCCGGGCCTGAGCGTGCAGCGGCCGGCCCTGAACGATTTCCTCGCTACCGCAAACGTCATCGCCGGCCTGGATCTGGTGATTTCGGTCGATACAGCCGTGGCGCATCTTGCCGGCGCCATGGGCAAGCCCGTCTGGGTCCTGCTGCCCGATCCGGCGGAATGGCGCTGGCTGAGCGGGCGCGAGGACAGTCCCTGGTACCCCACCATGCGGTTGTTCCGTCAACCGCAGCGCGGCGACTGGCTGGGGGCGCTCGACAAGCTCGCCGCCGCCCTTCGCGAACGCTACCTCCGCGGCCTATGATCGGCCTTGGTTTGGGGCCGCGATTGGGGCAAGGGCGGATATGCAGGCGCGCGATCAGGCGCATAGGCTAGCGGCTGAGGGCCGAGCTCAGCTTGCGGCGGGCCATGCACAGGCCGCACTTGGTCTGTACGAGGAGGCGCTGCGCCTCGATCCCGATTTCATGCCCGCCTTGTTGGGCCGCTGCCAGGTTTTCCAGGCGCTGGGCCAGCCGGCCCAGGTGATCGCGGCCTGCGAGCAGGCGCTGCTGCGCAGCCCCGATGATGCCGGACTCCATTACAGCCGCGCCGTGGGCCTTCGCCTGCTGAGCCGATGGGGTGAGGCCGAGGCGGGCTTTCGCCGCACTATCGCCTTGCAGCCGCGGGATAGCGCCAGCCATGGCGGGCTTGCCGGTGTGCTGGAAGCCCAGGGGCGGCTGGCCGAGGCGCGGGCCGCTTATGAGACCGCGATCGAGCGCAATCCCGCCGATGCAGACAGCCTGAACAATCTGGGCAATCTGCTGAATCGTCTCGGCGATGCAGGCGGAGCGATCGATTGCCTCAGCCGGGCCATCGCAGCACGTCCCGGCTTTACCGAGGCGCTCAACAATCTGGGTACGGTCCAGGCTGCATCAGGCGACCCTGCCGCAGCACTTTCCAGCTATCGAGCGGCACTCGCCATCCGGCCGGATTTCCTGCCGGCACTCGTGAATATGGGTGCGGCACTGGCCGATGCCGGCGAGCCGCGCCAGGCGATCGAGGCCTATGATCGCGCGCTTGCCTTGCAGCCCGACAACGCATCGGCGCATTGGAACCGCGGCCTGGCCCGATTGCTGACCGGCGATTTCGCCGGTGGCTGGCCGGATTATGCCTATCGCTGGCAGACGGGCGATTTCCGCGCACGCCGGCGGAATTTTCCGCAGACGCGTTGGCGGGGCGAGCCGCTGGCTGGCAAACGGATGCTGCTATGGGCGGAGCAGGGCATTGGCGATGAGACGATGTTCTTCGGCCTGGCGGCGGAGCTGATCGCGGCCGGTGCCAGTCTGGCAATCGAGTGCGATCCGCGACTGATACCGCTTCTGCGGCGTTCGCTCCCTCGCATCGAAACAATTCCGCGCAGCGAAACACCGGACCCGCGCACCGCTTCGGCTGAGTTCTCCTTCCAGGCGCCGACGGGCGATTTGCTGCGCTGGGTCAGGCCCGATTGCCAATCGGTGCGCCCGCTCGGCGGCTATCTCAAGGCCGACGCAGGACGCACCGCGGCGCAGCGCAGCCGGTTTCTTGCCGCGGGCCATGCGCGGCTCATTGGACTTCTCCTGGCATAGCGCCAATGCTGCGGCGGGAAAGCGCCGCAGCATCGCCGCCGAACTGCTGGCGCCGTTCCTCACTTTGCCGGGCTGGGGCGTGGTCGATCTGCAATACAGCAATCGCGCCGAGGATCGCGCGGCGCTGAAGCGCGTCACCAGCCGCGATCTGCTCCATGAGCCGTCAATCGACGCGATGCAGGATCTCGATGGCTGGGCGGCCGAAATCGCCAGCGTCGATGTGGTGGTCAGTATCGACAACAGCGTGGTTCATCTGGCTGCTGCCTTGGGCAAACCGGTGCTGCTTCTGCTGCCCACTGCGCCGGACTGGCGCTGGTCCGACAGCGGCGATCGCGCAGCCTGGTATGCCGATACGCGGCTGCTGCGGCAGAGCCGCGCCGGCGATTGGGGCGCGCCCATATCCCAAGCCCTTGCTCTGCTGGCGGCATGGCCGCGTTGAGCACCGAGTTCGCCGAGGCGCTGCGGCTGGAGGAGGCTGGTCGGCTGCCTGACGCAGAAGCGGCTTATCTGGCGATCCTGAAACGCCAGCCCCGCGATGTGGCGGCGCTCAATCTGCTGGGATTACTTCAGCATCGCCAGGGCC
The DNA here is from genome assembly GCA_963770335.1 of uncultured Alphaproteobacteria bacterium. Taxonomy (GTDB): domain Bacteria; phylum Pseudomonadota; class Alphaproteobacteria; order Dongiales; family Dongiaceae; genus DASXQK01. The sequence continues at coordinate 51,643 of CAVYPG010000008.1, forward strand.
GCCATGGCGAGGCGGCGGATCTCATCGGCCGCGCAGTCGCGTTGCAACCCGATGACGTTCAGGCGTTAGGAAATCTTGGTGCGGTGCAAATGGCGCTCGGCAACCGTGCGGCGGCCATTGCCAGTTTCCGGCGCGCTGCGGAACTGGCACCGCGCGACGCCTCGGCCTGGCGCAATCTGGGTCTGGCCTTGCTGGAAAACTGCGAACCCCGCGCCGCGGCTGAGGCCTATCGCCAGGCACTCGCCCTTGATCCTGATTCACCTGCCGGTTCGAAGCAGCTGGCCCGCGCTCTGTTTGCAGCCGGCGATGGCGAAGCGGCGGCGGAGGTCTATGCCCGCCTCGTACTCGCCAATCCCGATCAGGCGGAGAACTGGAACAATCTCGGTGCCGCCCGCTATCGCGCTGGCGATCTGGCAGGCGCCGAAACCGCGCTGCGCGAGGCGCTGCGCCTTGATCAAGGTAACGCCGCCGCCTGGTGCAATCTGGGCGCGGCAGAAAACGATCGTGGGCGCGATGATGCCGCCATAGCCAGTTTCAGCCGCGCCATCGAGATTGAGCCCGATCATGTCGATGCCCATGTCTATCGCGGCGCGAGCCTGCTGCGCCAGGGGCGCTTCGCCGAAGGTTGGGCCGATTACGATTGGCGGCTGAAACAGCGCCGGGGCCCCCGGGTCGATCGCGGCTTTGCCCAACCGCGCTGGCAGGGCGAGGATTTTGCCGGCCGGCGCCTGCTGATCCATGCCGAACAAGGGCTGGGCGACACGATCCAGTTCATGCGCTATTTGCCGATGGTCAAGGCGCGGGGTGGCGAGGTGACCTTCGAGGTTCAGCCGCCGCTTTACCGTCTGATCGCGGCAAACCGTGCGATGCAGGGCATCGAGGTGGTCGCGGAGGGATCGCCGCTGCCCGCATTCGACCTGTTCTGCCCGCTTCTGTCGCTGCCAGGAATTTTTGCGACTGACCTTTCGAGCATTCCGGGCGGCATCCCCTATCTTGCCGGCGACCCCGCGCTGATGCCGGCATTGCCGCTGCGCCGCAAGCAGCGCCGCTGGGCGCTGGTCTGGTCCGGTAATCCGCGCCATCCCGCTGACCGGCTGCGCTCGCTTCCCGGCCCTGCGCTGGATCGCCTTGCCGGGCTGCGCGAGGTGGAATTCATCTCGCTGCAAAAGGCGCCAAGCGCGAAGCCTGAGGCACTACCGCTCATCGATGCGGCGCCGCTGCTGACCGATTTCGCGGTGACGGCGGCAGTCCTGGCCGAAGTCGGGCTGGTGATTACTGTCGACACGGCCGTGGCGCATCTCGCCGGCGCGATGGGGAAACCGACTTGCCTGTTATTGCCGCATGTTGCCGATTGGCGCTGGATGAGCGGGCGAAGCGATACGCCCTGGTATCCAAGCCTCGGCCTCTTTCGCCAGCCGAGCCCGGGCGACTGGACCTCCGTGATCGAGCGGATCGCCGATGAAGCCGCCCAGGGCGGGTAATTGGCGGTTAGCGCCAGCTAACTGGCGGGGCCGTAAATCCGGATTTCCGCCGGCTGGCCGTTGACCGAGGGCAAAGCGAGATAGACGCGCCCGCTCAACGGCACGAGAAGGGCTGCCGTCGCACCGGCCACCGTCTCCAGCGATCCGCTCTTGGCATAATTGCCCGACGCGTCGCGCTTGAAGATCTCCAATGTGCCATCGGCGCAGGTGAGATAGAGCGCGGCGCGCGAAGAATCGGCGAGCAGTTGCCCTGGCTTGGCGCAGGTATCGGCATGGCCCTTCATCGAGCCATCGGCAAGATCGAACCAGGCAAGTTGTGCGGGCTGGCGAAAGGCGGCAACCAGCCGGCCGGCAGTCTTCATCCAGCGCCAATGAGGCGATGTCGCCGTAATCGCCGGTCGCCCAGCTTGCCGCCTGCTTGTTGCTTTCGCGATCGGCGATCATGATGCGCTTCTCGCCGGCCGCCGCGACAAAGATGCGCGTACCGCCATCTTCCAGCGCCATCGCCCCGGGGCGTCCATCGAGGCGGATATCGTCCCAATGTTTGTTATGGGTTGCATCCAGAATGGCGATCTTCTTGGGGCCGAAGGGCAGATAGATACGCTCGTTGCTGGCATCGTATTGCAGGGCGCCGAGATCGGGACCCAGCGAGATCCCGGCTTGCGGAGCCAGCGGTACGCCGACGAAGACCGCAACCTTGCCATCGCCGGTGCCGACATAGAGGCGGTTCTCCGTCGGCGCGCGGGCCATGCCCGTGGGTGCTGCGAGCTTGTCGACGGTCTGGCTGATCGTGCTCGCCGCCAGATCGATCACTGCAAGGTGGCCAGCGCCGCTTTCCAGCACGAACAACCGCTGATTGGCATAATCCAGCGTCAAGGCGGTGATCGGTCCCGCCACCGGACCAAGCGCAATGCTGCCGATCTTGTTGAGCTGATCGGCGCTTGCAGGCTGGGCGATAACCGCGGCGAGTGCTGCTGCACCAAAAAGAGACGTCAGCGCGCGCCGGCGGACCATGCCACGACTTTCTGCGATTGCTGACCGAGACCGGCGATGCCGAGGCTGACCTTGTCGCCCGCCCTCAGATAATGCGGCGGCTTCTTGCCCATGCCTACGCCCGGCGGCGTCCCGGTGGTGATGATGTCGCCGGGCAGCAGCGCCATGAACTGGCTGACGTAATGGATCACATGGGCCACGCCGAAGATCATGGTGCGGGTCGAGCCCTTCTGCATGTGCTCGCCATTGACGTCGAGCCACATATCCAGCTTCTGCGGATCGGCAACCTCATCACGGGTCACCAGCCACGGGCCCAGCGGACAGAAGGTGTCGCAGCCCTTGCCCTTGTCCCATTGACCGCCGCGCTCGGTCTGGTATTCGCGTTCCGACACGTCGTTGCAGATGAGATATCCCGCGACATGGGAGAGGGCGTCGGCCTCCTCCACATAACGCGCCGGCCGGCCGATGGCGATGGCGAGCTCCACTTCCCAATCGGTCTTTTGCGATCCCCGCGGCAGCATGATGTCGTCATCGGGACCAATGATCGAACTGACCGCCTTCATGAAGACGATGGGCTCGGCCGGAATCTTGGCACCGGTCTCGGCGGCGTGATCGGCGTAGTTGAGTCCGATGGCAATGACCTTGCCGACGCCGCCAACGCAGGGGCCGAGACGCGGCTTGCCCGCTACCGCCGGCAAACGCGCCGGGTCGAGAGAGGCGAGATGGGCGAGGGCGGCGGGCTGCAGCGCGGCACCGTTGATGTCGGCAACCTCGGCCGAGAGATCGCGCAAGGTGCCCTGCTTGTCGATGAGGCCCGGCTTTTCGCTGCCCGGTAAGCCATAGCGGACCAGTTTCATAAGATCTCCTGACGATGAGGGAGCTGAATCGGTGATCGGGAGAGCCGCGCCGTTCATAGAACAGCCGGCCGGGCTTGCCAAGGTGCGGGATGCTGCACCCGTCATTGGCGTGCTGCCGCTCCCTCCGGATAAAGATGGCACCAGACCGTGACCGGTCCATCGGGACGGCGTACCGGCGGCAGGCCGGTGCGGCAGGTGGCCTTCACTTTGGCGCAGCGCGGATGAAAGGCGCAGCCCGGCGGCAGATCCAACCCGCGCGGCGGATCGCCGGCGAGTGCCGCAGTCGGTGGCGGTGCGTCGGCGCGCATCTTCGGCGTGGCAGCGAGAAGGGCCTGGCTATAGGGGTGGCGGGGCCGCATGAGTATTTCCTCTATCGGCCCCTGCTCGACGATGCGGCCGAGATACATGATCGCGGCACTGCGGCAGAGATAGCGCGCATCGCGCGGATCATGCGCCACATAGATGAGGGTCAGATTGCGCGCGTGGCGCAGCTCGCTCAGCAGGTTGATGATCTGGGCCTGGATCGACAGATCGAGACCGGCGAGGGAATCATTGACGATCAAAAGCTCGGGATCGAGAGCGAGCGCGCGCGCGATGGCGAGGCGATGGCATTCCCCGGCTGTCAGTGCCGCCGGGCGCCGGCGCAGAAGATCGGCCGGCAATCCCACCTCGGCCATCAGCGCATCGACGCGCCGCGCGATGTCGCGCTTGGCACCCAGGCCGTGAACCTGCAGCGGCTCCGCCAGGGTCTCGGCCACGCTGAGCCGCGGGTTGAGTGAGGCGATGGGATGGGGCGAGAGCATTTGCACACGCCGGCGGAACTGGGCCAGCGCCGGGCCGCGCAGCGTCCTCAGGGACTGGCCGTCGAAATGGATGTCGCCGGCAGCAATCCCGGTCAGCCGCAGCATGGCGCGCACCAGGCGATTCTTGCCGCAACCGTGTTCGCCGATAAGGGCGAGGGTATCGCCGCGCTCGAGCGAAAGAGACAGACCGTTGACGGCGCGAAGCCCGGCGCCGGCGCGCCGCTGTAGCCAGCCGGCGAGGCTGCGCGGCCTGAAGGCGACGCTGAGATCGCTGATTTCCAGGTAGGCACTCATTGCGCCAGGATCTGCCAGCGCAGGCAGGCGCTTGTTCGCCAGGGCGAAACCTGGGCCAGCTGCGCATCGCCGAAGCGGCAGCCCTCTTCCACATAGGGACAGCGGGGATGAAAGCGGCAGCCGCGCGGCAAGGCAGCCAGCGAGGGCGCCTGGCCGGCGATGGAAAGCAGCGGCGCACCGGGCACCAGCTTGTCGGGCAACGCCCGCATGAGCGCCTCGCTATAGGGATGCAGCGGGCGCGAAAGAAGCTCGCTCTTGGGCGCCTGCTCGACGATGCGGCCGGCATACAAGATAGCTGCAGCATCGCAGACCTCGGCCACCACCCCCAGATCAGGGGTGACCAGGATGATGGCAAAGCCCAGCTTGTCGCGGAGGTCGAGCAGAAGCCGCAGGATCTGGGCCTGGACCGTCACATCGAGGCCGGTCGTCGGCTCGTCGGCGATCAAGAGCTTGGGCGAGGCGGCAAGCGCCATGGCGATGAGCACGCGCTGGCGCGGGCCGCCGGTGAACTGATGCGGGAACCAGTCGTATTGGTGTTGCGGATCGGGCAGGCCAACCTGGCGCAGCCATTCGATGGCGCGGCTGCGCGCCTCGGCATGGCCGAGATTGTCATGGAAGGCGATCGTTTCGGCGATCTGGGTTCCGACCGACATCACCGGATCGAACTGGGCGGCGGAATCCTGGAACATGAAGGCGATCTGGCGGCCGCGATAAGGCCGCAGATCCTCTTCCGGCAACCGTGCAATGTCGCGTCCGGCAAAATCCACCCGCCCCGAGGCGATACGTCCGTTGCGGCCCGGCAACAGGCGGATGAGCGCCCGGCAGGTAACCGTCTTGCCGGCGCCGCTTTCGCCCACCAGCCCCAGCACCTCGCCCGGTTCGATGGTGAAGGAGACATCGTCGACTGCACGGATGCGGTAACGGGGAAAATGGAAATCGACCGCGAGATGGCTGACCGAGAGCAGCGCCATGATCAGGCCTCGCCCTCCAGCCGCTCGGCGAGCCCGTCGGCGGCCAGGCGGAAGCCCAGCGCCAGCAGCATGATGGCGGCACCGGGAAAGAAACAGATCCACGGGTCCGCTGCCAGATAGGCCTGGCCCTCGGAGATCATTCGGCCCCATTCGATCGCCGGCGACTGCACGCCCAGGCCGAGATAGTTCAGCGAGACAGCGAGCATCAGGGTCAAGGCGATATCGGAGATCGCCTGGATGGCCGCGGGCAGCAGGGCGTTGGGCAGGATATGCAGCAACAGGATGCGTGGCCCACTGAAGCCAAGGCATCGCGCGGCGGTCACGAACTCACCCTGGCGCAGGCTGCGGGTCTGGTTGCGCAGGATCCGGGCATAGCCGACCCAGCCCACCGCGGCGACGGAGATATAGAAGCCGGGCTGGCCCGGGCCGATCACCGAGATGACCGCCAGGATCAGTATGAAATAGGGAAACGAGCCGGTGACATCCAGCAGGCGGATCGGCAGGTAATCCGAAACGCCGCCGAAATACCCTGCCACCAGGCCGATGCCACAGCCGATAACGAAGGGCGGAAAGATCGCCAGCGCCGCCATGGTGATGTCGGTGCGCGCGCCGTAGAGCAGGCGGCTCAATATATCGCGGCCCAGGTTGTCGCAGCCGAACCAGTGCAAGGCGCTGGGCCCCTGCATCGCCAGCAGATCGTTGCCGATGGCAGGGTCATAGGGTGCGATCGCACTCGCCCCCAGCGCCAGGATCATCCAGGCAAGAACGATCAGCGCGCCGTGGTAGAGCGTGGCGCTGCGCGCCCTGATGGGCAAAGCCAGGCTCACAACTTCACCCTCGGGTCGATCGCGGCCGTGGCGATATCGAACAGGTATTTGATCGCGATGATGAAGACCGCCATGACCAGGGCGATGGCCTGCACCACCAGGTAATCATGGGCCAGGATGGCCGCGACGATGAGCCCGCCCAGGCCGGGGACGCCGAATACCTGTTCGACGATGACGGTGCTGCCCACCAGCCAGCCGATATTCACGCCCAGCAGGCGCATGGCGGGGATGAGCGCGTTCTGGAATACATGGTGGCGGAAGATCGCGCGCTCGGGCAGGCCGCGGGCGCGCGCTGCGGTCACATGATCGGCTGCCATTTCGCGCACCAGGCTGCTGCGCAGGCTGCGAATCAGCAAGGGCGAGAGGGCGAATGCGACGGTCAGCGCCGGCAGGAAGAGGTGATGCAGGCGGCCAAGCAGGTTGCCGCCATATCCCGATTCCGGAAACAGGCCCAGCTTCACGCTGAAAACGAAGATAAACAGGATGCCGAGCCAGAAGACAGGGGCGCCCAGCCCGGTGGTGGCTGCGGCGCTGACGATCCGGTCGATCATGCTGCCTTCATGGCGCGCTGCCAGAAGCGAAAGAGCGATGGAGATCATCATCGCGAGCATCGCGCCATAGATGATGAGGAACAGCGTGGGCCAGAGATGGTCGGCGACAACACCGAAGACCGGCGCCTGATAGGCAACCGACTGGCCCAGTTCGCCATGGGCCAGATTACCAAGGAAATAGAGGTATTGGATCGGCAGCGACTGGTCCAGCCCGTATTGGGAACGAAGCTGGGCGGTATCGCCGGTCTGGCTGCCGGCGAAGTGGTGGGCCAGATCGCCGGGTGTCACATGGATCAGGAAAAAGCTGACCAGCGTGATGCCGATCAACAGCGGAATGAATTGCAGCGGCCGGTAAAGCAGGAAATGCAGGCGGTCCATCGCCTCAGGCTCGATGCTTGCCCAGGAAACTCGTCAGCCCGGTGAAGCAGGCGCCCGGGTGCGCGTACATCGCAAGATGCGGGCGCTTGTGCAAGGCCGCGCTTTGCGAGCCGGGCTGGGCCCGAGATATGCACCTACTGCAGGCAAACGCGAGTTTGTCATGCTCGCCGATCATGACGTGGATCGACGAATCGGGCCTCACGGTCACTCCGGTTTCCCCCTCAAATGTCGGCGGCAATGGCGAGAGTGCCGGGCAGACAACCTATCGTCAAGCATGGCCGGCAAAACTGGTTTTGGTCGCAGGCCGTTTATAAAAAGGGCTCTTGTCATGGCGCCGGCGGGACATCAACTAACAATCATGTCATCTCGCTATCTCTTGCTCGCAGGACTTGTCGTGGCGATCGCCGGGTCGCTCGCGGGGATGGCCCGGGCGGACAGCACTGTCTGGCCCTCCAGCGCCGGGTCGACTTCGCAGCCCTTCAGCTATGACACGCTGCATCCTGGTGGCGATCTCAACCCGCAATTCGTCGACCCGAACGCTCTGGCGCAGCCCAAAGGTCCACTGGAGGCGCCGCCCGCGCTGACGCCCCATCAGGATTGCATCCCCTTTCACCAGCAAATGACGCGGGATTCGGTTTATCCCTATCAGTCGGGACCCTGCCTGCCGGGCGATCAGAAGTAGCGGCAGGGCGTACGCTAGCGGCTGGACTAGAGCGGCATAGACTCGTTCTCATGACTGTCTAAACTCCGCGCCGACGCTGCAGAGGGCAAAGCGGCATGAACGAGTCCTGGCTCAAACGATTCGACAAATTCATGGTGATCGCAGGGCTCATCAGCCCGATTGCAACGATCCCCCAGGTCATCAAGGTGTATGTCGATGCCGACCAGGATTATGACCAATCGCTGATCACCTGGTCGGTTTACACGATCCTCGCCGTCCTTTGGGTAATCTATGGATTGACACGGCGCGCGCCCGCCATCGTGGTCGGCAATGGGCTCGGGGTCGTGATGTACGGCCTCGTCGTGATTGGCATCCTGAAAAATGTCGGCCTGACGTTCTGATCGCGGGCGGCCGATTGGGGTTTTGACACGGGAGCGCCGGCGCTGGTGCCCCCGGCCGGATTTGAACCAGCAACCTACGGTTTACAAAACCGTTGCTCTGCCGTTGAGCTACAGGGGCGCGCGGCGCGGAGTGTTATCGCGAAAGCCTTGCAGTTCAATAGAATTTTCTCCGTTCTCAGACGGTTTCATGTCGCCGTTGGAGCTTTCGGTTCTGACTATTTCCCACCGGATTCCCCGCCAACCAATCCTGTCCCAGTCGACGCGGCCGGCCTCTTGAGCCCGTCACTCAAGCGGGGGTTTTCTCGCGAACCTGGCTGCCCACGGGTGATTGCTATCAACGACATGAGCCTCCATCGCCGGCCCAAGGGCGCCGCGCCGCTCCACATAGACGATGACCTGATCTTGCCCGACAGGCCCCAGCTCGATTTCCTTGTCCGGCAAGATGGCGATGGCGTTCGCTCCCTGCCATACAATGACTTTACCGAGCTGCTTTGCCGCAGCGGTCGCCCAGCTCTTGATCTCGGAATAATAGGGCTCGGCACGCCATGCCAGAGGCCTGCCAGGATCCACATGCACGACGATCCAGTCCCCGTCCTCCTCGTAGGACACGACCATTTTCGACGCCACGGGTTTCCAGTGCTCGCCGAGGGACGGCGTGAGAAGAAATGAGCAGTAGAAGCTGCGGCACTCCGCCGGGTGTTTGCCATAGATCTTGCAGCCGACGCCTATCGTGCAGTTTGGGCACCAGGTGAGTCGCGGTTTTTCGAGTTCCCTGATACCCAACAACTTGCAGCATAGCGTGCAACCGCTACACGAACGTCCGGAGACGATGGAGGGGGTGGCGCTGTTCATTGTTGCTACCGTCGCCCAGCCTACCAAAAATAGCGCCAGCGAAGTATCTGCAATGCCATGGGAAACCCATGATCAGGAGCCGTCGGCGACTGCCCGGCCGATAGCCGGCGACAAAATTCGCGAAGGCAGCCGGCGTCCGTGAAAGATGCCGCCATGGCGCGATAGTCTGGCGCAGAAGGCTGATCCGGCGGCTAGGGCAGCAGCGCCAGGGGCGATGCGACCGCGGAACCGATTGCTCTCCGCGCGGGCACGGTGATGTTCAACAGAATAATACAACAGGCGTCAAGTTCTGGATCGCGGCGGGACGTCGGCGCCGTCAGCGTCGCCTCCGGCTTGCAAATTGCGTGAGCTGACAGCAATCTCCGGCGAACAATCGGCATTTCACGAAGAAGGCCCATGAGAAGCAGCACGGGATGTCGGTTAGGCGTTGTCATCGGGATTCTCCTGCTGCTCGCTTTTGGCCTCTACCTCCTCAAACCACGCGAATTCCTGCTCACATACTGTGCGATCGGCCCGCTCATCGTTTCGCTTTTCATTATCGCCTGGTCGCGCCGGCCCGGTCTGCGCAACGGGTTTCTGGTGGTGGCCTCCGCCAGCTTCGTGGTGGCACTTCTGGATCCGATTATATATTTGACGGACAAGCCGGTCGTCCAAGCCGAGGGAAGTTGGAACAGCACATATCATTACCTGTGGGACGATGAGCTGGGCACCGCCTTGCCGCCGAATGTGGTGGCGGAATCACGAAAGGTTACCGACCACGGAATTGTCTATGACGTAAACTATAGCTTTGACGCCAATGGCCACCGCAAGACCCTGGGCAGCGCCGATCCCTCGGCGGACAGCGTGGTGTTCATGGGTTGCTCCTTCACTTTCGGGGAGGGCGTGCAGGATAGCGAGACCCTGCCACAGCAGTTCTCGGACCAGACCGGGCGAAAATACAATGTGAGCAATTTTGGCGTTTCGAGCTTCGGTATTCAGCAGCCGCTACGCGCCCTGGAGGTAGGCCGGCTTGAGCCCGTTCTTTCGGCTGGAAAGCGCTACATCGTCTATAGCGGCATTCCCGATCACGCTTTCCGGGCTGTCACGGGTGGCCGGCGCGGGCCTGTCTATGAACTTCAGGCTGACGGTAGCGTGAAGTATCTGGGCAGCGGCGAGACCGGCTGGGAGATTTTCGCCGTTGCAATGGCGAATCGCAGCCTGTTCCTGCGAAATTTTGTCGTCATGCCCCTGCTTGATGCCAATCGTGTTTCCAACGTTCCGCTGTATGCGGCGCTGGTCAGGCGAGCGGGTAGAATTGCCCAGAAAAAGTACGGGGCAAAATTCATCGTCGTCTTTTGGGACGATCCCGGAAGCTCTCTTTCCGCCGAAGTAATGGCCGAGTTCGACAAAGCCGGGATTGCGTATATCCGGGTATCCAGCATGCTTCCCGGCTTTCTTCAGGGTGACTCCCTGTATCGCTTGCCCGATGACGGACATCCCAATGCTCTCGCCAACCATTTGATCGCCCAGTATCTGGCCGGTCATTGGGACACTATTCCCGCACAACCGGCCGATTAGCGCCCTCGATGAGGTCCAGGAAACCCTTCCCGTCTACCGGTTCTGGTAGGGATGGAAGATGTAGTCTTTGGCCTTCACGATCGTATGGCATTCAAATCCGCAGCCCGTCCCCTTGCCGTCGGGCGTGAACGTCGCGGCCGAAGCGTCGTAGTTGAACAGGGCATAGGCCCATCCAGCGGTGTTCGGAAACCGCTTGCTGTCCTTTTCGATCAAAAAGACGTTCTTCAGGGTGTCAGGCACATTCACATCGAAGGGCGCTTCGGTGCTCTTTTTGGGAATCCACTGGATCTTCGCAATCTTTGAGCCGTCAGGGAATTTCATCCCGTTGCCGGGAATGCCGCTTCGATAAGCCGCGATCATCACGGGATTGGCGACAATCACCTTCAGCACTTCATTCGTCTGGGCGACGGAGACCACCGTCCAATCTTCGTATCCCCTGAAATCGGAAAACGCGAGCCCGTCCGGCACCTGCAAGGTGTATTTGTCCTGCGCCGCTAGCGCGATGCCGCCCAAGCCGGCAAGCACCAGTGCTGCTGCGCCTATGGCTCGGACACGGAATGAAGGAAAGCGTGAGCGTTCCTTTGCAGTGGTGACGCTTTTCATAGCCATAACTCCCCTGGACCGAGTGATCCGTGTGATGACGCGCGAAGAGTATACGCTCGGATGGTAACTAAACGATGATCTGTCCGCATCTTCGCCCCCCGATCGTCGTCGGCCATTTAGTCATTTTGCCGCGCGGTGGTTGCGAAAGCGGCGATAGATGTATGCGCCGGAGTGTGCGGCTGGTTCCCCTTCCGCGAGCGCTGCGATCATTCGATGATCGGATGACAGTTCGCAGGCGGGATCGGTGCGCTGGGCTTCGCCGCTGATGGCGAGCGCCTGGCAGCGGCAGCCGCCCCAATCGATCTCGCGACGCTCGCAGCTGCGGCAAGGTTCCGGCATCCAGGCCGTACCGCGATATTTCTCGAAGGCCGCCGACGAGCGCCAGATGTCGGCCAAGGCGCGCTGCTTGACGTTATCGAAGACCATGTCCGGAATCGTCTCGGCGGCATGACAGGGCAGCACGCTGCCGTCCGGCGCGATATTCATGAACCGGCGGCCCCAGCCGCCCATGCAGGCCTTGGGCCGCCGGGCAAAATAGTCCGGCACGACATAGTCGATGACCAGCCGCCCCGCGAGGCGCTGCCTTGCCTGTTCGACGGTACGCGTCGCCGCTTCGACTTGGCCTGCGTGTCGGCATCAGCGCTCCACGGTTTTTCAATGCCCAGCCGTAATACTGGACATGGGCGATCTCGAGCCGCCCAGCTTCAAGCGTCAGCGCAAGATCGATCATCTCGCTCAGTCGATCCAGGTTCTGGCGATGGACGACAGCGTTGATGGTCAAGGCAAGTCCGGCAGATTGCGCTTGCCGGGCGAAAGCGAGCTTCTTCGCCTGGGCGCCGGGATAGTTGCCGATGCGCTCGGCGGACTGAACCTCGCTATCCTGGAAGCTGAGCTGCACATGATCGAGGCCCGACTGCGCCAGCACCTTCAGGCGATCGCCATCGCCGAGAACGCCCGAGGTGATGAGGTTGCTGTAGAGGCCGGCCGCGCGGGCATGGGCCACCAACGCCTCCAGATCGCGCCGCACCAGCGGTTCGCCGCCGGAAAAGTGAATTTGCAGAACCCCGAGCGCAGCCGCCTCGTCGATCACGCGCTTCCAGTCCGCTGTCGAGAGCTCGTCACTGGCGGCGCGAAGCTCGAGGGGATTGGAGCAGTAGGGGCATTGCAAGGGGCAGCGATGGGTCAGTTCCGCCAGCACGGCCAAGGGCGGCTCGAGCGCCTGACTGCTCATCGCCTGATGATTCCCTTGTCCGTCAAATCGGCGACCAGCTGGCATACATCCTGAGCAATAACCTCGCGGCCGGCATCATAGCTGGCGGCCAGCTCATCGATGATCGCCGAAAGGTTCGCGATCCCGTCGCAGCGGCGCAGGATCTCCAGCGCCGTCTCATCCGGTATGATCACGCGCTCGGGCGCCAGAACCACCCAGTGGCCGCGGACGTCATCGAATTTGAGCCGAACGCCGGCGGCCAGGTGCGGCGTGATGGATTCATCGAGCTGATTCACGCTAACGCCTCCGGCCGGAACGCACCGGGTGGGATATGACCCGGGTTCGACATAGGCATAGGCAAGCGCGTCGAGCTGGGCCCAGAGCACGTCGCATTTGAAGGTGAGGGCATCCATCACCGCCTGCTGCTGATCGGGGCGGCGGGCCTCGCGCTTCACATAGTCGAGGGCAAAATCGGAATCTCGCGGCGCCTGATCCAGGCGGGTAGAGAAATAGGCGAGGGCATCCCGGGAGATAAAGTCGTAATTGGCGAGCATGCCGGCGAGCCGGTTGCGGATGATGGCGGGCGCGAATAATTCCGTCAATGACGAGGCAACTGCCTCTAGAAGCGTGTGCTCTTGCACAAAACGCACATAGGCATCGACGGCAAAGCGGGTCGCCGGCAGCACGCCGCGGCCAGAACTTACCAGGTCACGGTCCAGGCCCAGCGCATCGGTCAATTTGAGCCAGCGTTCGATACCGCCTTCGCCCGCGCGTTCGCCGTCGTGATCGACGATGCGCTGGCGCCAGATGCGGCGCAATTCCGGATCATCGGTTCGCGCCATGAGCCCCGCATCCTTCATGGGTATGCGGCTCTGATAATAATATCGGTTGAGCGCCCAGGCCTGGACCTGGCCCCGGTTGAGCTTTCCGCCGTGCAGCATCTGATGGAACGGATGCAGGTTGTGATAGCGCGCCTCACCAATGGCGCGCAGGCGCGCTTCAAGTTCATCGGGAGCAAGTATCTCGCTCACAGCTCGATCTCGTCGCCATCGGCAGCGACCTCCCAGCCGGCGCCGGCCAGTTGCGCCCGCTCGGCGGAATCCCGTAGCAGGGCCGGGTTGGTGTTGTTGAGATGGATGAAGATTTTGCGCCGAATGCCCAGATCGCTGAGTGCGGCGATGCTGCCTTGCGGACCGGACATGCTCATATGGCCCATCCGTTGCCCTGTCTTGCTGCCGACACCGGCGGCGATCATTTCGTCATCGCGCCAGAGCGTGCCGTCGAAGAACAGCAGGCCGGCGCCCTTGATCCTGTCGCGGATCTGCGGCGTCAATCTTGCGCAGCCCGGGATGTAGTAGAACGATTTTCCGCCAGCCAATAATTCGAGCCCGATGGTTTCATCAGGGGCACCGGACAAATCACCGGCCGTTTTGTTTTCGAGAAAGAGAGGCACTTTGCCGGGCACCGCAAAGGCGCTGACCATAATGCCCAGTTCGCCTTCCGGGCCGTCGATCGCCAGGGGTTGATCGAGCGGCAGAGTCCGCCGTTCCACGATGTTGCGGTCGAGCGCTTCGAAGATGGGATTCTCATCGAGCATGTTCAGGACCCGCATGGTTGCCCATAGCGTAAAAGGCTGACGCTCACGCATCGACAGCAGGCCAGCCACGTTGTCGACCTCGCCCCCGGTCAAAAGCACCGCTTGAATCGGCGAATCGCGCAACTTCCCGTCACGCGGCCACAGACGGCGCTGTTCGAGAACTTGCTGGCGCAGATCCGGCGACGCGTTGATGACGAGCCATCTTTGCCGATCGGCTGACACAGCGATCGAGGCCTGGTTGCGGCCCGAAGACTTGAGCGAGCCTTCGCGCGCGCCGCGACTTATCGGGGCGTTGCAGTTCCACTGCGGCACGCCGCCGCCGGCCGCCGAGCCGAGAACGAGAATGTGCAAGGCCGCAGCCTCAACTTGTCTCGAAATTCCTGGCGGCGCGCCGGCCGCCGCGCGACTACAGCTCCGCGCAGGCGTAGGCGTTGATCTCGAGGCCGACCGCGATCTCGCGAATGCGGGGAGTCTTCCACTTCTTCATGACAGCGTCTCCTGACTTAGGAATCTCAAACCCTGCAAGCAAGTTAAGCTTCCAACCGCGGCCGCGCAACCGGGCGAGGCAAGTTCCCTTCGCTAAGCTCCGGTTACCCGCCAGATCACATCGCCCACATCGTCTGCCATCAACAGGCAACCGCCCGGGCCGATCGCCACGCCGACCGGCCGCCCATAGGAGAATTTCTCGTCCGGTGCGAGGAAGCCCGAGAGGATATCCCGCGGCGGGCCAGCGGGCTTGCCATCGACGAACGGAATAAAGACCATCCGATAGCCGCTGAGCTTGCTGCGGTTCCACGAACCGTGCTGGCCGATCACCATGCCATCGGGAAAGCCGGGGAGGGTCCCCGCCGGCATCCAGCAAAGCCCGAGCGAGGCGGTATGTCCGCCCAGCGCATAATCCGGCGTCAGCGCCTTGGCGACCATGGCGGGATCCTGCGGCACGCGGTCGTCCACCGTCTGGCCCCAATAGCAATAGGGCCAGCCGTAGAAACCGCCGTCGCGTACCGAGGTCAGGTAGTCCGGCGGTGTTTCGTCGCCCAACCCGTCGCGTTCATTGACCACGGTCCACAGCACGCCGGTCTTGGGCTCCCACGCCATACCTACGGGGTTGCGCAAGCCCCCGGCGAAGATACGGCTTTTGCCACTCGCCAGATCGATTTCGTAGATGGCGGCGCGGCCTTCCTCCGCCTCCATCCCTTCATCGCCGATGTTGCTCAGCGAACCGACGCCGGCATAGAGCTTGGTCTTGTCGGGGCTGAGCAGCAGGCTGCGCGTCCAGTGGCCACCCGGCTTGAAAGAAGCCAGCTTTTTGCCCGCAGCGGTTATCTTTGTATCGCCCCGCTTGTAGGGGTAGGCCGATACGCCATCGGTGGCGCCGACATAGAAGGTTTCGCCCAGCAGCGCCATGCCGAAGGGCTGGTTCAATTTCTCCATGAAGGTTTCGCGGGTTTCGGCCACGCCATCGCCATTCGCGTCGCGCAACAGGGTGATGCGGTTCGGACTGACGCCGATGGCCGCGGCGCGCTTCATGGTGCTGTACATCGCGTAGTCGAACAGACCCCGGCGGTTGCGGCTGGGCAGGAAAAGTGCCTCGGCGGTCAACACATCGCCGTTGGGCAGCAGCTCTATCCAGCGCGGGTGCTTCAGCCCGGCGGCGAATGCATTGACCTTCAAGCCCCGGTGCAGCAACCGGCGTCTGGCCATCGGTCCAGCCTTTCGCCGTAGGCATCTTCAGCGTCGGGATTTTGCCCTGGGGCTTTGCCGGCGGGATCACCGGCGCCCCACCCACGGCCTGCGGATGCGAGGCGGCACCCAGCATTCGCCGCCACATGACCGTTGCCGCACCGATCAGCGCGACCACCTGAGCGAAAATAGCCGACATGATTACCGTACCCCCTAATTCGCTATAGCGCGCATGTTAGACGAAGCCGGACCGCCGAGGCTATAATGGTGCAGAATTCACCGGGAGACTGTCATGAGCAAGACCTTCCGCGTCGCCTGCATTCAGAACTGCGCCGAGCGCGACATGGCGCCGAGCATCGCGGCACTCGAGCCGCTGATCCGTGGTGCTGCCAAAGCTGGCGCCCAGCTCATCCAGTTGCCGGAAATGGCGACGATGCTGGAGCCACAGAATCCGAAGGTGCTGGAAAAGGCCGTCCTGGAATCCGCCGATCCAGGCCTCAAGCGCTTTCGCGAACTCGCCCGCGAGACGAAGACCTGGATGATCGTCGGTTCGCTGCTGATCAAGCAGGAGGGCGAGAGCCGGGTCACCAACCGCTCCTACATGATCAATCCGGCCGGCGAGATCACCGCGCGCTACGACAAGCTGCATCTGTATCGACGTCGATCTGGCGAGCGGCGAGAGTCTATCGCGAATCCGCGACGGTGAAGCCGGGCAATCGCGCCGTCATCGCCTCATCGCCCTGGGGCCCGATCGGCCTTTCGGTCTGCTACGACCTGCGCTTCGCCTATCTCTACCGCGCGCTGGCCCAGGCGGGTGCGGACTATCTCTCCATTCCCGCCGCCTTCACCTACACCACCGGCAAGGCCCATTGGCACATCCTGGTGCGCGCGCGAGCGATCGAGACCGGCAGCTATGTGTTTGCCGCCAATCAGTGCGGGACCCATGCCGAAGGCCGGCGCACCTGGGGCCATAGCCTGATCGTCAGCCCCTGGGGCGAGGTGCTGGCCGATGGCGGCGAGGATGTCGGCTACATCATCGCCGAGGTCGATCCGGCCAAGGTGCAGGAGGCGCGCCAGATGGTGCCGGCGCTGCGCCACGACCGCGCCTTCAGCAAGCCGGAACTCGTCAGCGAACAGGCGGCGGAGTAGGGCGCTAGATTCCGGTACTGCACGCCCGGCAGCACGCAGAGCATCTCGAACAGCAGGTTCGCGGCGAGCAGCGCGGTGTTGCCCGAGGGATCATAGGGCGGCGCGACCTCGACCAGGTCGCAGCCGACGATGTCGAGGCCCTTGCAGCCGCGGATGATCTCGATGCCCTGGATCGTGGTGAGGCCGCCGATCTCCGGCGTGCCGGTGCCCGGCGCGCTCGAGGGATCGAGCCCGTCGATATCGAAGCTGAGATAGACCGGGCCCTTGCCGAGCTGCTGGCGGATTTCGCCCATCAGCGGCGCCAGCGATTTGTACCAGCACTCCTCGGCCTGGACGACGCGGAAGCCCTGCTGGCGCGGCCAGTCGAAATCCTCTGCCGCGTAGCCGGTGGCGCGCAGGCCGATCTGGGCCACGCGCTTGCCGTCGAGCAGGCCTTCCTCCACGGCGCGGCGGAACGGCGTGCCATGGGTGATCTTCTCGCCGAACATCGAATCGTTGATATCGGCATGGGCGTCGACATGGACCATGCCGACCGGCCCGTATTTCTTTTTCAGCGCGCGCAGGATCGGCAGCGCGATGGTGTGGTCGCCGCCCATGGTCATCGGCTTGCAGTTATGGCCGAGGATTTCCGTATAGGCCGCCTCGATGATGTCGATGCTCTTCAGCAGGTTGAAGGTGTTGATCGCCACATCGCCGATATCGGCGACCGACAGGCTGTCGAAGGGTGCCGCGCGCGTCGCCATGTTGTAGGGACGGATCAGGCAGCTCTCGGCGCGGATCTGGCGCGGCCCGAAGCGCGCGCCGGAACGGTTGGACGTGCCGATATCGAACGGCACGCCGACGAAACAGGCGTCGAGATCCTTGGCGCTGGGCATGGAGGGCAGGCGCATCATGGTGGCCGGCCCGCCGAATCGGGGCATCTGATTGCCGCCGAGCGGCTGGTGGAATGTCTTGGGCATGATGGCCTCCGATAGGTGATGCGACCTTGACGAGATTGTAGCGTCGTTACTCCTCATTCGTCATGCCCGGGGCGGCCCCTGGCCGAGCCCCTTGGGCCAAGCCCGGGCATCCAGTCCATCCGACAAACACGGCTTGCCGCCACGTCCTCAATTCGGAGCTTGTCGACGGCTGAGGCCGACTGGCTAAGGCGATCAGACGCACCTCTGCCTTCGGCAGGCTCCCCAGAGGGATTACGAATAGAAAGCGCGGCGCCCGCTACTCCGAATTCGCCCCGACCAGCTGGCGGCGCGCGTAGTGGAGGTGGTTGGTGACGATCGCCACCGCCGCATCCATGTCGCGGGTGCGGATCGCCTCGAACAGGGCTGTAGTGCTGGGTGTTGTATTCGGCGATGCGCGCCGGGGTCAGCACCTTGTCCTTCATGGCGTTCCACTGGCTGTGGGTGCGCACGGTGTTGATCTGGCGATAGATCCAGACCATCAGCGGATTGCGGGTGGCTTCGGCGATCAGCTGGTGGAATTCCTCGTCCCACAAGGTGAAGCCCTCGGGGTCGCCGCTGGCGCTTTCCATGCGCTGGATCGCATTGGCGAGGCGCTCGATGTCGCGCGCCGTGGCGTTGAGCACGGCAAGGCGCACCATGTTGCGGCTCGACGCCCAGGCGCACCTCGATCAGTTCGAGCGGGCTGGTTAGCTCGGCGATATCCTGGGTGTCGCCCTGGGCACGGAAATTGACGAAGGTGCCGCTGCCGACGCGCCGGGTGACCAGGCGCTCGACCTCGAGCTGGTCCAGCGCGGTACGCATCGTGGTGCGCGAGGCGCCGAAGGCGGTGGCAAGCTGGCGCTCGGCCGGCAGCTTTTCGCCGTGGGAATAGCCGCCCTTCCATGATCGCCTGGCGCAGCTGGCCGGTGATCCAGGCCGAGCCGCGGACCGGGTCGGGGATGACGGGGGTTGGCCGCTCGGCGAGACTTACACCAATTTTAGCCATTTCCGCGCCTTTGCAAAAAATTGGTTTGAAATCGGCTTGGGCTATGTTCCATTATCGCCTCGCCTCGTCAAGCCCGGATGGGCAAGATCACAGGCCCTAAAGCCCAGCGGGACCGTCAGCATGGCCCTTCCGTCGCACGTCAAATACGTCATCATCGGCGCCGGCATTCACGGCCTCAGCACCGCCTGGCGCCTGGCGGAAAATCTGCGCAAATCCGGGCCGCGGCAGCGGCAAGGACATCCTGGTGCTCGACAAGACCGGGATCGCCGCCGGCGCCTCGGGCATCGCCTGCGGCGTCATCCGCAACAACTATTACCAGCCGGCGATGCGCCGCCTGATGGCGCACAGCGTCTCGGTGTGGGAGAGCGATCCCGACGGCCTTCAGCTATCACCCGGTCGGCTACATGCAGATCAGCCCCGAGGTGATGCACGAGCAGGTCGGCATCGATCGCCAAGCAGCAGAAGGAGATCGGCTACGAGTTCGGTGTTCATCGAGGGCGAGAAGGACTCGCATGAAATACATGAAGGGCCTGTTCGACGACTGGCAGGCCAGGGGCATCACCTCGGTGCTGCACGAGAAGAAGGGCGGCTATGCCAACAACACGGCGTCGATCTATGGCCTGGCCAAGAAGGCGGAGAACGAGGGCGTGCGCATCGTGACCGGCGTCAAGGTCACCGGCTTCGAGAAGGACGCCAAGGGCGCGGTCAAGGCCGTCATCACCGACAAGGGCAAGATCGACTGCGACCAGGTCATCGTCGGCGGCGGGCCCCTGGGTCAAGCAGATCTGGGACATGCTGGAGCTGCCGGCGGCGATCGACGTCAAGGGCCGCGACGGCAAGCTGCACGACGACGTGCCGATGTGGACCTACTGGTCGCTGCAGGAAGGCACGCTCGGCGTCGATCCGAAGCTGCAGCGGACCAATGACGGCAAGATGCCGCCGGTGATCCATGTCGATACCGACGCGACGCTCTATTCCGACGTCGACGAATCGGTGATCACCGACCAGCTGTGGGGCATCTACTACAAGCCCGACTTCAATTTCGGCGGCGTGCAGGGCGGCGCCATGCCCTTCAAGGTCAAGGCCGATCCCGCCGAGGTGAAGGTCGATCCCTACGGCCCGGAATCGCCGGACTTCGTCGTCGGCGACGACTTCGCCCATATGTGGTGCTCGGCGCTCGCCTTCTGCCAGAAGCGCTTCGAGGGCCAGCTGCCGAAATACAAGAAGGAGCCGTCGGGCGGCATCGGCTGCTTCACCGCCGACAGCTTTCCGGTGTTCGACCGGTTCTGCGACAACGTCTACGTCATCGCCGATTCAAACCACGGCTACAAGATGATCGGCGTCGGCCATCTGGTGGCCGACGACATCTGCGGCAACGCGAGCGACCTGCTCGAGCCGTTCCGCTTTTCGCGCTTTGCCGCAGGGCAAGCTGCATCCCGACCTCCAACAGCCCGTTTCCGTGGAGCTGAGGAGAGCCAGTCAAGCCGCACGCAGCCAGGCCGACACGACAACAAGACGACGAACAAGAAACCAACAGAAACAAACGAACAGGGGGACGCCCATGACCGACTTGGAACAACACGTCAATGCCAAGGGCCGCAAGGAGCTGGTGAAACAGGTCCGCGAGAAGATCAAGGAACTTGGCATCCAGTACATCTATTACCAGTTCGTCTCGGTCACCGGCCGCATCGTCGGCAAGGGCGTGCCGGCCGATCACTGGGAGAGTGTCGCCGAGCGCGGCTTTCAGCTCGTCTATGGCTCGACCGCGAATCTTTTCGTCGACCGCCACAAGAACTACATCGGCTATGGCCCCGAAGCCTCCGAGCTGGTCGGCATTCCCGATCCCGAGACCTTCGTGCAGCTGCCCTGGGACAAGCGCGTCGCTCGCGTCTTCTGCACCTGCTTCCGCAATCGCGAGGAGCGGGTCAATCCGGGCGGCCATCTGACCTCGGATTGCCGCGGCAACCTGCGCATCATCCATGAGGAGTTCAAGAAGACCCATAAGGGCCTGCATCTGCGCCATGGCTGCGAGCCGGAAATGATGTGGCTGAAGAAGGGCGCCGACGGGCTGCCCGATGGCGGCTTCAGCAAGCCGAACTGCTATCACATCGATCAGTTCGAATCGCTGCGGCCGGTCTTCATGCGGGTGATCGAATATGCCCGCGCCATGGGTCTCGACATGATCCAGGGCGACCATGAGGACGCGCCGGGCCAGCTCGAGCTGAACTGGATGTTCGACGATTGCCTGCGCACCTCCGATCGGCTCGACCACCTATCGCCAGATCTGCGCCCAGGTCGCGCGCGAGTTCAACATCATCGCCTGTTTCATGGCCAAGCCCTTCATGGGCGTTTCGGCCAACGGCTGTCACCACAATCTCTCGCTCTGGCGCGGCGGCGAGCAGAAGGTGAACAAGCTGGGCCAGGACAAGCTGCCCGGCATGGTCGACAACTTCACCTATCTCAAGGGCGGCGAAAACACCTTCATGCCCGAAAAGGGCAAGGGCAAGCCCGGCACCGATCGGGCTGCATTGCATCGGCGGCCTGATCAAGCATGTGGGCGCGCTGACGGCAATCGGCTCCTCGACGGTGAACTCCTATCGCCGGCTGTGGGATACGGGCTTCTGGGCGCCGGTCTATGCCGATTGGGGCTATCAGAACCGCACCTGCGCCTTGCGCATCTCGGCACCGGGCCGCTTCGAATACCGCTCGGTGGATTCGACGGTGAATCCCTATCTGATGGCGGCCGCCATCCTGAAATCCTTCGACGACGGCATCCAGCAACAAGATGGATCCGGGCGAGCCGGAAGAGCGGAACATCTATGCCGCCATGGCCGCCGGCAAGAAGGTCAAGAAGCTGCCCATGTCGCTGGGCGATGCGCTGACCGAGCTGGAGAAGGACGAGGTCGTCAAGTCGGCGCTGCCTGACGAGATGTATCGCGTCTTCACCCACTACAAGCGCGACGAGTGGGAAAAATTCATGTCGACGGTCACCGAATGGGACCTGCGGCAGTACTGGGATTATCTGCCCTGATCGCTGGAAAGGAACACGCACCATGTGCGGCATTGCGGGACTGATTCATCGCGGCAAGACTGGCGACATCGGCCAGGAAATGACGGCGATGCTTCAATCGTTGAAGCATCGTGGCCCGGATTCTACCGGCTATGCCCTCTATGGCACGCCGCATGGCAAGGAGCTGGTGCTGCGCTTCAAGGTGGCGGAGCAGGATGAGATGGCGAAGGGCTTCGACATCCATCACCAGGTGAAGGATCGCCGGGCCCAGGTCGACAAGCGCCTCGCCGAAATGGGGGCCAGGATCATCGACCAGGACGAGGCGACCGAATACGCCTATCGCTATCGCATCGAGTACGACGGCGACCGGCGCAAGCTGGCCGACTACATCGAGGATATCGACGGGGCCGAAATCCTGTCGCTCGGCCTCGGCCTCGAGCTCATCAAGGATCTGGGCGATGCGGCGCGGGTGGCAAGCCAGTACAAGCTGCCCGGCTTCATCGGGACCCACGCCATCGGCCATACCCGCATGGCGACGGAATCCGATGTCGATATCCGCTCGGCCCATCCCTATTGGGCCTATCCCTTCGCCGACGTCTCCGTCGTCCATAACGGCCAGCTGACCAACTACTGGAACGGCCGCCGGGCGCTGGAGCGGCGCGGCCACCGCTTCATGTCGAACTGCGATTCCGAACTGATCGCCGTCTACCTCGCCGACAAGATGGAGCAGGGCGCGACGCTGAAGGATGCGATGACGGATTCCATCGAGCAGCTCGACGGCGTGTTCACCTATCTCGTGGCCACCGCCGACAGCCTCGGCATGGCCAAGGACGTGATGGCCGCCAAGCCGATGGTCCTCTACGAGAGCGACGAGTTCATCGCGCTGGCTTCGGAAGAAGTCGCCATCCGCAGCGTCTTCCCGCATGAGATCGACACCTTCGATCCCTATGAGGGCGAAGTCCGCGTCTGGCACAGCTGAACGAACGCCCGACAAGAGAACACGACAAGAGAAAGAGCCGGAAGACACCAATGGCACTCCGACAGAAGTCCACCGATATGGGGATGCATACCGAGCAGCTTGCCGGGCGCACCCAGCAGCGCTTCTTCCTGCCCGAGGAAGAGGAGCGGTTCACCCATCCCGACGCGTTCGAGGTCGATTACAACAAGCGCGCCGAATTCGACGCGGCCTCGATGGATCCCCGGCAGGTCAATCTCAAGCTTCGCGAGTTGATGAGCCAGGGCTACGGCACCATCGTGATGAAGAACCCCGGCGCCAAGCATTCGCTGGCGGTGGGCATCCTGAACCGGCTCAATCTCCATATCGAGGGCAGCCTCGGCTACTTCGGCTGCGGGCTGATCGACGGGCCGAATATCCGCATCAAGGGCCGGGTGGGCTGGTCCTGCGCCGAAAACATGATGTCGGGCACCATCATCATCGAAAAGAATGCCGGCTCCACTTTCGGCGCGGCATTGCGCGGCGGCGATCTGGTCTGCATGGGCGATGTCGGCGCGCGCGTCGGCATCGACATGAAGGGCGGCACGATCCTGATCGGCGGCCGGGCAGGGGCCTTCTGCGGCTTCATGATGCAGCGCGGCCGCATGGTCATCCTGGGCGATGCCGGCAAGAACCTCGGCGATTCCATGTATGACGGCACGATCTATGTCGGCGGCAAGATCGAAGGTCTCGGCGTCGATGCGGTGCCAGGCGAGATGACCGACCTCGATAAGTCCTGGCTCTCCCGCAAGCTCAAGATGTACGGGCTGAAGGCGCCGAACGGCGTCGAGAAGATGCAGAAGATCGTCGCCGGGCGTCAGCTCTGGAACTACGACAATCTCGAGCCTGCCGAAAAGAAACTGATCCTCTGATTTTCTGATTTTGGCGCAGCGCAGCGGCAACGATACGGCAAAGACAAAGGCATAAGATCATGGCGAAAGAGAAGAAGGCCCCCGCGGCCGCCCCGTCGACCAAGAAGAAACTGAAGCGCAACACCAGCTCGCTGGGTGGCAGCTTCATGTTTCCGCCGACGGTCATCGACGATATCCACATCAAGTCCGAGCTCGGCCGCTATCGCATGCGCGGCTTCTCGCTGTTCAAGAAGATCCCGACCTGGGACGATCTGACCTTCCTGCCGGGCACGCTGACCCGCTTCGTCATCGAAGGCTATCGCGAGAAGTGCGAGACCAAGACGATCATCGGCCCGAAGGCGAAGCGCCCGCTGGTGCTGGACATTCCGATCTACATCACCGGCATGAGCTTCGGGGCGCTGAGCTTCGAGGCCAAGATCGCGCTTGCCCGCGGCGCCACCATGGCCGGCACCGCGACCTGCTCGGGCGAAGGCGGCATGATCCCCGACGAGCGCCGCTATTCCTCGAAGTGGTTCTACCAGTGCATCCAGTCGCGCTATGGCTTCAACCCGAACCATCTGCGCCTGGCGGATGCCTGCGAGTTCTTCATCGGCCAAGGCTGCAAGGTCGGCCTCGGCGGCCATCTCATGGGCCAGAAGGTGACGGACCAGGTGGCAGAGATGCGTTCGCTGCCCGCCGGCATCGACCAGCGCTCGCCGGCGCGCCATCCGGACTGGCTGGGGCCGGATGATCTGGCACTCAAGATCCAGGAAATCCGCGAGGCGACCAACGGCGAGATTCCAATCCAGCTGAAGCTGGGTGCCGCCCGCGTCTATGACGACGTGCGCATGGCCGCCAAGACGGGGCCGGACAGCATCTATATCGACGGTATGGAAGGCGGCACCGGTGCCGGCCCGCATATCGCAACCGAAGAGACCGGCGTCCCCGGCATCGCCGCCATCCGCCAGGCCCGCAAGGCGCTGGACGACGTCGGCCAGACGGGCCTGATCTCGCTGGTCTATGCCGGCGGTATCCGCAACGGCGCCGATGTCGCCAAGGCGCTGGCGCTCGGTGCCGATGCGGTCGCCATCGGCCATTCGGCCCTGATGGCGCTGAATTGCAACAAGGACATCCCGGAAGCCGATTTCGAGAAGGAGATCGGCGTGGAAGCCGGCCACTGCTACCACTGCCATACCGGTCGTTGCCCGGTTGGCGTGGCAACGCAAGACCCGGTGCTGCGCCGGCGCCTCGATCCCGATGCGGCCTCGGAGCGCGTCTATAACTTCCTGCATTGCCTGGCCATCGAGTGCCAGATGATGGCGCGCGCCTGCGGCAAGACCAACGTGCACAGCCTGGAGCCGGAAGATCTCGCGGCACTGACCATGGAGGCTTCCGCGCTCGCCATGGTGCCGCTCGCCGGATCGCAACACACTGTCGGTCGCCCCGACATGAACCGGTACTAGAGGGGAGGGCCGCAATCATGGCTAAAGCGACAAAGAAAAAGGGCGCGGCAAAGAAGCCGGCCAAGAATGCCGGGTCAGCCAAGCGCGTCAAAAGCGCCAAGGTGATCAAGCTGCCGGTGAAGGCAAAGGCGAAGCCGGCAGGGGTGAAGGATATCAATCACTTCATCAAGACCGCCGGCCTCGATACTGCGCGCGAAAAGGAGATCGGCCAGCATATCGGCTATCGCTATGACGTGAACCTGGTGCCGGATTATTCCCGGGTCACGCCCTTCCTGAAGAAGTACATGGAAGTGATGGGCTGGGACGACCTCAACTGGCTCGAGGACGTGCATCTGGGTTACGAGGAAGGCCGGGCCGCGATCTTCGATCGCAACGTCAACGGCTGGGTGACGATCCCCAAGGGCATGAAGCTGCCGGATAACCAGCAGGACCGCGACATGATCGCGCGCGAGCTGCTGATCAAGTTCCAGATGTCCCCGCGCCATCCGCTGATCGACCTGAACAAGGCGTATCGGAAGTTCTAGGCGCACCCTCACCCTCCCATTGCTGACGCAATGGGCCCCTCCCTCTCCCGCTAAAGCGGGCGAGGGAATTTGGAGCGCGCGCTACGACTCCCTCTCCCGCTAAGCGGGAGAGGGTCGGGGTGAGGGTGGGAAGCAACTCACTCCTCGATCTTGTAAGAAATTGACCGGCGTAAATTCCAATCGAACGAGGGAGGCACCCATGGCCTTGAACCAGGGCGGCTGCATTTGCGGCGCTGTGCGCTACGAGATGTTGGCGCCGCCGCTCCGCGTCACGATCTGCCACTGCAAATTCTGCCAGCGCGCCACCGGGTCAGCCTACATGGTGGAGCCCGTGTTCCGCCTCGAGGATCTCCGGCTTACGCGCGGATCGCCCGCCACATACGGCCATCGCTCGGAGGGCAGCGCAAAGATGGTCTTCATTCATTTCTGCTCCACCTGCGGCACGAAACTCTATCTGAGTTTTGAGCGCTTCGCCGAAGTCTGCGGCGTCTATGCCGGAACCTTCGACGATCCGAACTGGTTTGAGATCCGCCCGGACAATGCGAAGCACATCTTCCTGGAGGTCGCGCGGCACGACACCGTCATACCGTCGGGCATCAACACCTATGAGCAACATGCCACCCGAAACGACGGCGCGCCCGTCGAACCGGTTGTGTTCGGCACGCCCCAAGCGATCAGCACTCGAAGACCAGCTTAGCTCAATCGGTGCTGTCTTCGACCTGGTACCCAATCGCGTGAGTCCAGTCCGGCGCGAAGGACAGGATCTGGATCTCACCCGGCAGGTTCGGGTTGAACATCCGGTTGTGCCAATAGGTCGCCTGATAGAAGGGGTGCGCTTCATCCAGTGCTGCGACCGCACAAGGCAGGCGATAGCCTTGCGCATACTCCTCGAATTCCAGCATGCAGCGGCCATGGGCGAGCAGGCGCGAAGCGACGGCCGATTGCGGGCCGAACAGCGCAGTCATGACGTCGGAGAATTCGGCGGGGCGCTGGAAATAACTCGCCTGGAGAATTTCGAGAATCTTGGCGTAGCGCTCGTTCGGGTCCTGGGTCTTCAGGAACTGGTGGCGAAACAAGGTCGTGCTCTCGGCGGGATCCACCTCGACCAGCAACACGATGACGCCGGCTGCGATCTCGTCGCCCGCCGGTGTCGTCAGCCGCGGCCGCATGGCCGAAGAGGGCCGGCCGCCGCCCTCGCGCACGGCGATCTGCCGGATACGGCATTGCCAGCCCAGGAACTGCTGGCGTAGAGCGTTGGCCGCCGGTTCCGTAAGAACGACATTGTTGTCTGATTTCTGCGCCATCCTTTATTCATGGCCGCTCAACAGCGGCCTGACAAGATCGTGGGCGGCGGATTTGACGCCAATTCCAGACCACCGGGCTTTTCCCAGCGGAAATATCCTTGCCCGCGGGGAAAGCGCTTTGTAGCTTGCGGCACAAGATTTTCGGGGATTTCCAGGTCAATCGAATGCCGTTAGGGCTGCTGAAATACGGATTGAGCGCGAAATACCCCGCGCGGCGCCACTTCCCCAAGGCGAAGGCGCTGAAGCCTGCCTATGACGTGGTGATCGTGGGCGCCGGCGGCCATGGGCTCGCCGCCGCCTATTACCTCGCCAAGGATTGGGGCATTACCAACATCGCCGTGCTCGACAAGAGCTATCTCGCCGGCGGCAACACCGCGCGCAACACGGCCATCATCCGCTCCAACTACCTGACGGCCGAGGGCGTGGCCTTCTACGACGAATCCGTGCGGCTCTATCAGGGGCTGAGCGAGGAGTTCGATTACAACATCCTCTATTCGGTGCGCGGCCACTTCACCCTGGCTCATACCGATGCGGCGATGCGCACCAGCCGCTGGCGCGCGGAAGTGAATAAGCATCTCGGCGTCGATTCCGAGTTGATCTATCCCGACGAAATCCAGCGCCTCTGCCCCTCGCTCAACATGTCGGACGATGTGCGCTATCCGATCATGGGTGCGCTCTATCATCCGCCGGGCGCGATCGCGCGCCATGACGCGGTCGCCTGGGGCTATGCGCGCTATGCCGGCGATCACGGCGTGGAGATCCATACCGATACCGAAGTCACCGGCTTCGTCATCGAGAACGGCGTGGTCAAGGGGGTGGAGACCAACCGCGGCCGCATCTCCTGCAACAAGGTGCTGCAGGCCGTCGCCGGCTCCAGCAGCCGCGTCTCCGACCTCGCCGGCTTCAAGCTGCCGATCCGCACCATCCCGCTGCAGGCCTGCGTCTCGGTGCCGCTGAAGCCGTTCCTCGACCAGATCGTCGTTTCCGGCAGCCTGCATGTCTATGTCTCGCAGTCCTCGCGCGGCGAGCTGGTGATGGGCGGATCGACCGATCCCTACGGGCTCTATTCGACGCGCTCGACCCTGGATTTCAAGGAAGGGCTGCTCGGCCACATGCTTGAGCTGTTCCCGTTCCTGGGCGATGTGAAGCTCGTGCGCCAATGGGCGGGCATGGCGGATATGACGCCGGATTTCAGCCCGGTGATGGGGCTGACGCCGATCGAGAACTACTTCATCGATTCAGGCTGGGGCACCTGGGGTTTCAAGGCCACGCCAGTCTGCGGCAAGCGCATGGCCGAGACGGTCGCGACCGGCAAGGTGCCGGAGCTGCTGCATCCTTTCCGCCTCGAACGCTTCTACGAGATGGAGCAGGTCGGCGAAAAGGGCGCGGCCTCGGTGGGACATTAGGCATCATGAAAATCTTAAACTGCCCGCTGAACGGCCCGCGCAACATCTCGGAATTCGTCTGGGGCGGCGAGGTGAAGGCGATGCCGGATGCCGGCGCCAGCGATCGCGACTGGGCGGGCTATGTCTTCATCGAGAACAACAAGGCCGGCATGGTGCGGGAGTGGTGGTGTCATGTGCCCACCTCCTATTGGTTCATCGCCGAGCGCAACACGGTGACCGATGAAGTCGTGCGCACCTATCCGGCGGGCGAAGTCTTCACCCAGCGCATCGAGATGACGGGTAGCGCACCCAGGGACGGCAAGGCGTGAGCGGCGGGGTCAACCGGCTTCCGGCACCCTTCGGCCGGCTGCTCGACCGCCAGCGGGCCATTGCCATCAGTTTCGAGGGCCGCGAATACACAGGTTATGCCGGCGATACGGTTGCTTCCGTTCTCGCCGCCGACGATCACTGGATCCTGTCGCGCTCGTTCAAGTATCGCCGGCCCCGCGGGATTCTCACCATGGCGGGACAAGACGCCAACACGCTGGTGCAGATCGGCAGCGAGCCGAACGTGCTGGCCGACCGGCGTGCCATCGAACCGGCGCTGGCGATAATGGCGCAGAACTACGATGGCAGCCTGGAAGCCGATCGCGGCTCGATCGTCGAACTGTTCGGGCGGTTCATGCCGGTCGGCTTCTACTACAAGGCTTTCTACAAACACGGCACCTGGAAGCATTGGGAGCCGGTGATCCGCAACCGCGCCGGGCTGGGCAAGGTCGATACCTACGCCCATCACGGCTATTTCGATAAACAGTACCTGTTTGCCGATATCGCCGTGATTGGCGGTGGGCCGGCCGGCATGGCGGCAGCGCTGCAGGCGGCGGCCGGCGGCGGCGAGGTCATGCTGATCGATGAATGGCCGCTACTCGGCGGGTCGCTGAACTACGCCCGCGGCGATCGCGAAGGCGACAAGGCCGCGGCGATGGCCGATCACCTCGCCGAACAGATGCGCGCCGCCGGTAATATCGGCATCCTGCGCAACGCCACCTGCACGGGCTGGTTTTCCGATAACTGGCTTTCGATCGTCCAGGGCAACCGCTTCTACAAGCTGCGCGCCAAGGCCGTGGTCATGGCGACGGGCTCGCTGGAGCAGCCGGCGGTCTTCCGCAACAACGACTTGCCGGGCGTGATGATGGGCAGTGCTGCCCAGCGCCTGATCCGCCTGTATGGCGTCAAGCCGGGCCGGCGCGCCGTGGTGATCGCGGCCAATGACGATGCCTATGGCGTCGCACTCGATCTGGGCGATGCCGGTTGCCAGGTCCAGGCGGTGGTCGATCTGCGCCAGCGTGCCGGCGATACGCGCGCTGGTGCGCGCCGTGCGCGGCCGCGACATACGCATCCTGGAAGGCTACGCGGTCATCGAGGCAATCGCCGGCACCGGCAAGCATGGCATCATCGGCGCCACAGCCGCGCAGATCATCGCCGAGGGCGAGACGGACGGAAAGGGCGTCACCTTCGAATGCGACCTGATTTGCATGTCGACGGGCTACAGCCCGACAGGGCAGCTGCTGCATCATGCCGGCACGCGCTTTGCCTATGACCAGGCAGCCAACATGTTCGTGCCGGCCGCCTTGCCGCCCCATGTTTTTGCGGCAGGTTCAGTCAACGGGACCTATCGCGCGGATTCGGTGCTGGCCGAGGGCAAGCGCGCCGGCTGGGCGGCCTCGCAGGACGCCGGATTCAACGGGGGCAGTGAGCCGCCCGCCGTCATATCAACCGATCGCGGTGCCGCGGGCCAGACCCATGGCTGGCCGATCTTTCCGCATAAGCGCGGCCGCGACTTCGTCGATTTCGACGAAGACCTTCAGGTCAAGGATCTCATCAACGGCATTGCCGACGGCTATGACGATATCGAGCTGCTGAAGCGCTATTCGACCGTGGGCATGGGCCCGAGCCAAGGCCGGCATTCGGCGGTGGCGGCCGTGCGCATTCTCGCGCGCGAAACGAAGACCGACCTCGCCAAGCTATCGGTCACGACACAGCGCCCGCCCTATGTGCCGGAGAAATTCGGCCATCTCGCCGGCCGTGTCTTCGAGCCGGAGCGCCACACGGCGATGCATCACCGGCATGTGGAGCTGGGCGCGCGGATGATGTCGGCGGGTTTGTGGTACCGCCCGGCCTTCTATGGCCAGGCGAGCGAGCGTGCCAAGGCGATCCATGACGAAGCGCTGAATGTCCGCAACAATGTCGGCATCATCGATGTCTCGACCCTGGGCGGGCTCGATGTGCGTGGGCCCGATGCCGCGGAATTCCTGAATCGCCTCTACACCTTCAGCTATGCCAAGCAGCCGGTCGGCCGCTCGCGCTATGTGCTGATGTGCGACCAGTCGGGCGCGATCATCGATGACGGTGTCGCCTGCCGCTTCCATGACGAACATTTTTACGTGACGGCGACCACCAGCGGCGTCGATGCCGTCTATCGCCTGATGCTGCAGTGGAACGCGCAATGGCGCCTGGATGTCGATGTGGCGAATGTCACCGCCGCCTATGCCGGCGTGAATATCGCCGGCCCGCGCTCGCGCGAGGTGCTGACGAAAATCTGTCACGACATCGATCTGTCGGCCGAGGCCTTCCCCTATATGGGCGTGCGCATGGGCAGCGTCGCCGGTATCCCGGCGCGCCTGCTGCGCGTCGGTTTCGTCGGCGAGCTGGGCTATGAGATCCATGTCCCGGCAAGCCAGGGCGAAGCATTGTGGGATGCGCTGATGGCGGCGGGCGGCACTGCAGGCATCCGGCCCTTCGGCGTGGAGGCCCAGCGCGTGCTGCGCCTGGAGAAGGGCCACATCATCATCAGCCAGGATACCGATGGCCTGACCCATCCCTATGAGGCCGACATGGGCTGGGCGATCGCCAAGAGCAAACCCTACTTCATGGGCGGGCGCTCCATTGCCATCCAGATGAAGCGGCCGCTGACCCGCAAGCTGGTCGGCTTTACCGTCGACGATCTTTCGGCGCCACTGCCCGATGAATGCCATCTGACCGTGCGCGGCAAGGAAATCACCGGCCGGGTCACCTCGGCCGTACGATCGCCGGCGCTGGGCCGCACGATCGGGATGGCCTATGTGGCGCCCGACCAGGCCGCGCATGGCAAGACATTCGATATCAAGATCGGCGGCGGCCAGTTGATCACCGGCAAGGTGGTGCCGATTCCGTTCTACGATCCCGAGAACAAGCGGCAGGAGATGTAGGCCGTGGCCGCGCTCGAACCCGATACCCAGCTTCGCCGCAGCTTCATCTATCGCAAGCTGGAGGAGCAGGGCGCCCATTTCGAGGCGATCAACGGTGGCGCCGTGGCCATGAGCTATGGCGACGATCCCGAGGACGAGGCGCTGCTTGCCCGGCGGCTGGGCATCGCCGACCTTTCGCCGCTGCCGCGCACTGGTTTCAAGGGTGCGGGCACCATCGAATGGCTGCAAAGCCAGGATGTGACCATCGGCCCCGAGAGCAATCGCGGTTATCGCCAGGCGGGCGGCGAAGTGGCGCTGCGGCTTTCGCCCAGCGAGATCCTGCTGATCGATTCCATCGAGGGCGGCGGGCGTTTCATCGGCAAGCTCAACGAGGCCTGGCGCTGGGGCACGGAGAATCCTCGTAAACCTATCGGCTATCCGCTGCCGCGAGCCGACAGCCACGCCTGGTTCGCGCTCAGCGGCCAGTATTGCGCGACGATGTTTTCCAAGATCTGCGGCATCGATCTGCGAGCGGCGAAATTCACCGAGGGCCAGATCGCCCAGACCTCGATTGCCAAGATGAGCGGCATCATCCTGCGCCAGGATTTCGGCGCCGTGCCGGGCTTTCATCTGCTGGCCGACAGCGCTTCGGCCGACTATCTCTGGGATTGCCTTCAGGATGCCATGAACGAATTCGATGGCGGGCCAATCGGGCTTACCGCGCTCAGCGAACTCGGTTGATGGCGCGCGGGTCGCCCACAAAGACCTTCGACATGCAGGACCCGCACGGGCTTGCGGGCAAACGCGACGGCAATCTGGAAACCGCCATCGGCCGCGAGGTGCGCACCTTCCGCCGTCAGCTTGATATGACGGTAGCGGAGCTGGCGCGCCAGGCGGGACTTTCCGCCGGCATGCTCTCCAAGATCGAGAACGGCATGACCTCGCCCTCGCTCGATACGCTGCAGTCGTTGTCGAGTGCACTGCATGTGCCGGTGACCTCGTTCTTCCGCAAATACGAGGAGGAGCGTGACGCCACTTTCGTGAAGGCGGGCGAGGGGCTGAAAATCGAACGCCGGGGAACGCGCGCCGGTCACCAGTATCAGCTTCTCGGCCATTCGCTGCGGCGCCCGCTGGCGGTCGAGCCCTATCTGATCACGCTGACTGAGGATTCAGATGTCTTCCCGCTGTTCCAGCATGAAGGAATCGAATTCCTCTACATGCTGGAAGGCGAGGTCGGCTATCGCCACGGCAATCGCACCTATCTGCTGACGCCGGGCGACTCCCTGTTCTTCGATGCCGATGTGCCCCATGGACCGGAGGAGCTGCGTAAACTGCCGATCCGATTCATCTCGGTCATCACTTATCTGCGCGAATCGTCCGAGTAGGAACCGGTCAGAGGACGGGCTGGAAGGAGAGGCCGCCGCTCCGACCAGCGCACGGGGGGCGTGAGGGGGTCGGAGCGACGGCAGGCCGGCCCAGGTTCAGGGGCCGGCACGACATTCCGCCTCGCCTGGTTTTCGATATTCGTTACTGGCCAATGGTTTGCAGAGGGGTTTGGCCTTGGTAACGACAGGACGGCAGGCGGTAATCAGGCGCTAGACTGGCCATCTTTATGACCGGCGGCGCCTGTCCGGGCATTTGCGGGGGAATTAAGAATTGGTCATTCGATGTGCCTGGCGAGCCGAAAGGGCATTTCCTGAGGGGAAATTTTCTTTCTTTCGATTGAAGCACCGAGAGGCCTTCGCTACATTGCTGTCAGTCACCTGACCCGCCTCAAAAGGAGCGATTTTCATGTGCGGAATTGTTGGGCTGTTCCTGAAAAACCCGGCGCTTCGCCCCCAGCTCGGCAAGCATTTGTCGACCATGTTGATCGGCATGACCGATCGCGGTCCCGATAGCGCCGGCATCGCCGTCTATCACAAGCCGGTTGGCGATTCCCAATGCAAGCTGACCCTGTTCCACGCCGATCCGAATTATCACTGGCGTTCCATCGGCGGGCAGATGGGCGAGGACCTTTCGGCCGAGGTCGATACCGAGGTGAAGGGCAACCACGTCGTGCTGACCGTCACCAGCGACGAGGCAACCGTGCGCCGCTGGCTGAAGCAGCATCATCCCGAAGTTCGCATCATGGGCTATGGCCAGCTGATGGAGGTCTACAAGGATATGGGCCTGCCGGCGGAGGTGATCGACAAGTATTCGGTGCGCGCCATGGAAGGCACGCATGCCATCGGCCATACCCGCATGGCGACCGAAAGCGCGGTGACGACCGAGCATTCGCATCCCTTCACCGCCGCCTCGGACATGTGCCTGGTCCACAACGGTTCGCTCAGCAACCACAACAATCTGCGCAAATGGCTGCGCGCGCGCGGCCATGAATTCGAGACCGACAACGACAGCGAGGTGGCGGCGCGCTATTTCGCCCAGCGCATGGACGAAGGCGCCAGCCTGCCCGAGGCGCTGGAAGCGGGCCTGCGCGATCTCGATGGGTTCTATACCTTCACCATGGGCACCCGCGACGGCTTTGCCGTGCTGCGCGACGCCATTTCCTGCAAGCCGGCGGTGCTGGCCGAGACCGACGACTATGTCGCCATGGCCTCGGAATTCCGCAGCCTCGCCAATCTGCCGGGCGTCGACAAGGCGAGCATCTGGGAGCCCAAGCCTGCCGTCGTCTACACCTGGAGCCTGCAATAGCCCCATGATCAATGTCGATCTCGCGGCCGAAACGGTCCGCGACCTGAACCAACGCCTGCACGATCTGCCGGCCGACACCAACGAGCGCGCCTGGCGCATCGTCAATCCGAAGGGCGCCCATGCGCTGGTGGCGGGCCTCGACCGCCCGGTGGAGGTGCTGATCGAAGGCCATGTCGGCTATTACTGCGCCGGCATGAACAAGCAGGCGACCGTGACCATCGACGGTCATTGCGGCGTCGGGGTGGCGGAGAACATCATGTCCGGCGAGGTGCGGGTGAAGGGCAATGCCAGCCAATCCGCCGGCGCCTCCGGCCAGGGCGGCTTGCTGGTGATCGAGGGCGATGCCGCCGCACGCTGCGGGATTTCCATGAAGGGCGTTTCGATCGTGGTCGGCGGCTCGGTCGGCCATATGAGCGCCTTCATGGCGCAGACCGGTAATCTGGTGATCTGCGGCGATGCCGGGCAAAGCCTGGGTGATTCGATTTACGAGGCGAAGCTCTACGTCCAGGGCAAGGTCGAAAGCCTGGGCGCCGATTGCATCGAGAAGAAGATGACGCCGCACCACATCGCCAAGCTCGAGCGGTTGCTGGCTGAGGCCGGGATCAAAGCCGATGCGCGCAAGTTCCGGCGCTTCGGCTCGGCCCGCAAGCTATACAATTTCCACGTCGACCACGCCGACGCTTATTGAGCGCTACTTGTTGAGCCCATTGGGAGCCCACTAGTTATGAGCGTCGATCCACGGGGCCTGCGCCCCTCTGCCACCTTCCCGCCGAATGTAATCGCCGAGATCCAGCGCGCCGCCGATCAGGGTCTCTATGAAATTCGCGGCTTCGGCGCCAAGCGCAAGCTGCCGACCTTCGACGATCTGGTCTTCCTGGGCGCTTCGGTGTCCCGATATCCGCTGGAAGGCTATCGCGAGAAATGTGCCACGGATGTCTGGCTCGGCACCCGCTTCGCCAAGAAGCCGATCCATCTGAAGATTCCCATCACCATCGCGGGCATGAGCTTCGGCGCGCTCGGCGCCAATGCCAAGGAAGCCATCGGCCGGGCGTGCACGGAGATGGGCACATCCAGCACCACCGGCGATGGCGGCATGACGGAGGAGGAGCGGCGCTCGTCGAAGACCCTCGTCTATCAGGTCCTGCCCTCGCGCTATGGCCTGAACCCGGACGATCTGCGCCGGTGCGATGCCATCGAAGTGGTGGTGGGGCAGGGTGCCAAACCGGGCGGCGGCGGCATGCTGCTGGGCATGAAGATCACCGAGCGGGTGGCGGCCATGCGCCGGCTTCCCGTGGGCATCGATCAGCGCAGCGCCTGCCGGCATCCCGACTGGACCGGGCCGGACGATCTGACCATCAAGATCCAGGAACTGCGCGAGATCACCAATTGGGAAAAGCCGATCTATGTGAAGGTCGGCGCCACCCGCACGCGCTATGACGTGGCGCTGGCCGTGAAGGCCGGCGCCGATGTGGTGGTGGTTGACGGCATGCAGGGCGGCACGGCTGCGACCCAGGACGTCTTCATCGAGCATGTCGGCATTCCGACATTGCCGGCGGTGCGCCTGGCGGTGGAAGCCCTCCAGGAACTCGACATGCATCGCAAGGTGCAGCTGATCGTCTCCGGCGGCATCCGCAGCGGCGCCGATGCCGGCAAGGCGATTGCCATGGGCGCTGACGCGGTTGCCATCGGCTCCGCCACCATGGTGGCGCTGGGCTGCAACAAGCCGGTCTATATCGAGGACTACCACAAGCTCGATACCGAACCCGGCATGTGCCATCACTGCCATACCGGCCGCTGCCCGGTGGGTGTCACCACCCAGGATCCGGAATTGCAGAAGCGGCTCAGCCCCGAACAGGGCGCGCGCTGGCTGCGCAACTATCTCTCGGTGATGGTATTGGAGTTGCAGACCGTGGCGCGGGCCTGCGGCAAGAGCCATGTCCATAATCTCGAGCCCGACGATCTCGTGGCGCTCACCGTCGAAGCCGCGGCGATGGCCAAAGTGCCGCTGGCCGGAACGGACTGGATTCCCGGCAACAGCCGGTTCTAACTTCAACGAGGCAGAACAAGAAACGCATCAAGGGGGACTTCCCAATGACAATCGATCTCGCCAAAGCCGCCAAAGACAAGAAGATCAAATATTTCCTCATCAGCTATGTCGATCTGTTCGGGGCATTGCGCGCCAAGCTGGCGCCGGCCGCGGCCATTGAGGGCATGCAGAGGGACGGGGCCGGCTTCGCCGGTTTTGCCACATGGCTCGACATGTCGCCGGCCGATTCCGACCTGTTCGCCAAGCCCGATCCCGCCAGCCTGATCCAGCTTCCCTGGAAGCCTGAAGTGGGCTGGCTTGCCGCCGATCTGTGGATGGACGGCAAGGAAGTGGCCGCCTCGCCACGCAAGATCCTGAAGGATCAGATCGCCGCGGCCGCAGCCAAGGGCCTTCGGATGAAGTCGGGCGTGGAATGCGAATATTTCCTGATCACGCCGGACGGCAAGGCGATTTCAGACCCGGCCGATAACCAGGATAAGCCCTGCTACGACCAGCAGGCCCTGATGCGCCGCTACGAGGTCATCACCGAAATCTGCGACAGCATGCTGACGCTCGGCTGGAAGCCCTATCAAAACGACCATGAGGATGCGAACGGCCAGTTCGAGATGAACTGGGAATATGACGACTGCATGCTCACCGCAGACCGTCACGTCTTCTTCAAATACATGGCCAAGGCGATCGCCGAGAAGCACGGCTACCGCGCGACATTCATGCCCAAGCCCTTCGTGAACCTCACCGGCAATGGCTGTCACGCCCATGTCTCGGTCTGGGACAAGTCGGGCAAGAACAACCTGTTCCACGATCCCAAGGGCGAGCTCGGCCTCTCCAAGATGGCCTACAGCTTCCTCGGCGGCGTGATTCACAACGCCGATGCGCTGTGCTCGTTCTGGAATCCGACGGTGAACAGCTACAAGCGCATCAACGCGCCGCGGACGATCTCGGGCGCGACATGGTCGCCCAGCTCCATCACCTATGGCGGCAACAACCGCACCCATATGGTGCGCATCCCCGATGCCGGACGCTTCGAACTGCGGCTGATGGATGGTGCGGCCAACCCCTATCTGCTGCAGGCCGGCGTGCTGGCGGCGGGTCTGGACGGCGTCGACAATCAACGCGATCCGGGCAAGCGCCTCGATATCAACATGTACACCGAGGGCCATACGGTTAAGGGCGTCAAGAAGCTGCCGCTGAACCTGCTGGATGCGCTGCGCCTGACGGACAAGAGCAAGGTGTTGCGCGAGCGGCTGGGCGATGGCGTGATCGACAGCTACCTCAAGCTGAAGAACGACGAATGGCAGAGCTATTGCCGTCATCTCACGGCCTGGGAGAGCAATAACTCGCTGGATTGCTAGGCTTCGGGGCGCTAGTTTTCGTCGCGCCCAGGCGATTTGCGCCGGCGACCGTGGCCTACGGTTGCCGGCGCCTTTGCGAGGGCGGCCGGTTACAAGACAGAACGGCCCGTCAGGGCCTCACAATCAGGATATTTGAAGGGGAGCCTCCGAGATGGCCAAGAAGGTGGGCAGCGATATCGAAATCGCCCGCGAAGCAAAAATGCTGCCGATCGGCGATATTGCCAAGCGCATCGGCATCCCCGACGAGCATCTCTACCGCTACGGTCCGACCAAGGCGAAGGTCTCCTTCAATTTCATCGAGAGCCTGAAGGGCAAGCCGAACGGCAAGCTGATCCTGGTGACGGCAATTACCCCGACGCCGGCGGGCGAGGGCAAGACCACCACGACGGTCGGCCTCGGCGATGGCCTCAACCATATCGGAAAAAAGGCGATCATCTGCCTGCGCGAGCCCAGCCTCGGCCCCTGCTTCGGCGTCAAGGGCGGTGCTGCCGGCGGCGGCTATGCCCAGGTGGTGCCGATGGAAGACATCAACCTGCATTTCACCGGCGATTTCCACGCCATCACCTCAGCCCATAACCTTCTGTCGGCCCTCGTCGACAATCACATCTACTGGGGCAACGAGCTGGGCTTCGATACCCGCCGCGTCACCTGGCGGCGCGTCCTGGACATGAACGACCGGTCGCTGCGCAGCATCGTCTCCTCTCTCGGCGGTATCGCCAACGGCTTCCCGCGCGAAGACGGCTTCGACATCACCGTGGCCTCGGAAGTGATGGCGATCTTCTGCCTGGCAACCGACCTCAAGGACCTGACCAAGCGCCTGGGCAATATCATCGTCGGCTACAGCCGCGACCGGAAGCCGATCCTGGCCCGCGACCTGAAGGCCGATGGCCCGATGACCGTGCTGCTGAAGGATGCTCTCCAGCCGAATCTGGTGCAGACGCTGGAGAACAATCCGGCCTTCATCCATGGCGGCCCCTTCGCCAACATTGCCCATGGCTGCAATTCCGCGACCGCCACCCAGACGGCACTCAAGCTCGCCGACTATGTGGTGACGGAGGCCGGGTTCGGCGCCGATCTGGGTGCCGAGAAGTTCTTCGACATCAAATGCCGCAAGACCGGGCTGAAGCCGAGCGCCGCGGTCATCGTCGCCACTATCCGTGCCCTCAAGATGCATGGCGGCGTCGCGAAGGAAGATCTCAGCAAGGAGAATGTCGAGGCATTGAAGAAGGGCATCGCCAACCTGGCCCGCCATGTCGAGAACGTGAAGAGCTTCGGCGTGCCGGCGGTCGTGGCGGTCAACCGCTTCAGCGCCGATACCGACAACGAACTGGCGGCGGTGAAACAGGCCTGCGCCGAGCTGGGCGTGGAAGCCATTGAATGCACCCATTGGGCCAATGGCAGCAAGGGGACCGAAGAGCTGGCCAAGGCGGTGGTCAAGCTGGCGGAGAGCGGCAAGGCCGATTTCCACCCGCTCTATCCCGACGACATGCCGCTCTGGGACAAGGTGCGCACCATCGCCCAGAGCCTTTACGGTGCCCAGGGCATCATCGCCGACAAGAAGATCCGCGATCAGTTCGCCGAATTCCAGAAGGCGGGCTACGGCCATTACCCGGTTTGCATCGCCAAGACCCAATACAGCTTCTCGACCGATGCCAACCTGAAGGGTGCGCCCAGCAACCATGTGGTGCCGATCCGCGAACTCAAGCTCTCCGCCGGCGCAGAGTTCCTGGTGGTCATCTGCGGCGAGGTCATGACGATGCCGGGCCTGCCGAAGGTTCCAGCCGCCAACAGCATCTTCCTGAACGACAGTGGCGAGGTGCAGGGGTTGTTCTAGGCGGCAGGACCTTGGCCGCTGCCTGTTCTAGCGGCGAGCTGGGGATTCAGGGGATAACGCGCTAACCCCTCGGCCGGGCGAACGAATTATCTCCTTTGTTTGGGGATAACTCATTCACCGGCCTGTGCATAAGATGGGGTGGTATCTGTTTGAATATCAAACAGGCTTTCCTTTAGTGTCGCCCCATGAAGGTCCCTCATGGCTGACCCCAGTGAATTGTTCCAGCCCGCCCCGGCAAACCCGGCATCGCCTTTGCAGGGCACGGGCATCCTGCCGTACCAGCAGATCAAGGCGCTGATCCGCGATCACGAGATCTGGGCCGAGGATGATATCCGGCCTGAGCAGGTGCAGCCCGCGAGCCTCGACCTTCGCCTGGGGCCGGTGGCCTATCGCGTGCGCGCCAGCTTCCTGCCCGGCGAGAACTCGACCGTCGCCGAGAAGATCAATCAGTTCGCCTTGCATGAAATCGATCTGCGCAACGGCGCGGTGCTGGAAAAAGACTGTGTCTATGTCGTGCCGCTGCTGGAGCGCCT
Organism: uncultured Alphaproteobacteria bacterium; assembly: GCA_963770335.1. Taxonomy (GTDB): domain Bacteria; phylum Pseudomonadota; class Alphaproteobacteria; order Dongiales; family Dongiaceae; genus DASXQK01. Next base: position 91,670 of record CAVYPG010000008.1, read on the forward strand.
GCAGCTGAGCACGCGGATTTCCGCGGCAGTGAATCCCAAGAGCTCGACCGGGCGCCTCGACATCTTTACCCGGTTGATCGTGGATCGCAGCCGCGCCTTCGACGAGGTGGAGGCCGGATACCAGGGCATGATCTATGCCGAGATCGTGCCACGCACCTTCAGCGTCATCGTGCGTCAGGGCACGCGGCTCTCCCAGATCCGCTTCCGCCGCGGCACGCCGAATACCAGCGCTTCCGCGCTGCGCCGCCTGCACGAGCAATTCAGGCTGGTCGATGACGACAAGGCCAATCTGCGCGGCGACAGCATCGCGGTTACCCTCGACCTGTTGGGCGAGGATCGCGGCGGTCTCGTAGGCTGGAAAGCCAAGCGGCATGCCGAACTGGTCGATGTGGACGCCAAGGGCGCTTACGAGCCGCTCGATTTCTGGGAGCCGATTTCGCTTCGGCCCGGCCGGGGCATGGTGCTCGATCCCGCCGATTTCTACATCCTGGCGACCCGCGAGGCAGTCGTCGTACCCCCGGATCATGCCGCCGAAATGCTGCCAAACGACACGCAGGTCGGCGAGTTCCGCGTTCATTATGCAGGATTTTTCGACCCCGGCTTCGGCTATGACCCGGCGGGCGGGCAGGGCAGCCGCGCCGTGCTGGAAGTGCGTTCCCGCGACGTGCCCTTCGTGCTGGAGCATGGCCAGACCGTGGGCTGGCTGCGCTATGAAAAGCTCGCCGCCGCCCCGGACCGGCTCTATGGCGGCACCCTGGGGTCGAACTACCAGGGCCAAGGCCTGCAGCTCGGCCGCCAGTTCAAGCCGGTCACGTACTAGATCAGGCTGTCTGAAGGATGGATGGTCGGGTCAAGCCCGACCATGACGGCCTGAGTGGTTTCGCCGGTGCGGTCATAATTCAATTCGTCATGCCCGGGGCGGCGAAGCCGAGCCCGGGCATCCAGTTTCTATCGGTTACACTGGATACCCGAGCCTTGGCTTTCGGCCGATCCGGGTATGACGATACGGATTATCGGTGTTGGGCGCATTGCCTCAGCCTCTCGTTACCCCATCCGCCGTCAGCAGGTTTCCATAGAGCTCCGGCCGGCGGTCGCGAAACAGACCCCAGGCGGCGCGGCGCGCCTGCAACTCATCGAGATCGAAACTCGCCACCAGCACTGCATCACTGCGATCGTCGGCTGCCTCGACCAGCTCGCCCATGGCGCCGGCGATGAACGAATAGCCATAGAACGTCATGGCGAAAGCTTCGCCCTGCTCCTTGCCGATGCGGTTGGAGGCGAGCAGCGGCATCAGATTGGCGCCGGCATGGCCCTGCATCACGCGCCGCCAATGGTCGCGGCTATCGAGGCCAGGATCATGCGGTTCCGAACCAATGGCGGTCGGATAGAGCAGCACCTCCGCGCCCTGCAGCGCCATGCTGCGCGCGCATTCGGGAAACCACTGATCCCAGCAGATACCGACCCCGATCCGGCCATGGGCGGTGGACCAGGCCTTGAAGCCAGTGTCACCAGGATTGAAATAGAACTTCTCCTGATAGCCGACGCCGTCAGGGATGTGGGACTTGCGATAGACACCCAATTCCTTGCCATCGGCATCGATGACGGCGACGCTATTGTAATAGGCGTTGTTGGCGCGCTCGAAAAAGCTGACCGGCAGAACAACGCCGAGTTCGCGGGCCAGAGCCGCCATGCGCGCCAGGGTGGGATGAGCCTTGGCGGGTTTCGCCAGCGCGAAATGCGCCTGAAGCTGGTCCTTGCAGAAATAGGGCGTCTCGAACAGCTCCTGCAGCAGAACGATCTCAGCGCCCTTGGCGGCCGCCTGGCGCACGAGCGCTTCGGCTTTGTCGACATTGGCCTTGCTGTCGGGCCCACTGGCGAACTGGGTGGCCGCGAGCGTCACCTTGCGCATCGGAGTCTCCATCGAACTCGTTGCCCCGGCTGGCGGAACGCGTAAAACTCGGCGCGGCCCGGGGGACCGGCGAGACTAGACAACAATCGGGCCATAAATTCCAACGGGGAACGTAAAGCAGAGGCATGACACGGGACCGGGCCCGAGGCGGGGAGCAGGGGCGGTGAAAACGCTTCTTGCCATCAGCGGCGTCATCGACGCCGTCAATGAGCGGTTTGGCCGCATCGCAAATTGGTGTGTGTTGCTGGCCTGCCTGATCAGCGCCGGCAATGCGCTGGTGCGCTATGGGTTCAGCGACAGCTCGAACGCTTGGCTCGAAATCCAGTGGTACCTGTTCGCTGCGATGTTCATGCTCGGCGCGCCCTATACGCTGCGGATGAACGAGCATGTCCGGGTGGATATCCTCTATGGCAGCGTTTCGCCCAGGGTGCAGCTCTGGATCGACCTGCTGGGCGGTATCCTGTTCCTGCTGCCGGCGACGATCATCATCGGCTGGATGTCCTGGCCGATCTTCGTCGATTCCTTTGTCAGCGGTGAGGTCTCCAACAATGCCGGCGGGCTGATCCGCTGGCCGGTCAAGCTGCTGATGCCGCTGGGCTTCGGTCTGCTGACTCTCCAGGGCATCTCGGAAATCATCAAACGCATTGCGGCGCTGACCGGCCATCGCGCCTTGATCGCCAAATACGAAAAGCCGCTGCAGTGATCGCCTTCCACCTTATGGCGCCGGTGATGTTCGCAGGCCTGATCGTCTTCATGCTGATCGGCTATCCGGTCGCCTTCTCGCTGGCGGCCGTCGGCCTGTTCTTCGGCGCGATCGCCATCCATGAAGGCTTCTTCCAGTTTGCCCTGCTGCAGGCGCTGCCCGAGCGCGTCTTCGGCATCATGTCGAACGATCTGTTGCTGGCAATTCCGTTCTTCACCTTCATGGGCTGCATCCTCGAGCGCTGCGGCCTGGCGGAGGATCTGCTGGAAGGGGCGGGGCAGCTCTTCGGTCCCGTGCGCGGCGGGCTTGCCTATGCGGTGATCATCGTCGGCGCCATCCTGGGCGCGATCACCGGCACGGTGGCGGCCTCGGTCATCGCCATGGGCCTGATCTGCCTGCCGGTCATGATGCGCTACGGCTATGACATGAAAATCGCGACCGGCGTGATCGCGGCGTCGGGAACCATCACCCAGCTGATCCCGCCATCTCTCGTTCTCGTGGTGCTGGCCGATCAGCTCGGCCGCTCGGTGGGCGACATGTATGCCGGCGCCATCGGGCCCAGCATCATCCAGGTGGCGCTGTTCTGCCTCTTCATCTTCGTGGTCAGTATTTTCTGGCCAAAGCAGGTGCCAGCATTGCCGCCCGAAGCGCGCACCTTGCACGGCTGGGCCCTGCTGCGCACCTGTCTGTGGGGCATGGTGCCTTCGCTGGTGCTGATCTTCCTGGTGCTGGGCACGATCCTGCTGGGCCTGGCAACGCCGACCGAGGGCGGCGCCATGGGCGCCGTGGGTGCGCTGGTGCTGGCGGCCCTCCATCGGCGCCTGACCTGGAAGCTGACCTATGAGGGCATGGCGACAACGATGCGGATCACCGCCATGGTGGTCTATATCCTGATCGGCTCCAGCGTGTTCAGCCTCGTCTTCCGCGGCGTCGATGGCGATCTGTGGCTGGAGAACATGCTGACCTCGCTGCCGGGTGGTGCCGCCGGCTTCCTGATCGTGGTCAATATCTTCGTATTCTTCCTGGCCTTCTTTCTCGATTTTTTCGAGATCGCCTTCATCATCATTCCGCTGCTGGCGCCGGTGGCCTCCAAACTCGGCATCGACCTGATCTGGTTCGGCGTGCTGCTGGGCGCCAATATGCAGACGTCGTTCATGCATCCGCCCTTCGGCTTCGCGCTGTTCTATCTGCGCGGCATTGCGCCACCGGAAGTGAAGAGCTCGCAGATCTATTGGGGCGCCATCCCCTGGGTCGGGCTGCAGCTGATCCTCTGCGCGATCATCATCTTCTTCCCCGGCGTGGTGACCAGCTTCGTGCCCGGCACGCATCTGGCGAGCCCCTCCAGCATCGATATGCAGATGCCGGCGCCGGAGCCCGACGAGGGCGCGCCCGGCGCAGATCACGATCCCTTAAAGCGGAATTATCGCTTCAGGGATGACGGGCTGTGGCGAGGGGCAATCTAAGTCGCGGCAGTGGGTGGCGGCGAGCCGGACGGGGATTGGAGAAAGACATCGCCAAAGAGCTTCCAGATTTCGGCGCCCTTCTTCAGGATCAGCGTCTCATCCGATATCTGACCCGCTGAAAAAAGCGCCTGCAATGCCTCGGCGGATACCGGCCCGCGGGTTTCCGGACCTGCAAGATAGAACCATTCGCCCTGTGTCATGATTTCTCTCCAGCTGAACTTGCAACCGCCTCAGAGGCGCGGCTGCCGTCCAGCCAAACGCATGTGCCCCCAACAGCAGTGGCTGCAGGGATCAGCCCTTCTTTGCCGATTTCGCATAGACGAAATTATCGAAGCTGTTCTCGGCGACGCGGAACCAGAGATACTGCTCGTCGCGGAAAGGCTTCCAGGCGTCATAGACTTTCTTGAACTTCGCGTTGGCAGCGGACGTCTCATCGTAGAGTTGGAACGCCGCCGTATAGCTCGCCTCCATCACCTCCTTGGTGAAGGGGCGAAGGATCGTGCCGCCTTCGACCAGGCGGCGCAGTGCGGGCATGTTCTGGGCGTCGTATTTCGCCACCATCGTCACATTGGCTTCGGCCGCGGCTGCTTCCAGGATCGCCTGATAGCTCGGCGGCAGCGTTTGCCATTTGGCGATGTTTACATACATCGAAAGCTGCGGGCCGCCCTCCCACCAGCCGGGGTAGTAGTAGTATTTGGCGACCTTGTTGAAGCCGAGCTTCTCGTCGTCGTAGGGGCCGACCCATTCGGCGGCGTCGATGGTGCCCTTTTCCAGCGCCGGATAGATGTCGCCACCGGCGATCTGCTGGGTGACGACGCCGAGCTTCGACAACACCTTGCCGGCGAAGCCGCCGATCCGGAACTTCAGGCCCTTCAGATCGTCGACGGTGTTGATCTCCTTGCGGAACCAGCCGCCCATCTGGGCGCCGGTATTGCCGGCCGGCATTTGATAGATGTTGTAACCGGCGAAGAACTCGCGCATCAGGGCCAGCCCGCCGCCGTAATACATCCAGGCATTCTGCTGGCGGGCGTTCAGGCCGAAGGGGATGGCGGTATCGAAGGCAAACGTCGGGTCCTTGCCGACATAGTAGTAGCTGGCGGAATGACCGCATTCGACGGTGCCGTTCTGTACCGCATCCAGCACCTGCAGGCCCGGCACGAGTTCGCCCGCGGCGAAGGTGCGAATCTCGAACTTGCCGTCGGTGGCGGCGGAGACGCGCTTGGAAATGGTCTCAGCACCGCCGAAGATCGTATCGAGGCTCTTGGGAAAGCTCGAGGCCATGCGCCATTTGATCTCCGGCTGGCTGTCGGCGATGGCCGGCTTGGGAAAGCTTGAGGCCAGCGCCGCCATGGCAGCGGCTCCGGTCGCCGCGCCCGCGATAAACTTCCGTCGTTCCATAAATTGATATCCCCCGTGCATTAGCGTGATGACAAACGCTGAAGCCCCAATCGATACGGCTTCGTCGGAATCAGGTTAGGGGAAGGGGGATTGGCAGCGCAAGTCCGCGGGCCAGTGCGGCGAGCGTGGGGCGGATCGGCCTAGCCCTCAGCTTCGTCCTCGAGGGCCAGCGCCATCCGCGACCAGCCCTCGGCGCCGAAGGCTTCCAGCGGGCGGAAGCGGATCTTGTAGGCCATCTTGCGGCTGGCCGCGATCCAGTAGCCCAGATAGACATGGGGCAGGCCGCGCCGGCGGGCTTCTTCGATCAGCCGCAGCACGATGAAACTGCCCAGGCTGTTCGCCGCGAGATCGGGATCGAAGAAGCTGTAGACGGCGGAAAGCCCGTCGGCGGAGCGATCCACCAGGCAGCAGCCGACAAGATTGCCCGCGGGATTGCGCAGTTCCACCACGCCGCTGTCGATGGGCGTGTCTTCGACCATGGAGCGGTAATCGGCAAAACCCATGCCGGCCATCTCGCCATCGCCGTGCCGGCGGGCGAGGTAGCGCACGAACAAGGCGAACTGCTCAGTCGTAGCGCGAGCCGGGCGCAGCGACACCGCCAGATCGGCATTGCGCCGCGCGACCCGGCGCAGCGATTTTCCGGCGGCGAAACCGGCGACCGGCACACGCACAGGCACGCAGGCCTGGCAGCCATGGCAGGCGGGGCGATAGGCGACCGCATGGCTGCGGCGAAACCCCGCTCGAGAAAGCAGGTCATAGCTCTCCGCCGCATCGGGTCCGGCCAGCTCTGTCACCAGTTTCCGTTCGCGCCGGCCGGGCAGATAGGGACAGGCGGCCTCGCGCGTCAGCAGGAAGGTCAGCGGCCGGGTACGGCTTTGGACGGTCACGCCTGCCCTCAGACGGCCGGCATGGCGGGCGCGATCAACCGGGCGCTCATGGTACGCCGCACGACCACAACGCCCGAGAGGTAGTCGTGAATCGTGCGCCGGCGATCGTTGAACAGAACCACGAGCAGGATCAGCGAACAGGTGAGGGCGAGCGTGGTGTAGAACAGCGCCGCCATCAGGAAGCCCTGCCAGACATCGGGCACGCCGCCAGTCCAGGTGCGGACCTCGAGATCGAACAGCCGCATGCCCAGCGTGGCGTGGGGTCGCCCGCCGACCTGAACGGCGTGGTAGACGACCGGAATCAGGGCGATGAGAACGGGAACCAGCGGCAGCAACAGGCCGAAAGAGAGAACGCCCAGGATGGTCAGGCTGATCCAGGCCGCGAACAGCAGCAGGCCGATGACGGTGCAATCGAACAGATAGGCGAACAGCCGGCGCCAGATCAGCCCGTCATAAAGTGCGGGATGCGCCAGCGGATCGGGCGGTGAACCCTTCCAGCGATAGGGAACGGGAAGCTGCGGCATAGGCTTACGATCCTCGGCTACTCCCGAAACCGTAAGAATTGGCCCCGCCGGGCCCCCGGTGCAAGGGGGTATTGCAAGAGCCCCTAGCGGAGGGCCGAATCCAGTTCGGCAATCAGATCGGCCTCGTCCTCCACCCCCACCGACATGCGAATCAGCCCGTCGCCGATGCCCAGCTGGCTGCGGACCTCGGCGGGCAGCGAGGCATGGGTCATGATGCCGGGATGCTCGATCAGGCTTTCGACCCCGCCCAGGCTTTCGGCCAGCGAAAAGATTTCGCAGCGCTCGAGGAATCGCGTGGCGTCGTCCAGCGTCCCCTTCAGCACCATGGTGACCATGCCGCCGAAAGCGTCCATCTGGCGCTTGGCGAGCTCATGCTGGGGATGGCTGGGCAGGCCGGGATAGATGACCTTGGCCACCTTCGGATGGGTCGACAGATATCGCGCGATCGCCATGGCGTTCTGGCAATGGCGCTCCATGCGTAGCGCCAGCGTCTTCACTCCGCGCATGGCAAGAAAACTGTCGAAGGGACTGGCGATCGAGCCGATGGCATTCTGCAGGAAGGCGAGGCGCTCGCGGATATCGGCATTCTCGCCCACCACCAGCATGCCGCCGATGATGTCGGAATGACCGTTCAGGTATTTGGTCGCCGAATGCATGACGATGTCGAAACCATGTTCCAGCGGCCGCTGCACCCAGGGGCTGGCAAAGGTGTTGTCGCAGACGGTCATGATCCCGCGCTTGCGCGCGATCGTGGCCACGGCGGCAAGGTCGACCAGCTTCAGCAGCGGATTGGTCGGTGTCTCGACCCAGATCAGTTTCGTTTCCGGCGTCAACGCGGCATCAAGCGCGGCAAGGTCGGTCAGATCGACGAAGGTGAATTTGTGCCCGGCGGATCGCTGGCGCACCCGGCTGAACAGGCGCCGGGTGCCGCCGTAGAGATCGTCCATCGCGACGATATGCGAACCCGCATCCAGCAGCTCCAGCGCCGTGGAGCTCGCGGCCATGCCGGAAGCAAAGGCAAAGCCGGCCGAGCCGCTCTCCAGATCGGCGACACAGGCCTCATAGGCGTTGCGGGTGGGGTTCTGGCTGCGCGCGTAGTCATAGCCCTTATGCACGCCGGGACTGGTCTGCACATAAGTCGAGGTCGCATAGATCGGCACCATCACCGCCCCGGTGGTCGGGTCCGGCGATTGCCCGGCATGGATGCTGCGCGTGGCAAAGCCGCGGCGGTTCTGCTTTTTCATGAAACTCCTCAGGCGATACTGCGTCGCAGATGGTTCAAAAGATCGATGCGGGTGACCAGGCCCAGGAACTCGCCGCCATCTATGACCAGGGCGGCGTGATCACGCCGGAAAATTTCGACGAGGCGGGAGAGCGGATCGCCCGCCTGCACGGTTTCGACTTTACCGGTCATGGCGGCAGAGACTGGATCGCGGTAGCGGCCGGCATGGCCGTACACCGCCAGCAGCAGGTCCGACTCGTCGATGATGCCGACGACCTTGCCCTGATCGAGGACCGGCAGCTGGGAAATCTCGTACAGCTTCATGCGCTGATAGGCGATCAGCAGGCTGTCCTGCGGCGTCACGGTCACGGTCGCCCGGTCGGCATGGCGCCGCGCGATCAAATCGCGCAGGTCGCCCTTTTGCTCGCGTGCCAGCAGGCCCTGATCCAGCATCCAGTAGTCGTTGAACATCTTGGAGAGATATTTGTTGCCGCTGTCGCAGACGAAGGTGACGACGCGCTGCGGTGTCTTTTGCGCGCGGCAATAGCGCAGTGCGGCCGTCAGCAGGGTGCCGGTGGAGGAGCCGGCCAGGATCGCTTCCTTGCGCAGCAAGTCGCGGGCCGTGGCGAAACTCTCGGCATCGCTGACGATGAAGGCCTCCGACACCAGCGACAGATCGCAGTTGGGCGGCACGAAATCCTCGCCGATGCCTTCGACCAGCCAGGAGCCCGCTTCGGTCATCTTGCCGGTCTGCACCAATGGGGCGAGGACGGAGCCCTTGGGATCGGCGAGGATCATTTTCGTCGTGGGCGATATGCGGCGCATATAGCGGCCGATGCCCGAAAGCGTGCCGCCGGAGCCGACGCCGACGACCACGGCATCGACCTTGTGCTCCATCTGCTCCCAGATCTCCGGCCCCGTGCCCGTCTCGTGGGCCAGCGGGTTGGCGGGATTGGAGAACTGATTGACGTATATGGCGCCGGGCGTCTCGGCCGTCAGGCGCTCGGCCATGTCCTGGTAATATTCCGGGTGACCCTTGCCGACATCGGAGCGGGTCATGCGGATATCGGCGCCAAGCGCGCGCAGATGAAAGATTTTCTCCTGCGCCATCTTGTCGGGGATGATGAGGGTGAGGCGATAGCCCTTCTGCGAGGCGACCAGCGCCAGACCAAGCCCGGTATTGCCGGCGGTCGCCTCGATCAGCGTGCCGCCTGGCTTCAGACTTCCGTCGCGCTCGGCAGCCTCGATCATGGAAAGGGCGATGCGATCCTTGATCGAGCCGCCGGGATTCTGGTTCTCGAGCTTCAGGAACAGCTGGCAGGGGCCGGTATCCAGGCGCGTGATCTGCACCAGCGGTGTCTTGCCGATCGTCTCCAGGATGTTGCGATAGGGCTTCATCGCGACCTCGTCAGATGCTGTCGCCGACGGAAAGGTTGCTCAGCAGCCGGGTCGGAAAGCCGTCGCTCTCCAGTGCTGCAATGATCTCGCGGTAGTGTTCGGGATTGCGGGTTTCGATCACCGCATCCACATCGGCGCGCTTGACCGGCAGATCGTGGAACATGCGCTGGTGGTGGATTTCGATGATGTTTCCGCCGCTGTTGCCGACAAGCTGGGCCAGCTTGCCCAGCACGCCGGGCGTGTCGGAAATCCCGATGCGCAGCGTGACCACGCGACCCTCGCGCACCAGGCCGCGCATCAGCACCTGGGCCAGCATGCGGGAATCGATATTGCCGCCGCAGACGACGAGGCCGACCTTGCGGCCCTTGAAGCGGGCCGGATGGGCGATCATGGCGGCGAGGCCCGCGGCACCCGCACCCTCGGCGATTATCTTCTGCCGCTCGGCCATCATCTGCACGGCGCGTTCCAGCGCATCTTCGTTCACCAGCAGCAGATCGCTCACCAGTCGGCTGATGATCGCCTGGGTCAGCTTGCCGGGCGATTTGACCGCGATGCCCTCGGCAATGGTCTGGCCGCCGTTATGGGGCGCCAGGCCGCGCACCGCATTGTGCATCGAGGGATAGAGAGCCGCCTCGACGCCGATCATCTCGATTTTCGGATTGATGGATTTGGCGGCGGTCGCGACCCCCGACAACACACCGCCGCCGCCGATCGGCACGACGATGGTATCGAGATCGGGAAAATCGGCCAGCAGCTCCAGCCCGATGGTGCCCTGGCCGGCGACGATCAGCGGATCGTCATAGGGATGCACGAAGGTCAGCCCTTCGCGCCCCGCCATGTCGCGGGCAAAGACCGCGGCAGCGTCGATGCTGTCGCCATGGATCAGCACACGGGCGCCGAAGCTTGCCGTGCGCTCGACCTTGTTGAAGGGCGTTCCCTCCGGCATCACGATGGTGGCGGGAATGCCCAGCCGCTGGGCGTGATAGGCGACACCCTGGGCGTGGTTGCCGGCCGACATGGCGATGACGCCGGCCGTCTTGGCCTGGGCATCGAGGCTTGCCAGTTTGTTGTAGGCGCCGCGATCCTTGAACGAGCCGGTATATTGCTGGTTCTCCAGCTTCAGCACGACTTCGCTCGGCGCCCGTCGCTTCCGCCAGGCGCGGCGGCCGGAACCGCCGGCGTGCGCACGACATGGCCCGCGATGACCGAGGCGGCCCGGCGGATATCGTCGATGGTTACAGCTGGGGGCGGTCTCGGTATCGGCGGCTTCGCGTTCACGGGGCTGACTCCGGAATCAGGCGCAGCAGGCTTTCCTGCCGGCCGACGATAGTAACGTATTTCCCGTCCCGCCAGGGCTGGGTCAAATCGGCATAGTGAGCAGAAAGCGGATTGCCCGATTGGCCGCCGGCGATGACGAAGCGCGAGCGGGCGAGATCCGACAGATCGAACAAGGCGCGCAGGCTGGCGCCATGCAGATCGTCGAACTTGTATCCCGACAAATCCTCGACCAGCGGGCTTGCCCGGTTGACCGTGAAATTGTCGCCATCGGTGGGCAGATCGAGATCCAGCAGGCCGGCGAGGACGGGCAGGCGGCTGAACAGCGGATTGTCGAAATGGGCACGGTGGGCGTTGCCCCAGCGCCAGGTGGATTTGTCTGGGCCATAAGCGCGGGTCAAGGCGCGGATGGCGAGATCATGGGCTTGCCTCGCCCGTAGCACGCAATCCTCGATGGCCGGCGTGCCGGGATCGTCGCACAGCGCAGAGGCGGGGCCGCCGCTCAGCGCCTCGTCCAGCAGGGCGCATCCCAGAACCAGAAATCGGCAAACTGCTTGCCAAGCCGTCCATCGAGCAGCAAGTGGGCGAATTGGCGCAGCCAGGCGGTGAAGATCAGCGGGGCGGCCTGGTCGCGATCCATATGATAGTCCCAGCCCATCAGTGCCGGTTCCGGCGCCTTGGCCAGCAGCAGTGGCGCCAGGCGTTGAGCCGCCAGCGAGAGATCGTCCATCTGCATGCCGCCCATGGCGTTGAGGTCGAGCCGCGGCTCTGCCTCGATCATCTGGCGGATGCGTCCAATGCGATAACCATTCTCCCATCGCGCGGTGATGAAATAGGGATAGCTATCGTCGATGACCTTGTTGTTGGCGGTGGCGAGATAGTCCTTCGGCGGGTTCAGCGATTGCGGCAGGCCCTCGAAGGGAATTGTGCCGGTCCAGTCATAGGCGCCGGTGTCGCCGGGCACCGGCATCTGGCTCTGATCGATGGTGTTGCGACGAATCGGAATGAGGCCCGCCATCACGAAGCCGATGGTGCCCGCATCGTCGGCATAGACGATGTTCTGGACCGGCGATTCGAAGTCGCGTAGCGCGGTGCGAAAGCTCGCCGCATCCGTGGCGCGGTTCATCTCCAGCAGCCCCAGCGCCGTGCGGTCCTCGGCGCGCAACCCCGTCCAGGCCAGTGCGTAGGCGCGATGGGCGCCGGCATCGATATCGATCAGCGGCCCGTGGCTGGTCGCGGCAATGATCTCGACGATGCTCGACTGGCCGCGTACCCGGATCGTCTCCTCATGGGTCACAAGAGGCAGCGAGCCTTTCGGCGTCTCGTAATGATTCGCATCGGTCAGCGTCTCGACGAACAGATCCTGGGTATCGGCCTGCGAGGTGGTGAAGCCCCAGGCGACATGGCCGTTATGGCCGATCACCACCAGCGGCACGCCAGGCGCGGTGACGCCGACCAGGACACGTCCCGGCAGTTCAATGCGCGCAAGGTACCAGGACGAGGGCAGACCCAGTTCCAGATGCGGATCGTTGGCCAGCAGGGGCTTGCCTGTCGTGCTGCGGGCGCCGGCCAATACCCAGTTGTTGGAGGCGCCGGGCATCGGCATCCATTGCGGATCCTCCAGTGAGGAAAGGCGTTGGCTCGCGGGCCAGATGCGCTGCAGATCGGCGGCGTTAAGCCGGTCGGCAAATGCCTGGCGCAGTTTCTCGTCGCGCCAGTTGCCGGAGAGCTGCCAGGCCATCAATCGGCCCCAGACGAGCGAATCCGCCGGCTGCCATGCTTCCGGCCGATAGCCCAGCATCAGGAATTCCGGAGCCAGCAGATTGTCGCCGCGCGCGATATAGGCGTTCACGCCGGCGGCATAGGCCTGGAACAGCTGCTGTGCCTCGGCGGGCAGATGTTCGTAATTGGCCTGGGCGATGCGATAGAGCCCCAGGCGCCGCATGAAGCGGTCGGTCGAGATGGTTGCGGGTCCGATGATCTCCGACAGGCGGCCGGCCCCCAGCCGCCTGGTCAGATCCATCTGGAACAGGCGATCCTGGGCATGGACATAGCCCAGCGCAAAGGCAGCATCTGTTTCGCTGCCGGCATGGATCGTGACGATGCCGGACTCATCGCGGCCGATCTCGATCGGTGCCGTGGGGCCGCTGAGCCTGATCGTGCCATCGAAACCCGGCAGTGTCGCCAGCAGCAGGCTGCCGGCGCCGGCGACAGACAGCAGCAACAGGGCGCAAACCCAGAGCAGCAGCCTGCCGAAGAAACCTTTCATCGCTCAGAAATCGTCGAGCAGGCGCTCTCGATCGGCATCCAGCGCCGGGGCGGCTGCCCGGGTCGCGGGATCGGCATGGCCGGAGAGCTTGATCGGATTGCCGGCGAGACGCAGCCCCGCCATGGCCGGATCGTCGATGGATACAACCATGTTGCGTGCCAGCACCTGGGGATCGGACAGCACTTGGCCGACATCGTTGATCGGGCCGCAGGGAATGCCGGCCTTGCCGAACACAGCGAGCCAATGGTCGACGGGTTGTCTGGTCAGCCGCGCTTCCAGATCGGCGGTCAGCGCCTCGACATGATCGGAGCGCTAGCGCATTGGTCGCATAGCGCGGATCGGCGGCAAGCTCTGGTTCGCCCAGGGCCTGGCAGAGTTTCACGAACAAGGCATCGGTGCCGGCGGCGACAACAAGGTGCCCGTCGGCTGCGGCGAAGGCCGCGAAGGGCGCAATGGATGCATGGCGCGCACCCAGCGGACCCGGTGCCCGGCCCGTTGCGAAGAAGCGGGTGATGGCGTTCTCCAGGATCGCCACCTGGCAATCCAGCATCGCCACATCGACCTTCATGCCGGCATCCGTGCGCTGGCGCTCGTAGAGCGCGGAGACGATGCCGATGGTGGTGAAGAGGCCGGCGGTGATATCGCCGACGGAAGAGCCGACGCGGGTGGGCGGACCGCCCGGATGGCCGGTGATGCTCATGATGCCGCCCATGGCCTGGACGACCATGTCATAGGCCGGGCGATTAGCGTAAGGGCCGCTATGGCCGAAGCCCGAGGCCGCGGCGTAGATCAGGCGCGGATGGCGTTCATGCAGCACATCCCAGCCATAGCCCAGTTTTTCCATGGTGCCGGGACGGTAGTTCTCTACCAGCACATCGGCCTTGGCCAGCAGCCGATCGAAGATGGCGCGGTCGGCATCCTTCTTCAGATCGATGGTGATGGATTCCTTGCCGCGGTTGAAGGCGGTGAAATAGCCGGAGATGCCGTTGATGAAGGGACCGTAGCGGCGGGAATCGTCGCCCTCGGGCGGCTCGACCTTGACGATGCGTGCGCCCAGATCGGCCAGCAGCATGGTGCAATAGGGGCCTGCCAGGACCCGGGTCAGGTCCAGGATGATGAGGCCGGAGAGGGGTCCGGAAACAGTCATGGGATCGCTTATGACACCTGAATGCCGAGTGTGTTAGACGCGTGTGACAATCATTCGCCTGTCCAGCGCGGCGCCCGCTTTTCGCTGAATGCGCGTGCACCTTCCTTGAAATCGGCGCTGCCGTACAGCTTCGTGACAGTCGGGAGCTGAAGCGACTGTATCCGATCGAGGCCTTCTGCTTCGCTCATCGCTTCAGTTTCCCGGGCAATTTCTTTTACGGCCGCTTGCACCAGTGGGGCTCCTTTGACGAGCTGGCCTGCAATCTCCATCGCCTTCGCCATGAGTTCCGCGCCGGGAACGACGGCATTGCAAAGGCCCCAGCCAAAAGCCTCCGCCGGGGTGAACCAGCGGCCGGTCAAAAGCAGTTCCATGGCGATGAAATAAGGGATGCGCCGTCGCAGGATTACCGCAGCGGCCGCCGGAAGTGCGCCCGCCGTCGCGCCGGGCAGCGCCAGGCGCGCCGTGTCGGCACAGACGATCATGTCCGCCGCCAGCGCCATTTCAAATCCCCCACCGGCGGCGATGCCGTTCACGGCGGCAATGACCGGCTTGTTCAAATGGGGTAGCGAGACCAACCCGCCGAAGCCGCCAACCCCGAAATCGGCAGAAGGCGATTCGCCCTTGGCGGCTGCTTTCAAATCCCAACCCGCCGAAAAGAAGCGCGACGTTCCCCCGGTCAGGATCGCAACCCGCAGGGCCGGATCGTCGCGGAAACGTGAGAAGATCTGCCCCAGGTCGCGACTCGTCGCGGCATCGATGGCATTGGCAGGCGGCCGGTTGAGCGTGACGACAAGAACAGCGCCGATGGTCTCCGTGACGATCGGGTTGGAATGGTTCGCGCCTGTGGGGCTTTCGGTCATCGCGAATTCCTATCCGGCGCGGTTATAGAATTTATTGCCGCCTGGCATATAGACGATCTCTTCACGCCACGACTCCGGAGATGCGGCGTGAGCCCCCCAGTAAGCCTCGGCGATCTTGTCGGGATCGAAGTCCGATCCTGGTTTGATAATGCCGCAAATGGTCACGATGCAGACGTTCACGCCGGCTTCGCGCAGCTCCCGATGAAGTGAAAACGCATAATTCCGGAGCGCTGCCTTGCCCATTCCAAGCGCTGCCCAGGCCGGATGAGGCTCAAGCGACAGACCGCCGCCGGTGAAGAGGATGGTGCCCTTTCCGGCCTGCTTCATCGCTTTGGCGGCAAAAGTGGCAAGAGTGACGCCGCCGCCAACGGTGACTTTCAGATCGTCGAAAAGCGAAGGTCCGAGACCGGAGGCCAGCCCCTCAGACATCGCCGCGGCGCTATAGATGACGACGTCAGGCTGCACTGATCCCCAGGCGACGGCTCGATCGAGGGCATTGCGAAGCGCCGCGGCATCGCTGGCATCCGCCTCCAGCGCTTTCAAATCGGCAGGCGAACCAGCAAGCCGGGAGAGAAGCGACTGGCAGCGCCCTTCATCCCGGCTCAGCGCGGCGACCTTGAAGCCGCCACCATGGAAACGGCGCACCAGGCTCAGCCCCAATCCGGGACCACAGCCAACGAGGATACAGAGTGGCTTAACCATTGGTTCCCCTGTCTTTGATCCTTGAGTATTGATAATCAGGTCCAGCGCACAAGTGCGAAAGCCAGGCGATGACGAGTTTAAGCGGTTTGCGTGTTATCGATCTGACCCAACATCTCTCGGGCCCGTTCTGCACATGGACTCTTCGTTGTCTGGGGGCTGAGGTCATCAAGGTCGAGGCGGCGGCGACAGGTGATGGTTCACGGGAAACCCCGCCCTTCGCCGGGGATAGAAGCATTTATTTCGATAGCCTCAACCGGGGCAAGAAAAGTCTTGCCGTCGACCTCAAGAGCCCGGACGGGCGCGACATCCTGCATCGTCTCCTTCGGGATGCCGATGTCCTGGTGGAGAACTTTCGCCCGGGTGTACTCGACCGGCTGGGCTGCTCGGATGAAACGCTGCGCAAGATCAATCCCCGGCTGATCGTCTGCTCCATCACAGGGTTCGGTCAATCGGGCCGGCATTCGCGCAATCCCTCCTACGACATCATCGTCCAGGCGATGAGCGGGATGATGAGCATCAACGGTCCGCTGGGCTCCTCCGGGATGCGCGTTGGGTTTTCGATCGGCGACATAGCGGCAAGCCTGTTTGCCACTGTCGGCATCCTCGCACGCCTTTACGAAAGGGATGCCGGCGGCCAGGCGGGCCAAAAACCCCTCGATATCTCGATGCTGTCCTGCCAGCTCGCGTTGCTCGAAAACGCCTATGCGCGGTTCCTGAACAGCCCCGAGGTGCCGGTCCCACTCGGCTCGCGCCATCCTTCGATTGCGCCGTTTAAATCATACCGTGCCGCGGATTCGGACCTTGTCATCGCCCTGGGGACGAATGCCGAGTGGCCGCGATGCTGCGGGGCGATCGAGGCGCCCGGGCTCGCGGACGACCCTCGCTTCCAGACGACACCGCTGCGTCTCAAAAACCGGGATGAACTCGAGGTAACGATCAACGGTATTCTGAAGACCAAACCGAGGCAGTACTGGCTCGACCGGCTGCTGCAGGCGAACATCGCCTGCGGGCCGAAATCGACGATTTCCGAATTCGCGCAAAGCGATTTCGCGGCCGAAATCGATGCTTTCGAGAAAATCCCGACCAAGAGCGGCGCGTTGAATTTTGTACGCCACCCTCTGGTCGAACCGGGGGCGACTGCGAATGAACCTGCGCCGCGCCTCGGCGAACACACGATCGAGCTTCTGCGACAGGCCGGCTATACCGCCGAGCAGACGGCCGAACTCAAGGCGCGGGGCGTCATCAACTATCCCTGAGCGTGGCCCTCAGGGGAGCGGCGCTGGCTCGATCGCGAGCCCGGCGGGCAGGCTGGTATGCGCCAGATCGAACTTGTCCGCCTTCACCGGAATGACCACCGTGTTGCCGGGGCTGAGAATTATCTTGATCGAATAGCCGCCGATGGCGGCGGGATCGGTTTGCTTGTCCGCCGACCAAAGGGTCAGTGAATCGGTCTCCTCATGTTTGCCATCGGCGACGAGGCGGACGGTGGCTTCTCCCATAAAGACATCGACACCGGCCTGATCTTTGGCGACCAGGCGATAGCGGGCCAGCGGCTTGTCGGGTGCCGCATAGGTGAGCAGCCCCACCGTCTCCTTGCGCGTGCCAAAGGCATCGTCGGTTGCCGAATAAGCGGCATGCAATGCGATATAGCGATAGATGCCGTGGCTGTTGGGCACTTCCAATGTCGCCCAGCATTCCGAGGCACGTTCGCCTGTCGCAGTGAACAGGCGCCGGCCGTTATCGAGGGCGAAGGCGGTGAAGCTGTCGCGCGCCCCGCAGCAGCCAGGCTGGCGCACGATGAACAGCGGTTGATCATGCTCGATCTCGCCCATATCGCCAGGCTCACGTATTGACCAGAGAGGGGTGCGCTTGAACGCACCGTCGATGCGCCAGGCGGTGGCGGTGACGCTGTCCTTGAGAAATCCCTCGGCATCGCTGCGTTGCGTCGTATCGGTCACGAGTTGCACAACTGTCCGCGTCGGTTCGTCCGCGCCCCAATGCAGGCGGCTGTCGACCAGAAGGGTCGTGTTGACCGCGCGGGTTTGTACCGCCGAGCCTGCCTTCTCAAAGACGGTGAATGATCTTGGCGCGTCGTAGGTCTGAGTTTGAGCCGATGCTGCCTGGGTGAAGAAACAGGCAGCAAGCCCCAGAGAGAAGGCGACAAACGGTTTCATGGGGCTGGCCGAGGTGGTTGGAACTACGGCCGAGCAAACCTTTTCCGGATCAGGTGGTCAATGGAGAGCACCCCAGGCCCTCGCAGGATGAGATAGAGCAGGGGGCCGGCCCACAGAAGGTGAGTCGGATAGGATTGGGGATAGACGAAAATCTGGATGACGAGGGTCATGCCCAGCATGGCCGCAGCCCCCAGCCTTGTCGCCAGGCCTAGCCACAGCAGTATTGGGGCCGTTAGCTCCACTGTAGTCGCCATATAAGCCGCAATTTCAGGGGGAAGGATCGGAACCTTGTACTCGTCAGTGAACAAGGCGATCGTCGTAGGCCAGCTCTGGATCTTGGTTTGGCCCGACCGCCAAAAGGCGAGACCGACGCCGAGGCGAAAGAATACCTCCGGAATGCAGAGCGGCAGGCGCTCCAGCCAGCCGATCAGCGCGCCAATCGGGCCCGGCGGCAGCGGCCCTCTTGCCCCGTTCGATCCCATCCCCGGCGACGATCAGGTCTTGGGGGTGAGGCTGGCGCCGGCGATCTTGGCGCAGATACCGACCGGCACATAGAGGAAGGCATCCTTCTGGCAGCATCGCTCGTGGTGGTGCCGGCGCAGGAATTGCTGGCCGTGGCGCAGTCGTTCTGGCCGGCCTTGGCGACGCCGTAGCATTTCTCGTTCTTCGCATCTTCAGCCTTGGCGGATACCGCCGCACCAAGGCCGATAACAGCGGCCATGGCCGAAGCGATCAGGGCAGTGTTCTTCATGATTGGCTTCCCTTGAAAATTTCAGGCCCAGAGGGCTTGGCAACGCATCGATTCATTAGCATCGGCGGCTGATGCCGGCATAGCCGGGATCACGGCCTTGTCAATTAACGTTATCGCTCTCAATTCACGCCTGCCGCCAAGCCGACGGGAACCGGCCGGGCAGGGTGGCTGGGCTCGCCTGACAGGATTGATTCGCGCACCGCGGCCAGCGGTGCGGAATCGTCATAGTGAATATTGCCGGCGCCATCCATGCTGACACCCAGCTGTTTCCACAGCGCGTCGAGATCGACGCTTGGGCCGGGACCGAGGTGCCGGGCGGCAAGATCGCGCGTTACATGGCCGCCCACAGCCTCGTCGCAGGCCTGGAGCATCGGATCGGTATGCCAGATGGCGCGGATATCGGCGCCGCGATCGAGAACCGCGACCAGGCAATCCTGAAGTCCCTTTTTGTTGCCGGTCGCCTGATGGATGGCGATATCGCTCATCAGCATGAACAGCCCGCCGCCCCAATAGACGCCGCTGCGCGCCGCAGCGCGCAAGCCGGTCGGCCCCATGGCCCGCAGGCCGCGCGGCATGTTCTTCAACCATTCCTGCCAGACGGAATCCTTGCTGCGCCAACCCGCGCGGAAGCGGACGATTGGTTCGACGTAGGTAGCGATCCCCTCATTCAGCCAGGCGCCGGTGTCGCGGATGAAGGGCGAGCCGATATGGGTGAATTCATGAACCAGTACCCATTCGTCATAGAGGGCGCGCGGCTTCTCATCGGCGCCGATCTGGGCCATGACGCTGATGGCATGATCGCTTTCCACCCGGCCATAGCGAATGCTGCTGCCATCCATGGGGATCACCATCAACATTGCCTGGCGTGCCGGGAAGCGGCCCCAATAATCGGCCACGGCCTGCGCCGTGTCGCCGACCCAGATCGCCAACGCATCGAGGTTGGTCGCCATCGGCCGGTCCAGTACCACCAGGTCGATATGTCCTTGCGGCACCGTCACATCGCGCCGGGAGAATTTGCCTAACGCGACGGGTACATCGTCGTCGATTTCGTTGCTGGCCAACCGATAGAAGCCGTCCTCTTGCGTCATCGTGGTGGCGATATCCGCGCCATCGCGAGGATGAAAGCGGAAGCCGAGACTGGGATTCCCGCTCGTGTTGGGCTTCAGGATCCAGCTTTCGGGGCTCAGCATCACCGAGCGGCCGACGCGAAGCGCCGAGTTGTAGCTCGCTTCCGCCTTGGCAAATCCGTCGAGATCGAGGCGATAGAAGATGCCATTGGGCCGGTGTTCGGTCTTGAGCCAGGCCATGGCGGAATCGTCGAGCAGGGTGAAATCCTTGATGCCGGCGGCTGGCTGACAGGTGACGCCGACATCGAGCGCTGTTGCATCGGCGCCTTCGATCGTCACGTCATAAATGCAGTCGGGGGCCGCGGCAGCGTGGACAGCGAAGGGGCAAAGCAGAAGAGCTCCGCCCAGAAGAAAAATCCGGATCACGCGAGGCTCATCTTGTCGACCCAGGCGTCTTCAATAAGCGCGGAATCGAGCCAGCCCTTGATCAATTCGGCCGCCTTGAATGCGGCTTGTTCCGGATCGACCCAGCGGCAGATGCCCTCGCAGAGTGCCGCGAAATCCGCATCACCGACCGCCGCATCGATGGCCCAGGCTTCGTCCGCCTCCAGCGGGCGGAACCTGACCTCCAAGCTAGCGCGCCAGATCAGCCATTCGCCTTCTCGTGGCGCTGCCATCAGAGGTGCATTGCCGGCTTTGCCTTCGTTTATCGCCAGCCAGAGGGAAGGGACATCGAAGCCAAGCGTCAGCCGACGCAGCGACGGCGTGAAGCGAAAGCGAAGCCCCGGCCAGGATTCGACAGGAATGGCAGCAAGCTGCTCAAAGCTCGCAGGTTCGGCATCGGCCGCATCGAAGGCGCCGGCCTGGGCCCATTCGAAGGCAGCCATCTCCGCCAATGCCGGCAGTTTTGCAAAGGATGAATCTTCGTGCAGGAATTGGGCGAGCTTGCCGCCCACCCAGCGCGCGGAAGGGTGTTGCGAGGGATAGGCTGCGACATAGGCCTTGCCCATCGCCGCAAATGGCTGGCCGCCCATCATCGCCTTTAGTGCCGGATAGTCGTTGCCAAGAACCTCAACCAGCCGGGCGCCATAGGCATGGCGATAGATGTTCAGCAATGCGGCTTCGCTCGCCTTCGAGCTGCGCTTGACCCGCGCGGAAAATTGATTGGGCCGGTCCAGCAGGAAGTCCTGGAATTCGGTCTGCAGGCTGGGAAGGGCGGTCATGCTGCGGCTTCCGCGCCAAGCTCGGTCCGCGCAAGCGCGCGGGCGTGATCCAGCTCGGCGACCAGCTCCGCCAGCGGCGGGATATTGGCGTCGCGTTCGACCATGGTGGAGACCGGACCGAAGCGGCGCAGCGCTTCCCGATAGAGCGCCCAGACATCGTCCACAATCGGATGATCGTGGGTGTCGATGATGTAGCTGCGGTTGTTCTCGTGGCCCGCGAGATGGAATTGCTGCACGCGCCGCGCTGGAATCCCGTCGAGATAGGTCAGCGGATCGAATTCATGGTTGAAGGCGCTGACGAACACATTGTTGACGTCGAACAGTAGCAGGCAATCGGCGCGCTCGGCCACGGCCGCCAGGAACTCCCATTCCGGCATGGTCGAGTGGCGGTATTCGACGTAACTGGACACGTTCTCGATCACGAGGCGCCGGCCGAGCGCCTCCTGCACCTGAACGATCCGCCGAGCCACATGATCGAGGGCCTCCTCGGTATAAGGCAGCGGCAGCAGATCATGCATGTTCACGCCATGAACGCCGGTCCAGCAGAGATGATCGGATATCCAGGCAGGCTCGAACCGGTCGGCAAGCGCGCACAGCCGCTTGAGGTAGTTCTGGTCCAGGGGATCGGCGCTGCCGATAGACATGGACACGCCGTGAAAAACCAGCGGGTAATCGCGGCGGATCTGGCCGAGGAAATGGAGCGGTTGTCCGCCATCGACCATGAAATTTTCGGAGATGGCCTCGAACCAGTCGACGCGTTGCACTGCTTCGTGTTGGGCGAAGATATCGCTGTAGTGATCGGTGCGCAGGCCAAGCCCGAAGCCCAAAGCCGGATAGCGGATATCATCCCTGCTCATCGCATGCGTACCTGAAATGGAACGGGCGCCGCTCCCGGATTGTGGAGCGGCGCCCGCAGCAATTAAA
Organism: uncultured Alphaproteobacteria bacterium; assembly: GCA_963770335.1. Lineage (GTDB taxonomy): Bacteria > Pseudomonadota > Alphaproteobacteria > Dongiales > Dongiaceae > DASXQK01. The sequence goes on from CAVYPG010000008.1 coordinate 113,566, forward strand.
GCAGATTAGCTGAAGCCGATTAGCTCAGAACCTGGCCACCAGCCGCCTTGCAGGCGTCTTCGCTGTCTGACATCGACAGGCCCTGGCCCTTGCAGGAATTCGCGCCCGGGCCGCCGGGGTTCTGCGCGGTCTTGCAGGCGCTGGTGCCCTTGCAGCTGTTGGCGCCGCCACACTTGACGGTACCGGCAGCATGCGCCGGATTGATGCTCGTCACGGCGCCGGTCGCGAGAAGGGCGGCGGCAGCAAGCGCGAGGCTGATTCCCGAAATCTTGCGAACTGTAGTCATGTCTAGCTCCCTGAATAATGTTGTGTCGAACCCGACAGGCAAGAAGTAACTCCATGGTTGTTTGTGTGGAGTCACTGTTGCGTGATACGCGTGTGAGCAGCGGGCGGATCACTGAAAGCTGGATATGAAAATATCCGAGAAGATTTCATGTCTGTTGCAGCGCATTTGTTTTCACGAGCGGTGCGACGCAAATCAGTCGATGACGAATACGTGAACGGCTTCGCTCATTGATCAGACAACGGTCCTTCCGTAGCATCCGGTCAGCGGGGCCCGCGCGTGGGGTATTTTTTAACGGCGCCGGCATTCACAGCAAGGCATGGGGTTTGCAATGAACCAGGACGAAGCACAAGCCAGGGCCAAACGGATCGCCGACGACATTCTCAGCCCCCAGGCACGCGGGGCGGATAAGGAAGGCCGATTCTCATCCGACGCCGTGGAGGCGCTGGGCAAGAGCGGTCTTCTGGGCCTGATGCTGCCCGCCGATATCGGCGGGCTCGGGATGGGTCCAGCGACGTTTGCTGGCGTGACGGCGACTATCGCCGAAGCCGATGCTTCGGCCGCCATGGTCTTTCTCATGCATAGCTGCGCGGCTGCTGTGATCGCCGCGGCGCGCGCCGGCGCCGAGACCAAGCCGATTCTGTCGGAGATCGCTGCCGGCAAGCATCTCTCAACGCTGGCCTTCAGCGAAGCCGGATCGCGAAGCCACTTCTGGGCCCCTGTCTCGCGCGCGCAACGCAATGGCGCCGGCGTCTCTCTCTCGGCCAAGAAATCCTGGGTGACCAGTGCCGGTTTTGCCAATAGCTATGTCGTCTCCGCCTTGTCGCCCGAAGGAAGCGGCCCGACGGACTCCACGCTCTATCTCGTCGCGGCAAACAGTCCCGGCGTGGCGGTCGCGGGCCCCTGGGATGGCCTCGGCCTGCGGGCCAATGCCTCCGCACCAATGACCCTCGAAGGCTGCAAGATCCCCGGCACGCTCCAGCTGACCGATGACAGCGCCGGTTTTTCGGCCATGCTGCAAACTGTCCTGCCATTGTTCAATCTCGGCAGCACGGCCGTGGCACTCGGACTCTGCCGGGCCGCGGTGGCGGGAACAGCCGCGCATCTGAAGAGTGCGCGCTTTGAGCATCTTGGGCTCAGCCTCGGCGAAAGCCTGCCGACACTGCGCGCCCTGCTCGCCACCATGCAGATCGACACCGACGGGCTGGCGGCGCGGATGGCGGACGTGGCCGATCATCTCGAGCGGCCGCGCGATACCACGATGCTGCGTGTGCTGGAGAGCAAGGCCGCGGCGGGCGAGGCGGCGATCAGTGTGACATCGGCAGCGATGCGGGCCTGCGGCGGTGCCGCCTTTTCCAAGCATATGAGCATCGAGCGGCTGTTCCGCGACGCCCATGCGGGCGCGGTCATGGCGCCGACGGCCGATGTGCTGCGCGAATTTATCGGCAAGGCCGTGCTGGGAATTCCTCTATTCTGATCGCGAACGGCCAACCGTCAGCCAGCATGAGGGACCAATGAGCGAAGCGATCTGGGTCGGAGCGGTCGCCTACGATCCCAAAGTCGTCACCATCTGGGAGGGCATGCGCCGCTATTTCGTCGAAGAGGCGAAGCTGCCGGTCGAGGTGATCCTGTTCCAGAGTTACGAGGCGCAGGTCCAGTCGCTTCTGGCGGAAAGCAACGATGCCGCACCACGCATCGATATCGCCTGGAACACGAACCTCGCCTTCCTTCAGGCCGATGAAAGAAGCGCCCATCGCTGCCGGCCCATCGCTATGCGCGATACGGATCTCGGCTGGATGACCAAGATCATCGCGCTGAGCGGCGGCCCGGTTGCCGGCTTGGGCGATCTCAAGAATCGCACGCTCGCGCTCGGCAGCCGCGACAGCGGACATGCCGCCATTCTGCCGGTGCATTTCCTGAAGCAGCAGGGAATGGCGGAAGGGCGCGACTATCGTACGCTGCGGTTCAACAGCGATATGGGCAAGCACGGCGATACCGGGCGAAGCGAGACGGAAGTCATCCGCGCGCTGCTCGATGGCCGCGCCGATGCCGGCGCCGTCGGCAGCCCGTATTGGAACACCGTCAAGACAGAGCGTCTGGTTCCCGAAGGATCGCTGCGGGAAATCTGGACGTCGCCGCCTTATAACCACTGCATGTTCACGGCGCGGCCCGGCCTGGACAAGGTGCGGGAACAGAAATTCGCTGATGCGCTGGCGGCGATGGACTTCGACAACCCGGAGCATCGGGTCGTTCTGGAAGCCGAGGGACTTCGCCGCTGGATCAAGCCGGAGCTCACCGGCTATGGCGAACTGCGGGAAGCATCAAGACAGCAGGGCTTCTTCACCAACAGCTGATCGCGCCGGCTAAGGATTTGACGTCAAGCGCAGTTAAATATCTTCGCCAGACCGCGCTGATGCGCCGTTTCCCGCTCGAAGGCGCCGCGCACGGCTGCAAACGAATCCGCCAGCGGGAAGATTTCGCGGGAGACGAGCATATCAGCGTCTTCCGCGCCGACGGGATGCCAGAAGACGCCGTCGGATGTGATCGTGACCTCCGGCACCAGATCAGCGCGCGCCAGCGCCAGACCGTCCTCGGCAAAACCCCGCAATGCAATCCGCCGGATGACGCGGTCCTCCGGCGCAATCTTTTCCGCATCAAGGAAAACGCGGAACTCTTCGGCTTGCGCATCATCGGCGACGGTCGCCGCCAGGCGAACGCGAAAGCCCTCCGCGCGGGCACGCTGAATGCCCCGCCAGGCGCGCATCCACGAACCGGCACCGCGATGCCTGTCGTGGCGTTCAGGCGTCGGGCTGTCGAGGCTGATCTGGAAGGTCAGGTGGTCACGGGGAAGCGATCGCAGCACTGTCAGGCGAGGCCCTGCAAACAGCATGCCATTGGTCAAAACCGTCGTCGCTGCCACCGCCGCGCAAGCGTGCAGGATCTCGCCGATCTCGTTCAGCAGGAACGGCTCGCCCCCGGTGACGAAGATCTCCTGGACGCCAAGTGCCGCGGCCTCGCGGGCGATACGCTGGACCCGCTCGAGGCCCAGCGAACGGCGAGGCGCCTGTGGCGAGGAGCGCACGCAGCAATAGTCGCAGCTCAGATTGCAGTCGAAATTGGTATAGAGCCAAAGGCGTGCGCCGACCGGGCGCAGTGGCTCCAGCTTTTCGGCAAATTCGCCATAACGGAACACCCAGCGGTTGCGACCGGCGGCGGATTCTGTTTCCAGCAGGGTGTTGCGGGTGAAACGGCACCAGGTCTCGAGGTCGCTGCCGATCGAGGCCTCGCCATTGACCGCCACCAGATCGCCCAGCCGGCAAGCACGCAAGGCGGCCAGAAGCTCCGGCAGCAGCCCCGAAGCAAATGTCTTTTGCTGCGCATCGATTTCGATCGTCGCCTTGACGGGCATTTACCGGTTTGCCTCAGCCGCTGTGTTGGATGAATCGTGGCCTGCAGGTTCCACCTGGTCAACTGATATGAAGGTGAAGTAGCCCATCACGAAGCTGTGAAACCCACGGCGCTGATTGTCTGCCATTTGACCGGGCGGCCGGATTGCAACAACGTTGACGCCCGGGGGAATTTTCCGGCAAGGGGCACGATGGCGTATCGGCTCATCCAGCCAGGCTCGGCATTGAACCTGCCGGCACAATGCTGCGCGCTCGTCCTGATGGCGAAGGCGCCGCGCGTTGGCTTGGTGAAGACCCGCCTGACGCCGCAATTGAGCGCCGAACAAGCCGCCGAGGCCAGCCGCTGCTTTATCCAGGATATGGCTCAGAACATCGGCGCGCTGTCCGGCGACGGGCGGATTCAGGGCGCGGTCGCGTTCACCCCTGCCGGCGAAGAGGCAGCGTTTGACGGTTTGCTGCCCCGAGATTTCCTTCTGCTGGCGCAGCGCGGCAAAGATCTCGGTGAGCGGTTGCGCCACGCGGCAGACGATTTGTTTGCTGCCGGCTTCGGCGCCGTCTGCCTGATCAATTCCGATAGCCCGACGCTGCCGCAGTCTTTGCTGAAAGAAGCAGCCGCAGAGGCCACGTCATCCTCCGACGGGGTCGTGCTGGGGGCAGCAAGCGATGGCGGCTATTATCTAATTGGGCTCAAGCGGCCCGAGCCTCATCTTTTCTCGGCAATCGACTGGAGCACGCCACGGGTATTGGCCCAGACGCTGATGCGGGCGGCCGAGGCTGGCCTCGCCGTCCTTCGGCTGCCGGAGTGGTATGATGTCGACGATTGGGACTCGCTGAAGACCCTGTACCAGGAGCTCGTGGTGGGAGGCAGCCTTCGCTCGGCGGGGCAACAGGGTTTCAAGGCCGAGGCAACGGCTCGGTTTCTCCACAAACTCACAGCCGATAACCCGGAGATCGGCAGACGCCTCGCCGAGGTCTCTGCCGAACTGCGCACCTCGTGAAGGCGAGGAACTTCCGGCTTGCTCTCGTCGCGCTCGGTGGCGCCCTCATCCTGCTGCAGCTGCTGGGCCTCTATCTGCAAAGCGCGGGCGACTACGACGGTGTGATTTCCGTCGGACTGGGGCAGGGCGCCATTTATCTCGTCGCCGTCTTCTGCGTCATGCGACATGGCGCGAACACTCGCGACCTTTTATGGCTGATCCTTGCGGTCGCCGCGATCCTGCGGGTCGTGACCGTGGGATTCTCGCCTTACCTTTCCTCGGATATTTACCGCTATGTCTGGGACGGCGAGGTACAGGGCGCCGGGATAAATCCCTATCATTATGTTCCGGCTGACGACAACCTCAAGGAACTGCGCGACAGCGCCATCTACCCAAACATAAACCGCGCGAACTATGCCCGGACGATTTATCCGCCCGCGGCACAACTCATCTTCCTGGCGGTAACCCGCATCAGCCCGACGGTGCTGGCGATGAAAATCGCCATGCTGGTCTTCGAGCTGGCGACGATCTTTCTGCTGCTGCGGCTGCTGAAGGAATTGCGCGCACCGCCCTGCCATATCGCGATCTATGGCTGGCATCCGCTGGCGGTCTGGGAAATCGCCGGGAGCGGCCATATTGACGCCGCGATAGCCGCCTTCGTGACCGTCGCGCTGCTGGCCAGCTACAGAAAGGCTCCCTTTATTGCTGGAACCTTCCTTGCTTTGGCGGCCCTGGTGAAATTTCTGCCGATCATTATCGTTCCTGCTCTCTATCGCCGCTGGGATTGGCGGCTGCCGGCGGCACTCGCCGCGACCATAGTCTGCCTTTATCTGCCCTATCTCTCGGTCGGCCGCGACGTGCTGGGTTTTCTGCCAGCCTATATAGAGCGAGGAGCGCCTTGCCACCGGCGGCGGATATTTCATCGTCAGCTTGCTGTCGTTCGTCACCGGCTGGACGTGCCGCCTGGTCTATCTTGCGGCGGCGCTGTTGCTGCTGGCGGCCCTCGCCGTGCTTGCCGTGCGGGATGCCGCGAAAGCAGACTGGACGCGCCAGCTCGGCTGGTGTCTATGGCTGGCGACGGGCCTGCTTATCCTGATGACGCCGCATTACCCCTGGTACTTCCTCTGGCTGTCTGCCGCTGCTCTGCCTGGCGCCCCGCTGGCCTGTGCTCATTTTGACCGCGGGCAGTTTCATTCTCTATGCCGTGCTGGAAAATCGGTCGGACGCTCGCGAGCTGGCTTTCAATTCCGCGTTATATGGCTCGTTCCTGCTTGCAGCAGCCGGTCAACTATGGGTTCATCGGCGCGAACGACGCCCGGCGGCCGCTGAGGAGACAGCAGGTTCAGGACGATGACGCCACCGAGCACCACCACCCAGGCTGCAAATCGCGCGCAGCATTATTTCGAGCAGGCCGGCGACGAGCTCGGCCCAAAGGCCGAGAGCGAGCCCGTCTGCCTCTATCTCGAGACGACGAACCGATGCAACCTGCTCTGCACCACCTGCCCGCGGACGTTCGAGGATCTGGAACCGCCGGCCGACATGTCGTGGGAGCTGTTCACGTCCATCGTTGGCCAGTTCCCACGCATCGCGCGCGTGGTCCTGCACGGCATCGGCGAGCCGATGATGGTGCGCGAGCTGCCCGCGATGATCCGCCACCTGAAGCAACGAAATATCTACGCGCTGTTCAACACCAACGGCACACTGCTCACCCGTAAGCGCGGCATTGCCCTCATCGAATCAGGGTTGGACGAACTCCGCGTATCGCTGGATGCGGCGGAGCCGCGGGCCTTTGAGCTGGTGCGCGGGCGCGACATGTTCGACCGCATCGTTCGCAATCTGAAGATGTTCACCGCGCTGCAACGTGAGGTGAGCGCACAATCGCCCCAGGTCTCGCTTTGGCTGACCGGCCTCAAGGAGACGATCAGGCAGCTTCCCGATTTCGTGCGGCTGGCCGCGGATATCGGGATTCGCCAGGTCTATCTGCAGCGCCTTGTCTACTATCCCGATGGCCAGGGTCTGGCGCGCAGCGAATCCGCCCTGTTCGAACAGGTCGACGAGAGCCGAGGCTGAAGCAATTCACGAGGCGCAGGCCGCTGGCGGAGGAGCTGGGTGTGACGCTGGATGCGTCAGGCGCGAGCGAGCCCGAGACGAGCCTGAAGCGGAAATCGGTGGATCAGCCCCTGGACGCTTGTGCCGCAGGCCATGGACGCTGATGTATTTCACCGCCCATGGCCGGGCAATTCCCTGCTGTATCGCGCCCTTCTCGATGCGCGGCTATGACAGCTTTACCCTGGGCAATGCCACCCAGCAGAGCCTGCGCGAGATCTGGAACGGCGAGCGATACCAGGACTTCCGCCGCGCGCTGCTGTCCGATGAACCGCCAAAGGCCTGCGCCAATTGCGGCCTGAGATGGAGCCTCTGAGTAGCGCCCGCGGCGCGAGCGTTGCCCGGAACGCGGGAATGGCGCAGTCAGCGTCGTCATTCCTGCCCTCAATGAAGAGGCCGCCATCGGCGATGTCGTTCGCGCTGTTCTGCGGCAGCCTGTTGACGAGGTCATTGTCGTCGACAATGGCAGCACCGACCGGACCGCCAGCGCAGGCAAGTGCGGCGGGCGCCCGGGTCGTCAGCGAACCGCGCCGCGGTTATGGCCGGGCCTGCCAATCCGGCGTCGCATGCGCTCGGCGCCGACTGCGCAGATCGTCGCCTTTCTCGATGGCGATGGCAGCGATTGTCCGGAATTCCTGCCGCAGTTGATCGAACCGATTCGCGCGGGCAAGCAGGATTTCGTCATCGGCTCGCGCATACGCGGCCGGCGTGAGCCGGGCAGCATGAATTCGTCAGCAGATCCTGGCCGGCCGGCTCGCCGGTATCCTGCTGTATGGCCTGTACGGTGTTCGTTACACCGATATGGGTCCGTTTCGCGCCATTCCACCGCAGCTCTCCAGCGGCTGCGCATGAGCGAGATGACCTATGGCTGGAATTTGGAGATGCAGATGCGGGCTGCTTCGCTCGGGCTCAGGGTTCGAGAAATTCCGGTCGATCACCGCCTGCGCCAAGGCGGGCAATCGAAGGTGTCCGGCAATCTGTTGGGCAGCCTTCGGGCCATTGTCCGGATCCTGCTGACCTTCCTCAGGCTCGCCATTTCCTCGCGAACCCGAAGGGCGTGACCCCGACCTTCAGGTAATCAAAGCGAGGACTCGCGTCCGAAAGCCGTCATGGCCGGGATCCTCCGCAAGGCGGCGCGCGATCATGGCATCCACGCCCAGGCTTCGTCCCGCCTGGTTGATGGCGAACATCAGCTGCACGACGATCAGGAAGAAATAGGTCCAGGGCCATTCGCCATGGGTGGAATAGAGGCCGAGCCACAGGTTGATCGCCATCGCCGCGCCGATGAGGCCGCTGAGGCGGACCGCCACGCCCAGCAACAGGGACACGCCGATGAAGACCTCGGTCATGTAGACGACCGGTGCGAACAACAGGAAATTGGGCAGGACGATGTACTGGACAAAATCGCTGTGGATCTGAAAGGCTGCGCCGTCGATCATCTTTCCGACCCAGTAGCGTAGACCGCCGGACCCGTCCGGCAAGTCGGTATAGGTCGGCGGCAGCTTCCACAGCGATTGTTGCCACCACATGCAGCCGATAAAAAAGCGCAGGACGTAGGTTGCCAGATTCTTGAGATTGCGCTGTGCCGGCTCGCGCGCGAAGTTAATTGCGGCAATGACGAGGCTGAGGACAACCAGTATCGCAAAGATATAGAACAGCGCCGAGCTGGTCACAAAATGCACGGCATCGTCGATAGGATTGGGCCTCATGGCGGCGATCCCCCTCTAGAGTGGCATTGTCGCGCAAAATCTTAGCCGATCAAGACACAGGGCGTTGGGCCTGTCATCCTGGCGGAGAAGGAATCACGGGGATTTGTTGCGCTGTGAGGCACGAGAGATGCTGGGCAGGGAATGATGGACCAACGCCGCGATCGCCGAATCATATCGACTGCCGATACCGAGTTCTTGCCCTATGACCTCGAAGGCCCAGTGCAGCCGGACATCTCGTGGCTGCCCATCAGCTATGACCGCAAGAAAGCCGAGGGCAGCTATCTGATGCGCCTGCTGCCCGGCGCGCGCACCATTGCCCATGAGCATCCGGGCTTCGAGGAATTCGTCATCCTGGAAGGCGAATTGACCGACAGTGACGGCCGGGTCTTTCGCACCGGCGATTTCGTCAGCTTCCAGCCGGGAAGCAGACATAACTCCTGGACCGAGACAGGTTGCCTGATCGCTGTCTTCGAATGGAGCCCCGGCAAAGGCTGAGTGCCGCGCGCCGCTCCCACCAGCGCCGCGCCAGCGGCCCTAAGCCATTGATTTTACCGAAGCAAGGCTGTAAACGGCCCCCGCGGCCCTCTTTACCGCACCCGCAAAATCAGCCTCCGGCATCATGACCCATCTCGATCAGCTCGAAGCCCAAAGCGTCTACATCCTGCGCGAAGCCTTCAACCGCATCGACCGCCTGGCCATGCTGTGGTCGCTGGGCAAGGACAGCAACGTCATGGTCTGGCTGGCCCGCAAGGCGTTCTTCGGCGCGCGTGCCCTTTCCGGTGATGCATATCGATACCGGCAAGAAGTTCGCGGAGATGTATGCCTTCCGCGATCGCTATTCGCGCGAATGGAACCTTAACCTGATCCTGGAACAATGCCCGCCGGTCGAGGCGACCGACCCGACCCTGCCGCCGGCCGCTCGTTCGGCCGCGCGCAAGACCCTGGGCCTGCGCGACGCGATCCAGAAGCATGGTTTCCACGGCATCATCGCCGGCATCCGCCGCGACGAGGAAAGCGTGCGGGCCAAGGAGCGTGTCTTCAGCCCGCGCGGCGATAGCGGCCAGTGGGATTTTCGCGACCAGCCGCCGGAATTCTGGGACCACTTCAATACCGACCTGCCGGCGGGCACGCATCTGCGCGTCCATCCGCTGCTGCATTGGACCGAACGCGACATCTGGCGCTACATCAAGCGCGAGGGCATTCCGCTGGTCGATCTCTATTTCGCCAAGGACGGCAAGCGCTATCGCTCGCTGGGCGACCAGGACATCACCTCGCCGATGGCGAGCAACGCCGCCACGCTCGACGAGATCATCGCCGAGCTCGAGGCCACCACCGCGCCCGAACGCGCCGGGCGCGCCATGGACCGCGAAACCGAGGATGCCTTCGAGCGGCTGCGCGCCGCAGGGTATATGTGATGCTGGCGCGTTCGGAAGCAGTCGCGACAGGCGAGCCGCTGCGCGTCGTCATCGTCGGTCATGTCGATCACGGCAAGTCCACCCTGGTCGGCCGCCTGTTCCACGACACGGGCTCGCTGCCCGATGGCAAGCTCGAGGCCATCAAGGCCATGTGCGAGCGCCGCGGCATGCCCTTCGAATGGGCGTTCCTGATGGATTCCTTCCAGTCGGAGCGCGACCAGGGCATCACCATCGATACCGCGCAGATCTGGTTTCGCACCAAGCTGCGCAACTACGTCATCATCGATGCGCCCGGCCATCGCGAATTCATCAAGAACATGATCACCGGCGCAGCCAATGCGGAGGCGGCGCTGCTGATGATCGACGCCAGTCACGGTATCCAGCAGCAATCGCGCCTGCATGGGTTCCTGTTGAACCTGCTGGGCATCCGCCAGGTCGCCGTCGTCATCAACAAGATGGATCTGGTGAATTATTCCGCCGCGAAATACGAGGAAATCCGCCGCGTCTATTCCGGCTATCTCGCAGGCTTTGGCGCTTCGGCGGATTTCGTCGATTCCTGTCTCGGCCCGCGAAGGCGAGAACCTGGTGCAGCGCGCGCCCAGTATGCCCTGGTATGAGGGGCCGACATTGGTCGAGGCGCTCGACAGCTTCCGCCCGGCGCCCCGCCCAGTCGAGCTGCCGCTGCGCCTGCCGGTGCAGGACATCTACAAATTCGACGACCGGCGCATCATCGCCGGACGGATCGAGAGCGGGCGCCTTGCAGTCGGCGACCGGCTGATGTTCTCACCCAGCGGGAAAACGGCCCTGATCAATTCCATCGAAGGCTGGAGCGTGCCGGCGCCCGCTTTGCAGGCGCAGGCAGGGGAATCCGTCGGCCTTACCCTCAGCGAGCAGATCTTCATCGAGCGCGGCGAGATCGCGAGCCTGGCGGAAAGCCCGCCGATCCTGACCAGCGTGTTCCGTGGCCGGCTGATCTGGCTGGGCCATGAACCGCTGCGCCAGGGGGCGGAGTACCGGCTGAAGATCGCCACCCGCGAAGTGCCGGTAACGGCCCAACGCGTCGAGAAAGTTTTCGATACCGAGGACCTGAGTGCGCGGGACTCGAACGAAGTCGTCCGCCATGGTGTCGCCGATGTGATTCTGCGCAGCCGCGCCATGCTGGCGCTGGACGAGGCTTCGACCATCGCGCGCACCGGCCGCTTCGTCCTGACCGACGGCCACAATATCGTCGGCGGCGGGCTGATCGACATGAAGGGCTATCCCGATCAGCGCGAGAGCATGACCGTTCGCTCAAGCAACCTGCAGCGCGTCGATCACGGCGTGAATAATGCGGCGCGCATCTGGCGCAACGGCCATAAGGGTGCCGTGCTCTGGTTCACCGGCCTGTCGGGCGCGGGCAAATCAACCATCGCCATGCAGGTGGAAAGCCGTCTGTTCCAGAAGGGCTATCTGGTTTATGTGCTGGACGGCGACAACATCCGCAGCGGCCTGAACGCCAATCTCGGATTCTCACCCGAAGACCGGGCCGAGAATATCCGGCGCATCGGAGAAGTAGCGGCCCTGTTCGCCGACTCCGGCATGATCACCATCTCGGCGTTTATCTCGCCTTATCGCGCCGATCGCCAGCGCGCGCGAAGCGCCGCCAAGGACAGTTTCCACGAGATCTATGTGAAGGCCGATGTCGCGACCTGCGAAAGCCGCGATCCCAAGGGTTTGTACAAGCGTGCCCGGCGCGGGGAAATCGCCGAGTTCACCGGCATCTCCGCGCCCTATGAAGAGCCCGATGCGGCCGAGCTTGTGGTCGATACCGCAACTCACTCCATCGAGGACAGCGTGCGCGCCGTCGTCGACTATGTTGAGCGCAACTTCGCCCTCGTAAAATCGTAGCCAACCTGCTGATATTGCACGGCAAGATTCGGCTTGCATGTCCTGGGGGCAGTCAGTAGCTTCCAAATGACAATGCAACTCGCCGGGGAACAGGCGAGATACGGCATAAAACCCCCCGCCAGGACAGGGAACGGGCGGAGGGGAAGCAGACAAGAGAAGCGGGACGTACACCGCGTAATGCGGTGACGGTGGAGATGTAATCGGGGCGTGGGCACGGACCCACGTGTAGTCGTGTCTCGGGGATTTTGGGGATAGGGGTCTGCATGAGATGAGGGCGTCGAGGTTTCGATTGCAGATGTTCGATGACACGACTTTCCGTCCGGGGCTGATCCGCAGGTGCCAAAACGCCCTGGATCGGTGGTTTCCCCCTCGAGAGTTGATTCTGAGAACCGACGGCCGGGTCAAGTACCTGGCTATTTCCTCTCGCCAGCAGAAATTCACCGCGGCGATCCTGTTGGGATTCGCGCTGTGGGGCGGCTACGCGACGACGAGCATGATCGTCAGCGGCCGCATGCTGGAGGCTAAGCGCGGCGAGCTGGACCGCGCCCAGGTCGCTTATGTCGACCTGTTGAACGAAGTGGCCCGCTCCTATGACCAATTCCTCGGCTTCGCCAAGAACCTGAACGCCGACCAACGAAACCTGCTGGCCCAGGGCGCCGTGCTGCCCAATACCAATGGCGGGCCTGGTCCGGGCCCGACCGAACAGCAGCAGGCGGCGGTGCGCGAGAAGCTGCGCCTGTTCGAGCTCGACCTGCAGAACGTCGCCGTCAACAACAAGCAGCTGACCGACACCGTCACGCGCCTGCATGACGAACTCGACCTCGCCAAGTCGCAGAATTCGAACCTGAGCCAGACCCGCGAGGCGGTGAATGCCGAGCTGGTCACGACCCGCGGGCAGCTTGCCAGCGAGCTCGAGGCGGTCCGCCGCGTGCTGTCGGTTACCGACGGCCGCAAGGCGGCGCTCGCCGACCAGGTCGCCACATTGCAGAACGATCTCAACGCCGCCGATCAACGCGAAGCCCAGGGCGATCTCGCCCAGCACCTGGCGGAAGAGCAGATCGGCATGCTGCTCGGCCAGCTGAACGCCGCACGCAGCGACAATTCACAGCTGATGCGCCAGATCAGCGACACCCAGACGGCACTGGCGACGGCCATCGGCCAGCGCGATGCCCTGCAATCGGCGCGCCGCGACCTGACCGGGCGTATCGGCGATCTGGAAAACCAGCTCGCCTCGATCCAGCGCTCGCAGCAGACCATCGTCGAACGGCTGGCGGCGCGCACGCGCAACGGCGTGGACGAAGTCGAAAAGACCGTGGCGATGACCGGCGTCGATGTCGATGCGCTGCTGCTGATCGCCGCTCACGAGCTGTCCGGCCAGGGCGGCCCCTTCATTCCGGTCAAAGAACCGCCGACGGAGCAGGGCGGCGAACAGCTGATGGCGAGTGTCGCCACCCTCGATGGCGAGGTCGGCCGGCTGGAGACGCTGCAGCTCGTGCTCCGCACCCTGCCGCTGACGGCGCCCATCGACCACTATTTCATCGCCAGTAATTTTGGCATCCGCCGCGACCCCTTCAACGGGCGGCTCGCCTTTCATGCCGGTCTCGACATGTCCAACGCGCTGCTGTCGCCGGTACTGTCGACCTCGCCGGGCGTGGTGGTCTATGCCGGCTGGATGGGCGGCTATGGCCGGCTGGTGGAAATCGATCACGGCCTGGGCGTGCACACACGCTATGGCCATCTGGCGCGCATTGACGTTAAGGTTGGCGATACCGTGGATTATCGCCAGCAAGTCGGGTTGCTCGGCTCATCCGGGCGAAGCACGGGGCCGCATGTGCATTACGAAGTACTGGTCAACGGACGGCCTCTCGATCCCATGAATTTCCTGAAAGCGGGGCGTTATGTTTTCAAAGGCTAGCAGTCAAGGCAGACCCAGCGGCGGTCCGGCCAATATCGGCACCGGCGCGGATAGCACGCGTCCCACGCCGCGCAGCGCCGCACCCTCCATCATCAGTTCCGATCTCAAGATCCTGGGCGATCTGATCAGCGCCGGCGATCTGCAGGTCGACGGCATCGTCGAGGGCGATATCCAGAGCCGTTCGCTCACCATCGGCGAAGGCGCGGTCGTCAACGGCAATGTGGTGGCCGAGACGACGCGGGTCTGCGGCCAGGTGACCGGCCAGATCAAGGCCAGCACCGTGACCCTCGACCGCACCGCCAAGGTCGTGGGCGACATCATCCACCAGATCCTGGCGATCGAGCCCGGCGCCTTCCTGGAGGGCCATGTCCGCCACAGCGATCCGGCAGGCAGCACCACCGACCGCAAGAACGGCAGCGGCAGCTAGCCGACACTCGATTGGAAGATAAAAACGGCCGCCGAAAGGCGGCCGTTTTCGTTAGGCGGGATTTGCCTTAGGCCGAAAAGGTCAGGCAGCGCGCGAAGACGTCGGGATCGACATTGCCGCCGGAGCAGAGCAGGCCGACGGTCTTGCCTTTACCATCGAAGCGGCCGGTCAGGAGTGCGGCCAAGCCCACGGCTCCGCTCGGCTCCAGCACCAGCTTCATCACCCGGAAGGCAAATGACATGGCCGCAAGAACCTCGTCATCGCTGAGCGCGAACCCGCCGGCAAGATTCCGGTCGTTGAGCGCGAAGGTCATCTCACCCGGAATGGGGGAGAGCAGGCCGTCGCAAATGGATTTGCTCGCCCGGCTCGACCGGCAGTCGCTTATGGACGGCGAGCGAGCGCTTCGTATCGTCGAATCCCGCGGGCTCGCAGGAATAGACCGGCAGCTTCGGCCATGTCGCCTGCAGCGCCAGGGTCGAACCGGAAATCAAGCCGCCGCCCCCGCAGGGCAATAGTGCTGCGTCGAGCGTCGCACCCAGCGCCTTGGCCTGGCGCGCCATTTCCAGCCCCGCCGTTCCCTGGCCGGCGATGATGTCGATATCGTCGAAAGGCGGCACGATGGTCGCCTTGCGCCTGGCCGCGATCTCGCCGGCAATCGCCTCGCGGTTCTCCTTCATGCGGTCGTAGAGAACCACCTCGGCGCCATAGCCTCTGGTGTTGTCGAGCTTGATGGCCGGCGCATCCGAGGGCATGACGATGGTGGCCGGCAGGCCCAGCAGCTGGGCTGCGGCGGCCACGCCCTGGGCGTGATTGCCGGAGGAATAGGCGACGACGCCCGCCCTGGCCGCCACCCTGTTCGACCAGATGCTTGATCTTGTTGAAGGCGCCGCGGAACTTGAACGAGCCGGTGCGCTGAAGCAGCTCCGGCTTTATCAGCACGCGCCCGCCGATGCGCTGGTTCAACCCCGGCAATTCCAGCAGGGGGGTCTCGATGGCCTGGCCCGCGATGCGCCGCGCCGCCGTCTCGACATCGGCAATGGTGGGAAGGGTCTTAGAACTGAGCGATGAATTCATGGATCGCCATTATTGCTTCGGGTTCATCCAGTGCCGGTACATGGCCGACATTGGGAATGACCGCCTGTTTCAGATCGGGCTTCACCTCGGCCATGCGCTGGAAAGTAGCCTCGCTGAGGACATCCGACAATGCACCTCGCAGGGCCAGGACCGGCCGGCGGCCAAAAGCCCGGAAAAGGCCCCAGAGGTCGGGGACCGCGCCCGCCTTGCCCAGCAAGTTTCGCACCAGCGCCACATCCCAGTCGAAATGCAGCAGGCCGTCGGCACCGCGCCGGTATGTGGCATTGGCCATGCGCAGCCATTTCTCCGGCGTGTTCAGCGACAGCATGGGAAACAGCCGCTTCAGTTCGGCGATCGCGCCGTCCCAGTCCGGTTCAGGCCGATCCTTGCCGATATAGTCGAGGATGCGGCGATAACCGGGTCCGGCAATCTCCGGCCCCACATCGTTCAGGATGGCGCCGGCCAGCAGCGTCGGACGGAAGGCAGCAAGGCCCATGGCGAGAAGGCCGCCCATGGAAGTTCCGATCGCCACGACGCGGTGGACGCCCGCGACCGTCAGCAGATCGAGGATATCGGCGAGATAAGTTTCCGGCCGGTAGCTCTGCCAATGCGGATCGCGCGCCGAACTGCCACGGCCGCGATAATCCACCGCGAGTACGCGCCGCTCGCGGCAGAGATCGCCGGCGAGCAGATGAAAATCCTTCGAGTTGCGGGTAAGGCCGGAGAGGCAGAGCACCGGGATGCGCGGCGAAGCGGGATCGCCATAGTCGCGCCAGTAAAGCTCCAGGTCGTCCTGGCTGCGGAAGCGCCCCTCGCGAAATCCGCTATCGGTCATCGGTTCGTTCATCGGGTAATACCAAAGAGGGCCGGCAGTTCGGCCAGCGAGCCGATACGCGCCGCAGGACGGCCGGGGAGGTGGTCTTGCGGCTCGCTTCGGCGATTGAGCCAGGCGACGGTGAAGCCGAAATCGGCAGCACCCGCCGCGTCCCAGCCATTGGCGCTGACAAAAGCGATCTCGGCCGCCGGCAATGACAGGCGCTCGCAGGCGAGGGTGTAGACCCTGGGATGGGGCTTGAAGACGCCGACATCCTCGACCGAGAGCACGTCAGGAATGAGGCCGGCAAGCCCTGACGCCGCCACCATCGGCGCCAGCATCGCCGGCGATCCGTTGGAAAGGATGGCGAGTTTGCGGTCGCTAGCGGCAAGCGTCGCCAGGACGGGCCTTGCATCGGCGAAGGCGGGCAGAGTGCGATAGGCGGCCAGCAACCGCTCGGCCAGGGCCGGATCCTGAATGCCGTTGGCTTCGAGCGCATAGGCGAGCGCCTCGGCCGTCACTTGCGCAAAATCGGCGTGACGGCCCATCAGGCTGCGCAGCCAGGAGTATTCGAGTTGTTTGCGCCGCCAGAGTTGGCCGACGGCCTCGGCACGATCGCCCAGCAAGGCGGCCGTTGGCGCGGCAACGTCGAACAATGTGCCATAGGCATCGAAGACGACGGCCCGGCAGCGGGCGAAAGCTTCCATGCGCTATTGCGGGCCGCGGCGCGTCAGGTCCTGCTGCAGCGACTGGACCATCTGCGAGGTGCCGAGCCGGTGGCGATAGACTTCCAGATTCTCCATGACGCGCTGCACGTAATTGCGCGTCTCCGACAGCGGGATCGTTTCCACCCAGTCCACGACATCGACGCCGTAGTCGCGCGGATCGCCGAACGCCTGGATCCACTGATTGACCCGGTCGGGTCCGGCGTTATAGGCGGCAACCGCCAGCACATAGGATTGATCGAAGAACTCCAGCAGTTCCTGCATATAGGCCCGGCCCAGGCGGATGTTGTAATCGCCATCCTTGACCAGGTCCTTCGGGCGATACTTGGTCTTGAGCGTCTTGGCGACATGCTTGGCGGTGAAAGGCATCAGCTGCATCAGGCCCAGCGCACCGGCGGAGCTGACCGCCTTCACGTCGAAGGCGCTCTCCTGACGGATCACGGCGAGCAGCAAAGCCGGCTCCGGACCCTGGCCCGCGGGAATCGTGCGCAGCGGGAACAGATAGTCGATCATCTCCACACCCTTGGTGTGGGCCGCCTTGGCGACCATCACCGCATAATCCTCGCGGCCGATGCCCGCGCCCAGATCGGCGATCATGCGCAGCGTCGTAGGTTCATCCGTCTCGTCGGTCATCTTCTGCAGGAAGGGGCGGGCACGATCGGACTGGTCGAGCTGGGCGAGCAAGCGCACGGCGCGCACGAGTTCGCGGCCCTCGAAAGCCAGGCGCTCGGCCTTGCTGGGCTGCGGCATCGGCCCGAATTGCAGCACGTCGCGGCTGCCGACGCGCGAAGCGGCGAGCTGGCCGTAGTAGGTCGTCAGGTTCGATGCCGCCGCGCGATACCAGTTCTGCGCCGTGGCCATATCGCCCATTTCCTCGGCCGCGCGCCCCGCCCAATAGGCGCCGCGCGCCTTGCTGATGGGCGAGGAGACGCCGGTATAGAGACCGGTGAAATGGGTGTAGCTCTGCCGAAAATCGTCGAGGAAACGCAACGCGATCCAGCCCGACAGCCATTCGCCATCGGCAAAGGTCACACCATCGGTTGCCTGATGGCCCGAGGCCAGACGATATCCCACCGACATGTCGCCGCGCAGCACCGCGCGGCGCGCCGCATCCTCGAGTTCCGGCCACATCAGATCGGGACGGCTGATGACCGGCGGCGGCGGGTCGAGCACCGTGGCGGCGCCGATGTAATCGCCGGCCTTGCGGCGGTTGCGCGCCAGTTCATAGAGCAGGCCCGCGTCATGCTGCAGGGGTGGCGGCACATTGCCAACGGCGATCGCCGCGGAATCGTCCTTCTTGGCAAGCGCGATACGGGCAACCGCCAGCGCCTGATGCCCTGAATCGACATAGGCCAGCAGCCGGCCGGCCCCCTCTTCATCATGGCTCCATAGCATCCGGTCGAGCCTGGCTATGTGATCGTCGGGGCGCAGGTAACCGGCGAACTCCGCGAGGAAAGCATTTTCATCGTCGGGGTTGTCGAAGTTCTCATCGCGCCAGGCCTGGCGGAGGATGTTTGCGGCCTGATCCTTCTGGCCGCCAGCAAGCAAGGCGCGGGCGAGATCCTCCGCACCATAGGCTGTCTGCGGATCGCGGCCGTGGAACCAGGCGATGGTTGCCTGCGCGGTCATATCCGGCGGCATGTTGCGCTCGCCCATCGCCTGCAGCGTGTTCTGATAGGGCCATCCCGGATTGTCGCGCTGGAACTGTGTAATCTCGTCGAAAGAGCGGCCGGGCCCCGGACGGGTCAGGTCCAGCCACTGGATCACCTTGGCGGGCAGCTTGTTTTTGGCCTGGCCGGCAATCCTTCGGGCATCGGCCCATTTGTCCTGCTCGACCGCCTTGAAGGCAGCGCGGTAGACCGCCTTGTCGCCGGGCGAGAGGGTTTCAGCGCCGGCGGGCGCCACCCAGGCGACAAGAAGCAGAACGGTCAGGAGCGGGAAGAAGCTGCGAATCGTCACCGGAACCTCGATATCATCGGCGGAGAATAGCGGAAGTGGAACGCGAAAGACCATGTGGCAAAAGCCGTCACGACGGGGTTGTGATGGCCGCGACTGGGGCCGTCACGCCCGGATGGTCGACAGGGGCGGGCGCTTGGGCTAGAAGCCCGGACGAAGCAGGGAGGACTTGGGTGGACAGACAGTTCGACGACGTGCGCAGCATGGTCGAGGCACTGCAGCCGAGCTACCCGGTCTATTGCCTTCGCCCCCATGTGCTGCGCCAGACGACGCAGCGTTTCCTCGAACTGTTTCCCGGCCGCGTTCTCTATGCGGTGAAATGCAACCCGCATCCCAGCGTGCTGCGCGCGCTCTACGCGGCGGGTATCCGCCATTTCGATACCGCCTCGCTGCCCGAGATAGCTCTGATCCGCGAGAGCTTTCCCGATGCCGGCGCGTATTTCATGCACCCGGTCAAATCGCGCGCGGTGATCCATGCCGCCCAGCGCATCTATAACATCGACACATACGTGGTCGATCATGAGAAGGAGATCGTCAAGGTCATCGACGAAACCGGCGGCGGCGAGGGCATCTGCATCGTCGTGCGGGTGGAAACGCCCCAGGTCGAAGGGACATTCTTCCATCTCTCGGCCAAGTTCGGCGCGAAGCCGCAGGAGGCCGCCAACCTGCTGCGCCAGGCGAGTTCCCAGGGTTGTCAGGTCGGCCTTGCCTTCCATGTCGGCTCGCAATGCCTGTTCCCCTCGGCCTATCGCACGGCGCTGCATATCGTGGGCGAGACGATGGAGGCAGCGAAAACGCCGCTGCAGATCCTGGATGTCGGCGGCGGGTTTCCCGCGCAATATGTCGGCGTCAACATGCCGCCGCTGGAAGATTTCATGACCGCCATCGAGACCGGCGTGCGCGATCTCAAACTGCGGCGCGACTGCATGCTGATGTGCGAGCCCGGCCGCGCTTTGGTGGCCGACAGCGTCTCCATCATCGTCCAGGTCCAGCTGCGCAAGGGCAACCAGCTCTACATCAATGACGGCATCTATGGCTCGTTCGACGAGATGATGGTGGCAAAGACCAAGGTGCCCTCGCGCATGGTGCGCCTGCGCGGCGATTCCACGGCACGCCTGGAATCCTTTGTGCTGAACGGCCCGACTTGCGATTCCCTCGACGTGCTGCCCGGCACCTTCGAACTGCCCGGCGATATCGAGGATGGTGACTGGATCGAGATCGACCGCATGGGCGCCTATTCCAACGCCACGGCGACCCATTTCAACGGCTTCTACCCGGAAACACTGGTCGTCACCAACGACCAGCCCATGGCCGCGGTCTGAGGATTCAGCTCCGCACCGGCCGCATGAGGTCGGCGAGCGAAAGTCCGGCCAGCGATATCAGCACCACGAGCCCGCCGGCGATCGCCCGCCAGCCGGGGTCTTCGGCCACTACGAGCCAAACCCAGAGCGGTGCCAGCACCGTCTCCAGCAGCGACATCAGCCCCGCTTCGGCGGCCGGCACCAGCTTCGCACCGGCAAGATACAGCACCAGCCCCAGGCCGAACTCGATCGAGCCCAGCAGGGTCATCAGCGCAATATCCCGGGGGCTCGCTTGCGCAAAATCGGCGAAGGGCAGAAGGGCGAAGCCCGAAAGGATTGCCGCCAGGCAAACGGCGGGCATCAGATGCACGCCCGGATGGCGGCGGGTGATGACGGTCACCACGGCAAACAGCGTGGGCACGCCTAGCGCCAGCAGATCGCCGATCCAGGCACCCTCGCCGTAATTACCCGAAACCATCAGCGCTACGCCGGCGAACGAGACCAGGATCGCGAACGCCACCCGCAGGCGGATTGCTTCACGCATGACAAGCCAGGCAGCCAGCGCGGTGAACAGCGGCGTGAGGCTCAGTATCACCACCACGTGGGCGACGGTGGTGAAATGCAGCGCCGCCATGTAGCAGCTTGAATCGGCGGCGAAGAACAACCCGACGAGAAACCCCGGCCAGCCCAGGGCACGCAGTGCATTCAAGGGGTGGCCGCCGGATTTCAGTGTGATGACGAGCAGAAGCACGATCGCCGCGGCCAGTGCACGGCCGCTCATGATGGTCATGACATCGGTGCCGATCAGGCGGAAGAGCAACCCGCCAAGGCTCCATACGATGGCCGCACCCGCCACCAGCAGCAAACCCCGGCGATGATCGAGGGTCATGGCGAACCCATCATGGCGCAATAGGCCGGCGCAGATCGAGTGCTGCATAGATGGTGACGGCTGCCAGCACGATAAAGCCGCCGACGATGGCGCGGATGCCCGGATCTTCAGCGAAGAAAACGAAAACCCAGATGGGTGCGCCGACGGATTCGATGATGGAAAGCAGCGCGCTTTCGGCCGCCGGCAGCATGCGCACCCCATAGGTGAACATGACCATGCCGCCCGCCATCTGCAGGGCGCCGAACGCGCTGAGCCAGGCCAGATCGAGCGGCAGGATTGGCCATGGCAGGCGATGATTGGCGAACAGAACGCCGAAGCTGAGCAGGCTAGCGAAGACGGCGGCAAGACATGAGGCCGGCAGCATCTGCACGCCGCGGCTATAGCGGGTCACCACCACGGCCATGGCGTAAAAGACGCCGATTGCCAGACCAAGCCCGTTGCCGAGATAGGATCCCCCACCGACGCTTTTGGCCACCATGACATAGACGCCGAAGACCGATACCAGCATCGCCACCATGGTGCGCAGATCGACGCGTTCGCCCATCAGCAGGAAGGCGAGCAAGGCCGCGATGAAAGGAGCAAGGCTTTGCAGGATCAGCGCGTTGGCGACGGAGGTCAGCAGTACCGCCGGGATATAGCAGGTCGAGGCGCCGCAAAAGCAGAGCGCGATAATAACGCCCGCCCAACCGATCTCACGGAAATGCGCAAAGACCGCAGCGCGCTTGCAAATCGCGATGAACAAGAACATGGTCGCCGCGGCGGAAATCGAGCGCCAGAATATCGTTGTCCAGGGGTCGGTATGGACCGACCGGATGAAAATACCGCCGGTGCTCCACCATAGCGCCGCACCCGCAACCAGCAGGACTCCCAGGCGATGACGTCCCGTTTCGGTCATGACGGCACTGTTGCAGGCCGCAATTCAGAAAGGCCGGATAAGACATGCGGCATGGAAAACTCGGGGCCGATCGGGAAGGACAGGGCAGGGCGCAACCGCGCTCCGGATTGCCTAACATGAGCGGTGCGACCCTGTCCATGCAGGCGGGATATGTACGCTGTCTCTCGGGCGCTGGCTTTCATCGCATGGCCTATGTGGAATTCCCGCCCGCAAATACCTCGGCGGCACCACCCGTCATCTGCGCGCATGGGCTGACCCGCAACGGCCGGGATTTCGACCGCCTGGCGACGGCGCTATCGGCAAAGCGCCGGGTCGTCTCCCCCGATGTAGTGGGGCGCGGGCAGAGCGAGTGGCTGAGCGATGCCGCCGGCTATAGCTATCCCCAATACTGCGCCGATATGACGGTGCTGATGGCGCGACTGGGCACGGAGCAGGTGGATTGGGTCGGCACATCCATGGGCGGCCTGATCGGCATGATGCTGGCCGCGCAACCCAATTCACCGATCCGCCGGCTGGTGATGAACGATATCGGCCCTTTCATCCCGGCCGCTGCCTTGCAGCGTCTCGGGGGCTATGTCGGCAAGGATCCGCATTTCGACGATCTGGCGGGTCTCGAAGCCTATCTGCGCCAGACCCATGCCGGCTTCGGCGCCATCGACGATGCCGGCTGGCGCCATCTGGCCCAACACGGCCATCGCCGGCTGCCGGACGGGAAACTGGGCCTTGCCTATGACCCGGCCATCGGCCGCGCGTTTACCGGAACGATCAAGGATATCGACCTCGCATCCATCTGGCAGCGAGTGAGTTGCCCCGTGCTGGTATTGCGCGGCGCTGATTCCGATCTGCTGCTGGCATCGACCGCGCAAGCCATGGCGGCGAAGGCGGACATCGTCGAAGTGGCGAATACCGGCCATGCGCCCTCGCTGATGGTGCCTGAGCAGATCGAGATCGTCCGTTCGTGGCTGGCGCGGCCCTGACCTTTCCCGCCTTTCGCAGCCGGGCGCCGTGGTGGGGGCGCGACCTGCAGACGATGCGCAGCGCGATCCTGTCGCTGCCCACGCAGTTGCCCGACCCGCCCGGCGAGCGCATCCGCTTTCCCATGGCCGATGCCAGCGGCGATGTGCTGCTCGGCATGCTGCATATGCCAGTTGGGCATATGTCAGGCGGCGGCAGCGATCGTCCCCTGGTGATGCTGATCCATGGCCTGACGGGCAGCGAGGACAGCAGCTATGTCGTCGCCAGCGCCCGCCATTTTCTCTCCCTGGGATATCCCGTGCTGCGCCTCAACCTGCGCGGCGCCGGGCCCTCGCAAGGGCACTGCCGCTACCGCTATCACGCCGGGCGCAGCGAGGACTTGCGCCTCGTTCTCGGCTCCATGGATGGTCACCTTGCCGGGCGCGGCCTGTTCCTGGTCGGTTTTTCGCTGGGCGGCAATGTGCTGCTGAAATATCTGGGCGAGGCAGGCCGGCGCGCCATGGTGCTGGGGGCGGCCAGCATCTCGGCGCCCATCGATCTGGATGCGGCGCGGCGCTGCCTGATGCGCCCCCGCAATCTGCTCTATCACCGCTATCTGCTGGCGCGCCTGAAAGGCGAGACGCGCGGACTGGCGCTCAGCGCCAGCGAGGCGCGCACCCTGGCCGAGGTAAAGACGATCTTCGAATTCGATGATCGTATCCTCGCGCCGCGGATCGGCTTTGCCGGAGCGCTGGATTATTATCGCCACTCCATGGCGCTGCCGTATCTCGCCGATATCGCCGTGCCGACCCTGGTGATCCACGCCCAGAACGATCCGTGGATTCCCTATGCTGCCTATCGTGATTTCCCCTGGCCCACGAATCCGCGCCTGACCCCGCTGTTCCCCGCCGCCGGCGGCCATGTCGGCTTCCATGGCCGCGGCTCGACCACGCCCTGGTACAATTTCTGCTTGGCACAATTCTTCGAGCGCAGCCGAAGCTAAAACCGCGTGACCTCGACATCGAGGTTCAGGACGCTGAGCGAGGCAGCCTCGCCGAATATCACCGTATCGGGCCGCTTGCGCAGCGTTATGACCAGACCCTCGGCTTCGGCATAGCCCTGCGCCAGGGGGTTGGGCGAGAGGGCAAAGGCGTTGATCAGCTTGCGCATGCTGTCGGGATCGAAAATGCCGCCCATTTGCAGCGGGCCCGCTGCCGGGTCGCTGGCCAGCGTCTGCCGCTTGCGCTGCGGGGCGATGGCGACATGACCGGATAGCGGCTCGAACCGGTCGCCGTCGTTCAACAGGCTGAGCGTGAAGCCCTTGAGTTTGGCAATGGATGCGCCGGGGCCGCGCTGGATGAAGGCGACGCTGCTGCTGCCGATGACACGCCACAGCCCGCCATCGCCAGGCACCACCACTGCCGTGGACTCGTCGATACCCACACTTGCCGGTGCCCCCGTCTTGGCCAGCGCGTAGAGGTTGCGGCCGATCAGGCCCTTGGTAAAGAAATGAGCGTCGATCAGCACATCGCCGACAAAGCCATAGGCCGGGGCCTGGTACAGCACGCCGGTGGTAAGCGCTGCGATGCTGCTTTTGGCGCTGCATTCGCAGAGCGTGACCGGCCCGGCGATCATGGCGCCGGCGCTGGTTCCGGCGACGACGGCGCCCGCATTGTCGTGGCGGGTGCGGATCACCTGAAGGGCAGGGCTGTCCGACTTCCCCACGAGCAGGCCTTTGGACAGCAGTTCCGGATTGCCGCCGTTGAAGTAATAGCCGGTGCAGCGGTTCAGCGCCTCGATCACCTTAGGATCGTCGGCCGTATCCGGCGTGATGTTCAGCGTCAGCATATCGACGCCGTCATAGGCATCGAAGCGGTCATAAGGGTCGCCTTTGCCGCCGGCCGCGGTATCGATCAGGCACAGAACCGGTTTTGGCCCGGCATCGGCGACGATGAGTTCGCTGGCCGCGTCGAGATAGCTGCCGCCGCCTTCGAGAATCAGACTTCCGCGCCCCGCAACCTGCGCCACCGGCTTGACCGGCGAACCGCCGCGCGCCTTTACCTCGAAGACCGGACCGCCGGACTGGATAAACCGCACATTGTCATTCCCGCTCGTGCAGGCAGCCAGAAACAAAAGCGCCGCGAGCAAGGTCGCGGCGTGGGAAATCCGGGTCATGTCTTTCAGCCAGCTTTCAGGCGTCGCGCCATGTCGACGGCGGCATAAGTCAGAATGCCGTCCGCGCCGGCCCGTTTGAAGGCGAGCAGGGTTTCAGCCATGGCCCGCTCGCCGTCCAGCCAGCCGCGCTCGGCTGCAGCCTTCACCATCGCGTACTCGCCGCTGACCTGATAGGCGAAGGTGGGCAGATGGAAGGCCTGCTTCACCCGATGCAGCACGTCGAGATAGGGCAGGCCAGGCTTCACCATCACCATATCGGCGCCCTCGGCGATATCGAGCGCCACTTCGCGCAGCGCTTCGTCGCCATTGGCCGGGTCCATCTGGTAGGTGCGCTTGTCGCCCTTGCCCAGCGAGGACTTGGAGCCGACGGCATCGCGGAACGGCCCATAGAAGGCAGAAGCGTATTTGGCGGCATAGGCCATGATGCGCACATCGCCATAGCCCGCCTGATCCAGCGCATCGCGGATGCGCCCCACGCGCCCATCCATCATGTCGGAGGGCGCAATGATGTCGACACCGGCTGCTGCTTGCGACAACGCCTGGCGGCACAGGATCTCCACCGTCTCGTCATTCAGGATGCGGCCATCCACCAACAGCCCGTCATGGCCATGGCTGGTATAGGGGTCAAGAGCGACATCGCAGATGATGCCGATATCGGGCACCGCGGCCTTCACGGCGCTGATGGCGCGATTGCAAAGATTGTCGGGCCGCCAGGATTCTTCGCCCCGATCGGATTTGAGATTGGCAGGCACCACCGGGAACAGGGCGATAGCGGGAACGCCGAGTTCAGCGGCTTCACCGGCGGCGTCGACGAGAGCCTCAATGGAGAGGCGATCGACCCCCGGCATGGACGAGACCGGCTGTCGCGCCCCGGCACCTTCCTGGACAAAGACTGGCCAGATCAGATCTTCGACCGCCAGGCTGGTTCTCCGCCACCAGCCGGCGAACCCAATCCGCAGCCCGGTTGCGGCGCATGCGCAGGCGCGGATATTGCCCGGCCGACTTCAGTTCGGAAGCCGGCTCTCTGGATTGCTGCTCTTTGGGGTTGCGCTGCATGACGGGTTCGAGACTAGCACGCGCAAGGGTACGGGCAAAGCTGTGCGCCACAAGGCCGCAGGCCTTCCGGCCATAGGGTCGCAAGCCCGCCCGGACCGATAATCGGTCCGGGCGAGCGAGCGTATTATTCCGCGGCCTTGGCCAAGCTGGTTACGGACTTCAGGGCCTGGTCGAGATCGGCCAGGATGTCGTCGATATGCTCGATGCCGACGGCAAGCCGAACATAGTTGTCCGAAACGCCGGTCTTTAGCTGTTCGGCAGGATCGAGCTGGGAGTGGGTGGTGCTCGCCGGATGGATGGCGAGGCTGCGCGCATCGCCGATATTGGCGACATGATAGAAAAGCTTCAGCGCATCGATGAATTTGCGCCCGGCTTCCTTGCCGCCCTTGATCTCGAAGCCGACCAGGCCGCCCAAGCCGCCCTTGAGA
Organism: uncultured Alphaproteobacteria bacterium; assembly: GCA_963770335.1. GTDB lineage: Bacteria > Pseudomonadota > Alphaproteobacteria > Dongiales > Dongiaceae > DASXQK01. The sequence continues at coordinate 139,959 of CAVYPG010000008.1, forward strand.
TAGGTGTCGGCACGCCGCTTCTGCTCTCCCTGCCACTGGCTGGGGTGATAGATCTTCGTCACCGCCGGCTGCTTTTTCAGGAAATCCACCACGGCCTGGGTATTGCGCGAATGCTCGCGAATGCGCAGCGGCAGCGTCTCCAGTCCCTGAATGAACAAGAAAGCATTGAACGGGCTCAACGCCGCGCCCAGATCGCGCAGCAGGGTCACCCGCGCCTTGATGATATAGGCGATGGGGCCCAGCGGCTTGACCGCCTGGGTCCAGACCGCGCCGTGATAGCTGGGATCCGGCGTATTCAGCAGCGGGAAACGCTCGGCATGCTTTTCCCAGTCGAAATTGCCGCCATCGACGATCACGCCGCCGATGGAGGTGCCATGGCCGCCGATATATTTCGTCGCCGAATAGACGACGATCGCCGCACCATGTTCCAGCGGCCGGCAGAGAACCGGTGCCGCCGTATTGTCCATGATCAGCGGCACGCCCAGCTTGCGCCCGATTTCCGCCACTTCCTTGATGGGGAAGACGTGCAGTTTCGGATTGGGCAGTGTCTCGGCGTAGTAGGCGCGGGTCTTGGCATCCGTTGCCTTGGCGAAAGCCTGGGGATCGGTCGGATCGACGAAACGAACCTCGATGCCGTGATCCTTCAGGGTGTTGGCGAACAGGTTCCAGGTGCCGCCATAGAGATCGGTCGAGCTGACGATGTTGTCGCCGGCGCGCGCAATGTTCTCGATGGCAAAGGCTGAGGCCGCCTGGCCCGAGGCGAGCGCCAGAGCCGCGACGCCGCCTTCCAGCTCGGCAATGCGCTTTTCCAGCACATCGGTCGTCGGATTCATGATGCGGGTATAGATGTTGCCCAGTTCCTTGAGGGCGAACAGGTTCGCCGCATGTTCGGTGTTGCGGAACTGGTAGGAGGTCGTCTGATAGATCGGCACCGCCACGGCGCCGGTCGCGGGATCCGCGCGGTAGCCGGCGTGGAGCACGATCGTCTCTGGGTTCTTGCTCATTCAATTATCTCCTTGGATCAAACAGCAAACCGGGGATCAGGCAGCAACCGGCTGTCGGCCGGAAATATGCACAACGTCCAGTTTGGTTGGCGTGACATTGCGAAGGATGTCCAGCACCGGGCAGTGGGCGTCGACGAACTGACGCAGACGTTCGATCTCTTCCGCACTGGCCGGGCTTTCGATTTCGACCACAGCCCTGACGTCACGAAAACCGGGGCGGACCGATTCATCGACTGCGAACAACCCGCGCAGATCGGTCCGTCCCTCGACCTTTACGGAAACATGGCTCAACGGGATGCCAAGACTTTCCGCATACAGCCGATAGGTTACTTCCTGGCAAACGCCGAGGGCCGCCAGGATCAGTTCCGTGGGCTTGGGCCCACTATCGCTGCCGCCGAGCGCATGGGGCTCGTCGACGGTGATGCGAAAATCGCGTATCCGCGCCTCGCTGCGCAATCCCGCCACCTGGCGGGTCGCAACTGTCAACGTAGCCAGCGCTTCGGCCGGCCGTTCCTGCAAATGCGCCTGGTTTGCCGCAAAGATATTCTTCAATTCGATAGCCATCGTCGGCCTCCTTTGCTTCTCGTGCGGGGCCACACGATGGTTAAGACGCTTTAGCGTTTGATGACGCGGCGCAAGCTGCCCCTCAAATCTCCGCGGGTCCGTTGGCTCCGGTGGACCAGTCCGGTCGAAACAAAAAAACCGCCTCAGCTATCGCCGGGCGGTTTACGTCCGTCGCTTTAGCTGAATTTATAACGCGCCCGCAAGCTGAAGGCTTCAAATCGGCGCGAATGGTTAGATAGCGATTCCGCCCGCAGGCGTCAATCGCGAAAATCAACCCCGTGTTAGGCCAATCCCCGGTCAGTTCGGATCCAGGTCGATTTCCTTGGCGGTAGCCTCGCCCACATCGATCTCGCGAAATCCCTCGGGCGCATACCCACGGGATTTGCAATCCTTGTTGCCCTCGATGGTGAACTTCTCATCTTGGGTGCAGAAGATGTAGTCGTCATCCCACTTACCGGAATCGGATTCTGCATAGTAGTAGTAGTAGCGGGACTTCAGCACACCGACGAGCGGGGTCTTGCACTGAGCTCGGATCTATTCGTCCACCAGCCTTCCGAGGTCCACTCGTTGCTATCGGGCGAGTTGTAACCGATGGCGAGGCTGACCTTTTCATTGGTGTGGTTGCAGAATTTAAGCTCCGCATGCGCCACACCGGGAAGGGTGGACACGGCGAAAAGTGCCACAAATCCAAACAATGAAGCCAAGAGCCGACGAGACATCTTTAAGAACCCCCCTATACCCGTATCCCGAAACGCCACGTTCCACGTAAAATATTGCCGAACCCCCTGACAGAACGCAACGGATTCGCGAATTGGCCGGTGACATTCATTTTGAGACCGTCGCCGGCACGGCATGGGCAACCCTCGACCGCCCCAAGGCCTTGAATGCGCTGAGCCTGGCCATGATCGGTTCTCTGGCCGATTGGATGGGGCGGGCGCTGGCCGATAATAAAATTTCAACATTGGGCATCCGGTCCGCAAGTGCTGCGGTTTTTTCTGCCGGCGGCGATGTCCGGGCACTCTACGCCGCCCGGCAGAAAGATGATCGCGCGGCTCTGTACGAATTTTACCGGCAGGAATATCGCCTCAATTGGGCGATCCGGCGTTGCCGCAAACCTTATATGGCGCTGATCGATGGCCTCGTCATGGGCGGTGGTGCCGGGGTCTCCATCAATGGCAGTCACCGTCTGGTCGGGCCTAATGCCCGCTTCGCCATGCCTGAGACGGGCATCGGCTTTTTCCCAGATGTGGGCGCCAGCTGGTTCCTGTCGCGCTGCCCCGGCGAGATCGGCGTCTATCTCGGCCTCAGCGGGGCAACGCTAGGGCCGGCCGACATGCTCTATGCGGGCCTTGCCACGCATTTTATGCCCGCTGACTTCCCAGTCAGCGGCATCGGCGATCTGGCGGAGATTCCCCTTGAAGCGGGGACCGCCCCGCTGGCCAGCCTTCGGCCGGTCATCGATCGTTGTTTTTCGGTCGACAGTGTGGAGGCGATCCTGGAAGCCCTGGATTGCGAAGGCAGCGATTGGGCAAAAGAGACCGCGGAGTCGATGCGCAAGAGATCGCCATTGGCCCTCAAGGTCACCCTGCATCAGCTCCGCAAGGCCAAGCATCTCGACTTCGATCAGGCGATGATGATGGAATACCGGCTCGCCCGGCATTTCATGGCCGGGCACGACTTCTTCGAAGGCGTGCGTGCGGCGGTGATCGACAAGGATCGTCGGCCCGCCTGGCAGCCGGCCACGTTGGCCGAAGTAAGCGAGGATTTGATCGAACTCATACTTCGCGCCGGCGGATGGCTCGGATTTGACGTTCGAATAGGAGGTCAGCATGGCGGCAATCGGTTTTATCGGCCTGGGCAATATGGGTGCACCGATGGCACGCAACCTGCTGAAGGCAGGCCACGGGTTGCGCGTGTTCGACCTCGCCGCCAATGCCGTGGCTGAGTTGGCGAGCGCCGGGGCGCAGGCCGCCGCGAGCGCCGGCGATGCAGCCAAAGGCTGCGAGATCGTCATCACCATGCTGCCGGCGGGCCAGCATTCCCGAGCGGTTTATCTGGGCAAGGGCGGCCAGGGCGCAGGGGGATTGATCGCCCAGGCGAAAAAGGGTGAGCTGCTGATCGACTGCTCGACCATCGATGTTGCGACCTCCCGCGATATTCACGCGGCCGCAGCCAGGGTCGGCATCGATTGCCTCGACGCGCCGGTTTCCGGCGGGGTTGCCGGTGCTGCCGGCGCCACGCTGACCTTCATGGTCGGCGGCAGCGCCGAAGCCTTCGCCCGCGCCGAACCCATTCTCAGGACTATGGGCAAGGCCGCCATCCATGCCGGCGGTCCCGGCAATGGGCAGGCCGCCAAGATCTGCAACAACATGATCCTCGGCATCTCGATGATCGCCGTCAGCGAGGCCTTTGTGTTGGCGGAAAAACTGGGCCTGTCCGATGCCACGCTGTTCGAGGTCGCTTCGCGCGCCTCGGGCCAGTGCTGGTCGCTGACCTCCTATTGCCCGGTACCGGGTCCCGTGCCGGCATCGCCGGCAAACAACGATTATCGGCCGGGCTTTACCGCGGCGATGATGCTGAAGGATCTGAAGCTGGCCGAAGACGCGGCGAAGACCAGCGGCGCCGGCACGCCGCTGGGCAAAGCTGCGAGCGAGCTCTATGAGCGGTTTGTCGCCACCGGCAAGGCAGGCACGGATTTCTCCGGTATCATCGAATGGTTGCGCACAGGGGCCTGATGCGGCCCCTCACATGCCGGGGAGATCTGGCTCCATCAGTCGCGGCCCGGATCCCTGATCCGACACACTATCCCCTGGATTGCGCAGCCGACACAATTTCAAGGACAGGCAACCGCAGCCGATGCAGCCGTCCAGCTGGCCGCGAAGCTTCTGCAACAAGGCGATACGCCGATCCAGTTCGTTGCGCCATCCGGCTGACAATTGCCGCCAATCCTTCGCGGTGGGCGTGCGCGCGTCGGGCAGGGAATCGATCGCCTGCTTGATCACGGAGAGCGGTAGACCCAGACGCTGGGCAACCTTGATGATGGCAACCCGCCGCAGCACGTCCCGGCTGTAGCGGCGCTGATTGCCGGCACTGCGCCAGCCTTTGATCAACCCCTTCGAATTCATAGAAATGGATCGTCGACACGGCCACGCCGCTGCGCGCCGCCAGCTGGCCGACCGACAGATGGGAATTTGCATCGCCCGAGGCTAATCCTGCCATGGTCCTTGACCTCAACTTCGCTTGAGGTTGTACGTTCGCCCGCATCCGGAATCAAGGACCGCCGGTCAAGAAAGGCGTCAGGGCATGGCCAGTATCATCGCGCTGTTCTCCAGTTCCCGCCGCCACGGCAATACCGGCCAATTCCTCGATCGGGTTGCGAGGGAACTGAATATGGACGTGATCGACCTCTCGGCCTTACGGCTGTCGCCCTATGACTACGATCATCGAAACAGGGATGACGACTTCGAGCCGCTGATGAGACAGGTGCTGTCCCACGACCGGATTATCTTCGCCTCGCCGGTTTATTGGTACGCGGTGAGCCCGGCCATGAAGATTTTTCTAGACCGGATTTCCGATTTCCTCGATCTGCCGGACCTTCTTGCCGATGGACGCCGGTTGAGAGGGAAGACCGGATATGTCGTCTGTACGTCGATCTGCGAAGAACCCGCAGTGGAATTCATGGGCGCGTTCGTCGAGACCTTCCGCTATCTCGGCATGCATTTCGGCGGCGCTGTGCACGCCAATTGCCGGGACGGCTATATGCCCGATGCGCACGATCCTCAAGCCGTCGCATTCGCAGCCCTGTTGCGCCAGACCATGGCATCGACCGTGAGCGCCTAAATCTTCGTCGCCGCGAGCTTTTCTTCGTTCAGCTCATATCCCATGCCGGACGCTTCTGGCATGACGATCCAGCCTTCGGCATTCACCACCAGCGGGTTCTTCATCATGAAGTCGCGCCGATCGAGGCTCCATTCCGGCGGGTCATAGGGAAACTCCAGGAATGGTGCGCCGGTCACGCCACAGACGAGCTGGGCGTTGGCCATCACGCCCATGCCATTGGTCCAGGTATGGGGCGTGAAGACAAGATTGTGGTCGAGCGCCATCTGGCCGATCTTGCGCAGGCCGGTGATGCCGCCGACCAAAGCGGCATCGGGCTGCAGCACATCGAGACAGCCACGCTCGACCAGCGTGCGAAACTCGTAGAGCTCGCGGGTCATTTCGCCGCCGGCAATCCGGATATCGACGGCCCGGCGCAGCGCCGCCATGCCTTCATAGTCAGCGCGATGGAGCGGTTCTTCCATCCAGTAGATGCCGAGCTTCTCCAGTTCGCGCGCCACCGGAATCGCATCCTTCAGGCTCCAGGGCATCTCCGTATCCCAGGGCATGCGCCAACCCTGGTTGCAATCCACCATCAGGGTCAGCTTGTCGCCGACCTCCGTGCGCACGGCCGCGAGTGCCCCGATATCGTCATGCCAGTCGCCGCGATGAAAACGCACTTTCATGCCGGCAAAGCCCTGGTCGAGGAAACGCCGCGCCGTCTTTGCCATGCCATCAGGCTTGCGCAGCGTGCCGGATGAGGCGTAGGCGCGGACCTTGTTCGTCAGCCCGCCCAGCATCTTCCAGACCGGCAGGCCCGCGATCTTTCCGGCCAGGTCCCAGAGGGCCAGGTCGAGCGGCCAGCAGCGGCCGTAATGAAAGCCGATATTGTTGATGATACGGAAATGCCGCTCGAGCGCGAGCGGATCCTGGCCGATGAAGAGATGCTCATGGCCGGCAAAGCCGACCATCATGTCGCCGGAGGCAACACCCGTCAGGCCTTCATCGGTCGTGACCCGCACGATCGTCGCGTCGAAATACGTGCGTGGCCGCGTATCCCAACTCGCATTGAAGGGCGGATCCAGCGGCAGGCGATGACGGGTGATGGCAATGCCGGTTATCTTCACGAAAACCCCCGATAAAACGCCGCGGCGGCGCGGCAAATTGGCGCGCGACATTGGCAGACGCCTATGTCTATCTATCGCGCGTTTTCGCCCACCTCCAGTCTGGAATCGCCACGATGCTCGTCAATTTCAATTTCGGACCCACGGCCAAGGTCGCTTTCGGGGTCGACCGTATCGAGAAGCTCGCCAATGACGTGACCGCCCTGGTGGGCGAGGGCGCCCCGGTGCTGTTGATCAGCGATCCCGGCATCGCAGCCCTGGGCGACCGGGCGGAGGCAATTCTGAGCAAAGGCGGGCACAAGGTCGCCCGTTTCCAGGATATCCGCAGCGACCCGCTGACCCGCCAGATCGACGCCGCCGCGGAGCTCGCGCGCAAGCATGGTGTGAAGCTGGTGGTGGGGCTGGGCGGCGGCTCTGCGCTCGACGTCGCCAAGATGGCGGCAGCCATCGCGCCGGCCGGCCAGCCGGCTGAGCATTATTCGCTCGCCGCAAACCCGCTGCCGGATAATCCCCTGCGCAAGATCTGTATTCCCACCACCTCGGGCACCGGATCGGAAACGACCAAGGTCTCCGTCTTCACCAATGCCAGGGATGAGAAGGTCTGGGGTTGGGGCGATGCGTTGAGCGCCGATCTCGCCTTGCTCGATCCCCGCCTGACCGTGGGATTGCCCTCGCACCTGACGGCGGCGACCGGGGTCGATGCGCTGGTTCATGCCATCGAGGCCTGCACGATCCGCCGCGCCAATCCGATGAATGACGGCGTCTGCCTGCAGGCGATCCGGTTGATCGCAGCTTATCTGCCACGCGCCGTCGCCGTACCCGACGATCTGGATGCCCGCGGCCAGGTTCAGATCGCTGCCTGCCTGGCGGGGATCGCCATCGACAATTCCGGCACCGGTGTTGCCCATGCGCTGGGGCATGCCCTTGGCGCGCTGGGCCATGTTCATCACGGCCGCGCCGTAGGGCTATCCTTGCGCGCCGCTCTTGCCTGGAATGCCGAAGCGGCACCGGAGCGCCACACCGCGGTTGCAACCGCCCTTGGCGTACCGAGCGAAGGGCGCAAACCAAGCGACATCCTGAACGAGCTTGGGCCCCGCTTCGATGCCTTCATCCGGGCAACCGGCCTTGCCGTCTCCCTGGCCAAGGATGGGCTTGCGCCCAAGGATAGCGAACGTCTCGCCGCTCTTACCATGGCGCTCGAGAACAAGGCGATGCGGGATTCAAACTGCCGGCCGATCACGGCGGCCGATGCGCTGATGCTTTCACAGGCGGTTCTCAGCGCCGCTTGAGCCTGGCCTCTAGATCGCGCCGGAAAGCTCCAGCGGATAGATCGGAAAGCGGGCGGTAAGATTCCGCACCTTGGCCAATGTTGCCGTCTCCAGCGCGCCATTTCGCTCCGGCGCCTTCGACAACCCGTCGAGAACATCAGCGATCCATTCGCCGGTCTGGCGCAATTCGGCTGACCCGAAACCGCGCGTCGTCACCGCCGAGGTACCGAGGCGAACGCCCGAGGTAATGGAGGGTTTCTCCATATCGAACGGCACGGTGTTCTTGTTGCAGGTGATGCCGGCGCGCTCGAGGCTTTGGGAGGCGGCAAGGCCTTTCAGCGATTGCCGGTGCAGATCGAGCAGGACGATGGGTGTATCGGTGCCGCCGCTGACCACGTCATAGCCGCGCCGCACCAGCACGTCAGCCAGTGCGCGCGAGTTCTCCAGCACGGTTGCCGCATAGCGGCGGTATTCGGGCCGCAGCGCCTCGGCAAGGCAGACAGCCTTGGCGGCAAGAGCGTGGAGCAGCGGGCTGCCCTGAGTTCCCGGGAATACCGCCGTATTGAATTTCTTCGCCAGCGCTTCGTCATTGGTCAGGATGATGCCACCCCGCGCGCCACGCAGGGATTTATAGGTCGTCGTCGTTGCAACATGGGCGTGGGGGAAGGGGTGCGGGTGAGCCCCGCCGGCGACGAGGCCGGCGAAATGCGCCATATCCACCAGCAGTGCCGCGCCCACCTGGTCGGCGATGGCGCGCATGCGGACGAAATCGATCGCGCGCGGATAGGACGAGCCGCCGGCGATGATCAGCTTCGGCTTGTGCTCGCGGGCCAGCGCCTCGGCGGCATCGTAATCGATCAACCCATCCTGGCGGCGCACGCCGTATTGAACGACGCGATAGATCTTGCCGCTCTGGTTGGCCGGCGCGCCGTGGCTGAGATGCCCGCCGGCAGTGAGCGCCATGGATAGAACCGTGTCGCCAGGACTCATCATCGCCTGGAGGACCGCCTGGTTCGCCTGGCTGCCGGAATGGGGCTGCACATTGGCGAAGCGGGCACCGAACAGTTTGCAGGCGCGCTCGATGGCGACGCGCTCGATGACATCTACATTGGTGGCGCCGCCGTGATAACGGTTGCCCGGCAGGCCTTCGACCGTCTTGTTGGTGAGCAGCGAACCCTGCACCTCGAGTACGGCACGGCTGACGATGTTCTCAGAGGCGATCAGCTCGATCATCTCCGACTGTCGGCGCCACTCCTCCGCCAGCGCATCGGCGATCTCGGGATCGCTCTCGCGCAGTCGCGCCGTGAAATAGCCGTCATGCACAACAGGCTGCGGCGCGATGTTTGGCGGCTTGTTCATGCGGCGGCTGCCAACAGGCAGTTGTCGTCCAGCGGCACCAGCGGCGCGAAGTCGCGATGATGCTTGTAGTCCGGCCGGGCGAACGTCGTCTGGGCGTTCTCCACCGGATTGACGATCAGCGAGAATATGCGCCGGTTCCAGGGCGAGAGATTGGGTGGTGATGCATGCACCAGCGTGTCGCCGAAGATCAGCGCCGTGCCCGCCGGCCCCGTGGCCGAGACAATGCCCTGGGCTTCGACGAGCTTGGCCACGCTCGGCCGGTCGACGACCCACAGCGGATAACTGGTGGAGACGATGTCGAGGGTCGCCTCCGGCGTTGCATGGCGGTGTGAACCCGGGATGAAATAGAGCGGCCCATTGAACTCGACCACATCGTCGAGGAAGACATGGAGGTTGAGCGCGAGGGGTTTAGCCACACCATCTTCGTTGCGATGCGTGGCGAAGTCGTAATGCCACTGCCAGGCCTCGCCCTCGAAGGCGGCCTTCACATTGACCTTCACCTGCTGGGGGTAAAGGCGATCTGCCCAGCAGCTGGAAGGCGGGGCCGAGCAGGCGAGGGTGGCGCACCAGCCTGGCGTAAGCCGGGTGGCGCAGATGCAGCCCCATGGCCGTGCGTACTTCCCCGCCCAGTTTCTCGCGGACATTGGCGGGCGTGTCTTCGGCAAAGACCGGCGCCAGTGCCTGGCGCAACACCTCGACCTCGCGGGCCGAGAACAGTTCCGGTAGCACGAGATAACCGTCCTGCTCGAACTGGCGTAATTGAGTTGGCGAAAGCTGCATGCCCATTCACCCCGCGATCTCGTCCCCGATGCCGCAAGTTTCCGGGCGACGGGGCATTTCGTGCAAGCCAAAATCCCTCCGCCATGGCTTAATTGGGCTAAGCCATGGCCCGACGGTTGCCGCCCCTCAATGCAGTACGCGCCTTCGAAGCCGCCGGGCGACAGGGCAGCTTCCTGCTTGCCGCGCGCGAATTGCGGGTGACCGCCGGCGCGATCAGCCACCAGGTGAAGCAGCTTGAGGCCTTCCTTGGCATTCGCCTGTTTCATCGCCTGCAGCGCGGCATCGTGCTGACCGAGGCCGGCACGAACTATCTGGCTGGCTCGCGCGACGCCCTCGACCGGCTTGCCACGGCGACCGAACAGCTTGCGATCGGCAGCCGGACCCGAACGCTTCGGATCAGCGCGCTGCCCGCCTTTGCCGAAAAATGGCTGGTGCCGCGCCTGCTGCAGTTTCAGGAAAAGCACCCGGATATCGACGTGCGCCTCGCCGCCGATGCCGACATCGTTGATTTCGTTACCAGGGATTACGATATCGGCCTTCGCTACACCGATGGACGGCACTCCGGTCTGCGGGTTGATCTTCTGCTGAAGGAGGAGATCTTTCCCGTTTGCAGCCCGGCCCTGCTGCAGGGGCCGCGGCCGTTACGCCGGCCGGAGGATCTGTCGGGCCACACATTGCTCTACGACGTTCATTGGCAAGACGACTGGCGCCTCTGGCTGGGTGCAACGGGCCTGGCCGATCTGCGGCCCCGGCAGGAATCCCGCTTCACGCTCTACAGCATGGCGCTGGAAGCGGCGATGCGAGGCGGCGGTGTGCTCATCGGCCATAGCGCCCTGATCGCCGACGATCTCGCCAGCGGACGTCTCGTCGTGCCCTTTGCGGGCCGTGTGTCCGCACCACACGCCTATTATCTCGTCTGTCCAAAATGGGCGGAAGGCCGCCAGGCGGTTCAGGCTTTCCGCAACTGGCTGATGGGGGAGCTAGCGGACTTCACTCGCCTGCAAAGCACGCCAGGTCGTGAGGCGCCGCGAAAATCGACGGCCCCCAGGTCCCGCAAAAAGACCCCGCGGCCGCGCCGCGCCAAGGCGCGCTAGGTCGCGCTGAAGGCTTGGATGCCCGTCTGGGCACGGCCCAGGATCAGCGCATGCACGTCGTGGGTGCCCTCGTAGGTATTCACCGCTTCGAGATTCATCACATGGCGGATGACGTGATATTCGTCGGAAATCCCGTTGCCGCCATGCATGTCGCGCGCCGTGCGCGCGATATCGAGCGACTTGCCGCAGGAGTTGCGCTTAAGCAGCGAGATCATTTCGGGCGCGGCGCGATCTTGGTCTTTTAGGCGCCCCAGCCGCAGGCAGGCATGCAGGCCCAGCGTGATCTCGGTCTGCATATCGGCGAGCTTTTTCTGGATCAACTGGTTGGCGGCAAGCGGGCGGCCGAACTGCTTGCGGTTCATCGTGTAGTCGCGCGCCGCATGCCAGCAGAATTCGGCGGCGCCGAGCGCCCCCCAGGCGATGCCGTAGCGCGCATTGTTGAGGCAGCCGAACGGCCCCTTCAGCCCGGTCACATTGGGCAGCAGGTTTTCCGCCGGCACCTCCACATCCTCCATCACGATCTCGCCGGTGATGGAGGCGCGCAGCGAGAACTTGCCCTCGATCTTGGGCGCGGAGAGACCCTTCATGCCCTTTTCCAGAATGAAGCCGCGGATCGTACCGCTATCGTCCTTGGCCCAGACGATGAAGACATCCGCGATGGGCGCATTGGTGATCCACATCTTGGCGCCCTTCAGCACATAGCCATCCGCGGTCTTGCGGGCGCGGGTCACCATGCCGCCGGGATCGGAACCGAAATCGGGCTCGGTCAGGCCGAAGCAGCCGACCAGTTCACCCGTCGCCAGGCGCGGCAGGTATTTCTTGCGCTGCGCCTCGCTGCCATAGGCATAGATCGGATGCATGACGAGGCTCGACTGCACGCTCATGGCCGAGCGATAGCCGCTATCGACGCGTTCGACCTCGCGGGCGACCAGGCCGTAGCAGACATAGTTCACGCCGGCGCAGCCATAGCCGTCGATGGTGGAACCCAGCAGGCCGAGTTCGCCAAGCTCGTTCATGATTTCGCGGTCGAATTTCTCATGACGGTTGGCCATGAGGATCCGGGGCATCAGCTTTTCCTGGCAGTACTGACGCGCGCTGTCGCGCACCATGCGCTCGTCTTCCGACAGCTCATCTTCCAGCAGAAGCGGATCTTCCCATTTGAATTCTGCGTGCGAAGCGCCCTTGGGCATGGCAGCGGCTGCGATCTTGCTCATCGTCGGATCTCCTGAAGCGGCGCCAAATCCGCGCCCCATCATGGGCGCCTATGCATGGCCGCAAACTAGCATTCCGCCCGGCAATGGCAAAGCAGCGCGCCGGTGGCGTTACGGGTGCAGGCGGCCCCTCAGAAGGGCCCCTCAGAAAGGATTATTGGCCGCAGCGATTTCCCGCTGGCGCTGGTGATAGCGGCGCATCTTGGCGCGGCTGCCGCATATCTCCATTTCACACCAGCGCCGGCGGCCATTGCGCGACTTGTCGAGAAACATCCAGCCGCAGAAGCAGCCCGAACACATTTTGATCCGGGAAAGATCGCCGGTCGTCAGCAGTTCTGCCGCCGAGCGGACGATGGGCCAGAGCAGACCCTCGGGCGGCATGGCGCCCGCAGTCCAGCGCCAGGTGAAACCCTGAGAGGTTGCTTCTATCGCGGCGGCGGCCATTGCCTCGCCGAGGCAGGCGTTGAATTGCGCCAGCGCAGCCGCGGGTGCTGGCCCGCCTTTCGAGACAGCGGTGAAAATGGCATGCAGCGCATCGCGCAGACATACGGCGCGTTCGAGAACCTGTTGCCCGACGCGTGCGTCAGGCGGATTGGCCTCAAGCGCCTTTGCCGTCGCCTCGTCGATGGCGCCGGCATGGCGCGCCCAGGCCAGCAGATGTTCGAAGCGGAACAGATGCTCCAGCCGCCGCTCGGTTCCGCGTCCGCTGGTGGTGTTGACGAAATTCAGGCAGAGCACGCCGCCCAATTGGGTCAGCCGTCCGGCACGGCTGGGGGGAAAATCCTTTTCGAGCAGACGCGCCATGGTCTTGAGATTGACCGCCTTACCGGTTAAAGTCATTTTGATGGTAACACCGATTTTTACCCGAGGCCAGTCCAAGGCTCTCTGGCTGGTTCTTATTGCCCTGGTCTGCCTCGCCGGCGGCCCGGCCCGCGCCGATAACCCCGGCGGGGCGAATACGTCCCCTTCCGGTGCGGCCCCGGCCGGCGACGCCACCTCGGGCAATCCCGATACGGAGTCAGGCTCCGCCAGCGACAGCCCGGTGCAGCGCTGCGAAGCCCTGCTGCCCGGCTTCGACGACAACCCTACCGACATAAAGCATGAAGTGGAGCAGGGCAGCACCACCCAGCCAGTCGCCGTGCGCCTCACCTGGACGCGCAGCGACGCCTACGGCACGGACCGCACCGGCTGGATCATCTGCTTCTTCCTGCCGCGCAGCGAGACCAACGGCCTCTGGCAGATCGATCTCGTCGACAGTCAGAAATTCGGCAAGATGAAGCGCTATGACGTTCAGCAGCTGAACAAGCTGCTCTACCTGCGCCATCACAGCCATGTGGAGGAGAACCCGCACCCGAAGCCGACGGTGTGGACTCCCTATCTTTATTATCTGCAGCAGACTTTGAACGCGGTGACGCTCGGCTGCCTCTACGCGCTGCTCGCGGTGGGATTCACGCTGATCTACGGGATCACCCGCTTTATCAATCTCGCCTTCGGCGATCTCTATATGACGGCGGCGTTCTCGACTTATGTCGCCTATATCGTCTCGGTTACTTCAGGCATCGGCTTCACCTTGCTGCCGATCGTGCTGATCGGCGTCTTCATCATCGGCAGCTCGGCGGCGGCGGGATGGACGGTGAACCGTCTCGTTTTCAGCCGGCTGCAGAACGCCGCGACAACGATTCCGCTGGTGGCTTCGATCGCGGTGGCAATCGTCTTTCGCGAGGCGGTACGCCTGCTGCAGGGTCCGCACACGCAATACATGCCGCAAAACCCCAACACCACCTGGCGGTTCTTCGAAGGGCTCGGCTACGACGTCTATCTGCGCAAGTATCATGTGTTCATCGGGCTGGCGACCGGCGCCATCGCCTTTTTCCTGTGGTGGGCCAGCCGCAAGACAAATTTCGGCCGCAGCTATCGCGCCTGTTCCCAGGATCCGCGCATGTCCTCGCTGCTGGGCGTCGATGTCAGGGGAACGATCGCACGCAGCTTCATGTTGAGCGGCGCGCTTACCGGTGCCGCCGGCGTCTTCGAGGCGCTGGAATACAACGCCGTCGATTTCAACATGGGCTTCATCATCGGCCTCAAATCGCTGATCGCCGCCTTGCTGGGCGGGATCGGCTCGGTGCCCGGCGCCATGCTGGGCGGCTTCCTGCTGGCGCTGATCGAGACCTATACGGGCATGCTGATCGGCTTCGAATGGCACGATGTGGTGACCTTCGCGGTGCTGGCGGCGGTCCTGATCTTCAAGCCAGGCGGCCTGATGGGCACGATCCATCTGATGCCGGCGGACGAGCGGCCATGAGCCTGGCAACGTCGCCGGCAGCAGGATTACATCCCGGCAACCTTTTGGCCGGCCAAGACTCTTGCAGGGCGAAACTTCTGCCATTAGGGTCGCGGTAATCAAACGGCGGTTTCGAATCGCCGAAAAAAGACGATTGAGACAGGTGAGGCGGCGAAGCTCGATCCAACAAGGTGCTGCAGCACCGGCATGGGGGATGTGCCGGTGACAGGGATCTTGTGGTCGGCCTGCCTTGCGGCGGGCTGCTGAGCGGGGGAGCAATGGCACTTTTCATCCAGCAATTGATCAACGGGATTTCGCTCGGCGCCATCTATGCGCTGATCGCCATCGGTTACACGATGGTCTACGGCATCATCGGCATGATCAATTTCGCCCATGGCGACGTCTATATGATCGGCGCCTTCATGGCGCTGATCGGCTTCCTGGTGATGGGCGCCGTCGGCATCACCTGGATTCCCTTCGCCCTTGCCCTGGTGCTGGTCATCGCCGTCGTTTTCACCGCCGCCTATGGCTGGACGATCGAGCGCATCGCCTATCGGCCGTTGCGAAATTCCACGCGGCTGGCGCCGCTGATCTCCGCCATCGGCATGTCGATCTTCCTGGAGAACTACGTGCAGCTGATCCAGGGCGCGCGCAACAAGCCGATGACCAACATGCTGACCGGCGGATTTCCGCTGTGGGAACGACGGCGGCTTTACGGTCCAGGTGCGCTATCTGCAGATCATCATCGTGGTGATGACGACCGTCATCATGGCGGGGTTCACGCTGCTGATC
This sequence comes from uncultured Alphaproteobacteria bacterium, assembly GCA_963770335.1. Lineage (GTDB taxonomy): Bacteria > Pseudomonadota > Alphaproteobacteria > Dongiales > Dongiaceae > DASXQK01. Next base: position 155,252 of record CAVYPG010000008.1, read on the forward strand.
TCGCGCACCTCGCTGGGCCGCGCGCAACGGGCGACCGAGCAGGACCGCAAGATGGCCTCGTTGCTCGGCGTCAATGTGGATCGCACGATCTCGCTGACCTTCGTGCTGGGCGCGGGCCTGGCCGCCGTCGCCGGCATGATGGTGCTGCTCTACTACGGCCAGATCGACTTCTACATCGGCTTCGTTGCCGGCATCAAAGCGTTCACCGCGGCGGTGCTGGGCGGCATCGGCTCGCTGCCAGGCGCCATGCTGGGCGGCCTGCTCATCGGCATGATCGAGGTCATGTGGTCGGGTTATTTCTCGGTCGACTACAAGGATGTCGCCGCCTTCGCCATCCTTGTTCTCGTGCTGATTTTCCGGCCGACGGGCCTGCTCGGCCGTCCCGACCTGGAGAAGGTCTAGATCATGCAGGCTGTACTCGCCGGCCCGGCGCCGGACATTCGCGAATTCGCCAAGCGGGCGGTGCTCGCCGGCATCGTCACCCTGATCCTCTCCTGCCTGCTGATCGGCATCGAGGCCGTCAGCACGACGACCGGCCTGGAAATCCATACCCGCTATCGCGCCGTCTTCTGCGCCTCGATCGGCGTCGCCATCGTCTATTTCTTCAGCCAGATGACCCATGCCGGCAAGCCGCTGCCGGCGATCATCGGCGGACTTCTTCTGCTGGCGGGCTTCGGCGTGCTGGAAGCGGCATATCTCAACGGCTCGCCGCTGGGCGACCAGCTTCCCTTCGAAGCCCAGGTGGTGAACTGGGCGGCAGCGATCGTGCCGCTCTCGCTCGTGCTGCGCGGCCTCTATGTGCTGTGGACCAAGACCACCAAGGGTCCGGTCAGATCGGCCAGCCAGCGCGAAGCGGGCTTTGCCATCTTCTACCTGCGCTACAACAAGCTGATCGGTCTGGTGCTGATCGTCTTTGCGCTGGCGCTGCCCTTCATGCCTTTTGCCAACCGCCGCCTCATCGACGTGGCGACGCTGGTGGTCACATACATCATGCTGGGCTGGGGCCTGAACATCGTGGTCGGCCTGGCGGGCCTGCTCGATCTCGGCTACGTCGCCTTCTACGCAGTCGGCGCCTACACCTATGCCATGCTGTCGACCGATGTAGGGCTCAGCTTCTGGTTCTCGCTGCCCATCGCCGGCGCCATGGCGGCAAGCTTCGGCATCCTGCTGGGCTTTCCGGTGCTGCGGCTGCGCGGCGACTACCTCGCCATCGTGACGCTGGGCTTCGGCGAGATGATCCGCGTCATCCTGACCAACTGGTGGTGGTTCACCGGCGGGCCCAACGGCATCAACAATGTCGCGCGGCCTTCCTTCTTCGGCCTGCCGTTCGAGCGCGATGCGCCGCCCGGCGTCACCACCTTTGCCTCTTTCTTCCATCTCGACTATTCGCCGAACCAGCGCGTCTTCTTCCTCTATTTCCTGATCCTGGTCTTCGCGCTGGTGACGAATTTCTTCACGCTGCGCATCCGCCGCTTGCCCATCGGCCGCGCCTGGGAGGCGCTGCGCGAGGACGAGACCGCCTGCCGTGCGCTGGGCATCAATCCGCGCAATACCAAGCTGACCGCCTTTGCCATCGGCGCGATGTTCGCCGGCATGGCGGGTTCCTTCTTCGCCGCGCGCCAGGGCTTCGTCAGCCCGGAGAGTTTCGTCTTCCTTGAATCCGCGGTGATCCTGGCCATCGTCGTGCTGGGCGGCCTCGGAACCCAGATCGGCGTGGTGCTGGCGGCCGTCGTGCTGATCGGCATGCCCGAATTCTTCCGCGAGTTGCAGGACTACCGCATGATCGCGTTCGGCATCGGCATGGTGCTGATCATGATCTGGCGGCCGGGCGGCATTCTCTCGCACCGCGATCCGACGATCTTCCTGAACCGCGGGAAGGCCAAGTCGTGAATCCATGGTCATGACCAGGCATCGCTGCTAAGCGTCGAGCATCTGACCATGCGCTTCGGCGGCCTGGTCGCCGTCGACGATGTCTCCTTCGTCGCCAATGATCGCGAGATCACCGGCGTCATCGGCCCCAACGGCGCCGGCAAGACGACGGTGTTCAACTGCCTGACCGGTTTCTACAAACCCACCGTCGGGCGGCTGTCGCTGAACGGCGCCAGGGGCCACTTCCTGCTCGAGCAGATGGATGGCTATCGCATCTGCCAGAAGGCAGGCGTTGCCCGCACCTTCCAGAACATCCGCCTCTTCGCCGGCATGTCGGTGCTGGAGAATCTCATCGTCGCCCAGCACAACAAACTGATGCATGCCTCGGGGATGACCTTCGCCGGACTGATCGGCCTGCCGGGCTATCGCCGCGCCGAGCGGGCGGCGGTGGAAAAGGCGCGCTTCTGGCTCGACCGCGTGGGCCTGACGGCCATGGCCGACTGGAATGCCGGCAATCTTGCCTATGGCGGGCAGCGGCGCCTCGAGATCGCACGCGCCATGTGCACGGAGCCGGTGATCCTCTGCCTCGATGAACCCGCCGCCGGCCTGAATGCGCGTGAGTCGGCCGAGCTGAACCAGCTTCTGCGTTCGATCCGCGACGAACAGCGCATCGGCATCCTGCTGATCGAGCATGACATGTCGGTGGTCATGCAGATTTCCGACCGCATCGTGGTGCTGGATTACGGCCGCAAGATCGCCGACGGCACGCCGGCCGAAATCCGCAGCGATCCCGCCGTCATCCGCGCATATCTGGGCGAAGCGGACGAGGACGATCCGATGCCGACCAAGGGCGCACAGGGATAGGCGATGGCAGGTTTGTTGGACATCGTCGGCGTTCATACCTTCTACGGCCATATCGAGGCCCTGCGCGGCGTCAACCTGACCGTCGCCAAGGGCGAGATCGTGACCTTGATCGGCGCCAACGGCGCCGGCAAATCGACGCTGCTGATGACGATCTGCGGCACGCCCACAGGCGCGCAACGGCTCGATCACCTTCGACGGCGAGGACATCACCCGCAAGCCGACCTTTGAAATCATGCGCAAGGGCATTGCCCAATCGCCGGAGGGCCGGCGCATTTTCCCGCGCATGACAGTGCTCGAGAACCTGCAGATGGGCGCGGTCACGGGCGATCCGGCGAATTTCGACGCCGATCTGGAAAAGGTGCTGGCGCTGTTTCCGATCCTGCGCCAGCGCCAGGGCCAGCGCGGCGGCACGCTCTCGGGCGGCGAGCAGCAGATGCTGGCGATCGCGCGCGCCCTGATGAGCCGGCCGCGGCTGCTGTTGCTGGATGAGCCCTCGCTCGGTCTGGCGCCCCTGATCGTCAAACAGATTTTCGAAGTGATCCGCACCATCAACCAGCAGGAGGGCGTGACGGTTTTCCTGGTCGAGCAGAACGCCTTTCACGCGCTGCGGCTGGCCCATCGCGGCTATGTCATGGTGAACGGACAAATCACGTTGTCGGGTGCGGGGCGCGAACTGCTGGCCAATCCGGAAGTGCGCGCCGCCTATCTCGAAGGCGGGCACGGGTGAGAGGGCAGGACAATGACAGTTTCCCTTGTGGTACTGACCATCATCATGTTCGGCGGTGGCGGCTTCATGATGGGCCAGGCGCTGGCCGATACCTGGCGGCCGTGGTGGCAAATCCTGCCCTACAGCGCGCTGATGGCGCTGGGCAACAACTTCCTCGGCTTTGCCCTGTTCGACGGCGCCTTCTTCATCGACAGCCTGTTTTCCAAAGGCGCCAAGCCGCTGAGCGAGGCAATCCTGGAATACGTCATCGATTTCGTGGTCATTCTCGCCTTCGCCGGGCTGGGCTTATCGGCTGACCCAGGTGCGCAAGATGCCGGCCCAATACCCCTGGCTCTACGAGCGGGTCGGGCCATTCCAGTGGCGCGAGAAAACTACCACAAATTCAACGAATTAACGGGATGGCCTCGCCCGTTGAGCCAGCTATTGTATGGGGCCTGCTTGATGTTAGTATGTTGTTATCCAGATCGAAAGGCGCAACGCCGAGATCGAATCGGGAGTTGCCGCCGTCCGGCGGCGTGAAAACCATCTAGAAGCCACAGGGAGTTATTCGATGCGCAAATATGCTCTACCGCTGATCGCTGCGGCGGCGTTCGCCACCGCGATCGGCGCGTCGGCTGCCAATGCCCAGAACCTGAACGTCGCAACCGCGGGCCCGATGACGGGTGAATACGCCGCGTTCGGCGATCAGATGCGCCATGGCGCCGAACAGGCCGTGAAGGACATCAATGCCAAGGGCGGTGTCCTCGGCAAGAATCTCGCCCTCTCCATCGGCGACGATGCCTGCGATCCGAAGCAGGCCGTTGCGGTGGCGAACGACTTCGTCTCCAAGGGCATCATCTTCGTTGCCGGCCACTTCTGCTCCGGTTCTTCGATCCCGGCTTCGGCGGTCTATCACGAGGAAGGCATCCTCCAGATGACCCCGGCGTCGACCAATCCGAAGTTCACGGAAGATCCGGCGGCGGCGGGCTGGGGCACGGTGTTCCGCACTTGCGGCCGTGACGACCAGCAGGGCTCGTTTGCTGGCCCGTGGATTGCCCAGCACTTCAAGGGCAAGAACGTTGCCGTGATCGACGACAAGTCGACCTATGGCAAGGGCCTGGCCGATCTGACCCGCGCGGCGATGAACGCAGCCGGGCTCAAGGAAGTTGTCAACGACGAAATCACCGCCGGCGACAAGGACTACTCGGCTCTCGTCTCCAAGCTGAAGGCTGCGAATATCGACGTCATCTACTTCGGCGGCTATCACCCCGAAGCAGCGCTGATCGTCAAGCAGTCGCGTGAACAGGGCCTCAATGCCCAGCTGCTCTCGGGTGACTCGCTGAACACCCAGGAGTTCGCCACGCTCGCCGGCGCTGCTGCCGATGGCGTGATGTTCACCAACGCCGCCGAAGCCCGCAACCTGCCGTCCGCCAAGGACGTGGTTGACGAGTTCCGCAAGGGCGGGTTCGAGCCGGAAGGCTATACGCTCAGCACCTACGCCGCGATGCAGGTGTGGGCGCAGGCCGTTACCAAGGCTGGTTCGACCGATGCCAAGAAGGTTGCCGACAGCGCTGCGTTCCCAGACCTGGGACACGGTTATCGGCAAGCTCGGCTTCGACGCCAAGGGCGACCTGACCTCGTCGACCTACGTCTGGTACGTCTTCAAGGACGGCAAGTACAGCCGAAGCGCCGGCTATGTAATTGGCCATCCTTGGGCTGAGTCGCCCAGGGTAAGGACGGGCCCGGCAGTCTCTGCCGGGCCCGTTTTCTTTGGCTGCGGCAGTCTCTGCCGGGCCCGTTTTCTGTTAATCCAGCCGCTCGCCGGTAAATCCCATAAATAGTTTAACTTCCATGGCTTGTGGCGGGTTGTTGCCATGCGCCGACATATGGTAGTTGTTCCGGGCACTGTCCCAGGGATGCCCCGCCCAGATGCCCGAGACGACCGCACCCGAAGCGATCGCGATCGCCAGCGACCATGCCGGCTTCGACCTGAAGCAGTTCCTGATCGAGGAATTGCGCCGGCTGGGCTTTGCCCCGCTCGATCTGGGCACCCACGACCGCAGTTCGGTGGACTACCCCGATTTCGCCGATGCGCTTGCCGCAGCCTTGGCCGACGGGCGCTCGGCGCGCGGGGTTCTGGTCTGCGGCAGCGGCATCGGCATTTCGATTGCCGCCAACCGCCATCGCCATGTCCGCGCTGCCGTCTCCCATGACGAGACCAGCGCCAGGCTCTGCCGCCGGCACAACAACGCCAACGTCCTGGCGCTGGGCGCGCGGCTGATCGGCCAGGATGTGGCCCGCGACTGCCTGGAAACCTTCCTTGCCACCGGCTTCGAGGGCGGACGGCATGAGCGCCGCGTCGCCAAGATGTCCTGATCCGAAGAAAGAAACGCCATGACCAGCACCACCATGCCCGGCTTCTTCACCAAGACGCTTGCCGAACGCGATCCCGAGATCTTCAAGGCCATCGGCGACGAGCTGCATCGCCAGCAGGACCAGATCGAGCTGATCGCTTCGGAGAACATCGTCTCGCGCGCCGTGCTGGAGGCGCAAGGGTCGGTGCTGACCAACAAATACGCCGAAGGCTATCCGGGCCGCCGCTATTACGGCGGCTGCGAGTTCGTCGATGTCGCCGAAGCGCTCGCCATCGATCGGGCGAAGAAGCTGTTCGCCTGCAACTTCGCCAATGTGCAGCCCCATTCGGGAGCCCAAGCCAATCAGGCGGTGTTCTTTGCCCTGTTGCAGCCGGGCGATACGTTCATGGGGCTGAACCTGGCCGCGGGCGGACATCTGACCCACGGCTCGCCGGTCAACCAGTCCGGCAAATGGTTCAAGGTCGCGCCCTACAGCGTGCGGCAGGATACCCAGCGCATCGACATGGACGAGGTCGAAAAGCTGGCGAAGGAGCACAAGCCGAAGCTGATCCTGGCCGGCGGCTCCGCCTATCCCCGATTCTGGGATTTCGAGCGCTTCCGCAAAATCGCAGACTCCATCGGTGCCTATTTCATGGTCGACATGGCGCACTTTGCCGGCCTTGTGGCCGGGGGAGCGCATCCAAGCCCGCTGCCCCATGCCCATGTCGTCACCACGACGACCCACAAGACACTGCGGGGGCCCCGCGGCGGCATGATCCTCTCGATGGACGAAGACATCGGCAAGAAGATCAACACGGCCGTCTTCCCGGGCCTGCAGGGCGGGCCGCTGATGCATGTGATCGCGGCCAAGGCCGTCTCCTTCGGCGAGGCATTGCAGCCCGAGTTCAAGAAATACGCGGCATCCGTGGTGGAGAACGCCAAGGTGCTGGCCGAGACGCTGGTCGCCGGCGGTCTTGCCATCACCACCGGCGGCACCGACAACCATTTGATGCTGGTCGATCTTCGGTCCAAGAAGCTGACCGGCAAGGCCTCCGAACACAGCCTGGAAGAGGCTGGAATCACCTGCAACAAGAACGGCATTCCCTACGATCCCGAGAAGCCCGCGATCACCTCGGGTGTGCGGTTGGGAACGCCGGCGGGAACCAGCCGCGGTTTCGGCACGGCCGAGTTCAAGCAGGTCGGGCAACTGATCGTTCGCGTCCTGGACGGGTTGGCGAAAAGCAATTCCCAGGACAATGCGGCGGTGGAGCGCGAGGTACGCCAGGAAGTGGAAGCGCTTTGCCGCAAATTTCCGATCTACGGATCGCTCAACTAAACGATATCAGGCCCTCGGGGGAGGCTGCCCATGCGCTGTCCGTTCTGCGGCAATGAAGATACCCAGGTCAAGGATTCGCGGCCGACCGACGATAACGCCGCGATCCGGCGGCGCCGGCAATGCCCGAACTGCGGCGCGAGGTTTACCACCTTCGAACGCGTCCAGTTGCGTGAGCTCACGGTGGTAAAAACGACCGGCCAGCGCGAACCCTTCGATCGCGACAAGCTGATGCGCTCCATGCAGATCGCGCTGCGCAAGCGGCCTGTCGATTCCGACCGGATCGAGCGCGTGGTCAACGGCATCGTGCGCCGGCTGGAGAGTTCGGGCGAGAGCGACATCCCGACCACGGTCGTGGGCGAGATGGTGATGGACGCACTCTCAGGCCTCGACAAGGTCGCCTATGTGCGCTTTGCCTCGGTCTATCGCAATTTCCGCGAGGCCAAGGATTTCGAAGAATTTGTGGGCAAGCTCGGTGGCGAACGCGACAACGACTAACCCCCAGGGGACTAACGAGGGCACCGACCTCGTCCATATGCGGGCGGCCCTCGCGCTGGCCCGCCGCGGCCTCGGGCGAACCTGGCCCAACCCGACGGTTGGCTGCGTCCTCGTGAACGGGGGCAGGGTCGTGGGCCGTGGCTGGACCCAGGCCGGCGGCCGGCCCCATGCCGAAACCGAGGCCTTGCAGCGCGCCGGCGATGCTGCAGCCGGCTCGACCGCCTATGTCAGCCTGGAGCCCTGCAGCCATCACGGCCAGACACCGCCCTGCGCCGCAGCGCTGATCGCCGCCGGCATAAAGCGCGCCGTCGTTGCCGTGGAAGATCCCGATCCTCGGGTTTCCGGCCGGGGCCTCGATCTGCTGCGCGATGCAGGGATCGAGGTGACGCTGGGCGTGGGCGCGGCAGAGGCGCTGGAGATCAATGCCGGATTCCTGCTGCGGCTGGAAAAGAACCGGCCGCTGATAACCCTCAAGCTCGCCATGACGCTGGATGGCAGGATCGCGACCCACAACGGAGAAAGCCGCTGGATCACCGGTGAGGCGGCGCGCCAGCGCAGCCACCTTCTGCGCGCCCAACATGACGGCGTGATGGTGGGCAGCGGCACGGTGCTGGCCGACGACCCGCTGCTGAATGTGCGCTTGCCCGGACTCGAACGGGATTCGCCGCTGCGCATCATTCTCGACGGGCGCATGCGGCTGCCGCTGACATCGGCTTTGGTGGTCAGCGCCCGCGACACGCCCACCTGGCTCGTCACATTGCCCGGCGGCGACAAGCGCCGGCGCCAGACCTATGCCGATTGCGGCATCGAGGTCATCGAGGCGGCACCGGGTGCGGACGGTGCCCTCGATCTGGTGCAGGTCATGGCGCGCCTTGCCAAACACGGGCTGACGCGCCTGCTGGTCGAGGGTGGGGCGAAGCTGGCCGCAGCGTTGTTGCGTGACAATCTTGTCGATCGCCTCGCCATCTTCCGCGCACCCAGCCTGATCGGCGGCGACGGCTTGCCTGCCGCCACCGGTTTCGGGCTGCAGCGCCTGGCCGACATGCCGGGGTTTGTAGCGCTGGAGACCATGGAGCTGGGGCAGGACCGGCTGGAAACTTATCGCCGGGCACCTTAGGTAAGGCGGATGTTTACTGGCATCATCACCGATCTCGGCAGGCTGCGCAGCATGACGCCCGGCGGCAGCGCCCGGCTCGTCATCGAGACGCGCTATGATACCGGGGCAATTGCCGACGGTGCTTCCATCGCCTGCAGCGGCGTTTGTCTTTCCGTGGTGGAAAAGGGCAAGGGCTGGTTCGCCGTCGACGCCTCTGCCGAGACCCTCTCCTGCACCACGATCGGCAATTGGCGTGCCGGGCAGGGGATCAATCTGGAGCGTCCGCTGAAGCTGGGCGACGAGCTGGGCGGCCATCTGGTCTCCGGCCATGTCGACGGGGTCGGTGAATTGGTGGAAAGCCGGCCCGATGGCGATAGCCTGCGCCTGAGTTTCCGCGCGCCGGCTGGCCTCGCGCGCTTCATCGCGCCCAAGGGGTCCGTCGCCATCGATGGTGTGTCGCTGACCGTTAACGAGGTCGACGGCGCGCTCTTCGGCGTCAACATCATCCCGCTCACCCAGCGCGAGACCGGCCTGGGGGCGCTGAGGGCCGGCCAGCGGGTCAATGTGGAAATCGACATGCTGGCGCGCTACCTTGCGCGACTCATGGACAAGGACCTGGGATGAACAAGCAGAACGCCGAGCCTTGGCGCGTCACCTTTTCGGAGCTGGTCTCGCCAAGCGAGGCTATCATCGAAGAGGCGCGTAACGGGCGCATGTTCATCCTGGTGGATGACGAGGCGCGCGAGGACGAAGGCGATCTCGTGATCCCGGCCCAGATGGCCACGCCCGAGGCGATCAATTTCATGGCCAAGCATGGCCGCGGCCTGATCTGCCTGGCGCTGACCGCCGAGCGGGTGCAGGAGCTGGGCCTGCCGCTGATGTCGGCCAGCAACGAGACGCGCCATCGTACCGCCTTCACCGTCTCCATCGAAGCGCGCGAAGGTGTCACCACCGGCATTTCCGCCCCCGACCGCGCGCGAACCATCGCAACCGCCATCGACCCCACCAAGGATCACCGCGACATCGTGACGCCGGGCCACATCTTCCCGCTGGTGGCGCGCAATGGCGGCGTGCTGGTGCGCACCGGCCATACCGAAGCCGCCGTCGATATCGCGCGCCTCGCCGGGCTCAACCCCGCGGGCGTCATCTGCGAGATCATGAACGATGACGGCACCATGGCGCGGCGCAATGACCTGATCGCCTTTGCCCAGCGCCACGGGCTGAAGATCGGGACCATCGCCGATCTGATCGCCTATCGCCGCCGTCACGACCGCATCGTCGAGCGCGCGCTGGAGTGCGATTTCGAGAGCCGCTGGGGCGGCACGTTCCGCATGCACGTCTATGTCAACCGGGTCGCCCATGCCGAGCATATCGCTCTCGTCAAAGGCGATGTGCGGACCGGCGAGCCGGTGCTGGTGCGCATGCATGCACTCAACGTGCTGGACGACGTGCTGGCCGACCGCAACAGCGGGCGAGGCGGCGAGCTGCATGCCGCCATGGACGCGATCGGGGCGGCCGGCCGCGGCGTGGTTGTGCTGATCCGCGAGCCGCTGCCCACCAGCCTCTCCGACCGGGTGCGGGCGCGCCTTGCCGGCAGTACCGCACCCAGCGACCAGCTGCGCGACTATGGCGTGGGGGCGCAGATCCTGCTCGATCTCGGTGTGCGCAACATGATCCTGCTCTCCAACACCAAACGCACCATCGTCGGCCTCGAAGGCTATGGCCTCACCGTCGCGGGCCAGCAATCTATCGCCCCCGGTGCCGCTTACGAGGGGGATGCGTGAGCGCCAAGCCGCATGTGCTGATCGTCGAGGCGCGGTTCTACGCCGAGATCGCCGATGAATTGCTGAAGGGCGCCATCCAGGTGCTGGACGAAGCGGGCGCCACCCATGAACGCGTTTCGGTCCCCGGCGCTTTCGAAATACCGGCAGCGATTGCCATGACGATCGAGGCGCAGCGGGTCTCGCCGCCTCATCGCAGCTTCGATGGCTTTCTGGCCCTGGGCTGCGTCATCCGGGGCGAGACGACCCATTACGATTATGTCGCGGGCGATAGCGCGCGCGCGCTGATGGACCTGACGACCCAGCACCGCATTGCGCTGGGCTTCGGCATTCTCACGGTTGAAAATGACGACCAGGCCTGGGCCCGTGCCCGGATCAGCGAAAAGAACAAGGGCGGCGATGCAGCGCGCGCATGTCTTGCCATGGTCGCCGTGCGCCAGCGCCTCGGCCTGCGCACCCGCTGATGGCAAAGCGTGGCACCGGCGGAACGCCCCGCAGCACGGCAAGACTGGCGGCGGTTCAGGCGCTCTATCAGCTCGAACTCTCCGGCGGCGATGTCGAACAAGTAATCGCCGAGTTCGCGGCTCACCGGCTGGGTGAATCCGTCGACGATGTCGCCTTGGTCAAGCCCGACCCCGCGCTGTTCGCCGAGCTCGTGCGCGGCGCGGTGCGCAACCGGCGCGACCTCGATGACATGATCGCTGCAGTGCTGGTCGAAGACTGGACCATCGAGCGGTTGGAGACGCTGCTTGCCTGTATCCTGCGGGCGGGCGCCCATGAGCTGGCCGACTGGCCGGACACGCCGGCGCGCGTGATCATCAGCGAATACGTCGATCTCGCCGATGCCTTCTACGCCGACAAGGAGACGGGGCTGGTCAACGGCGTGCTCGACCGCCTGGCGCGTGAACTCAGGCCCAGCGAACTGGCGGTACCGGGTGGCCCCAGCAAAGCCGCCGGATGAATTTACCCTTATCGCCCGCTACTTCCGGCCGCTGACGGCCGGATCGCCGGGCGCGCTGGATCTCAGCGACGACGCAGCCCTTCTCGATGTTCCCGCGGGCCGACGGCTGGTGATCACGGCCGACGCGCTGGTCGCCGGCGTGCATTTCTTCGCCGAGGATGCCCCCGACCTGATCGCCCGCAAGATGCTGCGGGTGAACCTCTCCGATCTCGCCGCCATGGCGGCGCTGCCGGTCGGTTATGTCATGACCTGCGCCTTTCCCCAGACCGTGACGGAAAGCTGGCTTGCCGGCTTTGCCGCCGGGCTGGCGCGCGACCAGATGGAGTTCGCTGTTCCCCTGCTGGGTGGCGATACCGTCTCCACGCCTGGGCCGCTGACCCTCTCCGTCACGGCTTTCGGCAGCGTCGAAGTGGGCAAAGAGCTGCGCCGCGGCGGCGCCAAGGCGGGCGACCTGATCGCCGTCAGCGGCACCATCGGGGATTCGGCCCTGGGCCTGCGGCGCATCCAGGGAAAGATCGCGCCCTTCTTTGGCGATGAGGAGTTGATCGAGCGCTATCTGCTGCCCCGGCCGCGGCTGGCGCTGGCCCGCCAGTTGATCGGCCTGGCAACCGCAGCCATGGATGTCTCCGATGGGCTGGTCGCCGATCTCGCCCATATATGCGAGGCCTCGAAACTGAGCGCGGTGATCGAAGCGGCGAAGGTCCCGCTATCGAAGCCGGCCCGTCACTTGCTGGACGAGAACCCCGACCACCTGACGACGATCCTGACCGGCGGCGAGGATTACGAGCTGCTGTTCACCATTCCGGCGGAGCGGCATGCCGAGCTTGCGCGGCTGCCGGTGACCGTCATCGGCCGCATGGAGGCGGGCCAAAGGGAAAACGGGTGGGGGACGAATGTGGTCGATGCCGCCGGCCAAAAAATCGAAACCGGCAAAGGCGGTTTTCGGCATTTCTGAGAGCGGCCCCCTCATCCCCAACCCTCTCTCCCGTTCCGGGGGCGAGGGAGTAGGGGTGGCGCTTTTCTTCTCCCTCGCCCGCGAAGCGGGAGAGGGTGGGGCCCGTCGCAAAGCGACGGGAGGGGGAGGGCAACCTAAACTGGCAGCGCTTCGAGCGACATGGTGTCGAGCATGAAGCTGCCATCGCCCTCGATGGCGAAGTGCCGGGCGACATCGGCCGGCATCTCGGCTTCCAGCGAACGGATGGCATCGGCCCTTATCGCCGGCGTATTCATGCGCGCGATCCAGACCGGGAAATCCATGCGCAGCCGGCGTTGCACAAAAGCGCCGGGCTTGAATCCGGCGCGCTGCAATGCCTGTTCCCACTCGGCGCGCGAATAGTCGCGCACGTGGGAGGGATCGCGCAGCATCTCCACCGTCTGGATGAATGTGTCGAGCAGGGGCGGGCCGGGCGAGATCGCATCCATGAACACGGCACGGCCCGAGGGTTTCAGCACCCGGCGCGCCTCGGCCAGGGCTGCGGCAAAATCCTGCCAGTGATGGGCGCTGAAGCGGCTGAAGACGAAATCGAAGCTGGCGGCGGGGAAGGGCAGTTTCTCCACCATGCCCTGCTGGGTGACCACATTGGCAAACCCGCGTTCGGCCGCCGCACTGGCAACCGCGCCCAGCATGTCGCGGGAAAGGTCATAGGCAACAACCTCGCCTACATGGGGTGCCACGCGAAAGCTCACATGGCCGCCGCCGCAGCCAAGATCGAGCACCCGGGCCTTTGCATGGCCGGCAACCACCGCCGTCAGCGCCTCCAGGTCTTCGCCCTGGGAATGGACCGTGCTGGCGACATAGGCCGCGGCCCGCGGGCCGAATTGCTCGGCCACCAGGCTGGCGTGGGATTTTTCGCTCATGGTCATCTCCGATCGCTCGAAAGATCGTCAGGAAAACAAGAAGCAACGGCGCGAGCAAGCCGTGAATATGGCATGCCGCTAACCCTGCGGCGCATAGCCGTCAACCGGTTCTGGTGCTTGCCCGCCCGCAGGTGAGCGGCCAGATTGCCGCCGGGGATTTGAACGCAATGATACTGACACATCAGCGCCGCAACGTTCTCGTCCTGGCTCTCTGCCAGGCCATGGCCATGACCAGCATGACCATCATGGTCACCGTCTCCTCGCTGGTGGGACAGGAGCTGGCGGACGACAAGGCTTCGCCACCTGGCCGCTGGGGCTGCAGCAGATCGGCGTGATGGCGGCCACATTTCCCGCTTCGCTGCTGATGCGCCGCATCGGCCGGCGCGCCGGCTTCACCATCGGCGCCCTGATCGGTATTGCCGGCGCGATGATCCAGCTTCACGCCGTCTTTCATTTCCAGTTCTGGATCTTCTGCTTCGGCAACATGCTGGTGGGCGTCGCCAACGGCTTTGCCCTGTTCTACCGCTTCGCTGCCACCGATACGGCGGACGCCGCCTTCAAGAGCAAGGCGATCTCCTCGTGATGGCGGGCGGCGTGATCGCGGCCGTGCTGGGCCCGCAGCTGGCGAAGTGGTCGCATGACTGGTTTTCGCCCGTCAGCTATGCCGGCGCCTTCGTCGCCATCGCCGTCATGCAGACCCTGGCCGGCCTGATGGTGCAGTTCGTGCGCATCCCGCGCCCCAGCGCCGCCGAGCGCAGCAGCTCGGGCCGGCCCTTGCTGGAGATCGTGCTGCCAGCCGGTTTTCATCGTCGCTGCCGCCGGCTCCATGATCGGCTATGGCGTCATGTCCCTGGTCATGACGGCAACACCGCTGGCCATGGTGGAATGCGGCTTCACCTTCGGCAACTCGGCCTTCGTCATCCAATGCCACGCGCTCGGCATGTTCCTGCCGTCGTTCTTCACCGGTCATCTGATCGCCCGATTTGGCGTGCTGAAGGTGATGATGACCGGCGCGGTCCTGTTTGCCGGTTGTGTCGCCATCAACCTCAGCGGCGTTGCCCTATGGCAGTTCTGGTCGGCCCTGATCCTTCTCGGGCTGGGCTGGAACTTCCTCTACATCGGCGGCAGCACGCTTCTGACCGAAGCCTATCTGCCGGAGGAGCGGGCCAAGACCCAGGCGGTGAACGATTGCCTCGTCTTCGGCATGGTCACCGTCGCCACATTCGCCTCCGGCGCGCTGCACCACCATTACGGCTGGAATGCCGTCAATCTGGGGGTCATCGTGCCGGTGACGACTCGCAGCATCCATGATCGGCTGGCTGCTGCTGCGTCGGCGAGCGGCGACGGCGTAAGACCCTCCGAAAGCCGGCCGGAACGAAGGAAAACGGGCCCAACATCACCCCTTTGGGGGCGGTTGCGTGGGCCGGGCCAATCCCGTATGTTCGCGCCGCTTTTCTCGGCCCCCGGCAACCGTCGGGCCGGCCGATTCCCGAGGGATGGATGGACCATATGACAATTACGACGATCAACTGGCTCGTGCTCGCCTGCGGCGTGCTCGCGCTCGCTTATGGCGCAATCACGGCCCGCATGGTGCTGGCCGCGCCCACCGGCAACGACCGCATGCGCGAGATCGCCGCGGCGATCCAGGAGGGCGCCAAGGCCTATCTCAACCGCCAATACACCACGATCGCCATCGTCGGCGTGGTGATCGGCATCATCCTGTTCTTCACCCTGGGCCTCTATGTCGTGGTTGGGTTCGCCATCGGCGCGGTGCTCAGCGGTGTTGCCGGCTATGTCGGCATGAATGTCTCGGTGCGCGCCAACGTGCGCACGGCCGAAGCGGCCCGCAAGGGCATGAAGCCGGCGCTCGCCATCGCCTTCCAGGCGGGTGCGATCACCGGCATGCTGGTCGTGGGCCTCGGTCTGCTCGGCGTCACGATCTATTACCTGGTGCTCCAGCATCTGGGCCTCGATCCGCGCACGACCATCGAAGCGCTGGTCGCCTTGAGCTTCGGCGCTTCGCTGATCTCCATCTTCGCGCGGCTGGGCGGCGGCATCTTCACCAAGGGTGCCGATGTCGGCGCCGACCTGGTCGGCAAGATCGAAGCCGGCATTCCCGAGGACGATCCGCGCAACCCGGCGGTGATCGCCGACAATGTCGGCGACAATGTCGGCGACTGCGCCGGCATGGCCGCCGATTTGTTCGAGACCTACGCCGTCACCATCGTCGCCACCATGCTGCTGGCCCAGATCTTCACCACCGGCGACATGCAGCCGGTCATGATGCTGATGCCGCTTGCCATCGGCGGCGTGTGCATCGTGGGCTCGATCATCGGCACGTACTTCGTCAAGCTCGGCAGCATCCCAGAACATCATGGGCGCGCTGTACAAGGGCCTGGTCGTCACCGGCATCGTGTCGGCGGCGCTGATCGCCGGCGTCATCGCCGAAATGGTCGGCTTCAGCAACCAGGTGCAGATCGGCGATGCCAGCGTCACGGGCGCCAACATGTTCGTATGCGCGCTTGTCGGGCTTGGCGTGACCGGACTTCTGGTGTGGGTCACCGAGTATTACACCTCGACCGCCTATCGCCCGGTGCGCAGCGTCGCCCAGGCATCGACGACAGGCCATGCCACGAACATCATCCAGGGCCTGGCGGTGTCGATGGAATCGACATTCCTGCCGGTGCTGGTGATCTGCATCGGCATCATCGTCGCTTACAGCGCTGCCGGCCTGTTCGGCATTGCGCTCGCCGCCACTACCATGCTGGCGCTGGCGGGCATGGTCATCGCACTGGATGCCTATGGTCCGGTCACCGACAATGCCGGCGGCATCGCCGAGATGTCGGACCTGCCCAAGGATGTGCGCAAGACGACCGACGCGCTGGATGCGGTGGGCAACACGACCAAGGCGGTGACCAAGGGCTATGCCATCGGCTCCGCCGGCCTTGCAGCTCTCGTGCTGTTCGCGGCCTATACCCAGGATCTCAATCACTACTTCCCGAGCCTGGCGGTGGAATTCCGCCTGCAGGATCCGTTCGTGGTGATCGGCCTGTTCATCGGCGGGTCGCTGCCCTTCATGTTCGGCGCGCTGGGCATGATGGCGGTCGGCCGGGCGGCGGGTGCGGTCGTCGTCGAAGTCCGCCGCCAGTTCAAGGAAATCCCCGGCCTGATGGCGGGCACGGCAAAGCCCGACTACAGCCGCGCGGTTGACCTTCTGACCAAGGCGGCGATCAAGGAAATGATCCTGCCCTCGCTGCTGCCGGTGCTGGCGCCGATCGTGCTGTTCTTCGTCATCCGTCTGATCGACGGGCCGGCGAAGGCCTTCACGGCACTGGGTGCGATGTTGCTCGGCACCATCGTCACGGGCCTGTTCGTCGCCATTCAGATGACTTCGGGCGGCGGCGCCTGGGACAATGCCAAGAAATACATCGAGGACGGCCATCACGGTGGCAAGGGTTCCGATGCCCACAAGGCGGCGGTGACGGGCGATACGGTGGGCGATCCCTACAAGGATACCGCCGGCCCGGCCGTCAACCCGATGATCAAGATCATCAACATCGTCGCGTTGCTGCTGCTCTCGATCCTCGCGCGTTGAGCTGCAGGCAATTCTGCCAGAACGACTACGCCGCCCCGGGATCGGCCCAGAGCAAGATCGGATCAGATTGAGCAACCTGATCCGTGAATCTTGCTCTGCTCACCTGACCTAGCGGCTGATTCACGCCTCACGTTGATTCAACGTGAGGCGATCAGACGCTAGGCGGCGTTTTGTTTGGCGAGTGAGCCCGCGCTAGTGGCCGATGCCGCCGGGGCTGAAGATATTGCCGCCGGTGCCGCTGCCGCCGAACCGGCCGAGATTGCCCAGCAGCTGCTGCAAGATGGTCAGCTCGCGGCCATATGTCGGCGTGATATTGGGGTCCGGCGTGATGTCATGGCCGTTCTCCAGGCCATAGACCTTCATGTCGCTGACGATGCCGCCATCGTCGAACTTGATCATCAGCACCTCCTGGTCCAGCACGTCGGGCGTCCAGAAGGCGATGCGGCTGGTCTTCTTGCTGATGTAGTACCAGGTCTTGTCGCTGAAGGTGGCGACGGTGGAGGGCGAACCCAGCAGTTTGGCGACCTGGCTGCGGTCGTCGATACCAGGCTGGACCTGCAGCACCGCGTCGGGATCCGGCAGGTTGCCACGCGCATCGACGGTGGGCGCGCAGGCGGAGAGCAGGTTCGCGCAAGCGCTGAGGATCAGCAGATTCCGCTTGATCGACATCCGGTGTTCGCCCCAATGGCGGCCATTGCCAAGCATGGCCAGCGAAGCCAATCTAATCGCACCGCCGTCCGGCGGATGTCAAGGAAACCTGGCCCCTATGAGCCCCTGGACGTTTTTTAAGCCTGACCCGAATGCTGCTGCGGCGGCCCGGCTCTACGATGCGATCGTAAGCCAGGCCCGCCGGCCTGATTTCTATGCTGCCGGCGGCGTGCCCGACACCGTCGATGGGCGTTTCGAGATGATCGTGCTGCACGGATATCTCGTACTGCGCCGTCTGCGGGGTGCCGGTGAGGCGGCCGAGAGGCTGGCCCAGGCCCTTGTCGACAGGTTGTTTGCCGACATGGATGCAAGCCTGCGCGAAATGGGGGCAGGGGATCTGGGCGTCGGCAAGCGCGTCAAGCGCATGGCGACCGCCTTTTATGGCCGCATCGCTGCCTATGAGGCGGGCGAGAAACAGAACGCGATGCCGGAGGCGCTGGCCCGCAATCTGTTCGGCACCGTCAAGCCGACGCCGGCCCAGCTCGCCGGCATGAGCGCCTATGTCGAAGCCTCATGGGCGGCGCTGGCGATGCAGCCACTGTCCGAGATCACGGGCGCGCGGCTGAATTTCCCCGCACCCCATGTCGTGAGCGAGGCGGCATCATGAGCAATCCATCGCTGAGCGCGCCCGAGTTCTCGCGGCCCGTTGCCGCCGACACGATTTCGAGCAACCCGCAGCATCGCGAGATTGCGGCCGAGCCTGGCGAGCGCGATGCGCTGGCCCGGCGTTTCGGCCTTCTTTCCCTCGACAAACTGACGGCCGTGCTCGATCTGCAGCGCCAGGCGGGGGAGGTGATCCATGTCTTCGGCCATCTTTCAGCCGATGCAGTCCAGCGCTGTGTCGTCAGCCTGGAGCCCGTGCCGGCTCATCTCGATACCGATTTCGAGGTGAGGTACGGCGGCGCCACAGCCCAGGCGGATGAGGGCGACATCGATCCCCTCGGCATCGACGCCCCCGAACCGCTGATCGAGGGCCGTATCGATCTGGGGGAGGCCGTCGCCCAGCAACTCGCCATTGCTCTTGATCCCTATCCCCGGGCGCCCGGCGCCTCCCTCGACCCGGAGGGCTTTAGCGTGGACCCAAGCGAAGGCGCCGACCAGGGTGGCGGAAAACAGCCATTTGCCGCCCTGGCGGCGCTGAAAAAGCGCCAGTAAAAGGCCCCCGTTGGGGTTGCCCGGCGTGATTTTCTCGGCTAAACATCGGGCGCCCGCGCCGACCCGGCTATCTCTTGGATCATGCCGGCCAGGCTTGTGCCCGGAATCGGGCTTTTCGAGAAAGAATGAGTTATGGCCGTCCCGAAGAAGAAAGTCTCCAAGTCGCGCCGCAATATGCGCCGCTCGCACCTCGCGCTGAAGTCGACTAAGTCGCTGGAATGCCCGAATTGCGGCGAGCTGAAGCGTCCGCACCATGTTTGTTCCGCCTGCGGTCACTATGACGGCAGGGAGGTTGCGGCACCGGACGCGGCTTAACGCCGCCTCCCGCCCACGCCATAGGTCAATACGGTGACGGGCAGCCTCACCATTGCGTTGGATGGCATGGGTGGAGACCGGGCGCCCGAGATGGTGGTCAAGGGCGCCAACATCGCCCGCCAGCGTTTTCCCAATGTGCGGTTCGAGTTCTTTGGCGATGAGCGGCGGATAAAGCCGCTGCTCGACCGTCATGCGGCACTGCGCAAAGTGAGCAACGTCGTCCACACCGACAAGATCGTCGCCGGTGACGATAAGCCCTCGGTCGCACTGCGCGCGGGGCGCGGCTCCAGCATGCGCCTGGCGATCGATGCGGTACAGGCCGGGCACGGCGGCCGGTGTCGTCTCGGCCGGCAATACCGGTGCCTTGATGGCCATGGCGAAGTTCGTGCTGAAGACGCTGCCGGGAATCGACCGGCCGGCCATCGCCTCGTTCTTTCCCACATTGCGCGGCGAGAGTGTGATGCTCGATCTCGGCGCCAATCTCAGCTGCGATGCCGACAACCTGGTGCAGTTCGCCGTCATGGGCCATGTCTTCGCGCGCACCGTGCTGGGGATCCTGAAGCCGACCGTGGGCTTGCTCAATGTTGGCTCCGAAGAAGTGAAGGGGCATGAGGCCGTGCGCGAAGCCTTCGCTATTCTGCGCGCCACCAGCCAGCCGGGCGAGTTCCACGGCTTCGTCGAAGGCGACGATATCGCTCGCGGCACGGTCGACGTCATCGTGACCGACGGCTTCACCGGCAATGTCGCCCTCAAGACGCTGGAGGGTACGGCCAAGCTCTATGCGGAGTTTCTCAAGCGCAGCTTCAAGGCTTCGCTGATCGCCCGTTTGGGCTATCTGCTGGCACGCCCGGCCCTGAATGCATTGCGCGTGCGCACCGATCCGCGCCGCTACAACGGCGCGATCTTCCTCGGGCTGAACGGGGTTGCGGTGAAAAGCCATGGCGGCACCGATGCGCTCGGTTTTGCCAATGCCATCGGCGTTGCCGTCGACATGATCACCCAGAAGTCCCTCGACAAGATTCGCGAGGACTTTGCCCGCTATACCGCCGGCAATGTTGTCGCGCCCGCAGCAGTAGCGCTCTGATGGTCGTGCGCTCCTGGGTTGCCGGTTGTGGCGCCTATCTGCCGCAAAGGATCGTGACCAACGCCGAACTCGCCGACCGTCTGCGCACTTCGGATGACTGGATCGCGCAACGCACCGGCATTCGCCAGCGCCATGTGGCGGCCGATGGCGAACTCACCTCCGATCTCGCGACCAACGCCGCCGAAGCCGCGCTTAGTAGCGCCGGCCTCACGGGCGACGATATCGATCTGCTGGTGCTGGCCACCACCACGCCGGATCACACCTTTCCCGCAACGGCGACGAAGGTCCAGGCGCGCATCGGCATGACGCGGGGTGCCGCCTTCGACATCCAGGCGGTGTGCAGCGGTTTCGTTTATGCACTCGCCACCGCCGACAATTTCATCAAGGCGGGCCAGGCCAAGACAGTGCTGGTCATCGGCGCCGAAACTTTCTCGCGCATCCTCGACTGGAACGATCGCGGCACCTGCGTGCTGTTCGGCGATGGCGCCGGCGCCGTCGTGTTGCGAGCCGGCGAAGGGAAGGGGACCGTCGCCGATCGCGGCGTACTGACCACGCATCTCTTTTCCGACGGCCGACACTACAAATTGCTTTATGTCGATGGCGGACCTTCGGCAACGCGCACCACCGGCCATGTGCAGATGGAGGGCCGCGAAGTCTTCCGTCACGCCGTCGTCAAAATGGGCGAGGCGGTGGATACGGCGATGGCCGCCATGGGCATTGAGGGCGGCGAGCTCGACTGGCTGGTGCCTCATCAGGCGAATCTTCGGATCATCGACAGCATGGGCCAGCGCCTGCATCTGCCGCCGGAAAAAGTCGTGGTGACGGTCGACAGACACGCCAACACGTCGGCGGCTTCCATCCCGCTGGCGCTTGCACAAGCCGTCTCCGACGGACGCATCAAGCCTGGTCATCTTGTATTACTGGAAGCTATGGGCGGCGGCTTCACTTGGGGTTCCGCGCTGATCCGCTGGTAACCTGCCGAAACCAGGTGCCGGAACCGACCGAGGGTGAAAAAAGGGCGCCATCCCTCTGTAATTGACTGTTTTCCGACTCATATCTAGAGTCGCCTCGAAGTTCAGGGGCGCTCCGCCATGGCCGACGATACCATCACCCGAGCCCATCTCGCCGAAGCCGTCTATCAGGAGGTAGGGCTGTCCCGTAACGAATCTGCCGAATTGGTGGAAGCGGTACTGAACGAGATGTCGGAGGCCCTGACCCGGGGCGAAACCGTCAAGATTTCCTCCTTCGGCAGCTTCTTTGTGCGCCTCAAGGGCCAGCGGATCGGCCGCAACCCGAAGACGGGCCAGGAAGTGCCCATCAAGCCCCGCCGGGTGCTGGTTTTCCGTGCCTCCCATGTGCTGAAAAACCGCGTCAATGGGGCTGCCTCTTGAGCGCCTCGGCACCAGCGAACAAGCCCAAACCCGAAGCCCTGGCGCCGCGTCCGGCGCCGGCCGGCCGGCGGGTCGAGAAATCCGCCAGCGCTTTCCGGACCATCAGCGAGGTGGCCGACGAGCTCGAGGTACCCCAGCACGTCCTGCGCTTCTGGGAGACGAAATTCCCCCAGGTGCGGCCGCTGAAGCGCGGCGGCGGCCGGCGTTATTACCGGCCTGAGGATGTGGAGCTGCTGCGCCAGATCCGCAGCCTGCTGTATCACGAGGGCTATACGATCAAGGGCGTCCAGCGGCTGATGCGCGAGGGTGCGCTCAAGGAACGGGTCGAGGCCCTGGAAGGCGATGCCATCGACCTCAGTCAGCTAAGCGAGGGCGAACGGCACCGGCGCGAGGTTGCGATTGCCATCGGCCAGCTCAACGCGCTGCGCGACCGGCTGCTGGCGCTTCTCGAACCCTGAGTCAGCCTTAAGTAAGCCCAAGTAAGTAAGATTGCATGCCGCCGGTATGGCGGCTATATAACCCGCGGCCGGCGGCCAGCCCCAGATTTCCGCCGGCGGATACCGCATCGACCGGTCGGAGCGTGGCGCAGCCTGGTAGCGCACCAGCATGGGGCGCTGGGGGCCGTGGGTTCAAATCCCGCCGCTCCGACCAATTCCCCAATAAGGCCCCATTCCTTCGTTGCACGACAAATACGGATATCATCACCACCGCGCGATTGAACCTGCGTCGTTTCCGCGCAGAGGACGTCGCAGCCTTTCACTCCATCCTCAGCGATCCCCAGGCGATGCGATACTGGTCGACACCGCCCCATCGCGATGTTGCCGAGACCGAAGCCTGGATCGCCAAGACCATCGCCGCTGTCGCCGCGGGCGAGGCCGATGATTTTATCGCCGAGCATCAAGGCCAGGTGATCGGCAAGGCGGGGCTCTGGTCCGGCAATGAGCTCGGCATGATCTTCGCGCCAAGCTGCTGGGGCCATGGATTCGCCAGCGAAGCGGTCGCGCAATCATCGCGCGCGCTTTTGCCCGGGGCCGGCCAGCCATCACGGCCGATGTGGATCCGCGCAACGACAAATCGCTGCGGCTGCTGACCCGGTTGGGTTTCAAGGAAACCGGACGAGCCCAGCGCACGCTCAAGGTCGGCGAGGAATGGGTCGACAGCGTCTATCTCGAACTGAAGGCGCCAATCTGACGGCAGATATCCGTCAGCGCTGAGCAGCCTGTCCGGCTGCTCCTAATGTTGGTCGGCGAGGCCCCGGCCGGAGTCGGTCAGCTTGCAGACCAGCCAATCAGGCTTCAGCGGATTGGCAAACCATGGCTCGGCCCAGCCTTGGGCGATGCAGCTGCGGATCGTCTGCTCGTTCACCCGCTGGCCCCATTCATCGAACAGCGGCAGTTTGCCGCCCGGCTGCTTCAAGCCTCGCTTCAACCAGCTGAGCTGTGCCGCAGAGGGGCGGGCATGGATGGCGCCGCGCTCGGCCATCGATTTCATTCTGCTCTGTTCCTGAAGGCGCCCGACCATGCGTTGATTCTAGATCAAAGGAATTTCTTGGAGAAGCCTAAATCTGCAAGAGAATTTCCGCTCTGGCCTTATCCGGCGATCGACCAGAGCAGCAACTTACGCAAATGGCCTCGGCGGGTTAGGCATGGGAATGCCGAAGGGCGTGGCCATGACCCGGAAAGCCAAGAAGCGCCGCTTCTATGGAGATATGTCTGAATTTGTCATAATATACATTATGCGATATACGGATCGCGAGCAGGACTTGGGCAAAGACGCAGATTATCCTCCCGCCCCACATCACCCTGCCTCCCTTCAGGATATGACCAATGCCCAATCAGGCTCATCAGGCCGACCCAAACGACCCCGCCTTGGCGCCCCTCGATCGCCTGATCGCCATCATGGCGCGGCTGCGCGATCCCGCACGGGGCTGTCCCTGGGACCGCGAACAGGATTTCGCCAGTATCGCGCCCTATACGATCGAGGAAGCCTATGAGGTCGCCGACGCCATCCAGCATGGCGACATGGCGGCGCTCCGCGACGAACTCGGCGACCTGCTGCTGCAGGTGGTCTTCCACGCCCAGATGGCGCGCGAAGCCGGCGCCTTCGATATCGCCGACGTGGCCCGGGCCATCAACGAGAAGATGATCAAGCGCCACCCCCATGTTTTCGGCGATGCCCGGGTCGAGGGATCCAGCGCCCAGACCCAGGCCTGGGAGACCCAGAAGGCCGAGGAGCGCAAGGCCAAGGCAGATTTCGAGGGCCGGCCCGCCGGTGCCCTGGACGGGGTTGCGAGCGGCCTGCCCGCCCTCACCCGCGCCCTCAAGCTGCAGCGCCGTGCCGCGCGCGTCGGGTTCGATTGGCCGGCTGAGAGTGCCGTGGCGGAGATCGAGGCGAAGCTTGCGGAGGAACTGGCCGAGATCAAGACCGAGATTGCCGCCGGCGATCGCAAGGCCATCGAGGCCGAATGCGGCGACCTGCTGTTCGTCTGCGTGAACCTGCTGCGCCATCTCGACGTCGATCCGGAATCGGCCCTGCGCGCGACCAATGCGAAATTCGAGCGCCGCTTTCGGGGCGTGGAAGACAAGATGCGCCACGCTGGCCTCGCGGATCTTGCCAGCGCCGGGCTGGACCGCCTGGAAGCCGCTTGGTCCGAGGTGAAGGCCGAAGAGAAGCGTGCGAAAGGCTAGGCCGCGCCGTCGATGATGATGAAGTTCGACTTCGCCGCTTTCAGGCGCAGCGGCAGGATCTTCTGATACGCCGGCGAGCGGTACCAGCTTTCCGCATCCTTGCGCGAAGGGAATTCGATCACCACGGTGCGCGGATAGGCCCAGGCACCCTCCAGCACCGTCATCGTTCCGCCGCGCACCAGAAAGCGGCCGCCATAGGCCTCGATCGTTTCCAGCACATCCTTGCGGTAGGCGTCATAGCTCTTCTGGTCGTGGACTTCGACCTGGACGATGGTGTAGGCGCGCATGGTGTCTCCTAGTCGTTGGCGAGCAGATGCATCAGGCTGGACGTGTCCCAGCGCGAACCGCCGCGAGCCTGCACCTGGGCATAGAACTGATCGACCAGCGCTGTCAGCGGCAGGCGGGCCTTGTTGCGCTGGGCCTCCGCCAGGCAGATCGAGAGATCCTTGCGCATCCAGTCGACGGCAAAGCCGAAATCGAACTTGCCAGCAAGCATGGTCGATGCCCGGTTCTCCATCTGCCAGCTTTGGGCAGCACCCTTTGAAATCGTCTCGATCAGCCGAGCGCCATCGAGCCCCGCCTTGGACGCGAAATTCATGCCCTCGGCCAGCCCCTGCAGCACGCCGGCAATGCAGATCTGGTTCACCATCTTGGCAAGCTGACCCGATCCGTTGGCGCCCATCAGCACGCAGGCCCGGGCATAAGAGTCGATCACCGGCTTGGCGCGATCGAACACGGCGTCTTCGCCACCGACCATCACCGTGAGCTTGCCGTTCTCCGCCCCGGCCTGGCCACCGGAAACGGGTGCATCGAGGAACCCGACGCCCCGCGCCTTGGCCTTGCCGCCGATTTCGCGCGCCACTTCCGCTGAGGCCGTGGTGTGGTCGACCAGGACAGCGCCCTTCGTCATGCCCGCCAGTACGCCATCATTGCCATCGGCCACGGCCCGCACATCGGCATCGTTACCCACGCAGATGAAGACGAATTCCGCGCCGCGAGCCGCCTCGGCCGGCGTTTTGGCAGACTTTCCGCCATGCTTTTCCACCCAGGCTTGGGCGCGCGGCGGCGTGCGGTTGAATACCGCCACATCGTGGCCCTTGGCTTTCAGATGCCCCGCCATGGGGAAGCCCATGACACCCAGGCCGATGAATGCTGTCTTTGCCATGGAACTCCCCTACCCGTGCCCGACCGTTGCATGTTCGGGCGCTATCAGAATGTCATAAAGCTGCTGCCAACTGGCCTTGTCCGGCGCCAGCATCAAGCCGCTCGCCTTGATGCGCGAGGGTGTATAGCGGCCGCCCTCGACATAGCTGTTGTAGCCGCCCGCTTCGGCATGGATCAAGACGCCGGGGCAATGGTCCCAGGGCATCAGCTTGGTGAAGAGTGCGAAATGCATCTCGCCCTGGGCCAGACGCCGGTACTCCGAGGCGGCACAGCGCCGGCTCTTGAGCGTGTTCAGCCGGTCGCGGCGCGACTGCACCTGCTTGCCCAGATCGCGATTGCCGAAGAATCCCGCGAGCAGCACGCCGCTGAGCTCAGCCGGATTGGCCGGCGGTTTGGCCACATGAAGACGCCGGCCCGCGAGCCAGGTGCCGCCCCCTGCTCCGCAGTCACGGTTTCGCCCGTGCGCGGATCATGAATCCAGCCGGCCAACACCGCATCATGCCTGACGAGGGCGACCATGACGCCGAAATCCCCGGCGCCGGCGGCAAAATTGCTTGTGCCGTCCACGGGATCGATGACCCAGACTGGTGCATCGCCTGCCAGGCGATCGAACAGCGCCGGGGAGGCTGCTGCCCCCTCCTCGCCCAGCACGCAGGAGCCCGGCAGCAGCTGGGTGAGCAGCGGCGTCAACCGATGTTCGGTTGCCTCATCGGCGATCGTGACCAGATCGCCCGGCGCCTTCTCGCGCACATCGCCCGCAGCGAGCTTGGTAAAGCGCGGCATTATTTCCTCGGCCGCGATCTCGGCGATCAGGGCCGTCACGCGGTCGATGTCTACCCCCGCCGTCATGGCACGGAATGCTCATGAGAGGATCGCCCGGCATTCTTGCCCAGCAGGCGCTCGAAGCGTGCGCGCTCCTCCGGCAACAGGCTGACCGTCAGATAGGCATATTCCTCGTCGTCATGGCGCTCGACGACCGTGCCGTGGCTATAGAGCCAGGCGATGGTGCCGCCCTCGCGATGAGATAGCCGGTACGCCGCCGTATCCCGGCCTTTTTCCAGGCGCAGGTCGATCTCTGCCAGCAGCACATCCGTCCCTTCGCCAGTAACCGCGGAGACCGGCAAGCGATCGCCCTCGCGGATCTGCGCCTTCAAGGTCTCGCGCGCTTCGACGGGCAGCAGATCGATCTTATTCAGAACCTCGATCAGCCCGTGATGCTCGGCGGCCTCGACATGCAGATCGGCCAGCACGGCGGCGACATCGGCGGCCTGGGCCTGCGTATCCGGATGGGCGATGTCGCGCACATGCAGCACAAGGCTCGCCTCCACCACCTCTTCCAGCGTGGCGCGGAAGGCTGCCACCAGGTCGGTCGGCAGATCGGAGATGAACCCCACCGTGTCGGAAAGGGCGATCTCGCGCCCCGAGGGCAGCTTCATCGTGCGGATCGTCGGATCGAGGGTGGCGAACAGCAGATCCTTCGCCACCACTTTGGATTTCGTCAGCAGGTTGAACAGCGTCGATTTGCCGGCATTGGTATAGCCGACCAGGGCCACGACCGGCAGCGGAACCCGCTTGCGCGCCCTGCGATGAAGGGCGCGGGTGCGTTTGACCTCTTCCAGTTCTTTCTTCAGCCGGGCGATCCGCTGCTCGATCAGGCGGCGATCGATTTCGAGCTGGCTTTCGCCCGGCCCGCCCAGGAAGCCGAAGCCGCCGCGCTGGCGCTCCAGATGGGTCCATGACCGAACAAGGCGGCTGCGCTGATAGCTGAGTGCCGCAAGCTCTACCTGCAGCTTGCCCTCGGCGGTGCGCGCGCGGGCCCCGAAGATCTCCAGGATCAGGCCAGTGCGGTCGATGACCTTGCAGGCCCACTCCTTTTCCAGGTTGCGCTGTTGAACCGGCGTCACCGGCCAGTCGATGATGGCAAGCGTGATCTCCTGATCATGGATCAGGATCTTGAGTCGCTCCACGCCACCCGACCCCAGCAGTGTTCCCGGCCGCAGGCGGTCGAGCTTCACCACCTCGCCATGCACGACATTCAGGTCGATCGCCTGGGCAAGGCCAACCGCCTCGGCCAGTCGTGCCTCAGGTGTTCGTGAACCTCCTGAAGCGCTACGCAGCGTCGGGCTGATGACGAGGGTGCGGGTTGCGGCGGTCAGGACCGCCTTGGCATCGGTCATTGACCGTGCCTCGAAACGTTCACTCCTGCTCCTCTTCCTTGCCTTCAAAGAGCTGGATCGGCGTCGCCGGCATGACCGTGGAGATCGCGTGCTTGTAGACCAGCTGGGAATGGGCGTCGCGGCGCAGCAGCACCGAGAAATTGTCGAACCAGGTGATGATGCCCTGCAGCTTTACCCCGCTGATCAGATAGACCGTCACCGGCGTCTTGTTCTTGCGGACATTGTTGAGAAAGACGTCCTGGACGTTCTGGGATTTCGTGGCGGTCATGGCTCCCTCCTTTGTTGGCCTTATTGTGGGGCCGGTTCGGCGAAGTGGCGGCGAAACGATGGGCGCTGTCTTGGGCGCGCCCGTTGCCTATCACAGAATTGGCGGCGGCAAAACCCCGGCCTCGGCCAGGTGTTTGGCGAGAGCATTGCAGTCGCTAAAATGCAGATGGGGCTTGTTGGCGGCAAATTCATCCACCCCTGGCACCTCGACGCGCAGCAGCACGGGAATGCAGCCGGAATTCACCGCACAATCGATGTCGATATCGGTATCGCCGACAAACCAGACCTCGGATCCGCGCGGAATTCCGCTGCCGGCCAGTGCCAGCTCCACCGGGGCGATGGCTGGCTTATCCTCCGTCGCGTCCGCCGCGCCGATCAGCTTGCTGAAATGGCCGGTCCAGCCCAGATGATCGGCTTCCAGCCGCAGGAAGCGGCCGCGTTTGTTGCTGACGATGCCGAGATAGAGCCCGCTGGCCTTGAGGCGCTGCAACAGATCGCCCGCACCCGGCATTTCGCGCAGTTCCGCCAAATGGCGCGAGGAAAAGTGGTCGGAGAAGATGCGGCCTGCTTCCTTGGCGCGCTCGCCGAACATGCGCGGGAAGCTGTCGCGTAGCGATGCGCGCGTGCGCGCCTTGGTTTCGGCCAGGCTCCACTGCGGCATGTCGAAGGCCTCGAACACCGCATTCATGGATTCGGCGATGACATGCCAGTTGTCGACCAGCGTGTTATCCCAGTCGAACAGGATCGCGCGCGGCGCTGCCGTCACGCCTGGGGCCCCGCGACATAGCTCTCCATGCGCCGGCGCAGTTCACCGGTGACCGGCCCGACCTTGCCATCGCCCACCGGCTGGCCGTCCAGGCGCGTGACCGGAAGCAGGAAGCCGCTGCTGCTGGTGAGAAAGGCTTCGCTCGCATCGCGCGCCTCGGCCAAGCTGAAGGGCCGCTGCTCGAACGTCACCTTCATCCCATCCATCAACCCAAGCACCGAGCGGCGTACGATGCCGGCGAGGATTGCATGGCCGAGCGGACGGGTGATCAGCCGGCCGCCGGCCGTGACGATCCAGGCATTGGTGGAGGTGCCTTCGGTAACAAGACCATTGGCATCGACCTGCCAGGCTTCGTAGGCCCCCTGCTCCACCGCATGCTGCTTGCCCAGGATGTTGGGCAGCAGCGAGAGCGATTTGATGTCGCAGCGCTGCCAGCGGATATCGGGAATGCTGATCACCGAAACTCCCTGGCTTTGTACAGCATCCGGCATGGCGCGCAGCCGCTTGGCGGTTGCCACCAGGCTGGTGCGCGATTTGGCTGGGAATTTGTGATCACGGGGAGCGACGCCGCGGGTCGCCTGGAAATAAATCAGGCCGTTCTCTACTCCGTTGCGCAGCAACAGTTCACCCAGGACAAGGCGAAGGGCCGCGCGCCCCATCGGCGGCTTGATACGCAACTCGCCCAGCGAATAGTCGAAGCGCTCGAAATGCGGTTCGGCATCCACCAGATGACGAT
Organism: uncultured Alphaproteobacteria bacterium; assembly: GCA_963770335.1. Lineage (GTDB taxonomy): Bacteria > Pseudomonadota > Alphaproteobacteria > Dongiales > Dongiaceae > DASXQK01. The sequence continues at coordinate 184,616 of CAVYPG010000008.1, forward strand.
CGCGCACGTGGATCACTTCATAGACGCCATCGGCGAACTGATAGCCGCGATCGTCGATATGAACCTTGGCCGAGGCATAGGGCAGATAGCGCCCGTTCACATAAGCGATGCGTGGCATCGGATTGCTCTTTCGCTAACCGCCGTCAGATTTCGGCCTTATCGGCCCGGTCGCTGGAGGTGATACCGAGCGCCCGCAGCTTGCGATGCAGGGCTGAGCGTTCCATGCCGATGAAAGCGGCGGTCTTGGAGATATTTCCGCCGAAGCGGCTGACCTGGGCGTCCAGGTAGCGCCGCTCGAACACCTCGCGTGCCTCGCGCAAGGGCAGCGACATCATCTCCAGCCCCTCGCCGCCGCGCAGTGGCGAGGGCGCGATGGAGCCGATATCGGGCGGCAGCATGTCGGCGCGGATCGGCTCGCCCGGCTCGCCCGGCGCCATGATCAGCAGCCAATCCACCACGTTGCGCAGCTGGCGGATATTTCCCGGCCAGTCATAGGCCTGCAGCCAGGCCAGTGCATCGGGCGCGATCTTGCGCGCCGGCAGGCCTGCCACATCGGCCGAGTGGTTCATGAAATAATCCAGCAGCAGCGGAATATCCTCGCGCCGCTCGCGCAGCGACGGCAGGCGGATCGGCACGACATTCAGGCGATAGAACAGATCCTGGCGGAAGCGCCCCGCCTGCATTTCAGCGGCGAGATCGCGATTGGTCGAGGCGATGACGCGCACATCGACCTCCACCCGGATCGCTCCGCCGACACGTTCAAACGTCTGCTCCTGCAGCACCCGCACGATCTTGCCCTGGGTTTCCAGCGGCATGTCCGCCACCTCGTCCAGCAGCAGGGTGCCGCCATGGGCTTGTTCCAGGGTCCCGACCTTGGTCGGCCCGTCGGCGCGATCGCCCATGCTCTCGCTGCCGAACAGCTCGATCTCCAGCCGGTCGGCCCGCATGGCAGCGCAATTGAGCACGACGAAGGGGCCGGCATTGCGCTTGGAGCGCAGATGCAGCAGGCGTGCCGCCACTTCCTTGCCGCAGCCGGCGGGACCGGCGATCAGCACGCGGCTGCCGGTGGGTGCGACGCGCTCGATCTGCTGGCGCACATGGCCGATGGAGGAGGAATCGCCGAGCAGGTCGTATTCCGGCCCGGCGCGGCTGCGCAGTTCTTCGTTCTCACGCCGCAGCCTGGCGGCCTCCATGGCTCGTTCCATGATCAGCAGCAGGCGATCGGCCTTGAATGGTTTTTCGATGAAGTCATAGGCGCCGAGCTTGATCGACTGGACCGCGGTTTCGATATTGCCATGGCCGCTGATCATGACCACCGGCAGGCTGGGATGCTCGCGCTTGATCACCTCCAGCGTTTCCAGCCCGTCCAGCGTGCTGCCCTGCAGCCAGATGTCGAGGACCACCAGCGTCGGGCGGCGGGCGCGGATCGCCTCCAGCGTCCCATCGCTATTGGCAGCCTCGCGCGTCTGATAGCCCTCGTCCCGAAGGATTCCCGCAATCAGCAGACGGATATCCGCCTCGTCATCGACGATCAGAATGTCATGCGCCATGGATCTAGCTGAACCTCGTTCGCACCAGGGGCCGGGCGTTCAAGGCCGCACCCGTGCCCGTCTTGAAAACCAGCGTCACCGCCGCCCCGCCGCCAACCCTGTCGCCCAAGGTCAGATCGCCGCCATGGTCTTCCATGATCTTCTTGACGATCGCGAGGCCAAGCCCGGTGCCCTTGGTCCGGGTGGTGACATAGGGTTCCGTCAACCGGTTGCGTTCGGCGCGCGGCAGGCCACGGCCATTGTCCTCCACGCAAACGCTCACCTGGTCCGCGCCGCGCAGCAGCGTCAGCCAGATTTCGCCAGGCGGTCCGCCCGGACTGTCGCCCAACCGTCCCTCGATAGCGTCGGCGGCATTCTGCAGCAGGTTGTTGAGGGCGCGGCTCATCAGGGCTGCATCGCAACTCAGCATCACCGTCCCCTCGGGCAGGTTGACGTGATACGTCGATTGCGGATGCGCGCTCTGTTGCAGGAAGACGGCCTGGCGGCAGAGAGCGCCGACATCCTCGTCCATCATCACCGGGGCCGGCATGCGCGCGAAGGCCGAGAATTCGTCAACCATGCGGCCGATATCCGATACCTGGCGCACGATCGTATCGGTGCAGACGGCAAAGGTTTCCTTGTCGTCGACGATCTGCTTCAGGTATTTGCGCTTGAGGCGTTCGGCAGAAAGCTGGATCGGGGTCAGCGGATTCTTGATCTCATGGGCGATGCGCCGCGCCACATCGGCCCAGGCGGCCTTGCGCTGGGCACCCAGAAGTTCGGTCACATCGTCGAAGGTGATGACATAACGCTCGGCCTCGCCCTCGCCGCGTTCAGCCCCGACGCGCACCAGCAGTGTTCGCACGCTGCCGGCCTTTTCGATGGTGATCTGGGCTTCGGCGTGACGCACCACGGCCGACATGCCGGTCGAGAGCAGATCCGCCATCTGCGGCACCACCTCGGCCAGGCGCCGGCCGACACAGGCCGCCAGATCGACGCCCAGCAGCTCGCAGGCCGAACGGTTCGGCAGTTCGATACGGCCACCTTCATCAAGCCCGATCACGCCCGCCGACACGCCCGAGAGAACCAGTTCGGTGAAACGCCGGCGTTCGTCGAGCTGGGCATTGGCCTCGATCAGTTCGCTGCGCTGGCTATCGAGCTGGCTGGTCATGCGGTTGAAGGCGCGGCTCAGCCCGCCGATTTCGTCGTCCGCCCGGCCCTCGCTCACGCGCACGGAGAGATCGCCGCTGCGCACCCGTTCTGCCGCGTCGGCCAGCTGGCCGATCGGCCGCACGAGCTGGGAAGCAGAGACGAGGGCAAACCAGATGGCCGCGAACAGCACGAGCAGTGCCATCACGACAAAGATCAGCGCGAAGGTGATCTGGAATCCGGAACGCCGCGCCTCGAGATCCTGATAGGTCTTGGCCGCGTTGGAAGCGCTGTTGAGTCGTGCCAGCGCCGTCGCATCCACCAGGCGGCCGATGTAGAGAAACGTGTCGGCCGCCTGAATCGAACTGCACCAGCGCCCTCACCCGGTCCCCGGTGGAACTGGGCAAGACGACGACCTGACCCGCGCGCGCCTGATCGAAGGCCCATGGCTGGAGATCGAGATCGAAGGCGAGAAGGATGTTGTAATTCGCGTTGGCCAGGATCTGGCCGTGCCCGTCGATGATCGCCGCCTCGCTCAGATTCGCGCAAGCTGGGAGTGGATCGTCAGGATCTGCTCCATCTGCTGGCGATCTCAGCATTAGGCCCTGTCGGCGCAGGTTCGTTGACCATGGCAAGCGCCTGGTCGCCCAGATGCTGTTGAGTGCTCCTGCAGATAGACTTCGGCAACGTGCTGCGAATCCCTGATGGCGGTGCTGACTTCGTCGCTGAACCAGGCATTGACGCCGAGATTGAGAAAGAGCGTGGTGAAGACCGCCACGACGATGGTGGGCGTGACGGCGACCACGCTGAACAGCAGCACCATGCGCGCATGCAGCCGCGCGCCGGCCAGGCCCTGCCGGCGTTCCATCCAGAGGGCGACCAGGCGCCGGGCAAGGGCCGTGCCCAGCAGCAGCAGGACGATGAGATCGATCAGGACCAGCAGCAGGGTGGCGCGGTCCTGCGAGGGCGCCCCGAAGCTGCCGGTGAGCGCGGAATAGGTGCCGACGCCCGACAGCAAGGCAGACACCAGCAGGGCGATGGTCAGCTTGCGCTCCAGCCCTACCCGCCTGGCCCAATCCACCTGCTGGCGGACGAGCTGCATACTCCTTATCCGCGAATGTCACAGCCATGGCTGATCCGCCACCTGAGGTCCTGCTGCCTGTTGCATGATTATCACAGGTTACTTCAGGCCGCGGAGATTTTCGATGTCCAATTCGCGGATCTTTTTGCGCAGGGTGTTGCGGTTTATCCCCAGTAATTCGGCAGCTTTGATCTGATTGCCACGGGTCGCCTCCAGGGCGATCCCCAGCAAAGGCCGCTCGATCTCGCGCAGGACGCGCTCATAGAGACCGCTGGCGGGCAAACGCGGCCGATGCGCGGTGAAATACAGGCGCAAATGGCGCTCCGTCGCCTCGGACAAGGATTCGCTGCGGGCAAGCTGGTCGTCATTGCCGGACGCGGCCGAGCCGGCCAGCTCGCTTTCCACGATATCGGCGCCGATTACCGGCTGGCTGTAGAGCACGGCGATGCGCCGCATCAGGTTTTCCAGCTCGCGCACATTGCCGGGCCAGCCATGCTCGCGCAGCCGCTGCTGGGCCCCGGCATCCAGCGCCTTGGGGCTGGAGCCGGCTTCCTGGGCCAGGAAGTGCCGGGCGAGATCGATGATGTCTTCGCTGCGTTCGCGCAAGGGCGGCAGGCGGATCGGCACGACATTGAGGCGATAGAACAGGTCTTCGCGGAACTGACCCTGGCGGATGGCCTGGCGCAGATCGCGATGGGTGGCAGCGATGATGCGCACATCGGCCTTGAGCGGAAGCCGCCCGCCGACGGTGGTGAACTCGCCCTGCTGAAGGACACGCAGCAACCGCGTCTGCGCCTCCATCGGCATGTCGCCGATCTCGTCCAGAAACAGCGTGCCGCCCGCCGCCTGCTCGAAACGGCCGATGCCACGCGCGATCGCGCCGGTGAAGGCGCCTTTCTCGTGCCCGAACAGTTCGCTCTCGACCAGTTCGCGCGGAATGGCGGCCATGTTCACGCCGACAAAGGGCCCCCGCCGGCGCTTGCCGTAATCGTGCAGCGCTCGGGCGACCAGTTCCTTGCCCGTGCCGGATTCGCCGAAGATCGTCACCGTCAGGTCGGTTGCCATCAGCCGCGCCATGACGCGGTAGATCTCCTGCATCGCGGGCGATCGCCCGATGAGCGGCAGGCTTTCGTCGGCCGCGGCTTCGCCGGCGCTCTCTGCGGGACCCGGACGGCTGAGCGCGCGTTCCACCAGGCCCATCAGCTGATTGAGATCGAAAGGCTTGGCGACATAGTCGAAGGCACCACGCTCGGCAGCGCGCACCGCCGTCAGCAGCGTATTCTGCGCGCTCATGGCGATGATGCGCAGATCCGGGCGGCGCTGGCGGATGCCGGGGATCAGATCAAGCCCGTTACCATCGGGCATCAGCACGTCGGTGATGACGAGATCGCCCTCGCCCTCGCCGATCCATTGCCAGAGCGTGGCCGCCTTGTCGGTGCTGCGCACATTGTAGCCGAGCCGCCCCAGCGCCTGATCCAGCACCAGGCGAATGGCGCGATCGTCGTCGGCGACGAGGATCGTCTCGCCACTCATGCTTCTTCGCTTTCAGCCGCCATGGGCAGCAGAACGCGAAACTGGGTGCGGCGTGGTTCGCTGGATACTTCGATCAGCCCGCCATGATCGGCGACGATCTTGGCCACCAGCGCCAGGCCAAGACCCTTGCCGCCCGGCTTGCTGGAGGCGAAGGGATCGAACAGGCGCGCACGCAGCGCCTCGTCGATTCCCGGGCCGTTATCCTGGACGCCGATCATCAGCGGGAGGATGACGCCGGCCGCCATCGGGCTCCGACAAACGCAGGCCGAGCTGATAGCGGGTGGAGAGCGTGATGATGCCGCCCTCGCCTGCCGTCGCTTCGGCGGCATTCTTCACCAGATTGAGGAACAGCTGCACCAGCAGATCGCGATTGCCCAGCACCGCGGGCAGCGAGGGATCGAAATCGCAGACGAAGCGCCGGCCGCGGGCAAACCGCTCTCGGCGATCTGGCGGACATGATCCAGCACGCGATGGATATTGACCGGGGCGCGATCGAGCGAGCGCTCGTCGGCGAACATCTCCATGCGGTCGACCAGGGCGACGATGCGGTCGACCTCCTCGCAGATAAGGCGGGTGAGGTTGCGCCCCGCCTCGTCCAGCCCCGGCTCCAGAAGCTGTGCCGCCCCGCGTACGCCCGAAAGCGGATTCTTCACCTCGTGCGCCAGGACGGCAGCCAGCGTTCCCATGGTGCGCGCCGTATCCCGGCGGCTGATCGCTTCATCCAGCCTGCCGGCGATCGAACGCTCCTGCAGCGAGATAGCGATCCAGCCCGGACGTTCGGCGAGCGGCGACAGGTCGATGGCGACCATGCGCCGGCCGAGCGCGGAACTCTCAAGGGTCATCTCACGATCGGCGATGCTCGTCCCCTCGGCGCGCGCCTGGTCGAGCAACGAGAACAGCGGACAATCGGCAGGAAGGAAATCACCCAGCGCCCGGCCGGCTGCCTCCACCCCCAGGAACTGGGCGGCGGCGGCGTTGGCATAGCGGATCAGGTTGTCAGGATCGACCGCAATCACCGGCGTGGCCAGCGACTGCAGCAACTGCCCCGCATCCACCCCCTGATCGACCTCAGCGGGTGGTATCAAAACCAGGGCTGGGGCGGCCGCACTCATCACGCGGCCAGGCGCTCGATCAACGGGCGATAGAAACGCGGCAATGGCTTCGATCGCGCGGACGGGCTCGGCGATCTGGTTGAAGCCAGCGCGAAATTCGGCCGAACCGGGCATGCCTTTGCTGTACCAGCCGATATGCTTGCGGGCGATACGCGAGCCGGCCTCGTTACCGTAGTGAATCAACATGGCCTGGTAATGCTCGGCCACGATCGCGCTCTGCTCGGCCAGCGGCGGGTCGGCAAGCACCTGCCCGGTGCGCAGGAAATGAATCACCTGGCGCAGGAACCAGGGGCGGCCATAGGCGCCGCGCCCAATCATCACGCCATCGGCGCCGGATTCTTCCAGCGCCGACGTCACGCCGGGAAGATCGACGATATCGCCGTTGACGATGACGGGAATCTTCGACCGCTTCCTTGACGCGGCGCACGAAGCTCCAATCCGCCTTGCCCTCGTAAAACTGGCAGCGGGTGCGGCCATGAATGGTGATCATCCGAATGCCGCTGTTCTCCGCAATGCGTGCCAGGCTCGGCGCGTTGCGATTGGCGTCGTCCCAGCCGGTGCGCATCTTCAGGGTCACCGGCAGCGACACCGCCTTCACCGTCGCCTCCAGAATGCGGCCGGCATGCACCTCATCGCGCATGAGCGAGGAGCCCGCATGGCCGTTGACCACCTTCTTCACCGGGCAGCCGAAATTGATGTCGATCAGGGCGGCCCCGCGATCCTCGTTCAGTTTCGCGGCCTCGCCCATCACCTCGGGCTCGCAGCCGGCAAGCTGCACCGCCATGGGAAATTCTTCCGGCGTGGTACCGGCCATGCGGAGCGATTTGCGCGATTCCCGCACCAGCGCCTGGCTGGCGATCATTTCCGAAACAACGAGCCCGGCGCCGCTGCGCTTTACCAGACGGCGGAATGGAAGATCAGTCACCCCTGACATGGGTGCCAGGACGACAGGATCCTCAAGCCGAAGCGGGCCGATTTGGATGCTCATTTGATAGGCAATTGGTCTGGTTGCTTAAAAGCTAGGCAATTCTACGAGCGAGGATTGCTGCGCTGCAACAAAAATCAATGGGCGGGGACGCGCTTCCGGAGGTGGCTGATTAGGAGAGCAGGACGTCGCGGACGAACTTCACACCCGGATAGGCGAGCGTCAGCAGCACATAGGCGGTCAGCACGAAGCCGGTCGCGCGCCGGCCGCGCAGGCCCGTGCGCCAATGCAGCAGCAGCAGCGCGCCGATGACGACGAAAGCGAGCAGGGAGAACGTCGTCTTGTGATCGAAGACCAGCAGGCGGCCCGACATCAGATATTGCGTGGCCATGCCGCTCACGACCCCGATGCCCAGCACGATCTCGGCCCCGCCCAGCAGACCCCGCAGCAGCCGCTCCCCATCGGCGACCGCCGGCAGGCTCTGCAGAAAGGCGGTGCTCCGGCGCCGCTTCAGGGCTCGCTCCTGCAGCCAGCCGGCGAAGTCCGCGACCGCTGCGATCGTCGCAAGCCCATATGTCGCAACCGACATCGCTATATGCAGGTCGAGCCAGGCCGGCGACGCCGCAGGCGGCATGGTTTCGCGCGGCACTGCGCCAAACAGCGTGGCGACCAGGCCCAGCAGCAGGCAATAGCCGGCGAGCAGCGGCAACAGGCGCCAGGCAGACTCGTTCAGCGCGACGATGACGGCGAACAGCATCATCGAGGCCGCGACACTGACCCAGATGGCGCCCGACAGGCTGGGCTGCCAGCCACCGGCATTCTGCACGGCCACCAGGCTTGCCGGGCCTATCACCGCCACCAGCAGCAGCGACCAGGTCACGCCGTCGCGCTGGCGTGCGCGGCCGGATGAGCAAAAGGGCCGCCGGCACCAGTGACAGAAGAGCTGCGTAGTCCATCCACATATCGGAGAGCGCTATAGCGATTTCATTAGCTTGGCAAGCCACGGCGCCAGGCGGTCACGGCGATGCCGTGAATAGCGTCCAGCACCTGGTGCTCGGCCGCCTGCAGCCCGTGCTCGGCCATCACCGCTTCCGGTGTCTTGTCCGGTACGCCCGGAAAGACCGGCCGGCCGTTGGGCAAGCGCACACCCGGTGCGCGCGACAGGAAGAACACGTCATAGCGATCGAGAAACAGACCGAAGCATCCCGTGCCGCCGATGATGCCGATCCGGCTGTTGGGCGGCCCGAGCGTATCGAGCGCTTCTTCGAATGAGGCACCGGCCGGATTCCACAGCACGGCCTTGGCATCGACGGGATCGCGGGCAAGAGCCGGCTGCTTGCGCGTCAGGATGATGCGCGGACGCAGCGCCGATTTCGGCTGATGCTCGTGGGAATGGCGTCCCTGCACCACCAGATCGACGCCATCGAGCCCGCGCATGAAGAAGTCATGATCGGCCTTGAAACTCAGGGAATCCGGCATGACGCCCAGCGAATTGGCCAGCATGCCGTCATCGGAGACGATGGCGTAGCCTTCGATGTGGCGTTTGCCCGGCATGCCGGAGATCAGTTCGCCAGGATCGTGTTCGACTTCCCCGCTTCGACCTGATCGATCACCAGCAGCTTCACCGGCACCGATCCCGTGTTGGTGCCGAAATGCCAGACGCCGAGCGCTTCGACAATAAAATCGCCCGCATGGAAGACCTGGCGCTGGCCGCCTTCATATTCCACCGTCAGCTCACCCTGCAGCACATAGGCGTAGCGCTGGGAGGGATGCTCGTGGCGCGGCAGCTTGGTGCCCGGCGCGATCTCGAGCATCGTGACCACGACCTGCGCGTCCTTCGACGGGCAGCACGATCGGCTGACCGATCGCGGTCTTTGTCGTGGTCAGGATCGGCGTCGATTTGACCGGCAAATCCGTGGCACCGGCGGAAGCCAGGCAAGCGAAGCCGATCAGTGCGATTGCAAACAACCGTTTCATGGGATCAGCGCCCCCGCTCGCTGCGGCCCTTGGGATATTTCGCGCGGTATTCGCCGACCGCCTGTTCCATGGTGACGAATTCCGCCCCACCCTCGCGCAGCTTCTCGATCAGCCATTCCAGCATGATCATGCGATGGCCGCGGCCAATGACATGGGGGTGGAAGGTGTAGGTGAGAATTCCCCAGTCGTAGTGGTCGCGCATATAGGTGAAGTCGGCGAGCCAGTTCTCGCCCACCAGCTGTGCGTTCATCAATCCGGCCTGAATCTGATTCTGGTTGCGCATGTATTCGAAGACCGGGAAGTCATCGAGGGTCCAGCTGATGGGCATCTCGACCAACGGTCGTGTCCGGCCCATGGACCAGCGGTTCCTCCAGCTTGATCACATCGCCGTTGCGCGCCTGATAGGGCAGATAGTCATGGCCCATCAGGCTGCTGTCATAGACGAAGCCATGCTTCAGCAGCAGATCGATGGAATAGGGGCTGAGATCCCAGGAGGGCGAGCGATAGCCCCGGGCATTGCGGCCCGTCAGCTTCTTGATCGCCTCATTGCCGCGGATCAGCTCCTGCTCCTCCACGTCCTTGCCGAGGGTTGCCGGCACCCGGTGGGTCCAGCCGTGATGGGCGATCTCGTGCCCTGCCTTCACCACCGCAGCGACGCTGCCGGGATAGGTCTCGATTGTATGGCCGGGGATGAACCAGGTCGTCGGCACGCTGGTGCTTGGCCAGCAGCGCCAGCACGCGCTCGCTGGCGACCATGCCGAAATCGCCACGCGAGATCGGCGTCGGCGAGGTCATCTCGCGCGAAATGAAGGGGGATGTGTTGTCGTGATCGAAGGTAAGGCAGACGAAATGCTTGGGCATGGGCGGCGTTCCTTTCGCCGCCATGATGGCATGTTCGGCAGCGCTGCGGCAGGGCCGTGCGGTGGCACGGCCCTGCCCCGTGCGGTTATCTAGTCCAGAATGCCATTCAGCGTGTTGGCCTTCTGGGCCTTGCAGCTGTTCTTCAGGCAGCCCAGGTTCCAGGCGCTCTCGATGGCGGCCAGCAGATTGTAGTGGTTGGCTGGCTCGTCGAATTTGCGCGCCGGAGCCGTGTCCGTGGTGATGACGAGAAGCGGCGTGCGAGAGCCGCCCAGCATGGTACCGTTGCGGCCCATGGGGCTGCCGGCGGTCCCGGCAAAGCCGCTATAGTCGTCTTCGTCCCAGACAATGACGATCATCGGCGCCCTCGCCCCAGGCCTTGGAAGCGGTGATGGCCGCAACCGTGTCCTTGAGATAGGCATCACCGAGCTTGATCGCGCCGTGATCGAGGCCTGAGTCCGGATAGCCGCAGTCGGGCATGTTCATGGCCGCCGCGGCCTTCGGCGCGATGCCGTGCATGTCGTGGCACTGATCGGGGCTGATCCACACCAGCTCGGGCAGTGTGTCGGCGCCGAGATCGGTGGTGAACTGGTCATAGGGAACGATCTTCTCCACGCGCTTGGGGTTCTTGGTTACGTCGGCGAAATACATGAACGGGTTGTGCTTCTGGGCATAGAGTTTGGCAATCACCTTGCCGTCGCTTCCGACGGGTGCGTATTCCAGAGTCTTGTTGTCTGCCGGCATGGCCTGCATGTAGGCCTTCCAGCTATGACCCTTGCTCTCGAGCTGATCGACCAGGTTCCTGCCCTTGAAAAGGTGGGGCTGATGGGCCGCCGCGGCGACCTCGGTGTCGCTCAGCAGCTTGCCCGCGGTCGAGGGATCGTCCGAATCGGCGACGAATTCCTCCGGCTTGCAGGTGACGTCGGCACCCGCCTTGCAATCGTCCCAGATGCCCTGGGTGTCGCCGGAGAACAGGGCCAGATAGTTCGGCAGGCTGGGATGGGTGACGCCGAAATACTGCGTGGCATAGCGCACGCCGGGCTGCTTGATCAGATTGTTGAGATAGGGCGCGTCCTGGGGGTTGTTGAGGATCTGCTCCGTGCTGTGATTCTCCATGAGGATGACGAACAGGCGCTTCGGTGCGCCGCCATCGCCGAACTGACCTGCGAGCAGGATTGTGGCCACCGAAACAGTGCCGATAGCCGCCAGCCCGATTCGATGAAGCCCGCTGAAAATCATGTGACATCCCCTTTTGTTGATGGCATCGCGACCCTGGCCTGGCCGCTCGCAGCAAGCAATAGCAAAGGTGTATGACGGTTTTCAGACACCGCCTTTCCCGCTAGGCTCGCGCCCCCATGAGAACCCGATGCCACCATCGCCCTGATCGTCGCCGCCGGCCGCGGCAGCCGCTTTGGCGCCACCGCGCCCAAGCAATATGTCGATCTTGCCGGCAAGACCGGTGCTGCGCCACAGCCTGGAGACCTTCATCGGCCATCCGCGGATCGATGCGGTCAGGGTGGTCATCCATGGCGATGACCGGGCGATGTATGACGCGGCCATAGCGGGCCTGGACCTGCTGGAGCCGGTGACCGGCGGAGCCACGCGACAGGAATCGGTTCATCGGGGGCTGATCAGCCTGAAGGATATCGCGCCGAAGGCGGTCCTGATCCACGATGCGGCAAGGCCCCTGGTGGACGCTTCCCTGATCGACCGAATGCTGGACGCGCTTGAAACCACGCCTGGCGCCATCCCTGCCCTGCCGGTCGCCGATACGCGTCAAGCGCGGCAGCGATGGCCGTGTTCAGGAGACGCTGGACCGCGCCACCTTGTGGCGAGCCCAAACGCCCCAGACCTTTCGCTATGCCGATATAATGGCCGCCCATGACGCGGCAGCGGGCCGCGAGCTGACCGATGATGCCGCGGTGGCGGAGGCGGCCGGCCTTGCCGTCGCCCTGGTGAGCGGTGCGGAGGAGAATTTCAAGGTGACGACGGAAGCCGATCTGCATCGTGCCCGGCAATTGCTGTCTCCCGGTGTGGACATCCGGGTGGGCAACGGCTTCGACGTTCACCGTTTCGGACCCGGCGAGCGGATCATGCTCTGCGGCATTGCCGTGCCCCACGATCACGGGCTGATCGGCCATTCCGATGCCGATGTCGGCCTGCATGCCCTGACCGATGCGATCCTGGGCGCCATCGGCGCCGGCGATATCGGCCAGCATTTCTCGCCCAGCGATCCACGCTGGAAGGGTGCGGATTCGGCGCAGTTCCTCGCCCATGCGGATTCACTCGTACGCGCGCGAGGCGGGCGAATTCTCTCGGTCGACGTCACGATCATCTGCGAACGGCCGAAGGTCGGACCTCATCGCGAAAAAATGGTGGCGCGGGTCGCCTCGATTCTGGGGCTGGAACAATCGCGGGTCAGCGTGAAGGCGACGACGACCGAGGGGCTGGGCTTCACCGGCCGCGCCGAAGGCATCGCAGCCCAGGCGACCGCCAGCATCGCCCTATGAGCGAAGCCGCTGCCCTTGCTGGAACGCTATCGCCAGGCGAAGCTTCGCATCGTCACGGCGGAATCCTGCACCGGCGGCATGGTGGCAGCACGCCTCACCGATATCGCCGGCTCTTCCGACGTCGTCGAGCGCGGCTTCGTCACCTATTCCAACGAGGCCAAGACGGAAATGCTGGGCGTGCCCACGGCCCAGCTGCAGCAATATGGCGCGGTCAGCGCCCAGGTCGCCCGATCCATGGCGGAAGGCGCGCTCGCCCATGCGCGCGCCGACGTGTCCGTCTCGATCACCGGCATCGCCGGCCCCGGCGGCGCCACACCGGGCAAGCCGGTTGGCCTGGTCTATCTGGCTACCGCACGTCGCGGCGGTGAGACGAAGGTCGAGCGCCAGCAATTCGCCGGCGACCGCCAGGCCGTGCGCGAGGCGGCCACGGCTCGGGCGCTGGAACTGCTCGCTGCCGTCCTGGACTGAGCCCGCATGGCGGCGCGCCGGATCTTCGGCATCGATTTCAGCGGTGCCGCGAAAGCCGGAAACCTGATCTGGCTGGCCGAGGCCGAGCAAACCGGCAAAGGCCTGGCGATCACAAGCTGCCGGCGCGCCGCCGACCTGCCGGACGGTGCTGCCGATCGCGATACGGCGCTTGCTGCGTTGCGTAGCCTTCATCGCGGCCACGCCCGATGGCATCTTTGGCTGCGACTTCCCTTTCAGCCTGCCGCAAGAAACTGATTAAGGAAGCAGAGTTGGGTAGCGTTTCTCGACGGCTTCACCCATCGCGATGCGGACGCGTTTCGTGCACATTGCCGCCAGCAGACCGAGGGCGCCGAACCAAAGCGGGAGACGGACGAAGAGTCTCGAAGACACCGTGGTGCGCCTTCAATATCCGGCTGCGCCACCAGACCTTTCATGGCATTTCCCAGCTGCTGAGCCCGCTCGTGGCCAGCGGGCATGCGATCGTCCTGCCGATGCAGCATCCGCGCGCCGATCGGCCGTGGACTGATCGAGACCTGCCCTGCTTCACTTCTAATTTCGATCGGACATCGACCGCCCTACAAGGGTCGCAAGCAACGCGATGTTCGTTCGGCGCTGGTGTCGGAACTCGTCGGAAGGCGCCTGTTCTGCTCATTGCCGCCCGAGATCAACCGCACCGTCGTCGACAATGCCGGCGGCGATGCGCTCGACAGTATCCTGGCGGCGGTTGCAACCGCGGCAGCCCTGAGCGAGATCGAAGCCGGCCGCGGCGGCGGCGACCCTCTGGAAGGCCGCGTCTACTACCAGGCGGGATGAAGGTCTAGAGCCCGAGATAGCGGAAGGGCGCGTTCGGGATCGCCGCACAGAGCAGCACCACCAGACACAGGACGCTGTACCAGATGGCCATCACCATCTCGGGCAGCGGCGTCGGCAGGTGTTTTTTCAGAAAACGGTAGATCATGCGACAGGCCCACCAGATGGAGGAGCGCCTGGAGGGATTCACTGACGGTGTCTTCCTTGGTGATGGCAAATCCTGCAACGACGAAAACCATCGTCAAGGCCCAGGCCGCCATGGATTCGAGCCTGCTCGCCGGCAATGACAGGCGATCGCGCAGGCTGCGCCAGCCGCGCCACACCGCCATGCCGATGCCGTTGAAAACGCCCCAGAGCAGGTAGCGCCACGACACTTCGTGCCACAGGCCCAGCACGATCATCGAGGCGAGTGCGGCAACGCTGCGATTTCGCGTGAGCGCCAGCGCCGGAAGGTTGACATAGTCGCGGCACCAGCTGGTCACCGAGATGTTCCAGCGCCGCCAGAATTCGGCGATGTTCGCCGCCAGATAGGGCCGGTTGAAATTCTCGCGGATACGGATGCCGAGAAGCAGAGCGAATCCGATCGCGATATCCGAATACCCGGCGAATTTGAAATAAAGCGAAGCGCCGTAGCGCAGGCATTCCAGCCAGTCGCGCAGCGTGTCGCTCCCGACGGCCGACGCCTGCCCCCAGAACACCTGATCGACGAGGTAATTGGCGAGGAACGTAATCTGGACGTAGCCGTAGAGCAGTGTTTCGAGGCCGGCGGTGAAGAATGAGGGGTTCCAGCGCCAGCGGAGCATTTCGCGCTGAAACCAGGGTTGCCGTTCCACCGGCCCCAGAGACAGCGTCGGCAGGAACGCCATATAGGCGAGATAATCCAGAAAGCGCAGCCGAGGAATTGAACCTCGCGCCACTTCGATCATCACATGGATGACTCGAAGTATATAGAAGGCGGCGCCGAACCAGACCGCCCCACCGCCCGTGGTGGGCCGCAGCACGAGAAGCAATCCGAAGGCGCCGGCCGCATAGAGATAGCGCAGGACATTTCCCGCCGGAAAACGAATGAGCGCAAACGAGCAGACGGTGAGTGCGGCGAGCAAGACCGCTGACCAAGGCGCAACATAGGCCAGGAAGGCGAAGCCGGCGGCGCTGAGCAGCGTCCAGCGCAAATGCGGCCAGCGGCGCGGCAACAGCCAGAACACGGCCACCGTCCCGGCCATGACGAGAATCGCCTCGACGCTGACGGCATTCATTGCGACAGGTCCAGCGCCTGCCGCAGGCGATCGGAAAACAATTTATCGAAGACGGCCGCCCCATCGTGATCGAGATGGGCCATGTCGCAGAAATAGTCGGCCGGCCAATAGCCCGGAAAGGTCCAAAGAGTGATGCCTTTCTCCGTCAATGCCGCGCTCAGGTCCTTGCGGAAAGTCACCATATTAGGCGCGGCAGTCTCCAGTTCCGTCGCACGGGGCAGATCGAGCACCCCCGCCTGGATTCCATCCGCCAGGAGCTCGAGCAGGACAGGCAGCCGGTCGAGGCGCAAATGGCCGGGACCGTACCAGCGCTGGTAGTACTCGCCGACATTGCTCGCCTTCGCTGATTTCTTTCGCATGATTCCGGCGCACCCGTCCCGGTTGGCACCCAGGTGCCAGGTCCATGCGAGTGCGGCTCTTTCCAGATGCCTTAATCGGCGGATGAAAGGAGGATCCTCGACCGGCTGACCCAGCAGGTTTGCCTCGATCAACACAAGGTCCGGATGCACGCGGCGGATGACGGGCACAAGATCCTCGATCGGGGTCCGCTCGCCCTGTTTGCCGGTGAGGATGACCAGCTGGATCGACGGAAAATACGCTGGCGAATAATCGCTCTTATATATGGCCGCGTCGGTTAGTGAGGTGCCGAAAATGATGACCGCGCGGGCCTTGCGCTGGTCCATGGGCGGTATGCTTTCGATGGCCTTGACTTCCTGGACCCTGATTCCGGCAACATTGTTTTTCCATTGCGCCTCGGTGGCGATCGAGGCGAAGCCGGCCGTGGTCAGGCAAATCAAGCTGACCAACAAGGCCATGGCCCAGGTTCGCAGGCTCGGTGGGTTGAGCAAGGCCCGCGGCGCGTCACCCATGCCGAGCTGTCTCGACGATCTCGATGGCAGCACCCAGGCTGGTCAAGTTCATGATGTCCTGGCTCGACATGTGGATGCCGAAGGCGGCCTCCAGCGCCATGACAAATTCCAGATGGGCCATGGAATCCCAGCCCCGCGTGGTTTCCGGCGCCGAGGCGGGGCTGAGCTCGATCTGACTCTTGAAACTGCGCCGGGCAATCTCGATCACCCGATCCGCCGCACCATCGGCGACGCCAGCCTGACGCTCGCCGGCAATGATCGCACGCAGCGCGTCCGCTTGGACCTTTCCCGAGGGGCCATAGGGCAACTCTCTCAGGATCACCACGCGGCGCGGCACCTTGTAGGCAGCCAGGGTCAGGCGGCAATGCTCGATCAGCGCGGTTTCGTCCAAAGCAGCCCCGGCCGCGGGCACCACGGCGGATACCGCAATTTCCTCCAGCTCTGCATGGGCCATGCCAATGGTTGCCGCTTCCGCTACCCCCGGGTGGGATTTCAGCGCCGTGGTAATCTCTTCCGGTTGCACGGTATGGCCGCCGCTGACCAATACATTCTTGAGTCGGCCGGCAAAATGGAAGAACCCCTCACGATCGCGATGGACGAGATCGCCGGTATGCAGCCAGCCCTCGCGCAACACCGCGCTCGTGCCCTCGGGGTCGCCCAGATACCCGCGCATCAGGTTCGCGCCGCTGAGCCACAGCTCGCCGCGCTCACCCTCGCCGACCTCGCGGCCCTGCGGATCGACGATCCGGGCGAGACAATCGACCGGCCGGCCCAGCGAGCCGACGCGCCGTGTCGCCTCATCGGGTCCGCTGAACAGCCCGCCCGCCACCGTCTCCGTTAAGCCATAGACATTGACGACCTTGAGCTTCGAGCGTGCTTCGAACTTGCGCCAGAGCTCTTCCTCCAGATGCCCGGCTGTCGAGATGACCATGCGAAGGTCCGGTGTCTCGAACGCATCGCACAACCCGTCGGCAAGACGCAGGATGATCGCGAGCATCGTGGGCACGGCGACGAAATGCGTGATGCGCTCGCTATAAAGGGTATCGACGACACGCTGGATATTGGGGATGCGGAATTGCACCGGCCGGTGCAATGTGCCGCCGGAGGCCAGGCTGACAAGCGCGCCCTGGATAAATCCATCCGCGTGATGCCAGGGCAGCAGATTGAGAATGCGCGAAGTCCTCGTCATAGCCAAATTGGCGCATCAGGGTAGCGATATGTGCCGCCAGGGCGCCGTGGCCGAGTTCGACACCCTTGGGCCGCGAGGTCGTGCCGGAGGTAAAGAACACCATCGCCGGCGCATCGCCTGCTGGTTGCCAGGCGGGCGGTCCGTCGCTGCCGCCGTCGAGCTCGGCAAACCAACCCTCTTGCGGCGCTGAAGGCCGGCGTAGCAGGCGGCGATAAAGCGCGCCGGCCCGTGCGGCCGGTTCGGGACGGATCAGCCAGAGATCGGAATCATCGGCATCCCAGCCCCACCTTGCCGCCAGCGACATATCGACGACGGCGACCGGCGTATCTGCCACCTGGCGCAATACGACAGCCGCGGCCGGAGGCGATTCCGGGTCGGCGATGACCGGCACCAGCCCGTTCGCCAGCGCGGCCATGACCAGACAGAGCAGATGGCGGTCATCACCAGCAGCAATGAAAACCCGCTGGCCCTGTTTCCAGCCGCGAGCGGCAAAGACCCCGCCGATGCGACGCATGTAATGAAGCAGTTCGCCATAGCTCAGCGTTCCATGCTCGGCCGCCAAACATGCCTTCTTGGCCGGCGCACGGGCAATAACGTCCAGCCAATTCATCCGGCTGAATTCCCCCCTCGCAAAGCCCCACTTTGCTTGCCGCAGTGGGTCTGCGGCCGTGCCGCGTAACGCCTCCCTGATAACATATCAAACGAGGGATTGCCGCGTTTCTCAGGATCGGGGTGCTTGCTCATGGTTCGGTGTTCATGGCGCGAGATTGAAGGCCTGCTTCAATCGTTCAGTGAACCAGGTGTCGAATTGAGCCGCGCCAGCCAGGTTGAGGTGGGTGTGGTCACAATAGTCGGCGTCAGGCCATTCGCCCGTCGGGGTTAAAATTCCAATGCCCTGCTCTTCAACCATGGCGGCCTCGGCTTTGCGCCACATGATCAGATTCGGAGCCGCCCCATCGAGGGCACCCGATCGAGGCATCTGCAAGACGTCGACCGCAATCCCTTCACCTTTCAACGCGGCCAAAGCCGGAAGCCGGTCGAGTGACATCCACTTGGGATTGAACCACTCCTGGTATCTTTTGGTAAAAGTCGCGCTGAGAGGTTCGCGTGGAAAACCGATGCAATCGGCTGTTGCCGTTACCGGCGGCTTTGGCGGCCAAATCTTCTGCATCAGATGGCGCAGCCGATCGGTGAGCGATAAATCGGTCCCCTCTATGCGCAGCAGTTCCGAATCCACGACAAGAAGATCGGGGTGCAGACGGCGCAACGCCGGCAGCAGGGCCTCAAACCAGTGAGGGTGTTTGAGCTCCCCCGTCATGACGACAAGATCGACACCGGCAGCGATTTTTCGCTGGGCAGTTCCATCCCTTAGCAGTGCCGCCCAAACTAGCGAATGCCCGAGGACGACGACAATCGGCGCATCACGAGCACCCGGTATCGGCAATTCATCGAGGCTGGCAATTTGATCGCGCACCGCCGCGGCATACCGCTCCTGCCGCTTCTCGTCGTCACGCAGGCTGACAAACACGCTGACTATCGCAACCAATCCCACCAAAGCCGCCACCGTCATCCACGTCCACAGGCTCGGAGGCGAGGAAAGCGCACGCGGCGGTTCACCCATCGAAGCAAATCTCTCGAAACACGTGACAGCTCCCGAAGCTCAAATGCGAAGCGCCTCGCGCGCGATCTTGCCGCTGCTCAACCGCGGCAGAGCCTCTTTCTCGATGAAACGATCCGGACTTTGACGCGGCCCGAGAGCCTGCATGACCCGGGCCTGCAACTCAGCCAGCCAGCCGGCACCCCCGGCACCTCGTGGCACAACGAAGGCGACGATCCTGATGTCCGCACCATCGCCGATCCCCACCACGGCCGCCTCGTCGAGGCCATCACACTGGTGAAGCACGCTCTCAATGGCGGCGGGCTGGACGATTTCGCCGAAGCGGTTTTTGATCTGCTCATCCCGGCGGCCAAGCAGAATCACGTGACCCTCATCGGTTCTTCGCGCGAGATCGCCGGTGCGCAACCATCCGCGATCGAACAAGGCCGCTGACCTGGCCGGGTCATCCAGATATCCCGGCGTCAGATTCGCGCTGTAGATCTGGAGTTCGCCGACCTCGCCTTCGCTCACCTCGCTTCCCGCCTTGTCGGTGATGCGTGCGATGGCACCGGCGGGAACGCCGACATCGCCATCGGCTTCGCGGGAATCGCCCGGCGGTACCAGCAGGCAGACACCGGCCGTCTCCGTCAGGCCGTAATACACCTGCACCGGGGTGCCGAACGCGCGCTCGCCATCCTGTTGAAGTCCGCGGCTCAACGTGCTGCCGGTCACCGCCACCTGGCGCAGCGGCGCAAACCGGATTGCCTTCTGCCTTGTTGCGGCGACGACGGCGCTGAGCATCGCGGGCACCGCAGCAAGCAAGGTAGCCTGCCGGCCGCGAACGGCGTCGGCCAGCGTTGCCGGATGGGCCACCTGCCGCGGCTCGGGAAGGACGATCGTGGCGCCCGCCACGAGTGCTGCAACGCAAGGGTTGCGCAAGCCACTCATGGTATGCAGGCCGCCGGCGCTCAATAGTATGTCGTTTTCATTCCACCCGAGACCGTCGGCGATGGCGTGGGCGCCGCGCCAGAGCGCTCCCTGGGTCAGTCGCACGCCCTTGGGCTGGCCGGTCGAACCCGAGGTGAACAGGATAGCGGCGATCGTGCTTTCGTCGGGCGGTGGCAATGCCGCGAGATCGATGGCCGCATGGTTTGCGATCTCGTCGCCCAGCGCCAGCGCCCCGTCGCTCGCACCATCCGCCGCGAGCAAGAGCACCGCAAAACGCGCCGGCACGGCCGTCCGCAATGCGGCTTCCACCAGGACAAGCGCCGGATTCACCCGCTCGAGGATAGCCGCAAGCTGCGGCGCGGGCAGGGTCGCATCGATCGGCACGACGGCGGCGCCCAGCAGCCAGGCGGCCCAGATCGCCAGAATGGCTTCCGTCCCCGATGCGCAGATAATGGCGAGCGGGCGTTGCGGGCCGGCGCCCTTGGCGCGCAGCATGGCGGCCAGGCTGCCGACAATCTCCTCTGCTTCAGAGAAGGCGAAGGTCGACCCATCCTCGGCCATGATCAGCGGCCGCTCTGCATATCGCCTGCCCGCGCCGCGCCACAGGGCGGCGAACTGCTGATCATGGAGCGGAACCGAAGCGCGCCGCGTCGAGTAGAAATGTTGCAACCTCGCCATCGCCGCGCCAACAGGTGCGGCGTGCGCGACGTCGCAGGCCTCGAGCCGGCGGACGACGTCGTGGAATGTCGCCGGATCGAGAGTCGCCTTCGCCCGAATGTCGCCCAGGGCAAGGTCCGGGGCCAGCGTTGCCCAGTACAGCACGCGCCGCTCGTCGCCCGACAGCGTGACAGGCAGCTGCCGTGCCAGGCGTTCGGCATAGACCGGATGACGGTTCAACAGGTAATCCGCGCGGCCCGCCAGTGCGCCAGCGTCACGAGCGGCACGACCTGTCACGGTATCGACAGTAACCAGTGGGTTGGGGATCAGGCGATCGCCCTCGTGGAATTCACGCCGCGCCGGACCGATCTCATAAGGACCATGCCGATCCGACAAGATGGCAATCAGGGCATTGTAGTCCGGCGTCCCGGCTTCATCGGCAAGCGACCGGTTGCCCACCCTCTCGAAGAGTGCCCGCTCGCTCAACACATAGGCCGACCGCCGGCCAGGCTTCAGCCTGTCATCCAGCCACCGGCGATAGACACTGCCGTGGCGAATAGTGCCGCCCCGCTCGAAGAAAGGATCGGGTTCGCTGTTGGCGAGATGAACGTGGGGAAAGACAAGCGCGCCGTCGCTCGCGGTGACGCGCAGGCACTCGTCCAGAAAGGGCTCGGCATCGAAGCGATGAAGACTGTCGGCGGCATGCAGCAGGGCGACCGCGTCGTGGCCAAACGGCAAGCCACGTTTTGGGTCGGCAAAGGCGATCGACCAGTTCGCCGGCCGCGCCTCGTTGCCCAGCCAATGGCGATAACCGGCATAGCCCAGCACGCCGCTGGTGCCTTCCCAGAGCGAGACCACCTGTTGCTCGGGAAACAGCCCGGCCAGCAAGGCGCCGGTCCAGCCGGTGCGGCACCAGACGTCGACGACCAGATCGCCCGGGGCGAGATGCCGGCGCAGTGCGGGGATCAGCGGATAGAGGGCGCGGCTCGCCTCGTTGAACGGAGCAAAGGCCGCATAGGGCTCGAAGACCGGCCGGCGCAAGGCCTGGTCGACGAACCGCCGATAAGCTCCCGGATCGCCGGCCATCTCCTGTTCCAGAGCGCGCAAGGCTGCGATGTTCGGCAGCTCGCCGGCCGGAAGCGTTTCGCCAAAGTGCACGAAGCCGCTCAAGACGGGATAAGCGATCTTGCAAGCCGCGCAAGCAAGCCAGCCATAATCGCCCGCATCGGCGAAATGAGGCGTCAGCGACGCCTGGCAGGCCGGGCAGGCAAATTGCCGCGCCTGGCGTTCGTCGGTATTTGGGGGATGCCCCTCGACATCGAGGCGCACCGTAATCGACACCCGATGCAGGCGTCAAACGCCTAACCGCAGGCGTCAGCGATCTCCGCCGGTGGGCCGTACAGCGCCCGGGCGCGGGTTTCGAAGGCGGCCACCATGCGCTTCACCGCCTCGTGGAACAGCACGCCGATCAGCTTTTGCAGCATGGCTGAGCGGAATTCGAATTCGACATAGAAATCGATGATGCAGAACCCCTCCGCCGTGCGCTCGAAACGCCAGCGGTTGGAGAGATGCTTGAACGGCCCGTCGGCATAGGTGACGTCGATGGCGAGATTGGGCCGGTCGAGCACGACCCGGCTGGTGAAGCGCTCGCGGATGAATTTGAAGCCGATGATGAGATCGGCGACCAGCAGCGTCTCGCTGCGCTCGCGGATGCGCGCCCCCATGCACCAGGGCAGGAACTCGGGGTAGCGCTCGACATCGGCCACGAGGTCGAACAGCTGCTCGGGCCGATAGCCCAGCCTGCGCCGCTCGGCATGCTTCATCATGAAATGGCCGGCCTCTAGGCGCGGGCAGGCGGGCGCAGGCGGGCGGCCCGCAGGCGGTCGAAATCGTCACCGGCGTGATAGGAGGAACGCGTCAGCGGGGAAGCCGCCACCAGCAGGAAGCCCTTCCCCTCCGCCATCTCCTTCAACTGCCGGAATTCATCCGGCGGCACGAAGCGGTCGATCGGGTGATGTTTGGGCGTGGGCTGCAGATACTGGCCGACGGTCAGGAAATCGACATCGGCAGCGCGCATGTCGTCCATCACCTGGAGCACCTCATCGCGGGTTTCGCCCAGTCCCACCATCAATCCGGACTTGGTGAACATGGCGGGATCGAGGTCCTTGACCCGGGCCAGAAGCTGCATCGAGGTGAAATAGCGCGCCCCGGGCCGCACGCTGCGATAGAGCCGCGGCACGGTTTCCAGATTGTGATTGAAGACGTCCGGCCTGGCCTCGACCACAGTTTCGATCGCACCGGGCTTGCGCAGGAAATCCGGCGTCAGCACCTCGATGGTGGTGTTCGGCGCCTGGGCGCGGATCTGGCGGATCGTCTCGGCGAAATGCGCCGCCCCGCCATCCTCGAGATCGTCGCGGTCGACGGAGGTAATGACGATATGGGCAAGGCCCAGCGCGCCACCGCCTTGCCGACATTGGCCGGGCTCATGCGGGATCGAGCCTGTCGGGCATCCCGGTCGCAACATTGCAGAAGGCGCAGGCCCGGGTGCAGATGCTGCCCAGGATCATCATCGTGGCATGCTTCAGCTTCCAGCATTCGCCGATATTGGGACAGGCCGCCTCCTCGCACACCGTATGGAGATTGTGCTGGCGCATCAGCGCGCGGGTCTCGGCGTATTCCTTCGACATCGGCGCCTTGACCCGAATCCAGTCGGGTTTGCGCGGGATCGGCGAATCCGGTCGCGCGAGCTTCTCCGGATGGCGCGGCTGGCTGGCGGTCATGGCCTCAGATGTGGAGGGCGCGGCCATAAGCGTCAAGCACGGATTCGTGCATCATTTCCGAGAGCGTGGGATGCGGGAAGACCGTGCGCATCAGCTCGGCCTCGGTCAATTCAAGCGTGCGGGCGATGGTGTAGCCCTGAATCAACTCCGTCACTTCCGCGCCGATCATATGGGCACCCAGCAGCTCGCCGGTTTTCGCGTCGAAGACGGTTTTGACCAGACCCTGGGTCTCGCCCATGGCGATGGCCTTGCCGTTGGCGATGAAGGGAAAGCGCCCGACCTTGACCTGATAGCCGGCCGCCTTGGCCGCCGCTTCGGTCAGGCCCACGCTCGCCACCTGGGGCATGCAATAGGTGCAGCCGGGAATCTTGCTGGTATCCAGCGGGTGGACGTCCTTGATGCCGGCGATACCCTCGACGCAGATCACGCCTTCATCCATCGCCTTATGGGCGAGCCAGGGCGGGCCGACCAGATCGCCGATGGCATAGATGCCGGGCTCCCCGGTGGCGCAGCGCCCATCCACGACAACGTGAGTCTTCTCGACCTTCACCTTGGTGCCCTCGAGGCCGAGATTTTCGACATTCCCGACGATACCGATGGCAAGGATCACCCGCTCCACCGTGAGGTCGCTCTCCTTGCCCCCGGCGGCAATCGTCGCGGTGACGCTGTTGGCGCCCTTCTTCAGCGCCTTGACCGTGGCGCCGGTCATGATCTTCATGCCCTGCTTCTCGAAGGCCTTCTGGGCAAAGGCGGAAATCTCCGCATCCTCGACCGGCAGGATGCGATCGAGCACCTCCACCACCGTCACCTCGGCGCCCATATTGCGATAGAAGCTGGCGAATTCGATGCCGATGGCGCCGCTGCCGACGACCAGCAGGGATTTGGGCATCGCCTCGGGCACCATGGCCTCGCGATAGGTCCAGATCAGCTTGCCGTCGGGCTCCATGCCCGGCAGCACGCGGGCCCGGCGCCGGTGGCGAGAATGATGTTCTTGGCCACCACCGTATCGCCGTTGTCGATCGCCAGTTTTCCGGGGCCGGCCAGTTTCGCCGAACCGTCGATCACCGTGATCTTGTTCTTCTTCATCAGGAACTTGACGCCGTTGGTGAGCTGCGTCGAGACCTTGCGGGATCGCGCGATGATCTTCTTGAAGTCGAAGCTCACCTCTTTGGCCGCGAAGCCGTACTCATCGAGGTGATGCAGCAGGTGGTTGATCTCCGAACAGCGCAGCAGCGCCTTGGTCGGAATGCAGCCCCAGTTGAGACAGATGCCGCCCATGTTCTCGCGTTCGATCACCACGGTCTTCATGCCGAGCTGGGCTGCGCGGATCGCAGCCACATAGCCGCCCGGCCCGCCGCCGACGATCGCGATGTCGAATGACTGTTCGGCCATTTCTAGACTTCTCGAGGGCGCCGCGTATAGGCCGGGCGCTGCATCGCCCGTGTTCACGACGCCCTGACGCTCCAGCACCAGGACTTCGCATTCAGCTCGGCGAAGGGCTTATGTTCGGTGCCGCGCGGCACAACGATCATCTCGCCGGCGCGAAGGCACCTGGCGATCGCGGAAATCCATGCGGAAGCGCCGGTCAGCACAATGAAGAGCTCGTCCTCCTCGGCGTGCTTGTGCCAGACGAAATCGCCGAGCAATTTGACGATCTTGATATCGTAATGTCGATCGTATCCACAAGAGCGGATGCCAGTGGTCGGCGACCGCCGCGAGCTTTTCCGTCAGATTGATCCGCTTCCCATCGGCCATCGGACCCTAGAGCAGCAGCGTGATCGGATCCTCGATCAGCTTCTTGAAGGACGCGAGGAATTCGGCGCCGATGGCGCCATCCACACCGATGATCGACGGAGAGCGTCACGCTCATCACGGTGGCGATGGCGAGCGCGTTGTTCTTCACCACCGGCCGCTGTTCGCCCGCGCCCACCGCCAGGATGCAGCCCTGGGGCGGGTTGATGACGGCGGCGAAATCCTTGATCCCGAACATGCCGAGATTGGAGATGGAGAAGGTGCCGCCCTGGAATTCCTCCAGCTTCAGCTTGCCTTCCTTGGCGCGCGCCGCCAGCCCCTTCATCTCGTTGGAAATTGCCGCCAGGCCCTTGCCGTCCGCATTGCGGATGATCGGCGTGATCAGGCCACCGGGAATGGCAACGGCCACCGAGATATCGACCGCATCGAACATGACGACGCCTTCATCCGACCAGGCGGCATTGGCGGCCGGCACCTTGCGCAAGGCGGCAGCGGCGGCACGGATGACGAAGTCGTTGACCGAGAGCTTGTAGACGCCATCGCCCTTTTCCGGCGCCTTGGCGTTCAGATCGGCGCGCAGCTTCAGCAGCGCATCGATTTCGCAATCCAGGGTCAGATAGAAATGCGGGACCTGCTGCTTGGATTCCGTCAGGCGCCGCGCGATGGCCCGGCGCATGCTGGTATGGGGCACCACATGATGGGCGATGCCGGCGGCCACGGCCGCGGCGGTAAGGGCACCGGCCGGAGCAGGCGCAGCGGGTTTCGGCGCGACCGGGGCTGCGGCGGGCGCGCCGGCTTGGCGGCCCCAGGTCTTGGCAGCTTCCACATCGGCCTTGACGATGCGGCCATGGGGGCCGCTGCCGGCAATGGATTTCAGATCGACGCCCTTGTCGGCGGCGATACGCCGGGCCAGCGGGCTGGCAAAGACGCGTTCGCCTTTTTCCTGAGGGGCTGGCGTCGCGGCAACCTGTGGAACGGCGGCCGGTGCCGGCTTTGCCACCGGAGCGGGCGCGGCAGCGGGCGCTGGCGCTGCGGCCGGTTTCGGCGCCGGCGCGCGCGGCGCCTTGGGTGCAGGTGCAGGCGGTGCAGCAGCCGATGGATCCTCGCCCTCGCCCAGCAGCACGGCGATGGGCGCGTTCACCGGAACGCCATCGGTGCCGGCCGGAACCAGGATCTTCTGCAGCTTGCCTTCGTCGACCGCCTCGACCTCCATGGTCGCCTTGTCGGTCTCGATCTCGGCGATGACGTCGCCTGCCTTGACGTCGTCGCCTTCCTTCTTCAGCCATTTGGCGAGGCGCCCCTCGGTCATGGTGGGCGAGAGCGCAGGCATCAGGATGTTGGTCGGCATCGGCCCGCTCCCCTAACTGCGGTAGCAGACCGCGCGCGCCGCGGCGACGATCTGCTCGGGATGGGGCAAGGCCAGCTTCTCGAGATTGGCGGCATAGGGCAGCGGCACATCCACGCCGGCCACCCGCGCCATCGGCGCATCCAGCCAGTCGAAGGCCTGTTCCATCAGCAGGGCGGCGAGCTCGGCACCGATGCCGGCAAAGGGCCAGCCCTCCTCCACGCTCACCAGCCGATTGGTGCGCTTTACCGATTCGACGATGGTCGCCGTGTCGAGAGGCCGGATGGTGCGCAGATCGATCACCTCGGCCTCGATACCGTCGGCGGCAAGCTGCTCGGCCGCCTTCAGCGCATGGCCCACCATCAGCGAGAAGGCGGTGATGGTCACATCGCGGCCCGGCGCGCGCGATGCGCGCCTTGCCGATCGGAACGATGTGATCGACGCCGGTGGGCACCGGAAAGCTCTGGCCATAGAGAATCTCGTTCTCGAGGAAGATTACGGGGTTGGGATCGCGGATCGCCGATTTCAGCAGGCCCTTGGCGTCCGCCGCGGTATAGGGCGCGACGACCTTCAATCCCGGGCAATGGGCATACCAGCTCGCATAGCATTGCGAATGCTGGGCCGCGACACGCGCGGCGGCGCCATTGGGGCCGCGGAAGACGATGGGGCAGCTCATCTGCCCGCCCGACATATAGCGGGTCTTGCTCGCCGAATTGATGATCTGGTCGATCGCCTGCATGGCGAAGTTGAAGGTCATGAACTCGACGATGGGACGCAGCCCGTTGAAGGCGGCACCCACGCCAAGCCCGGTGAAGCCATGCTCGGTGATCGGCGTATCGATAATGCGTTTGGCGCCGAACTCTTCCAGCAGCCCCTGGCTGATCTTGTAGGCGCCCTGATACTCGGCGACCTCTTCGCCCATCAGAAAGACGGTCTGGTCGCGCCGCATCTCCTCGGCCATGGCATCGCGCAGGGATTCGCGCACGGTCATCGCCTGGGTGGGGCCGGTGATCTCCGGCTCCAGGCCGACGGGTGCCGCGGCCCTGGGCGCGGCGGGCGCCGCCGACGGCACAGCCCCTTGCGGCAGCGGTGCTGCGACGGGCGCAGGCGCAGGGCTGACGCGCCGGTGCCGCCCCCGGCTTTTCATCCTCGCCCTGCAGCAGGGCGATCGGCGTATTCACCTTCACGCCGTCGGTGCCCTCGGGCACCAGGATCTCAGTCAGCTTGCCTTCATCGACCGCCTCGACCTCCATGGTCGCCTTGTCGGTCTCGATCTCGGCGATCACGTCGCCGGCCTTCACCATGTCGCCCTTGGCCTTGAGCCATTTGGCCAGACGCCCCTCGGTCATGGTGGGCGAGAGAGCCGGCATCAGGATTTCCGTGGTCATACCCTGCCCCTACGCATCCGCCAGAACGTCGGTATAGAGTTCCGAGGGATCGGGCTCCGGGCTGGTC
The DNA here is from genome assembly GCA_963770335.1 of uncultured Alphaproteobacteria bacterium. Taxonomy (GTDB): domain Bacteria; phylum Pseudomonadota; class Alphaproteobacteria; order Dongiales; family Dongiaceae; genus DASXQK01. Next base: position 212,416 of record CAVYPG010000008.1, read on the forward strand.
TGGGCAAAATCGGTCGCAGCCGAGATCACATCCTTGATCTCGCGGTCGATGTTCTTCAGCGTCGCTTCATCGGCGTGGCCATCATCGAGCAGCGTCTTGCGCAGGTGATCGATGGGATCATGCTCCTGGCGCATCTTCGCCACTTCTTCCCTGCTGCGGTACTTCGCGGGGTCGGACATGGAGTGACCGCGGTAGCGATAGGTCATCACTTCGAGAATGTAGGGGCCCTTGCCGCCGCGCACGGCAGCAACCGCTTTGTCGGCAGCGGCGCGCACGGTCATCACATCCATGCCGTCGACCTGGACGCCGGGAATGCCATAGGCCTGGCCGCGCAAATGCAGGTTGGTACCTGCCGAGGCGCGCTCCACCGATGTGCCCATGCCGTATTTGTTGTTCTCGATCACATAGAGCACCGGCAGCTTCCACAGCGCCGCCATGTTGAAGGATTCGTAGACCTGGCCCTGATTGACGGCGCCGTCGCCGAAATAGGTGACGCAGATCTTGCCGTTTTCCTTGTAGCGATTGGCAAAGGCAATCCCGGTGCCGATGGGAACCTGGGCCGCGACGATGCCGTGGCCACCGAAGAAGTTCTTCTCGCGGCTGAACATATGCATCGAGCCGCCCTTGCCCCTGGAATAGCCGCCGGCGCGCCCGGTGAGCTCGGCCATGACACCCTTGGGATCCATGCCGCAGGCGAGCATATGACCGTGATCGCGATAGGAGGTGATGACGGCGTCGCCCTGTTCGAGGGCCGCCTGGATGCCGACGACGACGGCTTCCTGGCCGATATAGAGATGGCAGAAACCGCCGATCAGCCCCATGCCATAGAGCTGGCCCGCCTTCTCCTCGAAGCGGCGGATCAGCAGCATGTCGCGGTAGTACTTCAGAACTGCGGCGCTGTCGGGCCCGTCTTCGCGTGCCTTGCGCTTGGCCAGCAAAGCCATCGCGTGCCTCCCGTGCAAATGGGCCGCGCAATCGCGAGCGAGCGCCCTGTCGAATGCAGATTAAGTCCTGCATTTGGGCGAAAGCAATAGAATATAACTTATTGTATATGAATGATTTTTGTCAGGATTAACCGTGAAACGGTTAATTGGCCGCGGCGGGTGTTGCGCCAGTGCGCTGTCGGCGGCACCATGATGACCACGTCGCCCTGGCTCGCATAGTTCAGCATGGCGCGCACCCGCTCATCCAGCAGATCGGGATCGAGGCTGGCGCTGCTCAACCGATTGACCCGATTTTCCAGCTCAGCGCGCTGTGCTGCCACGGCGTCGGCCAAGGCATGGGTCTGTTTGAGCTGCTGGTTATAGCCCATCCAGGCGAACAGGCCGCGGTCGCCCTGGATCGCGTGATAGGCGAAATACGCCAGGATCGCGATGCCCAGCACCGGCACCACCACCTGCTTCGCCTGACGACCCATGTCATGAACCACGCCCATGGGGTGGAGCGAATCACACCCAATTCCGCGTCGTCAAGTGAAAGCAACTCGTGGTGAATCAACGAGTCGTGACTGTGGCAAGAAAGACTCACCGCCTATAGCTGTTTGGCTTCCCCGCTTCCTCACGCGATTAATTGTTTGACCACCGGTGAGTCCACTCGTTTAAGATACTCGCCATCTGGGGTTACCGTCTGACTGGGGAGTCGACGACGATGGGGAATTGGGGACGGCGCGTGGCCGCGGGCCATAGCGCGTATTTGAAATCAATTTATTTGCGAGGCAATTCTCGGCATGGCCGGCGGTTTTCCGCGGCCTTTGGCGTATCGCTTCTGCTCGGCCTTTTCCTGGCGGGTGCGGCAGAGGCAGGTTCTCCCCCGCCGGCCTCCGATGGCGGGTTGCCCTTCAATCTGATCCTGCGCAGCGATCAGGGCCGCGGCGTCTCGACCAACGGCTACACCACCGGCGGCGTGGTGCTGGGCGTTCCCTTCTCCAGCGAGCCAACCCGCCGTTACGACAACGGCATGGGCTTCATCGATGTGCGCGGCCACATCGAGAACGATGGCCATACCGCCGTCACCAGCGATCTCGGCTATCGCCTGCCTGATTGGGATGGCAACCGCATCTGGGGCGTGCATGCCGGCTATGACTGGCGCGAGACTGACTTCGGCAGCTATGACTGGGTCAATATCGGCGCCGAGATGCTGAGCAAGGATTGGGACCTGCGGGTCGACGGCTATATCAACCTCTCCTCCGACAACATCCTGTGCAACTGCGCCGGCGGGTTCATGGGCAACGAGCTGCTGCTGCGCCAGACGACGGAAGAATCGATGTGGGGCATCGAAGGCGCGGTGGGCAAGCACTTCACCCTGTTCGGCGACGTGCCCTTCTATGTCGGCGGCCGCGTGCATTATTTCTCGGGCGATTTCGGCGATCCGGCCGCTGGTGCACGCCTGCAGCTGCAGGCCGATGTGCTGCCCAACCTCTCGCTGGGTGCCAGCGGCGGCTATGATTCCTTTTTCGGCGGGCTGGGCTATGCCACCCTCACCTTCTCCTTCGGTGACGTGCCCAAGCAGCAGAACCGCGATCTGTCGCTCCAACAGCGGCTGATCGATCCTATCCAGCGCCAGGAACTGGTGGTGGTCTCGACCCAGGACAACACCGGAATTCCCTTCGTGGACGGCTCCGGCGTTGCGGTTCCCTTCATTCATGTCGACAACACCGCGCCCGATGGCGGCGATGGCAGCTTCGAACATCGCTTCAACCATCTGCAGGAAGCCCAGGGAGCCTCTGGCCCCGGCGATGTGATCATCGTCCATAAAGGCGACGGCACCACCACCTTCTACGACCAGGGCATCACCCTGCAGAACAACCAGTACCTGCTGGGGGCACAGTTTGCCGGCCAGCTGCTCATCCATGGCCTGCCGATCTGCTTCACCGGCGATCTGCAGCGCCCGACCATCACCAACACCAATGGCGATGGCGTGACCCTGGCCAATAACGACACGGTGGCCGGCCTCGACATCGTCAACACCACGGGCAATGGGACGACCACCGGCAACGGTATTCACGGAACCGGCGCCAATGGCGGCACCTTCATCGATCTCGGGATCCGCAATACCCAGCTCTCGGGCATCCGCCTCGACGGCGCCGTCGGCGATTACAGCTTCACACTGAATACCATCACGGGAACGGGGCAGGCCGTCGCCGGTGTCGCGCCCGAGAAGCGGACCGGCGCCCAGCATTTTGACGCGATCGATCTGCATAGCGGCACAGCAGGGCCGGTATCGGTCTTCGCCGCCAACAACGTCCTGGACAACAACCAGGGCGACGCCATCGGCTATGAGCACAACATCATGGACGGCTCTACCTCGACGGTTGTCATCATGAACAACGAGGCCAAGGGCAATATCGAGGGTGGTTTCGAGGTCACCAATAACGGCTCCACCACGCCTGCAGCCGGCACGAACGGCATGACCATCGCCACGATCGAGAACAACGACATCGAGAACAACGGCCAGGAAGGTGTCGGCATCTATTCCTTCACCAACACCGCCACGATGACCGCGCTCGTGACCAACAATCTGATCCTGAACAATGGCCAGCGCATCCCCTTCATCGCCGGCAAGTTCGACGCGCCACAATTCGCCGGCATCGGCTCGGAGAACAACGCCTCCACCATCAATCTCACCATCGACCACAACACCATCGACGGCAATCAGGGCGCCGGCATCTATTCGATGACATCGGACTTCGCGGGCAACTCGCAGACCCATCTCGTCGTCACCAACAACGAGATCCACGCCAACGGCGCGGGCATGCTGGGGCTAAATCCCGGTAATCAGGATGCGGACGGGTTGGTCTTCACCGCTTCCGGCAGTAACGCAGGCCATACCGGCATGCTGTTCGTCGATGTCGCAGGCAACGATTTCAGCGGCAATGCGCTGCACGGCATCTTCGGCGTCACGCTGTTCAATTCCCTGGGCACGATCTGCAGCGCGATCAACAATAACGCTGGCCCCGACGACTACACGCTCAGCACCGTCGGGCCGTTCAACCTCGATAACGGTGTAATGGGCAACGGTGGTGGACAGCTCAGCCTCGAAACGCCAAGCGGGAATACCGGCACGTTCCATTTGACCGGCGTGACCAGCGTGCCGGTGGGGACCTGCGGCTTTTAGTTTCGGCTGAGAGCCGCGGCCCCGGCGTAACGCGCATCGGGGCCCAGCTGCTCTTCGATGCGCAGCAGCTGGTTGTATTTGGCCAGGCGGTCCGAGCGTGAGAGCGAGCCCGTCTTGATCTGGCCGCAGCCGGTCGCCACCGCCAGATCGGCGATGGTCGAATCCTCGGTTTCGCCGGAACGGTGCGACATCACGGCCCGATAGGCCGAGCGATGGGCGAGATCGACCGCGGCCAATGTCTCGCTCAATGTGCCGATCTGGTTGACCTTCACCAGGATGGCATTGGCGACCTTGCGCTTGATACCGTCGGCGAGGCGCAGCGGGTTGGTCACGAAGATGTCGTCGCCGACCAGCTGGACCTTGCCGCCGATGCGCTTGGTCAGTTCCGCCCAGCCATCCCAATCGTCCTCGGCCATGCCGTCTTCGATTGAAGCGATCGGATAACGCTTCACCAGCGCCTCGTAGAAATCCACCATGCCGGCGGCGTCCAGGGTCTTGCCCTCACCCTCGAGCGCGTATTTGCCATTGCGATAGAACTCGCTGGAGGCGGCATCGAGGCCCAGCAACACATCGCTGCCCGGCTTCAGCCCGGCGGTCTCGATCGCCTTCATGATGAAGGCAAGGCATTCATCGGCGCTCTTCAGATTGGGCGCGAAGCCGCCTTCGTCGCCCACATTGGTATTGTGGCCCGCCGCCTTAAGCTGCGCGCGCAAGGCGTGGAACACTTCCGTCCCCCAGCGCAGCGCCTCGGCGAAACTCGGGGCACCCGTCGGCAGGATCATGAATTCCTGGAAGTCGATGGGGTTGTCGGCATGGGCGCCGCCATTGACGATATTCATCTGGGGCACTGGCAGCAGGGAAGCCGCCGCCCCGCCGACATAGCGGTAGAGCGGCAGGCCCGCTTCCTCGGCGGCGGCCTTGGCCACCGCCAGGCTGATGCCCAAAATGGCATTGGCGCCGAGCCGGCCTTTGTTCGGCGTGCCGTCGAGCTGGCACATCATACGGTCGATGCGCGCCTGATCGCTGCCCTCGATGCCCGACAGCGCGTCAGTCAGCTCGCCATTCACGGCTTCGATAGCCTTCTTGACGCTCTTGCCGCCATAGCGCTTCTTGTCGCCGTCGCGCAGTTCAACAGCCTCATGGGTTCCGGTCGAGGCGCCCGAGGGAACGGCCGCACGGCCGAAGGCGCCGCTTTCCAGCCGCACATCCACTTCGACGGTCGGGTTGCCGCGGCTGTCCAGAATTTGCCGCCCTCGAATATCGGCGATGCCGCTCATGTCAGCCCCTTGCTCAACTTGTCGAAGGCCTGCAGGCGCTGCAGCAATGCCGGCATCGCCTTCAGATGCACCATGTTGGGCCCGTCGGAGGGCGCATGATCAGGATCCTGATGGGTCTCCATGAAGACCACGGCAATGCCCACCGCCACGGCCGCGCGCGCCAGCACCGGCACAAATTCGCGCTGGCCGCCGCTGGCCGATCCCTGCCCGCCGGGCTGCTGCACGGAGTGAGTGGCATCGAACACGACGGGATATCCTGTTTCGGCCAGCACCGGCAGGCTGCGCATATCGGAAACGAGCGTGTTGTAGCCGAAGCTCACGCCGCGCTCGCAGACCAGGATGTTGCGGTTGCCGGTGGTTTCGATCTTTTTAACCACCTGCTTCATGTCCCAGGGGGCAAGAAACTGGCCCTTCTTGATGTTCATCGGCCGGCCGGTCTCTGCCGCGGCCAGCAGCAGGTCCGTCTGGCGCGACAGGAATGCGGGAATCTGCAGCACATCCACCGCCTCGGCCACGGGCTTGACCTGCTCGATGCTGTGAATATCCGTCAGCACCGGCACGCCAAAGCTCTCGCGTAGCTCAGCCATGATCGGCAGGCCCTTGGCCATGCCGATGCCGCGCGCGCCGTCTAGCGAGGTGCGGTTGGCCTTGTCGAAGGAGGTCTTGTAGATCAGCCCCATGCCGAGCTTGGCCGTCATCTCGACCAGCGCCTGGCACATCTCGCGCGCATGGGCGCGGCTCTCGAGCTGGCAAGGTCCGGCGATCAGCGCCAGGGGACGGTCGTTGCCCAAGGTGAGATTGCCGACCGACACATGATGCAGAGGGATGGGAGCCGTGGAATTCATCGCGCTCTTATAGCAGAGCGTGAAAGGGGCGCTAGACCAGACGCGATTGCTGGACAGCGGCGCCGATAAAGGCCGTGAACAAGGGATGCGGGTCGAAGGGTTTGGATTTGAGTTCGGGGTGGAACTGTACCCCGATGAACCAGGGATGGTCGGGCCGCTCCACGATCTCCGGCAGGATCCCGTCGGGCGACATGCCGGAGAAGCGCAGGCCCACCGCCTCCAGCCGTTCTTTGTAGTTGATGTTCACCTCATAGCGATGGCGGTGACGCTCGCTGATCCAATCCCGGCCATAGATGCCGCCAACCTGGCTGTCCTTCGCCAGATGGGCCTCATAAGCGCCCAGGCGCATGGTGCCGCCCAGATCGCTGGTTTCATTGCGCCGCTCGACGGCGTTGCCGCGCACCCATTCGGTCATCAGGCCGACCACGGGATCCTTGCTGGGTCCGAATTCGGTCGAGCCGGCTGTCGGTATGCCGGCAAGATTGCGCGCGGCCTCGATCACCGCCATCTGCATGCCAAAGCAAATGCCGAAATAGGGCACCGAGCGCTCGCGGGCAAAGCGCGCCGCCTGGATCTTGCCTTCCGCTCCCCGCTCGCCGAAGCCACCGGGCACCAGGATGCCGTGCACGCCTTCCAGATGCTGTACCGAATCTTCGCGTTCGAAGATTTCGGAATCGATCCAATTCAGCCGCACCTTCACATTGTTGGCGATCCCGCCATGGACCAGCGCCTCGCCCAGCGACTTATAAGAGTCCAGCAGGCTGGTGTATTTGCCCACCACCGCGATGTTGACCGCGCTTTCCGGCTGGCGGATGCGCTCGACGACATGGCGCCAGCGTGACAAATCCGGCTCCGGCGAGCTGAGCCCGAAATGCCGGCAGACCTGGGTATCGAAGCCCTCGGCGTGATAGGCGGCCGGCACCTGATAGATCGTGTCTACATCAAGCGCCTGGATCACCGCCTCGGGGCGCAGATTGCAGAACAGCGCGATCTTGCGCCGGGCCTCGCGCGAGATCTCGCGGTCGCAGCGGCAGAGCAGGATGCCGGGCTGGATACCCACGCTCTGCAGTTCCTTGACCGAATGCTGGGTTGGCTTGGTCTTGAGTTCGCCCGCCGCGGGAATCCAGGGCACCAGCGTCAGATGGACGAACAGCGCGCGCTCCGGCCCGAACTCATTGCCCAATTGGCGGATGGCTTCGAGGAAAGGCAGACTTTCGATATCGCCCACCGTGCCGCCTATTTCGCAGACGAGGAAATCCACATCATCGGAATCGGTGCAGATGAATTCCTTGATCGCATCGGTGACGTGGGGAATGACCTGGACCGTGGCGCCGAGATAGTCGCCGCGCCGTTCCTTGGCGATGACCGTCGAATAGATGCGGCCCGTGGTGACATTGTCGGTGCGCCGCGCCGGAACGCCGGTGAAGCGCTCGTAATGGCCGAGATCGAGATCGGTCTCCGCCCCGTCGTCGGTCACATAGACTTCGCCATGCTGGGTCGGGCTCATCGTGCCCGGATCGACGTTGAGATAGGGGTCGAGCTTGCGCAGCCTGACCTTGAATCCACGCGCCTGCAGCAGGGCGCCGAGCGCTGCTGCCGAGATGCCTTTTCCGAGGGAGGAGACCACGCCGCCGGTGATGAAGATATACCGCGTCATGGGCGGACAATATCGCCCGCGGCATCATGCGTGGGCAAGCCCTGCCTCGCTCGGTCGCCGAAATAAATCTATTGACCCGAAGGTACCGTCGGACCGGCCGGAGTCGCGGGCTTTGCCGGGGCCGGCGTCGCTGGCGCTGGTGCCGGCCCAGGGGCGGGCATCGGGAAGGTGGTCGAGGTGCCCTCGGGGATGATCGAGGGCGCCTGTGTTCCCAGCCGCGGGATGACCACGAGCAACACGCTGGTCAGCATGAAACAGGCAGCCAGAATGGCGGTGGTGCGGGTCAGCACATTGGCAGTGCCGCGCCCGGTCATGAAATTCGACATGCCGCCGCCGCCGATGCCGAGCGCGCCACCCTCGCTCTTCTGCATCAGCACCACGGCGATGAGCGCCACTGCGATCATCAGATGAATGACTAGGATAACCTGTAGCATTGCAACCCTTTACGATCTCGCGCGGGCCTTTTACTGCCTTTACCCCGCCAACGCCAGTTCCATCAAATGGGGCAGGATCGCGCGATTGCCAGGAAATCCTGCGCCTTCAGGCTGGCGCCGCCGATCAGGGCCCCGTTCACGTCCGGCAGAGCCAGTATCTCGCTCGCATTGGCCGGTTTGACCGAGCCCCCATAGAGCAGACGAATACCGGCAACGGCACTGCCGCGCTTGCCAAGCTCGCGGCGCAATTGCCCGTGGACGGCGACGATATCGGCATTGGAGGGGGTTCGCCCGGTGCCGATGGCCCAGACGGGCTCATACGCCACGACCGTATCGGCCGCTGAAGCGCCGGCGGGCAGCGAACCGGCCAATTGGCGTGCCACCACCGCGAGCGCTTCACCCCGGTCGCGCTCGGCCTCGGTCTCGCCCAGGCAGACAATGGAGACAAGGCCCGCGGCCTTGGCGGCCTCAGCCTTGGCCCGAACGATCGCATCGGTCTCGCCGTGATCGGCACGCCGCTCCGAATGGCCCAGGATGACATAACGGCAACCGAGATCGGCGAGCATCGCCGCGGCGATATCGCCGGTATGGGCACCCGGTGCACTCGCCGCGCAATCCTGACCGCCCAGCCCCACTGCGCTGCCGGCCAGCGCCTGGCCGACCGCGGCCAGCAAAGTCGCCGGCGGACAAACCAGAAGCTCGCAAGAGACCCCGGCGGAGCCAGCCTGCACCGCATGAGCCAGGGCCAGACCGTCGGCGCGAAATCCGTTCATCTTCCAATTGCCCGCGATCAGGGGTTTGAGCGTTGCCATACCTGTCATCCGTTCCGAAAGATGAGGCCGGGTCCGTAGCATGTCCGGGCGGCGGCGAAAACCGTTCTCTAATGGTCTTTTGAGCGGTTTTGACACTCTTTAGACGGCCGGCCGCCCCGTCCTTGCCCGGCGCAGGGGTGGCCCCTATGATGCGGCCCCTCGCCGGCCGGCATGCCGCTGACGGCACCTGCTTGCGCCCTCGAATCCCGGATCGCCATGCTTCAATTCATCCGCTCCAAAGCCTCGTCCCTGTACATCAAGGTCCTGTTCTTCGCCTTGATCGTCGCGTTCGGATTCTGGGGCATCGGCGACATCCTTCATCAGGCGCCGCCGCCGCCGACCGTCGCGCGCATCGGCAGCACCGAGATCAGCCTGGCGGACTATCAGCGCCAATATCAGCAGCAGCTGGAGACCCTGTCGCGGCTGCTGGGCACCTCGTTCACCGACGATCTGGCCAAACAGATGCATGTGCCGCAATCGGTGCTGAACGACATGGTGCAGCGGGCCCTTTATGTGGAAATGGCCAATAAGATGGGGATGCGCGTCAGCGCCGATACCCAGCGCCATTTGCTGGAGACCGATCCGACATTCTTCGACCAAAGCGGCCATTTCAGCCGCGATATCTTCAACGCATATCTGAATCAGGCGCGCATGAGCGAGGCGATGTTCGTCTCTCGCCTCGGGCCCCAGCTTCTGGTGACGGAGCTGCAGCATGCCATCACATCGGGAGCTATTCCCCCGCGGGTGCTGGTCGACGATGTCTATCGCTATCGCAATGAAAAGCGCGTCGCCGGCACGCTGCTGATTGCCGATGCGGGCGTCAAGGACATTCCCGCCCCGCAGCCGGCCGACCTGGTGAAGTTCCACCAGGATCATGCCGAACGCTACCAGGCGCCGGAGTATCGAAAGATCACGGTGCTGCGCAACCGCGTATCCGACGAAGAGATCGCCCAGGAATTCAAGGTGCATGCCGACCGCTACAAGGCGCCGGGCAAGCGCCAGTTCCTGACCTTCACCTTGCTGGACGAGGCAGCAGCGAAGAAAGCAGCGGCCGATATCGCCGCCGGCGGCGACTTCGCCACGATTGCCAAAAAGGTCAGCGGCGCCGATCCCATCGATACCGGCCTGGTGGAAAAGACGCAGATGCTGGCCGAGATGGCCGATCCCGCTTATGCCGCGGCCCAGGGTGCGGTGATCGGTCCGGTGCAGACGGCGCTGGGCTGGCAGATCGCCAAAGTCATAAAGGCTGAGCCGGACCAGCCGCGTACCCTCGATCAGGTCAAGGATGAGATCCGGCGCGCCTTGTCCCAGACCGGCGATGTGGCAAACACGGCCAACCAGCTCGACGACACGCTTGCCGGCGGCGCCTCGCTGGAGGATGCGGCCAAGAAGCTCAATCTGACCATGGAGAGCTTTCCAGCCGTGACCCGCGACGGACTGGATGCTTCGGGCAAACCAATCGGCGAACTGATCGGAAGCCCGCAGCTTCTGCCCACCGCGTTCGCCACTGAAACCGGACAGGAGAGCAATCAGGTCGATGACGGCGCTGGCGGCTATTTCATCGTCCGGGTGGATGCGGTGACGCCGGCGTCGCTGCGGCCGCTGGATCAGGTGAAAGACAAGGTGCTGGCGGATTGGCAGGCCGAGGCCCGCGACAAGGCCGCGGGCGATGAAGCCGCCAAGATCGTCGATCGCATCAAACTGGGCGAGGATCTGGGCGCGATCGCAAAATCCATGGGGCTGGCGATAACGACGAGCTCGCCCTTCACCCGCGATACGGGCGATCCGGCCAATGGCGTCTCGTCGGCGCTGGCCAATCTGCTGTTCGCCGTGAAGAAGGGCCAGGCTGCCACGGCCCCCAGCGATTCCGGAACCAATCCCGGCCATGTCGTCGCGGTGGTAACCGACATCCAGCCTGCGAATGCAGCCGCCGACGCGGACGGCACGAAGAAGCTGAGCCAGGAGCTGAGCGTGGCCATCGGCCAGGATATCGTCGCCGAATTCCGCAAGGCATTGGAGAGCGACATCCCGGTCACCATCGAGCCCAAGGCGCTCGATGGCAGCACCGCGGCCACCAACTAGGCGCGATGGCGGCACGATGAAAGTCGAGCCGTCCTTCGAGGCGTTCTCGGCGGCCCATGCCGCCGGGCGTCCTTGCGTCGTCTATACGAAGCTCGTCGCCGATCTGGAGACGCCGGTCTCCAGCATGCTGAAGCTGGCCGATGGCCGGGCGTACAGCTTCCTGCTGGAATCTGTCGAAGGCGGTGCGGTGCGCGGGCGCTATTCGATGATCGGCATCAAGCCAGATCTCGTCTGGCGTTCCAGTGGCGATCACGCAGAAATCAACCGGCGCTTCCGCGCCGATACCGGCGCCTTCGAACCCTGCCCCGACGGCGCGCTGGCTTCACTGCGCAAGCTGGTCGCCGAATCCCGCATCGATCTGCCGGCAGGATTGCCGCCCATGGCCGCCGGCCTGTTCGGCTATATGGGCTATGACATGGTCCGGCTGATGGAGCGCCTGCCGACTGACAAGGCGCCCGGCCTCGGCCTGCCCGATTCCATGTTCCTGCGCCCGACCGTCATGGCGATCTTCGACAATGTCGAGGACCTGGTGACCATCGTGACCGCGGTGTGGCCCGGTTCGGATCAGGGCGCGCGCGCTGCCTATAACCAGGCCTGCGAGCGCCTGGCCGATACCGTCGCCGATTTCGGCCGCAACCTGCCGGAACGCCGCGACGAGATTGACGCGCTGGCCGATCTGCCGGAGCCCACGTCGAATATCAGCCAGGGCGATTATCACCGCATGGTCGAGCGAGCCAAGGAATACATCCTGGCCGGCGACATCTTCCAGGTGGTGCTCTCGCAGCGCTTCCAGCTTCCTTTCACCCTGCCGCCCTTCTCGCTCTATCGCGCACTGCGCCGGCTAAATCCGTCACCGTTTCCTTTTCTTCCTCGATCTCGGCGGTTTCACCATCGTGGGATCGAGTCCGGAGATCCTGGTACGGCTGCGCGACGGGCGGGTCACCATCCGTCCGATTGCCGGTACGCGCCGGCGTGGCGCCACGCCGGCGGAGGATCGCGAGCTTGCCGCCGAATTGCTCGGCGATCCCAAGGAGCGCGCCGAGCATCTGATGCTGCTCGATCTCGGGCGCAACGATGTCGGCCGCGTCGCCGAGATCGGCAGTGTCGAGGTCACCGAACAATTCATCATCGAGTACTACTCCCACGTCATGCATATCGTCTCCAATGTGGAGGGCGATATCCGCCCCGGCCTCGATGCCATCGACTGCACTGGCCGCGGGATTTCCCGCCGGCACCGTCTCGGGCGCGCCCAAGGTGCGTGCCATGGAGATCATCGACGAGCTGGAAAAGGAGCGGCGCGGCGTCTATGCCGGGGCGATCGGCTATTTCGCCGCCAGCGGCGCCATGGACACCTGCATCGCGCTGCGCACCGCGGTGGTCAAGGACGGCAAGATGTATGTGCAAGCCGGCGGCGGCATCGTCGCCGACAGCACGGCGGAGGGCGAATATCAGGAATGCATCCAGAAGGCCCGCGCTTTGGTGCGCGCGGCGCAAGAGGCCGTACGCTTCGCCGCTGACAAGGGACGCAACAGGTAGCTAGCGAGCACAGGCGCCTGAACGCCTTGGCACGCAGACACACTAAATTTCGTCATACCCGAGATGACGACAGGCGTGTCGTCAACTCGCCGCCCGATCGATGGCAGCCGCCGGCGCCTTCACCGGCCTCGGATGCACGAACAAATGCTGGGTGAGTTCCTTGCCGGCAGCCATCTTCACCGGCTGACCCATGGCATAGGTCACCGGCCGCAGGTGGTCGGCGAACTGGCGTTCGCTGTTATAGACCTTGTTGAATTTCCAGATCGCACGGATGAAGTTGGTCTGCCCCTGCAAGGCGAGTCCAGCCATCAGCGTGGCCGCGCCCCGCAACGCCGCAAAGCTCAGATGCTTCTGGTTCAGTACACGCTGCGTCTCGACCAGCTTTTCATAGAAGCGCTTGAGCGGCAGCCGCGTCGGCAGGACGGCGTGTTGGATGTCATAGAGCCGGTAGTCGAGGCTCGTCAGGCTGCGCTGCTCTGTATGCCAGAGCTCAGTGCCGGGGTATGGGGTGGCGACCGTCAGGTGGACAATCTCGGGAATTGAGGCCGCCCAGTCGCGCACGATGTCGAAGCGCCGCTCGTCCCAGTCCGGATCGACGATGAGATTGATGGCGACTTTGACGCCGATGCTGCGCGCGATCTCGAGCGCTTCGGAATTGACGCCGAGCGAGACCCGCTTGCGATGGGCCTTCAGCCCTTCTTCGTCGATGGCTTCCAGTCCCAGGAACAGATACTGCAAACCGAGCTTGCGCCAATAGGCAAAGACCTCACGGTTCTTGCACAGCACATCGGCCCGGGTTTCCAGGTAATAGCGCTTGCGGATGCCGCGCCTCTCGATCTCCTTCCCGATGGCAAAGCCATGCTCGGCATGGATGAAGGCCACGTCATCGACGATGAACACGTTGGGCTCACGGATGGATTCGAGTTCGGCGCCCGCCGCTTCGGGCGATGTCACGCGATATGTCCGTCCATAAAAGGTCCAGGCGCTGCAGAACGAGCAATCCCAGGGGCAGCCGCGGGTAAATTCGATAGAGGCGCAAGGATCAAGCTCGCCGATGAAATAGCGTTTGCGCCGGCGCAACAGGTCTCGCGCAGGCTCGAACCGCTCGAGGCTGTCGAGCATCAGCGGCGCCGGCCCGCGCCCGCTTTTCGTCACCACGCCAGGCACCTGCGACACGTCGCCGGGCAACGCCGCCAGAAGTGCTGTTGCACCCAACTCGCCCTCGCCGCGCAAGACGCAATCGATCGCGCCCTCGCCATGCACCAGCAGTTCCTCGGCAATGAACGAGCCGCTATGACCGCCGGTGAAAACGAAACAGTCCCGATTCCGCGCCTTGATCACCTTGGCGAGATCGATCACCTCGGGGACGTTGGCGAGATAGTTCAGTGAGAAGCCGACGGCTTGCGGGCGGAAGCGGGCGAACTCGGCATGAAGCTCGGCATGGCTAAAGGTCTGCAGGTCGACGATGCGAACGTCATGCCCGGCCATCCGCACGGCCTGGGCCACGCGTTCGAGCCCCAGCGGCTCCAGCCGCAGGAAGATCTCGCTGTACATCAACGGGCTTGGATGCACCAAGAGCACACGCATTGTGGCCTCCCTGGCTTGGCCGACGGTCACGCGGAATTGAGGCCAAGAACCGCCCCCATTTCCTGTGACAATTACCGTTCAGACCTAAATTCAGCCGGCGGAGGATAGTTCCATGCGCACCAGGGCGCTGGCCGGTACAAGGACAAAGCCCTTGGCCCGCAGCGTCGGCAGCCATTGCTGCAATGCCGCAATCGTCGTCGGGTGGGGATGGCCGATGGCCAGCGCAAACCCCTTGCGCTGGGCCACTTGTTCGGTTTCCTCGAGCTGGCGCAGCACCGCCTCGACCGATTCATCGTTGTCGATGAAGACGTCGCGATCGATATGGGGCACGCCCATCTGGCCTGCCACCTGGGCAGCGACCGTCGAGGCGATGGTGCGTGAATCGAGGAAGGCCAGGCCCCTCGCCCGCAGCTCCTCCATCACCACCGCCATGCCGGGTCCCGACTGGGTGAATTTGCTGCCCATATGGTTGTTGACCCCGACGATCCCGGGCAAGCGCGAGAGCGCCCAATCGAGCCGCCGGCGGATTTCATCGGGCGGCAGGTTGACCTTTAATACGTTCGGACCGGCATCGATCTCGCCATCCATCGGCTCCATCGGAATATGCATCCAGATCTCATCACCGGCCGCGCGCGCCGCCTGGGCCTGGGCCGCAAGCTCCGTGGCATAGGACATGAAGGCGATGGTGAGCGGACCCGGCAGGCTGATCACCCGTGCCGCATCCGCCTTGTCGATGCCCATATCGTCGATGACGATGGCGATCATCGGCTTGCCGCCGGTGGACGGCATGGCGAGCGCGAATTGCTGCCAGGCGGGTTTGCCGCCCGAGAATGATGGCGCGGGTAATGGAGCGGGCTGAGCTGGCAGCGGCTGGGCCGGCGCGGGATTGGCTTGTGGCGTGTTGGCGGCAACGGAAGGAGCGAGCTTCGGCGGGCTCGCTGCCGTGCTCGCGGGCACATTTGCAATCAGTGTGGGTGCCGGCGTCCGATGGACCGCCACCGCCACGCCGATGACGATGCCAAGACCGAGGCCGACGACGAAGAAGGCGAACGGATTACGCCGGAGGCTGGAAATCCAGCCACGTGTTGCCTGGCTGAGGGCGCTGCGTTTGCCGGCGCGCTTGGTGCGCCGGCGCCCCTTGGTGAATCGTCCGAACATCGGCGGACGATAGCATGGGCCGGCGAGTCGTTAGCGTCTGATCGCCTCACGTTAATTCAACATGAGGCGTGAATCAGCCGCTGAATCAAATAAGCAGAGCAAGATTCACGGATCAGGTTGCTTCAAGCTGATCCGATCTTGCTCTAGTGCCGGTGACCCATCCCGCCCCGCTCCATCCCACCCGGCAGCGCCAGGTCGTCCAGGATCGGACAATCGGGCCGCTCATCGCCATGACAATGATCGGCCAGATGAGACAGCGTATCGCGGATGGTCTTCAACTCGGCCAGCTTGCGGTCGATCTCGCGGATATGGTCCAGCACCAGGCGCTTCACCTTGACGCTGGAGCGGCCGTGGTCGCGCCAGAGGCCGAGCAGTTTGCCCACATCCTCCAGCGAAAATCCCAATTGCCGGGAGCGATGGATGAAGCGCAGGGTTGCCACGTCGCGATGATCGTAGCGCCGGTAGTTGCCGGCGCTGCGCGAGGCCTGGGGAATCAGGCCCACCTGTTCGTAATAGCGAATGGTCTTTGCCGGCACGCCGCTCTGGCGCGCCAGCGCGCCGATATTCATGTCCCGCGCAGCTGTGCCGGTTTGATTCATGAGGCACCTCCTTTGCCGCCGCGGCGAAGCAGCAGCGAATTGCCCACCACGCTGAGGCTCGACAGGGCCATGGCCGCGCCCGCCAGCATGGGCGATAGCAGGCCCGCCGCCGCCAGCGGCAGCATCACCAGGTTATAGATGAAGGCCCAGAACAGGTTTTCGCGGATCTTGCGGCTGGTCCGGCGCGAGAGATCGATCGCTTCATCCACCAGGCGTGGATCGGCCCGCATCAGCGTAACCGGAGCGGTTGCCATCGCGGCGTCGCTGCCGCCCGCCATCGCCATGCCGACATCGGCGCTCGCCAGTGCCGGAGCGTCGTTGACGCCGTCGCCAACCATGGCAACCACCTGCCCTTCGGATTTGAGACGTTCGATTTCCGCTACCTTGCCTTCCGGCAACACATCCGCCATCAGGCGATCGAGGCCGAGGCTTTCGGCCAGCGGACGCGCCGCCGCCTCGCCGTCGCCGGTCATCATGACGCTCGCGATACCGCGTGCCTTCAAAAGGGCAATGGATGCTGCTGCCGTCTCAGGCGAACGCGATCGCCGGTGATGAATGTCGCAACGGCTTTCAGCGGCACGCCCGCCGCGAGATAAATGGCGCTCTGGCTCGCAGTGGCCGGCGTCGGCTGAACCGTAACCGAGAGTTCCTGCATCAGCCGCAGATTGCCCAATGCCGCCGGCTCGCCACCGACGCGTCCCGTCACGCCGCGCCCGCCCAGGCGCCGGAAATCGACAAGGGGCCGCAACGCAAGCCCTTCCCTGGCCGCCAGCAGCAGCATGCCGCGGGCGAGCGGATGGTCGCTGCCCTGCTGCAATGAGGCCGCGAGCGTCAGGGCGCGCCGGCGATCGTCGGCGAGGATCTCCAGAACCTGGGGTAATCCATCTGTAAGCGTGCCGGTCTTGTCGAAGACCACGGTCGTGATGTCCTTCGCGCGCTCGAGGGCGGCGGCATCGCGAAAGAGAATGCCTCGCCGCGCGGCGAGGCCCGTGCCGGTGATGATGGCGGTGGGCGTGGCAAGGCCCAGGGCGCAGGGACAGGCCACGACCAGAACCGACACGGCATTGATGAGGCCGGCCTGCCAGGCACCGGTCAGCGCCCAGCCGAGGAATACCGCTAGCGCCAGAAGCAGAACCGCCGGCACAAAAATGGCGCTCACCTTGTCGACCAGCCGCTCTACCGCGGCCTTGCTGGCCTGGGCGTTCTCGACCAGGGCAATGATCCGCGCGAGCTGGCCTTGCGCTGCGGAAGCACTGGCGCGAATGCGCAGCAGCCCATCGCCATTCAACGATCCGCCGATGACCCACTCGCCCGGTTGCTTTTCGACCGGGCGGCTCTCGCCGGTCAGCAGCGATTCATCCGCCTCGCTGTCGCCCTCGATAACGATACCGTCGGCGGGAATGCGGCTGCCTGATTTCACGATCAGGATATCGCCGGGCGTCACCAGCTCGGCCGGGATCTCGCTTGCTTTGCCGTCGCGCTCGACCACCGCGGTTTCCGGGCGCAGCGTCATCAGCGCGCGCAACGACGCTGACGCACTGCGGCGCGCACGTGCTTCCAGCCAACGTCCCAGCAGCACCAGCGTCACGACCACCGCGGACGCCTCGAAATAGAGGTGGGGTGCGCCTGTGGCCAGTTGATACAGGCTGAAGCCATAGGCGGCCAATGTGCCCAGCGTGACCAGCAGGTCCATATTGCCGCTGCGCGCCCGCAAGGCTCGCCAGGCGGCCCCATAGAAAGGTGCTGCGGCCCAAAACTGCACTGGCGTTGCCAGCAGCGCCTGTTTCCAGCCGGGGATGAGATGATGGCCGAAGAGGTCGGCCGCCATCTCCATCACCAGCGGCAAGGTGAAGGCAATCGCATAGGCAAGCCGCCAGAATTCGCGGCGTGCGCGCTTTTTCTCCGCAGCGTCGGCCGCGACCTGGCCTGCCTTGTCGCTGGGCGCTGCGGCAGCGCGATAACCCGCACCCTCGACGGCCGTGACCAGCGAGGCCAGCGGTGCGGTGCCCGCCACCCGCGCGCGATGGCTTGCAAGATTGACCGAGGCGTTTGTCACGCCCGGCACGCCCTCCAGCGCCCGCGCGACGCGCCCAACACAGCCGGCACAGCTCATGCCTTCGACGGCGAGATCGATTGTCGGTTGGTGTTCACTGGTATCCATGGGTTGGATATGGACCTTCCAGAGCTGGGAAGGTCAAGGGCTGGCCAGAAATGAAGTGTCGGGCCTGGCGGCGGGCGGCTTGCTTCCACCCCCGGAAGCGACCTGTTATAAAGGCCGCCGACCCTGTAGAGGCATCGAAACCACGTCCCGTAAGGCCCTGAATATGTTTGTTTTGATCGATAACTACGACAGCTTTACCTACAACCTCTACCACTTCCTGGGCGAGCTCGGCGCCAGCGTCGAGGTGCGGCGCAACGACCAGCTTTCGGTCGCCGATGTCATGGCCATGCAGCCCCAGGGGATCATCTTGTCTCCCGGCCCTTGCGATCCCGACAAGGCGGGCATCTGTCTCGACCTGATCAAGACGGCTGCCGGACGGTTGCCGATCCTGGGCGTCTGCCTCGGTCATCAGGCCATCGGCCAGGCTTTCGGCGGGCGCGTAGTGCGCGCTCCGTTGCCCATGCATGGCAAGCTCTCGAAACTGAAGCATAGCGGCACCGGTATTTTCGAGGACATCCCAAGCCCCTTCTCCGCCACCCGCTATCACTCGCTGACCGTCGATCGCACCAGCCTGCCCGATTGCCTGGTCTCGACGGCCGACGCCGATGATGGGGTGATGATGGCCATGGCGCACAAGACCCTGCCGATCTATGGCGTGCAGTTTCATCCGGAGAGCATCGCCTCCGAACATGGCCATCGGCTGCTGAGCAACTTCCTGCGCCTGGCCGGCCATAATGTGCAGATGGTGGCGCGCCGTCCCCGGCCGCTTGCGAAAGCGGTGGCGTGAGCGATCTCAAGCCCCTGATCGCGATCGCCGCGGGCGGCACGGTCGCTCGATGAGAGCCAGGCCGAACAGGCCTTCGATATTCTTGTTTTCGGGCGATGCCACGCCGGCGCAGATCGGCGGCTTCCTCATGTCGCTGCGCGTGCGCGGCGAGACGGTGCCGGAGATCGTCGGCGCCGTGCGCGCCATGCGCGGCAAGATGGTCCGCATCGAGGCGCCGGCGGGCGCCATCGATACTTGCGGGACCGGCGGCGACGGCGCCGGCACGCTGAACATTTCCACCGGGTCGGCCATCGTCACGGCGGCTGCCGGCGTTCCCGTCGCCAAGCATGGCAATCGCGCGGCCTCGTCCAAGACCGGGGCGGCCGATGTGCTGGCGGCCCTTGGCGTCAACATCGATGCCGATATGGCCCTGGTCAAAGAAGCGTTGTGGAAGGCCAATATCTGCTTCCTGATGGCGCCGCGGCATCACAACGCCATGCGCCATGTCGGGCCCTCGCGCGTCGAGCTGGGCACCCGCACGATCTTCAATCTGATGGGCCCGCTCTCCAATCCCGCAGGCGCAAAGCGTCAGCTCGTCGGCGTCTTCGCCAGGCAATGGATCCAGCCGCTGGCCGAGGTGCTGGGGCGCCTGGGCACCGAGCGCGCCTGGGTCGTGCATGGCAGCGACGGCCTGGATGAAATCACCACCACGGGCGAGAGCCATGTTGCCGAACTGAAGGATGGCCGCGTCACCCAGTTCGAGGTCTCGCCGGAAGCAGCCGGCCTGCCGCGCGCCAAGCCCGCCGATCTCAAGGGCGCCGACGCCGCGACCAACGCCGCCGCCATCACCGGCCTGCTGGCCGGCAAGCCTGGCCCCTATCGCGACATCGTGCTGCTGAACAGCGCGGCGGCGCTTCTGATCGCCGGCAAGGCTAACGATCTGAAAGCCGGTGCCGCGCTGGCAGCCCAGGCCATCGACAGCGGTAAAGCCAAGGCGACGCTCGCCGGGCTCGTTGCCATCACCAACCGGCCGCTGCCGGCAAGTGGTGCTGCATGAGCGACACGCTTGCCCGCATCTGTGCCGATAAGCGTCAGCATGTGGCGCGCTGCCAGGCACAGCGAAGCCTCGCGGTCATGGAAGCCGCCGCCGAACGTGCCGCGCCGCCGCGCGGTTTTACCCAGCGCCTAGCCCAGGCGATGGATGAGGGCCGCTATGGCCTGATCGCCGAGATCAAAAAGGCCTCGCCCTCCAAAGGATTGATCCGCGCGGATTTTAATCCTGCCGATCTCGCCCGCGCCTACAGCGAAGGCGGTGCCGCTTGTCTCTCCGTGCTGACGGACGAACCTTATTTCCAGGGCCGCGACGACTATCTTCTCGCGGCGCGCGAGGCGGTCGAACTGCCGGTGCTGCGCAAGGACTTCATGCTTGAGCCCTATCAGATCTTCGAATCCCGCGCGCTGGGTGCCGATGCCATTTTGCTGATCATGGCGGCGCTCGGCGACAGCGAGGCGGCGGACCTGCATGAGATCGCAACCGCGCTTGGCATGGACGCGCTGGTCGAGGTGCATGACGAGGTGGAGCTCGAGCGCGCGCAGCGACCTGTCGGCTCGGCTGATCGGCATCAATAACCGCAATCTCAAGACCTTGGCGGTCGATCTGCAGACGGCCGAACGCCTGGCACCGCTGGTCGAGCGGGGCCGCCTGGTGGTGGCGGAGAGCGGGCTGTCGAAGCCGGCCGATCTCGCGCGCATGGCGCGTATCGGCGTTTCCACCTTCCTGATCGGCGAATCCCTGATGCGCGAGGCCGATGTGGCAGCCGCGACAAGGCGGTTGCTGGCTAAGCCCACAGCGGCCAAGCGCAGCGCCTGATGGCCCGCCTCACCCATTTCGATGCCGAAGGCAAGGCGGCCATGGTGGATATCTCCACCAAGGACGAGACGGAGCGCGTCGCCACAGCCCGAGGCTCGGTGATCATGCAGCCCGCGACCCTGAAGCTGGTGGCCGCGGGCAATATGAAGAAGGGCGATGTGCTGGCGGTGGCGCGTCTTGCCGGAATCATGGCGGCCAAGCGCACGCCGGAACTGATCCCGCTCTGCCATCCGGTGGCACTCACCAGCATCGCCGTCGATCTCTCCATCGATGCGAAGCGCAATGCGGTGGATATCGAAGCCACATGCAAGCTGGTGGGCCGTACGGGCGTGGAGATGGAAGCACTCACAGCGGTCGGTGCTGCGGCATTGACCGTCTATGACATGTGCAAGGCGGTCGACCGATCCATGACCATCAGCGATATTCGCCTTACCCATAAGCGCGGCGGCAAGTCCGGCGAATACAAGGGTCGCTGATGCTGACGGTTGCCGAAGCCCGGGCTCGCATCGTCTCGGCCTTCGCGCCCCTTCCCGCCGAACAGGTTTCGCTCGCCAATGCGTTGGGCCGCGTGCTGGCCGAACCGATCCATGCCCGGCTGACCCAGCCGCCTTTCGCCGTCTCCGCCATGGATGGCTATGCCGTGCGTGCCGCCGATGTGGCGAGCGTGCCGGTGACACTCAGGCTTGTCGGCTACGCGCCGGCGGGAAGCGCCTACGGCAGCCCCATCAAACCCGGCGAGGCGGTGCGCATTTTCACCGGCGCGCCGCTGCCCGATGGCGCCGATGCGATCGTGATCCAGGAGGATACCAAAGCCACAGGCGACAGCGTGCTGGTCAAAGAAGGCGCGCCCATCGGCCGCTATGTGCGCCCCGCGGGACTTGATTTCAGGCGTGGCGATGCCGGCCTTGCCGCCGGCAAGCGATTGGGCGCGCGGGATATCGGCCTGGCCGCGGCGATGAACCATCCCTGGCTTCAGGTCTACCGGCGCCCGCGGGTTGCGATCCTGGCCACGGGCGATGAAATCGTGATGCCGGGTGAGCCCGTCGGCCCCAACCAGATCGTCAGTTCCAATGGCCTGGCGCTGGCGGCATTCCTGCGCGCCGCCGGCGCCGAACCCATCGATCTCGGGATTGCGGCCGATAATCGTGCCGCCCTGCAGCGTCTTGCCGCCGGTGCGGCCGGCGCCGATCTGCTGGTCACCACCGGCGGAGCCTCGGTCGGCGATCACGATCTGGTACAGGCGGCCCTCGGCGAACAGGGTATGGCCGTCGACTTCTGGAAGATCGCCATGCGGCCGGGCAAGCCACTGATGTTCGGCAATATCGGAACTACAAGAGTCATCGGCCTGCCCGGCAATCCCGTCTCGACTCTCGTCTGCGCCATCGTCTTCATCCGCCCGGCGCTGCGGGCGATGCTGGGCCAGCAGGATAGCGATAACGGCGAGGAGATCGCGATCGCCGGTCGCGACCTGGCCGAGAACGACAATCGCGAGGACTATCTGCGCGCCACATTGTCGCGCGACGGCGAAGGCCGGCTGGTTGCCACCCCCTTCGGCAAGCAGGACAGCTCGATGCAATTCCTGATGCAGCAGGCGCAATGTCTCGTGATCCGTCCGGTGCAGGCACCGGCGCTCGCCAAAGGATCGCCGGTGCGCATCCTGCGCCTGGACGAGGGCAGCGGTCTTTAGGCCCTCGCTAGCGGCCGGCCATCACGTAATCGCGCAGCAGCCCGACTTCCGCGGCGGCATCGTCCAGCTTGCGCTTCACCACATCGCCGATGCTGACGATGCCGATCATTTGGCCATCTTCCATCACCGGCAGATGGCGCACCCGGCTGTGGGTCATGACCGCGAGGATCTCATCCGCGCTGTTGTCGGGCCGGCAGGTCAGGATATTGCGGCTCATCGCCTCGGCGGCCGTCATGGCCAGCGCGCCGGCGCCATGGGCCGAAAGGGCGTTGACGATATCACGCTCCGAGACGATGCCGCCCGGCCTGCCATCCGTATCCAAAATCAGGACCGCACCGATGCGATATTCCGCGATCAATTGCGAAATGCGATGCAGCGTCTCGCCGGGCACGGCCGTGACCACGGCAGCACCCTTGCCTTTCAATATGGCTCTGACTGTCACGCGCTTCTCCTTTCCGCCGGCCAAGCTGGATAGGGAGTCGCCGGAAAGCGAATCGCCGGCGGCCACTCGGGCGGCATCAGCGTACGGGCAATCAGTCTATGCCCCTCGCCTACTGGATTCAAACCTTTGCCACCGATAGAATGTTCCCTCCTTCAAGGGAGCGGCACATGGAAGAAGCGATCGAATTCACCCGGATGGCGGACGGGACCTATGAGGAATATCAGTTTCTCATGCGCAAATACGAGCCGCTGGTCAAGCATCTGCCGGCCCATGTGATCACGGCGCTGAAGATGCTGGGCGGCGACAAGATCGGCTACAAGGTCGACCGCTATGAGCATTCGCTGCAGACCGCCACGCGCGCCTTTCGCGATTCCGCCGATGAGGAAACGGTGGTCTGCGCCCTGCTTCACGATATCGGCGATACGCTGGCCCCGGAAAACCACGCCCAGCTGGGTGCCGCCGTGCTGCGCCCCTATATCAGCGAGGACAATCACTGGCTGATCAAGAACCACGGGATCTTCCAAGGCTACTACTACTATCACCATATCGGCCTGAATCGGGACGAGCGTGAGCGCTATCGCGGCCATCCCATGTTCCAGCGCACCGCCGATTTCTGCGAGAAGTACGACCAGAATTCCTTCGATCCCGATTACGACACCATGCCGCTGGAAGCCTTCGAGCCGATGCTGCAGCGCCTGTTCTCGCGCAAGCCGTTCGCTTACGGAAATTAACTTCCTCCGCCGGGCCCGATGGCCACGGCCGACGGTAGCGTCGCCGACGAAATCTTCGCCGACGAGAAATTCGCGCGGCTCTACGACGCCTTCAACGCTTGGGGGCCGGGTGATGATTTCTATCTGGCGCTTGCCCGCAAACTAGGCGGCCCCACCCTCGATCTCGGCTGCGGCACTGGCATGCTCGCCTGCCGGATCGCAGAGGAGATTGCTCCCGTTGCCGGCGTCGATCCGGCCGAAGGGATGCTCCACATCGCGCGCAGCCGGCCCGGCGCTGAGCGCGTTGAATGGATCAAGGGCGATGCGCGCACACTCGATCTAAAGCGACAGTTCAGCCTGATCTATCTGACCGGCCACGCCTTCCAGGTGTTCCTGACCGATGCGGACAGCGTGGCGATGCTGACAACCGCTGCTCGTCATCTGGCGCCAGGGGGATGTCTTGCCTTCGATACCCGCAACCCGGCGGCCAAGGCCTGGCTCGCCTGGACGCCGCAGGAAAGCCGGGGCATCGCCGAGATCGCCGGGCTTGGACGCATCGAGGAATCCGTCGATACGACATTCGATGAGGCGACCGGAATCGCCAGCATCGCCCATCGCTACCGTTTTCTGGATCAGGGAAGCGAGCAGATCGGGCAGAGCCGCATCCGCTTCATCGATGCCGACCACCTTGCCGGGCTGATCGCAGCGGCCGGGCTCAGAATTGATTCCTGCCACGGCTGGTGGGATGGGCGACCCTGCTCGCCCGAGTCAGAGGAATTCATCGTGATCGCAAAGCAGAAATAGACCTGACCTATTTCTTGTGTCGCACCGCATTGCCGAGAAAGGCACCGATCACGGCAAGAACGAAAATCACCATGAAGGCGCGCGACAGTGAAATAGCAAGCGGCGAAGCCTGCGTTACGAGCGTCGAGTTATGTGACGCGAGCCAATTCTCGATGGCGGCAAACAACTGACATAGCAACCCGGCCATTGCTGACAATGCGGCGACGGCAAGACAGACCCACACAAATCGAAGCAGAGCAGCGTTTGATTTCGAAGGGCGTTCGCTCATTTCGCGCGACCAAACGCCCTCTTGAGAGCGCGCGCTCCCTCAACCACCACGAAGGCACCTGGGACAATCAACAGAGCCCCAAGGAAAGTCAGGCGCTGAGCGTGCGCAATCACCACCCAAAGCATCAGAAAAACGACGCTAATCGCCGCTAAGTAACGCGCATTTCCTTCCGAGGACCGACCGCCGGGATCACGGGGGAGCATGGTTTTCTTTGTATCACACCACCTGCCGCAGCCTTGCCGAGCGGCGCAGCAGGACGACCAGGAAGAACGAGAGCGGCACCGCCGCCAGCGCCACGACCAGGAATTTCTCCACCGGGCCCAGCGGCGCCGAAGCCAGCGCGTATTGCAGCATGACGACGATGGGCAGGTGGACGACATAGACGCCGTAGCTCGCTGCCGACAACCAGTCGGTGACGCGGTTGCGCCCATCGAAGAAGTCGCGAAAGACGATCGGCAGGCCGAGGCAGAAGCCGAAGCAGGTCAACGTCTCCCAGATCGGATAGATCACCGCGTTGCGGCCGCTGCCGCCGGCGCTGAAAAAGGAATGACCGGTCAGATCGCAGACAATGAAAATGGCGGCTCCCGCCAATCCGACGGCGAGCCAGCCATAGCCCGTTGCCGAGGGCAGCTTGCGCAGCCAGTCATTGCGAAACGCCAGGATTCCGAGAAGCAGGCAGGCGAGATCGCGGGGCAGGTCGGCGAGGGAGAGCTGGATCACGTAAAGATAGGCGGCCCAGTCATAGACCGGGTGAGTGAGGCGAACCCAATAGGTCAGCGCCGCGACGCCGGCAATGATCGGCAGCCAGACCGGCAGGCCTGGAAACCGGAACGGGTCAGGCCCGGCAATATGCAAACGATGTCGCAGCGCGCGCCAGCCCGCATAGATCACGGCATAGACCAGCAGCATTTCGAGGAACCAGAGATGGCCGAATTGGCGATCGGGCCAGGCCGGACCACTCCAGTTGTCCGGCGGGCGACGGCCGATACCCCAATAGTACTGGATGTAGTAATCGAAAAAGCCGATGGACCCGTAAGGGCGGAAATTCAGAAAATAGGCATACATCAGCGGCGGGATGACGACGAACAGGAACACCAGCAGCGGTATGCCGAAGCGCCGGAAGCGATCCTTCAGGTAAACCCGGGCACCCTTGCGATCCAGCACATAGGGCATGAAATAGCCGGCGATCAGGAAGAACAGGCTCATGCGGAAGCTGCGGTTGACGATAAAAAACGAGGCGAGCAGCGGCTGCTGCTTCACATCGATGAAGTACCACCAGTTCGCGGTCGCATAGGCAAAGCTCGAATGCTGGAAGACGATCAGCACCGTCAGCGCCACCCGCAGATTGTCCATGAAATGCAGCCGGCCATGGCTGGCCGCCGGATTGGCGATACGGGGCAAAGCGGGCTCTGCGGCCCAGCTGCCCGCCTGCGCCACGCCCTCAGGCCCCCCGGGCGCGGACGCCGTCATCGACGTTGAACGGCAGCTGGGGCAGGCCACGCTCGCGCCGCGGCGTCTTGCCGAAGAAGTCGCGGTAGCATTTGGAGAAATGCGAAGCGGAGACGAAGCCGCAGGCAAGCGCCACGTCGATCACCGACATATTGGTCTGCAGCAGCAGCAGGCGAGCGCGGTTGAGGCGAAGCTCGACATAATAGCGCGCCGGCGACCGGTTCAGATATTTGCGGAACAGCCGCTCGAGCTGGCGGGTGGACAGCCCGGCGGCGGCGGCGAGCTGGCCGCGGTCCAGCGGCTCCTCCAGATTGGCCTCCATCTGGCGGATGACGCGGATCAGCTTGGGATGGCGCACGCCCAGGCGCGCCGGCAAGGCCATGCGCTGGTGATCGTGACGATCGCGAATGCGCTCGTGAATGAACTGCTCGGAGACGGCCGTGGCCAGTTCATGCCCGTGCTGGAGCGCGATCATGTTCAGCATCATGTCGAGGGCCGCGGTGCCGCCCGAGCAGGTAAAGCGGTTGCGGTCGATCTCGAACAATTCCGACGTCACCTCGATGCGCGGAAAATCTTCCGAGAACGCGGCAATGTTTTCCCAATGGATGGTGCAGCGATACCCGTCCAGCAGGCCGGCTCGCGCCAGGATATGGCTGCCGGTGCAGAGCGCTCCGATATCGGCACCCTGGCGATCGAGGCGCCGCAATCCGGCGAAAAGAACGCGATCCTGATGGAGATGGCCCTCGATACCGCTGCACAGGATCGCGGTGCCATAGCCGGCGGCCTGGTCGATATCGCCATGGGGATGCAGCACGATGCCGTTGCTGGCGGCAATCGGCTTGCCCTCGCTGGAGAAAAGCCGCCAGCTATAGAGATCCTTGCCGGCCGTGCGGTTGGCCAGGCGCAGCGGCTCGACCGCCGAGGTAAAAGCGATCATCGAGAAATTCGGCACGAGAATGAAGGCAATGCGCTGAGGGCGTTCCGATGATGCGGCGCCGAACATGCCTATTGTTTCTGACGAGTGAACTTGCCGGCGAGCGGCCGGCTGTCGCAGACCACGCCGAAAAGGCCAGGAACGGCAATCGTCCGGATTGCGACAGGTCTCACTGCTTTCTTCCTCGAAATCTTCCGCCCCGAAGACGGGTGGGTCCGCAGGAAATTAGCAGGATCATGTCGCAAAATCGATAGTGGATGGCGTCCGCCGCGTAGCCGCTTTTGCCTCGGCATGGTCCTTCTGCGCCGCGGGCGGGCAGCGGCATCAAGCCATTGATCCAGTGCGCTGAATTGCCTTCTGCGGCAACCGGTGGCGATGCCGTTTATCGCGGGCCGAGTTGCTTGATCGAGGATGCGGGGGCTGCCATTCTCGCCCGCTGCCTGGAGCAAGATTTGACGTGGCGGCTGATTTAAGGCCTCGCAACCTGAGGCGATCAGACGCCAGGAGAGCCGGATGAAAGCCCGCTATTCGATCTTCAGCCTGGCGCGAAACGCGCGCAATTATCACGAAAACTGGACGCGAAGCCTGGCGCACCCCGCAGCCGAAGCCGGAATACGACGTGGTCATCGTCGGCGGCGGCGGCCACGGCCTGGCGACGGCCTATTACCTCGCCAAGGAGCATGGCATCACCAATGTCGCGGTGATCGAAAAAGGCTGGCTTGGCGGCGGCAATACCGGGCGCAACACCACCGTCGTGCGCTCCAACTATCTCTGGGACGAAAGCGCCCATCTCTATGAGCATTCGATGAAGCTGTGGGAGGGTCTCTCCCAGGATCTGAACTTCAACGTGATGTTCAGCCAGCGCGGCCTGCTCAGCCTCGGCCACAACCAGCATGAGATGCGCGAGATCCATCGCCGGGTGAATTCCAATCGGCTGAACGGAATCGATTCCGAGATCCTGAGCGCGGCGCAGGTGAAGGAATTTTGCCCGATCCTCGATACGCGGCCGAATGCGCGCCATCCGGTGCTGGGTGCCTCGCTCCAGCGGCGCGGCGGCGTTGCCCGGCACGACGCGGTGGCCTGGGGCTATGCCCGCGCTGCGGATGATCGCGGCGTCGACATCATCCAGAACTGCGAGGTCACAGGCTTTCGTATCGAACAGGGCCGCGTCCTTGGCGTAGAAACAACCAAGGGCTTCATCGGCGCCAAGAAGGTCGGCTGCGTTGCCGCCGGCCATTCAAGCGTGCTCGCAACCATGGCGGGCCTGCGCTTCCCCATCGAAAGCCACCCGCTGCAGGCCCTCGTCAGCGAGCCAATCAAACCAGTGCTGCACACCGTCATCATGTCGAGCGCCGTGCATGTTTATGTCAGCCAATCCGACAAGGGCGAGCTGGTCATGGGTGCAGGCATCGACAGCTATAATTCCTATGCGCAGACCGGCAGTCCGCCCGTTGTCGAAAACCTGCTGAACGCGCTGGTCGAGTTGTTCCCGATCTTCAGCCGCCTGCGCGTGCTGCGCACCTGGGGCGGCATTGTCGATGTCTGCCCGGATGCGAGTCCGATCGTCAGCAAGACGCCGGTTCAGGGTCTCTATTTCAATTGCGGCTGGGGCACCGGCGGCTTCAAGGCGACGCCGGGCTCCGGCTGGGTCTTCGCCTATACCCTGGCCCAGGACCGGCCGCATAAGCTGAACGAGCCTTTCGCGCTCGATCGTTTCATCAACGGCTATCTGATCGACGAGCACGGCGCCGCCGGCGTCGCGCATTGAGGAACCCATGCTGCTGATCGATTGCCCCTATTGCGGCCCGCGCGCCGAACTCGAATTTTCCTGCGGCGGCGAAGCGCATATCGCCCGCCCGCTGAATACCGAGGCCATCAGCGACGCCGAATGGGCCGATTATTTGTTCATGCGCAAGAACCCGAAGGGCACGCAGTATGAGCGCTGGAATCACGCGCGGGGTTGCCGGCGTTGGTTCAACGTCGCGCGCGATACGGTGACCCACAAGATTTACAAGGTCTACAAGATGGGCGAGCCCAAGCCGTGAGCAACCAGACCCATCGTACATCCCAGGGCGGAATCGTCGATCGCAGCAGGACGATCGGCTTTACCTTCGACGGCAAGCGCTACGAAGGCCATGCCGGCGACACGCTTGCTTCTGCCTTGCTCGCCAATGGCGTGCATCTGGTCGGCCGCAGCTTCAAGTATCACCGTCCGCGCGGCATCCTGACGGCCGGCTCTGAGGAGCCGAATGCGCTGATCCAGCTGGGCGACGGGGCGAAGACCGAACCCAATCTGCGCGCAACCCAGATCGAGTTGTTCGACGGGCTGGTCGCGTCCAGCCAGAACCGCTGGCCCTCGCTCGGCTTCGATATCGGCGCAATCAACAATCTGCTGTCGCGCTATTTCCCCGCCGGCTTCTACTACAAGACCTTCATGTGGCCGCCGAGCTTCTGGATGAAATACGAATATTTCATCCGCCGCGCCGCCGGCCTCGGCAAGGCGCCGGAAGCGCCCGACCCCGATCGCTACAGCAAGACCTTCGCCCATTGCGATGTGCTGGTGGTGGGCGCCGGCCCTGCTGGCCTCGCCGCCGCACTCGCCGCCGGCCGCGCCGGCGCGCGGGTTATCCTGGCGGATGAGCAAGCCGAGATGGGTGGCTCGCTGCTGTCGAGCAATGAGCAGATCGAGGGCAAGCCCGCGAGCGAGTGGGTAGCCGATGCGCTGGCCGAACTCGGCCGCATGCCCGAAGTCAGGCTGCTGCCGCGCACCAACGCGTTTGGCTATTACGACCACAACTACCTGACCCTGATGGAACGGGTGACCAACCATCTGGTATCCCCCGCGGCCCATCTGCCGCGCCAGCGCCTGTGGCGCGTGCGGGCAAAGCAGGTCGTACTGTCGACCGGCGCCATCGAGCGGCCGCTGGTCTTCGCCGACAATGATCGCCCCGGCATCATGCTGGCCAATGCGGTCTCAACCTATGTGCGGCGCTATGGCGTGCTGCCCGGCCGGCGCGCCGTGCTGCTGACCAACAATGACGGCGCCTATCGCGCGGCTCTCGATCTGGCCGAGGCCGGCGCCACGGTTGCGGCCATCGTCGACCTGCGAGCTGAAGTCTCGGGCGCGATGGTGGATGCGGCGCGCGCCAAGGGCATCGAGGTACTGGCCAATCACGCCATCACGGGCACCAGCGGCAAGCTGCGCGTCGATGGCGTTAGCGTCATGCAGCTCGCCCGCGGCGGCGTCTTTGGCGATCCCCGCAGCCTCACCTGCGATCTCGTGCTGCATTCCGGCGGCTGGACGCCCTCGGTGCATCTGTTCAGCCAGTCCCGCGGCAAGCTGAAATGGGACGAGGCACTCGCCGCCTTCGTGCCTGGTGTCGGCAGCACAGGCGGAGCGTTCCGCCGGCGGTTGCCGCGGCAATCTCTCTCTTGGCGACTGCCTCAATGACGGCCATGCGGCCGGGGCGGAAGCAGCCAAAGACGCCGGCGTCTCCGGCGATGCCGGCCGGGCCGCGAGCGCGCTTGGGGGCGAATACATCCCTGCCCCGCCGGTCTGGATCGTTCCCTCCGACAAGCCGGTGGGCCATAACGGCAAGCATTTCGTCGATTTCCAGAACGACGTGACCGCCGCCGACGTGCTGCTGGCCAATCGCGAAGGCTATCGCTCGGTCGAGCATCTGAAACGCTACACGACCATGGGCATGGGCACCGACCAGGGCAAGACCAGCAACATCAACGCGCTGGGAATTCTGGCCGAAGCGCAGAGCCGGCCGGTGCCGGAGGTGGGGCATACGACCTTCCGCCCGCCCTATACCCCGGTGACCATCGGCACATTCTCCGGCGACGATCACGGCGATCTGCTGGAGCCCGTGCGTCGCACAGCCATCCATCACTGGCATGAAGGGGCCAACGCGCCCTTCGAGAATGTCGGCCAGTGGCATCGCGCCTGGTACTACCCCAAGGCGGGCGAAGACATGCATGCCGCGGTCAATCGCGAAGCCAAGGCGATGCGCAGTTCAGTCGGCATCGTCGATGCCTCGACCCTGGGCAAGATCGATATCCAGGGGCCCGATGCCGCCAAGCTGCTGAACTTCGTCTACACCAATGCCTGGACGAAGCTGGATATCGGCCGCTCGCGCTACGGCTTGATGTGCGGCGAAGACGGCATGGTGTTCGACGACGGCGTGACCACGCGCCTGGGCGAACACCATTATCTGATGACCACGACCACCGGCAATGCGGCCCGCGTGCTCGGCTGGCTCGAGAACTGGCTGCAATGCGAATATCCCGACTGGAAGGTCTATTGCACCTCGGTCACCGAACAATGGGCGACGGTCGCGGTCAACGGGCCGATGGCGCGCCGCCTGCTGGGCGAACTCACCAGCGATATCCCGCTGGATACTGAATCGTTTCCGTTCATGTCGATGCGCGAAGGAACCGTCGCCGGTATTCCGGCCCGTGTCTTTCGCATCAGCTTCACCGGCGATCTCAGCTTCGAGGTCAATGTGCCCTCGAGCTATGGCCATGCGCTGTGGACGGCGCTGATGGCGGCCGGCGAGAAGTACGAGATCACGCCCTACGGCACCGAGACGATGCATGTGCTGCGCGCGGAAAAGGGCTTCATCATCGTCGGCCAGGAAACCGACGGCAGCACCACGCCGCAGGATCTCGGCATGAGCTGGATCGTCAGCAAGCAGAAGGCCGATTTCATCGGCAAGCGCTCCTATGCCCGGCCCGATACGGCACGCGGCGACCGCAAGCATCTGGTGGGCTTACTGACGGAGAATGCCAGCGAGGTGCTGCCGGAAGGCGGCCAGATCGTCGCCGAGCTCAAGGACAAGCCGCCGATGGTCATGCTGGGCCACGTCACATCGAGCTACTTCAGCCCGAATGTCGGCCGCTCCATCGCCATGGCGGTGGTCAAAAACGGCCGTAACCGCATGGGCGACACGATTTTCGTGCCGCTTGCAGACCGGACGATCCGCGCCAAGGTGGTCGAACCGAAGTTCTACGATCCCGAAGGGAAGCGCATCGATGGTTGAGCCCTATCTGCGCCGCAGCGCGCTCGCCCATAAGAGCCTCGCAGCACGGGCCAGCGAAATTCATCCCGATGCCGGGGTGAAGCTGGCCGAAATCCCGTTCCGCTGCATGATCAACCTGCGCGGCAATCCGGGCGATGCGGCCTTCTCAGCGGCCACTCAGCAGGTGTTAGGCCTGAGCCTGCCGACAACGCCCAATACGGTTTCGACCGGCGCCGGCCTCACGGCGCTCTGGCTCGGGCCCGATGAATGGCTGGTCGTGGGTTCATCCGGCCGCGAAAGCGCCCTGGCCAAGGAGCTGCGCGAGGCTCTGGCAGGCCAGCATTTCTCGGTGGTCGATGTCACGGAAGCGCGCACGGTCATTGCCGTCACCGGCCGCAATGCCCAGGAGGCCTTGCAAAAGGGCACGCCGCTGGATCTGTACGCCAAGGTGTTCCGCGCGGGATCATGCGCCCAGACCGGCCTTAGTAAGGCAAATGTGATTCTGCACCGGCTCTCCGATGAGCCACGCTTCGAGATCTATGTGACGATCAGTTTCGCCGATTACCTGTGGAACTGGCTCGAGCGCGCCTGCGAGGAATACGGCATGGCGGTGGTCGAACCCTAGGACGGAGGTCGCGATGCGCAGGCTCGCCGTATTGACGATCGTCTCGCCGCTGGCAATCACACTCAATGCTTTAGCCGAAGAGCACAAACTCACCGGCGATGAAATCCACAAGCTGCTGGCAGGAAATTCGGTCCACGGCATGTGGGGCCAGAGCGAATACAGAAGTTATTTCGATCCGGGCGGCGCCACCACCTATCACGCCAAGGGCCGCGACCCCTCCAGCGGTTACTGGCGCACGACGGCAAGCCAGTATTGTTCAACCTGGAACGATCATGAATCCTGTTACGACCTGTTCCAGGACGGCAACAAGATCATCTGGCTGGTGCCGGATTCCGGCAGCCGGTACCCCTCCACCCTCGTGAAGGGCAACGATACGGATTTCTAAAGCGCGGGCGGCGCCGGGGTGACCCCGGCGCCGCAAGCCGCTCTACTTCGCGCTGTTGGCGAGCAGCGAAGCCAGATCCTCGGCGTGCTCTTCTTCCTTTGCCAGGATACTTTCCATCAGCCGGCGTGTGGTCACGTCGGCATCGCCCAACCAGCGGATGATCTCGCCATAGGCCTCGATGGCGATGCGTTCGGCGATCAGATCTTCCTTCAACATCGAAACCAGGTCGCTGCCCTCGGCATACTCGGCATGGGCGCGGCTGGCCAGACCCTCGGGGTTCAGATTGGGGGCGCCGTTCAGCTGGACGATGCGGGTGCAGATGGAATCCGCATGCTCCTGCTCTTCCCCAGCATGCTCGAGGAACTCCTGCTTCACCGCATCGGAGTTAAGTCCGCTGGCCATGAAATAGTGGCGCTTATAGCGCAGGACGCAGACCAACTCCGTCGCCAGCGCCTCGTTCAGAACCTTGATTACCTGTTCGCGGTCGGCCTTGTAGGCACCGGTGATGGCGCCCTGATTGATATGCTGGCGCGCGCGTTCGCGGATCTTCTTGATGTCGGAAGCAAAGGGCTGCATGGGGCCGGCCTTTCAAAACGGTTAATCTGGCAACAACTATGACGCCGCCCGATCCGGATCGTGCGGCGCTATGGATTTGAAACGCGCCATGGGCCGGAGAGTTCCCGGCCAGCGGGTTAATTCGCGGCGACCCCAGCGTCCAAAGCGGCCCTATCGGCGAAATAGTGAAGCCGGCCCTGGGAATGAAGCTGGCCGGCAGGCAAGCCTGGATCGCCTGCCCGCAAGCGCCCGAAGACATCGCGTTTTTCCGTGCCCTCGACCAGAAAGGCGATGTCGGTGCTGCTTTCGAGTGCGGGATATGTGAGGGAAATCCGCGCCTCGGCCTTGGCGCCGATGACGGCCACGACCCAGCGCTCCCGCTCCTTCAGCGCCGCATCCCCGGGAAAGAGCGAGGCGGTATGGCCGTCCGGGCCCAGCCCCAGCAAGGTCACGTCGAATAGCGCCCGGCCCGCCTCCAGCCGCCGCGCCCCATAGAACGATTGCAGTGTCTTTTCATAGGCGGCGGCCGATGCTTCGGGCGTCAGGCCGGTTGTCGGCACGGGATGGATATTTTCCGGCGGGATAGGTGCATGGGCCAGCATCGCCTCGCGTACCATCCGGAGGTTGCTGAGTGGATCACCCGGCGGCACGAAGCGCTCATCGCCCCAGAACCAATGGACCCGCGGCCAGGGAAAGACATCGCGATAGCTGCTCCCGGCCAGCCGCTGATAAAGCCGCTTTGGCGTAGAGCCGCCCGACAGGCAGACGCCAAAAGGTCCGGTCTTGGCTTTTGCCAGGCCGGTCAACCATGCCGCCACCCCGTCGGCAAGCGCGGCCGGATCGGGGAAGACCTTGAGCGTCGCCTGGCTCACGCGCCCGCCCCCACACCGGGCAACAGATAGCGCTCGATGGCCTTGGCGAAGCCATCCTCTTCATTGCTGTCAGTCACCGCGTCGGCCTGGCCCTGCACCTCCGGACTGGCATTGCCCATGGCAACGCAGAAGGCGCTCTGCTCGAACATGGCGACATCATTGGCGCCATCACCGATGGTGGCGATCTCCGATTGCGGCACGGCGAGAATGCGCGACAGCGATTTCACCACCGCACCCTTGTTGGCGTCGGGATGGGTGACATCGAGGTAATATTTCTGCGAACGCGCAACGAAGGCCCGGTTGCCCAGCAGGTCACGAAGGCTGATCTCGCTTTTCGCCAGCCGGTCGAAATCGTCGCTGGCGCCAACGATCTTGCCGATGCCCTGGGGCTTCGCATCGAAATCCGCAACGATCGTGGGAGAAAACCCGATCGTGTGGCGTTCATGATCGACATAGGGCGCGTTGGGATCGCGAATCATCCAGCGTTCGGCATCGAAGACCCAGGGCTGCGCGCCATTGGCCACCATGAAATCGATGGCCTGGCGCGCCGTATCCGGCGACAGCAAATGCTGCTCGACCACGGAAAGATCGGGGCGAACGATCACCCCGCCGTTGAAACCGGCCATCGGCGTGGTCAGGTTCAGCGGCCCCGCCAGCATCAGCATACCGCGCGGTGGCCGGGCGCTGGTGATGGCAAAGGCGATCCCCGCCGCTTTCAACTTGGCCACGGCAGCGATGGCGCGCGGGGTCAGCACCTTGTCATGGGTAACAATCGTGCCATCAACATCGGAGATAAGGGCCGAGATCTTCGCCGGCTTCGGGCGCGGGCTCATGGCGAACCTCCGTCGGCTTTGACGATCGAGCGCCAGCGCCGACCGTCTCTGCGCAGCAGTTCATCGGCTTGCACGGGGCCCTGGCTTCCCGCGGGATATCGGGGCAGCGAACCGTTCGCGGCCTTCGACCAGGAATCGAGCATGGGCTGGACCAGCCGCCAGCCGGCCTCGATCGTATCGGCGCGCTGAAACAGCGTGGCATCGCCCAGCATGCAGTCATAAATCAGCGTCTCATAACCTGTACTGGGCGCAGCCTTGAAATAGTCGCCGTAGCTGAACTTCATCTCGACGCCGCCCATGCGCACGCTGGGGCCCGGGATCTTGGCGCTGAAACGCAGCAGGGCGCCTTCCTCCGGCTGAATCTGCAGGATCAGATCGTTGGGGGTCAGCCGCTCGACCGGCGTGTCGCGGAACAGCGCGAAGGGCGCCTGCTTGAACTGGATCGCGACTTCGCTGCGCCGGCTGGCAAGCGCCTTGCCGGTGCGCAGATAGAACGGCACGCCCGCCCAACGCCAGTTGTCGATCATCATCTTGAGCGCGACATAGGTCTCCGTGCGAGAATTCGGCGCCACATCGGGCGCCTCGCGATAACCCACCACCGGCTGAGCCTTTACCACGCCCGCGCCATATTGGCCGCGTACGGTGTTCTGCATCGCCTGCTGCTCGTCGTAGCGATGTATCGCATCCAGCACCTTCGCCTTCTCGCTGCGCAGTGCGTCGGCTTCGAAACGGGCCGGCGCCTCCATGGCGATCAAGGACAGCAACTGGCAAAGATGATTGGGCACCATGTCGCGCAAGGCGCCCGTGGCGTCATAGAATTTGCCGCGCGTGCCCACATCGACCGTTTCGGCCACGGTTATCTGCACATGGTCGACATGGTTGCGATTCCACAGCGGCTCGAAGATGCCGTTGGCGAAACGAAAGACCATGATGTTCTGGACGGTTTCTTTGCCCAGATAGTGATCGATGCGATAGATCTGGCTTTCGCCGAGCACGGCAAGCAGCCGATGGTTCAGCGCCTGGGCGGAAGCGAGATCGGTGCCGAAGGGTTTTTCGACGATCACGCGGCGCCAACTACCATCTTGCTCGCTTTGTCAGCCCAGCCTTGCCAAGCTCCTCGACGATAGGCGCGAAGACCTGGGGCGGTGTCGCCAGATAGAAAAGATAATTGCCCCCCGCCTGGTGCTTTGCCCCGACCTGCTGAAGCTTTTGGGCAAGCTGCGCATATGTGGCAGCATCGCCAAAATCGCCTTGAAGATAGTAAGCGCGCTCCGCGAACCAGGCGCTTTCCGCCGGGTCGACCTTGTCGGTGGCGAACGTCCTCAGGTCTTCTTCCAGATCATGGCGGAAGGCATCGTCGCTGAACGGCGTGCGCGCGATTCCCACGATGGCAAAGGCTTCGGGTAACAGGCCGGAGCGGCGCAGATTGTGAAGGGCCGGCACCAGCAATCGGCGGGTCAGATCCCCCGCCGCGCCGAAGATTGCCAGGACACAGGCCGGGGCGGCTTTTGCTTCCTCCACCATGCTAGCTGGGCCCAGTTGGTTTCCCATGGGGGGGCTCGACATGCCCGCCGAATTCATTGCGCATCGCCGACAGCAGCTTTTCGGCGAAGGTGTGGCCCTGGCGCGAGCGGAAGCGCGTATAGAGTGCTGCGGAAATTACCTCGGCCGGCACCGCCTCCTCGATCGCCGCTTCTACGGTCCAGCGCCCCTCGCCCGAATCCTCGACAAAGCCGGAGAACTGGGTGAGCTTCGCATCTTTGGCCAGAGCGATGGCCGTCAGGTCCAACAGCCACGAGCCCACGACGCTGCCCCGGCGCCAGACTTCGGCGATATCCGCCAGATTGAGATCGTAACGGCGTTCGGCGGGAATTTTCTCGGAAGCCGCATTGCGCAGGATGTCGAAGCCTTCCGCATAGGCCTGCATCAATCCGTATTCGATCCCGTTGTGGATCATCTTGACGAAATGCCCGGCGCCGCTGGGCCCGCAATGCATGTAACCGCGCTCGACCCTACTGTCGCCACTCTGCCGACCGGGGGTCGTAACCGCTTCACCCTTGCCGGGCGCGAGTGCGGCAAAGATCGGATCGAGGTGATCGACAGCGTCCTTGTCGCCCCCGATCATCATGCAATAACCGCGCTCGAAACCCCAGATACCGCCGCTGGTACCGACATCCAGATAGCGGATCTTCTTCGCCGCCAGCAGGCCGGCGCGGCGGACATCGTCCTTGTAGAACGAGTTGCCGCCATCGATCAGGATATCGCCTGCCTCCATGGCCTCGCCAAGTGCCTTGACGGTGGTCTCGGTGATCTCACCAGCCGGCAGCATGACCCAGATAGCCCGCGGTTTGGCGAGCTTGGCCACCATGTCGCGTAAGTCGCTTGCCGCAACCGCACCCTCGCCCGTCAGCGCCTGGGCCGCCGCGGCCTGTTTATCGAAAACCACGCAGCTATGTTCGGCTCGCATCAACCGTTTTGCGATATTGCTGCCCATGCGGCCGAGGCCGATCACACCGATCTGCATCATTCACTCCCGATTCATCCTGCTCTTCGGCATCATTGCATGGGCTATCTTTGCAGGCGACTGCTGTATGCTGTCAGCACTGTCCTGACGTGCTCGACCCACGGAACAATTCTTCGGCCATAAGGGTTTAGCTAGCGGGACCCCCCGGGTGTCACTTTTTGTTCGCCAATCTGACACGCGATCCCTCCCTGGCGTTGCGGAGGCAACAAGTTGAACTATTCGCGCCTTCGCCCGAGCGACAGCTCCTCGCTGCCGACTTATCAGGATAGCGAAGACCTGATCCGCGCTGAAATCTTCAGCATGGAGCGGCTGGAGCAGCACGCTCATAGCCTCGCTGAAGCTCAAACCATCGCCACCGCGCGCGGTTCCAGCCGCTCTCTGGAAGCGCGCTTGCGCGAAAACGACATCACGCTACGCGCCGCCTATCGCTCGATCGCCCAAGCGATCCAGGACGAGCGCATGATCACGCCGGCGGCCGAATGGCTGATCGACAACTCCCACGTGGTCGCCGAGCAGATCCGGGAAATCCGTGCCAGTCTGCCGCCCGGCTACTACCGGCAATTGCCGAAACTGGCCGAAGGTCCATTCGCCAGCATATCCGCGGGTGTTCGGCATTGCCTGGGCTTTCGTCGCCCATACCGACAGCCGCTTCGATCCCGCCGTCCTGACCCGCTTCGTCAATGCCTACCAGCAGGTCCAGCCGCTCACCATCGGCGAGCTGTGGGCGATCGCCATCACCTTGCGCGTCGTGCTGGTGGAAAATCTGCGCCGGGCCGCGGATTCCATCGTCCGCCATAATGCCGAACGGCGTGAGGCCGATGCGCTGGCCGACCGCCTGCTGGGCGTGGGCGGCCATGCGGTCGATCCCGATGCGCTTCGCGCCTGGCGCCTGCGGCGCGAAACGCTGCCGGCCGTCTTCGCCGTGCAGCTGGCCCAGCGCCTTCGCGATCAGGACCCCACCGTCACGCCGGCCGTCCACTGGCTGGAGGAACGCCTGACCCGCCAGGGCACGACGGCCGATGAGATCGTGCGCCAGGAGCATCAGCGCCAGGGTGCCACCAACATCACGGTCCGCAACATCATCACCAGCATGCGGGCGATCTCCGTCCGTCGATTGGGCGGAGCTGTTCGAGGAGATGAGCCTGGTCGATGCCGTGCTGCGGGGCGGCAGCGATTTTGCGCTCTATGATTTCCCCACCCGCAACCGCTATCGCAGCGCCATCGAGGGCCTCGCCCGCGGCTCACGGCATTCCGAACTGGACATCGCCCAGGAAGCCATGGCCATGGCGCGCAATGCCGGGACCGCTCGGATCGAGCCAGGAGCGCGCGCATGATGCGCGGCTGAAGGAGCCCGGCTATTACCTGATTTCCCATGGCCGGCCCGCCTTCGAGAAGCTGCTCGGTTACCGGCCGGGCTTGCGCGACCATTTCATTCGCTTCAACACGCGCGCGGGAATACTGGGCTATCTGTTCGCCGCCATCCTCTTGAGCGCGGCCATCCTTGCCATCCCGCTCTATTTCCTCGCCGGGTTCCACATTGCGCCACGCAATCTGGTGATAACGGGTCTGCTGGGGCTGATCCCTGCTTCCGATCTGGCCTTCGCCCTCGTCAACCGGATGCTGACGAGCTGGCATGCCCCCCAGATCCTGCCCGGGCTTGGCCTACGCGGCGGCGTTCCGGAGGAACTCCGCACCATGGTGGTTATCCCCACCCTGTTGACCACCCATGACGCGATCCAGGAACAGATCGAGCATATGGAGGTGCATTTTCTGGCAAGCCAGGATGGCGAACTCTATTTCGCCCTGCTCTCCGACTGGATGGACGCCGATGGCGAAACGGCGGAGGGCGACGAGGATCTGCTGGCAACGGCAAAAGCCAGGATCGAGGATCTCAATCGCCGCCATCCCGCGGGGCCGGCCGGTCCCCGTTTTATGTTGTTTCACCGCCGGCGCGTCTGGACAGCCGGCGAGGGAAAATGGATCGGCTGGGAGCGCAAGCGCGGCAAGCTGCACGAATTCAACCGGCTGTTGCGGGGCGGCACCGACACGACGTTCCTGGCGCCCGATATCATGCCGCCGGCCAATGTGCGCTTCGTCATCACGCTGGATGCCGATACGCGCCTGCCACGCAGCGTCGCGAGGCGCCTGGTCGGCAAGATCGCCCACCCGCTGAACCGGCCGCGTTTCGATCGCGACCTCGGCCGTGTCGTGGAGGGTCATGCGATCCTGCAGCCGCGGGTTACCCCATCGCTGCCGTTGAGCCGCGAGGGCTCGCTGTTCCAGCGCGTCTTCTCCAGCCCCAGCGGTCTCGATCCTTATGCCTTTGCCGTCTCCGATGTCTATCAGGACCTGTTCGGCGAAGGCTCCTATGTCGGCAAGGGCATCTACGATGTCGACGCCTTCGAAGCGGCGCTGGAGGGCCGCATCCCGGACAGCACGGTATTGAGCCATGACTTGCTGGAAGGAACCTTCACCCGCGCTGGCCTGGCGTCCGATCTCGAGCTGGTGGAGGAATTCCCCACCCGCTACGAGGTGTCTGCCGCGCGCCAGCATCGCTGGGTGCGCGGCGACTGGCAGTTGCTGCCGTGGATCTTTGGCCGCGGCATGGATCGCCGCCGCCGGGGCAGCCATATCGCGATTCCGCTGCTTGGCCGCTGGAAGATGCTGGACAACCTGCGTCGTTCGCTGTCGGCGCCCACTGCGCTGCTGGCGCTGGTCGTCGGCTGGACCATGGGCCCGAGAGCCGGCGATATCTGGACTCGTCTTTATTCTCCTCACCATCGCGCTGCCGGCCTTGCTGCCGCTTGTCTCCGGCGTACTGCCCAGCCGGCGCGGCATTTCGCTGCGCCACCACTTCATGTCGCTGGGCCGCGACTTGCTGCTGGCCCTGGTTCAGATCGCCTTCCAGATCACCTTCCTGGCCCACCAGGCGCTGCTGATGGCCGATGCGGTCATCCGTACCCTCCTGCGCGTCCTCGT
This sequence comes from uncultured Alphaproteobacteria bacterium, assembly GCA_963770335.1. Classification (GTDB taxonomy): domain Bacteria; phylum Pseudomonadota; class Alphaproteobacteria; order Dongiales; family Dongiaceae; genus DASXQK01. The sequence goes on from CAVYPG010000008.1 coordinate 253,404, forward strand.
GCACCGGCGCAAGCTGCTGGAATGGATGACCGCCGCCCAGGCCAAATACACCCTGGGCCATGACTCGCGGCGCTTCTGGCTGCAGATGGCGGGAAGCGCGGCCTTTTCCGCCGCCGCCGCGCTGGCAATCGCGTTCGCCGAACATCAGTCACGGCTCACCGCCGCCCCGTTCCTGCTGTTGTGGATGGTCTCGCCGGCGATGGCGCGCTGGGCCAGCCTGCCGCCGCCGGCCGCCGGCCACCTCGATCTCGACGAGGATGACACGAGGAGCCTGCGGCTTGTCGCACGCCGCACCTGGAAGTTCTTCGAGAAATTCATCGGTCCCGACGACAACATGCTGCCGCCGGATAATTTCCAGGAAGACCCCAACCCGGTCGTCGCCCATCGGACGTCGCCGACGAATATCGGCCTCTACCTGATTTCGGTGCTGACGGCGAACGACTTCGGCTGGACCGGGATGATCGAGACGGTCGAGCGGCTGGAAGCAACGCTCGGCACCATGAGTCGGCTCGAACGGTTCCGCGGTCATTTCCTCAACTGGTATGACAGCGCCGAAGCCCGCGCGCTGGAACCGAAATATGTTTCCTCGGTCGATAGCGGCAATCTGGCGGCCCATCTGCTGACGCTCGCCAATGCGGCGCGCGAATTGATCAAGCAGGCCCATCCTGGGGCCGCGCTGGACCGACAGTATCGAGGATGCGCTGATCATCTTGCGGGAGTCGTTGACGGCCGTTTCCGACGACCGGCGTACGCGCACGGTGACCCGCGGCCATCTTGAAGAAGCGCTTGCGGCACTCGAACGTGCCATCAAGAATCCACCCGTCACCCCCGCCGAATGCGTCGGGCGCCTGAGCGATCTCGCCACCCGCGCCGCGACCCTGGATGACATCGCCCGCACCCTGGCTGAAGACCGCGGCGATGCCGCCTGCGCCGAGATGCTGAGCTGGGTCGAGGCGGTGAGTGCGGCCGTGCAGACTCATCAGCGGGATATCGAACGGCTGATGCCCTGGGCCGCCGTCGGCCGGATCGACGTGATGCTGCCGCAGACGGAGGGAGCCGAGACATCGGGTCTTGGGCTGCTGTTCGATTCCATTCCCACCCTTGCCGACTTGCCCGATCTCTGCGAAGCGGCGATCGGCAGCGTGACCGAGCATCGCCTGCAGCTTGCCGGGCGCAAGGATGCCGGCGGCGATCCGATGATGCGCGCGGCGGCCCTGATCGACGCCCTGGAGCGCTCGGCGCGAGCCGCCCGCTCCATCGAGCGCCGGCTGGTGGAAATCAATCGCATGGCGCGCGAGATGTTCGACGCCATGGATTTCAGCTTCCTGTTCGATCCCAGCCGACAGCTGCTTTCCGATCGGCTATCGCGTTGCGGACAGCAGTCTCGATCCGAACTGCTATGACCTGCTGGCTTCCGAAGCCAGGCTTGCCAGTTTCGTTGCCATCGCGCGGGGCGATGTGCCGGCCCGGCACTGGTTCCGGCTCGGGCGGACCTTGACGCCTGTTGCCCATGGCTCGGTGCTGATCTCCTGGTCGGGCTCGATGTTCGAGTATCTGATGCCCTCGCTGGTCATGCGCGCACCCACCGGCAGCCTGCTGGAGCGCACCAACCGACTGGTGGTCCACCGCCAGATCACCTATGGCAAGGAGCTCGACGTTCCCTGGGGCATTTCGGAATCCGAATACAGCGCCCGCGACCTGGAATTCACCTATCAGTATTCGGCCTTCGGCATTCCCGACATCGCCTATAAGCGCGGGTTGGGCGAGGATACGGTGATCGCGCCCTATGCCACGGGGCTCGCCGCCATGGTGGATCCCAAGGCCGCCGCCGCCAATTTCGCCATCATGGCCGCCATGGGCGGGCGCGGCGCCTATGGCTGGTACGAGGCGCTGGATTTCACCCGCGCGCGGCTGCCCAAGGACGAAAAGGTCGCCATCGTGCGCGCCTATATGGCCCACCACCAGGCGATGATCATCGTCGCCATCGGCGATGCGCTGCATGACGGAGTCATGCGCGAACGCTTCCATACCGAGCCGATGGTGCAGGCAACCGAACTGCTGTTGCAGGAGCGCATGCCGCGCGATGTGACCATCGCCCGCCCGACGCTGCGCGACACCACGCCGGTCAAGGTCGGAGCGTCGGTGCCGCCGATGCAGCGGCGCTACCATTCGCCGCATTCGCGCCTGCCCCATACCCATCTGCTGTCCAACGGCCGCTACGCCGTCATGCTGACCAATGCCGGCTCGGGCTACAGCCGCTGGCGCGATCTTGCCGTCACGCGCTGGCGCGAGGATGTCACGCGCGATTGCTGGGGCTCCTATATCTTTCTCAAGGATGTCGGCAGCGGCGCCTTGTGGTCGGCCGGATATCAGCCCATCGGCGCCGAGGCGGAAAGCTATGAGGTCGCCTTCTCCGAAGACCGCGCCGAGTTCGTGCGGCACGACGGGCGGATTACGACCACCATGGAAGTCGCCGTCTCGCCCGAGGATGACGGCGAGGTTCGCCGCATCACTCTCGTCAATCTCGGCAACCGCCCGCGCGATATCGAGCTTACCTCCTATGCCGAGATCGTGCTGGCGCCGGACGCCGCCGACATCGCCCATCCCGCCTATTCCAAGATGTTCGTCCAGACGGAGTATGTCGCGCAGGCCGATGCGCTGCTGGCCACGCGCCGGCGGCAATCGCCCGGCGAGGAACAGCCCTGGGCGGCCCATATCGCCGTCGTCGAAGGGGAAGCGGCCGGCGAGACGCAGTTCGAGACCGATCGTGCGCGATTCCTCGGCCGTGGCCAGGGTATCCGCACGCCGGTCTCCATCATCGATGGCTGGCCGCTATCCAACACCACGGGCACGGTGCTCGATCCGATCTTCAGCCTGCGCAAGCGCGTGCGGATTCCCGCCGGTGCCACGGTGCGCGTCGCCTTCTGGACACTGATCGCGCCCAGCCGCGAAGAGGCTCTCGCTTTGGTCGAGAAGCACAGCCACGCCGCCAGCTTCGAACGCGCGCTGACGCTGGCCTGGACCCAGGCCCAGGTCCAGCTCCACCATCTCGGAATCACGCCCGACGAGGCGCATCTGTTCCAGCGCCTGGCCAATCGCGTGATCTATGTCGATCCGACGATGCGTCCGCCCTCCAACCTGCTGATGCGGGGTTTGCGCGAACGCACCTTGCTCTGGTCGCTGGGCATCTCCGGCGACCTGCCCATCGTGCTGCTGCGCTTCGAGGAATCGGAAGATCTCGAGATCCTGCGCCAGCTACTGCGCGCCCAGGAATACTGGCGCCTGAAGCAGCTCGCGGTCGATCTCGTGCTGCTGAACGAACGCGCCAGTTCCTATATCCAGGATTTGCAATCCTCGGTCGAAGCGCTGGTGCGCGCCAGCCAGGTGCAGCGGGCCGATGCCGGCACGCGCGGCATGGTCTTTTCCTTGCGCACCGATCTGGTGCCGCTGCCCGCCCGCGAACTGCTGCAATCCGCGGCCCGCGTCGTGCTGCTGGGCCGACGCGGCAGCCTCAGCGAGCAGCTTGTGCGCCTCGACCGGCCGGGAGCGCCCGCCCTGATTGCCGCACCGAGGCCGATGGCCGCCAGGACGCCGGCGCCGCGCGGCGAAGCCGCCACGCCGGCACGCCCGGAGCTGGAATTCTTCAATGGCGTCGGCGGGTTTTCCGCCCATGGCACCGAATATGTCACCGTGCTGGAAAGCCGCCAGACCACGCCTGCTCCCTGGATCAACGTCATCGCCAACCCCGTCTTCGGCTTTCAGGTCTCGGCCGAAGGTGGCGGCTATAGCTGGTCGGGCAACAGCAAGGAAAATCAGATCACGCCCTGGTCGAACGATCCCGTGGGCGACGCGCCCGGCGAGATTCTGTATCTGCGCGACGAGGAGAGCGGTGCGGTCTGGACGCCAACGGCGCTGCCCATCCGCGAGCCTGACGATCCCTATACCGCCCGCCACGGTCATGGATTTTCGCGCTTCGAGCATAGTTCCCAAGGAATTTCTCTCGAGCTGACCGCAATACATGCCGGTCAGCGACCCGGTGAAGATTTCGCGCCTGAAGATCCACAACACGACCGATCGCATTCGGCGGCTGTCGGTGACAGCGTATGTCGAGTGGGTGCTGGCGGCTTCGCGCAGCGCCTCGGCGATCTTCATCGGCACGGAGACCGATACCGAAACCAAGGTGCTGTTCGCGCGCAATCCGTGGAACGAGGAAACCGGCAGCCGCGTAGCCTTTCTCGATATGGCCGGCCGGCAGACGAGCTGGACCGGCAACCGCGCCGAATTCCTCGGCCGCAACGGCACGCCGGAGCGTCCCGCGGCGCTGCAACAGGCATTGGAGCTCTCGAACAAGACCGGCGCCGGCTTCGATCCCTGCGGGGCGATGCAGACCCATCTGGAACTGAAACCCAATGTGGTGACGGAGGTCGTCCTGTTCCTCGGCGAAGCCGCCGACAAGGCTGCGGCCCAGGCGCTCGATCGCCAAGTATCGCGCTGCCGATCTGGATGCGGTATCTCGCCGAGGTGACGAAGCTTTGGGATGACGCGCTCGGCACCGTGCAGGTCAAGACGCCGGATCGCGCCATGGATCTGCTGCTGAATGGCTGGCTTCTCTATCAGACCATGTGCTGCCGCCTCTGGGCCCGGACCGGCTTCTATCAGGCGAGCGGCGCCTATGGCTTCCGCGACCAGCTGCAGGATGTCATGGCCCTGCTGATCGCCCGCCCCGATCTCGCCCGCGAACATCTGCTGCGGGCTGCGGGCCGCCAGTTCGTCGAGGGCGATGTCCAGCATTGGTGGCTGCCGCCCGGCGGGCGCGGGGTACGCACCCGCTTCTCCGACGACAAGGTGTGGCTGCCGTACTGCGTTGCACATTATCTCGCCGTCACTGGCGATCGGGCGATCCTCGACGAGACGCAAGCCTTCCTGGATGGCGCCGTGCTCAAGCCCGGCGAGCTCGAATCCTTCTTCCTGCCCGGCCAATCGGAGAAGTCGGCCTCCGTCTATGAGCATTGCGCGCTGGCACTCGATACCAGCCTTGCCACCGGCCAACACGGCTTGCCCCTGATGGGCACCGGCGACTGGAATGACGGGATGAACCGTGTCGGCGCCGAAGGCAAGGGCGAGAGCGTGTGGCTCGGCTGGTTCCTGTTCGACGCCATCATGGCCTTCGCGCCCCATGCCGAAGCCCGCGGCGAGACCGACCGGGCCAAGGCATGGCGCGACCATGCCGAGGCGCTGCGCAATGCGCTCGAGCGAGAAGGCCTGGGATGGCGATTGGTATCGCCGCGGCTATTTCGACGATGGCAGCCCGCTGGGCTCCGTCTCCAACAGCGAATGCCGCATCGATTCCATCGCGCAATCCTGGGCGGTGATGTCCAAGGCGGCCGACCGGGTGCGCGCTGGCCGGGCCATGGATGCCGTCGACAAATATCTGATACGCCGCGACGACGCCGTCGCCCTGCTGTTCACCCCGCCCTTCGACCACACCACGGCCGATCCGGGCCGCATCAAGGGCTATCCGCCGGGCCTGCGGGAAAATGGCGGGCAATACACCCATGGCGCCGTCTGGTCGATCATCGCCTATGCCATGCTGGGCAATGGCGACAAGGCAACCGAGCTGTTCGCGCTGCTCAATCCCATCAACCACACGAACACGCGTGCCGCCCTGCACCGCTATCGCACCGAACCCTATGTCATGGCGGGCGATGTCTATTCCACGGCGCCCCATGTCGGGCGCGGCGGCTGGACCTGGTACACCGGCTCCTCCGGATGGATGTATCGCGCCGGCATCGAATCCATCCTGGGATTCCATTTGCGCGGCGAAAAACTTGAGATGGATCCCTGCATCCCGCGCAACTGGCCGGGATTCGAGATCGTCTTCCGCTATCGCTCTTCGCGCTATGTCATCATGGTCGAGAATTCCAGCGGCGCCGGACGCGGCGTCAGCCGCTGCGAGGTGGATGGCGCGGCCATCGAGAAGCCGGGCGAGGGCATTGCGCTCAACGACGACGGCGCCACCCATCGCGTGCGCATCACCCTGGGATAACGCTGCATGGCCGAAAAGATCAGTCCCCTTGCGGGAAAGCCCGCGCCTGCCTCGCTGCTGGTGGATGTCGCCCGGCTGATCGCCGCCTATTACGGCGAAAAGCCCGATCCCGGGATTGCCGCCCAGCGCGTGGCCTTCGGCACTTCGGGCCATCGCGGCTCCGCCTTCACGCGCAGCTTCAACGAAGACCACATCCTCGCCATCAGCCAGGCGATCTGCCTCTATCGCAAGCAGAAGGGCATCGATGGGCCGCTGTTCATCGGCATCGATACCCATGCCCTGTCGCGGCCGGCGCTCATCAGCGCGCTGGAGGTTTTCGCCGCCAATGATGTCGAGGCCATGATCGACGCGGCGAGCGGCTTACACACCCACGCCGGTGATTTCGCATGCGATCCTGACCTACAACCGCGGGCGAAAGGACGGCCTCGCCGACGGTGTCGTCATCACGCCCTCGCACAACCCGCCCGAAGATGGCGGCTTCAAATACAACCCGCCCAATGGCGGGCCGGCGGATACCGACGTCACCGGCTGGATCGAGCGCACCGCCAACGACTTTCTGACAGCAAAACTCGCCGGGGTTCAGCGCATGCCGGCCGAGCGAGCCTTCGCAGCACCAACCACGCACCGCCACGATTACGTCACGCCCTATGTCGACGATCTAGCCAATGTGCTCGATATGGATGCGATCCGCGGATCGAAGCTCAAGATCGGCATCGATCCCCTTGGTGGCGCCTCCGTGCATTTCTGGTCGGCCATTGCTGCGCGTTACGGCATCGATGCCACCAACGTCAACGACCGGGTGGATCCCACCTTCGCCTTCATGACGGTGGACTGGGATGGACGGATCCGCATGGATTGTTCGTCGCCCTACGCAATGACGCGACTGGTCGGCCTGCGCAACGATTTCGACATCGCCTTTGCCAACGACACCGACGCCGATCGCCACGGCATCGTGACCCGTTCCGGCGGGCTGATGAATCCCAATCACTATCTGGCGGCGGCGATTCATTATCTCTTCGGCCACCGCGAGGCCTGGCCGAAAGCGGCTGCCGTTGGCAAGACGGTGGTCAGCAGCTCGGTCATCGATCGCGCGGCCCAAAAGGCAAGCCGCAAGCTGTATGAAGTGCCGGTGGGCTTCAAATGGTTCGTCGACGGATTGCTCGACGGCTCCCTGGGTTTCGGCGGAGAAGAGAGCGCCGGCGCTTCATTCCTGCGCCGCGACGGCAGCGTGTGGACCACCGACAAGGATGGGTTGATCCTGGGTTTGCTGGCCGCCGAGATGACGGCCAAAACCGGGCAGGATCCCAGCCAGATCCATGCGGCACTGGTTCAGGAGACCGGGGAATTCTTCTACGAGCGCATCGACGCACCGGCCAGTGCTGCGCAGAAGGACATCCTGTCGAAGCGCTCGCCGAGCCAATTCACCGCCCGCCAGTTGGCGGGCGATCCGATCAAATCTGTCATTTCGCAGGCACCCGGGAACAAGGCCCCCATCGGCGGTATCAAGGTTTCCACCGATAACGGCTGGTTTGCCGCGCGGCCATCGGGCACCGAAGAGATCTATAAAATCTATGCCGAGAGTTTCCGCAGCCAGGATCACCTGCACCAGATTCAGCAAGAGGCCCAGAGTCTGATCTCGGCCGTGTTCGACCAGGCGAAGGCGAGCGCCTAGACCGAGCGCGAAGACATTGCATGGCGGCGCGAAGCCGCCTCATAATCCCCGGAAGATAGCGCCAGGGATAATCTCATGACCACGTCATCGCTTCTGTTGCTGCTGCTGAGTGTGGCGGCCGTGAACCTGCTGGGCGCGGCAAGTCCTGGGCCGGCCTTCTTCGTCGTCTCGCGCACCGCTGTCGGGCAAAGCCGCAAGGCGGGGCTTGCCACTGCCGCGGGCGTATCGATTGCCACGGTCATCTGGGCGTTCGGTGCGATCCATGGCCTGGCCCTGCTGATCGCCAAGGCCGCCTTCCTGTTTCACATCATGCAGGCGGCGGGTGCCGCCTTCCTGATCTATATCGGCTGGAAGGCCATTCGCCACGCCGCCGAACCGCTGCCGCCGCCCCTGCCGGAGAATGCACCGGCGGGACTCGGCGCCGCCTTCCGCCGCGGCTTTCTGGTCAATATGACCAATCCCAAGGTCGCGGTGTTCTTCGCCAGCGTCTTCGCGTCGGTCTATGGCACGGGCATGCCGGAATGGGTCAATCTCGTGGTGCTGGCCGTCATCGCCGTGGATGAGATGGTCTGGTACACGATCGTGGCACTCGCCTTCTCCAGCCGCCCGGCCCAGGCCGCCTATGGCCGGGCCAAGCGCTGGATCGACCGCGCCTTCGGCACGTTTTTGGCGCTGTTTGGCCTCAGGCTATTATGGAATCTCAGGTTGATGCTGGCGGCGTAAAGCCTAGACGTTCGAATCCGGTGCCGCCGCCTTGCGCTTGGCGATGAACGCCTGCAGGGATTCATCGACGCCGGGATCGATCGCCGGCGGCTGATATTCCTGCAGCATGCGCTTCCACAGCTTGTTGGCGCGCTGGGCGGCATCGAGCGCACCTTCCGCCTCCCACTGCTCATAGCTGTTGTTGTCGGCGATCGAGGAGCGGTAGAAGGCCGTCTCAAAATTCGCCTGGGTATGGGCGCAGCCGAGGAAGTGGCTGCCTGGCCCCACTTCGCGGATGGCATCCATCGCCTGGCCGTTTTCCGAAAGATCGATGCCTTTGGCCAGCACCTGCATCATGCCGAGCTGGTCGGCATCCATGACGAATTTCTCGTAACCCGAGGCGAGGCCGCCTTCGAGCCAGCCCGCGCCATGGAGCACGAAATTCGTGCCGGCCTGCAGCGTGGGCAACAGGGTCTGGGCGCTTTCGTAAGCCGCCTGCGCATCGGGAATTTTGGACGCGCAGAGCGACCCGCCGGTACGGAAGGGAATGCCAAGACGGCGCGCCAACTGTCCGGCGGCCAGCGACACCAGCGTCGGCTCCGGCGTGCCGAATGTGGGCGCACCCGACTGCATGGAGATGGAGCTGGCGAACACGCCGAAGATCACCGGCGCGCCGGCCCGCAGCAATTGCGTGGTCCCGGCACCCGCCAGAACCTCCGCCAGTACCTGGGCCAGCGTGCCCGCCGCGGTCACCGGGCTCATCGCGCCGGCAAGAATAAAGGGGGTGACGATGCAAGCCTGGTTGGCGCGGGCGTAGACCTTCATCGCCCCCAGCATCGTGCCGTCCCAAACCATGGGCGAGTTGGCATTGATCAGACTGGTGATGACGGTGTTCTTCTCGAGGAAATCGGCACCGAAGACGAGCTTGGCCATCTCCACCGTGTCGCGCGCGCGCTCCGGCTGGGTGACCGATCCCATGAAGGGCTTATCCGACAGCTTGATATGGCTATAGACCATGTCGAGATGGCGCTTGTTGACCGGCAGATCGACGGGCTCGCAGACCGTGCCGCCGGAATGATGGATCGCCGGCGACATATAGGCGAGCTTCACGAAATTGCGGAAATCCTCGATGGTCGCATAGCGCCGACCGTCATCCAGCGAGCGGATGAAGGGCGGACCGTAGACCGGCGCAAAGACCGTGTTGTCACCGCCGATGACGACATTGCGGTCTGGATTGCGCGCATACTGGGTGTATTGCTTCGGCGCCGTCTTCTGAATCAGCGAACGCGGCAGGCCGCGCGGGAAATGCACGCGCGTGCCCTTCACATCAGCGCCGGCATCGCGCCAGAGCTTGAGCGCTTCCTCGTCGTCGCGGAATTCGATGCCGGTCTCTTCCAGGATCGTGTCGGCATTGCGCTCGATGATCTGCAGCCCCTCCTCGTCCAGTACCGTCACCAGGGGAATCTTGCGGCTGATGAAGGGAAGCTGGACCAGCTTCGGGTGGCTGCGCACGGCGCGCCTTGCATCGGCTCCACCGCGGGCGCGGCGGCCGGCGGGCGCCTGCACGGCGGCATCGGGCGGGGTATCGGTCGTTGACATGGCAACTCCGCAAGTCGAGGCAGGATTTACGTGATCCTGCGATTATCGGCAGCCGCTTCCTATCCCATCTTGCCGAACCGCGACAGGCCCTGATATTTCCGCGCCATGGACTAAAACCTGGGCGTTGCAGCTGCCTCTGACATGGCGGCGCGGGTTGACCGCCACCGGGCGGCGGTGCCAAGCTTTCGTCGGGCGCCAGGAGACTCGGCACCCGTGGAGTAAGCAAGGGACGATCACGCCGGTTTGCGGCCGTCTCTCGAACCGCCGATCGGGCGATCGTCCCCTGGCAGCAGCCGAGGGAGGGCGATAGCGATGGCAAGGCTCATTTCAGCAGCGATTCTGGCCACATTGTTTCTCGCTGGAGTAACGCCGACGCCAGTCCAGGCCGCGAGCCAGGTGCTGGGGCTGGTGGCCAGCAACGGCCTGCCCACGCCGCTACGCTGCGTGGATGGAACCTGCAGCGGCCATTTCAGCGCCTTTTGCCTGCAGGAGCAGCGCCCCGCCCCCTCGGCCAACAGCGAATATGGCCTGGCGCCGGGCAGCGCACTGACCCTGATCGCAACCTACGCCGACGGCCACAGCGCCCGGCTGCCCGCCGGCGACCTTGTGACCATCCGCACCCGCATCGGCTTTACCTCTGTGCGCATCAGCCTGGCTGGAGGAAAAGCTCAAGGCGCTGGGGGCCGTGTCGGTTGCGGTCGACGTGGCGCCCATGACCTCCATCCTGCCGCGCCCGGTCGCGGGCGATCCCGATCCGCTGTCGGCCCAGGAAATCGCACTAGCAACCGGGCCGATGCGCCGGGCGGCCGAGCAGCCCTTCGAGAAACCGGGCGAGGCCGCCGATGCGGTCCGGCTTTCCAGCCTGATCGTCAATCTGCTGCCGGAAGACGAGCCGCAGAGCACGGCCGGCCGCGAAGCGCTGTGGAACCAGGCGGTGGCGCTGGCAAGGACGAGCGGCAACCCCTCGCCCGCCGGTATCGAGGACGCGCACCGGATCTATTCCAGCTGCGAATTGTCGATCGCCTCATTGACCAGCTTCAACCTGCGGACCTGCATGGAAATCCACCATGCGGATTTGATGGCCGAGACCAACCGCGGCTTCTGGAACAGCATCGGCGGCAGCTGACCCGGACCGCTATGATGAAAAAGGGCGGACCCTCGGGCCCGCCCTTTCTTGTTGCGCCGATGTCTTAGCCGGTTATGGGCAGGTCCCTGCTGCCGGGTTGGTGAAGGTGATCATGCCGGTCGCCGTTGCCCCGCCGGTCAGCACGTTGCGGCAGAGCTGCGGCACGTTGATCTCGGTGTTGTTGTCGCTGCCGGATTCGAGAATGACCGAATCCGCCGCGCCGTTGCCGCTCAGCAGGATCGCCGCCTCCGTCACCGCCATACCGCCGGTGTTCTTGCCATCGATGTCTACGTGACTGAGCTTCACATCTGCGCCGCGGGAAATGATCACGTCAAAATCCGCGACGGAGGCGGTGCTGCCGATGCCGCTGATGCCCACATTCTGCACTGTCACGGCCGAGTTACTGATGGAAATACCGTATGAGCCCTGGGCTGAGGTGGTCTGCGTGCCGATGTCCTTGATGATACCGCGGGTGGTGCCGTCGATCAGGTTATTCGTTCCGTTGTCCAGGACGCTGATGCCGGAGAGGTAGCCCGAGACCGAGAAGTCCCTCAGAGTGAAATTCGACCCCGTCTGTACCGCGATGGCCGTGTTGTCGGGCAGGTTGTCGTTGGTCCCGGTCGCCGTCCAGCCGTCGATGGTCAGCCCGTTCATGCGCATGAACTCGCCACCCCACCGCGTGTTGGTCAGGGTGATATTGTCCAGTTCCGTATTGTCGATCGTCTGGCCGCCGGCCACCCTGCTCTGGAAGCCGAATCCTGCCGAGCCGCCGGCGCCGACGATGGAATCGAAACTGGCTCCATCGACTTTGAGGCCCGAAAGCTTGGCCGCCGTGCTTCCACCGATCATGACGAAGCCAGAACGCGCGCCGCTGCCGGAAATGTTGTTGAATAGATCGCCGCTTGTCGCCCTGGTTTCCGCGTCGACGACGAACGAGGCATCGCCGCCGGTCACCTTCACATCGCGCACGATGTCGTCGGAGCTGTTCAGCAGTTGAACGCCGCTGAACTGGGCGAAGAAGCCGGGATTTGCCGCCTGATTGTTCACGGTGATGTCCACGCCTTGTATCTTGCCGTGGTCGACCCCCGAAACGAAGACGGCACCGGCGTTCAATGTCCCATCATGGATGATAGTCGGCCGCGTCAGCCCTGGCGTGTAGGTCGCCATGGCACCGGTCGTGACGCCCTTGACGTCGAGGCTGGAGGCGCCGCCGAGCAGGATCTGGCCTTCGAACAGACCAAAATGCCCCGTATAGCTGCCGCTTGAGCCGGTAGCGACGATCAGCCCGTTCATGCCGGCGCGCGAAATCGCGTCGGCAAGATCGGTGGCGCTGCCCTGTTGGCCGCTGTTGGCGCTCGTGCCGCCGGCGCTAGCAAAATAGATGCTGGAGATTTCGCGGCCAGTTTCGCTGTCCTCCACCGCCTCGAAGGTCGGCAGCGAGATGCCGCCCGGATTGGCGATCTGGATTTCCTCGCGCTGGGCATAAATTGGCAGAACACGGATCGGAACGGGATCGGTCATGCGCCGGTCGAGATCGGAAAGCTGCGGATGGCTGCCGCCGCTGAAGATGTTGAGCGGAATGCGCAGGCGCAAGCTGCCCTCGCCGGTCACACCACGAGGATCGTCCCAGGATAGCTCGCCGCCGGCGGTCAGCCGGCTGCCATCGCCCAGGAACGGCAAATCATAGACGCGGAACTCCACACGGCCACGAGGACCCGCATAGGTGGGATAGCCATCGCCCCAGAAAGCATAGCCGCCCAAAAAGACGCGCGTCTCCGTGTTGCTGCCCAGCGCATTGCCGAAGGGCAAGCGATAGCCGACCTCGCCTTCCAGCCCGCCCAGCGGCGTTTCCTGAATCAGCAAGCCATTCCGGCCCGGCATGCCGGGCGTTCCCTCACGCAACAGACCGATCTCGTTACCCTGAATGGCCAGCACCGGGTCGCTCAGCATCCCTTCGACGCCGTCGATCTTGGGGATGTTCACCAGATCGGCGCTATTGCTTATCGGCAGATAGCCATTGAGCCGGAAATCCCAATCCGCCGTCATCGCCTCCACACCACCGCTGACCTGGTAGAAGGTGTTGGCGTTGGGCGAATGCAGCCAGTCGAAATAGCCATAGGCGCCCAGGATATAGCTGCCATCAACGATGTGCCGGATGCCGCCGCCGAAGTTGGCGCCACTCGAACTGTCGCTGTCCAGCCCGCCGATGGCATTGCCGAAGAGCAGCGTGTCATTGTTCTGATATAGCGGCGCAAACAGGTCGAGTTGGCCGCCATCGTCGCTTCCGGCACGGCCGAGCGCATCGAGGCTGCCCTGCCACTTATGTGCCGTCTGTGCGCCGGAGGCCGACGGCAGAAGCACCATCCCGGCCAGCATCAGAATCGAAGCCAGCCCGATAGCGGAAGAACGACGCAGGCGCGCCATCTCCCTCGACATGCCCGCAGTCGTCATCATGCGCCTCCCCCTTGCCCCGATCAGTCTTATCGATCAGGCAGGAAGGCAGCGTCAACAAGTACTGTAATGGTGCGACAAGAATAGAGCGCACGATGCTGTGAATGTTTAAAAATATACGAGGCGCGAGTAGAATTATTTACAGATTACGTTGCAATAATTTTTAACAAACATGGCTGTAAATATACTTTCCAACCCGAAGACGGCTGCCTGTTTTCATCACAGATTTCTACAACGCATTGCGCTGGGATGGCAGGACGTCGCAGCCCAACAGCAACGGCCGTCGGCTAGGATGGCAGGATCGTCGCAACTCCAACAGCGACGGCCGTCGCTGGCATCCGGACGGCCGTCTGGGAGACGAGCGATTGCAGCCGTGTAACCAGTCGATCGCACCAATAAAAAGGGAGGGCCGAGGCCCTCCCTTTTCCGTCGCGAACTGCCGCCGACTGCTAGGGGCAGGTCGTCGCCGCCGGGTTGGTGAAGTTGATCGTGCCGGTCACGGTGGCGGTCCCGCTTTCCGCAACCTGGCAGACCGTGCCCGGGGCAAAGTTGACGGCCGTGTTGTTGTTGCTGCCCGACTGTAGTAGCGATTACGCTCCGAATTTCCGCTCAACAGCACCCCGACATCGGTGACGGCCGTGCCGCCGGTGTTCTTCGCGTCAACGATGCACATTGCTCAGCATGACGGTGGACGGATTGTTGAGGATGATGTCGAAGTCCTGAGTTCGCGCTGCCGCCAATACCGCTGAGCGTCAGGTCGTTGACCGACACGTGGAACTGATGCATCGAGGCCAGATGACCCGTTCGTCGACAGGTACCGATATCCTTGAGGATACCCTGGGTCGACTGCCGTCAATCGAATTCCCGGTGCCGTTGCTGAAAAGGCTGATGCCCGTGCGGTAACCCGAGAACGAGAAGTTGCTCAGCTGGAATCCACTGCCATGCGAAATGAGGAGCGCCAAACCTCCCGTATTGGCCGTATTACCTCCCGTTCCCGTGAAGCCGTTGATCGTCAGGCCGGCTATGTCCTGGAGGTTTCCGCCATTGCCGGTGTTGGTAACCGAGACGTTGTCCAGCTCCACGGTGCTGATGCTGCCGCTGCCGAAGGTCGTCGAAGCGAAGCCGGTGCCCAGATCGCCGCTGTTGGGACCGTGTAGGGAATTGAAGTTGGCCGTATCGACCTTCAGGTTCGAAACGAGCACTGTCCGTCGCTGAAGATCGACCATGCCAAAGCTGGAGCCGGTGTCCGAGATGTTGTTGAACAGATTGCCGGATGTCGTCCGGGAATTGCCGCAACAGGGTAAAGCCGGCATCGCCGCCCGTTACCTTCACGTCCCGCACGATGTCGTTCGCGCTGTCCTGGAGAAGCACGCCCGAACATCGACATTCGGTATCGGCCGATTGTTCATTCAGCGTGATGTCCACGCCCTGAATCTTGACGTGGTCATGGCCAGTCACGTTGATCGCCGGGGTAAAGTTCACGCCATGGGCACCGCTTTCAACGATGGTCGGCCGCGTCAGCCCCGGCATATAGGTCATCGTGACATGCGACGTGACGCCGGTGACCTCCAGGCTGGAGCGCGCCGCCGAGCAGGATTTGCCCCTCCAGCAGGCCGAAATGCCCGGTGTACGATTCGCCGCCCGAACCAGTGAGCGACGATCAGCCCGTTCGTGCCGGCACGCGATGATGGCGTCTGTCAGGTCGGTCGCGATCGCCCTGCTTGCCCGCTATTCCCGCTCGTCGCCGTTGCCGGTCGCGAAATAGATGCTCTCGATTTCGCGGCCGGTCTCTGTGTCGTTGACCGCCTCGAAGGTGCTGAGCGGAACATTGCCGGCTGCGGCCGGTCGTCACCTCCTGGCGCTGGGCATAGACCGGCAGCACGCGGATCGGCACCGGATCGACCATGCGCCGGTCGAGATCGGAGAGCTGCGGATGGTTGCCGCCGCCGAAGATGTTGAGGGGAATGCGTAGACGAAGCGTGCCTTCACCGGTCACGCCGCGCGGATCGTCCCAGGCAATCTCGCCGCCCGCCGTCAACCGGCTGCCATCGCCCAGGAAGGGCAGGTCGTAGACACGGAACTCGACGCGGCCACGCGGCCCGGCATAAGTCGGATAGCCGTCGCCCCAGAAAGCGTAGCCGCCAAGGAAGACGCGCGTCTCGGTGTTACTGCCGAGACTATTGCCGAAGGGCAGGCGATAGCCGATCTCGCCTTCGATGCCGCCCAGCGGCGCCTCTTGGATCAGCAGTCCGTTCTGGCCCAGCGCTCCGCCGACCGACTGTCGCAGCAGGCCGATCTCATTGTCCTGGATGGCAACCACCGGGTCGCCCAGCATGCCGTCGGCGCCCTGGATTGCCGGGATGTTGAGAATGTCCTTGCTGCCGGCTGATCGGCAGATAGCCGTTCAGCCGGAAATCCCAGTCCGCCGTCATTGCCTCGACACCGCCGCTGACCTGGTAAAACGTGTTCGAGTTGGGCGAGTGCAGCCAGTCGAAATAGCCGTAGGCGCCCAGGATGTAGCTGCCGTCGACGATATGGCGGATGCCGCCGCCGAAATTGGCGCCGTCGGAACTGTCGCTATCCAGCGCGCCGATGGCGTTGCCGAAGAGCAGCGTGTTGTTGTTCTGATAGAGCGGCGCGAACAGATCGACCTGGCCGCCATTCTCGCTGCCGGCGCGGCCCAGGGCGTCGAAGCTGCCTTGCCACTTATTCGGCGTCGTCTGTGCTGGTGACGGCGTTGGCAGAAGCGAAACGCCTGCCAGTATCAATAAGGGAAAAAGTCTGACGATTGATGAACGACGCTGACGCGCCGCTCCCTTGGACGTGCCGGTCGTCATTGTACGCCTCCCCAAAACCCCGGCTGTTTTTATCAACTAAACGACATGACACCGTCAAGGGTTCAAGAGGCTGTAAACGTCGATAAAATAATACGTATTTTGAATTAACGCCCCATCGTGGATGGGATTATGGACAGGTCGACGCAGCCGGCGTCGTTATCGAAATGAAGCCAGAGATCGTATGACCGCCACCCGTCACCGGTTGGCAACGGGTGGTTGTGTTAATCACCGTGTTGCCCGTGCTGTTGACCGAATTGATCACCGTGTTGGCTGAGATGGCCTGAAGTTGGAAGCCGATGTCGGTAACGTTCGTCCCGCCACTGTTCTTGCCATCGATACCCACGTTCTGAAGGGTCAGGCCGTCGACATCGGTGACGCTGAGGGCAATTTCGTTGACGCCGGCGAGGGTGCCGGTACCGGAAATCGTCGAGTTCGTGATCGAAATATTCGACCCACCATCCACAATGAATCCAGTCGTCGCGCTGTCGCCGATTTTTATGTTGTCGAACGTCGCGTTCGAAATGTTCACCGCGTCGATGCCGATATTGAGGCCCGTCATGGTGACGTTCTTGACCGTGATGTTGTTCGAGCCGGAGATACCCTGAAGTGCCAGACCGCGGGCCGCGGCGCTGGACGGGGTGTCGACGGCCAACCCATCGATCGTGACATTCTCCACATTGCCCAGCAGCACGTCGCTGGGCGAGTTGTGCAGGGCCATGTTGCTGATGCTGATACCGTTGACGAACTGGCCGTTCGGCGCGGTGATCTGGACCGGCTGGGAATTGCTGGTCAGCGTAATGTTGTTCAGGGTAAGGCTACCGAGTTGGCCGCTGCCGTTGTTCATCTGGCCGACAACGCCCAGGAATGCCCCGGAAATGTTCATGCCGTCGATCAGGTCGTTCCCCGAATTCGCAGCGTCGACTTCCGAGATCTTGAGTCCGGCAAACCCGCCCTTGGTATTCACGTCACGCACGATGTTATTGGAAGAGTTGGAGAAGCCGACCCCCGCGGCGGCACCGTTGAGACTCATGTCGAGATCGACGCCCTGGATCTTGATGTGGTTGGCGCCGGTATTGTTGCCCAGCACGTTAATGCCCGACGCACTGTCGGCGATGATCGTGGGCCGCGTATTGCCCGGCGTGTAAGTCAGCGTCGTATGCGAGTTGACGCCGGTCACATCGATGCTCGATCCGCCGCCGAGCACGATCTGGCCCTCCATCAGGCCGAAATGGCCGGTGATGGTGCCGCCCGAGCCATAGACGACGATCAGCCCATTGCCGCCGGCGCTCGATATCGCGTTGCCAAGTGTCGTGGGATCGCCGGAAGTGCCACTCGCGCCTCCTGTTCCGCTGCCGCTGGCGAAATAGATGGAGGAGATGAGGCGGCCCGTCTCGGCATCGTCGACCGCCTCGAACGTCGCGCCACTGCCGCCGGTTGCTGCCGGCAGAATATCCTGGCGCTGGGCATAGACGGGCAGCACGCGAATGGGAACGGGGTCGACCATGCGCCGGTCGAGATCCGACAATTGCGGATGTGAACCGCCGCTGAAGAAGTTGAGCGGAATGCGCAAGCGCAGCGTGGCGTCGCCCTGGGTCCCGCTCGGCTGATCCCAACTGACCTCGCCGCCGGCGGTGAGACGGCTGCCGTCGCCAAGCCAGGGCAGGTCGTAGATGCGAAACTCCAGGCGTCCGCGCGGGCCGGCATAGGTCTGGTAACCGTCGCCCCAAAAGGCATAGCCGCCCAGGAATATCCGCGTTTCCGTATCGTTACCGAGTGCGCTACCGAACGGCAGGCGATAACCGACTTCGCCCTCAACACCGGTAAGCGGCCGCTCCTGTACCAGCAGGCCGTCGATCCCCGCCGCGCCCGCCGTGCCGTCCTGGAAAATGCCGAGCTGATTACCCTGGACAGCGACGACCGGCGAGCCGACAGGCACGCCCATGACGCCGTTGACCGGCGCGATATTGGTCACATCCTGGCTGTCGCCGAAGGGGATGTAGCCGTTGAGGCGAAAATCCCAGTCGCGGGTCATGGCTTCCACGCCCGCCGTCGCTTGATAGAAGGTGTTCGAGTTGGTCGAATGCAGCCAGTCGAAATAGCCATAGGCGCCGAGGATGTAGTTGCCATCCACCATGTGGCGGACGCCGAGGCCGAAGTTCGCCGCGTTGGAGGAATTGCTGTCGAGGCCGCCGATGGCATTGCCGAAAAGCAGGGTATCGTTTGTCTGATACAGCGGCTGGAAGAGATCCAGCATTCCCTGATTGTCGCTGCCGCCGCGGCCGATGGCATCGAGGCTGCCCTGCCATTTCTGCGCGGTCTGGGCCTGGCTTGGCATCGGAAGCGCGTTGGCAGCAATAAATACTACCAATAAGGGAATCGATAGGTGAAAGAAACCCGCCGCCCGGCGCGTTTGCCGTTCCATCCCAGCCTCCCCTTCACACAACAACCCCGGGGCTCTTATCCACCCCGGTTCATGGCTGCGTCAAGCGGTTACAACGGCGTTTTGGTGGCCGAAATTCTATCCCGGCAAAGGCAAGCCGCGCGGCAGCACGGGCGAGGATTGAATCAGCGATGTGGTCGTCTGGCCGTAGGCGAGAAAGCGGTCGAGCAAGCCGTCGAGCCGGTCGAGACCCTGAACATGGGCCTTCATGATGAAGCAGTCCTCGCCGGTAATGCGGTGGCATTCGACGACTTCCGGTGTCCGTTTTGCCACCGCGGCGATCTTTGCCATCTGGCCCGGCATCGGGCGCACCCGAATAAAGACGGCGACCGGATAGCCGAGCGCTGCCGGATCGATCTCGAGGCGATGTTCGCGGATCACGCCTGATTCCTTCAGCCGCTGCAGGCGTTCGCGCACCGCTGGCGCGGACATGCCCACGCGCCGCGCCAGTGCCGATACGCCGAGTTCGGGATCGGTGCGCAAATGACGCAGCAATTCGACGTTCTTGGCATCGAGCAAAGCCTTGGCGAGTTGAAGGCGCATGACGCGGTTTCCCTGCAAATCGAAGGAGAAATCGTCCTTACACCTTTCTTCTGCCATCGACCAGCCGGGACCGACGCCGCATGCTCGCCTCGCAATGGACCCCGTCCCTGCCCTCATCCGCCCCGCGCCCGCGATTCCCGGCAAGGCGATGAGCGACCGCCTGCCGCCCCATGCCTTCTTCATGGTGAGTGCAGTCTTTCATTATCTGGGGCCGGCCTTTGCCGTGCTGTTGTTCGCGCGGCTCGAGCCTTTGGGCGTTGCCTGGCTGCGGATTGCAACCGCGGCCCTCGTCTTCGCGGCATGGCGGCGGCCATGGCGTTTCGTTGGCCGACTTTCCCGTGCCGATCGCGGCCGCGTCGCTGCGCTCGGCATCGTGCTCGCGCTGATGAATTGCTGCTTCTACGAGGCGATTGCCCGATTGCCGCTCGCAACCGTAGGTGCCATTGAGTTTCTCGGGCCTATTGCGCTCGCAGCCTGGGGCATGCGCACGGCCCGCAATGCCGGCGCATTGGTCCTCGCCATCGGTGGCGTTTATCTGCTGACTCATCTCCGCTTCGAGGGTGCGGCGCTTGCCTATTTCTTCGCCTTCGCCAATTGCGGTCTGTTCACCCTCTATATCCTGCTAGGTCATCGCATCGCCGGTGGCGGCGGGTCCGGCGGGATCGACCGGCTGGCGGCGGCCATGATGGTTGCCATGCTGGCAGCACTGCCGATTGGGATAGGCCAGGCCCTGCCCGCCTTTACCAGCCCGCTCCTGTTATTCGCCGCATTGGGCGTGGGTGTCTCGTCTTCGGTCATTCCCTATGTCTGCGACCAGCTCGCCATGGCGCGGCTCTCTCGCGCCAGCTTCGCCCTGCTGCTGTCGTTGCTGCCCGCCACCGCGACGCTGATCGGAATACTGGTGCTGCGTCAGGTGCCAGACCTCGCCGATTGTGCCGGCATTGCCGCGGTCGTCGCGGGCGTGGCGCTCCATCGCGAAAACTAAGGCGGCGAGCGCTTTCCCTGAGCCTGTGCCATCGGCCATAATCGACGTGCGACTTTGACCAGGGAGGTCTTCGTGGCTGCCTATGACGCGCTGCTGAAACCGCTCACCATCAAGCATCTCACTATCCGCAACCGGATCATGGGATCGAGCCACGCGCCGGCCTATGGCAAGGACGGCAAGCCGCAGGAGCGCTATCAGGCCTATCACGAGGAAAAGGCCAAGGGCGGCATCGGCCTGGCGATGTTCGGCGGCTCCTCCTCCGTCTCCATCGATTCACCGGCCTCGATGTGGAGCCAGATTTCCGTCGCCGACGATTCCATCATTCCCTATTTCAAGCAGTTCTCGGCCCGCATCCACAAACATGGCGCGAAGCTGATGTGCCAGCTGACCCATATGGGCCGGCGCACCCGCTGGGATACGGAGAACTGGTTTGCCACTCTCGCGCCTTCCGCGCTTCGCGAGCCCTCGCACCGCTCCTTCCCCAAGGCGATGGAGGATTTCGACATCGAGCGGGTGCAGAACGACTACGCCGCCGCCGCGCGGCGCTGCCGCGAGGGCGATCTCGATGGCTGCGAATTCGTCTTCACCGGCCATATGTTCGACCAGTTCATCTGTCCCCTGACCAACAAGCGCACCGATCAGTATGGCGGCAGCCTCGAGAACCGCATGCGCTTCCATCTCGAGACGCTGGCCAAGACGCGCCAGCAGGCGGGCAGCGACTTCCTCATCGGCATTCGCATCACCGGCGACGATCTGCTGGAGGGCGGCAATTCCATGGAGGATTGCCTGGAGATCCTGAAGCGCTTCGGCGCCAGTGGCTATCTCGACTTTATGAACGTCGTGGGCGGCAACGTGTTCACCCATTCGGCCCTTGCCGCCAATGTGCCGAATATGAGCTTCCCGCCGGCCCAGTTCCTCTATCTCGCCAGCGCCACCAAGCAGATCACCGACCTGCCGATCTTCTACGCCAACAACATCAAGGATCTCGCCACCGCCTCGCGCGCCATCGAGGAAGGCCATTGCGATCTGGTCGGCATGACCCGCGGCCATATCGCCGACCCCTATATCGTGCAGAAGCTGCGCGAGGGCCGGGTCGACGATATCCGCCAATGCGTCGGCGCCAGCTATTGCATCGACCGCATCTATGTCGGCGGCGAGGCGCTGTGCATCCAGAATCCGGCGACGGGCCGCGAAGCGACCATGCCGCATATCATCGCCAAATCCACCGGGCCGAAACGCAAGGTGGTGGTGGTGGGCGCAGGTCCCTCGGGGCTTGAAGCAGCCCGGGTCAGTGCCGCGCGCGGTCATCAGGTGGTGCTGTTCGAGAAGGATCAGCGCAGCGGCGGACAGATCAATATCGCGGCCAAGGCCGGCTGGCGCGAAGCACTCTCGGGCATTCCGCGCTGGCTCGATGGCCAGGTGACCAAGCTGGGTGTCGACCGGCGCTTCGGCAATGAGGCGACGGCGGACAAGGTCATGGCTGAATTGCCGGACATCGTCATCGTCGCCACCGGCGGCAGGCCGAACCTCACCATGGTCAAGGGCGGCGCTGAATTCGGTGTCTCCACCTGGGACATCCTGACCGGCAAGGTCTCGCCGGGCGAGAACGTGCTGCTCTACGATTTACAGAGCCAGCATCAGGGCCCCTCCACCGCCGAGTTCCTCGCCAAGCGCGGCAGCCTGGTGGAGATCGTCACCTATGACCGTGTCGTGGCGGAAGAAATGGGCGCCAGCAACTTCGCGGTCCACTACCGCGAGCTCTACAAGGCCGGCGCCATTATGACGCCTAACTACGAAGTGACCGAGGTCTATCGCGAGGGCAACAAGCTGGTCGCGGTGCTGAAGAACGAATACTCCCACCAGGAGGAAGAGCGGGTCATCGACCAGCTCGTCATCGAGCATGGCACGCTTGCCGGTGGACGAACTCTATTTCGCGCTCAAGCCGCATTCGCGCAATCGCGGCCAGACGGATCTGAGAGCCATCGTCGAGGGCAAGCCACAGGAAATCGAGACCAATCCGGAAGGCAAGTTCCAGCTGTTCCGGGTCGGCGATGCGGTGGCGAGCCGCAACATTCATGCGGCCATCTATGACTTCGCTGAGGCTGTGCAAGGATTTTTGAGGGGCTGCGGCCTTCCCCCGCCCCGCAGGGGCGGGGATATGAATTCGATCAAGCCACCGACCAGCCGCCATCCACCAGCATGTTCGTGCCGGTGATGAGGCTGGCGGCGTCCGACGCCAGGAACACGACCGCGCCCGCGACATCCCGGGTCTCACCGATGCGCCCCAGCGGAATATGCGCCAGGGTCCTGCGCTTGAATTCGGCATCGGCGAGCGCCGGCGCCGTGCCGTCCGTATAGATGAAGGTCGGCGCCACGCTGTTCACCGTGATGCCATGGGGCGCCCATTCCATGGCCAGGCAGCGGGTCAGGTGGTTGATCGCGGCCTTGGTCATGCAATAGATGGATTCGCCGTAGAGCGTCACGCTGCCGGCCTGTGAGCTCATATTCACGATGCGCCCGCTTTTGCGCGCGATCATCCCATGGGCAACTTTTTGGCTGACGAAGAAGGTGCCTTTCAGATTGGCATTCACGGTGAAGTCGAAATCGGCCTCGGTCACCTTCTCCGCCGGATTCTCCGGCCCCACCCCGACATTGTTCACCAGCACGTCGATGCGACCGAAATTGCGTCCGATCTCCGCCACAGCGCGATCGATCTGATCCATCTTTGTGACGTCGAGCTGCAGGGCGAGCGCCTTGCGCCCCATCGCCTCGATCTCGCGGACGAGGCTGTCGCCGCTCGCCTTGTCGCGCAGGCCAAGGGCGATATCGGCACCTGCCTCGGCGCAGGCAAGCGCCAAAGCGCGGCCGATCCCGCGGGCGGCACCGGTGACGAGCACGGTCTTGCCGGTGAGCGCAAAGCTCGGCAGATGACTGGCTTTTGGCATGGCGATTTCCCCCTCGAGCGATCGTTGGCGTCAGTCTGATTTCCGCGGCATGCCGGCGCCATAGCGGCGCGGCCCATAGCGGCGTGGCGACGTGGCAATGACGCGGGACGCAATGCGCACGCCGGCGCTCACGCTTGCCTTAAGTCCCAGCCCTTTCGATCGCGCGAAGAGATAGCCGGCATTGAACACATCGCCGGCGCCGGTCGTATCCACGACCTTGACCCGCGGCGCGGGAACATCCACGCGTTTGCCATCCTGCCAGGCCAACGCGCCCAACGGGCCGCGTTTGATGACAACGGCCGCGCCCGGCCTGGTGTGACCCAGCATCCACTGACCGGCCGCTGCGACATCGCGATTGCCTGACAGGCCACCGGTCTCGATCTCATTCAGCAGGATGTGGTCGCATTTGCCGATCCAGCGGGTAACTCTGGCGCGCTGGAATTTCGTCCAGCCACCGGACGGCCAACCGGTATCGAGAGCGATCTCGAATCCCCGCGCGTTCAGGCTCTCCATCAGCTCGTCATAGCCAAGCAGCAGCCTGGGACTGAGAAACCCACCACAAAGCAGTGCGATATCGCCTTTCTTCGCGCGCTTGGGCAGCAGCGTCAAAACATCTTTCGCGCTGGTGACGGCGAGGTGGCCTTGGGAAGTCAGAAAGGTGCGCTCGCCATTGGGATGGGCAAGACAGGCAGAGGCCGTTGTCGGCGTACGGGCGACCGGCCAACGCCGCGAATCCGGCCTGAACGACTCCCTCAGCCACCGGCCGAAGATATCGTCACCCATGTTGCAAAGGATGCGATAGGGCGCACCCATCGCCTGCAGGGTCAGCGCGCTGTTGCCAGCCGCCCCGCCGATGCGAAGTTCGCTCTGCGGATAGATCGTCTCCGTCCCTGGCCGCGGCCAGTGGGTGACCGGCCCCAGGATGAAATCGACATTCACATTGCCGATGATGAAGATTTTCGGAGTCATTCGATTCCGGTGACTTTGGTGGAGCGCACGGGTTCGCCCAGACGCGCGACACGCTTACCTGCGACGCGGATCAGCAATTGCTGAAGCCCCGGCAGGATGCTGATCGCGGCGGGCAGGCCCGTCGCGCGCGGCAATATCAGGTTCAGCGAACCCTCGACGGGCGCCTCGCCGCTGACATCGATGACGATGGGCCGCGTGCCCGCCTCCAGGCAGACCTTCACCTGCGCAATCGCAGATGCGGCCATGACATCGGCCGGGCGGAAAATGACCACACCCACCTCGGGCGACAGCACCTCCAGCGGCCCATGGCGAAACTGTCCGCCTTCCAGCGCCAGCGCCGGCAGGCGCGCCAGTTCCATAAGACAAAGCGATCCGCTTTCGGCAAGGCCGGCAAGCTCGGCCCTGCCGCTGAAAATGAAGGTCTTGAAACGAGCGAGATGCTCGACTGCCTCATCGACATCCGGTGCCGGCGGCGACAGCAGCCTCGCCAGCGTATCGGCGGGCGACAGGCCCAGCGCCACGGTGACCGCCGCATGCAAGGTCAGCGAGATCAGCAGGCTGCGCGTGGCGGCGAAACCACGCTCCACCCCGCCGACACCGATCAGGCTTGGCACCGCCTTGGCAAGCGGACTGTCCGCACCGAGGGTCAGACCGAAGCGCCGCTCCTGCCCCGCCGGGCGTGCCAGAAGCTGCAAGATTTCGCCCAGAGGCGCCCGACTGCGAAGTCAGGATCGCCGTGCGCGGCAGATCGGGCAAGGCCTGGGCCAGGATCTCGGAGGCGACCACGGCGCTGGTATCGAGGCCGAGCGAACGATAGACCGGCTCTGCCACGCGGTTGACGAAATGGGAACCGCCCATGCCGATCAGCAACAGGCGGCCGGTCTCGCGTGCGTTGCGGGCGATCTGCGCCGCCACCATGTCGGCGCCGGCGAAGGAGGCGAGCGCGTCCGGATGCTGGCGATCGATTTCGGCCTCGATCAGGGCAAGACCGGAGGGCTTCGCGTCAGCACTCATGCATCAACCTTTCACGCCGCCGGCGGCAAGGCCGGAGATCAGGGATTTCTGCAGGAAGAAGGCGATCAGCAGCGGCGGCAGAGCCGTCAGGATGCCGGCCGCCGAGATCAACGCGTAGTCCGTCGCGCGCCCTGCCGCGAAATCGGCGATGGCCACCGGCAGCGTCTTGGCCCGCAGATCGTTGGTATAGAGCAGCGCATAGAAGAACTCGTCCCAGGCCAGCAGCACGGCGAACAGCGCCGCGGTGCCGACGCCCGCCTTGGCGATGGGCAAGGTGACGTGGCGGATGACGCCGAACAGGCTGGCGCCGTCGATGCGCGCCGCCTGTTCGATCTCAATCGGCACGGTGTCGAAATTGGATTTCAGCAGCCAGGTGACGAAGGGCAGCAGGATCGTGCAGTAGACGATCACCAGCGCCGTCACGCTGTTCAGCAGGTTGAGCGCGCTGAACACCATGTAGAGCGGCAGGATCAGCGCCACCGGCGGCATCATATAGGTGCCGAGCACGGTATAGAGCAGCCCCATGCGGCCGGGATATCGCGAGAAGCTGTAGGCGGCGGGAATGCCGGCGAGCAGCGCAATCGCGCTGGCGCCAAGTGCTGCACCCAGGCTGTTGCGCAGTGCATAGACGAATTCCTCGCCAGCCGAATGCGCGGCCACCGACAGAAGCTTCGCATAGCGCGAAAAATCCACCTCGTCGGGAATCCAGTGCAGCGGCAGCGCGGTCATGTCCTTGGTGCTGCTGATGCTCATGATGAAAAGCCAGAGCAGCGGCGCGATGGTGACCGCCGCCAGCACCAGGACGGCGGCATAGGTCAGGATCTGGGCGAGCAGGCTGGGGCGGCGGCCCATCATGCTGCCTCGCGCCGGCGCAGCAGGGTGATGTAGATCGCAATCATCACCGCACTGGTCAGCGCCACCACCAGCGCATAGGCGGCACCGCTGCCCGCGCGCAGATAGCTGAAGGATTCCTGATAGACGAAGAAGCTGACGGTCTTGGTTGAATCCGCCGGGCCGCCGCGGGTCATGACATAGATGATGTCGAAGACCTTGAAGGCCTCGATCATGCGCAGGATCAGCGCCACGCTCAGCGGGCCCAGGATATGCGGGAAGGTGATCCGCCAGAACTTCGTCCAGGGCCCGGCGCCGTCGATATCCGCGGCCTGGTAGAGATCGCGCGGGATCGTCTGCAAGGCCGCCAGCACGATGAGCGCCACCAGCGGATAGTTCTTCCAGACATCGGCCAGGATGACCATGTTCATGGCCGAATCCGTGTCGCCGAGCCAGGAGCGGTAGTTGTCGATCAGGCCGAACTGGCTGAGCAGCGCGTTCAGGCTGCCGAATTCGGGGTTGTAGATCAGCCGCCAGAGCATGGCGTTGACGATGGTGGGCAGCGCCCAGGGCAGCACGATCATGGCCCGCGCCAGGAAGCGGCCGTAGAATTCCCGGTTCAGCAGCAAGGCGACCAGCACGCCCAGCACGATCTCGATCGCCACCGAAACGATGGCGAAATAGAGCGTGCGCCAGAAGGCATCGCCGAAATCGGGATCGGTGAAGACGTAGCGGAAATTGTCCCAGCCGACCCAGTGAAACATCGTCGCCCGGCCGGTGAGGATGGCATCGGTGAAGGAGAGCCGCACGGTGCTCAGCAGCGGATAGCCGGTCACCGCCAGCATGATGATCAGCATGGGCAGCAGCAGCGCCCAGGCCTGGCGGTCCTGTCGGGTGCGAAGCATCAGATACAGTCCGCCCGCGCGGCCTCATGGTTCGACAAGCTCACCATGAGGATGACAGTACCAAACGCTGAAAGTGAAAGCCTCATCCTGAGCCTGTCGAAGGATGAGGTTGCTCTCACCGATCTGTCGGTCTCGTTCATGGCACGACCCACCTCACGCCTGCCCTCTCCGCCCTGAAGGGCGGAGAGGGAGAAGTGATGGCGCGAAATGCTAGTGGTTTAATGCAGACGCGAGGCGTCGTCGGCCGCCTGCTTCATGGCGGCATCGGGCGTCGACTTGCCCAGCAGAACTTCCTGGATCCGCTTCTGCAGGATCGCGGAGAGCTGCTGATAGGCGACGATGGTGGGCCTGGGATACATGGCGCCGATCGACTGCTTGGCCGCGGCGATCAGATCCTCCTGGCCCTTGGTCACCGACGGATCGTCATAGGATGACTTCCAGATCGGCAGGCTGAGCTTGGCGTATTTGTTCTGCACCGGCTGCGAGGTGATATAGGCGATGTATTTCCACGCCTCGTCCGGATGGCCGCTATTGGCGGCGATGCCCAGGCCCATGGAGCCGTTCACCGCCGACACGTCGCTCTTGCCCTGCACGCCCGGCGAAGGAACGATGCCGACCTTGCCCGCGATCTTGCTTTGCGCCGGATCGTTGGCCATGGCGAACATATAGGTCCAGTTGAGGGCGAAGGCCGCATCGCCGTTGGAGAAGACCTTGCGCACATCCTCCTCCAGATACTCCTTCGAGTTCGGATTGGTGAGGCCATCCTTCATGGTCTGTTCCATGTAGTTGATGGCATCCATCGCCCCGCCGCTGGCAAAGGCCGGCTTGTCGCCGTCAAAGAAGCTGC
Source organism: uncultured Alphaproteobacteria bacterium (assembly GCA_963770335.1). Classification (GTDB taxonomy): domain Bacteria; phylum Pseudomonadota; class Alphaproteobacteria; order Dongiales; family Dongiaceae; genus DASXQK01. The sequence continues at coordinate 281,316 of CAVYPG010000008.1, forward strand.
CCTTATAGGCATCGACCAGGGTGGTGTAGTCGCAGATCAGCGCTTCGGCCTGCGACCAGCTCCAGACGATGGGGAATTTTACGATGCCCTTGTCCTTGATGATCTTGGCATCGGCCGAGAGCTCGTCCCATGTCTTCGGCGGATTGGCGATGCCCGCCTTCTGCAGCATGTCCTTGTTATAGAAAAGGTACTTGGTATCGAGGATCCAGGGCATGCCCCAGCGCTTGTTGTCGTAGGTCACTGTGGTCCAGGCGCCGTCGAACACCTGGCCATTCATACCGGTGTCGATCTTGTCGGTGACGTCCTTCAGGAAGCCGTGGGTGGCGAACTCCGCCGGCCAGATCACGTCGAACAGCACCACGTCATAGCCCGAAGCGCCGGAGCCCTGGGCGGCGACGATCTTGTCGTGCAGCGCCTCATAGGGAACGAACTCCAGATTGACCTTGATGCCCGGATTGTCTTTCTCGAAATCCGCCGTCATGGCGCGGATGTCGTTGGCGCTGTAGGCCGCCTGGTCCATGAACAGGGCGTTCAGCGCTACGTCGGCAGCCGATGCCGGCGCCGGCGCGACCGCCCCGGCCAGCACCGCGAGGCCAGCGCCTGCGATCGATGTCAGAAAACGCTTCATCACACTCCTCCCTCTGTTATTGCCGCCCGCCGGTCTTTGCCGGGCGGACACCGAGGTCCTACCGGAGCGCAGCGGATCGGCCATGAGCAAATCACAGTTTAATTATTAAATCAATTTGATAGCTTTATTACCCGGTGCATACTTTCTCCGTAATTCTGCCCCAGGCCCATGACCCGATCCGCCACCCCTACTCTGACCACCGCCGGCACCAATCTGGAGCAGGCGAAATCGCATAACCGCCGCGTGGTGATCGAGGCGGTGCGGATCAATGGCACCCTCTCGCGCGCCGAGATCGCCCGGATGACGGCGCTCAGCGCCCAGACTGTCTCCAACATCGCGGGCGAGCTGGAGGATGCCGGAATCCTCAAGGCGTCGGCTCGGCGCAGGGCCGGCCGCGGCCAGCCGGCCACGCCCCTTTCCATCGATCCCGACGGCGCCTATTCCATCGGCCTGCAGCTCGATCATCGTGAGCTGCTGGGCGTCGTCGTCGATCTCGCGGGCCGCATCCGTGCGCGCAGCCTGATTGCCGTCGACCGCCCCGCGCCGGCAGCGGCACTGCCCGCGATGCAGCGCCAGGTCGCCAAGCTGATCAAATCGGCACGCATCGACCGGCGGCGCCTGCTCGGCATCGGCCTTGCCATGCCGGGGCCTTTTGGCGTGGAAGGAATCACATCCGTTGGGCCTACCGCCCTTCCCGGCTGGCAGGATTTTCCCCTGGCCGAGACGCTCTCGCGTCTTACCGGCCTTGCCGTGATCGTGGAGAACGATGCGACGGCCGCTGCCATCGGCGAGCGGCTGCATGGCGTGGCGCGCAATCTCGACAGCTTCGTCTATCTCTTCATCGGCACAGGCCTGGGTGCCGGCCTGTTCCTTGGCGGCCATCTGTTCAAGGGCAGCGCTCATAATGCGGGCGAGATCGGCCATATGATCGTCGAACCCGAAGGGCGGCCCTGCCCCTGCGGCAATCGTGGCTGCCTGGAGCGCTACCTTTCGCTGCGCGCCGCCTATGAACATCTGAAAGTGCCCGATGCCGATCACGCGGCACCGGAAATGCTGAGCGCTCTACTGGCCAAGGGCGACCGGCGCATCACCCGCTGGATCGATTCGATCCTGCCCCATACGCGCCGCGCAGTGAACATCCTGGAATCGATGCTCGATCCCGATGCCATCGTGCTGGGCGGGTTCCTGCCGCTGCCGGTGCTGAAACTGCTATTCGAGCGGCTGGAGCCCCTGCCGCCCTCTATCGGCGCGCGGCATAAACGCAGCGCACCGCGTATCCTGCTGGGCGCCGCCGGCCGCGAGACTTCGGCGCTTGGCGCCGCGGCGCTGCCGATCTTCGACGAGATGAACCCGCAATTCGACGTGTTGCTGAAACCGCAGCGGGCCGCGAGCTAACGGCAGCTTGCTTCGCCGCAAGGCCGGCGGCAAAGATAGCCGGCCATGACCATCCTCGCCCTCGGCCTGCTGCTTGCCCTGCTTATCCTGCTGGCCGCGGTTCTGCTTCAGATCAGGCGCTGGTCGGTGGGCCGTCCCGTCACGATCGACTGGATTGCCGGCATCCGGCATCTGCCCCAGCGCATATCTCCATGACGTCCATGACGCGGTCTCGCGCGAGCGCCATGCCGGGCTGATGCATGCCATGACGGCGGGCGGGCTGGTCGCCAGCCTGCTCATGCTGGTGTTGATGGGCTGGCTCGGCTGGCGCGGCGCGGTACCGGGCGCGCTGCTGCTCGTCAGCCTGGTCGCCATGATCGGCGGCAGCTTCCTCGTCGCGCGCCGGCGCTGGCCGCATCGCGCGGCCCGATTTTCCGGCGGCCGGTTTCAGCTGCTGCCGGCGCTGTTCCTGTTCTTTGGCTTCGCCGCCGCCATCATCGGCTTCGGCGAGGTCGGATGGGTGGGTGGCGAGGCGCCGGGCCAGATGCTGACCGCCGTGGCACTGGCGCTGCTGGCGACCCAGCTCGCCTGGGGACCGCTGAAGCATATCCTGGCCGGCACCGTGAACCTGATCGCCCATCCGCGTCCCGCGCGGTTCGGTGCGGCGGTCGCCGTTGCCGATCTGCATCCGCTGGATCTGGAGAGCGAGCGTCTGGGCGTCGCCGCGATCGGCGACTTCACCTGGAACCGCCTCGCCTCCTTCGACGCCTGCATCCAGTGCGGCCGCTGCGAAGCCGCTTGTCCAGCCTTCGCCGCGGGCCAGCCACTGAACCCCAAGGCGCTGATCCAGGATTTCGTCGCCGCCATGCCGGGTTTCGCGGCCGAACCCTATAGCGGCTCGCCCCACCCGCCGCGCAGGCGGAGAGTGGCGGGCCGATCATCCGCTTGGGCAAAGGCGGTCGCGGCAGCGTGCATAGCGACACGATCTGGGCCTGCACCACCTGCCGCGCCTGCGTGCGCGAATGCCCGATGATGATCGAGCATGTGGATGCGATCGTCGATCTGCGCCGCTACCAGACGCTGGAGGATGGCGCCACGGCAGGCAAGGCGGCCGCGGCTCTGGGCGAACTCAAGGCCGCCGACAATCCCGGCGGGCGCGATCTGGCGACCCGCCTCGATTGGGCGAGCGATCTCGATCTTCCGATCCTCTCGAAGGTGACGAGCACCGATGTGCTGCTCTGGCTGGGCGACGGCGCCTTCGATCTGCGCAACCAGCGCACCTTGCGCTCGCTGGTGCGACTGCTGCGCCAGGGCGGAATCGATTTTGCCGTGCTGGGCGCAGAGGAACTCGATTGCGGCGATCTCGCGCGGCGGCTGGGCGATGAAGCAACCTTTCAGGATCTTGCCAAACGCAACATCGCCACCCTGGCGAAATACCGCTTCGCGCGCATCGTGACCGCCGATCCCCATGTGCTGCATTGCCTGAAGAACGAATATCCGGCCTTCGGCGGGCGCTATCAGGTCGTCCATCACAGCACGTTGCTGTCGCAGCTTCTGGCCGACGGCCGGATCGAGCCGGCGAAGACGCTTGGCGGCAGCATCACCTATCACGATCCCTGTTATCTCGGCCGCTACAATGGCGAGTATCGACGCGCCGCGCCGCCTGCTCGATCGCCTCGGCATCGAGCGGCGCGAGATGGAGCGCTCCGGCCCGCGCTCGTCCTGCTGCGGGGGCGGTGGCGGTGCACCGCTCAGCGACATCGCCGGCAAGCGGCGCATTCCCGATATCCGCATGGAGCATGCAAGAGAAACCGGTGCTGCGACGCTGGCGGTCGCCTGTCCCAATTGCGCGGTCATGCTGGAAGGCGTCATCGGCCCGCGGCCGGTGGTGGCCGATATCGCCGAACTGCTGGAGGCGGCGCTGTGAGTGACACGCGCCCACGCATCGAACGGCGGCGGGTTACTCCGCAGCCTGGCACACGCTTGCGCCGCGATCCGCGCGCCGAACGATTACCGCCTGCAACCGCCGCGGAAGCAAGCTCCGCCAACCGGCCGTATCCGCCGCGATCCCCGCGCGGGACGAGCGCCGGCGAAGCCGGCCGCGGCCCCGGATCAACCGGCGGCGAAACCGGCCGTCTCGACAATCGTCATCGACGATCCCGCCTGCCTGATCCTCGCCGTGCCGGATTTCGAGGATGGGCCGCCTCAGCAGCCACGACCGCGACCTGCTGGGCGCGGCGCGGATGCTCGCCGATGCAGCGAAAGGGGCTGTCGCGGTGCTGATGCCAGGCATCAGCAGGGAAGACATCGCAACCGCCGGCGCCGATCGAGCGATTGCGGCTGACATGTCCGGCTACGCGCCGGAAGCCAGGGCAGCCCTGGTGCTGGCCTGCATCGAGGCGCTGCAGCCCCGTCACATTCTGTTCTGCGAAACCGCCACCGGCGGCGGCGATGTCGGGCGGCGCGTCGCCGCAGCGTTGGGCGAGATACCGGCGCCGCATGTCATGCGTCTTTCGACCGAGCGAAGCGGCAAGCCGCGGCAATGGCGGGCGCAGCGATTATCTGCAGCCGCCGCCGCGCCTGTTGTTCGTCGCGGCCGAGACGGCCGATCCGCCCGCCGAGGTCCGGCGCGAGGCGAGAGCGCTGCCCACACCCGCCTTCTCCATCACCGCAATGATCGAGGATCGCGGCATCGCCGCCACCGACCCCAATGCGGTGCCCCTGACCGAGGCCGATTTCATCGTCAGCGCCGGCAATGGCGTCACTGACTGGCCCGCCTTCCACGCGGTCGCCGCGGCCCTGGGTGCTGCGGAAGGCGGCAGCCGTGTTGTTTGCGATACGGGCCTTCTACCGCGCGAGCGCCAGGTGGGTGCCTCGGGCAGCCTGGTCGAGCCGCGCTGCTACCTCGCCTTCGGCATCGCCGGCGCGCCGCAGCATCTGCAGGGGATCCTGCGCTGCGAGCGGGTGCTGGCGGTGAACACCGACCTCCATGCCGAGATGGTGAAGCGCGCCGACCTCGCCATCATCGCCGATGCGCAAGCGGTGATGCCGGCGCTCGCCAGACTTGTCAAAGATCGCCGCCATGAGCCTTGATATTGCAGTTCTTCTTTCGATCGGCCGACATCCGGCCTCGGGCCGCAGCCGCCGCGCGGAAAACGACGCCCGGGCTCTGGAACTGGCGCTGAACCTGGGCGGGCGGATCCATGCGATCCATGCCGGCGATCCCGACGAGCCGGCATTGCGCGACTATCTGGGCATGGGACTGGCGACGCTCAGCGTCCTGCGCCAGCCGGCGGGATGCGATGTGGTGCCGGCGCTCGCCCGGCATCTGGCCCTGATCAGACCTTCCCTCATTCTCACCGGATCAGCGGCAGAACAAGGGCCGGGCAGCGGCATGCTGCCTTACCTGCTTGCACGGCAATTGGACCTGCCGCTGCTGCCGGCAATCGCCGGCATTGCGGTCAATGGCGGCCTGCTTGATGTACTGCAGGCACTTGCCGCGCGGCCGGCGCCGGCAATTGCGCGCCAATTTGCCGGCCATCGTCACAATCGATCGCGCGGCACCTGCCCCACGCCAAAGCGCCTATGCGAAGGCGCGGCGCGGCGTTATCGACGTGATCGATATGCCGGCGGGACCGCCGGCCACCATCGCGGCGCGCGAGGTTGCGGCACGGCCGCGGCCGCGCCGGCTGAAGGTGATGAGCGGCGGCAACGCTGCGGAGCGCCTGCGCGCGGCGACGGAAATGCAGGCCGGCCGCGGCAAATTGATGGTCGATCCACCGGCGGACGAAGCCGCCAAGGCGATCATGGACTATCTGCAGAGCGAGGGGATTCTCCGCCGCAGCTGAGGCGAACGGACAAGTGGTTACGACAATTTGTCACTTCCTTGCCTGCTTTTGCGCAGCCCTGGCCGTCATGCTGCCTCTTCCGGGGTAGCTCGCAGCCCGCGAAACACCATTACAATATTCATCGCTCTCGAACAGGACTCGCAAACTGTTGAGCAATAGGGGGACGCAATGACGACCACGACGGCCGGTTCCGACCAGCACATGATGCGGGATGTCGATTGGAAGCAGGTGGTGTTCATCGCCGCCGGCGTTCCCGCTCTCGTCCTGTTCTCGATGGGCGGCATCTCCGCCACCGTGGGCTCGCCTGCCTGGCTGGTCTGGACGATCTCGGTGCTGTTCGGCTTTGCCCAATCCTTCATCTATGCCGAGATCGCGGGCCTGCATCCCTCCAAGACCGGCGGCACCGCCGTTCATGGCGCCACGGCCTGGATCCGCTACAGCCGCATCCTGGCGCCGCTGTCGCTCTGGGCGAACTGGCTCGCCTGGACCCCGGTGCTGGCGATCGGCGCCGGGCTGGGTGCCGGATACCTGCTCTCGATCTTTTTCGACTCCGGCTCGGCCATCACGTCCTGGCAGTGGACCGCTGCTCGATCTCGGCTTCATTTCCGATGGGCTCACGCTGCGGATCAACGCGACCTTCCTGCTGGGTGCGGCGATCATGTTGGCCGTCTTCGCCATCCAGCATCGCGGCATCCTGCGCACCGCGCAGATCTCGACCATGCTGACGATCGCCTCGCTGATCCCGCTCTTCGTCGTCTGCGTCATCCCGCTGCTGCAGGGCAGCGTGCATGCGGAGAATTTCGAACCGTTCACGCCGCTCGCCACCAATAACGGCCAGGTCGTGCCCGGCGTCTGGGACAAGGGTGGCTGGGTGCTTTTCCTCGGCGGACTCTTCATCGCTGCCTGGTCGGCCTACGCCTTCGAGACCACCGTCTGCTACATGAGCGAGTTCAAGAACCCGGGCCGCGACATGCCGCGGGCGATCATCGTCTCCGGGCCTGATCTGTATCGTCGCCTATGTCGTCATCCCGGTCGTCTTCCAGGGCGTATTGGGGACGCAGAAGATGCTGGATCCCGGCATCGCCGACGGGTCGGGCATGGGCCTGGCGCTGGCGAGCATGCTGAATGCAGGCCCCACGATCACCAAGATCCTCGTGATCCTGCTGTTCTTCAGCCTGATCATGTCGATCATCACGGCGATGGCGGGATCATCGCGCACACTCAACCAGGGCGGGCGTGATGGCTGGCTGCCGAAGTATCTCAGCTTCGTGAATGTCCACGGCGCGCCGACACGGGCCATGTGGACCGACTTCGTCTTCAACCTGATCCTGCTGTCGATGTCGAACTACCTGTTCGTCCTTGCCGTGTCGAACTGCAATTACCTGATTTTCAACTTCCTCAATCTCAATGCCGGCTGGATCCACCGGATCGACAATCCGGACGTCAAGCGGCCCTGGCGCTGCCCGACCTGGCTGCTCATCCTCGGGACCATCCTTGCCTATGTGAACGCCTTCCTGCTCGGCGCCGGCGCCAATGTCTGGGGCAAGGGCACCTTCATCGCCGGCTTCGTGTCCGCCGCGATGATCATTCCGGTCTTCGCCTATCCGGCACTACGTCGTCGACAAGGGCGTGTTCCCGAAGATCGATGTATCAGGACCTGCTGCGCCCAGGCCAGAGCGAGCTGGGGCCCGACGCGCGCCGGCATGCTGCCCTATCTGGCGCTGGCAGGCGGCATTGCCTCCTGCCTTGCCGGCTACTTCATCTTCTGGGGATAGGCGGCAAGGGTTACTGCAACCGGTCCATGATCCTGTCGAGCCCTGCCTGCGCGCAGGCCTCGTCGATCTTGCCGTCCGGCGCACCCGAAGCCGCGATGGCGCCAATCACTTCGCCCTTCATGCGGATGACCACGCCGCCGCCATCGAGCAGCATGTTGGGCAGCTTGCGCGAGGATGTTGATGACGACGGGATCGGTCTTGGCGCGCTCGACCACCGCTTCGGTGTTCGTGCGCATCGTGGCGCTGGTATAGGCCTTGCTGAAGGCGCTATCGAGGGAATGGGGGCCCGAGCCATCGCCGCGCAGCAATGCCTGGCGCACGCCATCGGCATCCACCAGCACGGCTGTTTCGAAAAAACCTCTCTGGGCACATGTCGCGACCGCCTGGCCCACGGCCTCCAGTGCCAGAGCCGCCGGAATGCGATGCGTCGACGATGAGCTGCGACTGCGCGCCTGCAGGAACATTGACAGCGATCAACGAGGCACAGACGGCAACAAATAATGCCCGCTTCATGGCAGCCCCCTTAAAAGGATAGTCCCGATCATCACATGATAAAGCGGATAGCGCGCAGTACTTCGAAATAGTCTTTGCTCTCGAAATGCACGGTCTGCGGCCCGCTCTGTCGCGCGCCCGGATACCAGGCCGCGCGATAGGCATCGACGGGGTTGGTGAAGGTGATCTCGAGCACAAAGCTCTCCGGAAGCTTGATCTTGTAGCGCGAGAGATCGCCTTTCAATGAAGCCGCAACACCATCGCGGATCAGGCGCTGCGCCAGCGCCGGGGCAATGCTGATAGTCGAGGGGCCGCGCCCCTCGCTGACCGCCACCGGCTTCATCGCCGGAATCAGCGCCGCCGCTTCGGCACAGATCCCCTTGTCGCCGGAGAGGAAGACAACGGGTACGCCGTAGAGGGCCGCGGCATAACTGTGCAGGCGGAATTCCGAGCAGAGCTCGCCATTCAGCCGCAGACCGGCGATATCGAGCGTCAGCGTATGGGCGAGCGGATTGTCCTGGGTTCCGGCCTTCGAGTGGTAGCCGATCAAGACCAGCGCATCGAAGGTCTTGTCGATCTCCTGGACCATGGCGAGCGGATGGCCGCTCCATGCCCGTATCAGCTTTGCACAGTCGGGGAGCTTGCTGCCGATGATGTTGCGCCCCGTATCATGGGCGTCCTTGATCATGATCTCCTTGGCGCCGGCACCGATCGCGCCATCGCATGCCGCCACCACCTCCTCCGTCATCTCGGCGCGGAACTCCGGATATGTCGCATGGGCCTTTCTCGCTTCGTCCCAATGGGAAATTCCGGCGATGCCTTCGATATCGGCGCTGATGTAGATCTTCATCGAGAAACCTCTTACGTGTTATGCGCTTGCGGCTGCGCTTGGGCGCGATTGGTCGGAATTTCCGGCAAAATGACAGGCTGCCCAATGCCCTTCGCCCAGCGGAACGATTGGCGGCAGGGTCGTGCAGATCGCCTGGACCTTTGGGCAGCGGGTCCGGAACACGCAGCCCGAGGGCGGGTTGACCGCGCTCGGCAGATCGCCGCTCACCGCAGCACCGCCCGATTTCTTTGTCGGGTCGGGGGCGGGAATCGCCCGGATCAGCGCCTGGGTGTAGGGGTGCCCCGCGCGCCGAAAGACGGCGGAAGCGGGGCCGAGTTCCACGATCCGGCCGAGATACATGACCGCGATGCGATTGCTGAGATATTCGACCACCCCCAGATCGTGGGAGATGAAGACCATGGTCAGGCCAAGCCCATCGCGAAGCTCAACCAGTAAATTCAGAACCTGGGCCTGGATGGAGACGTCGAGTCCGGAGACGGCTTCATCGGCCACCAGCACGGCGGGCCTGACCGACAATGCCCGGGCAATGGCGACCCGCTGGCGCTGGCCACCCGAGAGTTCGAAGGGATAGCGGTTGGCATAGTCCGCGGACAGCCCGACCTGGGCCAGCAGGCGATCCACCTCGCCCGCGATCTTCGAAGACTCCACAATGCCATGAACGCGCAGAGGCTCGGCGAGCGCCTGACCGATGGTCATGCGCGGATTGAGCGAGGCATAGGGATCCTGGAAAACCATTTGAATCTGCCGGTGCAGGGAACGCCGCTCGCGCCGGCTGCCGAGATGAATGTCATGGCCCTGGAAGCTGACGCGGCCCCCATCCGGCGCGCCGAGGCCGACGATCAGCCGCCCCAGCGTACTCTTGCCGCAGCCCGATTCACCCACGAGGCCAAACGTCTCACCCGCCTCGATGGCGAAGGAGACGTCGCTCACCGCCTTCAGCACCGGGCGCGGTTTCATGGCGAGAAGTGCCGCAAAACTGCGGGCGAGCGGATAGCGCTTGATCACATGATCGAGCTGCAGGATCGGGCTAGCCACGAAGAAGCTCCGCCAACTCGCCGTGCCTGATGCAGGCGCTGAGATGGTTTCCCTCATGGGGAACAAGGGGCGGGCGGCTCTCCTTGCATGCTGCAATCGCGAAGCGGCAGCGCGGATGGAAGGGGCAGCCGGCCGGGATGCTGTCCAGGCTGGGCGGCGTGCCGCCGATACCCTTCAACCGTCCTTCGCTGGCGGGCCCACGCGGAATCGATTGCAGCAGGCCCGCCGTATAGGGATGCGCAGGCTGTGCGAAGATGCGCTCGACCGGGCCGCTTTCGACGATGCGGCCGGCATAGAGCACCGCGACCCTCTGACAGGTCTGGGCGACGATCCCCAGATCGTGAGTCACCAGGATCACGCTGGTGCCCAGCCGGCCCCGCAATTCAATGAGGAGTTTCAGGATCTGGTCCTGGATGGTTACGTCGAGCGCCGTCGTCGGCTCGTCGGCCAGCAACAGCTTGGGCGAGGCGACCAGGGCGATGGCAATCGCCACGCGCTGGCGCAGGCCGCCGGAGAGTTCGTGAGGATAGGCATTGTAGAGGCGGTCGGGCTCGGGGATGTGGACCAGCCTCATGGCGGCCAGAACCCTGTCGCGGCGGGACCGGCCGGAGTCGTCGGCTCCCCTCAGCGTTTCGCCGATCTGCTCGCCCGCGGTCATGACGGGATTGAGCGAGTTGAGCGGGTCCTGGAAGACCATGCCGATGTCGCGGCCACGGATTGCCTGCATCTCCCGTTCGCGCAAGGCCAGCAGCGAGCGGCCGGCGAACGTCACCTCGCCGCCCTCGATCACCGCGTTGGCGGGAAGAAGCTTGATCAGCGAACGGATCACGGTGCTCTTGCCCGATCCTGATTCACCCACCAGGCCGAAGATTTCTCCGGGCTGCACGTCGAAGGAGACGCCGTTGACGACGCCAAGGGTCCGCCCGCCCCGGCGGTAGGAGACCGAGAGGTCGCGCACGCTGAGCACGCCGGCTGCAGCACCACCCTGTGCCCTCGCCTCGCCTTCCTTCGTTTGTTGTCCTGCCACGCTCATTGTCGATATCGGGATCAGTTGTCGATTTCTGGGCGCAAGTAGTCGGCCAGGCCGTCGCCGAACAGGCTGAAGGCGGCGGCGAGTGCCACGATCACCAGGCCGGGCAGCGCGCTGATCCAGGGCGCGCGGGCCAGGAAGCTGTAACCCTCGGCGATCATGACGCCCCATTCGGGGGTTGGCGGCTGTGCGCCCAGGCCAAGGAAGCCAAGCGAGCTGCCCAGCAGGATCCCCAGGATGAAATCCGAGGTCGAATAGATGAGTGCCTGCACGATCACATTCGGCAACAGATGGCGGATCAGGATCCGGGCATCGGAAAATCCAAGCACACGGGCGGCGCGGGTGTAGTCCATCTGCTTGGCAACCATCATCTCGGCGCGCACGACGCGGGCATAGCTGACCCAGCCCACCAGGCCGACCGCGATGTACATGTTGATGAGGCCGGGCCCCAGCACGGCAATGATCGCGATCACCAGGACGAAGAAGGGAAACGCGACGACGATATCGACCAGCCGCATCACGGCAAGATCGGCCAGCGAGCCGTAATAGCCGGCGAGCCCGCCCACGATGCTGCCGATGGTGAGAGCCGGCAGCACCGTGAACAAGCCGATCTGCAGGTCGATGGCAGCACCATGGATGATGCGCAGCAGCACGTCGCGTCCGAGATTGTCGGTCCCGAACGGATGGTCGAGGCTGGGCGGCAGAAGCGAGGCGTCGAGATGGAGTGCCGTCGGATCTGCGTTCCAGATCAGAGGGCCGAAGATGGCAAGGGCGACCCAGAAAACGATCATCGAGCCGCCGATCAGAAGTGTGCGCGGCGGGCGGCGGCGGAAAAACCGGCGCCTCGGCCGTCTGCCGGAGGGAATCGTCGCCGCCGTCATCGGATTTCCGCCCTGAGGCGAGGATCGAGGGCGGCATAGACCAGGTCGGTTGCAAGATTGATCAAGACCACGAGAACGGCGAAGACAAGAGTGATGGCCTGGATCGTGGGATAGTCGCGCGTGCCGATGGAAATGATCATCAGGCTGCCGAGCCCGGGGATGGCAAAGACGTTCTCGATGATCACCGTGCCGCCGATGAGATAGCCGATATTGAGCGCCAGCACCGTGATGGCCGGCATCAGGGCATTGCGCACGACGTGGCGGCGCAGCACCAGGCGAGGCGCCAGACCCTTGGCCCGCGCGGTATCCACATAGCCCGCCCGCAGGGTCTCCATGACGCTGGCCCGCAAGGCCCGCAGCACGAGCGGCACCAGGCTGACGGCAATGGTCAGTGCCGGCAGCAGCAGGAAGGTGAAATGCTCGCCGAGGTTCTCGCCATATCCCGCCACCGGCAGTATCGGGAACGCGATGGCGAAGGCATAGACCAGCACCACGCCCAGCCAGTATCCCGGCAGGCCGATGCCGAAGATCGAGGCGATGCGCACCGCCTGGTCCCAAATCGAGTTTGGCCTGAGCGCCGCCAGGATGGCCGCGGGAAAGGCGATCAGGACCGTGAGCGCGGTCGCATAGGCCAGCAGGAACAAGGTCGGCGGCAGGCGGGCCAGCACCAGGCTGGAGACCGGTGAGCTGAAGAAATACGAATGGCCCAGATCGCCCTGGACCAGGGCCTTCATGAAGATCAGGTACTGGATGCCCACGGACCGGTCGAGGCCGAGCGTGTGGCGAACCTGGGCGATGAGCTCGGGCGTGGCGTGAATGCCCAGCAATGTGCGGGCCGGATCGCCGGGGATGAGCCGGATCAGGAAAAAGACCGCCAGCGTGATGCCGATGACGACCGGCACCAGAAGCGCAATCCGTCGCAGCAGGAACGCGCCCATGACTACCCCCGACGGGGCTGCCCTGGCGGCGCCCCGACGCCTGCCTTCAGCCGACTGCGCATGCTGTCAGCTTCGGCTGCGACGACCTGTCGGATCAGCGCCGGCGATCACGAAGACTTCCACACATTCTCGACCCAGTAGTTGCCGGTCGGCAGGACCGAGAACCCATGAACGTTCTTGGCGATCGCGGTACGCGCCGGCGACCAGTAGAGCCAGAGATACGGCGCGTCGGCATGGATCTGCTGCTGCATCGCCAGATATATCTGCGTGCGCTTGGCCGGATCCGTCTCGC